>DGSO01000022.1:0-2111 GCA_002393945.1 Bacteroidales bacterium UBA4360
GCAAAGGAGTTTACTACCAGAGGAACGGCTATTCTCAATGAGGCCTTTGCCCAGATGATTTTTGGTGAAGAGAGCGCCGTGGGCAAATTGCTTTTGACAGGAGACAGCGACCAGTACCGCATCATCGGCGTTTTCAAAAATACGCCCCGCAACTATAGCATGCACTACGGCATCATTGCGAATATGGGAGACTGGTTCTTGCACGAAGGAAACGAATGGTCTTTTTCGGCTTACCTCAAACTGTATAACCCCGCCCAAGTTCGGGAAACCGAATCCGCCATTCTGGATGCACTGGCGCCGGATTTATTTGAAGGATCCTCTGATGAAGAGATTGCAAAGTATCGCAAAGGATTCCGTCTCAGCAACTTGCATGACGCCCACTTTGAGCGAGACGTTCGGGCAAATATCGCCAGCGCCAACAAGTCCATTACGATTTCTTTGGCGGCAATCGCTATCCTACTGATCCTCATCGCCATTATTAACTTCATCAATTTCGCTTTTGCTGAGATTCCATTCCGCATCAAGAACATCAACACTCGGAAAGTGCTTGGAGAGAGCCGGGGCTCCTTGATCGGACGCCAACTGATGCATGCCGGATTGATTGCTTTGGTGGCTTTCGCCATTGCAGCGCTCATCATGCATGTCATCGCCGGAACGTCCTGGGCATCGTATGTCTCAGATAGTATCGCGCTGAAGGATAATATCGGCATCCTGATTCTGATGCTGGGCATCGCCTTGCTCTCTGCCGTGATTGCCGGAATTGCTCCGGCACTCTATTCCACAGCTCAGCCTGCCGCGCTTGTGCTGAAGGGTTCCTACGCGATGAGCATGAAAGGTAAGACGCTACGCAATGTCCTGGTAGGCCTCCAGTTTGTGCTGTCGTTCCTCTTTATCCTGATGGCGCTGTACGTAAGTGTGCAGACCAAGTTCATGATGAACAAGGACATGGGTTTTCCGCAGGAGAATATCCTGCAGGTCTGGTGCGGCTATAATGCTGGTGCCGCACATGAGCCGCTGAAGGACAAACTGTTGCAGAATCCGTTCATCACAGATGTTACCTTTGCCGACAGCCCGCTTGTCTCTGACCAGAAGATGGGCTGGGGACGCACCGGCGATGACGGGAAACAGATATTCATGGAAGTGCTGCCGGTGACAGACGACTTTGTGAGATTCTTCGGTCTGCAGATAGTAGACGGACGGGATTTTCAGGAGTCTGATAATCAGAGCGAGACAGGATGCTTCATCGCCAACGAGACCTTTATCCAAATTTTTCCGCAGTATCACGTGGGTAGCCAGGTAGGTGGCCATGTGGACGATACCGAGATTGTAGGCATCGTAAATGACTTCAACTTCAAGAGCTTGCAGCATCCGATGGGGCCTCTGGTACTGCTGAACTGGGGAAAGACGCAATGGAGGAACTTCAGCGTTATGTATGTGAAGACGGCTCCCGGCGCCAGTTTTAAGGAGGTTTCGGACTATATCAAAGATGCGGTCTGTGCCTTTGACCCCACCCGTGAGCCTGACCAGGTGGCCGTTCGGCATCTGGACGAATGGATTGAGAACATGTACCAGAGCGAACAGTCGCTGGGTAAACTTATCACCATCGCTTCCCTTGTGGCCCTGCTGATTGCCATCATCGGTATCATCGGCCTGGTGTTCTTTGAGACGCAGTTCATCCGCAAAGAGATTGCCGTAAGGCGTGTGAATGGCGCTACTGTGGGCAGCATCTTACAGATGATCAACAGGAAGTATCTTATCATGGCAGGCGCGAGTTTCGTAATCGCAGCGCCAATGGCCTACTGGCTGATGACCGCCTGGCGGAAGGGATTTGCCTATCAGGCTCCTGTGCCGGTATGGATCTTCCTCGTGGCGCTGCTCGCCGTTGCTGCCATTACCCTGGCCGTCGTTACGCTCAAGAGCTGGAGAGCGGCGAGTGCGAATCCTGTAGAATCGTTAAAGAATGAATAAACAACTAAATAACAACTCATTATGATTAAAGTTTCCAACCTTTGCAAAGTCTTCCGCACGGAAGAAATCGAGACCACTGCCCTCAACGGCGTTTCCTTCGAAATCAAGGACGGCGAATTTGTCGCCATCATGGGCCCTTCGGG
>DGSO01000022.1:2162-2324 GCA_002393945.1 Bacteroidales bacterium UBA4360
TGGGCCCTTCGGGCTGCGGCAAATCAACTTTGCTGAATATCCTGGGCCTGCTGGACAATCCCACCAGCGGCAGCTATGAACTCCTTGGCACCGAGGTCGGTGGCCTCAAGGAGAAAGAGCGCACCAAGTTCCGCAAAGGCAACATCGGCTTTGTGTTCCAGA
>DGSO01000022.1:2369-5974 GCA_002393945.1 Bacteroidales bacterium UBA4360
GCTTTGTGTTCCAGAGCTTCAACCTCATCGATGAATTGAACGTTTACGAGAACATTGAACTGCCTCTGCGTTATTTGAACATTTCCGCTGCAGAGCGTAAGCAGAAAGTGACGGAAATAATGAAGCGCATGGCCATCAGCCACCGCGCTCAGCACTTCCCGCAGCAACTCTCCGGCGGTCAGCAGCAGCGCGTCGCTATTGCTCGTGCCGTGGTCGCAGGCCCGAAGCTGATTCTTGCGGATGAGCCTACCGGTAACCTCGACTCCAAGAACGGCAAGGAAGTGATGGACCTGCTGAAGGAACTCAATGCAGAGGGAACCACTATCGTGATGGTAACTCACTCCCAGAAGGATGCCGCACAGGCACAGAGGACAATTGACCTGTTCGACGGTCAGATAGTTTCAGATGTAAAGAATGAACTTTAAGATATGGGAATGCCCCTTGCAGATTCTTTTCATTAGTGTGTAGTTAGAAAACAAATCATACAAGGGGCAGACCCTTTGGGTTCTGCAAATATATGAAGAAAAACTCAGATATTCTAATCAAAGTCCTCTCCCTGGGCATCGGGCTGGCCGTGGGCATCGTGCTCATTGCCAAGGTGTTCTTTGAGCTGAGTTACGACAGCTTTTACAAGGACATCGACCGGGTGTATAACATAAACACCTGGATCTCCATGCAAGGCGAGGAGAAGGATTATGGCCAGGTGAGCGGCGCCGTAGCCGTGGGCTTCATGGAAGAGGTCCCGGGCGTGGAGGCCGGCACCCGCACCACGTTCGTCTTCAACGGAGACACCTACCTGGATGAGGACGGCAACAAACTGAGTGCCACGCTCGTCTGTGCCGATACCTGCTTTTTCAAGGTCTTCGACAGGCCCATCCTGGCCGGCGACCCGGTGAAGGCGCTGGGGAAATGGGGCTCGGTGATGGTGAGCCGGAGCTTCGCGGAGAAGATGGGCGGCGTGCAGGAGTGCATCGGCAAACAGATTGCCAATGCGGATATGGATGGGCTGAAACTGACCATCGAGGGCGTTTTTGAAGACTTTCCGAAGAACGGCAGCCTGGACTACGACATCCTGTTGTCGATGGAGACCTACGGCAAGCAGAGCACCGACAACTGGAACGGCAATGACCGCTACAAGGGTTATGTGAAACTGATGCCCGGGGTGGACCCGAATACCCTTGCCGATGCCATCCGCAAGATGCAGGAGGCGCACCAGCCGCTGGCGATGATTGAGGCACAGGGATCCACCTTCCGGTACTTCCTGAAGCCCTTCAGCAAGATGCACACATCGGCTCCGGAGGTGCGTCAGCAGGTTATCCTTCTCTCCATTGTGGCGGCACTGCTGATCCTGATCTCCCTGTTGAACTACATCCTGATTGTGATTTCCTCCCTGGTGAAGCGCTCCAAGGAAGTGGGCGTTCGCAAGTGCTACGGTGCTGAAGGAAAGCATATTTACGGGATGCTGACAAAGGAAGCGCTGCTTCATATCGTCCTATCCTTGGCTCTGGCTGCCATTATCATTTTCACAGGCAGGACTATCGTGGAAAACCTGCTTGGTGTTCCGTTCACAACGCTGCTGGTGCCGCAGAGCTTCGTGGCCATCTGGGCCGTTATTCTCTTCGTCCTCATCATTTCCATCGTAGTCCCTGCAGAACTGTACCAGCGCATTCCGGCCTATGCCGCCCTGAAAAACTACACCGAGAACTCACGCAACTGGAAACTCGGTCTGCTGGGTGTCCAGGTGCTCATCAACGTGTTCCTGGTGGTGATGATGCTCATTATCGGCCGGCAGTATCAGAAGGTGTCCCATGCCGATACGGGCTATGACTACGACAACCTCTACTATATCAGCCTCTTCGACGGTGACCGTCAGGCCGTTACCCGTGCCGTCCGCGCTCTGGAGAGCCTGCCGGAAGTGAGCGGCGTGGCAACGGCTTACAACCTGCCTTTCAACGGCTCCAACGGCGACAACGTCTATCTGCCGGACGATGACCGGGAACTCTTCAACATTGCCGACCAGTATGAGTGCTCCGACGGTTTCTACGACCTCATGGGAATCGAGTTTTTGGAAGGCCGTGCGCCCCGGGATTCCTCTGAAATCGTTGTGGACGAGAAGTTTGTGAACAAGATGGCTGAGTTTACGGACTGGAGCGACGGCGCCGTAGGCAAACAGGTGTTCATCACCGGGCACGACCATTCGCGCTATGCTGAGAGGAGTTATTTCACCATCTCCGGCGTGTACAAGAGCTATATCATCGGCAACCTCACCGGTGTTGACGAACGGCCTAGTGCCCTGTTTTATGGGGAGATTGGCAGCATGAGTTCCTGGATGCCACATGTGCTTTTCAAGGTAGATCCCTCGACTTCGCTCGGAATGACAAAGGCCGCCCTGGAAAAAGCCCTGGAAGGCCGTGAAATCAATATCATCTCTTACGAAGAGCAGATGCGGGCGGCATACGACGACAGCAAGAAGATGCGCAATACCATGGCATTGGGAGCCGTGTTCTCCCTGCTGATTGCCCTCTTGGGATTGATTGGCTTCATCAAGGATGAGAGCCTCCGGAGGTCGAAAGAAATGGCCGTGCGAAAGATCAACGGTGCCACTACCAGTGACATCCTGAGCGTGTTCGTCAAGGACATCATGAAACTGTCCGCCGTGATGGCCGTTATCGCCTGCATCGCCGCCTACTTCGTGGCCCACAAATGGCTGGAACAGTTTGCCGAAAAAGTATCGTTGAATCCGCTATATTTCATCGGCGGCACGGTGCTGGTACTGGCAATTGTACTTGGCGTGGTGGTCCTCAACTGCCTCCGCATCGCCCGTGCCAATCCGGTGGATTCATTGAAAAATGAATAGATTCTTCGCTGCGCTCAGAATGACAAAATAGTGCTCAGAATGACAGTTCAGTCCTCCATATTCTGCTGGAAGCCAATCTTCCGCCGTGGCTCGTTCTTCTTCTCCTCCATGCGGGAAGAGAGTTCGCCGATGGCCAGATACAGGTTGTCGATGTCCTGCCGGACATCCTCCGAAAGGTCGTTCACGGCCCCCAGGTTCTCCTCCTGCTGCATGGCCAGAAGGTCCACCTTCGCGCGCAATTCATTTAGTTCGGCAGACATTGAGGCCGATGTGAGCAGGTACTGCCGCACCTGCACGAATGCGCGCATGATAGAAATGCTCGCTGCTACAGCGATAGGACTTTTTAGCACACTTGCGAGCATGGCAACGCCCTGTTCGGTAAAAGCAAAAGGTGGCGCAGAAGTGTTTCTTTTCAATGCGGTCACAATTTGTGACCGCATGTTTAGCACTTCTTCGGCCGTTAATCGAAACATAAAATCGGAAGGAAAACGTTCTGCATTTCTCTTTACCGCTTGGTTAAGTGCTTTGGTTTCCACTTGGTACAACCTTGCCAGATCAAAATCCAGCATCACTTTCTGCCCACGAATCTCATAAATCAGATTTTGGACAATCATCAAATCTTCACTCATAACAATCCATCTTTAGTCCGTTACAAATATAGACAATAGTAGACTTCAAGTCAAGCCCGATATGAAAAGTTATTTAAAATTCCTGTCACGCAATAAGCTCTACACCGCCATCGAGGCGG
>DGSO01000022.1:6019-6618 GCA_002393945.1 Bacteroidales bacterium UBA4360
ACCGCCATCGAGGCGGTGGGGCTCGCCGTGAGTCTGGCGTTTGTGATCATCATAGGTTCCTATGTATGGCAGCAATATGCCGTGACATGGGAGAATCCGGACCGGGAAAGAGTCTATGTGCCTGGAACACCGGGATTCCCTGCGCTGACATACGGTTTCCCTGATGCCATTGGGGACATTCCGGAAATCGAGTCCGTTTCCAGGATGTGCAATGTAGTGGTACATCCTGTCATTCGGGGAGAGAATACGGAGGCAGAAAGCGTTGGCGTAGAACCGGAGTTCTTTGAGATATGTCCTCAGTTTCGCTTTGTGGAAGGCTCAGCAGATGTGCTTTCAGCTCCGAACAATGCCATTCTTTCAGCCTCTTTTGCCAGAAAGCACAGCCTTTCGGTAGGTGAAGCTCTTGACATCACTGGGAGCAGCTATGTGGTGGGTGCCATATTGGAGGACCTTAAAGGTACGGTCATCAAGCCTTATGATATATTCCTCAATGCTGCTGTTTACAAAGACGAGTGGCAGCCATTCGATAATTACGGCAGTACGGTCACACTGATCAAGGTCCGGCCGGAAACTGACAGAAAAGAGCTATATGATAAACT
>DGSO01000016.1:0-345 GCA_002393945.1 Bacteroidales bacterium UBA4360
GTCAACCAAAATCAGGAAACGACACAAACCACCAAAAACGCCCTTCTGTGCACCAAAACGGTGGTTTGAATGTATCCACAAGCCGTGGATATGACGCTATCGTTCATCACATATAGCATTAAAGCACGTTTTTGCTGTTCCACGGCTTAAAGTGTGCTTTAACCCTATCCCCCAACCCCCGCTAAAGCACATTATCAGCATCCTATGGCCAAAAGTGTGCTTTAACAACACGTAAGGTGACAAAAACACCTCCAAACGTGGCCCCCGCCGTCATTAATGACGCGCAAGGTGACAAATACTCCCCAAAACGTGGCCGCAGACGTCATCAACGACGTGCAGATCGAC
>DGSO01000016.1:390-122960 GCA_002393945.1 Bacteroidales bacterium UBA4360
CGACAAAAATGGCCGAAAATGTCAATCCCGCCGTTATCAATGACGTGCAGATCGACAAAATGCCCCAAATTGACAATCTGGACGTCATAAATTGGTATCCAGGCGCCTGCAGGCGCCTCGCGTAGGGCGTGTCTTTGCAAAATAGACGTCCGCATACGAGCAAAGACTTCTAGCCCGTAGCGGCGGGGGTGTATGAGGGGGTGGAACCCCATGTATTGACTGTGCTTTAGCATGTCATGTGGCGGTTAGTTCTATATTTTTCGTATATTTGCATGATATGAAGAAATCATTTGACAATACAAGTCTGTGGAATGAGGCGGCGGTGAGCGGGCTGCTCTTCGGAGCGGTGTCAATCGGCTGTCTGGCGGGGAAGGAGGCGGCGGCGCTTACCGGGAACGTGTTCCTGACGCAGGCGGCGGCCATGATCCTGTGGGCTGTGGAGTTCTTCGGCTGCATCCTTCTCATGAAGAACCGCATGGTGCTGCTGAGGGACAAGTACGAAGGCATCAAGATAACGGACTCATACCGCTTCGGCAGGAGGGCAGCGCTTCTGAGCGGCCTTCTGCTGGCATCGGCCCAGGCACTTATAATAATGAAGATGCCGCAGGGGACGATGGATACCATGCTGGCGCAGGTGGGGGAGGCTATGTCGATGACGTCGGCCGATATGCAGCAGGCGGGCGCCATGCTGGACAAACTGCCCCTTTACACCTTCATCTTCCAGTGGCTGTACTGCTTCCTTTACGGGACGGTGCTCAGCGCCATCATGTCCAGGTATATATTCATCCAGAAGCTGTTTGACGGCCCTTCCTCCAACGATAATGAACCTGACAATCAGTAGTATATGGACCTTTCCATCATAATCCCTTTATACAACGAGGCCGATTCCCTCCCGGAACTCAAGGCCTGGATAGACCGTGCCCTCAAGGACTTTAGCTACGAAATCATTTTTGTCGATGACGGTTCTACCGATGGGTCATGGGATGAGATTTCTCGACTCGCTTCGCTCGCTCGAAATGACAAGGAGGAGGCTCGGAATGACAAGGAGGGTGCCAGGAATAACGTCAGGGGCATCCGTTTCCGTAGGAATTATGGAAAATCGGCAGCGCTGTATGAGGGCTTTGCCGCGGCGGAAGGGGAGATTGTCGTCACCATGGATGCCGATCTGCAGGACTCTCCGGAGGAGATTCCGGAGATGGTGCGCATGATCCGGGAGGAGGGCTATGACCTGGTCTCCGGATGGAAGCAGCACCGCAAGGACAACGCACTCACGAAAAACCTTCCCTCGAAGCTCTACAACGCCACCGCCCGCCGCGTGACCGGCATCAAGCTGCACGACATGAACTGCGGTCTCAAGGCCTATCGGCAGGAGGTTGTGAAGAATATCGAGGTCTACGGGGAAATGCACCGATACATCCCGTACCTTGCCAAGAACGCAGGCTTCTCGAAGATAGGGGAGAAGCCCGTACACCATCAGAAACGCAAGTACGGGAAGTCAAAGTTCGGGGTAGACCGCTTCGTGAACGGCCTCCTGGACCTCATGAGCCTGTGGTTCCTCTCGCGTTTCGGGGGCAAGCCGATGCACTTTTTCGGCACCAGCGGCATCCTCATGTTCCTGGTGGGCTTCGTGATGACGATATGGATCATCGTGGAGAAACTGGTCCTGCAGGGCCGGGGCCTTCACTACCGTGCAGTCACGGACCAGCCGCTGTTCTACCTGGCGCTGGTCGCTCTGGTGCTTGGCGTGATACTGTTCCTTGCCGGCTTTATCGGCGAGATGGTCTCCCGCAGCGCCGCCGGCAGGAATTCGTATCAGATCAAAGAGAGGCTGTAGGGCCTATTTGCCCAGGTTGATGAAGGGCAGTGCACCGCCGCCACTGTACTGCGGAAGCTTGCCGTCCCATTTCTCGATGGCGTCCTGCTGGACGAGGAGAGAGGTGATGGAGGCGGCTACGGTGCGGTTGTAGTAGGCTTCACCGTCGGCCTTGATCTTGAGGGCGCGTGCTTCGCCTTCGGCCTTGGCGATTTCTATCTTTGCGTTGGCCTCGGCTTCCTTGACCTGGTTTTCGGCACGGAGTGCGCTCTGGATGGCGGCGTTCTTGGCGTCAATCATCTGGCGGAGTGACTCCGGAGGGGTTATCTGCGAGGTGAATTCCTGTACGATAAAGCCTTCTGTTCCAAGGGAATTGTCCAGCATTGCCCTTACCTCGCTCTCGAACTTGGCACGGGAGGCCATGAGTTCGTCGGAGGAGTAGTTGTTGGCGGTGATGCGGTAGGCGTCGTATATGCAGGTGCGCATGTAACCGGCCTCGATGTCCCTGAGGGGCTTGCGGTACTTGGTGAAGATATCGGCAGCCTTGTCCCTGTTGAGCATGTATGCAAGGGCCGGGTCCATGGAGAAGGTGGCGGCGTCCTTGGTGGTTACCGTGAAAGGTGCATAATCCACTCGCTGCACATACACCGGATATGTGAATATTGCGGTCGTAAGCGGATTGTAGATGACAAGACCGTTAACGGGCTGTGTTTCAAGCTTTCCCTGCTCTGTGAGCGAGAATTTCTTGAACTTGATTCCAACTTCGGAGTTGTCGATGAGCCTTGTGCAGCTGATGCCGCAGATGATGAGTACTGCAAGTACGGAAATGATAATTGTTATAGCACGTTTCATAGCTTGATGATGTTGATTGTACAAATATAAGTATATTTTGGAAAAATGTCGACGCCCCCGCCGTGCAACAGGGACACGCTTTAGCTGCGTGGGGGAACAATAATCCGGGAAATATTACTATATTTGCAGGCTATTGCAAAAATAGCGAGTGAAAGACATTGTAAGTAATAAACTCAAAAAGATTATGATTGACATCAAGTTCCCGGATGGGAGTGTGAGACAGTATGAGTCCGGCGTTACCGGATACGACGTGGCAATGAGCATCAGCCCCAGGCTTGCAGAGCAGATCCTGGCTGTGAACATCAAAAGGCCCGATGAGCCTGAAACCTCGAAGGGTACCACCATCGACGTAACCCGCCCCATTACGGAAAATGTTGAGATCCGCCTTCTCAAGTGGGAGGACGACGAGGCCAAGAGGGTTTTCTGGCACTCTTCCTCACACCTTATGGCAGAGGCGCTCGAGGCCCTGTTCCCCGGCGTTAAGTTCGGCATCGGCCCGGCTATTGAAAACGGTTTCTACTATGACGTGGACATGGGCGGCCGCACCCTTACGGACGCAGACTTCAAGGCCATCGAAAACAAGATGCTGGAACTTGCCCGCGGCAAGGAGGATTTTCATCGCATCGAGGTCTCCAAGGCCGACGCCATGAAATACTTCACCGAAAAAGGCGACCAGTACAAGCAGGAACTCATCTCCGAACTTGAAGACGGTACCATAACCTATTACACCAACGGTCATTTCACAGACCTCTGCCGCGGCCCGCACCTCAAGAATACCGAGGTCATCAAGGCCGTGAAGGTGCTCTCCCTCGCCGGTGCATACTGGAGAGGCGACGAAAAGCGCCAGCAGCTCACCCGTATCTACGGCATCACCTTCCCCAAGGCCAGCATGCTCACAGAGTATCTGCAGGTCCTGGAAGAGGCCAAGAAGAGGGATCACAGGAAGATCGGCAAGGAAATGGAGCTCTTCACCTTCTCCCAGAGGGTAGGAGCAGGCCTTCCCCTGTGGCTTCCCCGCGGTGCAGCCCTTCGCAACACCCTTCAGGCCTTCCTCGCAAAGAAGCAGGCCGAATACGGCTATCTGCCCGTTGTTACGCCCCACATCGGCGGAAAGGAACTCTACGTGACCTCCGGCCACTACGCCAAGTACGGCAAGGACTCCTTCCAGCCCATCCATACCCCTCAGGAAGGCGAGGAATACCTCCTCAAGCCCATGAACTGCCCCCACCACTGCGAAATCTACCGCAGCGCCCCCAGAAGCTACCGTGACCTTCCCCTGCGTTTTGCCGAGTTCGGAACCGTCTACCGCTATGAGCAGAGCGGCGAACTCCACGGCCTCACCCGCGTGCGCAGCTTCACCCAGGACGACGCCCACCTCTTCTGCCGCCAGGACCAGCTCCAGGAGGAATTCGAAAAGGTTATCGACCTCATCCTCTACGTCTTCAAGACCCTGCACTTCGACAAGTTCACCGCACAGGTCTCCCTCAGGGATCCCAAGAACCCGTCCAAGTACATCGGGTCCGATGAAAACTGGAACAAGGCCGAACAGGGCATCATCGATGCAGCCAAGAAGAAGGGCCTTCCTTACGTAGTGGAGACCGGCGAGGCCGCATTCTACGGCCCCAAGCTGGACTTCATGGTGAAGGACGCCATCGGCAGGAGCTGGCAGCTTGGAACCATCCAGGTCGATTACAACCTTCCCGAACGCTTTGAACTCGAATATGTAGACACCGACGGCACCAAGAAGCGCCCCGTCATGATTCACCGTGCACCCTTCGGTTCACTGGAAAGATTCGTGGCAGTTCTCCTTGAGCACACCGCCGGCCATCTCCCTCTCTGGCTGCATCCCGACCAGGTTAAAGTGCTGCCAGTGAGCGAAAAATATGCAGATTATGCGAAAAAAGTTGCAAATCTGCTGAATATTTCCGAAATTCGCGCCTCCGTAGATGACCGTAACGAAACTCTTGGAAAGAGAATCCGCGAGACATCCCTCAAGAGAATACCGCTGCTGGTTATCGTAGGAGAAAAAGAACAGGCGGAAGAAACCGTGTCTGTACGCCGTGGAGCTGATGACCAGGGTTCCATGAGCGTGCCTCAGTTTGTGGAGTATGTCCGTAGTGCTGTGGCAGAAGAACTGGCAGAATAAATTAACCTTTAAAGGATTAAAGCTATCGCAACTCCTTTCAAACCCATGCCTTCAGGCGTGAGGCGCAAGCCCCAGCCGCAGCAAGGCCAGAAGCAGGACGAAAACGCCCTGCGCATCAACCGTGAAATCACTGCTACGGAAGTCCGTCTCGTAGGAGACAACATTCCGGAGCAGGGTATCTATCCTGTGGCCAAGGCTCTTCAGCTGGCTCAGGAACTGGAGCTGGACCTGGTGGAAATCAGTGCCAAGGCAGAACCTCCGGTGTGCAAGATTCTGGATTATCAGAAGTATCTGTACCAGCAGCGCAAGAGGGCGAAGGAGATGAAAGCGAATGCTGCAAAGATTGTCATCAAGGAAATCCGTTTCGGCCCCAACACTGACGAGCACGATTTCCAGTTCAAGCTCAAGCATGCAAGGGAGTTCCTCGAAGAAGGCTCCAAGGTGAAAGCCTCCATCTTCTTCCGCGGACGCTCCATCATGTTCGCCCAGCAGGGTGAGAAGCAGCTCCTGCGCTTCGCAGTGGAACTCGAAGAGGTTGGCCGCGCAGAGAACATGCCCGTGCTTGAAGGCAAGCGAATGAGCATCATGATAGCTCCTGTAAAGAAAAAGTAGTCGGACGACTATAATGTATAATTAATTAATTGTTTAACACAATGGCAAAGCTTAAAACCAACTCCGGTGCCAAAAAGCGCTTCACGCTTACCGGATCGGGAAAAATCAAGAGGAAGCACGCTTATCACAGCCACATCCTCACCAAGAAGACCAAGAAGCAGAAACGCAACCTTGACCACTTCGCCATCCTTTCCGGTGACGACGTAAAGAGGGTAAAGGAACTTCTTGTAATGTAATTTTAATGTTTAACTGGATTTTACGTACAGAAAGAGCTTACAGTCAGTGATAAGCCACGTAGTCCAAAAAGAGTAAAAACAATGCCTAGATCAGTTAATTCTGTTGCCTCAAGGGCACGCCGCAAGAAGATTCTTTCCAGAACCCGCGGTAATTTCCTCTCCCGCAAGAACGTCTGGACGGTTGCAAAGAACACCTACGAGAAAGGTCTCACCTATGCATACCGTGACAGAAGGGCCAAGAAGCGCGAATTCCGCTCCCTGTGGATTCAGCGTATCAACGCCGCTGCCCGCCAGTACGGCCTCACTTACTCCCAGCTTATGGGACGTCTTGCAAAGCAGAACATCGGCCTTAACCGTAAAGTTCTGGCAGACCTCGCGATGAACAATCCGGAAGCATTCCGCGCAATTGTTGAATCCGTAAAATAGTTCTTTGAAATTTATAGTCGTGAGCTGGAAGGAGATCATCTCAAACAAGTGGGTCAGGCTGGGATTCTGGTCTGTACTCTACATTGCCTGGGTGATCTGGCTCGGAAACTTCTGGTGGCTCCTTGGCCTTGGGATCATCTTCGATCTCATCGTCACCAAGAAAGTCAAGTGGCTTTTCTGGAAAAAGGAGTACAAGGAAGGGGAGAAGCACAATGTGTGGCTTGACTGGCTGGATGCAATCATCTTCGCCGTGGTCGTGGTCACTTTCATAAACATCTTCTTCTTCCAGGCCTTCAAGATTCCTTCCTCCTCAATGGAGAGCACTCTCTATACCGGAGATCACCTGTTCGTGTCCAAACTCACCTACGGTCCCCGGCTTCCCGAGACCCCGCTCACCATACCTTTCACGCACAACCGTGCATTCGGTCACGAGTCCTACTCAGAGGCCATAAAGAGACCTTACAAGCGTCTCAAGGGCTTCAGGAGCGTTGAAAGGGGAGACGTCGTGGTATTTGGTTTTCCTAACGGAGACACCGTCCTTACCCGCCGCCCGGCAGACGATTACTACGCCTGGGTGCGCACTTACGGCAGGGAACAGACCATCAGGCAGTTCGGCCCCGTCATCGCACGTCCTATGGACAAGAAAGACCACTATGTGAAGAGGTGCGTGGCAATTGCCGGAGACACCCTCGAGGTGCGCGACGGCAAGGTTTGGGTAAACGGGACGCAGGAACCGGACTATCCCGGCAGGCAGTTCACCTACAAAGTGGTCACAGGCGGCTCCAAGATCAACAATCTGAAGCTGCAGGAGCTGGGACTCAACCTCAGTGAGCTCTACTTCGACCCGCGTCTCCCCGGTTATCCGGCCATGCCCCTTACCGACGGGATGCTTGAAAAGGTGGAAGCCCTGAGGAGCGTAGTTTCAGTGACCAGGAACATAGAGACCTTCCCCTCCGCCGGCCAGGACGCCACAATCTTCCCCTTCACCGGAAAGACCCGCTGGACTGCCGATAACTTCGGCCCCCTCTGGATCCCGGAAAAAGGCGCTACAGTGGCCCTCAATGCCGACACGCTCCCTTTCTATGAGCGCATCATCCGCGACTACGAGCACAACGCTCTTGAGGTCAAGGACGGCGAAATTCTCATAGACGGAGAACCCGCTCACGAGTATACATTCAAGCAGGACTATTACTTTATGATGGGTGACAACCGGCACAATTCACTGGATTCCCGCTACTGGGGATTCGTACCGGAAGACCACATAGTTGGAACGCCTTCAATCATCTGGCTCTCAACTGATGCGTCCCGCAGTTTCCCGTCAAACATCCGGTGGAAGAGATTCCTCCGCACAAAGTTTTAGAAACAATTAAAAAGTAAAATATTATGTCAAAGGTTTGTCAGATAACCGGCCGCAAGAGAATGATCGGCAACAACGTTGCCCATTCCAAGCTTCGCACAAAGCGTGACTTCGCCCTCAACCTCAAGACCAAGAAGTTCTGGTCTGAGACCGAGCAGCGTTTCATCACCCTCAAAGTTACCACCAAGGGTATGCGCATCATCGAGAAGAACGGTCTCGATGCCACCCTCAAGAAGGCCCAGGACAAGGGCTATGTATCACTTGTTTAAACCCTAACGACTATGGCAAAGAAAGCTAAAGGTAACAGGGTGCAGGTCATCCTGGAGTGCACAGAACAGAAAGCCAGCGGTGTTCCCGGTATGTCCCGTTACATCACCACCAAGAACAAGAAGAACACCCCTGAGCGTCTCGAGCGCAAGAAGTACAACCCCTTCCTGAAGAAGGTCACCATTCACCGTGAAATCAAGTAAAACCGTTTAGACTATGGCAAAGAAAGCAGTTGCAACCTTCGATGCAAAAGCCGGTGCAAAGCACATGGTGAAGGTTATCCGCATGGAAAAGAGCCCCAAGACCGGTGCCTACGTATTCGTAGAGCAGCTCGTCGAAGAGGGTAAGGAAAAGGAATTCTTCGCAAAGAAGTAATTTTCCCCGCATATTGAAAGGCCGCGTGAAGTATCAACCTTCACGCGGTTTTTTTATGTCATAATATTTGGATTGTTGGTAAAAGATTGTATATTTGTCTTTTGTAGATTGGTTAACCAAATTGGTTATCCAAGAAGCGCCCGAAATGCTAACAACTAATACCAACAATATGATCACAAAAGCAAAATGTATTGTGCTTGCCTTGGCAGCTATGCTTGTCCTGCCATTTCAGGCAATGGCGCAGTCCAGGACTGTTACCGGCGTGGTCTCTGACCAGGGCGGGCCGCTCATCGGCGTCTCCGTCGTTGAGAAAGGCACCACAAACGGTGTAAGCACAGACCTCGACGGCCGTTACTCCATCAAGGTGGCGGGCAGTAATTCCGTGCTGGTTTTCACCTACATCGGCTTTGCAGATGTAGAAATGCCAGTGGGAAAGCAGAGCACCATCAACGTTGTCATGGAAGTGGATGCAACCCTTCTCGATGACGCAATTGTAGTGGGCTACGGCACCCAGGCCAAGTCCCACCTCACCGGTTCCGTTGCCAAGATAGGCGGCGAATCCCTCATCGACCTTCCCGTCTCCGACGTCACCACCGCCCTGCAGGGCCAGATCGCCGGTCTGAGCATCAACAACATCACCTCCGAGGTTGGCGTCTCTCCCACCATCAGGGTCCGCGGCACGGGCTCTATCTCTGCCGACAGCGCCCCTCTTGTGATAGTTGACGGTTTCCCCGAGCCGGAAGGCCTCTCCAACGTGAACGCCAACGACATCAAGTCCATCGAAATCCTCAAGGACGCCGCCTCTGCAGCTATTTACGGTTCCCGTGCAGCCAACGGCGTCATAATGATTACCACCAAGTCCGGCAATGCCGAAAAGCCCTCCTACACCCTCAAGGCATATCAGGGCGGCAAGTACGCATACAAGCTTCACGACATGATCACCGCCACCGACTATCTCAATCTCCAGATTGCAGAAG
This sequence comes from Bacteroidales bacterium UBA4360, assembly GCA_002393945.1. GTDB lineage: Bacteria > Bacteroidota > Bacteroidia > Bacteroidales > UBA932 > Cryptobacteroides. Next base: position 9,452 of record DGSO01000016.1, read on the forward strand.
AGTCCATGGGCGGCCCCGCCGTGAAGGGCCAGGACAGGGCTGCGGCCTGGATCGAGCAGAACATCGGCTCCACCGACTGGCAGCGCGAGGCCCTCAGAAGCATAGCCGGCATCACTTCCGTGCAGTTCTCCGTAAGTGGCGGTTCCAAGAGGACGAAGCAGTACACATCGGCCTCCTACACGAGGGACCAGGGTATCATGCTCCAGAACCAGGTGGAGAAGCTTGGCTTCCGCACCCGTCTGGACGCGGAGCTCCATCCCAGGGTGACCTTCGGCTACAACATCTCCGGCAACTACCAGAGGTGGGAGCGTCCCCGCAACAACTTCATCGACTTCTACCGTACCCCGTCCTTCCTCCCGGTACAGCACAATGCCTGGACAACCGCATTCACAGGCGGTTACACGGGCTTCGCAAGAGGTTCACACTTCAACTCCATATCGGCCCCTACCAACGGTGTCGACGAGTACGGCAACCCCATCTGGGACAAGAACGTGAGCCCGTTCAACAGCGCCAACAACAACCCCAAGAGCGTCATGGCCAACACTGAAAGGAGCGGTGAGAGCTTCTCCGCCCTTGCCAACGCCTACTTCGAGGTTATCCTGGCCCCCGGCCTCAAGTTCCGCACATCCGACGGTCTCAACGTACGTTTCTCCCCTTCATACAACTATGCCAACATCAATGCTCTCAAGGACGGCACCCCGTCCGAGGCAAGTTATTTCAGCACGCTGTATGTAGACCTCCTTTCCGAGAACACGCTCACCTACGACCTCACCAAGGGAGCCCACAAGCTTAACCTCCTTGCCGGTTTCACGGCAGAGAAAACCCGCGTACAGAGGGTTGCAATGACGGCTTCCGGCTTCCCCACTGACGATATCCACACCCTCAATGCCGCAACGGTGTTCGAGATTGCTGCAAACAACAACGGTAACGGCGCAGGAACCGGAACCTTCCGCTATCCGGACAAGGTCCTCGAATCCTGGCTGGCACGTGCCACATACAGCTACAAGGACAGGTACCTCGCATCGGCCTCCGTGCGTCTTGACCGTTCGTCCCTCTTCCTCGGGGACAACGTAAACGCCTGGTTCCCTTCAATCTCCCTTGGCTGGAGGGTTACAGAGGAGCCCTGGATGAAACCCTATGCCAAGACCCTCTCCAACCTCAAGCTCAGGGCATCCTACGGCGTTACCGGCAACAACAACGTCCAGTACTATTCTGCACTGGAAGTGCTTGGAGGCGCGAATTACGCCACCGGTGAAGGCAACGGCAGCCTGGTTCCCGGCGCAGCCAACACCTCCTCCACCCTTGCCAATGCCGACATCACCTGGGAGCAGACCGACGAATTCAACGGCGGCCTTGACCTCGGCCTCTTCCACGGCCGTATCTCCCTCACTGCCGATGCCTATTACTCCATCACCAGGGCCCTCCTCTTCGAGCAGCCCACCCAGTCCTTCACCGGCTTCACCAAGTATTGGAACAACATCGGCCGCGTGAGGAACTCCGGTATCGAGCTCCAGCTGAATACCATCAACTTCAACCGCAGGAATTTCAAATGGGAGACCAACCTTAACTTCTCCCTCACCCGAAACAAACTCCTCGAAATCGGCGGTGAGAAGCAGGTCATCACCCAGGGCGAACGTTCGGAGAACTACATCGCCAGGGTAGGGGAGCCACTCATCCAGTACTACGGCTTCCGCACGGACGGCGTCTGGAACTCCACCGAGGAAATCAGCGCCAATCCCCACTTCGCTGCCGATGTTCCCGGCGGTCTCAGGATAGTCGACGCCAACGGCGACGGTTCCCTCACCGACGAAGACAGGGTAACCCTCGGCAACCCCTATCCGGACTTCAGCTACGGTATCACCAACACCTTCCTCATCGGCAAGGTGGACATCTCCTTCCTCATCCAGGGCGTCCAGGGCATCACCGTATTCAACGGCGACGTCTACTACAACGAGACCCACAAGTACAACGCAGCCTACCTCAAAGACCGCTGGGTCAGTGCCGATTATCCCGGAAACGGAAAGGTCCCCTTCGGCAAGTACGGATATGACCTCCTCCTTACCGATTATCCCCTCCAGGACGGCTCCTACGTGTGCCTGAGGAATGCCACCATCGGTTACACACTGAACAAGAAAGACCTGAAGAATGCCCTCAAGGGCCTCAGGCTCTACGTTTCAGGGAACAACCTCCTGTACCTCTGGAGCAAGGATTACAAGGGTATCAACCCCGAATCCAGGATGACCGGCGGTGCGTACTCTTCCCCGATGATTTCGGGCTACCAGAGGGGCGGTTTCCCTCTTACTTCCACTGTTACCTTCGGTGCTGAAATCAGATTCTAACGGCCATGAAAAAGATACTTTACACTATAGCAGCGCTTGTTGCAGTATCCTGCAACCTGAATCAGGTTCCCTTCTCGCAGGTTGTCTCAAACGAATACGTGAAGGATGACAAATCGGTCGAGAACCTCGTCATAGGCGCATACAATTCACTTTACGGTGTACTCTACTCCGAGTGGGCGGTAACGGAGCTCCGTTCCAACAATGCCCGAATGAGGGTGAACCAGTCCACATCGGCAGACTCCAAGCTCATCGAGCAGCTGGACCAGGGAACCATCCTGACGGCCAATTCCTGGGTTCAGGACTACTGGGACGCCTGCTACAAGGTCATCTCCCGCGCGAATTCAGTGCTTCCGAACCTGGAAGTGGTGGAAGATCCCGCAAAGAAGGCCCAGTTCGAGGGCGAGGTCCGCTTCCTCCGCGCATGGATGTACTTCAACATCGTACGCCTCTGGGGCCCCGCATTCATCGTCACCTCAAAGATGGGGGCCGATGAAGCCCGTCACCTCCAGCGCTCCTCCGAAGAGGACGTCTACGCCCTCATCGAGCAGGACCTCGAGGCCGTCGTGGACGGCAAACTCCTTCCCGAAAAGCAGTCCGGTAACGCCCTGGGCCGTGCCGATCTCCGCGCCGCACAGGCCCTCCTCGCCAAGGTTTATGTAACCCACTACAAGGCCGGCGAGGCCAAGTATGCCAAGGCTCTCGACCTCCTCTCAGAGGTTCTTGACGCATCCGGCAACCCTTCTTCCGGCGCAGACCTCGTTCCCTTCAACAGGATATTCGCAACGGACAACGAGTGCAATGCCGAAATCATTCTCGCAGTGCGCTACCGCAGCGGAAACCTTGGCATAGGCTCTCCTTTCACGACGCTCTACGCCCCCATCAACAACGGCGGGAATGTTGCCATAGGCTCTCCCAAGCACTACAACTTCCCCTCCGACAACCTCATCGCAGCGTTCAATGAGAATCCCGGAGACCTCCGCAAGGACGTAACCCTCCAGGAAAGCTATTACAACGCCACCACGGGCCAGATCGTCACCAACAACGCCCGCTACTGCAACAAGTTCATCGACCCCAACATGACCAGCGAGTGGGATGCGGAGAATGACTTCCCCATCATCCGCCTTGCCGACGTGATGCTCCTCTGGGCCGAGGTCTCCAACGAGCTCAACGGTCCTTCAGACCAGGCTCTCACTCTTCTTAACGCAGTGCGCCAGAGGGCCGGTATCCCGGTCTACACCCTTGCCGACCTTCCCGCCAAGTACGAGTTCCGCGAGGCAGTACGCAAGGAGCGCCGCCTTGAACTTGCCCTTGAGAACCAGTGGTGGTTCGACCTTCTTCGCTGGGGCACAGCCGTCTCCACGGTGAACTCCTTCTTCGCAAGCGAGCCCTTCTACGGTAATTACGACTATACCGTCAATCCCATCCAGAAGTGGCAGACCATCCTTCCGGTCCCCATTTCCGTGAAGAACATCAACAAGGACGTTGCACAGAATCCAGGATATTAAGCCATGAAAAAGTATATACTCATACTCACAGCGCTCGCAGCGTTTGCAGCCTGCGATGTCATAACCGTGGACGAGACCGTAGAGCACGCCCCCGTGGTAACATCCTTCTCTCCCCAGTCGGCCCCTGCCGGCGCCGTGGTGGACGTGACGGGTGAATACCTCCAGGACGTCACTGCAGCCTATATCGGCAGTACAAAGGTGGACATCGTCACCAAGATTTCGGACACCGCCCTCAAGATCGAGATCGGCCAGGACGTGACTTCCGGAAAGCTCAAGCTGGTGAATCCCACCGGCGAAGGTGTCTCCGACGCCACTTTCACCTGCACCTTTGCAGTGCCCGCAATCACCGCCTCCCTCCTTCAGGAAAGCGCCGAACTGGGAGCCAACATAATGCTCAACGGCGAGAACCTCGCATCGGCGACTGCCGTATTTTTCACTGCCGACGGATATACCGCCAGCCATGAGGCCGAAATCGTCACCAGGAATGCAGACGAGCTCATAGTCAAGGTCCCTTACGTCGAAGCCGAAACCGCAAAGATCACCCTCAGGTACTTTGACGGAAGCGCAGAGAAGGAGACTCCCCTTGAAGGCGCCCCTTCGATCAAGGTAATCCGCTACGTGCCCACCTTCGACTCCTATACCTTTGAAAAGACCGCCGTGGGACGCAGCATCACCCTCACCGGCAAGTACTTGAACAACGTGGAGCGCATCACCGTGGGCGAATGGGAAGCCCCCATCTTCCCCAGTGCAAGCTCTGTCACCTTCACCGTCCCTGCCGGCAATTTTGCCGACGGAGAGACCGTGGTGGAACTCAAGGCCTGGTACTTCAACGGCAACGAGAGCGTAACCCTTTCCCCTTCCTTCACCGTGTTCGTGCCCTATGTGAAATTCTGGGAGAACGTCGTGGGATGGGCCCAGGGCCGCGTTGCCGATAACTCATACGCCTCTTTCTTCAGCCCCGAAAACGGAAAGCTTTACGAGAACGCAAAGTGGAAGACAGACCTCGACCCCGTTGCCATGGAGCTTCACGGCAAGCAGTGGAAGTCCGGCAACCAGCCTGATCCCGCCATGGTCACGGACGACATGTACAACAGCGTAGTCCCGTACTTCTTCTTCTCTGCAGTGAGCGGAAACGTCCTCCAGATCAACTCCCCGGCCAACTCCAACGGCCAGATAAAGAACTTCTTCGTGGACGCAACCAGTACGCCTTCCAACGACTTCAGGGTGCCAGGAGGCAACGACAACATACCCGGAACCCCCATCCTTGCATTCCGTCCTCTTTCCGAGAGCAACGCAGCCGAAAAGGCCATCATCGACAAGGTCCTTGCCGACCAGATCGACAACATCAACGAGGAGCTCTTCCCCATTGACGTCGAGGGCAGCAAGATTGCCGGAATCAGCGTCACCTCCTTTGCAGGCGGCATAAAGTCCAGCACCTTCTGCGACCACCAGACAGCCACCCTCACCGACGATCCCGGCTACAAGCTGGACGCCGTGATCCTGGTTGCCTACTACAACAACAACGGCTACAACCCCGACAGCCGCGCGGCCAACATCCGCCGTCTGGGCCTGCTTCACCTCAAGAAGATAGACTGGGGAGTGTACAACAACTCCAACTTTGGCGCCTCGGCCGTTACCTTTGACTGCTACTGGCAGAAGTATGACTACGATTATTCCAAAGTGAACCTGTAGGATATGAAAAAGACTCTGACATACATACTGGCCTTTGCCGCGATACTTGCCGTATCGTGCAAGCAGGAGTACGGCGTAACCACCCCCGTGAACACTCCGGCCATCGACGTTACAACGCAGAAACTGGATCCCGCGGCCGATGAGAGCGGCGCCGTGAGGGCCTTCATCGGCACAGAGGTCACCGCCCACGGCTTCAACCTGGAGCTGGTGAGCAAAGTGACCGTGGACGATGTTGAGGCAGAGATTGTCTCCAAGGAATTCAAGACGCTGAAGTTCAAGATTCCCGCCCTCTCCTTCGCCCAGAACGACGACCCTTACAAGGTGGTCCTCAAGGTGTTCGATGCCGACGGCGAGACCTCCATCTTCCGCTATGACTATTACGTGACCGTCCCCGTGACCGACGCCCTTGTCTCCGGCTTCGCGCCAAAGGAAGGAACCGTGGGCCAGGAGGTAACCATTTCCGGAAGGAACCTCTCCCAGATAACGGCGGTCACAGTTGCCGGGCAGAACGCTGTCATCGGCGACATTACCGACGATGCAGTGAAAATCACCATCCCGCCGGTACCCTCTGCAACCGCAGCCGTTACGAGCGTTGACATTGCAGCCACCTGGAGCGGCGGCACCATCGACGTCACTGCCGATGAGTACTTCGCCCTTAACATCCCTGTCTTCGCGGCCTATACCCAGAGCGGAAATGCCGTCCTGGGCGACGAGATTGCCCTCACCGGCGAGAACCTGGACCTTGCCTCCGGCTTCGCCTGGGGAGAGACGGCCCTTCTGGTAATCGACCAGAGCGCTACCGCCGTCACCCTCAAGATCCCTACCGGAATTGAGGCTATGAGCCCCGCAGTGCAGTCCAGGGACCTCACCGCCGTGTATGGAACCCCTGCACAGAAGGTGACCATCGTGAGCGGCTTTGCCCTGGACACCACGCCAATCGGCCCTGCAGCCCCTGTATTCGCATCTGTAGAGAATGCCGATGCCGCCTACGGCACCAGCTTCTACCTCAATAAGGAACTCATCGTCAAGGGCTCCAACTTCGCCTCGGTCGAGGGTTTCAAGGTGGACGGCATCACCGTTTCCCTTACCCAGGAGGCCACGGACGTTGACGCGCACTTCATCGTGCCTTCAACCATCACCGGCACCGCTGAGAAGGAAGTATCCCTCGTGGCCCTCTGGAACGGCGGAAACGAGCTCGACTGCGGCACCATCACCGTGTACCCGTTCTACTACACCAAGGGCCTGAGGCTTGGAAAGGGCTGCGGCGCTGCACTTTATACCGATTTCGACTCTGCAAACGCATTCCTCCTCTTGGATGAAGGCAAGGTAGTGTCTGCCGATGAGTGGAGCAGCCGTCCCGTAGACCCTGCCTGCACGAGCTCCGGTAACGCACTGGTGATTGGCGGAAGCAAGATCGCTGCCGGCAAGGAGGCTGAGTACTATGCATGTGCTCCTTATATTTTCATGAGCGTTACCAGCAATACGCAGCTCCAGTTCAACAACCCTGCGAACTCTACTTCCCAGCTCAAGAATCACAGGCTTTCAGACCTCTCCACCGCACTGCCTGCGTTCTATGGTACTCCGGTGGTGATGATGGGAGCTATCTCTGACGAAGCCATAGTTGCAGACTGTGCAGCCGGAACCCTTTCCGACATCAACGTCAACACCGCAATCTACGGCACCAGCGCACCCCGCTGGGACCAGCACTGGGTGAAAGGCGGAGTACTTGGAATCCAGTACGTCGGCTATGACCGGGTATCCACAAACGGGGGGAAGGCCGGCAGCCTCTCCGATGTACGCAAGACTGGTTTCCTGTATATCCGTGACATCACGATGACACGCGTTAGCGGTGCGGGCACCAACATCGAGTCCGGCGGTTATGTAGAAGTGGATCTCTACTGGTCTAATGTCCTCGAATAGAATGATAAATACTTTACTGTCAATGTTTCTGGCCCTCGCCGTCCCGGCGGGGTGCCAGAACCATTTTGTAATCCCGTCACCCGTTGACAGTCACCGTACGGCCAGCCAGGACACCCAGGACGTCGTCGTGGGAGATACTGCGGCCCTCACGGCAGCCCTGAAGTCTGCAGCGCCGGGAGACGTGATACTCTTCCAGGACGGGGAGTACACAGACCTCGTGCTCAATTTCAAGGCCTCCGGCAAGGAGGGCGCTCCCATCACCCTCAAGGCGCAGACTCCCGGCGGCGTAGTCCTCAAGGGCGCATCCCAGCTCAAGCTCACCGGAAGCTACCTGGTGGCGGAGGGCTTCTGCTTCAGCAAACTGAACAGCGATACCAAGGTCTCCCATATCACCTTCTCCAAGGGAAGCAGTAATTGCCGTGTGAGCGGCTGCAAGATAGACGGCACCGGAAGCGGCTACTTCACTACGGACAGCAAGTGGGTGTCCATCTACGGCACAAAGAACGAGGTCTCCGGCTGCAGCTTCATAGACAAGCGCAACATGGGCTGCCTCATGGTGGTGTGGATGGAGGAGGGAATAGTCCCCGGGCATGTCATCAAGGACAATTTTTTCAGCCGTCCCTATACCCATTATGACGACAAGGGCAAAGCCCGCAACGGCCAGGAGGCCATCCGCATAGGTACAAGCACGTTCTCCATGTCCGACGGCGGCTGCACCGTGAGCGGCAACCACTTCAGGAACGTGAACGGCGAGCTTGCCGAAATCATCTCCAACAAGAGCTGCGCCAACGTCTACGAAGGCAATGTTTTCGAGGGCGGTGAAGGCAGCCTCACGCTCCGTCACGGGAACCGCTGCATCGTGCGCGGGAACTATTTCCGCAGCGCAGGCAAGTCCGGTGTGGGCGGCGTTCGCATAATCGGAGAAGACCACATGGTAGAGAAGAACGTGTTCCTGAACCTTACCGGAAACGGATACAAGTCGGCAGTGTGCCTGGTGAGGGGAGAGATGTATGCCGAGCTCAACGGCTACTGGACGGTGAAAAATGCCGTCGTGCGGGAGAATGTATTCGTAGACTGTGCATACGGCATCACCGTGAACTATTCCGGCAGGGATACCCAGGACAGCGCTCCGGAGAACTCCTCCTTCGTGGGTAACACAATAGTGAATTCGGCAAAGAAATACGTGGCGGTAAATGTTATCGACACCCCCGATTCCTATATGCACTGGGAGGACAATGTCATTTACGGAGGCAAGCAGAGCGGCATTTCCCTTCCCACCGTGTCTGAAAAGCCGGCGGTGAAGGACTATACTCCTGAAATAGATGCAATAATTGCAAACAGCGGCGTAAAATGGTAAGAACACTCAAGGCCCTTCTGGCATTTTCAATCGTACTGGCTTCCTGCGCAAAGGGGCCGGCACGCCTGCAGGATATAGCAGCGCTGCTTGAAAGCGCCGCTCCCGGCGACACGCTTGTGGTAAAGGACGGCACCTATGCCGATGTCATCCTCAAATGGGAAGGCCATGCCACCAGGGAGAACCCTGTGACCGTTATGCCGGAAACGCCCGGGGGAGTGGTCATTACTGGAGCATCGGCCCTGAAGATTTACGGGGAGGGGCTCACTGTAGAGGGCTTTCACTTCGACAGGTGCACCGCCTCCAAAGGGACGCTGATTGAGTTCAAGAACGGTGACGCCCTGGCAAAGGGCTGCCGCCTCACGTCTACGGTGGTATCGGACTGCAATCCTTCCAGAAGGGACGTTTCCTACAGCTATGTCCATCTTTACGGAAGGGAGAACCGCGTAGACCACTGCTCGTTCACGGGGAAGAAGAACCTGGGCGTTACGCTCATCGTGATGCTCAGCTATCCGGACTGCGACGAGAACTACCACGAGATAGACCATAACTGGTTCGGGCCCAGGCCCGTGTACGGCTCCAACGGGGCCGAGACCATCCGCATCGGAACCTCCCAGCAGTGCATGCAGAATTCCCGCACGCAGCTTCACGACAACCTTTTCGAAAAGTGCAACGGAGAGGTTGAGGTGGTGTCCGTGAAATCATCGGAAAACCATATTTACGGGAATGCATTCTACGAGTGCGAGGGCGTCCTTGCCCTCAGGCACGGAGACAGGAACGTGGCCGAAGGGAATCTCTTCATCGGCCATGGCATGAGGAACACCGGCGGCATAAGGATAGTAGGGGAAGACCAGGTTGTGCGTTCGAATACCTTCCTGGGGCTTGCAGGAGAGCGTTTTTTCTCTGCCCTCGCCCTTATGTACGGCGTCCCCAACTCCCTTCCCAACCGCTATATGCAGGTAAAGCGCACGGTGGTTGAGGGGAACACTTTCGAGGCCTGCAAGTCCATCGAATTCAATACCGGTGAGGATTTCGAGCGCACGCTCGCTCCCATCGGCACAGAATGGACAGGCAATACCGTCAGTGAAAGGCAGACAACTCCCGAGCCTTCGCTTGAAGAGCTCAGGGCAGGGAAGGGCGCATACTGGTTCAGGCCGACTGAAACCGCAGCCGAAACCAAGGAGATAGTCCTTCCGGACGGCCTCACCGTTCTGGACAAAGGCATGGTGATAGACTGCCCCACCGTAATCAAGGCCGCCCCCGGCGCAAAGCCTGAGGTGCGCTTTGCCGGCTCCCGTTCAGAGTGCATGATAACCATTGCCGACGGCGGCTCCCTCACCGTGCATGGCATCCGCTTCAACGGAGTCCTCACCCCCGGAAAGAGCCTCGCCCGCGGCATAGTATCCACTGCCGACGACATGATCGAGCCCTACACCCTCACCCTTGAAGACTGCATCTTCGAAAACTGCGGAGAAAGCGGATTCGTGCCCGTAAGGGGCCTCAAAGGCACTTTTGCAGAGACCGTGACCATAAGGCGCTGCACCTTCGACGCCCTTTCCGGCGACGCCGTCAACTTTGCCGGCGAAACGGAAGACAAGGGAAGATACAATGCCGATGACATCCTCATCAAGGACTGCACCTTCCACCGCATACTCGGTATTCCGGTACACATTGCACGCAACGGCTCCGACGAATCCACCGCCGGCCCTTACGTCACCGTGAAGGGCTGCACCTTCGACGACTGCTGCAACAAGGTCCGCGGCTCGGTGGTGAAGATCATCGGCGCTCAGGTCCTCGAGATAAGCGGAAACAGTTTCATCGGCAGCGGACGCGGAGGCTACTCCATCCGCCTGGACGACGCCCCCTGGGAGAAGCTTTCCGTCAAGGGCAATACTTTTAAAAATTCGGGTAGAATCCTCTCAAACAGAGATTTATGAAAAGACTTTCAGTCATTCTGATGCTGGCGCTCTGCGCCTGTACCCAGGCCCCCCAGGGCAATCACCCCAGCCTGCTTCTCACCGGCAAGGGCGTGAAGGAAATTCGTGCCCAGAGGGGTAAACTGCCTCTTTTCGACGCATCGGCAGACAAGCTCATCAAGGAGGCCGATGCCGCCGTGGAGCGCGAAATCTGCCTTCCCACGCCGAAGGACGGAGGCGGCGGATACAGCCACGAGATGCACAAGCTCAACTACTACGACATGTACAACATGGCCATCGCCTGGCAGCTCACTTCCGACGAGAAATATGCCCGCAAGGTGAAGGAAATCCTCCTTGCCTATGTGGACTTCTACCCGTCGCTGGATTTCCATCCGCTGGGGCTCTCCGGCAATCCGGGCCGCATTTTCTGGCAGACCCTCAACGAGAGCGTCTTCCTGGTGCACACCGCCGTGGCTTACGACTGCATCTACGACTACCTCACTGCCGATGAGAGAAACACCATCGAGAAGGAGTTCTTCTACCCGTATACGGACTTCATCATGACCGGCCTTCCGCACAACAGGGCCAATACCCAGATGTTCAACAACCTTAACAACTGGGCCACATGGGCCTGCGCGGGCGTTGGAATGATAGGAATCGTGATGGGGGACGACAGCCTTGTTCAGAAGGCGCTTTACGGCTCGGACCTTTCCGGAGAAGGCGGCTTCCTCAAGCAGATGGATGTCCTCTTCTCTCCGGACGGCTATTTCACGGAGGGCGCATACTACCTGAGGTATGCCATCTGGCCTTTCGTCACATTTGCCCAGTGTCTCGACGTGTACAATCCTGACCTTAAGATTTTCGAGTACCGGGACGGCATCCTTCTCAAGGCCGTAGACGCCCTCCTTCAGATGGCTTATGAGGGAGAGTTCATGCACTTCAACGACGCCCTTGAGAAGGGCTACAGTGCGCAGGAGCTCATATCGGCAGTTGATATAGCCTACAGCGCGAATCCGGAGGACAAGAGCCTTCTTTCTGTGGTGGACAGGTATCAGCACAGGGTGCTTGTGTCCGACGCCGGATTTGCGGTTGCAAAGTCCATCGCAAAGGGGGAGACACAGCCCCTGAAGCTCAAGAGCATGTGGCTCAGGGACGGCGGGGACGGCACTGAAGGCGCTTTCGCCATCATGCGTCCTTCGGATGAGAAGCTCAACAGCGCCGTTACCTTCAAGGCAACCTCCCACGGCCTCAGCCACGGCCATTTCGACAAGCTTACCATCGCTTATTACGATGCCGGAAATGAAGTGCTTACCGACTACGGCGCCGCCCGCTTCCTTAACATCGAGGCCAAGTACAACGGCCATTACACCCATGAGAACGAGTCCTGGGCAAAGAGTTCGATAGCCCACAATACGCTTGTGGTGGACGGGAAGAACATGTTCGGCGGCAAGTGGCGTGTGGCCCAGAAATACCACCCCGAGGTGCTCTGGCACAGTTTCGAGGACGGCCTGCAGGCGGTTGCCGCCCGCGAGGAGAATGCCTACGACGGCGTTGCCTTCACCCGCTACGTCGTGTATGCCGATGTCCCCTTCCTGGAGTATCCGCTTATAATGGACGTGCTCAAGGCAGAGAGCTCATCGGCCCACCAGTATGACTATCCGCTGCATTACAACGGACACATGATTTCCCTGTCCGTGCCTTATGAGAGGGCGCTCACGTCCATGGAGGCGCTGGGCACTTCTAACGGCTATCAGCACATCTGGACAGAGGCAAAGGCCCGTGGCGGTGATGGCGTCACTTCCTACACCTGGCTCACCGGCTACCGCATGTATACCGTTTCCACGGCAACGACCCCTGCGACGGAGGTCTATCTCTGCCGAAGCGGCGCATCGGACCCGGACTTCAACCTGAGGAACGAGCCCATGTACATCCTGAGGGAGAAGGGCGCTGGCAACCATGTGTTCGCCTCCTGCCTGGAGACTCACGGCAAGTATGACCTTCAGATAGAGCAGTCGGCAAACCTGGTGCATTCCTGCAAGAATGTAACCGTCCTGTCCGACGATGAGAACGGAATTACCGTGAGGTACGATTTCATCGGCTCCCACAGCGTGACGCTCACGCTGAGCCCCACAGAGAAAGCAAAAGTAAACTATAACTGATACGATTATGAAAACAAGAAGCGAAACATTCCAGATTGCTTCCGAGATGCCCTGGGAGAATCCCGGCCCCGGAATTACCCGTCAGATCATGGCCTACGACGGCCAGCTCATGATGGTGAAGGTAGTCTTTGAAAAGGGTGCAGTCGGCACCATGCACGAGCACTATCACAGCCAGGCTACATACGTTGTAAGCGGCAGGTTCGAGCTTACAATCGGCGATGAAAAACGCATCCTGACGGCGGGAGACGGCTATTATGTTGCTCCCGACGAGCTTCACGGCTGCATCTGCCTTGAGGCGGGCGTCCTTATCGACACATTCTCTCCCGTAAGGGCCGACTTCCTTAAGCTGTAGGCGGTATGAAGATAAAAGGACTGCGCTGGTGGGTGCTTGGGCTCATCGTCCTTGTGACCATCATCAATTACCTGGACCGCAATATCCTGGGAATCCTGTGGGAGAAGATCGTCGAGGACCTCGGGCTCATCAGCCGCGAGGGGCTCACGGAGGAGGCTTTCAACGCCGCTTCCAAGAAGCTCTTCGCAGAGATCAACATGGTCTTCATGGTGGCTTACGGCCTTTCGCAGCTCTTCTCAGGGAAGATTTACGACAAGATAGGCACCCGCAGGGGCTTTGCCATATCGGCACTGCTGTGGGGCTTTTCCGACATACTGATGTCCCTGGCAACGGGTGTGAAGTCCATCATGGGTTTCCGCTCCGGACTGGGACTTGGCGTTGCAGGCCCCTGGCCCGGAACCGCCAAGAGCAATGCCGAATGGTTCCCTCAGAAGGAGAGGGCCATGGCTCAGGGCCTTTTCAATGCCGGAGCATCGGTGGGAGCCATCCTGGCCCCTATCATCATTGCGCTGGTATATGCGATTGCCGGTTGGAAGTGGACCTTCGTCATCATCGGCGTAATGGCTCCTATCTGGGTCATTCCCTGGCTTATCATCAACAAGAAGGGCCCCAAGGAGCATCCCTGGATTACCGACAAGGAGAAGGATTATATCATTAACGGGCAGCCCGAATGCCGCGTAAAGAATGACAAGGGCCTCTCATGGGGAGAGATCCTCAGGCGTCGCAAGAGCTACGCCGTCATCCTGGGCAGATTCTTCCTGGACCCCATCTGGTGGATGTTCGTGACCTGGCTTCCCATCTACCTGAACCAGAAGTACGGGATGTCCATAAAGGACCTTGCAGCCCACATGTGGATTCCGTACGTGGGCGCCGCGCTTGGCTCCATCGCCGGCGGCTGGATGTCCAGTTTCATGATAGGGAAGGGCGTCAGCGTGGACCGTTCCCGCAAGGCTTCCATCCTCACGGGAGCAGCGCTCCTTCTGCCTTCGCTCATTGCCGTGGCATTCATCCACAACGCGATGGCGGCAGTGCTGGTGATGGCCGTGATCCTTTTCGGATACCAGTTCACCATGAACAATATCCAGACTCTTCCCAGTGACATTTATACCGGAAAGTCGGTTGGCTCCCTGGCGGGCCTTGGCGGTGCTGCCGCAACCCTCGGAACCATCCTTTCCATCTTCTTTGTCCCCATGCTCACCGCCGGTGACAACTGGACGCCGTTCTTCATCATGGGCGCCTCCCTGGTACCCCTGAGCATTATCAGCATTTTCCTCTTTGCAGGAAAAATCGAACACGAAGCAGACAAAATCAAATAAAACCTTAAAATATTCAGACAATGAAAAGACTTGAAGGAAAAGTAGCCGTTGTTACCGGCGGAGCACGCGACCTTGGCCGTGCAATCTCTGTTAAACTCGCTCTTGAAGGAGCAAAGGTATGCCTCAACTATTTCGACAATGAGGGCGATGCCAAAGAGACACTTGAAATGATCAAGAAGGATGGCGGAGTAGCAATCGCCGTCCAGGGAGACATGACTAAGGCTGCCGACGTAAAACGCGTCTTCGACGAGGCCAAGAAGGCTTTCGGCCCGGTTATCCATGTGCTGGTGAACGTAGTCGGCGGTATTGTTGGCCGTAAGCTCATCGTTGAGCAGGACGAGAAGTGGTACGACTTCCTCATGGACGTGAACATGAGAAGCACCTTCCTCTGCACCCGCGAGGCCGTTCCCGCCATGACTGAAGGCGGCTCCATCGTGAACTTCTCCTCTCAGGCTGCACGCGACGGCGGCGGCCCCGGCGCTTCCATGTATGCAACCGCAAAGGCTGCCGTACTGTGCCACACCCGTGCCATGGCAAAGGAACTCGGTCCTCAGGGCATCCGCGTAAACGCCCTTGCTCCCGGTATGATCAATACCTCCTTCCATGACCGCTTCACCAAGCCCGCGGCACGTGAGAACCTGCACAACACGGCACCCCTCCGCCGCGAAGGCGAAGCCACCGAGGTTGCCGACCTCGTAACCTTCCTCGCCTGCAGCGAGTCTTCCTATATCACCGGTGCCTGCATCGATATCAATGGCGGTGTATTGTTCTCTTAATCGGCCTGCGGAATGAAAAAGATATATGCAGAACCCGTTTCCGAGCTCGTGGTAATGAAGCTCGAGGCCCCGCTTTGCGAGTCCAATGATTTCCCGCTCTCCGACCTTGATGCATTCGGAGATGCTCTTGAGTTTATATGGTAATGCCGGAGGATACTGTTATGAGAAAGATTTATTTTGCTCTTGCAGCCGCTGCTGCTGTTCTTACAGTTTCCTGCGCAAAGGAGATTGCCATAGATAATACTATTGAAGAACCCACTCCCGTCGGAGCAGGAAAGGTCAGCATGACTTTCCAGGCTTCTGCAGAAGATGCCGGAACCAAGGTCGCCCTTGACACTGACGGCAAAACCGCTAAATGGGAGGCTGGTGATGAAATCGCCGTTTTTGACTGTATCGGCACCACTTTTAACTTATTCACTGCCAATAGTGCAGGTACTACTACTTCCTTCACAGGTACTGTTGACGGCAGTGCTACGAACTTCGTGGCCGTGTACCCTTCCAGTGCAGCATTATCCCTGGGAGAAGGTGACAAGCCCATCTCGGCAATCATTCCCCCTGTCCAGGAAGCTACACTTGGCAGCTTTGACCCTGCCGCAGCCCTCTACGTTGCAGAGAGCACCGACCTTGATGCCAAGTTTGCCTTCAAGGCCGCATTCGCCCTCCTGAAGGTGAATGTGGATGTGGATAATGTTATTGAAGTATCGGTTGAAAATACTGAAAGGCCATTCGCGGGAAGCGTGTTTGTAAGCACCGGCGGTGGTGTTTCAAACGGTGCCGGGACAACTTTCAAGAAGGTCACCCTCAAAAAGAGTGACGACAGCGCCCTGGCAAAGGGAGTATACTACATAGTTGTCCGTCATCTGGGAGAGAGTTCCACTTACACGGGATTCAAGCTCACTTACTCCACCTCTGACGCCATGATGGGTGAGAGGACTTCCGCTACGGTAATTGACAACAGCATGCTTGCCAGAAAGAGTGTTCTCAGCCTTGGCAGCCTGTCCGCAGTGCCTGCGGAGCGGAGCTGGTATGCATTCTACCAGGCCGGAAACGATATCACTATTGGCAGCAAGACCATCAACAAGGCCACCAACGGTGACGCTACGCTGTGGACTGCAGACAATGCTGTCGTTGCACTTGACAAGAATTCCCTGGAAGGCGGCGGCGTCTATTTCCTGAAGGCTGTAGGAACCGGTACTTTCAGCAACGCCAGCAATCCTACGATTAAAAATTCTACCTATTTGTTGTCCGATGAGGATGCCAATGTTAAGGTTAATATGACAAACACCTTCAATCTGGCTGAAGGCGCGCTGTATATGAAGGGCCTCGAACTTGGTATGACAGGAAAGACATACTTCTTTGGCGTGAACAAAAACACGTCAGATTCGATGTCGGAATTTGTCATGGACGGCTGCGTGGTAAACCAGACTGTCGCCTCTATGATATCCACGAACAGCAGTTTTCCAGCCTATGGTATCAAGAGCATAGAATTGGTCAACAATAGGTTTATTGTTGGTGCGGATGCAAATATCGTGAATATTACGAAAACATATGCCGGCATATCTGTATACAAATCTTTTGTGTTCAATAACAATTATGTATACGGAACAGCTGCGACGAATTACAAGACCTCAGTATTTGGCTATTCCGGAACTACCGCTGTTGCAGACATGGAAGTTGAAATTTCGAATAACCTCTTCTATAACGCAGCCAACTCAGGCATTTTCAAGCATAATACCATCGGAAAGGCCACTGCAGTGAAGAATGTTATATGGGTGGCTGACGGAACGGCTTTCGAAGCCAACGGTAAACTCTTCGGTATCAAAACAGCACTGGACGAGGGCAAGGTCAATGTTACCGATAACGTAGCATATGGCGAACTTGCTCCTAAGTCTGACAGCTCTCCTACAAAGTGGGTAATTGCAGACAGCACTCCAAGTGCAGGCATGACACCTATTGAGGTCCCGGCAACCAGCCCTATTGCTTCTGCAAACACAGCCACCGGTGAATTCACCCTGGCCGCCGGTTATGAACTTTACGGACCGCAACTTTAAAGATATTATGAATATGAAAGAATATGCCACGCCAACAGTGGATCTTCTCACATTGAACATCGAGGTCTCCATTTGCTCCAAAGGCACTGGAAGCGACATCGAAGGTTTAACAGACGGAGGCAATGTCTCCTGGTAAACGGTAACAGCATTATGAAAAAGAGTATAATTCTTTTAGGTGTGCTGTCGCTGGTATTTGCCACGGTAGCCTGCAACCGTTTGGAGGAAAAGATTGAGGAACCGGACAACACTCCTGAAAAGGAGGTTGTCCTTGTTCCCATGACTTTCACTGCTTCCCATTCCCTTGATGGAGTGGATGACGACGAGTCTACAAAGACCATTCTTGACGGCCTTTCAATCAAGTGGAAGACCGGCGACAAGATTGCCATCTTCGATGATGTGGATCCTTCAACACCTCATCAGTTTGAGGCTACAACAGACGGTGCAACGACTTCATTCACCGGAATGGCCGCTGACGGGGCTACCAAGTTCTTTGCCGTTTATCCTTATTCGGCAGCGGCAAATTGCAGCATGGAAGGCTGGATTGACGGCAGCAACAATTTCCTGGGATACATGAACGTCAATATCCCCGAAGTCCAGACTCCTGTCGCAGGAACATTTGATCCGGATGCTGCCGTCATCGTGGCATCGTCAGATGCGCTTGACAAGGCCCTTCATTTCAAAGTCCCGTTTGCGATTGTAAAGTTCACGGTAGACTATGACGACGTGTTCTCCGTCACCCTCTCTTCGGGCAAGAATATGACCGGAAGCCTCAAGACGAGCATGAGGGATAATGGCAACATCAGCACTGGAGACGGTGAAGGCACTACAATCAAGACACTCACCATCAAGAATGCCGACAATTCTCCTCTCACCAGAGGTGAAACCTACTATGCCGTTGTGCGGTATAGGATAGATGGCAATTCTTATACGGATTTCACAGCATCGCTTGGCAATACCGCTTGCGGTTATGCATCCAAAACCGCCACTGCGGCAGTCCCCATGGCAAGGGCCAGCGTGAACAACCTTGGTATCTTCTCCGGCATGACCTTCACCACAAACCGTTACAAGGCTTATCAGGACGGCCTGGATGTCACAATCGCCGGCCAGGTCTACAACAAGGCTACGGATGGAGATGCTGTTGAACTCAGGACCGATCAGAACATCAGCGACTCCAGAATAACGGCCAAAGTTCATTTCCTTGTTGCCGGAGGTTCATATACCGCATCCGGTCTGGCTATTAACGGCGATGTCGTCATCGCCGGAGAAAACCCTTCCGACAGGGCAACTATAACTCCTTATAGCGGCGGAAGCCAATGGAAACTTCAAAGCGGGTCTCTCGCCTTGTCAGATGTAGTATTCGACATGTCTACGTTTACTTCATCGGCTGTCTTTTCAAATAGCAGCGCGACTGCAGATTTCAGCAGATTCGCTATGGATAATTGTGCTATAGCAGCAGAGGGGAGTGCGAAGTATCTATGGACTTCAAGTTCTAAAGATTATGGAATTCAAAACATATACTTGAATGGTTGCTTGTTCAAAACATCTGGTACTTTGGTATCTTTGATGAATTTCAGCAGCGACCATAAGGCTCCTAATCATCTGGAGAGGTTTGAGTTTACAAACAATGTTGTGTATAGCAACACCGGCTCCAATGTGATAGTTCAGGAATTTGTATTTACCGGTTCCGGCACAACCACAGGGTGGGTGACAGATGTTGTAATAAATAACAATCTGTTTTATAATGCTGTGGCTTCAGGAATGTTCCGTAGCTATGATATGAAGTCGATTCAGATAAACGGCAATGTCCTGTTTGCAGCCGATGGCACGGACCCTGGTTCTAATGCAAAGCTTTTTGCTTTGACTGTCGCGAACAGCAATACTTATGCTGCGAATGCCGCATCAAGTCATAATTACGTTTATGGGACTTTGGCTACTGACCGTTCATGGTCTCTCGCTGATTTAAAATTCAGGACAGGCACATCTCTCACGAACCCCACCATCTGCCCTGCCAGCCCCATAGACGCATCAACCAACGTGGCAACCGGCAAATTCGTGCTCACTGACGAATACGATGAGTACGGCCCTCAGCCGATGCCGATGCCTATGTGAAGGTCGGCTCCGGCCGTTGATCCTATGGCCCGCAGTAGCGTTTTAGTCTGTGAAATGTAACAAGCTGTAAAACAGCGCATTATGCAAAAGGCTTTCCTCGTTTTGGAGGAAAGCCTTTTGGCTTATTTGCTGATAGTCAGGCGTTTGCATTTCACGGGCTGCAGGCCAGATTGACAGGTACTTCCTATGCTTGCACAACATCTGGCCGGAGCTGGCGCTGAAGCACACTTTGGGCAGTACAGGGCCGAAAACGTGCTCTAACGTAGCAGTGCCGTCAGCTTAATACCGGCAGCGGCAGCCTACACATTTCCGGAAGGGACCTTGAAGAAGTAGCATTAAGAAACAGAATTTTTTCTGTAAGAATGTATTGCAAAACAAGCAAAAAAGGGCTACAGTCGTGTGAAACAACACTTTTTTTCTTAAGGTTTCAGGTAATACGATTATGTTTGGTTATGTTTGCCAATATAATATTAGGATTGGTTGTATTGTAAAATAATATTAAAATGCTATCTTTGCAATATCAAAACGAAAACGATCATGTCAACTACTGCTATCTCTATCCGTCTTGATTCAGATATCAAGGAAAGCTTTGACCAGCTTTGCAAGGAATTTGGTTTAAGTACCAATGCTGCATTTAATCTTTTTGCGCGTACCGTCGTCCGCCAAAAAGCTATCCCATTCCCTATATCCCTTTCCAAGAATCCCGGTGAATCCCAGGACCTGTCCACCATGGCACAGATTGCTCTTGAGAGGAGCCAGCAGTTATCTTCACGTGAAGAGCACGAATGGACAGAAGGTGAAATAGAACAGTTAATTGCCGATTATAGAAAACAGAAACGCAATCTATGAGATGATTTACGCAGTAGTTGATACAAATGTTTTGGTGGCCGCGGCGAAATCTCACAAACCGGACTCGTCAGCTTCAAGAATTGTTTCACTTGTATTCTCAGGGGTTATTCAACCTCTGGTCTGTGACGAGATTATACAGGAATATGAGGAGATACTTAATCTTCCGGTATTGTCAATACCTTCAGATATATCGCATGGGTTACTGTTAAAGTTTAAGGAGGATGGGATTGACCCTGGCATAACGCCCACAGACGATGAGTATCCGGATCCTACAGACAGGGTATTCTATGAGATATCGTTATCTGTGGAAGATGCATATCTGGTAACGAATAACAAAAAGCATTTCCCAGGGACGCACAGGGTAGTGACGCCTTCGGAAATGCTTTTGATACTGATAGGTGCAGGTTTCATCCCTGCCCTGTAGTCAGCTTCATGCCGCTGCGAATCAGATGTGCGCGACGATGAAGTCGACGGTCTTGAAAAAGATTTCCTCCATTTTGTCGGAGGCTTTGGCGTTGATGTTGTGGTCGTAGTAGGGGTAGATCTGGAGGTCTACGACCTTGGCCTTGCGGGCCTTGAGGGCATCGGCAAAGGCGACGCTCTGGCTGTATTCGACGGTGAGGTCTCCGGTGCCGCAGTAGAGCTGGGCGGCTACCTTGCACTTCTTGGGGATGAGGAAGACGGGGGAGGCGTCGGCAAGGTATTTCTCCTGGAGGTTGCCGAAGTAGGCGATGCGCTGCGGGTCCTTGGCCCTGGTGGTGATGGCGGCGGTGGTAAGGTCGTAAATGCCTGAATATCCAACGAATACCTTAGCTTCCTTGGTGAGCATGGCAGCGACGGAAGAGAGGTGCGCGCCTGCCGATGCGCCGTTGAAGCCCATGCGGGAAGTGTCGATGTTCAGCTCCTTGGCGTGGTCACGGATGTACTGGACGGCGTCGAGGACATCGGCAATGGAGACCTGGACGTTGGCGCCGGGCTGGGGGGCAAGGGTGTATTCAATGCGCACGCCGGTGATGCCGTGGTTCTGCGCCAGGTACTTGGAAAGGCTGCGGGAGGAGTCGAAGGTGCCGCGCGCCCAGCCGCCTCCGTGAACGAAGAACATCACGGGCGAGGGGCCTTCGGCCATGGATTTGTCGATGGCGATGCGGAGCTCGTAGCTGTCGTACTTCTTGTATACAACTTCCTCTGTCTCAACCTTGTTGTACAGTTTGCCGGAGAGGCGCTGGTTCTGGTGGACGTAGGGAACGTAGAGGTCAGGAATCTCGGAAAGGTTGAGAATCTTGGCGTAGCGGGCTTCCCTCTGGAGGGCGTAGGTGCCATCGGCCTTTTTCTCGAGCTTCATGGCATAGCGGTTGGTGGGAACGGGTTCCTGGGCCAGGACGGCTGTGCATGCGAGAAATCCTGCGGCCAGAGAGAGGATAATTTTCTGTGCGTTCATTGTGGTTATCAATTATTTCTTTATCTTTGCAGTAAATTGGTCAACCAATATTACTGACTGCAAATATAGGACATTTAAACTAATATGAAAATAATCCGCTCGCTTTTTTTGACGCTCATGCTCCTTGGCGCATGCAGCAGCTCCAAATATGTGGTGCCCTCGCCCGTAAACGGCGGCAATTCAGGGAACAGCCAGCAGGGGACCGGCACCGGAGAAGAAACAGGCACCGGAACCGGAACTGAGACAGACCCCGTCACCGAACCTGAAGAAGCCCCCGAAGGTGCCCTGTGGGCCGATGGCAACGATGAAGGCACCTACGACCTCATCCTTGAAAAAGGCTACAACCTTGAACCGCCGGACAATTCCGGAGAGCACGCCTCCAGCCCCTTCCGCCACATCCGCCAGAGCTGGGACGCCACTCTGAAAAAATACGTCTTCGACTTCATCATCCACATAAAGAACGACGATGACCGCGGCCTTGCAAACGTTACGGACCGCCAGCGCAACGAAATCAAGACCGACGGCAAATCCCCCGAAGGCCTCGTCGCCAAGACCGAGGGCGAAACCCTCCGCATGAGCTGGAAGTTCCAGCTTCCCGCCGGCATGAAGACCACCACCAAATTCTGCCACGTACACCAGCTCAAGGGCATCGACAACAAGGAAGGCACTGCCGATGTAAGCCTCCCCGCCATCACCTTCACCTGCCGCAGCCTCTCCAGCGGCAAGCAGCAGCTCCAGGTCATCCACGTAGGCCGGACCGAAGACAATACCGGCAACGTCTACCTTGGCAAGGCCGACCTTGCCGACTTCCTGGGCGAATGGGTGAGCGTGGTGGAGACCGTCAAGTTTGCAAAGGACGGCACCTACCAGCTCCAGATAGTGCGCATGAGGGACGGAAAGAAGCTCATGAGCATCGACAAGAGGGGCATAGACATGTGGAGAAGCGGCACCACCGGAATGCGTCCCAAGTGGGGAATCTACCGCTCCTTCGGCGAGGGCCGCAGCCTTGAAGGCCAGCTCCGCGACGAGACCCTCCACTTTGCCGATTTCCGCATTGAGAAGTTGTAGGGTGTTGTTTTATAAAAAATTGGTCAAATTGGTTTAATTCACTATCTTTGCCGTGGAAAAAATCATTAAGACTATGACCGATGCCACCGTTCAAACCTCGGAAGAGAGACTGGTAGCACAGAAAATACTCAGCATGCTTGAGGCTGGTAGGCTTGTTCCCGGAGACCGACTCCCCGCAGAACGAAAGCTTGCCCTTGACGTGAACGTAAGCCGTGCCCACGTGAGGGGAGCCCTCCAGAAACTCGAGTTCTACGGCATCGTGAAGACCTGGCCCCAGAGCGGCACCGTCCTCGCAGAACATCCGGTCTCCGTCCTGAAAACCCAGATCCGCAACATCCTGGATGCCGATACCTTCGACTTCTACTCTCTTGTCCAGACCCGTGTCCTCTTGGAGGAGTCTGCAGTGCGCCTGTGCGCCCAGAACCGTACGGAAGAGGATATCGACAATCTCAATGCGGCCTTCAAAGACTTCGTGGACAATTCAGGCACCGACATGCGTGACGAAAAGGACTTCGCCTTCCACCTTGCGATTGCGCGCGCGTCGCACAATCCGGTGCTGGCCTCGCTCCTTCTCATCATCAGCCCTGATGTCCTGAAGTACTACCGCCAGCTTGGCGCCTGCACCATATCCGTGGAACAGGTGACTCTTGAGCACCGCAACCTTCTGGATGCCATCGTGGCGGGAGATCCCGTCCTTGCCGATCAGCGCATCCGTGAGCATCTGATGCCCATCACCGTCTTCTCGGAGAATTACCGCACCAACGACGCCATAGCCATTCCACGCACCAGAATATAGGTTTACCCTTTTATACTGTTTTTAGGCCATGAAAAAACTTGTGACCAATTTTGCCGTGCTTGCGGCTTTCATCCCGGCATGGGGCCAGAACACCCTGGAGGTAAAGGAAACGCAGATTCCGCTTCTCATAGAACGTGAAGACAATGTGCTTTTCATGATGCGCATGTCCCCGGTGGATGCCCGTCAGCTCAAGGATATCACCCTGGAGTTCCCTGAAGGAACGCCCCTGAGGAGCATCAAGAGCGTGAAACTCTACTATGGCGGCACAGATGCGCGCACTTATGACAGAAGCGCATATTACAGCCCCGTCCAGTATGTCACCGCCTTCGAGCCCGGAAAGACCCTCAAGGCCAATCCTTCCTACAGCGTGCTGCTGTCAAAGAAGAGACCAGCACGCAAGGTGGTATTGAAGGCCGGTCAGGACCTCTTCCCCGGCGTTAACTACTTCTGGGTGAGCATTCAGCTTGCAAAGAAGGCAAAGCTCTCTGACAAGTTCTCAGTGAGGGTGACCGGCGCAAGGGGAGACAAGGCTGTCGGCCTGAAGATGGTTTCTCCCGAGGGAATAGTGCACCGCACGGGCGTGGGCGTTCGCCACAGCGGCGACGACGGCGTCCATTCCTACCGCATTCCGGGGCTGGTCACTTCCGTGAAGGGAACCCTTGTTGCAACGTACGACATACGCCACAACTCCTCCCGTGACCTCCAGGAGCACATAGAGGTGGGCGTATCCCGTTCCACAGACGGCGGCCGCACATGGAGCAAGATGAAAAAAGCCATAACGATGGGCACCAAAAACGGCCTTCCGGCGGCCCAGAACGGCTGCGGAGACGCCGCCATCCTGTCCGACGACACCAACGGCAATCTCTGGATAGCCTCCATCTGGGCCCACGGCATGGGAAACCAGATGTCCTGGTGGTCTACAACCCCCGGCATGACCCCGCAGGAGACCGGCCAGCTGGTCATGGTGTCATCGGCCGATGACGGCAAGACCTGGAGCGAGCCCGTGAGCGTAACCGGCCAGATGAAAAACCCTGCATGGGCGTTTTTCTTTGACGGACCCGGCCGCGGCATAACCACATCTGACGGGAAACTGGTCTTTGCTGCCCAGCATACAGACTACGATAACGGCCGCACACCTAATTCCTGCATCATTTGGAGCGAAGACCACGGCAAGACATGGCAGGTGAGTTCTCCCGCATGGCCTCAGACCACAGAGGCCCAGGTTGCAGAGCTCCCGGACGGTTCGCTCATGCTTAACATGAGGGACAACCGCGGCGGCTCCCGCAGCGTTGCCGTCTCACATGACATGGGCAGAACCTGGGAGGAGCATCCCTCTTCCCGCAGCGCGCTCCGCGAGCCGGTGTGCATGGCATCGCTCATAAGTGTCCCCGCGGCCAAGAACTCCCTGGGCAAGGATATCCTGCTGTTCTCCAATCCGGATTCTGACAAGCATCGGCACCGCATGACCATAAAGGCCAGCCTTGACGGCGGCCTCACATGGAACGGCGGCATAATGCTGGACGAAGAAGGCTCCTGGGGCTATTCCTGCCTCACTTTGGTCGATGCCGACACCGTTGGCATCCTCTACGAAAGCTCTGTTGCCAACATAACTTTCCAAACCGTTTCATTGGAGGAAGTAGTTGCCATGCCGTAAAATGTATCTCTTTGATACAGTGATTATTAGTAAAAATGCTTTCCGGAAAAGCCGGAAAGCATTTTATGTATTGTGCTGGTAATTAATAATTTACATTTTACGGCTATTCCATATTGTCTGTCACCGGCTTCAAAAACAGCAGCTGGGAGGCGACGGCAAGGAGCGCCACGCCGCCGAAGATGGCGAAGGCGAGGCCCAGGTTGCCGCTGTCTTTCATCCTGCCAAGGACTTCCGTGCAGAAGGCGCCCATGAGTACGCCTACCATGTTGATGATGCCGTATGCCGTGGCGCGAAGGCGCGTGGGGATGAACTGGCATACGATGGGCATGTTGTTGGTGTCGAACATCCCATAGCCGATGCCGAAGATCACACCTGCCAGAATCAGCGCTAAATAGCCCTTGCCAAGCCCCAGAAGCACCAGCGCCGGCACCATGAGACCAAGGCCGATGGCGCTCGTGTACACGCGTCCGCGCACGTTCCGCTTTACCCAGCGGTCAGAGAGCGGCCCTCCGGTCATGACTCCTATGAATGAGGCGATTGCAATGGTTATGGTAGAGACGGGCCCGGCCTGGTCCATTGGTACGTCCAGCCTGTCATGGAACAGGGTGGGGAGCCAGTTCTTTGCGCCCCAGCCGGGTATGGATGCCGATGCGAAATAGAAGATGATGGTCCAGAACGCCACGTTGGAGAATATCATGGCAAAGCTCCTGCCGACGGGAATCTTCTGCGCCGGGGCCTTGAGCGTAACGGCAGTCTCCCTGCGTATGTCCTTGAGGAGGAAAACCAGCACCACGGCATACAGGACGCCTATTACGCCGAACCAGTGGAAGGTCTGCTGCCAGGACAGCGCCGTGGACAGCGAAGCCCCGAATCCACCTACAGCCTGCCCGAAATACAGGCCCGTGGTATGTATGCCGATGGCAAGTCCGCGGGACTTCCCGGTATGATACTCCGCGATGAGGGACAGGCTGGACGGGATATAGAGCGCTTCGGAAACGCCCATCACGGCACGCAGCCAGTACAGCTGTGAGAAGGTTGTGCAGTGCCCCATAGCCAGCGTCACGGCCGACCATACGCCCAGCGAGCCAACCACCAGCCATTTGCGCGAGAGACGGTCTGCGACAGCGCCCGCGAAAGGGCTCACGAAGGCATAAATCCACATGAATATGGCCATGAGCCTGCCGAAGTTCTGTGCCTGCCGGAGTTCGGCGATATCCATCTTCATGGCATCCTGCATGGTGGAGAGCATCTGGCGGTCCATGTAGTTGAGGAACGCCACAACCCAAAGGAGGGCTACAACCACCCAGGGATATATTTTCCTGAATCTATCTGACATCGAAAGAGAAGGTTAAGGGTGAGCGCACGCCGGGCTTGATTTCGCCGCCGCTTACATATACCGTGGAGCCGTTTACCGCAACGCCTGGGCCGGCGAGGGCCGCCTGGGGCAGATCGGCAATGCACGTCCAAGAGGTGCCGTCAAAGGCATATACGGCCGATCTGAAGCGGTACTCGGAGGGCTCCATCGACAGATAGGGGATGCGGTCCTCGGGGGTGTTTCGCAGCGCCTTTTCGAAGACGGACTTGTTTACGCCGCCAACGACGATGAGGCGGCCGTCGGGAAGGACTGCGCTGGTGGAGCCGACGAAGGTGCCGCCGTCGGGGATGGCGGGGGCATCGGCCCACTCAAGCGTCTCAAGGTCAATGCAGAAGCCTTCGGAGGGGGCCTTCAGCGATACGGGGTTGAAGCCGCCCCAGACGAAGAGTTTGCCGTCCCTGGCGTAGGCTACGGGCTGGGTGAGAGGCTCCGGAAGGGGGGCGATTTCTTCCCACTGGCCATCGGCACAGGAGAGGACGGAGGAGCCGCCGGCAAGGTAGAGGGTGCCGTCAAGGATGGCTGGGGCCGCCTGTTCGAGCGGGAAGGGGAGCGGCTCCAGGGCATTGAGGGTACCGTCGGCAAGGAGTTCGTAAACGCGGTCCGATGTCTCCCCGCAGACGCTGCCGCCCGCCAGGATGAGCCGCCCGGGAAGGGCGAAGGTGGCACCGTAGGCGGTGGAGTCGGGAAGCAGGCCGATGCGGGTCCAGGCTCCATCGGCAAGGGCCCAGATGTCACGGTAAACGCGCTTGGGACCGCCTTCCAGGAGGGATTTTTCCGGGAAGTTGGCACCACCGGCGACTATGAGGCGCCCGTCCAGGAAACCGCAGAACGGGGCCGATACCCCCTTGGCATAGGCGGCATCGGGAATGGGTGGAAGGGTATTTACCATAGGCTGATGCGTGCAGCCCGCCAGCACCGCAGCCAGCAGGACCGCCTTACAGTTCATTGCAGCGCCGGAAAAAGTCGATTTCCTCCAGCTGGGCCTTCATCGCGGCCTCTTCATCGGCAGTCATATTCCTCCAGGGAATGCGGTTGGGCCCGAGGTCCAGGCCGATCAGCTTCATGATGCGCTTGCCGCCGACGATATTGCCGCGGAAGTTGCAGATGACGTTGATTACGGCCTGGGAGTAGTTCTGGAGCTCGCGGGCTTTTTCGAGGTCTCCGTCGGCCCAGGCCTTGCCGATTGCCACCTGCACGCGGCCGTTGTAGTTGGTGGTGCCGCAGATGCCGCCCTGTGCGCCTCCCTGTGCGAGGGAGGGGAGGTAGGTTTCGTCCTGGCCGTGGAGCATGTCGAACTTGCCGTTCGCATACAGTCGGCACTGGTTGTATTCGTAGAGGCTTTCGAAGGTGTACTTGATTCCGGCGAAGTTGGGAATGCGCCCGTCAACCGCCTTGAGGAAGTCGAGCATCGGCAGGAACGCGCCGTTGAAGGCGGGGATGTGATAGTAGTAGAAAGGCAGCTCCGGGGCCGCTGCGGCAATGGTTTCGCAGTACAGCACCAGCTCTTCTATCCTGCCGATCTTGGGGAAGGGCGGCGCCATTGCGCCTATGCCCCATGCGCCGATTTCGGCCGCGTGCCTTGCCAGCTCCACGCTTTCGCGGAGGCAGCAGCTTCCAACGTGCACGATAACCTTGAAGCCCTTGGGAGCGGCCTTAATCCAGGCTTCGGCAAGGGCTTTGCGCTCGTCGGTAGTGAGCATGTAACCCTCTCCTGAAGAGCCGTTTATGAATACGCCAACGAGCCCGTTCTTTGCCAGCATGGCCGCATAACGGGGAATGGGTTCAAGATTTATGTCGCCGTTTGGCTTCATGGGAGTGAACGGCGCGTCCACAAGACCGGTTATTTTTTCCATATTCGGGATTTTAGTGTTATGATTTTGTAAAGATAGTGATTTTTTGATTATATTTGCGAGATTCATGATTTTAGTTGACACTGGAACTATATGAAAAAGCATTATTACACACCTGAGTCGGAGATGCTTACTCTTTCTTTCGAGTACACGATATGCTCTGCCGACAACATCTCCAACCCCGGAGGCGGAGAAAACCTTGACATCCTTCCTGATTTTGACCCCTGGATTTTCTGAGCCATGAAGAAATTATTTGTCTTTGCGGCATCAGTTGCCGCCATTGCAGCAGTTTCCTGCAACAAGAGTGAGGCAGACCTCGCTTCCGTAAACAATGAGCCCGTACGCAAGATTACGGCCGTCATTGAGAATGCAACCAAAACGGCGTACGTGGAATCAGGTTCAACCGCCAGCTTCTCATGGAAGGCTGGGGACCAGATTAAACTCCTGGTCTACAGCGATTCAGACGCCACCAAGGCCGCTAATTTCTACCGTTTCAATGCCGATTCCGACGGCGCTTCTTCCGATTTTACACTATCCGGAACTTCAAACTGGAGTGCATACAGCACCATCGGCTATGCCCTGTATTCTTCCGAATTGGTTGCCGGAGGTACTGATGGTGCCTACACCGTTACTCTCCCCGACACCTATTCTGTAAGCGGCAGTGATTTCTCCACCGTGAAGATTCCGATGATCGGCAAGGAAACCTCTACTGACGTTTACAGTTTCAAGACCGCCGTGGGCGTTCTCAAGCTCACCCTCACCGATGTCCCGGTTGCAGCCCGCAAGCTTGTTCTCAAGACCAGCGATGCGGTAGCCGGCACATATCCTCTGGACTATGAGAACGGCCTCCAGATGTCTGCCGCAACGTCTTCTGCAAACAACATTACCATCAATTTCTCCCAGCAGCCCGCAGGAAGCACCGTTGATGTGTATATCCCCGTACCCGTGGGAAGCATCAGTGCCGGAGCCACCATCGAAATCCAGCAGACTGACGGTACCGTCATCAAGGCTACCGGAGCAACCGTAAAGGCTATTCCGGTGGTGCGGAACAAGATTCTCCCCATCGGCAGCATTTCCGTTGAAGACTGGGTGAGCCTTGGAACCGGAAAGTTCATTGACAATCACGCTTTCTATCAGGCAGGGTGGTCTTCATCCACTATTGACGCTTCCACATATCTGGACGTTGAAATCCAGCAGCATGCCACCGAGACCAACCGCTACCGTATCGTGAAGCCGTACCAGGCCCTGTTTGATACATACAATACAACTCCTCTTGCAGGAGCGACCGGCCCCAACGACTACCTTACCTTCACCGTCAGGGATGACATCTCCCAGGGCATAGTCCTCAATGACAGCTACCGTACAGGTTTCCAGAATTTCGATCAGGCCTCCGAGCTCTGGCATGACAACCCTTACTGGTACGGCGCAAACTTCTACAACAACCGTATCATAAAGTATGACGGCAGCGGAAAACCTGCAAACATCCAGCTCGCACCCAACTACTACGGATATTACACTGAATCTTGCGCCGAGAATCCCAAGATCGAGATTGTATTCCCCGGGGCCTCTCCCATGCTCGTATTCAACTATGCCAATTTGACCACTGCTTCCTATGCAGACGGCAATATCAGCGTTACCCTTGGCGCCAACGCTACGGGCGTGAAAGCCGTTGCCGCATCAGACCTTGCTTCAGGCGTGGAAGCCATCCTTGCCGGAGACAGCAGCGTTCTGTCCTTCGACGCCTCTGGCTCACAGGCCGCAGCCCTTGCCGACGGTACCTATACCCTCGTTTACAAAGTGGAAACGGACGGTCATGGCTATACCTTCAAGGACGGCGGTAAATTCCTGGTATCAAGCAAGACGGAGATTCCGCTCACTGCTTCAATGGTCACGGTGAGCATCGACGCAGGAACCAAGGACGGTACTTCGCATTACGACGGAGCTGGAGCGCCCGCATTGGTAGATGGTGACATCTCCACATTCTGGCACACTCCGTGGGCTGACTATGGCTCAAGCTATTACTCCTGGAGTGACCTTGATTCCACCTACGGCGCATATATCGACATTGATCTTGGCTCTGGCAAGACTGTTACGGACTTTGAAGTAAGAGCCTGCCTCAGAAACGCTTATTCAGACTTCCCCAAGCATGTGATCGTTTACTCCAGCGCCGACAATGCGGTATGGAACCAGGTGGGAGAAGTGGCCAATATCTGCTCTGGTATTTCCGCAGGTGAATGGATTACTCCTATCCAGTGTTCCGGCACCGCTGCAAGGTACATTCGCTTCTCCATTGTCGAGAACACTTCCAGCAAGGACCTCAGGGATCCCGCAGCAGAGGGTTGTACGCATCTTGCAGAAATCAAGATATTTGAGTAACGAGCAGCATTCTGATGAAGACTAAACAGCTCTACGAACAACCCGACACCTGCCTGGTAAGGGTACTTCAGGAAATGCCGGTCCTCTCTGCGGGCGATGCCGTCGGAGACGACCTCCCCATTGAAACTATAGACGATCTGTGGCTCATTTAAACAATCATGTCATGAAGAAAAAGAGTATTTACTTCGGCCTCATGGCAATGATTGCCATTGGCTGTACAGCGCAGGAAGAAGAGCTTCAGCAGGGCCCGGAAGTCGTTCAGAGTGAGGTTACGCGACTTACCGGCACCATCGACGAGGAAATGGTTACGAAGACCGGCTTCGTCGTGGACGATGAAAACAGCGTCGCCCATTTCGCATGGGTGGACGGGGAGCAGATAGACGTGGCCGTGAAGATCGGCACAAACAGCTATACGGGGGTACACTTTGTTGCCCCCGCAGGCGGTTCCACGGAGGTGGAGTTCCTGGATGCGCAGGTGAGCGGCGAAGAGACGGTCGCCTCCATCAGGGATAAGTTCCCCGCGGCGGAGATGTCGGAGTGGGCCTTCTATCCTTCCAGGAGCAATACATCGGCACAGGAGGGATGCTTTGGAATTGAGTGGGACATCCGCGCCAATTTCTATGACGAAGACCTTGCCGCATATCCCGGGGAGGAGGAAATCCTCACCGTTACAATGCCGTCGGAGATGTCGCCCTCCAAGGACAACATGCTGGAGGCACTGCCGCTTCTTGGCATCAGGAGCACCGGCACCAAGTACCGCTTCTCTCCGCTTACTGGAGTTCTGGCGTTTACCGTGAACGGCCTCACATCGGACATGGATATCCTTACGCTTTCCAGCGAAAGCGCCTGGCTGTCAGGTAGTTTCCATGTGGTGCGCCCCAGCGGGGAACCTGCATATGTGGACCAGAGTTCCGTGGTGGCGGGAAGTCACAGCGTGAGCATCCGCTTCTCCGGAATCGAGGGCACCGGCCGTTTCTACGTTCCGGTTCCCGCAGGCACCATCCCTGCCGGCTTCACCGTTACAGTGGGCAAGGCGGGCGACACTGACAGGCTGATGACCATCACCACCAAGAAGGCCATCACCGTGAAAACCGGCGTCATAACCAAGACCCCGGCCTTCACCTTCAAGGAGCCGGACCAGCTCTGGGCCGATTATGCCACCGCAACCTTCATCGACGACCTCCTCTGGGCCCAGCACAGCGCTTTCTCCGGCACAATCCCCGTGACCGTCCAGAGAAGCGGCCTGCATCCGGAGAAATTCCGCATTGCCAACCCTTATACCGCCGCTGCGGCCAAGTTCGGCTACAGCACCTACACGGCGGGCATCGAGGCCGATGAGTACATGTACTTCATCATCGAAGACGGCGCCCTCAGCTTCACCAGTTTCCTTGCCGGCATCGAAGACAAGGACAGCGCCGGAAGACCCCTCCAGGTGAACTACAGGCCCGGCAATGCCGCCAGGACTTATGTGGTGAGCGCCCTTTCGGACGGCACTCCCGTTGAACTGCAGTTCGCTGCATACTACAACGACCCCTCCGATGCCTCCTACTACTATACGAAGGACGCAAGCGACGGCGGTCAGAAAATACATGTGGTGTTTGACGTCGTGGTTCCTCCGGAGCCGGAAGAGACATGGACATCCATCGGCACCGGAACCTATATCGACGATTACCTCTGGAATGCGAACAGTTTCGCTCCATACAGGGTTGAGGTGGCAGTTTCCAGAAGCGACCTCGACGTCAACCGCTACCGCATAGAGAATCCCTACAAGAAGGCATGCACGGCCTTCAAGTACACCGCTACCGGCACTGCCGACGACTATATGTACCTCCAGGTTGACCCTTCCACCGGAACCGTCACCTACGGTAGCCTCATCACCGGCATGGGCAAGGGAGACTTCTCCGGAGCCGAATCCAAGAACCTTGCCATTGCCGATTCGGCAGAGTGGGGAAGCGGCACCGCCTCTTCCGTTACCCTCGGAACGGCAGCAGACCCTCAGGAAATAAGCCTCTGGGCCGCTTACTTCGACAGCACCGACCGCAGCTACAAGTTCACCAGCGGCACCGGCACCAAGTACCTGAGGATGCCCTCATACTCCGTGGCCGAAAGCTGGACAAGCTTCTGCGAAGGCACCTATACGGACGGAACCTATGATGCAAACATCAACGGAACTTCCAAGCTCGGAACCGTGGCCGTGACCATTGAGAGAAGCACTGCCGATGAGAACCGTTACCGCATAGCCAATCCCTACAGGGGTCTGGATGCCGAATACCTTGTGAGTACGTACGACTCCTACCTGTACTTCAACATCGGCACAAGCGGGCGTGTCTATTTCGAGCCTTTCCGTCCCGGAACCAAGATGAACCCGTCTGCTTACCCTTCTTATGAACTAGCAATCTGGCACCCGGTTAACTCCAACCTCAATGGATGGAGCCAGGGCGGAAGCGACTTTGCAAACTCCAGGGTGAGTGAATACACTTCCGACGGCGCCCCGAAGGTGGTGAAGCTGGGCGCCCACTACTTTGACATCACCGGTCCCAATCCGGGCTACTGCTATACCCGTCACGGAAGCAGCTGGAAAGACAGCGCGCAGCTTATAACCATCGGCTTCAACGTGTCTGACAAGGCTGTCGTCACCGCTTACGAGCTTCCCTTGAAGGCCGAATTCCACAATCCCGTGGCTTCCATCTCCCTTCCTTCCGGAACCCTCGAGAGGATGGTGATTAAGGTCACCGGCGTTGACAGGAGCAAGGTTTCCGGCCTCAGGCTCTACCAGGGCGGCTGGATGGAGAGCGACTACGTTCCCATGGATGCGGACGGTCTTGTGACCATGACCGCTTTCACCAACGCCACGGTTTCATCGGCCATCGACCTTAACTTCTGGATGAGCGCCGATGCGTTTGGATCGGCAATATGCTTCGACGTGCAGGAGGTTGTGATGGACGGCGTTTCGCTGCCGATAGTTCAGGACAAGGACGTTGCACACCTTTCAGGCGTCGTCCTTAACAACGGCGGAGACTCCGAAAACGTTCGCGGAAGTGCCGAGACAGTGGCCTCCTTCCGTATTCCGGCCCTCGTCACTACCAACGCCGGAACGCTTATCGCCGCTTATGACGTGCGTTATGCCAACTCGGCCGACCTTCAGGGAGACATCGACGTGGGCATGAAGCGTTCTACCGACGGCGGCAAGACCTGGAGCGACCTCCAGCTCATCATGGACATGGGAGAGTACGGCGGCCTGGCGCAGAACCAGAACGGTATCGGCGACCCCTGCCTCCTTGTGGACGAGAACACGGGCGACATCTTCTGCTTTGCAGTGTGGGCGCACGGGCATTATGACAACGCTGACAGGCGCTGCCTCGCATGGGCCGGAACCGGCTACGATGTGGAGGAGACGACGCAGCTCATGATGGTGAAGTCCTCCGATGACGGGTTCACCTGGTCGGCCCCGGTGAACATTACCCGCCAGATAAAGCGTCCCAACTGGAAAATGACCTTCCAGGGCCCCGGACGCGGTATTACCATGAAGGACGGTACCCTTGTGGTCCCCATCCAGCATCAGGAGGGTGACCTTCTAATGCATGGACTCACGGCCCTGCATTCCGGCATCATGTATTCTACAGACCACGGCCTCACCTGGCATGCGCACAACCTTGCGCATGCCGTTACCAGCGAATCCACGGTTGCAGAGATAGAGCCCGGCGTGCTGCTTCTTTCCATGCGTGACGAGACAGACTCCCACTACCGCAGGGAATACGTCACCCGTGACCTTGGCCGCACATGGACCGCCTATGCCCACAACGGCAAGATGTGGGATTCCACCACCGAGGCTTCGATGATTCACGTGAACGCTGCCGACAACGCCCTTGGCGAGGATCTTCTCATCTTCTCCAGCCCCCAGGACTGCACCGGCTGGCGTGACCACATGACCATCCAGATAAGCAAGGACAAGGGCCTCACCTGGCCTTACAAGCTTCTTGTAGACGCCGGTTCGTCCCTTGGCTACAGCTGCCTCACCATGGTTGATGACTCTACGCTTGGTATCCTGTATGAGTCTTCAAAGGGCAATATCCTTTTCCAGGCAATTCCTTTAACAGCAATAATCAAATAAGATATTATGAAAAGAGTTTTGACAGTTCTGGCTATGGCAGCGGCACTTGCTGCCTGTTCACCCAAGCAGACAATCATCCGTACGGAAGTTCCTCCGCGTCCGGCAGGTCAGGAGGATATGATCCAGTTTGCCGCAGACCCCATTGAGAATGTGGGTATCGGCGTAGTGGGTCTTGGCATGAGGGGCGGCAGCGCCGTCCAGAGGCTCAGCTTCGTTCCCGGCTGCCACGTTGCAGCTGTTTGCGATGTGGAACCTGACCGTGCCCAGGCAAGTTTCGACTATATGAATGCCAAGGGTGTGCAGCCTGCAGTCTATACCGGCGATGAGGAAGCTTACAAGAAGCTTTGCGAAGACCCCAATGTAGACCTTGTGTATGTTTGCACGGACTGGATTCATCACGTACCTGTGGCTCTCTATGCCATGGAGCACGGCAAGCATGTGGCCATCGAGGTCCCTTCGGCAGAAACCCTTGAGGCCTGCTGGGCACTTGTGAACACCTCTGAGCGCACCAGGAAGCACTGCGTCATCCTGGAGAACTGCTGCTACGACTTCTTCGAGCTCACAGCCCTCACAATGGCACAGGAAGGCGTCTTTGGCGATATTATCCACGCCGAGGGTGCCTACAACCACAACCTGGATCCCTTCTGGGGCGAATACTGGCACAACTGGAGGCTCGACTTCAACCAGGCCCACAGGGGAGACCTCTATCCTACCCATGGCTTCGGCCCTGTATGCCAGGCTCTGAACATCCACCGCGGAGACCGTTTCACCACCCTGGTTGCAATGGATACCGATCCTTTCAACGGCCCCAAGCATGTTGAGGCCCGTACCGGCGAGCCTTGCAAGGACTTCAAGAACGGTGACGTCACCATGACCATGCTCCGTACCGAGAAGGGCAAGACCGTCCTCCTGGAGCACGATGTCCTCACGCCCCGTCCTTACGACCGCATGTATCAGCTGGTTGGAACCGACGGCTACATCGCCAAGTATCCTTACGGCCAGGCCTGCCTGCGTTCCGAGGGTGCCGAGCAGGTTGACTACCAGAATCTTGGCTACGAGCAGGTCTACGAGGGCCAGTCCCTGAACGACCTCATGGCAAAATACCGCAACCCCGTCCTCACCGACGAGCTTGTGAACATGGCTCTCAAGGTTGGCGGCCACGGCGGAATGGATTTCATCATGGACTACCGCCTGATCTACTGCCTCAACCACGGCCTTCCTCAGGACATGGACGTCTACGACCTTGCCGAATGGTGCTGCGTAACCGAGCTCTCCCGCATCTCCCTCGAGAACGGCTGCGCTCCCGTTGAGGTCCCCGACTTCACCCGCGGCGCCTGGAACAAAGTCCAGGGCTTCTCCTACGCCTTTGCCGAGTAGGCTTGGCTTTCAGGAGGCCTGTTGGCGGCCTGTATGGCTGCCTGTCTGGCCGCCTGTCTGGCCGCCGTATACATTCAAACCACCGTTTTTGCTCACAGGAGGCCGAAAACGGTGGTTTGCCCATGTTTAAACAACGCCAAACCACCAAAAACGCCCTTCCAGAGCCCAATACGGTGGTTTGAATGTATTCAACTGCCGTCATTCCCCGGCACCCGATTCCCGCCCGGCACTTTGTTTTATCAAAATTATTCGTATCTTTGCACGCTTTGGCCATTTAGGCTGCACACACATTGATAACACAAACAATAACTTAATATCACACAAATGAAAACACAGTATGAACAGCCGGATACCGAGATGGTCATCATGGTGCACGAACAAAACTTCCTGGCTTCAGGAGAAGACCTTGAAACAAAAAGCCAGGGCGGTGGCAATACTTTTTGGGAATAAAAGAAAACGGAGATGAAAACAATTTATTATTCAATATTAGCTCTAAGTGCAGTTATTGCATTTTCTGTATCTTGCTCTAAGGAGGAATCTGCTCCTGCAGATGTTACCGAGCCCGTTGCTTACAAGATTCTTGACGATACTATACCCTACGAAATAGTCGCCGAAATAAGTAAAGAAGACCAGACAACCAAGACCCAGTATGCAGGCAATGTCACCTTTGGGTGGACCAGCGGTGACCAGGTGAGAATGCCCGTCATGAAGAAATCGGCCGGCAGCATTATCGGATGTGATTTCTATACCTTTACGACATCCGCCAAGTCCGGAAGCGCCAGCGCATCTTTTGTGCGTAACAACGCCTATGAAGATCTTGATTATGACCCCAATCCCAGTAATGCAGATAATACTTGGACAAGCATGGGATATTTTGTGTACCCTATATCGTTGTTTAATAAGGAATACTCCGGAGAAAAGCCGGTTGTGAATCTGCCTTCAAGCATTACCTACAGCGCATCCAATCCTCTTGACGGCGGCATTGTTCCGCTCATCGGGCGCAAGGACGGTGACAGCTACAAGTTCTCCACCGCAGTTGGATTCATAAAGCTCACCATCTCCAACGCTCCTGCTGCTGCAAAATCCGTCAAACTTGTTTCTACTGACAAGCCCCTTGCAGGAAAATTCGTAATCTCAGATGTTGACGCCATCGTTTCACAGATAGCCAACACATCTGCGACTGAAGGAGTATATGGACTGTCCCTGACAAGTCTTTCATTGACCGCAGGCGAAACATATAGTTTCTACCTTCCCCTTCCGGTAGGTGATTATTCTGCACGCAGCCTTTCTCTGAGCCTTCTTGACAGTAACGGCCTTCCTCTTCTGGAGAAACTCATTACCCCTGCACTCTCAATTGAACGCAATGTCGTCCTTGAAATACCCGAACTTCTTTATCACAGGGTATATGTGAAGGGAAGCCTGTCCGCGCCGAAGATATGGACGGAAAAACCTTCATCCGCCAATACCATAAGGGTGCATATTTCCGATACCAAACTTACCGGTGCATCTTACGATAAGAACGTATGGGTTGACGGCAACAAATTTGGCGACAGTCAAAATGGCTCATATAATTTGACAGGGCTTAAGAGTGTGTCCAATACACCTCTTCTTACTGCAAGCGGGTTGTATTACCTTCAGTATATCGTCTCTTCTGACGGCACTATCCCTTCAAGCCTGTCAGATGCCAGTGTCCTGGCATACGGCTCCGTTCCTTTCTACTACAGTCCCTCCGCAAACAAGATTCCTGTACAAGAAAGCTGGCTTGACGTGCCTTATATCTCCACCGCCGAAGGCGCTGTAAGCAATCTTGTGGATGGAGCAGTCAGTTACTGGCATTCCCCTTGGGGCTCTGAGAATCCCGCAAGAAATGCAACCTATGGGCAGATTATTTCCGTGGATCTTGGCGCTGGCAGTCGTACCACCGACGGCAACTTCTACTTCTCATTCCGCACAAGGAAAGGTGCTCTCAACGACCATGCAAGGCATGTTGTTGTGTACGTTTCGAATGAAAAGTGGGACGGGGCTGGCTTTGATACCAACAAAGTCAAGGTAGGAGAAACAGACAACGCAATCGATGGTATTTACCCGTATAACGGAGAATGGATTAAGAATCCTATCATTTGCTCCGGTACAGGTACTTACAGGTATATTACCGTGAGCATCCTTACCAATATGGCGGGAACAGACTTGAGAACCTCCGGTTGCACCCATATGGATGAGATAGAGTTCTACACTCTGTAGCCGTGAAATGTAATAGCCTGAGTACCAGGCGATAAGGTAAAAGCCTTTCCCGGAAACGCGGAAAGGCTTTTGCGTAAGTGGCTGTTGGATAGGGAGTTGTATTTAACGGGCGGAGGGGAATCGTTGGAATTTTTTCAGATTCTGAATATCAATTACGGAACATTAAGAAAGATTTATACGTTTCTGAATGTGAGTTGGGAAAAAAGAGTATATTATTGCAGTCAACCAAAATTATGTTGACTATGAATAAGTACGCAAACATCCTGTTCGACGGTTCATTCAAGACCGTTGTATGTGCACCTCAAAACGAGGATCTTCTTATCAAAATCATCGAGCTCATGATTCCCGGGAAACACATTACCAAACTCGAACCCGGAGATAAGGAAAACCATGGTTTGTCTGTTTCAGATAAAATTACTACTTTTGACCTGTATTGTACAAGTGACAAGGGAGAGCAGTTTATCGTAGAAATGCAATTTGCCAGCCAGCGGCATTATGCCGACAGGATGTTGAGCTATGCAACATATCCTATCAGGGCACAGCTGACGTCAAAGCTTAATGTACGGAAGGATAAACAGTCGAGAGGTGAGTTTGTGGATAAAATACGAAAGAATTATGCGCACAGAACTTGACATTATTGCCGAAAAGAACTACGCCCGGGAAACCGGAAAAGCTGAAGGTCATGCCGAAGGCCTGGCTGAAGGTAAGGCGAAAGGCCTGGCTGAAGGTAAGGCCGAAATGCTGAAGAAGATCAAGACCGCAGTGGCCATGTTCAAGAAAGGATCTTCCGTTGAAGAGATTAGCAAGGAGACCGGTCTCAAGAAGGAAGACATCATGGATTTGCTTTAGCGTGTAATAAAGCCGTGAAATGTAATAGCCTGAGTGACAGGCGATAAGGTAAAAGCCTTTCCCGGAAACGCGGAAAGGCTTTTGCGTAAGTGGCTGTGGGAGAGTTGGTTGCATTTCACGGGTTGGAGGCGAGATATATTTTGGCAAATCGGAGAAAAATGAGTAACTTGCACGGCTTATTTTAATAACACAAAACCGATGAAAACCAAACTCAAAGCGTTCCTGTCGGCGGCGGCTGCGGCACTGCTCGCGCTGTCCACCATGCAAGGTGCTCTGGCTCAGGGGAAAATCACCGTTGAAGGTACCGTCATCGACGACCTTGGTGAGCCCATGATAGGTGCCGGTATCCTTGTTAAGAACACGGTCATTGGTACCATTACAGACCTGGACGGTCACTATTCCATTACAGTGGATTCGGCCGGCGGCGGTGGTATACTGGTATTCTCCAGCATGGGGTACGATGACCAGGAAATCCCAGTTAACGGAAGAACAACAATCAATGTGCAGATGCAGCTCCAGTCCACATCCCTCGACGAGGTTGTGGTTGTGGGCTATGGTACCCAGAAGAGGGAATCCGTGGTGGGCTCTATCGCTACCGTGGATGCCAAGACGCTGAAGGTGCCGTCGGCAAAGCTTTCCACAGGTCTCGCGGGCCAGCTGGCCGGCGTGGTGGCCGTCCAGAAGAACGGTCAGCCGGGTGAAAAGCAGGCCGATTTCTATATCCGTGGCGTATCGTCGTTCCAGGGAACCGTTACCCCGCTTGTCCTCGTTGACGGCGTGGAACGTGACCTCGACCTTGTGGACACGGACGACATCGCCTCCTTCTCCATCCTCAAGGATGCATCCGCATCGGCCGTGTACGGCGTGAGGGGTGCAAACGGCGTCATCCTCATCACTACCAAGAAGGGCGACGTGGGCCGTCCCAAGGTGAACGTGAGAAGTGAAACAGGTATCACCCAGCCGCTTATCATGCCTCAGTTCGTGAACTCAGAACAGTTCGCAACCATGTACAACTGGGCAACGGACTCCAATTATTACACGCCCGAAGATATCGCCCATTACGTGAACCACACCGATCCCGACCTCTATCCCGACGAGAACTGGATTGACAGGATGTACCGCAAGGCTGCATCCAACCAGAGGGTAAACGTCTCCGTATCAGGCGGTTCTGATATCGTTCGCTACTATATTTCCGGAAGCTACTTCACTGAATCATCCATATTCAAGAACGCCGGAAACGTTTACGGATACGACTCCTCCATCTCCTACGACAAGTTCAACTTCCGCGCTAACGTGGACCTGAACCTCACGGAGTCTACCATCCTCACCCTCAACCTCGCAAACATCTACGAGACCAAGGTCTCTCCCGGAACCTCGTCCGGAAACATCTGGAGCTGGGCATTCTCCACGTCTCCCAATGCTGTCCCGTACGAGTACTCGGACGGCACCATCTCCAAGCCTTCCGGAACCAATGAGAACCCTTGGAACCTCCTGGTACACACCGGTTATGCCGAATCCTTCACGAACTCATCCCAGTCCGTGATAGGCATCACCCAGGACTTCGGCAAGCTGTTCGACTCCCTTGAGGGCCTCACCGCAAACCTCAAGTTCTCCTGGGATGCATGGAACTACCAGATCCAGTCCAGGACCAAGACTCCCCGCCAGTATCACGCATCAGGCCGTGACGAGGAAGGAAACCTCATCTTCGGAGACCCCGTGGCCGAAGGCACCACAAGCCTTTCCTACGCCGCCGGCGGTTCCTCCTCGATGAACACTTACCTTGAGGGCTCGCTGAATTACAACAAGCTCTTCGGCGGCGTACACCGCCTGGGCGCAATGTTCCTGTATAACCATACCATCAAGCGCACCACCCTCGGCGGAGACGCCAACACATCCCTGCCCTACAAGAACCAGGGTATCGCAGGCCGTCTCACATACGCTTACAGGGACCGCTACTTCGGCGAATTCAACATGGGCTACAACGGAAGCGAGAACTTCGCTCCCGGTCACCGCTTCGGCTTCTTCCCGGCCGTCTCCCTTGGTTACCTCATTTCCGAGGAAGACTTCTGGGCTCCCCTCAAGGACATCGCCAACGTGATGAAATTCAAGGGCTCATACGGTCTTGTGGGTAACGACCAGATCGGCGGCGCCCGCTGGCTGTACCTTCCCACCGTCATTACCGGCAACTCCGCAACCATCGGCGAAACCGGCGGAAACGGCGGCAGCGGCCTTGCAGTTGGACGTCCGGAGAACCTGAACTTCTCCTGGGAAGAGGAAGCCAAGCTAAACCTTGGCGTGGAATTCGAGCTCTGGCACCAGCTGCGCGTC
Organism: Bacteroidales bacterium UBA4360; assembly: GCA_002393945.1. Taxonomy (GTDB): domain Bacteria; phylum Bacteroidota; class Bacteroidia; order Bacteroidales; family UBA932; genus Cryptobacteroides. The sequence continues at coordinate 51,253 of DGSO01000016.1, forward strand.
ATGGCCGATTACTTTGACTCCCACCGTACCGGCATCCTCATGCTCCGCGGCGGTCTTCCCGGCATCGCAGGTCTCCAGAACACCAGCAAGCTCCCTTACGTGAACGTGGGCGAAACCCGCAACAGGGGTATCGACATGTCGGCCGAATGGCACAAGCAGATAGGGGAGGTCTTCCTTACCGGAAGGGCCAACTACACTTACAACCGCAACACCCTTGTGAACAACGACGAACCGGACTGGAAGTACAAGTACCAGAACCGTATCGGCAAGCCTTACGGCGTGGGTGCCGGCCAGCCCTGGGGACTCCTCGCAGTGGGCCTCTTCGAGAGCCAGGAGGAGATTGACAACTCCCCGGTCCAGACCTTCGGCGAATACCGCGTGGGCGACATCAAGTACCAGGATATCAACGGTGACGGCCGTATCGATTCCGACGACAACATCTACCTGGGCTACACAACCCTCCCTGAAATCACCTACGGTTTCGGCCTCAATGCCGAATACAAAGGCTTCGACATCAACGTCTTCTTCCAGGGCGTGGATCACGTGAACTTCTTCGTGAGCGGTTCTTCCCTCACATCCCCGTTCTCCAGCACGGCCATCGAAAGGGCTGCAGTCCAGTCCGATGTATGGGACAACGGCTGGAACCGCCTTACAAACAACGGCGCAGACCTCTCCAAGGCTGCCGATGCCATCTATCCCCGCCTTTCCAGCGGCTCCGGTCCCGGCTCCTCCAACAACAGCCAGACTTCGTCCTGGTGGCAGAGGGACGGCGCCTTCATGAGGCTCAAGAACTTCGAGGTGGGCTATGCCCTTCCCAAGAAGCTTCTGATGCGTCTTGGCGGCATACAGTCCGTGAGGGTGTATGTATCCGGAAACAACCTTCTCACCTTCTCGAAATTCAAGCTTTGGGATCCCGAGCAGGGTGGAGGCCAGGGTGCTTCATACCCCAACAACCGCATCTGGTCCTTTGGTCTTAACGCTAACTTCTAATGGACGAACGCATATGAAAAAGACCTTATATATACTGATTGCCTTAACCGCTTTCGCAGCTGTTTCCTGCGACTCTTTCCTTGACCGCCAGGAAGACGAACAGCTCACCGAACCCAAGATCTGGGCATCTTTCAACTATACCAGGCAGTATTTCTTCAACTGCATGGGATATGCACCCAACGATGCAAACGACTTCTACAGCAGCGTTCCCTACTTCGGCGCCACGGACGAGGCCTCGATGACCTGGAACTATGCGTACCGCTATATAAACTTCGGTTCCTGGAACGCCACAACCGTTCCCAATGACTACTTCAACTACCGTTACCAGGCCATCAGGGACTGCAACATCTTCCTGAAGAACGTCCTCAATTGCTCGGACCCCGTCCTCGAGAGCGACGCCTCCAGAAAGTCCCAGCTGCAGCTCTGGTACGACTGCGTACGCTTCATGAGGGCATACAACTACTTCCTCCTCATGAGGGACTACGGCCCCGTGTTCCTGCTGGGAGACGAACTCCTTGACTTCACGGCTTCCACACAGGAGCTCCAGCGTCCCAGAAACACCTGGGAGGAGTGCGTGAACTACGTCGTGGACGAGATGACCTACTGCGCTGAAAACCTTCCCGCAAAGCAGAATTCCGCCAACATGGGCCTTCCCACCCGCGGAGCCGCCCTTGCAGTGATATCCCGTCTTCAGCTCTATTCGGCCCGCCCCCTGTTCAACGGCAACAACCTCTACAGGACCATGAGGAACCCGGACGGCACCGCCCTTTTCCCTGCCGAGTTCGACCCCCAGAAGTGGGTTGCAGCAGCTACTGCGGCAAAGAGGGTGATAGACCTTGGCGTATATGAACTGCACAAGGACAAAGACCATCCGGAGAACCCTTACCTCAATTATTACGGCGTTTTCCAGCAGGACTGGAATGACGAGCTCATCTTCTGCAGCGGCGGATACCAGAGCCGCTGGGCGCTGGGCGTTCACTCTTCTCCTACCGACATCGCCACCGGTACCGCATACGGCGGCTGGGGCCCTACCCAGAGTTCCGTAGACTCCTATGCAATGGCCGACGGCCGATATCCCATCACCGGATATGACCGCGCCGGAGCACCCCTTGTGGACAGCCGTTCAGGCTATCCCGCCGCAGAGCGCGAGTTCGACCTCGTGAGCATCGTGAACCCCTTCCTGAAGGCCCTCGAGTGCTCCGATGCCGATGCCACATCCAACTCTCCCAGGATGTACAAGGACCGCGAACCCCGCTTCTACGTGACGGTTTACTTCCCGGGCACCGGCTGGAAGCACGGCGAGGCAGTGGGCCGCGCATACTTTGCCAACGGCGCCGCCGGCCACACCACCCACGACTATCCCATTACCGGATACCTGGTGAACAAGTGGGCCGACCACACCGTAGACTCCTACCAGGGCCAGTGGGGCACCGTGACTTTCCCTACCTTCCGCTATGCCGAAGTGCTGCTTAACTACATCGAGGCTGTCCTCGAGTGCGAAGCCAACGGCGTTACCGGCCCCGACGTGGACCACGCCCTTGCAATGCAGCTCTGGGATTCCCTCCGCGAACGCAGCGGTATGGCCCCCATCATGGACATCTATACCGATGCCGATACCGACGGGCTCATCGACCTTGTGCGCCGTGAACGCCAGGTTGAGCTTGCCCAGGAAGGCCTCCGTTACTATGACGTGCGCACCTGGATGATTGCACCGGAAGTCTGCAACGGCCCCGTTTACGGCCTGGACACCGATGTGAAGGCCAGCCGCACCGTGACCGCCGTTCCCGGCGAGATGTGGACCCGCAAAGCCGTCGAGCAGCGCGTATTCCGCAGCAATCACTATCTCTATCCCTTCCTCCAGAGGGAACTTGACAGAAATACAGTCCTCGTCCAGAATTACGGATGGTAAACCGCGTTACGATTATGAAAAAGACATTAAGCATATTGGTCATGGCCCTTGCGGCCGTCACTGCGGTCACTTCCTGTGAAGACCACCGCAACGACTATATGGAAGAGTTCCAGACGATGGTTTACTTCCGTAACGGGGGAGAACAGTCCCTCACCCTCTTCCGCACCGGGGAAGACGGTCTGTACCGCATTCCCGTGTGCAAGAGCGGAAGGAACCTCGAAGGCACCGCATCGGCAACTGTAATGCCCTTTGACGAGGCCCAGCTTTCCATGTACAACATCAAGAATGAGACCTCCTACAAGCTCATCCCTTCCGGCATGTACACCTTTGTGGACGACAAGCGCTCTCCGCTCCAGGACCAGAAGAAGGTGAAGCTGAGCTTCGGCGCGGATGACAGCTACCAGGTGGTGAACCTTGGAATCAAGACCGTGGCCCTGAGCGCGCTCCAGGAGTCGGATCCCGACAGCCAGTACGTGCTTGGCCTCCAGGTCTTCTCCGAGGGCAACGTTTCCGACGATATCAACATCATCATCCTGAAGCCCGAAATCGAGATCCCCTACATCTCCCTGGTGGCTCCCGGCGTGGAAACCCACAAGTATACCAGCGCCAGCCAGACAAAGCAGACCTACTCCAACCGCGTTTCGCTGAACATGGATGAAAACCTCTGGGATTTCACCTGCAGCATCGCCGTCCAGGATGAGGCCTGGCTTGCCGCCTACAACGCAGCCCAGGACAAGGACTATACCATTCTTCCTGCCGACTGCTACACGCTTTCCGGGACAACCCTCACCTTCGCCAAGGGCGAACTCGAGGCTCCCTTCTCCGTGGAAATCAACCGCGAGAACATGGAGATGCTCAAGGAGTATGCACTGCCTATCCGCATTACAGACTGCTCCAAGGAGGAATTCTCCATCGACAAAGGCAAGGATCTCTACCTTCTGAACCTGCGCCTGGATCCCGACCAGATCACCATCACGTCGGACATGATTTCCGTGAGCGCAGACCAGGGTAACGACGGTACCGGCGCACCCGCCCTTATCGACGACAACACCCTTACCTACTGGCATTCGCCTTGGGGATTCTTCGTCAGCAATGCCGATCCCGTCTACGGCGTCTGGATTGACATAGCCCTCAAGACTCCTCTGAAGTCCATCGTATTCACCTACAACACGCGTTCCCAGAACACCAACGGCGTTCCCACGCACGTGGTTGTGGGCGTGAGCACCGACGGCACAAGCTATACCGTTATCGGCGAAGCCCAGACCGACGAAATGGCATCGGCAGGGGCAGGACAGGAGATCACCCTCCCCGTCATGAGCGCCGCAAGCTCGTTCCGCTATATCCGCTTCGGCATTGCGGAATCCGTAGCCGGAGACCTTCGCCAGGTTTACACTTCGGGGAACCAGCCCTGGACATCCCTCTCTGAACTCAAACTCTTCGGATCCGACTAAGTATGAAAAAGATATTCAGAATATTCTGCGTGGCGGCAGCGGTTGTAATGACTGCCGCCTGCCTGAAGGAAAAAGGCCAGGAGCTCGCTCCCGGCACCTTCAAGATAGATATGGATCAGTACTCCGTCATCGCCCTGGACCAGAATGCCCAGATTGCGCTCATCCCCGTGACCACCAACGTCTCCGAGGATGAATGGGAGTTCGACTCCAGCGCCTCCTGGTGCCATATCGGCAGGAGCATCGGCTCCGACAAGGGAGTGATGGTTTCCGTGGACAGCAACACCGACAAGGAGGAAAAGCGCGAGGCTATCGTCCAGGTGTCCGCTGCCGGAAAGACCTATTCCATGAGCGTCATCCAGACCGGTTACGGCCCGGCCATCATCGTCAAGAACGCAACCATCGGCGCAGAGGGCGGAACCCTCTCCCTGGACGTGGTCTCCAACGTAGACCTTGACGAGGAAAAGGCCACCAGGCCCGCCTTCAATGCCGATGACGGCGAGAACTGGATCCGCTTCTCTGCGATTGAACCCGCCACCAAGGGCTTCGCAAGCACCCGCTTCGTTTACGACATCGATGTGAACGAGCTCCCTGACAAGAGGGAAGCCAAGGTCGAGTTCAGCGCAAGGAACAACTCCTACAGCAAGGCCGATGTCACCTGCGTCATCACCCAGAACAGCATTTCCGTCACCTCCACCGACGTTTTCTCTGACAACAAGGTGAAGGTTGTGAGCGTGAGCGCAAGCCAGGTGAGCTCCTATGAAGGCCCCGTGGAGAACCTCGTGGACGGCAGCTATGATACCTACTATCATTCCCCGTACGAGGTAACCACCAACTTCCCCGTTACCCTGGAATTCACCTTCGACGGCACCGAGCGCATCGACTACATAAGCATCATGCACCGTGCATACCAGGGCACCTTCGGCTCCCACTGGAGAGGCCAGTTCGGCACGGTCGAGATTTACTGGAAGAACGATGCATCGGCCCCGTACACCCACGCGCAGACCGCAAACCTGAACGGTGCCGGCGGCTACCAGACCATCTGGCTCGATGAGCCCATGGAAGGCGCTGTGGCCGTGAAATTCGAGGTCCAGGACGACTCAGACCCCAACCACACCAACTACACCGACGGCCAGTACATCTCCTGCGCCGAGGTTGAATTCTTCAACACCAACCGCAGCGAAATCAACTCCTGGATAGAGAAGATCTTTACCGACAAGTCCTGCTCCGAGCTCAAGGAAGGCGTCACCAAGAGGGATATCATCCAGATGAACGCCGTGAGCCCCTTCCTTGCGACAAACGTGGCCATGCCGCTTCTCAACGGCACCTACGACGAAGGTGAAAAGGACTTCCGCATCCATACCTACGAGCCTTATGCCGACAACCGCGTGAACAGGGCCCTCGTGACACGAATCTACTCTGCCATGAACAACCCCACCGGTATCGAGGTTGAGCAGGGCAAGGACATCCTCGTTTGCGTGGACAAGATTCCTCAGGGCCAGAGCGTGAGCCTTGCCATCTACGGCGACAGGGCCGACGGCGAAGGCCCCAACTACGGCGGCGGCGGTGAAGGCGAAGGCTGGGACCAGAACATCGAGCTCAAGGAAGGCATCAATACCGTCCGCATCCAGTCTCCCGGCATGGCCTATGTAATGAACACCGTTCCCCAGGCCGATCCTCTCCACCCGGACACCACCCCCATCTCTTCCTACAAGAGCGTGAAGGTCCACATCCTCCCGGGCTGCGGAAAGGTACAGGGATACTACGATCCCGCCCGCCACAGCGAGGAGCGCTACAAGGAACTCCTTAACCGCTGTACCTACAAGTACTTTGTAGTGAAGGGCGAAAAGTGCATGTTCCTCTTCCACACCAACCAGCTCAGGTCCGATTTCCCTTCCAGCATCCTTTCCGGTATCAAGGCATGGGACGATATCATCATGTGGCAGCACCAGCTGATGGGCCTGGACAAGAAGGCCTGGTTCAACAACCACATGATGGCCGTATCCTCCACCAACAAGAACCAGTACATGGACGCCTCCCACAGGAGGGTGCAGTTCAATGTCACCACCCTTGCCAAGATCGGCTCCCGCGAGGCCCTGAGGGCTAACGAGGGCGGCTGGGGACCCTGCCATGAAATGGGTCACGTGAACCAGCAGGCCATCAACTGGAAGAGCTGCACCGAGAGCTCCAACAACCTCTTCTCCAACTACTGCGTCATGATGCTTGCCGGCGATGATTACTACAAGACCCAGTTCTCCCGCGGCAAGACCATCAAGGACCTCGCAGGCGAGTACGCCGGTGCAAGGCCCTGGGCCCTCTACGGCGACGGCAGCTACCAGAACGAGGATCCCGAACTGCACATGAGGATGAACTGGCAGCTGTGGAACTACTACCACAACGCCGGTTACAAGGCCGACTTCTGGCCCACCCTCTTCGAGTACCTGAGGCAGAACCCGCTTCCGAGCGAAATGGCCCCGGTCTACTACAACCGTGCGGAAGATGCAGGAAGGGCCCAGCTCGAGTATTACGAAGCCGCCTGTGTGGCTGCAGGTGAAGACCTCACCGAGTTCTTCGACATCTGGGGATTCTTCATTCCCATCGACCAGCAGTACGAACAGTACGGCACCGTGCAGTACAAGGTTACCGAGGCCATGATCAATGAGTCCCGTGCCCGTGTACGCGCCATGAACCTTCCCAAGGCAGCTCCTATCCAGTACCTGGAAGACCGCAAGAGCATCGGCTCCACCAAGTACTCCGACATGGGCTACTGGGAGCAGTACCGTGACAAGGTCCAGATTACCAAGACCCCCAAGGCTTCCGTAAACGGCTACAAGGTTACCCTCACAGACTGCGACCAGGCCGTTGCAGTTGAGGTGCGCCGCGGCACGGCCGACGACGGAGACATCCTCTACTTCTCCAACCTCTTCGAGTTCACGAGCCCCGTGAACCTGTCCGGCAACAGCCTCTGGGCTGTCCAGTATGACGGCACCCGTAAAAAGGTTACTATAGGCAATTAAGAATCAACTACTTATACAAATGAAACGTATTACACTCCTAGGCGCAGTTGCACTCCTCCTTGCAGCGGCATCCTGTGAGAAGAAAGCGGCCGAGGTGGCTGCATCCCTCACCCCTGCGGGGGCGTCGGCAGACCTCTTCTCCAAGGGCATCGCAGTGAACTCCGGTGCAAACAGCGTCACGCTCAAATTCAACTCTGCCAAGGAATGGTCCGTGGATACGGAAGAGACCAAGGCGCTCGTGTCCTGGCTCAGCGTAAATCCGGCCAGCGGAAAAGCGGGTGAAAACACCGTTACCGTGTCTGTACAGGCAAATGACCAGCTTGCCGACAGGAAGGCGAAGATAAGCTTCCTCTCCGACGACGTGAAACTGAGCGTCAACGTTACCCAGAGTGCGAGGGAGGCCGTTGCCATCACCTCCGTCACCCTTGACAAGACTGAAATAAGCTTCTATGCCGGAGAAACGGAAACCCTCAAGGCAACCGTCCTTCCCTCCAACGCAGACGAGGACAGGACCGTTGTCTGGACAAGTTCCGATGAGAAGGTTGCAACAGTGAAGGACGGCGTAGTTACCGCCGTGGCGGAAGGTGAAGCCACCGTCACCGCCACAGCCGGCAGCAAGAGCGCAACCTGCAAGGTCACCGTCCTGCATACCGTCGTGAACGTGGAGTCCGTCTCCCTTGACGTGACCGAGGCCGCCATCTTCGTGGGTGAAACCCTCACCCTCAAGGCCACCGTGAACCCCTCCAATGCCGATGAGGCCGCAAACCTCACCTGGACTTCTTCCGATGAGACAATCGCTACGGTGAAGGACGGCGTCGTCACCGCACTTGCAATGGGCAAGGCCGAAATCACCGTCGCCTGCTCCGGCAAGACTGCCGTATGCGTCGTTACAATAGACAAGAAGGGCTCCCACGGCGAAGACCTGGGCGATCCTGTAAATACCAATCCCTGGAACTGATAAATTGCTACTGTTATGAAAAAGTTTTTCTTCTTTTTAGCGGCAGCGATTGCCCTTATTGCCTGCCAGAGAGAGTCCGGTATCACAGAGAATACCGCCCAGAAAACCCGCACCGTAACCATCCAGGCCGGTTTTGAAGCCACAAAGACCGCATATAACGAGGCCGGCAAGTTCTCCTGGAGCGCAGGAGACATCATCGGCGTAGTATGCAACGGTCCCGAAGGCCAGGTGGTGGTACCTTTCACAACCCAGGAAAGCGGTCCCGTGGTAACCTTCACCGGGGAACTGGCAGAAGGCCTTACCCTTCACGACCTGGCGTCCTATCCTTACACCCAGACCATGGACGGCTATGCCTGCAACGACTTTGCCTATGACCCCTCAAACGGCGCATTCCGCCTCTGGGGCTCCGTGAAGCCTTCACTCACAGACCCGCTCTCAAGCATGCCGCTTCTTGGAACCAAGGATGCCGACGGCTTCTACCAGTTCAAGAGCGCCGCAGGCGCCGTGAAATTCACCGTCGAGAACGTGCCCGCTGAGACCGCTTATGCATATCTCGAGGTCCCTGCTGATACCAAGTCTTCCAGCAACCTGAATGGCTGGTATGCAGTTTCCGCCGATGACGGCATGATTCACATGACTTCCAGCATCGACCCCTGGACAGACCGTTACAACTGGAATGCCCCTACAGATTTCAACCAGACCATGGAGTACTGGTTCTTCATCCCGGACGGCATCCTTCCGGCGGGAACCAAGTTCGAACTGTGCAACAGCAGCTGGGCTGCAATCGAGAGTTTTACCTTCAAGAGTGATGTCCAGGTAGTGCGTAACGCCGTAGTGAACATCGAGCCCATCGTGCTGGACGCCATGAAGTTATACACTCTGGAAGATATCATCGGCACGTATGAGGTCACGGTTACCTCGCACTCTTATGGCAGCAGCAGCGAGCCCGGTGATATAGTTCTCGAGGCAAGCGATGACGAGGCCAACGGCAATGTCATGATGACAATGTTCGCAGGCGTCTCCGGAAAGCAGTACGGCACCTTCGACGGCAAGTACATTACATTCCCCAAGGACCAGATATTCGGCGCGAATCCATTCTCCGATGCAGAGACAAAGCCTTACGTAGCTCTTGATTTTTTCAATGAAGGTGTAGTCGATGCACGGTTTGAGGTTCTTGGAACCGGTAAAATCCAGGCTGTCGGTTGTGAAGCATGCGGTCTTAGAACCTGTACGGAAGAAGACTGGGCAAATAATCACGGCGGCAGCTGGCCCTGGGCTGTAGCTTACGGCTCGCTTACGGCCAGTTTCAAAAAAGATGCAGACTGGAAGTCTCTTGGTACCGGAAGGTTCCGTGACAACTTCGTCTGGACATTTGCCGGCCTCACGGATTATGCACAGGTAGAATTCCAGCAGGATGTTAACCATGACGGCTTGTTCCGCATTGCAAAACCTTATCTCGGAGACAATTCCGGAGAGTGGTTCGTATTCAATGTGTCAGACGCAAAAGCCGTTGCCTCCGAGCCTTATTTCGTCGATATTGAAGTCACGGCCGAAGGAAAGGCTACATTCAAGCCTTGGGTACGTAACGGCGATTATGGGTATTTCTTCTGCAACGTTCTCAATTGGCAGCAGGAAGGTATCCTTCCTGCCAATGTGGAAATCGGCCCCTGCTACAGAGGAGATGGTTTCGGCACCGATAACTACGATTACGAGATTGGCTTCGACCATCAGGAGAGAGCCATTGAAATTGTATTCCCCGGTTGTGAGCCCTTCCAATATGAAGCTCTGGCAGGAGATGTGTCCGATGTGGTGGGAGACTACTCCGTTGAATACGTTGATTACTGGAACAACACCGGTACAACAACCATTTCCATTTCAGCCAGCGACGACAGTTCCAAGGGCAATATAATGATAACGGCCTATGCAAACCGTACGCTTGGAGACCCTGCAGCCTGCTCATATATTTATGGTACCTACAGCGATGGTACTATGGTCTTTACCGATCCCTCTTCAGCACTTCCGTTGACATTTGATGCCAACGGCGCCGGCCACACCCTGGCAAATTACCAAGGAGGCGATGTCAAGTTCACGGTAAAGGAACCTGGCTTGTTCGTGCTTCACAGTGATATGTGGATTATCGGAGACCGCTGGGCCACGACCGAGAATTCCGGTTTTGACACATTCTGGACATCCTTCAAGGCCACAAGGAGGGTGGCGTGAAATGCAACTGATTGATAATCAGTAGTTATAGCAAAAGGCTTGCCCCGATTTCGCGGCAAGCCTTTTGCGTAACACGTTGTGCTATAGGTTGTTATATTTCACGCAGGAAGTTTTGGAGAATATCCCGCAAAATGATTATCTTTGTACATTATGGGAATTTTTGCAAGCGGAGTGAAGAAGACCAACCTGAACTTCTTCCAAAAGATAGGCAGGGCCATCAGCGGGAAGTCCCGCGTGGACGACAACGTCCTGGATGCCCTCGAGGAGGCCCTCCTGGCCTCTGACATGGGCGTGGACACCACCCTGAGGCTCATCGAGAACATCGAGGACAGGGTGGAAAAAGACAAGTACGTAGACCTTGACGAGCTCACCGCCATCATCCGTGACGAGATTTCCGATCTCATGGGGGCCGATGAGCCCGTCCAGCCCTTCGACTTCTCCAAGAAGCCCTACGTCATGCTCGTGGTGGGCGTGAACGGGGTGGGGAAGACCACAACCATCGGCAAGCTGGCGGCCATGCTCAGAAAGCAGGGAAAGAAGGTGGTGATAGGCGCTGCCGATACCTTCCGTGCCGCCGCGGTAGACCAGCTGGTGGTCTGGGCCGAAAGGGCCGGCGTGGACATCGTCAAGCAGCCCATGGGCGCAGACCCCGCCGCCGTGGCCTACGACACAGTAAAGTCTGCCGTTGCCCGCGGGGCCGATGTGGTCCTCATCGACACGGCCGGCCGCCTTCACAACCGTGTGGACCTCATGAACGAGCTCACCAAAATAAGGAACGTCGTGGGCAAGGTCATTCCCGACGCCCCGCACGACGTCCTTCTGGTGCTGGATTCCACCACCGGCCAGAATGCCTTCCAGCAGGCCAAGGAGTTCACCAGGGCGACCAAGGTGACATCCCTTGCCGTTACCAAGCTGGACGGCAGCGCCAAGGGCGGCGTAGTCGTGGGCATCGTGGACGGCTTCAAGATTCCCATCAAGTTCCTGGGCATCGGAGAAGGCGTGGAAGACCTCAAGGTCTTTGACAAAAAGGCATTCGTCGAGGATCTTTTCACTAAGGAAGATATACAGTAACAAAATATGAAACGATTCATTCTTTCCCTGGCGCTTGCCGCTGTCTCGATGAGCCTCATGGCAGGGCCTGTCATTACCCGGGAACATAAGGAACGTGCAGCAAAGCTCGTATCCCAAATGACTGTGGATGAGAAGATAGACCTCATTTCCGGAAAGGTGGACGGTTTCCACACCGCCGGTATTCCGCGCCTTGGAATTCCCGCCATCCGCATGGCCGACGGCCCCCAGGGCTTGAGGAACGTGGACGGTAAGAACATCAACAGCACTTTCTTCCCCTGCGGAGTTTCAGCTGCCGCCACCTGGAACAGGGAGGTGGTCTATGAGATGGGAGCCGGAATAGGCAGCGCCGCCAAGGCCCACGGAGTGCAGATAATGCTGGGCCCCGGCGTGAACATTTACCGCAGCGCCCTCTGCGGCCGCAACTTCGAATACTACGGGGAAGACCCTTATCTTGCCGGTGAGACTGCCCTTGCCTACATCAACGGAATGCAGGACCAGGGCGTAATGGCAACAATCAAGCACTTTGCCCTTAACCAGCAGGAGTATGACCGCCACGGCGTAAGTTCCAATGCCGATGAGCGCACCATGAACGAAATCTACTTCCCCACCTTCCGCAAGGCTGTGGAAAAAGGGCATGTGGGTGCTGTCATGACAAGCTACAATCCAATTAACGGAATGCACGCGGCAGAAAACTCATGGCTGGTGAATGACAACCTAAGGGCATGGGGCTTTGACGGTCTGGTGATGACAGACTGGACTTCCACCTACAGCCTGGTGGGCTTCATGCAGGGCGGAGTGGACCTGGAAATGCCCCGCGCATACGACACCAAACCGTCCGTGGTGAAAGAACTCCTCGAAAACGGTGTCATTTCCGAGGCGGAACTTGATACCAAGTGCGTACACATTCTCCAGTCTTTCATTGCTTACGGCTTCCTTGACAAAAGCATTGAGGCAGAACCTTCTGCCGAGGATGCGGCCGTCTCCCAGAAACGCGCCTACGAGGTCGCCCTGGAAGGCCCGGTGCTGGTGAAGAATGAAGACAATATCCTGCCCCTGAAAAAGGGCTCGAAAATAGCCCTTATCGGCCCCAATGCAAATATGATTGTGTGCGGCGGCGGCTCAGGCTGGGTAACCCCTGAAGACGGAAAGGGAGTGACGCCTTATATCGGCCTCAATTCGCTTGGGAAGAAATATCCCGTCACGCTTCTTGGAGAACCTGATGAGGCAGAGCTCAAAAAGGCCTCCGTGGTTGTTGTGTGCATAGGATTCAACAGGGACACCGAGACAGAGGCAAGTGACCGCAAATACAGCCTTAACTCCTATCAGAATTCCCTCGTTGAAAGGGTTGCAAAGTACAATGAGAACGTGGTGGTGGTGCTCAATTCCGGCGGCGAAATGGAAATGCCCTGGGCCGACAAGGCCAAAGCCATCGTCCTTGACTGGTATCCCGGCCAGGAAGGCGGCAATGCCCTCGCAGACATCCTCACCGGCAAGGTCTCTCCTTCCGGAAGGCTGCCATTCACCTGGTGGGGCTCGCAGAAGGCCAACCCCGTGCAGAAGTGGTACGGAACCCAGCCCCTGCACCCTTCAGGAACCCGTGACAGATATCCCTTCACAGAGTATAGGGAAGGCGTTTTCGTTGGCTATCGCGGTGCCGAACACTTTGGCGTTAAGCCGCTCTATCCTTTCGGATTCGGCCTCTCCTATGCTTCGTTCGAGTACTCCGGCCTCACTGTGGCTCCTGTGGCAGACGGCTATGACGTAACCTTCACCGTGAAGAACACGTCAAAGGTTGCAGCCAAGGAAGTTGCGCAGGTCTATGTGGCTCCGGTAAGTCCTTCCGTGCCCCGTCCCGCCCGTGAGCTCAAGGGCTACGACAAGAAACTCATCGCCCCCGGCGCTTCCGTCACCTTCACCGTCCATCTGGAGGCCGATGCCTTCGCCCACTACTACACTCCCGCACATGCATGGGTAACAGACCCGGGAGAGTACCGGATTGAGGTTGGCGCAAGTTCCGCGGACATCAAACTGAGCGCAACGGTGAAGAGATAGGACTCTTACCGGAACGGTTTTGATAAAGGTTGGATTTTATGCGTCCAGCCTTTATCAGTTTTATGCCGATATACCCACGTAGAAACCGATATTGGCGATAAAGGTTGGTGGCCTAAAAACCAACCTTTATCATACAAAATTGATTATTGAGGGTTTTTTAGTATATTTGTAAGATAAATTCAAGAATTATGAAAGTTTCTTACAGTTGGTTAAAGGAGTATCTGGAGTGCAGTCTGAACCCGCAGGAGGTTGCAGACGCTATGACTTCGATAGGTATTGAGGTGGATTCCGTGGAAATGGCAGAAGCCGTTCCCGGCGGCCTCAAAGGCGTGGTGGTGGCAAAGGTCCTCACATGCGAGGCGCATCCGGATTCCGACCATCTTCATATCACGACGGTAGACGACGGCTCTCCGGAGCCCGTACAGGTTGTCTGCGGCGCCCCCAACGTGGCTGCAGGGCAGAAAGTGCTCTTTGCACGCATCGGCACCTGCCTTCCCGGGGACTTCAAGATCAAGAAGTCCAAGATCCGCGGGGTGGAGAGCTTCGGCATGATCTGCGCAGAGGACGAGCTGGGAATCGGTTCGAGCCATGACGGAATCATGGTCCTTCCGGAGGATGCCGTAATCGGCACACCTGCATATGAATATCTTGGCCTTGAGGATGAGGCGGTTATAGAGTATGAGATTACCGCAAACAGGCCGGATGCCGCATCCCACTGGGGTGTTGCACGTGACCTTGCAGGCTATCTTGGCGCCCGTGACCTTCCCTTCAAGCTGAACCGCCCTTCCGTCGACGCTTTTGCCGAGGGAGCAGGGGAGTCCATCCCCGTGGAGGTTCAGGATGCAGAGGGTGCACCGCGCTACGTGGGTATCACCATGGAAGGCGTGAAGGTGGCCCCTTCACCGGAATGGCTGCAGAAGAGGCTCATGTCCATCGGCCTCAAGCCCATCAATAACGTCGTGGATATCAGTAACTTCATCCTCTTCGAGACCGGCCAGCCGCTGCACACCTTCGACGCGGGCAAGATCCGTGGCGGAAAGGTGATCGTTCGCCGCGCTGCCGAAGGCGAAGTCCTCAAAACCCTTGACGGCATCGAGAGGAAACTCTGCGAGAGGGATATGGTCATTGCCGATACCGTGGGCCCCATGTGCATCGCGGGCGTGTTCGGCGGTGAGGATTCCGGCGTAACCGACGCTACCACAAGCGTTTTCATCGAAGGCGCATACTTCGATCCCGCTTCCATCCGCCGTACTGCAAAGAAGGAGCAGCTCTCCACCGATGCCAGCTTCCGCTTCGAGCGCGGTGCAGACCCCGAGGCCGCAATGTACGGCGCCCTCCGTGCCGCCCTCCTCATCCAGGAGGTTGCAGGCGGCCATGTGGTGGGAAAACTCCGCGAGGTCTACGAGAAGCCCATCCCCAAGGCTCAGATTGAGCTGGACTACGACAGGATCGAGCATTTCATCGGCAAGAAAATCGGCCACGACACCATTGAGAAGATACTCAAGGCGATGGCCTACGAATTCGTGGAAAAGCGCCCCGGAGGTGCCCTGGTTGCCGCTCCGAGCTATATGGTGGACGTTACCCGCGAATGCGACGTTGTGGAGGAGATTCTCCGTATCTACGGTTACAACAACATAGAGCTGCCTCAGACGTTGCGCATGAGCGTGAACGCCAGCCCTTCACCGGAGCCGGAGGCAATCCGTAACTCCATCTCCAACTTCCTGGCCTCCAACGGCTTTGTGGAGACCATGAACAACTCCCTTACCAAGGAAGACTACTACACCAAACTTACAACCTTCCCCGCAGAGCGCTGCGTGCACATTGTCAATCCTCTGAGCCAGGATCTGAACGTAATGCGCCAGACCCTGCTTCTGAGCGGCCTGGAGGTTGTGGCATACAATATCAACAGGCAGATTACCTCCCTCAAGTTCTTCGAGTATGGCTCTGTATACCAGAGACTTCCGGAGATAGACGGAACCACCCTTGCAGGCTATGAGGAGCACCGCGCATTCTCCCTGTTCCTTTCCGGTACTCCGGAAAAGTCCTGGAGGAATCCTACAGGCAAGTCCAGCTTCTTCACCCTCAAGGGCTATGTAGAGGCTCTTCTTGCGCGCTACAGGGTAGATATCGGCACGCTCATCCAGGGCGCAGCCCCTTCCGACATTTTTGCCGAGGGCATCACCTGGAGCCTTCCCGGCCGTGAGCCCCAGCTGCTTGCGACGATGGGTACAGTGAGCCCTGCGCTGGCAAAGCGCTTCGGCATAAAGCAGCCCGTTTTCGCCGCCGAAATCAACTGGGAGGTGCTCTTCACCCTCGTAAAGCGCGACAAGTTCTCCTTCAAGGAGCTGCCCCGCTTCCCTGAGGTGCGCCGTGACCTTGCCCTCCTCCTTGACGAGAAGGTGCAGTATGCAGACCTTCGCAAGTCTGCCATCAAGGCCGGCAAGAAGCTCATCAAGAGCGTGACCCTCTTCGACGTTTACCGTGGAGAGAAGATACTCCTGGGAAAGAAGCAGTACGCCCTTGGATTCGTGCTTCAGGACCCTGAACGCACCCTTACCGATGCCGAGGTCGAAAAGACCATGCAGCGCATCCTGGATACCCTCAAGGCCGAATTCGGTGCAATCCTGAGATAATGAAGCGTCTGGGTTATATCGTTCTCCTTCTGCTGCTTGCGCTCTCCTGCAACGGACCGCGCAAGATATCCCGCAAGGACATGGTGAACATCTACCATGACATGTTCCTGCTGGACCAGCAGATAAGGAACGATTTCACCCTGAGGCGCATTGCCGACACTTCCCTTGTCTACGAGGGCATCTTCCAGGCCTACGGCTACACCACCGACGACTACATCTACAGCGTGAACATCTACATAGAGAACCCCGAAAAGTTCTCCAACGTGTTTGCCGACGTGGCCGAACGCCTTGACAAGGAGGCTAAGGATATCCAGAAACTGGCCGAGTACGAGGAGTGGAAAAAGTCCCTGATGGCAATATATGCCCGCAGCGTGGATACAACCAAGGGGCCCAGGGTCCCGAAGGATATAATCGACTCGCTGCACTTCCGCCTTGTGGGGAATGCGGTTGAGTATTTCCCTCCGGAAGACACCCTTGCATGGGACCTGGATACGCTGGTATTCGTACGTGATACATCGGCGGCAGCGCCGGCAGACAGTCTTGCCCTATGATGAGAGAGAAGACGGTTTTCGGCCCCATTTTCAGCCGCAGGCTGGGCAGTTCGCTGGGCATCAACCTGCTGCCCCAGGAGGGGAAGGTGTGCAATTTCGACTGCATCTACTGCGAATGCGGCTGGAACAAGGACGGGCTGGGGGACAGGCGTCTTCCCACCGCTGCCGATGTGCGTGAGGCCCTTGAAGCCAAGCTGAAGGAGTGCTCCGCAAGCGGAACACCCATCGACTCCATAACCTTCTCCGGCGACGGCGAACCCACCCTGAACCCGGACTTTGCGCAGATAGTGTCAGACACCGTCTCCCTTAGGGACAGGTATTTCCCTGCGGCAAAGGTGTCCGTTCTGTCAAACGCCACCATGGCTTTCAAAGCCGATGTTCTCGAGGCCCTCAGGCTCGTGGACAATCCCATCATGAAGATTGATGCCCCGTCGGACGACAAGGCCGCACTCATCAACCGCCCCGTGGGAAAATACTCCGTAGAAGAGGTTGTCAGGTCCCTGGAGCGCTTCGAAGGCAATTTTGTGCTGCAGACTATGTTCCTCAAGGCGCCATCCTTCTGCACGGGGGAATGGGTGAACGAGTGGATGTCCATAGTGCGAAGGCTTCGCCCGCGCGAAGTCATGGTCTATACCATAGACCGCGAAACGCCCATGAAAGGGCTTTCAAAATATACAGTAGAGGAAATGCGCTCCCTTGTGCAGCCTCTTATTGACGAAGGATATAAAATACAAATTAAAGGATAAATATATGTCACTTTCCAACAAATACGGCTACACGCCGGACAAAGAGGCCATTGCCCGCCATCTGGAGCTCATTGCAAGCAACCTGGACAAGGTAGCGTCTGAAAAGGTGTACAAGGAGTGCTTTGCCATCATGGACCTTACCACCCTTGCAAATGAAGACACGCCGGAAAGCGTCGCCGCCCTCACCAAGAAGGTCAATTCCTTCGAGAAGGACTATCCTTCATACCCTCTCCCCGCATCCATCTGCGTGTATCCCAACCTTGGACACGTGGTCGCTTCCCTGCGCAGCAACCCCGACGTCCATGTGACTACCGTAGCCGGCTGCTTCCCCACGTCCCAGAGCTTCCTGGAGGTGAAACTCCACGAGATTGAGCTGGCTGTGCGCGGCGGTGCCGACGAAATTGACATAGTCCTTGCCCTGAACAGCTTCCTCGCCGGAGACCTCGAAACCGCCGGTGCGGAGATCCTCGCTTCCCGCAAGTGCATCGACAAGGTAGCTGCCGAACTGGGCCGCCCCGTAGTCCTCAAGGTCATCCTCGAGACCGGCCTTCTCGTTACTCCGGAACTCATTGCCGAAGCCTCCTTCCTTGCAATGGAAAACGGTGCCGATTTCATCAAGACCTCTACCGGCAAGGTGAAGGTCAACGCCACGCCCCAGGCCGCATACGTGATGTGCCAGTGCATTAAGAAGTACTATGAATCCACCGGCAAGAAGGTTGGCTTCAAGGCCGCAGGCGGCATCTCTTCCGCCCTTGACGCAGTGTGCTACTACTCTATCGTAAGCACCGTCCTCGGCCAGGAGTGGCTGAACAAGAACCTGTTCCGCTTCGGCGTCTCCCGCCTCGCCAACCAGATTCTCTCCGCCGTCGAGCAGAAGACCGTCGCCTATTTCTAGCAGAACTCCGGCGCCTATCCAATCCACCGTGTCTGGCGCCTTGGATACATTCAAACCACCGTTTTCGGCCTCTGGTGCGCCCAAACGGTGGTTTGCCTATGTTTAAACAGCGCCAAACCACCAAAAACGCCATCTCAGAGCAAAAAGTGGTGGTTTGATTGTTTCCGGTAATTGGCTATATTTGTGATTATGAAAAAGCAGATAGTATTATTGACGATCTTGACTGTAATGTCTTGTAACGTAAAGCCATCGGCAGAGGAAAAGGCCGCAAAGCTCATTGAGGGACTCACGATTGAGGAGAAGGCGTCGCTGATGATGCATCCATCGGCACCGGTGGCGATAACGGCCCCGGATGCGCCGGTGAAGGAGATTCCTGCGTACAACTGGTGGAACGAGGCTCTGCACGGGGTGGCGCGTAACGGAAAGGCCACCACTTTCCCGCAGCCCATCGGCATGGCGGCTTCCTTCGACGACGCCCTCCTTCTGGACGTTTTCACTGCCGTGAGCGACGAAGCCCGCGTCAAGAACCGCCTGGCCAAGGAAAAGGGCCACGTGGGCTGGTATGAAGGCCTTACGTTCTGGACTCCAAACATAAACATCTTCCGTGATCCCCGCTGGGGCCGGGGCATGGAAACCTACGGCGAAGACCCGTACCTCACCGGCCGCATGGGCGTCGCTGTGGTCAGAGGCCTGCAGGGTGATGTGAACGCTCCGGTTCTCAAGGCCCACGCCTGCGCCAAGCACTTTGCCGTGCACTCAGGTCCGGAATGGAACAGGCACAGCTACAATGCCGAAGTCTCCGAAAGGGACCTTCGCGAAACCTACCTTCCCGCATTCAAGGACCTTGTGGTAAAAGCCAATGTCCAGGAAGTCATGATAGCCTACAACCGCTTCAGGGGCGTTCCCTGCGGTGCATCGGACTACCTTATAAACACTATCCTGCGCGGAGAATGGGGCTACAAGGGCCTCATAACCTCCGACTGCTGGGCCATCAAGGACTTCACTCCCGGATACCACAACTATTCCCCGGACAAGACCCACGCAGCCGCGGCGGCCATACATGCCGGAACAGACCTCAACTGCGGCGAGTCCTACGAGCACATCCCCGACGCTGTAGCCAAGGGACTCCTTGACGAGGCCGAAGTGGACCGCAGTCTCCTTCGCCTTCTCACCCAGCGCTTCCGCCTTGGAGAGATGGAGAACCTTCCCACCCCGTGGGACGGCATGTCAGAAGACATAATCGAAGGGCCCGAACACCTTGCCCTTGCCCGCCAGATTGCCCGCGAGAGCCTTGTCCTCCTGCAGAATGACGGCATCCTTCCCCTTGCCGCCGATGCCCGCATAGCCATTGTAGGCCCCAATGCCGATGAGAAAGAAATGCTCTGGGGCAACTACAACCCCATTCCGGAGCACACGCTCACGCTCCTGGAAGCCATCCGCGAACGCTGTGCCGATGCCCCCTACGTCAAGGGATGCAAACTGGTCCTGGGCTCATCAGACATTGCAGCCGTCCTGGACAGCCTTGCAGGATATGACACAGTAATATTCGCAGGCGGCATATCACCCCAGCTGGAGGGCGAGGAAATGAAGGTTTCCTTCCCCGGCTTCAAGGGCGGTGACCGCACCTCCATAGAACTCCCTCAGGTGCAGCGTGACCTTCTTGCAGCACTCCATGAGGCAGGAAAGAAGACAGTTCTTGTGAACTTCTCCGGCTCTGCAATGGGTCTCGTTCCCGAAACCTCCACCTGCGACGCCATCCTCCAGGCATGGTATCCTGGCGAGGAAGGCGCAGCCGCAATCGCAGAGGTGCTGTACGGCGACGTAAACCCCTCCGGCAAGCTTCCGGTCACATTCTACAAGAACGTAGACCAGCTTCCGGATTTCGAAGATTACAACATGGAAGGCCACACGTACCGCTACTTCCGCGGGGAACCCCTGTTCCCCTTCGGCTATGGTCTCAGCTACACCGCCTTCGAGTACGGTGAACCCCGCATTAAGGGCCGCACGCTTGAGGTTTCCCTCACCAACACCGGCTCAGTAGACGGCGTAGAAGTTGTGCAGCTTTACACGCGCCTTACCTCAGACACTGAAGGCCCCGTGAAGACCCTACGCGGCTTCCAGCGCGTCCCCGTCAAGGCCGGCGAAACCGTCAAGGTTCGTTTCAAACTCACCGACGATGTTCTCCTTAGCTGGTCCGAAAGCGCCTGTGACATGGTTCCCACCCACGGCACCTGGGAATTCCAGGTGGGCGGCAGCTCCGCCTCCGTTAAAACCGTCGTGCGTGAAATGTAAATAACTTCTGATACATTCAAACCACCGTTTGCCACTCTGGAAGGGCATTTTTGGTGGTTTGGCGCAATTTAAACATGGGCAAACCACCGTTTTGGCTCACCAGAGGCACAAAACGGTGGTTTGAATGTATCCGGCAGCACTACTTCGCCCAGAATTCATCGACGAAGATGAAGCCGGGGGAGCCGGCGCCGGGGTGCCAGGAGGGGATGGTGCCGATGTTCTTGGCGAACACTTTCACGTAGCGGGCGGTGCAGGAGACAGGAAGCTGGGCGTCCCAGACCTGGATGTCATAGTCGCGCTCGTCAACGGTGGTGTCCAGGCGGCCCGCCGGGGTGAAGTTGACTCCGTCCGTGGATACTGAGAATTCTACATACCGGGGCATCCAGATCCAGGAGCGGGCGTCCTGGCAGAATCCTGCTCCTACGGTGCTCAGAGGGCGTTCTTCCAGGAGGTCCAGTATGACTGTGAAGTCTGTGTCCTGGTAGCCCTGCCAGCCGCCGGTGCGCCAGTTGAGGCTGCCGCGGGTGCCGTCGATAAGGCCCTCGTCGCCGCCGGCCGTGTACTGTCTGCTGTAGCGTGAAAGTATCTTTACGGCCCTGTCCTTCTGCACCTGTCTCACATGGCAGCGGCTTACAAAGCTCTTGCGGTAGTTCTTCTCTTCCCAGGTGGTGAGGTCGCAGGCTTCGTACACTGTGAACGGGCCTTCGTAGACCTTGGGCTCCGAACCTGCTACCGTATAATAAATGGTACCGTCACCGCCTTTGATTTCCACGGAGAGCGAATCGGTGAAGATGTCGTTTTCCATGACGAAGTACGGGTTCCTGATGAGATTGTCCTGCATGGCGGTGAGATTGGTTCCCACAGGTGCGCCGGGGCACAGGGGATACTTGCCGATGGAGGAGAGTACGTACCAGGCGCTCATCTGTCCGCAGTCGTCGTTGCCGCAGAGGCCGTCGGGTGCCGATGTGTACAGTTTTTCAAGGATTTCACGCACGCGGGCGGCCCTTTTATCGGCCCTGCCGATGGCGTCGTAGAGGTAGACTACGTGGTGGCTGGGCTCGTTCCCGTGGGCATACTGGCCGATGAGGCCGGTGATGTCGGCCTGGTTCCTGCCGGTGGTTGCGGAGGGGGCGTCGAAGAGGGCGTCGAGGCGGGCTTCGAAGGCCTCAGGGCCGCCAAGGGCCTTGATGAGGCCGGCAATGTCGTGCGGGACGAAGAAGCTGTACTGCCAGGAATTGGCCTCCGTGTAGTTGTTGTTCACTTCGCGCGGGTCGAAGGGGCTGAACCACCGTCCGTTGAGGCGGGCGCGCATGAACAGAGTCTCCGGATCCAGCACGTTTTTCCAGTACTGGGCGCTTTTCATGAATTCCCGGTAGTCCTCCTTGTGCCCGAGCTTCAGGGCAACCTGGGCGGTGCACCAGTCGTCGTAGGCATACTCCAGGGTCTTGGAGACGCTTTCGTGCTCGTCATCGGCAAGGACAAGGCCGTTCCTGCGGAAGCTGTCCAGGCCGAACTGGGTGGTGAGGGCCGATGCTTTCATGGCCTCGTAGGCCTTTTCGTAGTCGAAGCCCTGGAGGCCGCGGGCGATGGCATCGGCAATGACGGGAGCGCTGTTGTAGCCTATCATGCAGTTGGTTTCGTAGCCGGAGAGCTCCCAGATGGGGAGTTTGCCCTGCTCTTCGTAGATGGAAATCATCGTCCTGATGAAGTGGGCGGTGCGTTCCGGCTCTATCTCCGATAGGAGGGGATGCAGGCCGCGGAAGGTGTCCCAGGTGGAGAAGACGGTGTAGCGGTCCCAGCCATCGGCCTTGTGAATCTTGCCGTCCATGCCGCGGTACTGGCCGTTTACGTCGGAGTAGAGGGTGGGATGGATGGCGGTATGGTAGAGGGCCGTGTAGAAACGGATGCGGTGGTCGCTGTCGTTGTAGGGGCAGGGGACCTTCTTCAGGTATGCCTGCCAGGCCTTCTGGGTGTCCTTCACCTGCGCGGCGACGCTTTTGGGATACTCGCTCATGAGATTCTCACGGGCGTTCTCCCACGAGACGGAGGAGATGCCGGCGCGCACGGTGAGCTTGTCGCCGCGGAACTTGATATCGGCCTTGGGACCGTTTACGGAGCTGCTTTTGGGCTTGTCGGAGAATTCCAGGTAGAAGTAGATTTTCTGGCCGCGGGCCCAGCTGGAGGAGACGCGGTAGCCGTAGCAGGCCTTGCCGTCCACCGTGATGCTGTAGTCGTCCAGTGGGTCCCGGTGGGTTAGGTCCAGGGTGATGTTCGCCTTTCCCTTGTAGAAACTGTATTCGTGGATGGCGCTGCGCTTTCCTGCCGACAGTTTTGCGATGACGCCGGTGTCGCTCAGTTTCACCTCGTAGTAGCCTGGAGCGGCGGTCTCGTTCACATGGTAGAAGGCCGACGGCTTTCCTCCCGGGGTTATGAGGATGTCGCACCAGTCGTCGCAGCCGGTTCCGCTGAGGTGGGTGTGGGAGAAGCCGTAGATTACCTTGTCGGAATAATGGTAGCCGCTGCAGCCGTCCCAGTCGCCCGCGTGGGGGCGGGTGTCGGGGGAGAGCTGTATCATTCCAAAGGGATAAACCGCACCCGGGAAGGTGTGGCCGTGGGCATCGGTTCCCACAAAGGGATTGACGTACTGGATGAGGTTCTGGGCGGCCGCCTGGACTGCAAGGAGCACCGCGAGTGTTGCTATGAGCCGTTTCATAACGAAGAGAGATATCCTTTGACAAGATGCCATTTGGCTTTGAGAAAGTCTGCCTCTGAGTAGAGGAGGTTGAGCTGGCCTTCGTCGTAGAACTGCAGGCCGGCGGTACCGGAATCTATCTGGAGGAAGTTCACATGGCCGGGAAGTTCCTGGAGCACCTCGCCGAAAAACGGCCTCCCAAGCAGTTTGGTGCAGTCTTCGCCGTCATCGCAGGGCTCGAAGGTCATTTTCAGTGCAGGTTCCGTGACGGGGTTGCCGTCTTCGTCCTCGAAGATGGCGCTGCGGAAGGTCTCGAAATTGATGGATTTGGTGTACTTTACCACTATTTGTTTGCGAGGCCACAGGCCGATGCCGTTGTGTACGGGACTTTCGTAGCCTGCATACTCGTCTACGGCCCCGAAGACATAGAACATGCCCTCGTGCGGTAAAAGGCCTTCCGGGTCATAGGGGGCAATGTCCTCGCAGGCTATCTGACAGATGAAGGTGAGGGGATAGTCCTCCGTGAAGGGATACTCCATGTCTGCGGGCATGTCCGGGTCTCCCCACCATTTGGATGAACAGAAGAGTTCTGTTTCCGTTCTTTCAAGTTTTATTCTTATTGCCATACTGGTCAAAGATAGTAAAACTATGTCTACAGTTTGTAGAGGTTGAGGCCGGTTTCGGCGTCGAGGTACCTGCCAACGGCGGCGTCCGGGAATGCCTCTACCAGAAGCTCGCAAGCCCCGTTGATTCTGGCGGTGAGAAGATGCCCGCCGATGCAGGTGTAGTCCCTTCGGCTTGCCGTTATGTGAAGATGCAGATACGGCGCACCGTCCTTCTCCGAGATGTTTCCGGTGAGGTTCGTAATCTCCATCTGCTCCTGGAAAGTCTTGTCCACGTAAGCCTTGGTGGCCGGGTCCAGGAAACGGAAAGTGGCCTCCGAGATTGCCCCAATGCCGATTATGCTTCCCGCCAGTATGCTCTTTTCCACGCAGAAGGCCTTGACCGCCTCTGCCACCTCCGTGTGATTGTCCAGACTCAGGACATAAACGTCCTTTCTGACTTCCTTGTATTTGTACATGATTACCGTTGTTTTGACGTAAAGATACAAATAATAATTGAAACCAGCTTTCAGACGCTGTGATGGCAGCTGTCACTGATCGGAGGCGTGAAATGTAACAACCTGTTAGATAGCGAATTACGCAAAAGGCTTTCCCCGTTTTGGAGGAAAGCCTTTTAGCTTATCTATTGATAATCAGCTGCTTGCATTTCACGGGTCCCCGTCTTAATCAGATACGGGGCGACAGGTGAATAATTTGAAATTTGATATTTTAGTTGTAATTTTACGGATATGAAAACTATCAGAGAAGTGCTTTATGACTGCCAGGCCAGCAGGACCGCCGTCCTGGCAACCAATTTCTATAACTACGAGACTCTTGTCTGCGTAGCCAAGGCGGCCCAGGCCATGAACGCCCCGGTCATGCTTCAGCTAACCCGTTCTTCCATAGAGTATATGGGTCTTCATACCGCTTATAAGATGGGACGTCAGGTTCTGGCCGATTACGGCCTCCAGGGCTACATCCACCTGGACCACGGCCCCAGCCTGGAATTGGTGCAGAAGTGCCTTGACGAGGGCTTCGACTCCGTTATGATAGACGCCTCCGAGAAACCTTTCGAGGAGAACGTGGCCATATCGGCAAAAGCCGTGGAGATGGCAAAGCCCTACGGGGCCAATGTGGAAGCGGAGCTGGGGTACGTCGCAAAGCTGGGCCAGGAGCAGGGAGGCGGCTTCACAACCCCGGAACAGGCGGTAGAGTTTGTCGGCCGCACCGGCGTGGACGCCCTTGCTGTGTCGATAGGATCGGCACACGGGTTCTACAAACTGCCGCCGCATCTGGACATTCCGCGCCTTGCCGCCATCCACGCCGCAACTCCGGTGGCCCTGGTCCTTCACGGCTCTTCCGGCATCCCGCACGACCAGGTGAAGGCAGCCATCGCTAACGGAATCGTGAAAGTGAACCTTGCCACCGAAATCAAGGACAACTTCATGCGTGCCCTCAAGAATGTCCTCTCACAAAGTGACGAAATAGACCTCCGCAAAGTCTTCCCCAAGGCCATGGAGCCCGTGGTCGAGCTCCTCAAGGAAAAGTACGCCGTAATGCGCGGAGAGGCGTAAAACGCGGAACTTTATTTGGCCCCATGAAAAGAATCCTGCCCCTGCTGTTTGTCATCTCCCTTCTTGCAGTCGGCTGCAAAAGGGGAGCCGAGCCCCTCCCGGTGATGTCCTTCAATGTCAGGCTCGGCGTCGCCGATGACGGGGACCACTCCTGGGTCTACCGGAGGGAAGCCGCCGCCGCGATGATCGGCGACCAGGCCCCGGCGGTCTTCGGCGTGCAGGAGGCCTATGACTTCCAGCTGTCGTTCATTGCCGACAGGTGTCCCGGCTACGCATGTGTCGGTGTCGGCAGGGAGGACGGACTCTCCCAGGGTGAGCACATGGCGGTCTTCTATGACACGGAGCGCATCGAACTGAAGGATTGGGGCACCTACTGGCTCTCGGAAACGCCCGACGAGCCGTCCCTTGGCTGGGATGCAGCCTGCAAGAGGACCGCGACGTGGACCCTTCTGTATGACAGGAAGGCCGGAAGGCACTTCTACTTCGTGAACACCCACCTTGACCATGTGGGGAAGGTGGCCCGGCGGGAAGGACTAGCCCTCATCGTCTCACGAATCGGCGCGATGAACCCCGATGGCTATCCGATGGTTCTGGTGGGGGATTTCAACGTGTTCCCAGACGACCCGTGCCTGAAGGATCTCCGGGGCATGATGGAGGATGCCTGGGAGAGCGCGGCCACGGTGGACGACGGGCCGACATGGCACAACTGGGGAAGGGTCACGGACCGGCCCCATATCGACTATGTCTTCTACAGCGGCTTCTCTTCCTGTGAGAGCATGACACGCATCACGGGGGCGTACCTTGACTGTCCCTTCGTCTCGGACCACTATCCGGTGAAGGCCGTGCTGCGTTACTGACGGCGGATCCCTATTTTTTCTTCTTCTCCTGCGCCCTCTTGTCACGGATCTCCTGCATCTCTTTCACATCGATGAGGGTCCATCCCTGTTCGCGGGCGTAGTCGACCATCTGGGTGAGGGCAGCCTTTAGGAAGACGCGCGGGATCTTCACGCACATCTGGCAGGCCTCCTTGGTGAACTTGATGTTGGGGTCGATCCGGCTTGCGGCGAACATCACGCTGTCCACAGCCATTTCCTTTCCCGCGGGGATGGGCTCCTTGCGGGGGCGGCGGAAACGGGTGTACCAGAAGTAGGTGCTGTCCCTGTAACCGTAGTCCACCGGGACATGGGGGAAGGCCCCGGCCTTGACACCGCCGATGATGGCGTCGTGGTACTTCTCTTTCATGAGGATCTTGTCGATTCGGAGGATGAAATGGCAGCCGAACTTCGAGGTGATGCCGTTGAAGTTCCGGTACGGCCCCTCGACCCCTTCCAGCTGGCCCACCTTCGAGCGGTCCTCGAAAGCGTTCTCAAGGGAATCGTCCCAGGTGCACTCGAACACCTGGAAAGCCTTCTTCACGACAAGGGGACGGACGCCGTCGGCCTGCCCTTTCTCCAGTTCGAAGCTGCACTTCGCCATCTTCTCCTTCGAGGTCTCTCCGGGAAAGCCCAGCTTGACGATCCCTTTGAAATCCTTGGGGGAGTCCTCCAGGAAATTGATGGCGCACTTGCCGGTGCGGAGTATGTTCTGTGCCGTGTTGGAGGAGTTCCTGCATTCGAGGAGCATGGCGTAGTAGTCCTTCCCGGCGATGTAATAGGGGAAGCACAGCGAATAGGCCCCCATGGTGGTGTTCCCTTCCTCATCGAGGGTGGAGATGAGCAGGGTCGGCATCGGGAAGAATGCACTTGTCTGGTAGAAATTGTCTACGATTCTAAGGTCTTTGAATGAACTCATGGTTATCGGATTAAAGTGCTGTTACAAAAAGACTAGGCTGCGTGTTGGAACACACCAGGGCAAGGAGCAGGAGGGCTGCTATGAGGGCATCTTGTCTCCAATCTTCATGGTGGAACGGGATTGATAATCTTTCCCAAAAATAGCCAAATTATCGCAAATTAGCCCTAATTTCGAGGGAAAAAGTTCCAGGCCCGCATGCTCTCGCGGCTCTCGGACAGCTCCCGTTCCGTGATTCGGTCGTCCAGGGTGAAGAAGAGATAGTGGTCCTCCAGGTCGCTGCCTTTGTAGCGGTTCTTGAGGAATACGTCCTTCAGGGCCAGTGTGACACACTGCCGATGCATGGAGAGGAAGCGGTATAGGAGCGGAAGGGTGGGGAAGTCACAGGCTTCACCCTGAAGCCAGAGTTCATCTGAACAGAAGGTGCAGACCCTGGCGGCATTCTCGAACTCAAGATAGGCTTCCCTAGGGTATCCGACACTCAGGAGGAACCTTGCGAATCTCTCGTGGGCACGGCTTCTGGCAATCAGCCATCCGATCTCATCCTCCACGTCCTCCCATTGGGCCTCCAGGCGCGCAATCGTTTCCTTGTAGGGCTCGGCAGCAATATTGACAAGGGAGGGAACCATTCGGAGCTTGCCGGACTCAGTCCAGGCAACAAGCGTGTAGTTTTTGCTTGACATAAATGACAGTATTTGAAAGAACTTCCCGGATACCTGGCCATGGAGGGTACAATACCCCCTGAGCGCAATGCTCGGGTGGCCTTCGCCCGGGTTTCTAAATACTGTCAGTGGGAAATCTGATGCAAAGGTAAACAAAAAAACAGGAATGCCAAAACTTTCAGCATCCTGCCAGCAGTTGTTCCATATTGGCAACGGCCTCCTCAAGCTGCCTTCCGAACGAGCAGTGTTCCTTCAGAAAGGCATCGTCCCCATCGGACAAAACAGCATAGAGAGCAGGCGACATGGAGTTGACATACGCGGCGATAACGTCCTCTATGTGGTCCTTTTCGGCCTCCGAGGTCGAGTACTTGTATACTTTTGCCTTCTGGTGGAAAAAGGCGTAGGCCTGCTCGATGATATTCCTGTCCAAAGAACTCATTTTATGCAGTTGAGGTTTTCCTTGTAGGCATAGCCTTCGCTTGCGAGCAGGCGGTCCATATCGGCCCGCTCAATGCCGAAGCAGTAGCAAATCTGGTCGAGGTTCTCGAACTCCTCGTCCCGAAGGAGAAAGTTGATGCTGGACACCAGCATGGGTATGTCGGAAAGAGGAAGATGGTCCATGCCTTATTGCCTGGTTGCAATGCACTCTATTTCCACGAGGGCGCCCTTGGGGAGGGTCTTCACGGCCACGGCGCTGCGGGCAGGGAAAGGAGCACTGAAGAACTCGGAGTAGACTTCGTTCATGGTTGCGAAGTCTCCCATATCGGCAAGGAAAACCGTTGTCTTCACTACTGAGGAAAGGTCGAGGCCTGCCGCCTCCAGGATGGCGGATGCGTTGAGAAGGCTCTGCCTGGTCTGTTCCTTCACGCCTCCTTCAGGGAACGTTCCCGTTGCAGGGTCGATGGGAAGCTGCCCGGACACGAACACAAGTCCGGCGCCGCTGTCAACTGCTTGGCTGTAGGGGCCGATAGCTCCGGGAGCCTTGGTGGTTTCAATGGATTTCATATTGATGGATTGAATTAAAAGCCGGCAATCGGCATGAATAATGTCGGAAGGAGGAGAAGGAGCCCTAGCACGAGGAGTACAAGCACTCCCTTCCATATCCACTTCACCCACTTCGCATATGGGACGCGGGCCATGGCGAGGGCTGCCATCAGGACCCCGGAGGTGGGGGTGATCATATTGGTGAAGCCGTCTCCGAACTGGAAGGCAAGCACCATCGCCTGGCGGGAAACTCCCACAAGATCAGAGAAGGGAGACATGATGGGTATGGTGATGGCGGCTTTCGCCGTGGCGCTTGGGATGAGGAAGTTGATGACGGCCTGTATGCCATACATCGCCGAAAGGGATGACACCTCGCCTGTCCCTTCCAGTGACTCCTGCATCCCGTGGAGGATGCTGTCGACTATCTTGCCGTCCTGAAGAATGATGACTATACCGGAGGCAAAACCCACCACGAGGGCTGCCGACAGGATGTCCTTGGCACCCGCAATGAGTTCATCGGCAATGCGGTTGGCCGGGAAGCCCGCTATTATGCCGCAGAGGATTCCCATGGCAAGGAAAAGGCCTGTTATCTCGGGCATGTACCACCCCCGGAGAGTGACCCCGAGGACAAGGGCGATGACGGTGAGAAGAAGGACTGCGAGGACCCACTTCTGCCTCACTGTAAGAGGTGCTGCTTCGATGGCGGTCACCTCTACGGTGGGCTTTCTTGTCTTCCTGGCATACAGCACTACAAATACGCACAGGATGGCTGTCAGGAAGGCCCAGCAGAAGATTCGGTAGCCCATTCCCGAGAAGAGCGGGAGTTCCGCCATCTCCTGGGCTATACCCACGGTAAAAGGATTGAGGAAGGCGCTGGAGAAGCCGATGTTGGATGCAACGTAGACCACAAGGAGTCCCATTATGGCATCATAGCCCATTGAGACCACGAGTGGAACGACTATCCCCACAAAAGGAATCGCCTCCTCACTCATCCCGAAGATAGCCCCGCCGAGGGAGAAAAGGACAGTCAGCGTCACGAGGACAGCCTTGTCCCTGCGTCCTATAACGTTTATCAGCCGCCGGATGCCGGCATCGACGGCACCCGTTGCGTTCAGAAGCCAGAACGCCCCGCCAACAACAAGGATGAAGATGATTATCCCGGCCTGCTTGACAAAACCGTTGTATATGGCAGAGAACACCTGCCATGTCTGCGGCACGGCGTGCACATTCTCATACGAGAGGGTTCCGTCCTCGGAGGTGACATACTCCCCGCCCGGAACCACCCAGGTCAGAAAGGCGCAAAACACTATCAGGATTGCTATGATGACGTATGTGTTCGGCAGTTTCTTCATCCCACAAAGGTAACATTTTTACGAGCAATCGACAAACACACAAGTTGACTTAATGAGGGCCCCGTACAGGTAGTACAAGAAAAGGATTGGCGACTGCCAATCCTTTTCTTGTAGCCCCACGAGGAATCGAACCTCGATTTAAAGTTTAGGAAACTTCCGTTCTATCCGTTGAACTATGAGGCCGGATTGCCGATTAGATTCTTCGCTTCGCTCAGAATGACAATCGGTACCTTTAAAAGAGCGGATTATTCGGCGCTCTTTTCGATGATCTGCCTGCCACGGTAGTAGCCGCATTCAGGGCATACGCGGTGATACATCACCGTTGCGCCACAGTTAGGGCAAACGCTCAGGGTAGGAACCGGAGCGAAGTCGTGGGTACGGCGCTTGTCTCTTCTCTGCTTGGAGAGTTTGTGTTTCGGATGTGCCATTGTTTATACTTTTTAAATTGTTTATTTGCTGTCAAAAAGTCCTTTCAGAGCAGAGAACGGGCTGCTCGGAGCAGCCTCCTCGTCCTTTTGCTCCTGACCAAGGTACTTCACTGTATCCGGATTGCAACCGCCGTCGGGGTGGACTTTGTGCATGGGAACCGCAAGGCAGGTGTAGTCATATACGGCCTGGCTGAAGTCCCAGTCCGCTTCTGCGGACGGTGCCTCAAATTCCTCGTCCGGGCGGGTGTCGACCTGAATGGTGAGCGGCTCGAGGCAGCGGTCGCAAGGCACCGTGACGGTGCCGCTAAGGTGAAGATCCGCCTTCACTTTCCGCGTGCCTTCCTTTACCGCCTTGATTTCAACGTCGATTCCGGCTTCCAGGATTTCCTTGTTATCAAACGCTTGAAAGAACTCTGTATCAGCATGAAAGCGGAAAATCCGCTCTCCTGCTGCCCAACCGTCCAGGGAAATGATTATACTTTTCATTGCCTCAAAAACAGATTAAGGGGTGCAAAGATACAAATAATTTTCCAAATATCAATCTTCTGAGCCGGAATTTCTTTTACGGTCCAGAGGGTCGAGGGCGATTTTGCGCATGCGCATGTGGTTGGGAGTTATCTCCACAAGCTCATCGGCCTGGATATATTCGAGGGCTTCTTCGAGGGAGAACTTGATAGCGGGAGGGAGGACCACCTTTTCGTCGGAGCCGGAGGCACGGACGTTGGTGAGCTTCTTGGTCTTGCAGATGTTGATGTTCAGGTCCCTTTCGCGGGTGTGTTCGCCGACTACCTGGCCGCCGTAGATTTCCTCGCCGGGCTCCACGAAGAATCGGCCCCTGTCAAGGAGCTTGTTCATGGAGTAGGCCACCGCCTCGCCGGTCTCGAGGGAGACGAGGGAGCCGTTGGTCCGCATCTCGATTTCGCCTTTGTAGGGCTGGTATTCCTTGTAGCGGTGGGCTACGACGGCTTCGCCCTGGGTGGCGGTGAGGAGGTTGGAACGAAGGCCCATGAGGCCGCGGGTGGGGATTTCGAACTCGAGGAGGGTGCGGTCTCCGCGGGGTTCCATGCGGATGAGGGCGCCCTTGCGGCGGGTCGAAAGCTCGATGGCGGCACCTACAAACTGCTCCGGAACTTCGATGGAGAGCTCTTCGATAGGTTCGCAGCGCTGGCCGCCGATGGTCTTGTCCAGGACCTTGGGCTGGCCTACCTGGAGCTCGAAGCCTTCTCGGCGCATGGTCTCGATGAGGACGGAGAGGTGGAGGACGCCTCGGCCGTAGACGACGAAGGAATCGGCATTGACGCCGGGCTTGACGCGGAGGGCGAGGTTCTTCTCAAGCTCCCTGTCCAGGCGCTCCTTCAGGTGGCGGGAGGTGACGAATTTTCCGTCCTTGCCGAAGAAGGGGCTGTTGTTGATCATGAAGAGCATGGACATGGTGGGCTCGTCCACGGCGATGGGCGGGAGGGCCTCGGGGGCTTCGGCATCGGCAATGGTGTCACCGATTTCAAAGCCGTCGATGCCCACGACGGCGCAGATGTCACCGCACTGGACCTCGTCCACGTTGGCCTTGCCCAGGCCTTCGAAGACCATGAGCTGCTTGATTTTTGACTTTTCGATGACGTCGTAGCGCTTGCACAGGCTCACCGGCATGCCGGTCTTGAGGCTGCCGCGGGTGATTCGGCCCACTGCGATACGGCCTACGTAAGGGGAATACTCCAGGGACGACACCAACATCTGGGGCGTGCCTTCCACCACCTTGGGGGCGGGGATTTCCTCGAGGATTGTGTCCAGGAGGGCCGATATATCCTGCGTGGGCTTCTTCCAGTCATGGGACATCCAGCCCTGCTTCGCGCTGCCGTAGACGGTCTTGAACTCGAGCTGGTCTTCGGTGGCGCCGAGGTTGAACATGAGCTCGAACACCTCTTCCTGGACTTCGTCCGGGCGGCAGTTGGGCTTGTCTACCTTGTTGATGACCACGATTGGCTTCTTTCCCATGTCGATGGCCTTGGAGAGTACGAAACGGGTCTGCGGCATGCAGCCTTCGAAGGCGTCCACGAGGAGGAGGACGCCGTCGGCCATGTTGAGGACGCGTTCCACCTCGCCGCCGAAGTCGCTGTGGCCGGGAGTGTCGATAATGTTGATTTTCACGCCCTTATATGTGACCGATACGTTCTTGGCGAGGATGGTGATGCCTCTTTCCCTTTCCAGGTCGTTGTTGTCCAGGATAAGGTTGCCAAGGTCTTCGGGTTTGCGGACCAGATTGGCCTGGTAAATCATTCTGTCTACCAGGGTTGTTTTGCCGTGGTCTACGTGGGCGATGATTGCGATATTGCGTATTTCCTGCATAATCTTATAGTTACGGAAGTTAGGCCCGTTTTACGGGGCGCAAAGATACAAAAAATCCCTCAAAAAGTGAAACGGATAATGTGGCCTGCAGCGGGCTGGGGTGCGGTTTTTCCCGTGCCTGTCAAGGTTTTTG
Organism: Bacteroidales bacterium UBA4360; assembly: GCA_002393945.1. Lineage (GTDB taxonomy): Bacteria > Bacteroidota > Bacteroidia > Bacteroidales > UBA932 > Cryptobacteroides. The sequence goes on from DGSO01000016.1 coordinate 84,593, forward strand.
CTGCAAATAAACGTTTCTGAAACGTTTCAAAAATGCCCTGGAGGGCCGTAGAATGGCTTTTATCCGTTTTATCCGTTTACCATTTTTTTAAACGGATAAGTGTTGTGAGATTTGCAGCAAGAAATATTGTGAGCTATGAAAAGAGTATTGTTGATGGCACTTGTTCTGGTCTCCTGCGCCAAGGAGGCGCCGGTGACGACGCCTGCGCCCGAGATTCATCACGGGATGATAGAGTTGGGAGAGAAACTGGAAGACCCGTACACCGTGGAGAATGTGCAGAAGGCGGTGAGGAGCCTGTATCCCACCAAGGCCGACAGGGTTGACATCCGTCCCACGGACCTCTACGTGAGGTTCCTGCCGGCGACGGACGGGGATCTGGCCGTGCTTGAGGGGCTGGGCCTGTACCTTATGGACCATCCCATGGACTACAGGATAGCAAGGGAAGGGGATTATTATCATGACCCCGCTGTTGCCGATGAGTCTATAACCTGGCAGTATGCGGTGGTCCCGAGGGACTTCGACTTCCCCTCCGGGGTGCGGTACGAGGTCCTGGACCGCTGCTATATATCGGAGCATGACCCTACGACGAGGGCATCGGCCCCGGACATTGACTGGGACCTCGTGGAGAGGGAGGCGTTCAGGCTCACGGGGAACGAGGCGATGCTGGAGCCAGCGGTGAAAGGGGCTGCCGGTACGCCGCAGGGGCGGATTACGCTTCTGGACCCTCAGTATGCGGGCGGAAAGCCGGTGGGGGTGTCCGGAGTGATGGTGGCCTGCAACGTTTTCGTGAAGATTGCCACCGCCTACACCGACCGGGACGGATACTACAAGATGTCCAAGAGCTTTTCCGGGGACCCGCGCTACAGGCTGGTGTTCAAGAACGAGGCGGGATTCTCCATCGGCTTCAATTTCATACTGATACCGGCATCGGTCTCAACCTTGGGTTCAGCTTCGCCGGCGGGGGTGGACTATACGGTGAAGGAGGACGACGACGCCTGGCTGTTCCGGCGCACCGCCGTGAACAATGCGGCCTGGGACTACATCTCCCGCTGCACGCCGCAGGATCTGGACATCAGCGCCCCTCCGCAGGACCTCCGGATATGGATCCTGCCTTTCCTGAAGGAGTCCTCCACGCCCATGTTCCATCACGGGACGGTGGTAGATGCCGATATAGTCAAGGAGTACGTCGGGGAATATGCGCCCATCGTGTCGATGTTCCTTCCAGACATAACCATCGGCACATCAGAGAGCACCACTTTTGCCGATGTTTATTCCAATACCGTGCATGAAATGGCGCATGCGAGCCATTATTCGAAGGCAGGAAGCAATCTGTGGACGCCGTATATCGCGTATATATTGAAGTCTTTCGTGCTGGACGGGGGAGTGCCGTACGGGAACGGGCCGGATTCCGGATTCGCGTCCGGGGTGGAGCTCTTCAGGAAGGGAGCGGGCATGTGTGAGATAGGGGAGATGTGGGCGTATTTCCTTGGGGATTCCCTGAACAAGGACCGTTACGGAGGCTCCATGCCGTCGTATCCCTCGTGGCTGTGGTTCCGTCCGGAAATACTTGGCTATCTGTATGAAAGAGGATTCCTCCGATGCGAAATTTTCAAGGCCCTGGGTGCCGATGTGTACGATCTTTCCACTTTCAAGACAAGGCTTGTGAGCCTCTACCCTGAGAGGCAGTGGCTCGTGAATCAGACATTCAGTGCCTATGGCAAGTAGGGCAGGATGGTGCGTGGTGCTTTTTGCGGCTGTTTCGTGTACGCTTGTGCTGGAGGATAGGAGTGCATGCCCCTGCGAGCTGTCCGTGAGCGTGAGCGGGGTGATGGGAGAGACTGCCGTAGTGGTTGGGGGAGAAGTGGTTGGCAGGATATGGAGTGACAGCACCGTCGTGTGCCGCGTACCAAGAGGGGAGGTGGCCGTCATGGCCGTTTCCGGGGTTTCAGCGGGGGAGTTTACGGGCCCGCCGGGAGCAGGTTCGGAGTTCCGTATTCCGGAGGGACTGGATTCTCCTCCGCTGCGCCTCGGATATAGTTTTGCCGATGCCTCCGGCGACAACGCCCGGATTGATGTTGTGATGAGAAAGGAATACTGCGCGTTGTCTCTGGAGGTTGACGGCCCGCCGGGCTGGGGAGAGCCGTACCTTATGAAGGTCCGGTCCGATGTGTGCGGCGTATCGGCCTGCGGTGAGGCTGTAGAGGGGGCGTTTGCTTTTACGATGACCCTGTCCGAAGACGGGCGCAGCACGGTTTTTCTGCCGCGCCAGAGCCTTGACGGCATGCTTTGCCTGGACATTTTCATGCCGGACCGGGTGCTCTGCACCTTCTCCCTTGGCGCATACATGGAAAAGGCCGGCTACGACTGGTCCGCCCCCAACCTCCAGGACCTCAACCTCCGCCTCAGCCTCTCCGTCACCACCTTCACCCTCCGCATCGGCCTCTGGACCGACACCATCCCCATGGAAGTTGTCATCTGACCTGTCATTTCGAGCGAAGGTATACCCTGTCATTTCGAGCGAAGGTATACCCTGTCATTTCGAGCGAAGTCGAGAAATCTCTATTATTTTGCATATTCAAAAAAAGTTCCTATATTTGCAGTCCCATTAACGGGAATGCGCGGATGGCGGAATTGGTAGACGCGCTACTCTCAGGAGGTAGTGTCCGAAAGGACGTGTCAGTTCGACTCTGATTTCGCGCACGAAAAAAGACAGCTTCAAACGAAGCTGTCTTTTTTCGTCTGTATTATCGGCAGGATGCTATTTTGTGCCGAAAATGCGGTCTCCGGCGTCTCCGAGGCCGGGGACGATGTAGGCGTTTTCGTTGAGGCACTTGTCGATTGCGGCGACGTAGATATCAACGTCGGGGTGTTCGGCCTGGACTTTCTCAATGCCGACGGGCGCTGCTACGAGGCACATGAGGCGGATGTTGTTGCAGCCGCGTTCCTTGAGCATGGCGATGGCGTCGCAGGCGCTGCCGCCGGTCGCCAGCATAGGGTCCGTGACGATGACAAGGCGGTTTTCAATATCGGCAGGGAGCTTGCAGTAATAGACCACGGGCTTGTGGGTTTCTTCATTGCGGTACAGGCCGATGTGTCCCACCTTGGCAACGGGGACCAGGGTCCTGAGGCCGTCCACCATTCCAAGACCGGCCCTGAGGATGGGAACAATTGCGAGTTTGCGTCCTTTGACTTCTTTGGCAACCATTGGGCAGATGGGGGTTTCAATCTCCACGTCCTCAAGGGGAAGGTCGCGTGTAACCTCATAGCCCATGAGAAGGGAAATCTCTTCCAAAAGCTGCCTGAAATCCTTTGAACCGGTGTTTTTGTCGCGCATGATGGTCAGCTTGTGCTGAATCATGGGGTGGTCTATTAAATGAACTTGACTCATGATATTGATTATTGGTTGTACAAATATACCTTTTTTTCTTTGAAAACGCTATAGCAGATAATGAAGCAGCAGCGGTTCGTTGGTGGTGATGCAGTCTACCCCAAGGCCGATGAGATACTTCATCTCCTCCTGGGTGTCCACCGTCCAAACGTTGACGCTCATGCCAAGGTCATGTGCACGTTTTACCCAATCGGGGTGCTTGTGGAAGGCAATGAAATGGTAATCTATGCCGTTTATGCCGTCTGCGTGCACCTTTTCCGGCTCAATGTTTCCCTCAAGATACTGGTTGGTAAAGCCCGGGGCGTTCTTGGCTATCCACTTGCAGGCTTCGTAGTCGAAGGAAATGAACATCACCTTTTCCGGATCCCACAGATTGTGCTTTTTGAGCAGTTCCACGGCTAGTTCCGACATCTTGGTCGCAGCCTTTCGGTTGGCCTGAGGCTTGAGCTCGAGTACCAGCATCGTGCCGCCCTTTGCGCCCTGTTCCAGGTACTCGTCCAGGGTTGGGATGCGTTCCCCGTTCGGAAGTTTTGCTTTCAGTAATTCCTGGTAAGTGCTTGTGTTTATTATCATTCCGCCGATGGTGGGGTCGTGGTTTACCACCACTACGCTGTCGGCAGTGATGTGGACGTCGAACTCGCTTCCCCAGAAGCCGAACTCCTGAGCCAGCTTCAGCGAGGCGATGGAGTTCTGGGCGTGGCCGGCATCGGCACAGTTCCAGAAGCCCCTGTGGGCGCAGATGGCGGGGCCTTTCTTCGCGGGCTGTGCACTACATGAAACAATGGCAGCCATGATACCCACAGCTGCCATCAGATGAGATAGTTTCCTCATTCTATTTAAACCATTTGACGAGCCTGTCCTTTGCATACAGGTAATAGACCAGAAGGCCGATCCAGCTTGTTGCAAGCACGAGGACTGCGGTAATGATTTTGCCCACCAGGGAAATGGGCTTCTTGATGATGTCAAGAACGGCAAGTACTGAAAGCACTATACCGGCGATGTAAATGATAGTTCCCATTTTGTCGTTTTATTTGTTGCGCTAATATACGCATTTTTTGTGAATAATTGTGTCGTTATCCCGTATTTTGCACAAGGTGGCATTTCATGGGCGGGACCTTGTACACCGCAGGCGCTGAGACGGCAATTCATGCGCAAGGTCCCGCCACTATCGTCACACCTTGTGCAAAATACCTTGTTCTTTTGCCGTTATTTACTTATTTTTGGACTGTAAATCATGCGTGACTGCCACTGTTCAATGCAAGGTAGCCTCTGCAGACCGTTCTGGCCGGGTATCTGAAACCCTTCTGTAGTGCAGTTCAAGCAAAGTGTTCATTATCATTAACAGGGATACAGCCGCCGGGCCGTGTCCACAAACCACTTTATTATGAAAAAACTACTTGAAGTCTTTATTGACGACCAGGGAAATCTGGACCTTGCATGCGACAAAGAGGCGGTAATCTCCGAAATCGCCAACCTTGAAAAGAATGATGAAACCTTCAAAAAACTGCTGGCAACTCTTATAAAACGTTATTGGGGAGATAAAGAAATCTGGCTGAGTTCTGTAATAAGGGAATTGGCTATTGCGGATGCCTGTGCATCGGCGCAACCTTATGAATCAGTAGAGGAATATTGGAGCATGATGATGTTCGGATTTATCCAGAGACATGAAAAGTATGCCGATTCCATCAAACGACAATATGGCCTCAAAACAACGAAGGTCTCCAAGCCTCTCATCGGAATCAATAATACATTGTTGTCGGAGACAGGCATTCCGGGATTTACGGTCTTTGGAAGTAAAGGGAAAAACTGATGGAAATCAATACCAAAGCCGTATACAGAGAGCTGCCAGACGGCTCCCCGGTCCCGCTATGGCCTTTCCACGTGAGTTTTGAGGGGTTGGAGACTATTGTAATCTGCCGTGATGACGAGGACTGCGACACCATGGTCAAATGTCTGTTTGTATGCGCATGGAAGCATGGCGTAAGAGTGATAATATATGCGGTTGTGTCAAACCATGCTCATTTCGCCCTGCTTGCAAAGAATTATGACTGCGCCCTGGCATGTGCACAGGATGTGAAAAAACGCTACTCTCAGCTATTTCGCGGGAAATACAATGAGTCCAAAGTCTTAAAAGGGGCAGATGTAAATGTTCAGGCTATAGATACCATGAGGTATCTGAGAAACGCCCTTGCCTACATCCCAAGGAATGCTTACGATAATGGCGCCACCAGCCTCTCGGACTACAAGTGGACCGGTTTCTCTGCATTTTTCCGTGACCGGCGCTCCATTGAAAGTGGGCGCAGGGTGTCGTCAATGACCACCCGCGACTGGAGGGATCTTTTTCACACGGGAGAAAACCTGTCGGCGGTACCCTGGCAAGTGAACGGCGCCGGGGAACTGATTCCACACAGTTGCTGCGATGTGGAGTACTTGGAAGCTGCATTCAATAACGACCAGACCTTTTTTCTGAACCGTATAGGTGGACTCAATGTGGCAGAAATGACGCAGAAACTGGTTATCGCGCCCCGGAAAATGAAAACTGATGCGGAATTCCTAAAGGAAACCGACGCTGTGGCCGTCAGCTGGTTCGGCAAGGAAACTGTTGCGCTGTCAGATTCCCAGAAGTCCAGACTGCTTTCTTACATGTACCATGTTACAAGAACGTCGGTCCCGCAGCTGGCACGTGTATTCGGCCTTGAACGTGATCACATAACATTACTCCTGCGGAAAAGGCGATAGTTTTTGCACAAGGTGGCATTTTATGGCCGGGACCTTGTGCACTGCAGGCGCTGAGACGGTAATTCATGCGCAAGGTCCCGCCACTATCGTCACACCTTGTGCAAACAGTGGCAGGACCTTGTACAATTGCGGAAGGGACCTTGGTGCCAAAGTGGCTGGGGCAGGGGCATCAGAGGCCGGGTTCCCAGCCGGGGCCGACGCCGCCGGGGTGAGTAGCCCAGAACTCCATTTCGTCATAGACGTAGGCGTTCAGATAGAAACGCTTGCCATTGGCATCCATGCCGTCTATGCGCACGATTAGATTGTTTCCGTCGCGCTGGACGGACTGCGTTCCTGATACCAGAACCATGTCATAATATGCTCCGGTTAGGAAATTGAAACTCATGAGGAGGGCTTTGTCGGCATCAGACTCATTTGCAGCATTGATGGTGCGGTCTATGGCGGCAGAAGAGAATCCGCCGTATCCGTGGATGTCATCTCCGCCGCTTGGGTGATTGATATCGATGTGCACGTAACCATCCTGAACTGCGTAAAGCGGAAGGACATTGTAATACGTTTCACCCCCTACTACAAGGGTGTTGTCGATTGTATCGTCAAGAGTGACGGAACAGCTAAGCGCAGTCAGGCATGCGGCAAGAGCCAAGAGAATACGTTTCATAGATTTATAGTTTCCACAAAGATAACGCTTTTGGGAATTATTTGTATCTTTATAGCATGAAAAAGATACTCACCTTCGCATTGGCTTTCGCCTGCCTCACTGCAGTTGCCAAGCCCAAAGACTACACTGTTACATCTCCACAGGGAGGTACTAAAGTTGTTATTACCGTTAACAATAGTGTTTCATGGTCTCTGTATCAAGGAGAAGAACTCCTGCTTGGACCTTCGATAATAGGCATCGAACTCGCCGGTGGTGAAAGCCTAGAATCCAAGGGAGCAAAGGTTTTGAATTTGAAACGGAGCAAGTCTCTCCAGATGTTGGAAGCTCCTGTTTACAAAACATCGGCAGTTTTGGAGAATTATGCAGCCATAACGCTGTCTTTCAAGTACTTCAACCTCGAAGTAAGGGCTTTCGAAGATGGTGCAGCATATAGGATTGTTCCCAAATCAAAGGTTCCTTTCCAGGTAAAGGGCGAGACCGCAAACTTCGTTTTCCCTGATAATACCAAGGCATGGATCCCTTACGTGAACAACTCCGACGTTTCAAATCAATTCTCATCATCCTTTGAGAACCAGTACAGTGTCCACAATCTGAACGCATGGCAGAAGGGCCACCTGGCATTTCTTCCGGTGCTGGCAGAATCCAAAGGTTACAAAATCCTTATTACGGAATCCGGTCTCACCAACTACCCGGGCATGTACCTAAAGGGCAGCGGAACCACGCTGGAAGGCGTTTTTGCTCCTTACCCTAAAACACGTGTCCAGGGCGGCCACAACATGCTGGAAATGCCCGTAACGGAAAGGGAAGACTACATTGCCAAATTTGAGAAGGCGGAACCTCTTCCCTGGAGAATAGCCGTCGTGGCAAAGGATGATGCCGCCCTGCTGGAGACAAACCTCCCCTGGCTCCTTGCAGAACCGTCCGCAGGCGAATACTCATGGGTGAAGCCCGGCAAGGTTGCATGGGATTGGTGGAACGACTGGAATATATGGAACGTACCCTTCCGGGCCGGTATCAATAATGATACATACAAGTACTATATCGACTTTGCATCGGCAAAAGGCATCGAGTACGTGATCCTGGACGAAGGCTGGGCCGTGAATCTGAAGGCAGACCTTTTCCAGGTTGTGCCGGAAATAAACCTGAAGGAACTGGTGGAATACGCTTCTAAGCGGGGCGTCGGTCTCATCCTCTGGGCAGGATACCATGCCTTCGACAGGGATATGGAGAAAGCCTGCAAGGTCTACTCCGAGATGGGCGTCAAAGGCTTCAAGGTAGACTTCATGAATGCCGATGATCAGATGATGGTGGACTTCTACACCCGTGCAGCAGCCATGTGCGCAAAGTACGGGCTCCTGATAGATTTCCACGGTGCATTCAAGCCCGCCGGCCTCCAAAGGACCTACCCTAACGTAATCAATTACGAAGGCGTCTACGGCCTTGAAAACATGAAATGGGCCACCTCCGACGTGGATCAGGTTACATACGATGTTACAATTCCGTTCATCAGGAACGTGGCCGGTCCCATGGATTACACGCAGGGTGCAATGCGGAATGCTACAAAATCACAATACCGGCCGGACTACAGCTCGCCCATGAGCCAGGGCACTCGCTGCCGTCAGCTGGCAGAGTATGCCGTGTTCTTCGCCCCGCTCACCATGCTGTGCGACTCGCCGTCGGCATACCTTGCAGAGCCCGAATGCACCGAATTCATCGCCGGCTTCCCCACAGTGTGGGACGAGACCGTGGCACTTGCCGGCAAGGTGGGCGAATACGTGGCGGTAGCGCGCCGCAGCGGCGACGTCTGGTACGTAGGCGCCCTGACCAACTGGGACGCCCGCACGCTTGAGCTGGACCTCTCATTCCTTGGCGAAGGCTCCTGGAAGGCAGAAATTTTTGCCGATGGCCCCAACGCCGGCAAGGCAGCCCACGACTACGTGCACTGCACCGCCCCGGTACCCGGATCCCGCACGCTATCGGCCCCCATGGCCCCCGGCGGCGGCTGGGTTGCCCGCATCTCCCGCTGACCTGTCCCGGTACTCACTGTACAAGGTCCCGGCCACTGTTTGCACAAGGTGTAACGATAGTGGCGGGACCTTGCGCATGAATTGCCATCTCAGTGCTTCCGGTGCACAAGGTTCCGCCCATGAAATGCCACCTTGTGCAAACAGCCACCTATTCCACCTCAGACAGTGCCGCCCGGATGTTGCCGATAACGGCCTCGGAGGAGTATGTGGCGCCGGAAACGGCATCAAGGTCCGTTGCGAGGGCTTCCTCTACAGTGAGGCCGTTCAGGCGTTCGAATAGACCGCTTTCCTTTACAAGATTGAAGTATGAGGGCGTTTCAGTGTTCTGAAGCGCCTTTATGTATACTATACGGCCGTTCACAAGTGCAATCTCTACAGGCGTGCGCCCGTTGAAGCCGACGAACTTTTTCCCGCTTTCCACGGAATTCACCTTGACTGTGTCGGCCACCGCTGCAGCTGAACCATTCCTGCCGATGATGACTCTTGAAGTGCCGAATGTCAGCGCTATAACTGCTGCTATGATAATTATGACTTTCTTCATATAAAAAACGCTCCCCGTTTAGTGGGGAGCGCAAAGTTAGTAAAAATCCTTTACTTTTTAAACCATTCAAGGCTGCGCCTGCAGAGGTCTGAGACCGCCTGCCAGTTGCCGGCTGCCAGAACATCCTTGGGGAAGAGCTTGGAGCCCATGCCCACGGCTGTGACGCCGCTCTTGGCCCAGGCCTTGAGGTTCTCCTCGGTGGGTTCCACTGCGCCTGTGCACATGACCATTGCCCAGGGAAGGGGAGCGAGAATGTTCTTCACGAATGCAGGACCGCCCACTGTTCCGGCAGGGAATACCTTTACCAGATCACAGCCACGCTCCTGAGCGTGAACGATTTCAGTTACGGTACCGCAACCGGGGCTGTAGGGCACTCCGCGGCGGTTTGCAAGGGTGATGACCTCATCTACGCAGCAGGGGGAAACGAGGAAATCGGCACCCATCTGGAGGTAGAGGGCTGCTGTGGGGGCGTCAAGGATGGTACCTGCGCCAAGGGCCATCTCCGGGCATTCTGCACGCACGAAGGCGATGAGCTCCTCGAAGACTTTGTGGGCGCCGTCGCCGCGGTTGGTGAATTCGAAGGCGCGGATGCCGCCGTCATAGCAGGCCTTCACAACCTTCTTGGTGAGTTCTACGTCCTTGTTGTAGAATACCGGAACGATGCCGGTGGAACGGATGATACTGATGGTATCGATTTTATTGAATTTTGCCATGATTGAGATTCTTCACTTCGTTCAGAATGACATTTAACGGGAAACACGTCCTGAGCCGCCGCCCTTGATGAGGCCTTCTACTTCTGAAACGGTTACACGATTGTAATCGCCCAGGATGGTGTGCTTGAGGCAGGATGCTGCAGCTGCGAATTCGATGGCTTCCTGGTCAGTGTCGTATGCAAGGAGACCGTAGAGGAGGCCGCCCATGAAGGAGTCGCCGCCGCCAACGCGGTCTACGATGTGGGTGATGTCATAGCGCCTGGACTGCCAGAGGGTCTTGCCGTCGTAGAGAACGCCGCCCCAGGTGTTGTGGTTGGCGTTGATGGAGCCGCGGAGGGTGATAGCCACCTTCTTGCAGCGGGGGAAGCGTGCCATGAGCTGCTGGGCAACGCTGACAAATATGCTCTGGTCGATTTCGCCGCCGGTCTTCTCTGCGTCGAAGCCTTCGGGCTTTATGCCGAATTCCTTCTCTGCATCTTCCTCATTGCCGAGGATGAGGTCGCAGCCTTCAACGAGGGCGGGCATGACCTCGGCAGCGGTTTTGCCGTATTTCCAGAGTTTCTTGCGGTAGTTGAGGTCGCAGGAGACCTTCACGCCCATTTCGTTTGCCACCTTGATGGCCTCGAGGCAGGCATCGGCAGCGCCCTGTGAGAGGGCGGGGGTGATGCCGGTCCAGTGGAACCAGTCGGCACCCTGGAGGACCTTGTGCCAGTCTACCATGCCTGGCTTAATCTCTGATACAGAGGAATATGCCCTGTCGTAAATAACCTTGCTTCCACGTGCCACTGCACCGGTTTCAAGGTAATAAATGCCGATGCGGTCTCCGCCGTAGACGATGCTGTCCGTGTTCACGCCGAAGCCCTTGAGCTCTGCGGTGCACATTGCAGCGATGTCGTTCTGGGGAAGGCGGGTTACAAAGTGTGCGTCAACGCCGTAGTTTGCGAGGGAAACGGCCACGTTGGCCTCTCCGCCGCCAAAAGTGGCGTCAAACTGATGAGCCTGCGAAAAACGCTGGTACCCGGGGGTGGACAGGCGAAGCATTACTTCACCGAAGGTTACTACTTTTGCCATATTTAATGTTTGTTTGAAGATTGTCTTGCGTGAAGTTCCATAGGGATCACTTCTGTGCCCGTGCGGCCGTCCAGGAAAGCGCGCGCCGCCGCCTGGCCCATATCGAACGGGTGCTGCCCCAGCGAACTGAGGGAAGGGGTCATTATCGCGGCCCAGAATTCATCGGCCGTACCCACTATGCCGAAGTCGTCGGGAATGCTCAGGCCGGCTTCCCGTGCAGCGTCCATGGCGCCCAGGGCAGCATAATCGCCGCAGCAGTAGAGGGCGTCGCAGCCATCGGCAATAGCTTTCCGGGCCGATTCCTTGCCGGACTCGTAGAGGATGGACTCCGGGTAGACCAGGCTTCCGTCATAGCGGAGGCCGGCATCCTCAAGCGCCATCCTGTACCCGGCCAGACGCTCCACAAAGGCCATGCAGCTCATATACCCCGCAATTGTGCCGATACGCTTGTACCCCTTCTCGATCAGGTGCTTAGTGGCCTGGTAGGCGCCGTCGCAGTTTGCGCCGACGACCTTTGCGCCGGGGAGGTCCGGGAAGACGCGGTCGAACTGCACGATGGGAAGGTTTCCCATTATGTCGCGGATATGGCCGCCGTCCTGCGATTCTATCGAGTGGGAAATGATGACTCCTGCCGCCCGGTAGTTCTTGAGGGCCTTCAGGGCCTTGATTTCATCGTCCAGATTCTCGTGACTCTGGCAGATAATGACATTGTAACCGGCCCTTGCAAGGACATCCTCTGCACCGCCGATGAAGTTTGCGAAGAACTCCCTCCGCACCCTTGGAACCACGATTCCAACGATGTTGGAACGGCCTTTCCTGAGGTTGGAGGCCACGATATTGCGTTCGTAGCCCATCTCTGCCGCTTTTTTCTCAACGGCGAGGCGGGTCTGTTCTTTTACACGGGGATTCCCGGCCAGTGCCCTGGACACGGTAGATGGCGTAATGCCAAGTGCAAGTGCGATATCGGTTATAGTAGTCATAGTCTGAGCACAAATATACAAACGTTTGCAGGATTCTCCAAATTTATTTGCTTTTCTCTTTGTTTGCGCGTAAATTTGCCACATGCGTAAGTGCCACATAATCATCATAGCGGCGGTGCTCCTCATGTGCGGCTGCAAGGGACCGGCGCAGGTTTCGCCCCAGTTCCGTTACACGAATCCCATCCTTCATCTGGACTATTCGGATCCGGACGTGTGCAGGGTGGGGGAGGACTATTGGATGACGGCGTCGTCGTTCAACTGCATGCCCGGACTGCCGATACTCCACTCGCGGGACCTCGTGCACTGGCAGCTGGTGGGAGCCGCCCTTGAGGACTATGAAGGCGCCGGCATACCCGTCCAGCACGGAAATGCTGTCTGGGCCCCTGCCATCCGCTACCACGACGGCTGGTACTACATCTACGTGGGCGACCCCGACCGCGGCATCTTCATGGTGCGCACCCAGGACCCCGCGGGCCGATGGGAAAAACCCGTCTGGGTAGTCCGGGAGAAGGGTTTCATCGACCCCTGCCCCCTTTGGGACGATGACGGCCGCGCATGGCTCTCCCACGGCGAAGCCGGTTCCCGCGCCGGCCTCAAGAGTGTCCTCTTCGTGGCTCCCATGAGTGCCGACGGCACCTCCCTCCTTGGCCCCTCCCGCATGGTTTACGACGGGCACGAAACTCAGCCCACAATCGAGGGCACCAAGTTCTACAAAAAAGACGGATACTACTATATATTCTCTCCCGCCGGCGGAGTTGCAACCGGCTGGCAGACAGTTCTCAGGAGCACTTCACCTTACGGACCGTTTGAGGAGAAGATTGTCATGGCCTGGGCCCCCGGCGCCATCAACGGCCCCCACCAGGGCGCCTGGGTAGACACCCCCTCCGGCGAAAACTGGTTCCTCCACTTCCAGGACAAGGGCGCCTACGGCCGCATAGTCCACCTCCAGCCCATGCAGTGGAATCCCGACGGCTGGCCCCTCATCGGCGAAGACCCCGACGGTGACGGAGTTGGCCAGCCGGTTCGCTCCTGGAAAATACCTTCTGTCATTTCGAGCGGAGCCGAAGGCGGAGTCGAGAAATCTCTCCCCGGCCCCTACGGCCTGTCCCTGGACTGGCAGTATCCGGCAGTGCCGTCTCCGTACTGGCACATGGCGCTGCCGGGTGGCGACGTGCGCCTGTACAGCGTAGAGCAGAGATGGCCATGGAAGAGCCTCTGGGACACTCCCAACCTGCTTTTGCGGAAATTCCCCGCTGAACGTTTCACTGTCACGGCGTGCCTGACGTTCAAGCCCAATCCCCAGCTCAAGGAGAAAGGGGAGAATGCCGGATTCGTGGTGATGGGTAACGATTATGCCGGCCTTAAGCTGACGGACACCGAAGAGGGAGCCGTGCTGGAATATGCAGTGTGTGAAGGAGCCTCCAAGGGCGCTTCTGAAAGCGCCGTCAGGCTGGCCGTCCTTCCCTACGAAATGATTCCCCGCCCTCACGAGTACGAATCCCGCAATGTCCCTCTCGTGAAATATCAGGACCAGCCCCTTGCCAGGATCTGGGTGAAGCTGGAAGTGCGTCCCAAGGCAGTTGAAGGCAACGTGCCGGACGCCGTATGCCGATTCTCCTGGAGTATGGACGGCAAGCGTTACAACAAGGTCCCCGACTCCTTCAGAGCCCGTCCGGAACTCTGGATTGGAGCCAAGTTCGGCTTCTTCATGAACCGCTTCGCTCCCAAGAATGATTCCGGCTGCGTTGATGTAACAAATTTGGAGATAAAACCCGAATTCGCGCCGCTGGAAGGCTTTAATTACAGTGAGGAAAACACGCCAAAGTTTCAAAATCGAAACCAGATAAAGAGCCTTTCCGCGTGGGAAAAACGTCGTTCCGAACTGCTGGATATACTGAAAAGCGAAATGTACGGAACTTCTCCCGGCCGTCCCGCAGATGAATCGTTTGAAATTGTCACAGAAGACCGCAGCGCCTTTGATGGGCTGGCCACCAGAAGGGAAGTGAAGGTGAACCTTGGAGAAGCGGAGTACCTTACCCTTCTAACATATATTCCTAACGCCGTCAGGAATGCTCCTGTTTTTCTCGGCGTCAATTTCTTCGGAAACCACACCGTTTCCGAGGACCCGGGCATCTCGCTGCCGGACACAACGCGTTACCGCAGCACGTTCACGCTTGACCCGCGCGGCTCCGTGAGTCACCGCTGGCCACTTGAAGAAATACTTGAGATGGGATATGCTATCTCCACTTTCTGCTGTGAGGACGTAGCACCCGACTCTGATTCCGATAATACCAAGCGCGTCAAGCGTTTATATCCGGATTTCACATGGGGGAACATAGCCGCATGGGCCTGGGGCCTTTCCAGGGCCCTCGATTATCTGGAAACGGATCCTGACGTGGATGCGTCCAAGGTCGCCGTTTTCGGCCATTCCAGGATGGGAAAGGCTGCAGTCTGGGCCGCCGCAAGTGACCCCCGCTTTGCCATGCTGGTGTCCAACAACTCCGGCTGCGGAGGGGCTGCAATCTCCCGCCGCCGCTTCGGAGAAACCGTCCGCCGCATAACCACGCACTATCCGTACTGGTTCGCCGGTGCCTTTGCCAAATACGGTGACAATGAGGAGGCTCTTCCTTTCGACCAGAACGATGTTCTCTCGCTGGTTGCCCCCCGCCCCGTCTACGTTGCAAGCGCCTCCATGGACCGCTGGAGCGATCCCCACGGCGAATTCATCGGCCTTGCTGAAACCGCCCCGGTATATGCTCTGTACGGCGTTGAATCCATCGGCATGCAGGAAGAGCCCGGCTTTTTCCGTGACAGCGCCGCCCTCCGTGCCCTTGCAGAGCAGCGGGATTACACCCCCGCCGCCGTCAGTTCTGCCCCCGCCTCCACCCCTGCGGGTCCTGCCTTCACCCCTGCCATCGGCACCACCCCGGCTCCAGCCATCATCGCCGCTGTCTCCAAAGGCCCCACCGCCTACCACATCCGCCGCGGCCGCCACGAAATCCTTTCCGAAGACTGGCACCAGTATCTTCTCTTCGCCGATTCCCAATTCCGCCGTTAAGTGTTGCTACCGGTCCAATAAGTGGGACGGTAGGAGCAAAAACGCCTCAAAACGTCGCTACCGGTCCAAATTCTGGGACGGTAGGAGCACCGCTGCTAATAAAAAACAAAGTTTTTTGCAGAAAAATGCAAACGTTTGCAAAATTTTTCGTATATTTGCATCGTTATAACACTTGAACTAATCGCGATGACAAAGCACAACCCTTTGATGTTCTTGGCTTTAAGCCTTTTGACCATCTTCTCTTGCGCCCAGGAAGACAAACGTTTGGACTCCTATTACGAAGGCCTTCCCTTCGAAATGTCCCGCATTAAAGCCCCCAAGATTCCTGCAAATACCGTAACTCTCACGGATTTCGGTGCAGTTGGCGACGGCGTCACCCTGAATACCGAAGCATTTGCAAAAGCCTTCGACAGACTCGAAGAAATGGGCGGCGGCAGGCTCGTGGTTCCGGACGGCATCTGGTTCACCGGTCCCATCGGCCTCAGAAGCCATACCGAACTGCATCTTGAAGACAACGCCATCATCATCTTCTCCACAGACCAGGATCTCTATCCCATAATCGACACCAATTTCGAAGGCCTTGACGTAAGGCGCTGCCTCTCGCCCGTCTATGCCGATGGCAAGACAGACATCGCCATCACCGGCAAGGGCATCATCGACGGCAACGGAGCCGCCTGGCGCGAACTCAAGCGCCGCAAGGTAGGGGACGACACCTGGAAAGCCATGACCAAGGGCCACGGAGTGCTTTCAGATGACCAAAGCGTCTGGTACCCTGACGAAGGCTACAAGAAGGCCCGCCTCACCGCCGGCACCCTTAACAAGCCCAGCGACGACCTCAGCGAAGAGGAAATCAAGACCTTCCTCCGTCCTGTCATGGTCTCCCTGAAGAACTGCGAAAGAATCCTCCTTGAGGGCGTCACCTTCCAGAACTCCCCGGCGTGGAACCTCCACCCGCTCTGGTGCAAGGATGTGATTATTACCGATATAAACGTACGCAACCCCCACTTCTCCACCAACGGTGACGGCATCGACATCGAAGCATGCGAGAACTTCCTCCTCACCGGTTCCAGCTTTGACGTGGGTGACGACGCCATCTGCATCAAGTCCGGCAAGGACGAGGACGGCCGCCGTCACGCCCGCAAGTGTCGCAACCTCATCATCGAAGACTGCACCGTCTACCACGGCCACGGCGGCTTCGTGGTGGGCAGCGAAATGAGCGGCGGCGTGGAGAACATCCTCGTCAAGGGCTGCCGCTTCATGGGAACCGACGTAGGCCTCCGCTTCAAGAGCACCCGCGGACGCGGCGGCCTTGTGAAGGACATCTGGTGTGAAGACATCTACATGACCGACATCGTCACCTACGGCGTCATCTTCAATCTCTACTACGCCGGCGTCGCCGCAACGGACCTCTCCAAGGACGCCACGGAAGACATCCAGCCCGTCGATGAGACCACCCCCGAATTCCGCGACATGCACTTCAACAACATAGTCTGCTCCGGCGCAAAACAGGCCATCTACATCAACGGCCTCCCCGAACTCCCCGTGAGCGGCCTCCACTTCTCCAACAGCGTTTTCCGCAGCCAGAAGGGCCTGGAAATGCATTTCGAGAAGGACATCACCTTTGACAACGTCATCATAAACGGCGAAAAGATATGAAACTGTCATTCCGAGTTTATCGAGGAATCTCCCTCCTTGCAGCCCTCTGGCTCGTCCTCACCTCCTCCACCACCATCCACCTCATGGGTGACAGTACCATGGCCGAAAAGGACCTCCCCAAAGCCGGTGCCGAAAGGGGCTGGGGCATGATGTTCCAGAACTTCCTGGACAGCGAATTCAACGTCATCAACTACGCCCAGAACGGCCGCAGCACCAAGAGTTTCATCGACCTGGGCCTCTGGGACAAGGTCTACGGCGCCATTCAGGAAGGGGACTACGTCTTCATCCAGTTCGGCCACAATGACTCAAAGGCCGATGACCCCGCCCGCTACGCCCCCGCCTACGGAGCCTACCAGGAGAATCTGAGGAAATTCATCGACGGCACCCGCGAAAAAGGCGGCATCCCCGTCCTCCTCACCCCCATCGCCCGCCGTTGGTTCAAGGAAAACGGCCTCGACCGCAACTGCCACACGGACTATCCTGCCGCCATGAAGGCCGTTGCCGATGAAAAGGGAGTCACCCTCCTTGACATCACCACCCCCACCCTTGACTGGATTGAAGGGCTGGGCGACGAAGCCTCCAAGGCCTATTTCATGATCTCCACCGGCAAGAACGACAACACCCACCTCGTCCCCGCCGGCGCCCGCAAGGTCACTGAAATCATCTGCGAAAAGATCAAGGAGCAGATTCCCGCCATCGCAGAGCACCTCGTCCGCTACGACCTCGTCGTCTCCGCTGACGGCCACGGCGACTTCCAGACCGTCCAGGAGGCCATCAACGCCTGCCCCGACTACTCCCACGGCGTCATCACCACCATCCTCATCCGCAGCGGCGTCTACAAGGAAATGGTCACCATCCCCCACAACAAATTCCGCCTGCACATAAAGGGTGAAAATGCCGATAACACCGTCATCACCTTCGACAAATACGCCAAGGCCTTCTGGCCAGGCACTCAGAATACCGTCGGCACCAGCGGCAGCGCCTCCGTCTACATCCACTCCAGCTACCTTACCTTCGAGGACCTCACCTTCGAGAACACCTCCGGCGAGGGCAAGGAAATCGGCCAGGCCGTCGCCGTCTTCACCGACGGAGACTTCCTCTTTTTCAACCGCTGCCGATTCATCGGCAATCAGGACACCCTCTACACCTACGGAAGGTACGGCAAGGACGGCGGCATCAAACGCAACTACTTCAAGGACTGCTACATCGAGGGCACCACTGACTTCATCTTCGGCCCCAGCATAGCCTACTTCGAAAACTGCCACATCCACTCCAAGAAGAACTCCTACGTGACGGCAGCCTCCACCCTCCCGGGCCAGAAGTACGGCTACGTCTTCAAGAACTGCCGCCTCACCGCTGCCGATGGCATCGACAAATGCTACCTGGGCCGTCCCTGGGGCGCCTACGCCAAGACCGTCTTCATCGACTGCGAACTTGGCAGCCACATAGTTGCCGACGGCTGGCACGACTGGGAAAAACCCGGCAAGCCCAATACCAAGAAGAACTCCTTCTATGCCGAATACGGCTCCACCGGCCCCGGTGCACAGGGTCCCCGCGTAAAATGGGCCCATACCCTCAAGGCCAAGGACCTCAAGGACTACACCTTCGATAAGGTAATGTACCAGAAGGAAGACGGCATCGTCTGGAACCCCTACGACAATAAATAATGAAACGAGCAACCCTCATACTTGCCATTGCCTTGACAGCCTGCACTGCCAAGGCTCCGCTGTCTTTACAGGTAGTCCGCTCAGAGATTGCCCGCAACCCCGAAGCCTCCTACATCGACGGCCTCGAAGGCAAACTCAAATGGAACTACACCACCGGCCTCGAACTCAAGGCCATGCTTGACGCAGCTCCGGAGGAAGCCCTTGGCTACGTCGACACCTGGTACGACGCCATAATCGACAGCACGGGTACCATATATAAGTATAAGAAATCCAACTACTCGCAGGACCATGTCTGCCCCGGCCGCACGCTCTTCCAGCTGTACGACATCACCGGAAAGGAGAAGTACCGCGCAGCCATGGATACGCTCTACAGCCAGCTACAGAGCCAGCCCCGCACCCCGGAAGGCGGCTTCTGGCACAAGCAGGTCTACCCTGAGCAGATGTGGCTCGACGGCCTCTACATGGCCGAACCCTTCTATGCCGAATACACCGTGCGCTACGTCACGGACAGCCTCTCCCGCGAGGAGAACTTCCAGGACATAGTCCATCAGTTCAGCCTCATCTTCGACAAAACCCTGGACCCGGAGACCGGCCTTCTGCGCCACGCCTGGGATTCATCGGCACAGATGTTCTGGTCCGATGAGGAGACCGGCCAGAGTGCCCACGCCTGGGGCCGTGCAATGGGCTGGTACGCCATGGCCCTTGTCGACGTCATCGACATCCTCCCGGCCGGGCAGTACAAGGACGACCTCGTCATCCTCCTGAACCGCGTCTTCGACTCCGTCCTCCTCTTTGCCGACCAGACCACCCTCATGTGGTACCAGGTCCTGGACCGTCCGTATGCGGAAGGCAACTACCTTGAGGCCACCTGCAGCGCCATGTTCGTCTACGCCATGCTCAAAGGCTCCCGCCTGGGCATCCTGGAGAATGTAACTTCAGAAGACGCCCTCCTCCGCTACGACGACCTCCTCAAGACCTTCGTCACCGTTGAGGACGGCCTTGTGAACCTTAACAGCTGCTGCGAAGTCGCCGGCCTTGGCGGCAAGCAGAACAGGGCAGGGGACTATACCTATTATATAAGCGAGCCGGTACGCTCCAACGACCCCAAAGGCATCGGCCCCCTCATCTGGGCCTCACTTGAAGCAGAAAGACTATGAAAAAATACCTTTATATATTAGCGGCACTGGCACTGGTTGCTTCGTGCGGGGAAAAGCCCGGGGACAAGACCCCCGAGGTTACCAAACCTTCCGCCCCCACCGGCCTCATACTCCATTCCTCTTCCGAGAGCAGCCTCACTTTCCAGTGGGACAATATGACCGCGGCAACTCAGTATGAATGGGCTCTTACTTTTGAGTCAAGCACCGTGGACAGCGGCAATACAAAGGGCCGCAACGTTACCGTGGACAATCTTGAAAAGGCAACCGAGTACGTTTTCACGGTCCTGAGCGTTGGATCCGACGGATACAAGTCCCAGCCTTCCTCCATTACTGCCAAGACTGAAGGTGACACCACCACTCCCGTAGATCCTACCGTGGATCCGCCCGTGAGCAGCATTGCTTATGCAGATTATCTGATTCCTCAGGCTGAGGACCAGGACGGAAGCGCACTGGCTTTCCCGGGCGCCCAGGGCGGCGGCATGTTCACTACCGGCGGCCGCGGCGGCAAAGTATATCACGTGACCAACCTGAACGACAGCGGTGACGGCTCCCTGCGCTGGGCCATAGGTCAGAGCGGCGCCAGGACCATCGTCTTTGACGTTGCGGGCCTCATCGAGCTCCAGAGCACCCTGGTAATCAAGAACGGCGACGTAACTATTGCCGGCCAGACCGCTCCCGGCGACGGTATCTGCCTCAAGAACTACACCTTCCGCATCAATGCCTCCAACGTGATTGTCCGCTACATCCGCTGCCGCATGGGAGACGAGAAGAAGACCGAGGACGATGCCATGCAGGTGATGGACCACGACGACGACAAGTTCAACAACATAATAATAGACCACTGTTCTGTGAGCTGGAGCACCGACGAGTGCGCATCGTTCTACGGAATGAAGAATTTCACCTTCTCCTGGAACATAGTCTCTGAGAGTCTGCGCGTATCCGTCCACGGTAAGGGAAATCATGGTTACGGCGGTATCTGGGGCGGTAACAACGCTACCTACCACCACAACCTCCTTGCCCATCACGACAGCCGTAACCCCCGCCTGGATCACGACTACGTGAGCACCCAGAAGGGCCCCGTGAGCATTATAAACAACGTGGTCTACAACTGGAGCGGAGACTCCTGCTACGGCGGAGAGAGCTCCAGCAAGAACGGCTCCGACTACCGCAAATACAACTTCGTGGGCAACTACTACAGGCCCGGTCCGGCAACTCCTTCAAACCGTCACAGGCTCCTGAATCCCACCACATCATGCAGCAACTGCGGCGGCACCATCATCCCCGGTCACTTCTATATGACGGGTAACGTACTGCATGGCAATAACGGCGTCACCGCCGACAACTGGACCGGCACCACCGCATCGGCGGAGGTGATTGAGCAGATCAAGGCGAACGAGATGTTCCTCTATGCCGCAAATCCCACCAGGATTGCCATTCAGAGTGCCCAGAATGCTTTCAATTCTGTTATCGCATATGCAGGAGCAAGCCTCGTGCGTGACCGCATAGACAAGAGAGTCACCAACGAAGCTGCCATCGGCTCCACCACGTACACTGGCAGCAAGGGCGGAACCAAGGGTCTCATCGACACCCAGACCGACGTTGGCGGCTGGCCCGAATACACCGCCACCGACGAGCAGAAAGCCTTGGTGACGGACAGTGACGGCGACGGCATGCCCGACTGGTTCGAGGATGCAGCTGGATTGGACAAGTCCAAAGCTGCTGATGGCGCCCAAAAGACAATAGATACCAAGGGCCGCTATACCAACCTGGAAATGTACCTCCACTATCTTGTCCGTGAGATAACACGTGATCAGAACACAGATGGAACATATACAATACTCTAATATTAACCATTAACTAACAAACCAGATCCAATGAAAGCAAAGAAATTAATTCTTGCGCTGCTCGGAATGGTAACGGCAGTTACCCTGTCGGCCCAGACCACAATCAGTGGTATCGTGACCGATGAAAACGGCGAACCCCTCATCGGGGCGGGCGTCGTGGTAGAGGGCACCACTACCGGAACCATCACCGGCATTGACGGTGACTATGTTCTCACCGTCCCAGCATCTGCAGTGAACCTGGTGTTCTCCTTCATCGGCCTGGCCGATCAGGTTGTTCCCATCAATGGGCAGACTAAGATCGACGTGGTCTTGAAGACGGACAGCACCTTCCTGGATGAAGTGGTCGTTGTAGGTTACGCTACTGTCAAGCGCCGTGACCTCCTTGGCTCCGTATCATCCGTGGGAAGCGACAAACTCGCAGAACAGCCTGTAACAACTGTAAGCCAGGCCCTTACCGGAAAGATGGCCGGCGTTTCCGTGGTCACCACCGAAGGCGACCCCGACGCCGACATCAAGATCCGCGTCCGCGGCGGTGGCTCCATCACCCAGGACAGCAGTCCTCTGTACATCGTGGACGGCTTCCCCGTGGAGTCCATCAACGACATCCCTTCGTCCGAGATCCAGTCCATCGACGTACTGAAGGATGCGTTCTCAACCGCCATCTACGGTTCCCGTGGTGCAAACGGCGTTGTAATCGTTACCACCAAGAGCGCAGAAAAAGGACAGAAGATCTCTGTCAAGTTCAATTCCTACTACGGCCTCAAGAAGATGGCGAACGAAGATGCCATCGTGGCCATGGATCCGGAGAACTTCGTAAAGTTCCAGTACGAGCTTGGAGTGATCCGCGACAACCTCAAATCCTACTACAACCCTTACTTTGGTACGTTCGAGGACATCGACATGTACAGCGGCATTAAGGGTAACAACTGGATCAAGCAGGTGTTCGGAAATACAGGCAGTACCCTTTCCACGGACTTCTCTGTATCCGGTGCCGGCGACAAGGTGAACTGGACCCTGGGTTATGCCCACATGGGCGACCATGCCATCATGTCCGGTTCCACCTACACCCGTGACAACCTCAACTTCAAGGCCAACTTCAAGACCTCGGAGACCACGTCCATCGACGCCAATGTCCGTTATTCCCGCGTGAACGTGCGCGGCGGCGGTGCCAACGGCATCAACGACACCGGTACCACTTCCGGTAACGGCCGTCTCAAGCACTCCGTGAGCTACACTCCCATCCCCCTGCAGTCAACAATCCAGGGTGTGGATGAAGAACAGGACTACGGCGACAACGCTCCGCCGCTCCAGTCTGTGGCCGACAACGACTCCCGCCGTATCCGTACCACATGGAACGCCAATGCGGCTTTCAACTGGAAGATCAAGGAAGGCCTCACCCTCAAGGTTGAAGGCGGCCTGGAGAAATACTCCCAGACCGATGACCGTTTCTACGGCATGACCACTTACTATGTGGCCAACAACTCCACGGACAAGACGGGCGTCTCCAACCAGCACAAGGAAGCCTTCCGCACCAAGTACCGCAATACCAACACTCTCAACTACGACCTCAGCAAGTACCTGAATGACGATGAGAGCAGCTTCACATTCCTCCTTGGTGAAGAAATGACCATTACCCAGAGCAACACCCTTACTCTCATGGTGGACGGTCTCAACGCTTCTTACGATGCCCCTATGGCCTGGAACTTCATGTCCTCCGGCACACCGGCATCCTCCAACAACTACTACAACCCGGACGACAAGCTCCTTTCCTTCTTCACCCGTGCCAATTACGACTGGAAGCACCGCTTCTCCGTAGGCGCCACGCTCCGTGCCGATGGTTCCTCCAAGTTCTCCCGCGGAAACCGCTGGGGCCTTTTCCCCTCCGCCGCAGTGTCCTGGACCATCTCCAACGAGCCCTGGATGGAGCAGAACAGGGACTGGTTGGATCAGCTCAAGCTCCGCTACAGCTTCGGTACCGCCGGTAACAACAACATCCCTTCCGGACAGATCGTGAAGCAGTACGGCGCCACCACAACCGCATGGCTGAGCCAGAGCTCCAACTACTGGATGGCCGGTAAGATCATGAACAACCCTGACCTTACCTGGGAGACCACCATCACCCACAACCTGGGTCTTGACTTCTCCTATTACAAGGGAAAACTCACCGGTAGCATCGAGGTTTACCAGAACGATACCAAGGACCTCCTCATCAACTTCCCCATCACGGGCTCCGGCTATGACAGCCAGTACCGCAATCTGGGTTCCACCCGCAACCGCGGTGCGGAACTCACGCTGAACGCCCCTCTGGTGCAGAAGAAGGACTTCTCCCTGCAGATAGGCGGAAACATCGCCTATAACAAGAACGTGGTTACCAACCTGGGCGGCCTTGACAAGATCACCGCACAGTCATACTGGGCCTCCACTGAAATTGGTGACGACTATGTGGTCCAGGTGGGTCAGCCTCTTGGCAACATGTACGGCTACATCAGCGATGGCATGTACACCACCGACGACTTTACCTGGGACGGTTCCAAGTGGGTCCTCAATGAAGGTGTGGTTGACTGCTCATCCATCATAGGCGCCACCTACATGATGCCAGGCGCTCCCAAGTACAAGGACATCACCGGCGGCAAGGACGAGAACGGCAACTCCATTCCTGACGGAAAGGTGACCGTTGCGGACCGCACCGTGATTGGCAACGCAAGCCCGGACTTCACCGGCGGTTTCAACCTGTCCGGTTACTACAAGGGAATCGACTTCGGAGCCAACTTCAACTTCATGATCGGCAACCAGGTCTACAACGCCAACAAGATTGAGTTTACAAGTTCCCGCAAGTTCTCCAATCGCAACCTCCAGAACCTTATGGACGTTGACAAGCGCTGGACCAACATAGACTGGGAAACCGGTGAGCTCATCACCAGTGCCGACAAGCTCAACGAGCTCAATGCCGGAAAGACCATGTGGGCTCCTTTCATCGGCAATGCCATATTCAGCGACTGGGCGGTTGAGGATGCCTCTTTCCTGAGGTTCCAGAGCGCCACCATCGGCTACACCCTTCCTGAAAAGGTTGTGGAGAAATGGCATATCCGCCGCGCCCGTGTGTATGTGACCGGAACCAACCTGTTCTGCCTCACCAAGTACTCCGGTTACGATCCGGAAGTCGATACACGCCGCGCAACCCCGCTTACCCCGGGTGTTGACTATTCCGCTTATCCCAAGAGCATCGGTTTCGTGGCCGGTGTAAACCTCACCTTCTAATCTCCGGGAAATATGAAAAAGACATTATACTACATTCTTTCCGCGGCGGTTATGGTTTTCGCAGCATCTTCCTGCGAGAAGTTCCTTGACTCCGAGTCGCCGTCCGCATTCGACGCGGCCACCGTGTATTCCAACTACGCCCTTACTGAAGGCACCATCTACGGTATCACCGAGGCCTTCTGCGAGGTGAACAGTTACCGCGGCCGTTTCCTTCCCTGGTACGGACACAACACCGATATCGAGTGGTACAATACCTACAAGCCGGGTGACGGCAAGTCCGATATATCGGCCTATGCCTGTCTCACCAACAACTCGCAGCTGAACCTCTCCAACGGTCCCTTCCCGCTCATGTACATGGGCATCGAGAGGGCTAACCTTGTGATCGAGGGTCTCCGTGAATACGGCAATACCGCAGAGAACAAGGACATGGCCTACCTCCTTGGCGAGGCCCTGACTCTCCGTGCCATGATCTACTACGACCTCACAAAGGCATGGGGAGACGTTCCTGCACGTTTCAGCTCCCTTACTTCCGACACCATCTACGCCCCCAAGGACAGCCGCGACGTGATCTACAAGCAGATCCTCGCCGACCTTGACGAAGCCATCCCTTACTTGCCTTATCCCGGCGAAACCGCAGCCACCTCCCGCACCGACCGTGTGAACAAGGTGTTTGCAGAGGGCCTCTACGCCCGTATCGCTCTCATGGCATCCGGCTTCGCACTCCGTCCTGAGGACGATGCGATTGGCACCGGAGACCTGGGCAGGGTACGTGAGACCAACGATCCCGAACTCAAGAAGGCTGTGCTTTATCCCAAGGCCCTTGAATATCTTAAGGACGCTTACGGAAAGGCTGCCCTGGAGCCGGATTTCGAGACCTACTGGTACAATGTGAACAACATGAACAACATGGTCGCAGGTCCCTCCAATGAAACCCTTTACGTGATTCCTTTCGGTGCAGGTCGCGGCCGCTGGAACTTCACTTACGCCATCAGTTCAGAGGGCGCAAGCATCTCCAACGGTGTTTCCCGTGGCGGTGACGCCGGCCCCGTTCCCACCGTTTACTTCAAGTATGCCGCCGGCGACAAGCGCCGCGACGTTACCTGCGTGAACTATAAGTGGAACAAGGACGACACCATCGAGCCCGCAGGCATCGGCAAATGGTACTTCGGCAAGTACCGCTTCGAGTGGATGAAGGCCCAGCCTTACACCGGCGGTAATGACGATGGCATCAAGCCCGTTGTGATGCGTTATGCTGACATCCTCCTCATGGCAGCCGAGATTGAGAACGAACTCAACGGCCCCGCCAATGCCAAGAAGTACATCGAAGAGGTACGTGCACGTGCATGCGGTGCAGACGCTGCCGCTACTTTTGTAGCAGGCCTGGGCACCAAGGACGCAATGCGCAACGCCATCATCGACGAGCGCGCTCTTGAGTTCTGCGGCGAGTTCCTCCGCAAGGCCGACCTCATCCGCTGGAATCTCCTCAAGACCAAGCTGGATGCTGCCAAGGCCGACATGCTGGCTCTTCGCGGACTCTCCGGAGACTATGCTGGCCTGTCCGGCGACATCGCCTATGCATATGCCGACGACGCCATGTCTATCGACATCAAGTTCCTTGCAACCGGCGAAGCCGCTCCTGCAGGATACGAGCTCATCACCGGCTATGTGACCAAGTATGACGATGCCAAGAGCACCGGCTTCTACACGGACCGCATCAACGGCATCTACCTCACCGACCCCAAGGCCGGCGGCCATGCGAAGAACCCGGAGCAGCACATGTTCTGGCCCATCTTCAACGATACCATGACCAACAGCCAGGGTATGATCAAGAACGATTATGGCTACGACAACCTTTAATCCTCTACGGCCATGAAAAGAATCAAATATTTAATTCTCGCAATATTTGCGGCAGCCCTTACTTCCTGCTTTGGGAAGGAAGAGCCCATCGTGGTTGATGAACTGGACCTGGTACGTTGCCTCCAGCCCATGAACCTTAACGCCCGCGTGAGCGCCGCCCTTGGAGATGTGGTAACCTTCTCCTGGGATGTTACAAAGGATGCCGAAAGCTATGTTCTGACGGTTTACACCGACGAGGCGCTCAAGAACAAGTACCTCTCTGAAAGCGTGGCTCCCGCAAACGTTCCTTACCAGAAGAAACTGGATGCGGACAAGACCTACTGGTTCACTGTCCAGGCCACTGCAGAGAGTAAAGAACCCTCAAAGGTGGCAGTCTATGAAAAGTCCTTCAAGACCTTTGCGGTAAAGGACAACCTTTTCCTCAAGGTAACCGCAAGGACCGCCACCAGCGTAACCATGGCATGGTCCAAGGAAGTCTCCGACTACCTTGACGTGGACCGCATCGAATACGCCCTTCCAGGCGCAGACGCCAAGCTGGGCACCAAAGCCCTTGCCGATGCCGACAAGACGGCTGCAACAGCCACCGTTGACGGTCTGGATCCTGCAAAGGAATACGTGTTCACTCTCTACTACCTCTCCGCATCCCGTGGCCAGGTTGATGCCTGGACCACTCCCGACGTGAGCACCCTCACGGAGGTTTCCACCACGGAAGCCCTCCTGAACGCCGTCAAGACCGCCGATGCAAAGATCTTCCTCAAGATGGCGGGATCTCCGTACGAAATCCAGTCCCTGGATATCGCCAACGGTTTCTCCATCACCGGTGAAGAGGCCGCAGACGGCACCAAGCCCGTTATTCAGGGTGAATTCCATGTGGCAGACACATGGGTGGACGGCGGCAATCTCTACTTCGAGAGCGTTGAGTTCAGCGGTGCACCCACCGCAGTGGCTCCTTCCGGATATGGCTTCGCCTTCCAGAACAAGAACGGCGGCACCAAGGAAGGAAAGGTTATTGGCAACCTCACCTACAGGAACTGCATCATCTCCTGGTACACCAAGGGCCTCATGTATGAGTGGGGCAAGAAGATGACCATGAGCGATGTCACCTACGACAGCTGCGACATCCACGACATCAATACCGACGGTACCGTGGGCGGCGATGTGTTCGACATCCGTCAGGCTACGGACATTGCCAAGCTGTCTTTCGTGAACAACACCATTCATCAGGGCATGCGTACCTTCATCCGCATAGATGCCGGTACCATGGGCGCCCTGGAGTTTGAGAACAACACCCTGCACAACCTGTCTTTCGTGGACAACACCAACAATGCCGGTGTGTTCGGCCTTCAGATTGTTCCCGGAAGCTTCTCATTCAAGAAGAACCTTTTCCTGTACATGACCGGAAAGGCCGTTCTCGAGAGTGCCAACACAAAGTACAAGACCGCTTCCGACATGGCAGTGGCAGCTGCTGACAACTTCTTCTATAGCCTTCCTCTGAACGATGCCGGCGCAGTTGCATACTTCACCGACAACTTCACGCTTGCAAATGCCGGCGGTACCATCCTTGAGGCGGATCCCTGCTTCAACGCTCCCGGCGGCCTTTACAACATCAACCCCGATTCCGAGATTGCCGGAAAGGGCATCGGCGCATCCAAGTGGTGGACTCCTTACGTGGAGGAACCCGAAGACCTTACCCTTGGCAAGGTTGCCGGAAACCACACCTGGAACCTGGCCGACGCCAAGTACTTCTCCGGCACCATCAAGAAGCAGATGGTCCGCGACCTCCTGTTCGTGAACGGTTCCGAAAACTGCCCCATCGTGGTTGACGGCGGAATGCTCAACTTCCAGAACGCAGCGGTTACCAACCGTAACGGCGTTCCCACCGACGGTTACCTTGCATTCAAGGTTGACGGCCCCGGTTCACTGGTGGTCAAGGCCAAGGATCCCGAGTCCCTGGGCAACCACTTCATCGTGGGCGTGGGTCCTGTTGACGGCAGCCAGATTACCCTCAAGGGCGGTGTCTCCGCCATGGCCGATATGGCTACCGCAACCAAGATCCTCATCACCACCATCACGGAAGAATCACTTGTGTATATCTTCCCTTCAGGTGCAGTGAGCCTTGAGAAACTTGCATGGAGCACCGACGTCACTCCCGTGAACACGGCGCTGCCAGCTCCCGCACCCGTTGCAGCCCCCGCTTCCTTCACCGCCGGTGAAGCCACCGACGTGGTTGTGAGCTGGGAGCCCGTTCCCAATGCTGCCAGCTACTCCGTTGTGTTCAACGGCAAGACCAACACGGTTTCAGAAGAGCCTTGGCAGTATACCATCGAGGGCAAGACCACCGGTATGCTGGATGCTGGCAGCTACACCGTCCAGGTGTACGCCAACCCTGGCAAGGAAGACATCTACAACACCGAATCCGCAGCCGGCACCGCCGCCTTCGCAGTACTGCCTAAGGGCGGTTCCGAGGAAGGTGCTGAACTGGTTGTGAAGACCGTGGATGAACTCCTTGCAGCAATTGCAGCAGGCAAGACGGAGATTACTCTCGCAGCCGGCGAATATGACCTTGCCGGAATCCTCACCGTCACCGCTCCTCTCGCCCTCAAGGGCCAGCCCGGAGCCGTTGTGAAGGGCGCCTTCACCCTTAGCGGCGAGGTTGGCAACTTCTCGCTTGAAGGCCTCACTGTGGATGCCGGAGACCCTGCACAGGGTGTCCTCGTCAACTTTGACGCGGCAGGCGTGACTGCAGAAACCATCACCGTAAAGAACACAGTCATCAACGGCTTCGCAAAGAGCGTCATTTACGCTTCCAACACCGCAGATGTGTTCAATGTGGGTGATATCCTGTTCCAGGGTGTCGAGGTTTACAACCAGGGTACCGGCCAGGGCATGTTCGACCTCCGCAATGGTAATTACTCATCCTTCGCCATCACCGAATCCACCCTCACCGGCGGCCGTGACTTCTTGCGTATCGACGGAACCTGCACCCTCAATTCCGTACAGGTCTCCAGAAACACCATGTACAACCTCAATACCAGCAAGAACGGCAACGGTATCTTCTATGTACGTGCTGCAGCCGCTAACTACAGGGTAGAGAAGAACCTCATCCTTGGCATGACTTCAGGAACCATCATCGGCAAGTCCGGTGCAACCGTTCCTGTCATGAGTGGCAACTACTTCTACGACTGCAATGACGAGGTGTTCTTCACCGGTATCATGGACAAGGAAACCGCACTGGGCGGCCAGGGCGTAGTCCTCACCGTAAATCCGGTCAAGGATGCCGCCAACAATGACTTTACCGTAGTCAACGGCGTGGTGATGAGTGCAGGCGTGGGCGCTCCCAAGTGGAACCCCGGCTATGCTCCCGCAACTTCCGGCGAGTTCTTCACGGTTACCAATGCCGATGAGTTTACCGCAGCAGTAGAGGCCGGTAAGACCAGCATACTCTTTGCCGCCGGCGAGTACGACCTCTCCGCAGCTGACATCACCCTTGGTGCCAACATGCACCTGAAGGGTGAGGCAGGAGCGCATGTCAAAGTGGTCCAGTTTGTCCTCGCAGAGGGAGAACTCGGCGATATCGTCATCGAGAACCTGGCCATTACAGCAGGTGCAAACAACCTCATTACAGTCTCCGCCGCATCCGTGGTGAACAGGCTGGTTGTGCGCAACTGCGTAGTGGACTCCGTGGCAAAGAGTGTTCTGTACGGCAATGCAGACGACTCATCGTTCCAGACCGTGGTCTTCTCCGGTAACGTATTTACCGGTCTTGGCGGCGGCCAGGGTACCTTCGATATCCGCAAGGGTGCGTACACGGCTCTCACCATCGACAACAATACCGTCGTTGGCGGCCGCGACTTCATCCGTGCCGATGCCGGAAAGGTCACAGGTTCCATCAATATTGTGAACAACACCTTCGATGGCGTTACCCTTAACAACGGAAACGGCGTGCTCTACGTACGTTCCACTCCGGAAAGCTACGTGGTGAAGAACAACCTGTTCCTGAACGAGAACGGTGAGAACAACTTGTTGTCCAAGTCCGGTGCAACTGTTCCTTCAGTCATGACCAACAACTACTTCTACAACTGTGTTGCAGAGAAGTTCTGGACCGGACCTATTACGCAGGAGATAGCCACCGGCAACGGCGGCGTAATCCTGGCAAGTGATCCCGTAAAGGATTCAGCCAACCATGACTACACACTCGTTGACGCACTCTGTCTGGCTTCCAACGTTGGCGCAGCCCGCTGGAATCCCAATGCAGGCAAGGTCAGCTCCGACATCGCCGTAACCAACGTTGAGGAACTCCTCACTGCAATTGATGCAGGAAAGGCAGGCATTACCCTCAAGGCCGGTTCCTACGACCTCCGTACCGAGGCCAACGCCAGCGGTATCGTCAACCTCATCGCTCCTGTGAGCCTTGAAGGCAAGGGTGCCGTAGAGATTATCGGTGCATTCAAGTTCGGAATTGGAACCACCTCCTTCGCAGCCACGAACATCAAGTTCAACGGCGCGGAAAAGGCTTTTGGCAATGCATTTGAAATTGCCGAGGCCACCGAGATGGAGAAGATCCAGATCGTGAACTGCGAGATCGTAGCCTACAACAAGAGCCTCTTCTACGGAAACGGAGCCGACTCCAAGATAGGCCTCTTCGACTTCCAGAAGAACCTCGTTCACGGATTCGGTACCGGTCAGGGCATGATAGACATCCGCAAGGGCGCCTATACCGTGATC
This sequence comes from Bacteroidales bacterium UBA4360, assembly GCA_002393945.1. Taxonomy (GTDB): domain Bacteria; phylum Bacteroidota; class Bacteroidia; order Bacteroidales; family UBA932; genus Cryptobacteroides. Next base: position 115,932 of record DGSO01000016.1, read on the forward strand.
AACGTGAGCAAGAGCAGCTTCTACGATGGCGGCCGTGACTTCATCCGTTGCGACAAGGATATCGCAGGCAGCATCGCAATCGTGAACAACACCTTTGCAGCATGTTCCGTCGATGCCGGAAACGGCCTGCTCTGGGTGCGTTCCTGTGCAGACGCTCCTGAGAAGTACAACGTGAAGAACAATCTGTTCCTGAATATTGGCGGAAACTCGCTTCTTGCAAAGACCGGTGCAACCGTTCCCACGATGAGCGGCAACTGGTTCTTCAATGTTGCGGAAGGATTCTTCGGCGGTGCTATCTCCCAGGAAGTCGCCACCGGTAACGGCGGCGGTGTCCTGACCGAGGATCCTTGCGCCGGTTCTGCAGAGTTCAACCTCAAGCTCATCAACGCCGAGCTCCGCGCAGCCGACGTAGGTGACCCTCGTTGGAACTCCGCATCCCCCAACTACATCAAGAAAAAGTAGTCATCTTTAAGGGCGCGGGGCCTGACCGCCCCGCACCCTTCCAAATTAATTATAATACTATTACTATGAGCTTCATCAACAAAGACTTCATGCTGCAGACCAAGACTGCACGCAAACTCTATCATGAGCATGCGGAGAACATGCCCATCATCGACTATCACTGCCACCTGGTACCCCAGCAGATTGCAGAGAACATCCAGTTCCGTGATATCACCCAGCTCTGGCTGGTGGACGGCCACTACGGCGACCACTACAAGTGGAGAGCCATGCGTGCAAACGGCGTCTCAGAGGAGTACCTTACCGGAGGAACCAAGAGCTCATGGGAAACCTTCCAGAAATGGGCCGAGACCGTTCCCTACACCATGCGTAACCCCCTCTACCACTGGACCCACCTGGAGCTGAGCCGCGTTTTCGGCATCGACAAGCTCCTGAGCCCCGCCACCGCACGTGAAATCTTCGACGAGTGCAACGCCAAGCTCGCAACCCCCGAGTTCCGCGGCCAGGCCCTCATCCGCAAGTTCAACGTAGAGACCGTCTGCACCACCGACGACCCTGCCGACGACCTCCGCTGGCACAAGCAGATCCTGGAGAACCCCTTCGGCACAAAGGTCATCCCTGCATGGCGTCCGGACAAGGCCATGGCAATCGAGGATCCCAAGTCCTACAAGGAATACCTCAAGAAGCTGGGAGAGGCCGCAAACCGCGAAATCGACTCCTACACAGACCTCATCGAGGCCCTCAAGATCCGCCACGACTTCTTCGCCTTCATGGGCTGCAAGCTCTCCGACCACGGTCTCGAGACCTTCTATGCCGATGACTACACCCAGCTCGAAATCGAAGCCATCTTCAAGATGGTCCTCCTTGGAAAGCGTCCCACCGAAAGCCAGCTCAACAAGTTCCGCAGCGCCTTCCTCCACGACATGGCAGTCATGGATGCCGAGGCCGGCTGGGCCCAGCAGTTCCACGTGGGCGCCATCCGCAACAACAACACCAAGATGTTCAATCTGGTAGGTCCTGACACCGGCTACGACGCCATCCACGACCTTCCCACCGCAGCCGCAGGCCACAAGTTCTTCGACCGTCTGGCCTCTGAGGACAAGCTCGCAAAGACCATCCTCTACTGCCTCAATCCCAAGGACAACGAGGTCATGATGACCATGGCCTATACCTTCAACGACGGCACCGTTCCCGGCAAGATGCAGTTCGGCAGCGGCTGGTGGTTCCTGGATCAGGAAATCGGCATGCGCCGCCAGATGGACGCCCTCTCTGTCCTGGGCCTCTTCTCCCGCTTCGTGGGCATGCTCACCGACAGCCGCTCCTTCATCTCCTACCCCCGCCACGAGTACTTCCGCCGCATCCTCTGCGACGTCCTGGGCAAGGACATCGAAGAAGGCAAGCTCCCCGCCTCGGAGATTGACACCATCGGCAAAATGGTAGAAGACATCTCCTACAACAACGCCAAGAATTACTTTAATTTTTAATGAAATACATAAAAATCAACCCCGCCGACAACGTCGCCGTCGCCCTCGAAGACCTCTCCAAAGGTGAGGTCGTGGAAGGCGTGACCCTGCTCGTGGACATTCCCCGCGGCCATAAGATCGTCCTCCGGGACCTCAAGGCAGGGGAGAACGTCATCAAGTACGGCTTTCCCATCGGCCATGTGACCAAAGACGCCCCCAAAGGCACCATGGTCAACCACGAATGCATCAAAACCAACCTCGAAGGCCTCCTGGACTACAAATACGATCCCCTGGACTACGTGAAAGCCGCCTCTTCTGTCATTTCGACCGAAGGCCCCTCTCCTGTCATTTCGAGCGGAGCCGAAGGCGGAGTCGAGAAATCTAGCACCTTCAAGGGCTTCCGCCGCGCCGACGGCCAGGTGGGCATCCGCAACCAGATCTGGGTCATCCCCACCGTCGGCTGCGTGAACGGCATCTGCCAGCAGATCGTCGACCGCTTCAAGGCCGAAAATCCCGGTCATCCCGGCGTGGACGCCATCGTCGCCTTCCCCCACAACTACGGCTGCTCCCAGCTGGGCGGGGACCATGAAAACACCCGTACCGTCCTTGCCGATATGGTCCACCACCCCAACGCCGGCGGCGTGCTCGTGGTGAGCCTCGGCTGCGAAAACAACCAGCTGGACGCCTTCCGTGAGCTCGTCGGCCCCGTGGACGAATCCCGCGTGAGGATGTTCAAGACCCAGGAGGTCGATGACGAGGTTGAATTCGGCCTGCAGCAGCTGCGTGAGATCTACGCCGTGGCATCGAAGGACGTGCGCGAAGACGTTCCCGTTTCGGAACTTCGCGTCGGCCTCAAATGCGGCGGCTCCGACGGCCTCTCCGGCATCACCGCGAACCCGCTCCTCGGCGTTTTCTCCGACTGGATAGTCGCCCAGGGCGGCACCACAGTCCTCACCGAGGTCCCCGAGATGTTCGGTGCCGAGACCATCCTCATGAACCGCTGCCAGGATGAAGCTACCTTCGACAAGACCGTTCACCTCATAAACGACTTCAAGGAGTATTTCATGAAGCAGGGCATGCCCGTGTACGAGAATCCTTCTCCCGGCAACAAGGCCGGCGGCATCTCAACGCTGGAAGAAAAGAGCCTCGGCTGTACCCAGAAGTGCGGCAAGAGCATTGTGCGCGGTGTCTTGAAATACGGCGAGAGGCTGTCCGTGAAGGGTTTGAACCTGTTATCGGCCCCGGGTAACGACCTCGTTGCCTCCACGGCCCTTGCCGCTTCCGGCTGCCAGATCGTGCTCTTCACCACCGGCCGCGGAACCCCCTTCGGCAGTTTCGTGCCCACCATGAAGATATCCACCAACACCCCGCTGTACGAGAAGAAACCCGGCTGGATCGACTTCAACGCCGGCGTCCTTGCCCAGGACGAACCCATGAGCGCCGTATCCGAGCGCTTCATCGACTTCGTCCTCGCCGCCGCCTCCGGCGCCCCCGTCAACAACGAGCGCAACGGCTACCGCGAGATTGCCATCTTCAAGCAGGGCGTAACTTTATAGCCACCCGCGCGGCCATATCGCGCCCGTTTCGCCGCCCCGTGACGTCCATGGTAACAAAAACGGCCCCTTTTGTGCCCGTCGCCGTCACCAATGACGTCCAAGGGAACAAAAACGGCCAAAAATGACAACGCAGACGTCACCCACAACGCGGGCATTGACAAAAAGTGGAATATTAGATAAATGAAGATAGAGTACATAATAATGTGTCTTACTGCGGCAGTGTTGACTGTTGCCGGTTGCAGTTCTCCTGAGGAAGTCTCCAAAGACCAGGCAGAACAGACCACGGAACCACAAACCGACCCAGGCACAGACCCTGGTACCGACCCAGGCACAGACCCTGGTACCGACCCCGGTACAGACCCCGACCAGCCCGTCACACCCGCTGACGGCGCAGAGCTCGACTGCCCCAACCCGCCCATCATCGGCACGGTTGACGCCACGGCTCTCACCGGTTACGGCGAAAAGGTGACCGGCGGCGAAGGCGGCACCGTCCTCCACTTCAACAGCGGAAAGGCCCTCCAGACCTGGCTCCTGAACCGCACCAAGGCCGAAAAGAAAGGCGACCACAGCCCCGTAACCATCTGGCTCAGCGGCACTTTCAATAACGACGACGGCCGTGACTTCTCCAGCGCCCACCCCTGGTTCGACGTCAAGGATGTGAGCAACCTGAGCTTCATCGGCACGGACAGCTTCGTGATGAACCAGATAGGCATCTTCTGCGTCCGCGCAAGCAATATCATCATCCGCAACATCAACTTCCAGCAGCCCAAGGCCAATAACGGTGCCGATGCCGTCTCCATGCAGGAATGCGACGGCGTCTGGGTAGACCACTGCACCTTCACCTCCCTCAACCAGACCAAGGACTACGAAGACGGCTCCACCGACGTCACCCACGGCTCCAAGAACGTCACCGTAAGTTGGTGCCGATACATAAAAACCCAGAAGAGCTGCCTCGTAGGCCACTCCAACAGCCAGAGCAGCGACACTGAGATAACAGCCACCTTCCACCACAACTGGTTCGAAGGTTCCAGCAGCCGCCATCCCCGCGTGCGCTTCGGACAGGTGCACGTCTACAACAACTTCTTCGACGGCAACACCACCTACGGCGTAGGCTCTGCCTATGGCGCAAAGGTCCTCGTGGAGTACAACTACTTCGACGGCGTTCAGCTCCCCACCGACATCTGCACCTACCCTGCCAAGGAAAGCGGCGAATCCAACCTCCAGGGCAGCGTAGCGGGCTACCTCTATCCCACGCAGAACATCTACGTGAACCGTCCCACCAAGGCCAAGGACCCGTACCCGCTTTCCAACGTCAAGTATGAAAAGTACGGCGCTGCAGCCGGCACAGAGCTCACCTATGCCGATTTCAAGCCCTCCTACACCTACACCGTTACCGCTGCCGAGGACGTTCCCGCAGTGGTCAAGGCCGGTGCCGGCTACGGCAAGCTTGGCTTTACCGAAGCCCCTGTAGCGGTCAATAACGGCGGCATCACGGACTACGACGCCACCGACGACAACCCCACCGATCCCGGCCAGGATGACCCCGTCACCCCCGTTGACGACGGATCGGCCCACACATACACCCTGTCCATGCAGAGCAAGGCCCTCGTCCAGACCAAGGACGGCACCGCCGGCGCCTCCTATTTCGACGCCTCCACGAGCGTTGCCGATTTCTCCAAGGACTACTCCGGCTCCTTCACCATCGACGGCGTCACCTACAGCCAGGGCATCAAAATGGACTCAAAGGGCTACGTGAAATTCACAACCTCAGCTACTTACGCTACCACAATCCAGTTCTACGCCGCCCGCCGCGGTGCAGATAAAACCGGCGTCAAGATGCAGCTCATCCCCACCGGCGGCGACGCCACCGTCTTTGACGAAACCCCTCACGCCACCTACATGGATTCCGGTGCCATCACCCTCGAAAAGGGCACAGAATACACTCTCAAACAAAAATCCGGCGAACAGGCCGTCATCCTTGTAATAGTAAAAGAATCTTAATACTAAACTATGGAAAGACTAAACCGCACGTCTGCACCGCAGGCAAAACAGTACACCGAAAAGGTGATCCAGTTTGGCGAAGGCAACTTCCTCCGCGCATTCATTGAGTGGATAATCTGGAAGACCAACCAGAAGACCGATTTCAACGGCTCCGTGGTTGTAGTCCAGCCCATCGAGAAGGGTATGGTCGAGTGGCTCAACGAGCAGGACGGCCTCTACCATCTGAACCTCCAGGGCCTCCAGAACGGACAGCCCGTAGACAGCGTCGACCTCATCGACGTCATCTCCCGCGGCATCAACCCCTATGCCGATTTCGAGTCCTACCTCAGGCTTGCCGAGCAGCCCGAAATCCGCTTCGTGATTTCCAACACCACCGAGGCTGGCATCGCCTTCGACCCCGCCTGCAAGCTTGACGACAAGCCCGCCAGCTCCTATCCCGGAAAGCTCACCCAGCTCCTCTACCACCGTTTCCAGCACTTTGGCGGTGCAAAGGACAAGGGCCTCATCATCTTCCCCTGCGAGCTCATCTTCGAAAACGGCAAGCACCTCAAGGAGTGCATCCGCCAGTACATCGACCTTTGGAACCTCGGGGCCGATTTCAGCGCATGGTTCGAAGAGGCCTGCGGCGTGTACAGCACCCTCGTAGACCGCATCGTCCCCGGTTATCCCCGTGACAACGCCGCAGAGCTCTGCGAGCGCGCCGGTTACGACGACCATCTCCTGGACAAGGCCGAAATCTTCCACCTCTGGGTTATCGAAGCCCCCAAGGAAGTCGCTGCCGAATTCCCTGCCGACAAGGCCGGCCTCAACGTCCTCTTCGTCCCTTCAGAGGCTCCTTACCACGAGAGGAAGGTTACCCTTCTGAACGGTCCCCACACCGTCCTGAGCCCCGTAGGCTACCTCAGCGGCCTCAATACCGTGAAGGAATGCTGCGAAGATCCCGAAATCGGCCAGTTCGTGCACAAGGTAATGTTCGAGGAACTCCTTCCCACCTGCAACCTTCCCAAGGCAGAGCTCGAGAAGTTCGCAGGCGACGTCATGGAGCGCTTCCGCAACCCGTTCGTGAAGCACTTCGTCACCTCCATCATGCTCAACTCCTTCCCCAAGTTCAAGACCCGCGACCTCCCCGGCCTCAAGACCTATCTCGACCGCAAGGGTGAACTCCCGAAGGGCCTCGTCCTTGGCCTCGCAGGCATCTGCACCTACTACAAGGGCGGCAAGAGGGGAGAGGACGAAATCGTCCCCAACGACGATCCCAAGATCCTCGACCTCCTCAAGAACCTCTGGGCCACCGGAGACGTACGCAAAGTCGCCCAGGGCGTCCTTGCCGATGAGTTCATCTGGGGTGAAAACCTCAACGCCATCCCCGGCCTCACCGACCTCCTCACCGCAGACCTCGCCCTCATCCAGGCCCAGGGCATGCGCGCTGCAGTAAAATCTATCCTGTAAAATATGAGCACACAACAAAAACTTATGACCAACTGGCGCTGGTGGCTGTGTTCCCTTCTGTTCGTAGCTACCACCGTCAACTACCTGGACCGTCAGGTACT
>DGSO01000016.1:123082-133203 GCA_002393945.1 Bacteroidales bacterium UBA4360
ACCATCACCTCCTTCTTCTCCATCTTCTACGCCATCGCGTGCCTTTTCGCAGGCAAGTTCGTAGACTGGATGGGAACCAAGAAGGGCTACCTCATCGCCATCGGCGTGTGGAGTGCAGGCGCCTGCCTCCATGCCGCCTCAGGCTGGGCAACAGCCCACATCGTCGGCCTTGACTCCGTTGCAGCCATGAGGGCTGTCGAAGCCGGCTCCAACATCGCCCTGGCCATATCCACCACATCGGTCTATCTCTTCCTCCTGTGCCGAGGCATCCTCGCCCTGGGTGAGGCCGGAAACTTCCCGGCGGCCATCAAGGTCACTGCCGAGTACTTCCCCAAGAAGGACCGCGCTTTCGCCACCTCCATCTTCAATGCAGGTGCATCCGTGGGCGCTCTTGCCGCTCCGCTTCTGATACCCCCGCTCGCATCCAAGTTCGGCTGGGAATGGGCTTTCATCATCATCGGCGGTCTGGGCTTCATCTGGATGTTCTTCTGGGCATTCATGTACAACAAGCCCGAGGAGTCCAAGCACGTGAATGAGGCCGAGCTCGAGTACATCCACCAGGACGATGCCGCAGAGGCTGCCGAAAAGGCCGCCCTGGCAGAGCAGAAGAGCATCCCCATGATCAAGTGCTTCGGCTACAAGCAGACCTGGGCCTTCATCGTGGGCAAGTTCTTCACCGACGGCGTCTGGTGGTTCTTCCTCTTCTGGGCTCCTTCCTACTTCTCCAACCAGTTCCATGCACCGGCTACTTCCGGTCTGGGACAGGCCCTCATCTTCACCTTGTATGCAATCGTCACGGTGATCTCCATCTTCGGCGGATATCTTCCCAAGATTTTCGTCGAGAAGAAGGGCATGAACCCTTATGCAGGCCGAATGCTGGCAATGCTCATCTTCGCCTTCTTCCCCATTGCAGCCCTGTTTGCACAGCCCCTTGGCGTGAACCTCAATTCACCCTGGTGGCCGGCAATCCTCATCGGCCTTGCAGGTGCGGGACACCAGGCCTGGAGCGCCAACCTCTTCTCCACCATCGGCGACATGTTCCCCAAGAGCACCATCGCCACCATCACCGGTATCGGCGCTATGGCAGGCGGTATCGGATCCATGATTATCCAGAAGGTTGCCGGCAACCTCTTCACCTTCGCAGAGAACCAGGGCGCCGCATTCACATTCCTGGGCTTTGAAGGCAAGCCCGCCGGCTACTTCATCATGTTCTGCTTCTGCGGCCTTGCATACCTCATCGCCTGGAGCATCATGAAGGCCCTCGTGCCTCGCTATAAGCCAATTGAGCAGTAATCCGTAAAATGCAAGTTTTTGATTTATAGATAGTTATATGTTTTCCTTTCCGGAAAATCCGGAAAGGAAAATGTTTAACATGCTGAATATGAGAAAATTACATTTTACACTTTTGGCCTTTTGTGTTCTTGCTTGTGCAAAGCCCGATTCTGGAACAAGCCCAGAAGTCAGTCTCACCGTCCCGCAGAACGTGAAAGTGCATGACGCCACCGAGACGGCTCTCACTTTCCAGTGGGGAAGCGTCGAGGGTGCAACCGGCTACAACTGGAAGCTCACCCTGGACGGTGCTCAGGTCAAGGGCGCTCAGGCCAAGGGACGCAACGTGATGGTTGAGGACCTCACCCCCGGAACCACCTACGGCTTCAGCGTCTGCGCCGTGGCAGGGGAGAAGACATCGGCATGGAGCGAGGAGATTTCGGCAAAGACCGACGGCACCGTGCCCACTCCGCCGGACCCGTCCGCAAAGACGGTGTGCGTGGACGCCCCGCTGGTGCTTGAAATGTCCGCCACCCCCGTGCTTGGCACTTCCGGCTACATCCGCGTGTTCAAAAAGGACGGCACCAAGGTGGACGAAATCAACCTTGCCGATATCTCCAAGACCGTTACCCTCGAGGACGGAACCATGATTCCCGCCGGTGCCGATGCCGACGCCGGCAAGATAGCAATCGGCGACGATTATGTCTTCCACACCTTCCTGGATGCCCTTCACAGCAACCAGTACAGGGTGGTTCACTACACTCCACTGCGCATCAAGGGAAAGACCCTTGAAATCAAGCTTCACAACGAGGCGCTTTCCTTCGGCGAGTCCTACTATGTGACTGTCGATGAGTCCGTGGCCGGCAAGGCCGTTGCGGCAGAGGACATGCCCTTCACCGTAAAGGCAAAGCCCTCCGGCACCACGCTCTCCGTCAAGGCCGACGGCACCGGCGATTTCTGCACCGTCCAGGGCGCACTCAGCTATGCTTCTACGCTCTCCAAGGATGCAGAAGTTGTGATTGAAATAGGGGATGGACGCTATCAGGAGCTGCTTTTCCTCAGGAACAAGAACAACGTTACGCTCCGCGGCGCTTCCCGCAGCGGCACCATCATAGCCTATCCCAACAACGACAGCTATGAAACCGGTTCCGGTTCATCGTTATCCTCCAAGCCGTCTGTGGGCGCATCCATCGGCAAGTCCGGCGGCCGCAGCGTTTTCCTGGTGGAGAACTGCGACAATCTGGTCCTGGAGAATCTCACAATCGAGAACACCTACTCCATCCCTTCACACAAGGGCCAGGCCGAAACCATCTATTTCAACGACGGTTCCAACACCCGCAAACTAACCATCGAGAGCTGCAATCTCATCTCCTGGCAGGACACCTTCCTCACCAAGGGCAAGGTGTGGGTACACAACAGCCTCATCGCAGGCCATGTGGACTACATCTGGGGATACCCTGACGTTTGCCTCTTTGAAGACTGCGAGATCCGCTCCCGTGCAGGCGGCTACATAATTCAGGCCCGCGTTCCTGCGGCTTCCAACAAGGGATTCGTGTTCCTGAACTGCAAGCTCACTGCAGAAAGCGGCGTCAAGGCTGGCTCGATGTATCTTGCCCGCAGCGGCGGAGATACCAGCGTATATGACAACGTTGTGTTCGTAAACTGTACCATGTCTGATGTCATCGCATCTGCCGGGTGGTTCGGCCCCAGCGTCAACTCGGGCGCCAAAAAGCCCACTCCGGAGGCCCCTACGGCCACAGCCGGCTGGCGCGAATACGGCTCCAAGACCCCCGCAGGCGCAGCCATCACCGGCCACAACTCCTACGGCAAGGTCCTCACCGCCGCCGAAGCCGAACCGTACCTCACCCGGGAGTCCATCCTTGGCTGGTAAGCGGGAAGTCTTCTGCCCCGGATACATTCAAACCACCGTTTTCCCTCACCAGAGGCCGAAAACGGTGGTTTGCCTATGTTTAAACTGCGCCAAACCACCAAAAACGCCCTCTCAGAGCCAAAAGTGGTGTTTTGAATGTATCCGCGTCTTGAAAGTGGCGCCAAGGCATCACTCTCCGGCAAGGGAGCGGTAGGCGCTCACGGCGAGGCGGTAGGAGATTTGGGAGGAGACAAGGCTCTCGCGGGCGGTGGAGACTTCGAGGGCGCAGCGCATGAGTTCTGTGGCGGTAGCCTCACCGGCGGTGTACATGAGGCGCATGCGGTCAAGGCGGGCCTCTGCATTGCCCACAGTCTCTTCACAGACTGCTATCTGCTCCCATGAGGTGTCTACGTCCAGCCTGAGTTTGTTCTCGAGGAGCGAGAGTTTCTTAAGGAGATACTCCCTCTCTTCCTGCGCATCCTGTACCTTGTATCCAAGACGTTTTGAGCGGTATGCGGCCTTGCCAAGGTCTGTAATGGGCACCTGTACCATGGCGAAGACCAGCCCGTTGGAGGTGGCGTCGCGGGGAAGTGACAGGGCGCTGTAGCTGAATGCCGCGCCCACCGCAACCTGCGGCAGAAGTTCTCCTACGGCCATTTTCTTCTCAAGGGCTGCGGCCTTCTCCTGCATCTCCAGAAGCCGTGCCTGAGGCACGGAAGCCAGGTCAAAGCCATCGGCAAAGACGGAAGACGGCTCCGGCAGCTCTCCCGGAGTGTCGGAGAGTACCAGAGACGGCAGCTCGAGATATGAGTACTCGTAACCTATCTCGTCCAGAAGGTCCATCTTCAGAAGGCTCAGCCCGCCGGTAAGTTTCGTGAGCCCGGCCTTGAGTTCGGAGCGCTTGAGGCGCAGCTCGAGAAGGTCGGCCTCAAGGGCAAGTCCGGCACGGACGGCCGTGGAAAGGTCCTTGTCAAGGGCATCCAGAAGCCCGGCGGTTTCAAGGAGTATCTTCTGCTTCTGCTGGAGGGAGACGATTCTCCAGTACTTGTTCTCAACACTGTCACGCACAGCCTTTAAAGCAAGCGAACCCTGCAGGCGGGAAGCTTCCACGCCAAGTGAGGCAAGGCGGTTTCCGTTCACTATCCTTCCGCCGGCATAAAGGGGCTGCAGCAAGGACACGGACGTGCCGTATCCCTTCTGGAACATCGTAAAATACGGTTTCATGCCGTTTTCATAGGCATAGGCAGTAAGCTGCGTATTCAGATCGTTTGCCGCATCGGAATTCCCCAGCACGTCGCGAAGGGATATATCCAGCAGCGGATTCACGGACTGGTATGCCAGCGCGGTTACGCTCACGCGCGGAAGGTATTCGAGCCGAGCCTCGGCCTTCTGCGCCTCGGCCTGCAGGACGGCAAGTTCAGCCTTCCTGGAGCTGCGGCTTTCAGAGCACATGTCAAGGCATTCAGAGAGGCTCAGCTCCTGCGCAAAACAAGGAACAGCCAACACCAGAAACAGCAGTGTCAAAAGCCTTTTCATCTCTTGTCCTCCTTTTTGAAAAGCTGCCAGTAGGAAACGGGCATTATAAGTGTGATGAGGAAGATGGTGAGCATGGTTCCGAAACAGATTACAACGCCCATTGGCATCCATAGGAGGTCTCCGCTCACTATCATCGGCAATACGCCCAGGGCGGTGGTGCAGGAGGTGAGGAATATCGGCCTCATGCGTCTCTGTCCGGCATGCATTGCGGCATCGCGCACGCTCTCATGGGCGCGGGCCTCCTCTGCGTACTCGAACATCAGGATGCCGTTTCGCACGATGATTCCAACCAGCGAGATGAGCCCCAGCACCGCCGTCATGCCAAAATCCAGCCCGAAGAGCCACAGCCCGAAGAACGCCCCGAAGAGGCACAGCAGGCTAAGGATCATCGTCAGGGCCGCAATCCTCGCCTTCCCGAAGTGTATCAGAAGGAAGATGAACAGAACGGCGCAGGCGGCTATGAAAGCCCAGGCAATCTGCGGCCCGACCATCTTGTTCATGGAGGAAAGCCCCCTGTATTCTACGGTCACCCCTTCCGGAAGCGTGGGCAGAATCTCCCTGTCGATATAGGCCTTGAGCTGCTTCTGAACCGCCGGCTGGCTGGCTCCCTGCTTGAGGTCGCAGCTAACGGACACCGAAGGTTTTCCGCCCATCCTGGAGAGCGTCGCCGGCTCCCACGCGGGCTGCACCGACGCCACCTGCCTCAGGGGAACTTTCACCCCCGGAACGGCCGTCGCTATCATCATGTCCCCGAAGGAGGCATAGTCCGGCGTGTTGTCGGAATAAAGGTTCACAGGCACAGCCCGGGCGCCTTCCCACAGGGTTGCGATATTCTGCCCTCCCAGGGCCGATGCCATGTTCAGAGACAGCACCGCCTTCGAAACCCCCAGCCGTGAAGCCTCGTCCCTGTCCAGGACCAGTTCCACCTCCGGGGCAAAGTCATCGGCATTGCTGTGCACCCAGTGCGTCTGGGTATTCAGCGAGGCAAGGTAGGCCGATATCTTCTGCGCCGGCTCGATGAGCGCCTCCCTGTCGTCTCCGTACAGGCTCACGCTCACCGGCGCCTCCACCACCTGGTAGTCCATCTGCTTGAAGTGGATCTGCGTGTCGGGGAAGATGTGCTCGTACCTGTCGATATACTCCCTCAGAATCTCCACAGTAGCCTTGTTGGAGACCGTCCTCACGATAATCTGCGCTGTCTGGGGCGACGGCAGTATAGGCGCGTACGTTGCCACGAATCGAGGTGCACCCGTCCCGACGAATGCCGTTGCCGACACAATCCTTTCGTCGGAGAGCATGAGGTTCACCAGGGAATCGGCCCTTGCCGATGTCACCTCCACGGCGGTTCCGGCCTCGGTGGTGAGTTCCGTAACGAAGAAGTCGCGCGCGGCCTTCGGCATCATCTGGATATTGATCCTGGAGAACATGAAAAGGCCAAGAGCCACGGCTGCAACGCCCATCGCTATCGTGAGCCCGGGATGCCTGAAGCACCAGCCAAGGCAGTTCTCATAAATCTTCTGAAGAATGCCGAAGAACCAGTCCTGTGCCCTTGCAATGATGTTTTTCCTGCGTGAGGCTTCCTCTGCCTTTATATATCTGACCTCAAGCGAAGGAACGGCCGTTACCGCGTAAAAGAGGGAGGTCATCAGCGATATCAGGATAATCCAGGGGAACAGTTTCACGAAGTCTCCCAGATAGCCCGTGATGATAACCGTCATGGGAAAGAACATGAGGCAGATTGCAAGCGTTGCCATGAAGGTGGGCATGAACAGCTCCTTGGCGCTCGCAGCGGCCGCATCGACTCCATGGAAACCGTTCGAAGTCTGCGTCATGTAGCCGTCCATGGTTATGATGGAATCGTCCACTATCATCCCGAGGGTGACAATGAGCGCGGCCAGCGTAACCGTGTTGAGGGGCATCCCAGTAATGTACATCACCGCAATCGCCACGGCAATGCAAACCGGAACGCCGGAGCTCGCAATGAGGGCCGACCGCATGGGGAACAGCATCAGCATCACCACTATGACAACCAGCATGGATATGAGAAGATCCCTGAGGAAACTCCACACGCTGGTCCCAACGACATGGGGCTGGTCGCTCACGCGGGTGATGTCAACTCCGTCAGGAAGTGTGCTCCTGTACTCCTGAAGCACTTTTTCCACACTCTTTCCGAATGCCACGATATTGTGGTCCGGCAGCATCTCCACGTTCACTATGAGGCAGGCGTTCCCGTTGTTGGAGACGTACTGGGTGGGCGTTTTGTAGCGCCTTTCTATGCTTGCGATGTCCTTAAGGCGTACCACGCGGCCCTGAGGGTCGGACCAGATTATCCTTTCGGCAACCTCCCTCTCGCTTTCCACGGCGGCGGCGATGCTCACCCTTTCGCTCTTTCCGTTATGCACGTACGTGCCCGAAGGGAGCGGCAGCGAGGCGGCCTGGTAATCCAGGAAAATAGCCGCCGGGTCTATCCCGTAGGCCGACAGCCTGTCCCTGTCAAGGGTTACGGCAATCTCCTCCTCCTGCGTGCCGATGACCGTCGCCTTCGCAAGCTCCGGAATGCCCTGGAGCTTGACGCAGAGCTCCTCGGCATATTCCTGTAGCTCGAGGTAGCTCTTTTCCGAGGATTCCATCGACAGCAGCAGAGAGCTGGTGTTGCCGAAATCGTCCAGCACCGCGACGGTGAGAACTCCGGCGGGAAGCGTGAGCTGCTTTTGCTGCAGGCCCAGCTTTATCTTGGACCAGACCTCGTCCTTGAGGCTTTGGGAAACCTCATCCCTGAGATCTACGTAAATATAGCATATACCGCTTTTCGTGACGGAAAAAGTCCTTTCCCGGCACACCTCCTTGAAGGTGAAAAGGTAGTCCTCAAGGGGCTTGGTGAGCCTCTCCTCCACCTCGGTGGCACTTGCGCCGGGATATACGCCGGCAACCAGCCCCTGCTTGAGCTGGAAGGTGGGGAATTCGTCCTTGTTCATCCTCACGAGGCCGAATCCGCCAAGCACGATGAGAACCAGTATCAGGACGGCCACAAGGCCTTTCTCCCGTACCGCCCACCGTACCCAGGCAGCTATACCGCCTTCCTTGAGCCTTCCGAGATCCATTATTTCACCACCTTTACTTTCATGCCGGAAGAGACCTTCCTCCGGCCTTCGATTATGACCATTTCACCGTCCTCGATGCCGCCGGTGACAGCTATTCCGCTGTAGGAGTATCCGCCCACCCGGATGTGCTTTTTCCCCACCGTGCCGCTTTCGTCCACGGTCCATACATATCGGCCTTCCATGTCGGTCATTACTGCCGATGTGGGAATAACGATGGCGCTGTCCTGACTGTCCATGCCAAGGATAACCTTGCAGACCATTCCGGGCATGAGCCCCTCCGGCCTCTTTGCAAGGGAAACCGTGCAGTCATAGCTCCTTGACAGGGCCGATGCGGTGATTCCCTTGGACTGCAGCACTGCGTCGATTTCAATGCCAAGGGCGGGGACGCTCACCACTGCGGCGTCTCCTTCATGGTACTTGTGCAGCTCCGACTCGGGAATGGAGAAATCCACGCTCAGGGCACCCAGGTTCACTATGCTCACAAGCGGCTCTCCCGGGATGAGCTCCAGATTCTTTCTGGTCCAGACCTTTTCCACCACGCCGTCGAACGGGGCTTTCACCGTGCACTTTTCAAGGGCGCTGCGGGCTGCGGCCTCGGTGGCGCGGGCCTGCTCCACCTTTGCCTTCACGTTCATGTATTCGACTTCTGTGACTGCGCCGCCTTCATGCACCATGGAAACCCTTTTCCAGCCGTCTTCGGCCTGGTCCAGGGAGGCCTTCGCGGCCTTCCATGCGCTTTTCAGCGTTTCGGATTCTATCACCGCAAGAACCTGCCCCTTCTTCACGGGATAACCTTCGCGGGCGCTTAACTGCTTCACCGTCCCGTCGGATGGGGAACGCAGTGTGGCGTCAAGGTCGGACTGGACGGTGCCAACAAAGCCTGCCGATACTCCGGCGGCACTCTTTACGGCAGTCATGACCTTTACGGTAACGGGCTCCGGAGCGGTCTGTTTCCTTCGGAGCAGGGCATCCCTCCCGCCGCAGGCAGTGACAAGGAGGATGGTTACGAGTATTGCTGCTTTCCTATTCATTGACGGTGGCTATGCAGTTTATGTCGCTCTTGGTAATGGTGCCTTCGATGTCCTCGAAGTTGTAGTCTCCCTGATATGTGAGGTTGAAGATAATCATGTCTTCGTAGCGTTTTCCGCTTCCGCTCACGTTCATCCAGCAGCGGGCGGGAAGTCCCACGCTGCCGTCCTTGCTCACGGAGATGTAGCGCTTGACGGGGCTCAGGGTGATATTGTCGCTGTCGGCTGATGCGTCAAAGACCACGGGGTCTCCGCCGGTGATGTTCATGGTGACCTTCATGCGGTCCGTGCCGTCTTCCAGGATATGCATCTGGCCGCTTTCGGCGACGATGTGCCTTGTGACGGTGGTGTCACGGCTGGCGATTGTGTCCAGCTTCACGTGATAGTTGTATGTAGTGTCTCGGAAGGTGAAAGGGCCCAGGGTCACGGTGTGCGGGATGGTGTCAACCTTCACGGTGTCTTCCTTCACCGTGTATATTTTCCCCGTTATTTCAACTGAGCCTCCGGTTTTGAACGAGTAGTAGCCCCGGAACTGTTTCGTATATTCTTTCGTGCACGCCAATGTTGCCAGTATAGCAGCGGCAATTGCGATGAATCTCTTCATGACATGTATTTTTAAGCATGCAAAGTTACAAAAAAAATGCCTACCTTTGCGGCATTATGAAAAGACTTGTTTTGACTATTGCTGTCCTTCTGACGGCGGCTTTTGCTGCGAATGCGCAGTGGTTTGATTTTTCCAACAACTCCGGCAGGTTCGAAGGAGGTATCAATATAGGCGCCGCTGGCACTACGACTCCGCGTTCCGGCTTCGCCATGGGTGCAAACCTCATGTACGCCGGTTTCTATCTGGACTTCATCCACAAGTCTCCCGAGCATCATTATGCCAATTCGGTCGAGGACCAGAAGTGGAACGATTCGTCGGCCATCGAGATAAACGCAGGCTACCAGATTCCCGTCCTCTCTTGGCTCAGGATAATGCCGCTTGTAGGATATTCGCAGACCAATGAAGGCATTACGGACGGCACACGCGCCGTATGGGGCGGCGACGACGGCCTTGACTGGTACCATCCCTACGAAGTTACAAAGGGCACCCGCGAGCACCGTTTCAACTTTGGCGGTGGCATCTCCGTCCAGCCCTCCCGCTGGTTCAGCATCAACCTCATCTACACCCGCTACGCCATCTACGGCGGCGTGGGCCTTAACCTTTGGGAATTCGCCAGGCGCTAAACTGCCGGGGCGCCGCCGTTTGCGGCTCCTTGATACATTCAAACCACCACTTTTGGCTCTGAGAGGGCGTTTTTGGTGGTTTTGTCTTAT
>DGSO01000012.1 GCA_002393945.1 Bacteroidales bacterium UBA4360
GGGGGAGCCATCTTCAGCGTGCTCTTGTAGTATTTGCCGTCAGCAAAGGTCACGCTGGCCTTAGAGCAGGTGTAGGTCTTGCTGTCGCTGCCCGTGGCAGAGAAACGGACGGCCTTATCGCTGACGGCGGGCAGGGCGACATAGAGCTCGCTCGTAGCCAAAGCGGGGGTGATGACGTAGTTCTGCGCACCGATGGTGACTGTAAGCGGTTTCACATTGATAGGGGCCGAGCCGTCGGCATTCTTGGTGGTGAACTTGAAGATGGCGTTCTGTGCGACCAGCTTCGTGACGCCAGCCAGGTTGTGATTATCCTTGTCTATAGTGGCCGTGCCTACGCGCACTTCGGGGCAGTTACCGATGGTGCCGTCCTGCGCGGCCAGTGCTTTTGCGACATCAGCACCCGTGTTGGCGGCGTTGGCAGCCGATGCAGGATAGACTATCTTACATGCTGTGTTGTTGGCCAGCGATGAAGGAATGGTGAACGTGATGGTAACGGTCGAACCGTTGATGCTCGATACCGTAGCTACGCGCTTCACGTTGCTCGTTCCGTCGTTGTACAGGATGGCAAACTGATCGTCAGCTTCCCACGTCGAGGCGATGTTGCTTCCGTCGATGCTCAGGGCGCGGGTCGTGGCGTCGTCGGAGCTGACGGTTGCGGTGATGGTTATCTCGTTGTTATCGGGTTGCTGGGCGATGTCGTTGTCGTCGTTGCTGCAAGCGGCAAATGTCAGAGCCAGTGCAGCCATCATGAAAATCTTTGTTGCTTTCATTGTCGTTTCATTTTTATGGGTTCTACACTGTGTGGATTAGAATGAGAAGGGATCGCCCCCAGGTGTGTATGGATCACTGCCAGGAATGTCATCACCGCTACCAGCCAGCAGCTGCGTCCGTTGTTTCAACTCGAAAACTCTTGTCGAGGGAGCCTCATAAAGTTCTTTGTTTTTCTTGATTTCCATAAGCTTATGATTTTGTATGATTATATTCGAGATGATGCAAGAGCACACGAAAAGCGGCGGCACTTCTCTCGAAGGTCGCGACCATTGTTGTGTAAGCTATTGATTAAAAGACGGTTATACCCCACCCTCAATACGGGAAGAGTTTTAGCGATAATACTATATGCGATGAAGGTCGGCATATGAATGCGATAACAAAGAGCAAAAATACGGTTTTTGTGCGAGAATATCAAGTGTCGGGGAGTACTCATTCTGCAATCCTTACCAGAGGCTCACCTAATGCGGTTGAAATCTCGGCTATGGACTTCAATGTGAGGTTGGGGAAGCCCGATGTCCACCTTGAAATAACCGCTTCTGACCGCCCCATTCTTTTTGCAAGGTCCCGCTGGGTCATGTTCTTCTGTTTGAGAACAGCGTCGATGCGGGCAATGATATCGGCCGACAGCTGCACCTCGGACATAATCTCCGGAGACACGGCCGCCATCTTTTCATTGAACCATTCCTGCTTGTTTCTCATTGCAAATGTGATGTTTTCTATACCCGATAGGTTTTTCTTTTTTTCAGACAGCAAGGATAGCGAAAATAGAGTTAACGCGCAAGTTAATTGAAAGCATGTCCACGGAACCTTGCGGGTGAGCCAATTTTTCTTTATTTTTGTAAAAACTTGAAGGCTATGACCGAAAAAGAAATACTGGAACTGAGAGATTTGGCCGAAGTGGGCAAGGTCCAATTCAAAGAGCGGATTGTAGATAACTACGACATCGCCTGCGAGATGTGCGCCTTCAGTAATTACCGTGGCGGGCGCATTGTCATTGGAATTAACGACAAAACAGGAGTGATAAATGCCCTTTCCTACAAGGAAACCCAGGAAACCACTGCCGCTCTGGGCCAGATTGCCAGCACTATGCTCAATCCGTCCATTCTCATTGAGACCGACACATCCAAAGTGGAGGGTGGAAATCTTGTAATTGCCTCCATCAAAGAGGGAACGAATAAGCCATACCACGACAACAAGGGCATCATTTGGATGAAGCAAGGATCGGACAAGCGGAGGATTTTCGATAACATGGAACTCAAGGCCATGATGGATGATTGTGGCACCTTCGAAGCCGATGAAGTTGTGGTTCCAGACGCCTCCATGGATGACATGGACATGGAAGCCATAAAGACCTTCCTGCTTAAAAAATTCCGCGATGCATTGCCAAAACAGACAGATGATGGAAGAAAGCCGGCCGATTTGAACGCCGATGAGATAGCATCGCTGCTGATTAAGGACAAAACCGCGGCCGATATTCTTAGAAACCTTAAACTTATTAAGCCGGACGGCCGATTTACCGTAGCTGCAGTCATTCTCTTTGCCAAGGCAGTCCAACGCTTCTTTCCCACCTATACGGCTAAGTGTATTAGTTTCTTCGGTAATTCCATCGGCGGAACCGAGTATCGCGACCGTTTCCCCGACACCTCGATGGAGGGGAACATCCTTCACCAGTTCAACGCCATCATGCAGTTTTTCACCCGGAATTTGAGGAATGTTCAGGTAGAGGAAAACTTCAACTCTTTGGGAGAACTTGAGATTCCGTCTGTCGCACTTATGGAATTCACGGCCAATGCCTTGGTCCATCGTAGCCTGGTGTGGACTATGCCTGTACGTATGTTTATCTTTGATAATCGCGTGGAGATTCACAGCCCCGGCAACCTGCCGGCAGGGATGACGGTAGAGAGCGTCGTCTCTGGCATTTCCATGCCCAGAAACGACCTTCTGTTCAACAATGCCGCCTTCCTGCTTCCTTACACAGGAGCCGGGAGCGGACTCAAGCGCGCCATCGATACGGGTATCGATGTGCAGTTCAACGACAATGAGAAAACCAAGGAGTTCGTCGTAACAATCCTTCGAAAAGAGCACCATGTAAATGCACTAAGTTCCGGAGAAACGCACCAACCTCAAGGCAAAAATGCACCAAGTTTCAACGAAACGCACCAACCTCAGAGTAAAAACGCACCAACCTCGAAAAAAAAGCACCAACTTACCAAGAAGCAGCAGGACATTATTAATTTCTGCTCCATTCCAAGGTCTGCTCAAGAAATCATGGACAGATTGGGTATACGGAACCAGTCGAGGAGCAGAAAACGTTATATTCAATCAATGATTGAGGACGGACAATTGGAAATGACGATTCCCGAAAACCCGAACGATCCAAATCAAAAGTATCGTCGTGTTAAGAAATAATTGAAAGAATAACGAGGGTAATGAATCCATGAGCAAGAAAGAATCCAAGGGCATCATCAAGCTCTACATAGACATTTTCGGTCGCATTGACAGCGACTGGAAGTCCATGCTCTCCCCCATCGTCGTTGACATTGAGGAGATGACACCTGCAGAGGTCAAGCATGCCCGGCTATACAATACCATCTTCTGGTGCATCTTCGGTTCACTGGCCCTTTCAACCGTTATCTTTTCATTTCCAAATGCCTGGGGAATGATAACAGGCCCGATACTTACCCTGCTTCTTTTGATGCTTTTCAGCGCGCTCTCGCACAATGTTAAAATACGGAAAAGCAAGGCCGGCCGCAGGGAACTCCTGCCGGTCGCCTCTTTTGCCGAGTGCTTTACGGATGAAGCGTTCTACCATAAGGTGGATACTTTCATTACGCAGGTGCACGATGACAAGAGACCAATGAGTTCTGTTGAATGCCATGCCCTTTTAGAGCATGTCCTCAAGAATTCCACCTCTCTCATCTCTGATGTCAGCCTGAACCGCCTGTCCAATCTCATCATCAAGGATTACGGCCCTACCGGCGTTCTCTCTTTCACCACTGCCCGCGCCGTAAGCAAAGCCAAGGTGACAAAGGGAGACAGGGAGCGCATCAAATGGTACTTTTCCAAGTAGAGTTCCAACGGAGTTCCATTTAATTCACGCCTGATTTTTAAGAACCGAAACAGAACTTAACTCGCTGTAAATCAATTTGTTGAGTTTTGTTTTGGCACAATAAATGTATATATTTGCAGCCGGATGGAGCCACTGCCCCGCAGCCTCTGTCCGGCTGAAACTATATATATAACCTTCAAACTTTTTTGATCATGGAAAGACATGACAACGAAAGTCTCCTCGGAAAGATGCTCGTCCAGATGACGGGAGAGGAGCTCGTCGCTATCGTCAGGATGGCGGCGACAGTGGAGAATGGTGGGAACGGCACTTCGACGGAAGCCGTGAAGTACGTCTACGGGATTCAGGACCTGGCGGCATACATCGGCTGTTGTGCCAGCACCATCTATGATCTCAAAAAGCGCGGCGTGCTGAATGCGGCCATTGTCTCCAAGGTGGGCAAGCGCATCGTATTCAACGCCCCGCTGGCAAGGAAACTTGCCGATGAATACAAACGTTGCCTGGCCGGAGAGGAGAATTGAGCCATGGCACGCATACGAACCATCAAGCCGGAGTTCTGGTCGGATGAGAAGGTGGGCGGCCTGCCGCTTGCGTGCCGCCTTCTTTTCATCGGCCTATGGAACTTTGCCGATGATTACGGCGTCATTGCCTCCAGCCCGCTGTTCATCAAGTCCAGAATCTTCCTTTACGACAGGGACATCTCCGAGGAAAATGTCCTGCAGTGGCTGCGTGAACTGGAGCAGCGCAAAATGATTGTCCCCTGTGAGCATGACGGGAATCATTACTACATTGTCCGTAACTTTTCCAAACACCAGGTCGTAAACAAGAAATCCCAGTCCCATACCATTCCGGAAGACATCCTTGAGCGGTATCTGGAAGGCTCCTCCACTCCTACGGTAGCCCTCCGGGAGGACTCCGCCCCGGAACAGGGGACAGGGAAAGGAACAGTTAACAAGGAAGAGGAAAGGAAGACAGGGTTCAGGGAAATGCTCGCACCCTTCACCAACCGATACTCTCCATCCGTTTTAAAAAAGTTCACGGAATATTGGACGGCACCGAGCCATACTCGCGGAAAGATGCGCTTCGAGGACTTCCAGGGGTGGGATGCCGAAGAGCGCCTGGAAGCCTGGATGAAAAAGGAAAGGACGGCCGAGAAGGGAATAAGCGCATCAGAGGCGCTGGGCGGCGACGGAGGGCAATGCCATGGATAAGGAAAGAATCGCCCGTATCATCTACAATGATGTGCGCCTTGTGGAAGACCCGTCGGCAAAAGGCGCTCTTGAAAAATGCGTCCGTCGCGCGTACACGTTCGGCTCTCTTCATCGGAACATGAAAAAGCAGCTGTTTGATGATGAAGTTGCCATGACCGTTGACGCCATTTTGTATGACATCCATGCCGACAGGCGTTATCAAAGCCTACGTTCGGCCGAAGTGGAAATTGCCTTCCTGGAAGGCTTCCGGGGGACCTTCGGAAACGACTCCACCTATCTTACGCCCATCACTTTCTTCCGCTGGATAGAGGCTTATGTGGTCCATGAGACAAGGCGCTCGGCGATGGATTGGGTATCCCGGGAAAAGGAAAGGCATGGGCAAAAGAAGCGGCTTTGAAATGGGGTAGCGAGGTTGTGTTTGCGTAAACGCAAACTGTCCTCGCAGCCTGCTCCCGATGGTCGCAGACTGAATGGCCGACGCCGCAGGCCGGAAGTTGCGGTGAAAAAGAAAAACACTTCTAAGAAATGGACCAAGTGAAAAAAGACAGGAAGGGTGGGCGTCCAAGAATTGAGAAGCGCACCCGCGTTCGCGAGGGAAGAGTCTCCTTCGCCGTGAATGAGTATGACAAGATGGTGATTGCATCGAAGCTTCGCCGGGCCAAAGCGGAGGCATCAGCCTTCTGCCGGAGGGCGATGCAACAAGTGGAAATCAGCGGGGAAAAGTACGAGGTCTTCCTCAAGGACATTGACAGAATCACCGAATCGGAGTTCTGCCGGATGGTGGTGCTGTCTGTAACCTTTACCGAGGCGTTGACGGAGGAGGAGCTCTATGTCATCCGCAACCTGCATAAGCTGGGACAGCGGCTGAACCAACTTTTCGTACAGGGCCGATTAGCAAAAGAAGCCGATGCCCTCAGGGAGTACAACAGCTTCGTAGCCGACTTTGCCGATATCAAGGAGTTTTACCAGAAAAAAGTGAAGAAGTTATGATGGCAAAGATAACAACGGGGTCATCATTCGGTGGAGCGCTGGACTATGACCGTGATAAGAACCAGCAGAACCAGAAGATAGCCTCTTTTCTGGACAGCAGCGGTGTGGATATGAACTACAAGCCCGACGGGACGCCGGACCCGGACATGAAGGCCGTAGTGCGGAGCTTTGAGATCCAGGCAGCCCTAAACCTCAAGGTCTCAAAGCCCGTGGTACACATTGCCCTTACCTTCAAGCCCGAGGACAAACCGCGTCTCACCAATGACTATATGGTAAAGTTGGCAAAGGAGTACATGCAGGAAATGGGTTTTACCAATACGCAGTACGTCATCCATCGGCACGAAGAGACCCGGAATCCCCACGTCCATATCACCCTCAACCGGGTGGACAACGAGGGAAAACGCATCAGCGACAGCAACGAGTTGCGCCGGAACGCGGCCGTCTGCAAGGCCATTACCTTGAGAGAAGGCCTCAGCTGGGGCGACAGCAAAGTGATCTCCCAAGCAAAGGTAAACGACAAAGCGGAACGGTTCCGCTACGATATAGCCAAGACCGTTTACCAATGCCTGCAGAAGTCATCTACGCTGACACAGTTCCAGCAGGAAACCGCCAGGCTTGGAATAGAAACCACGCTGAAACGGAGTGAATCATCCGGTAAGGTCATCGGCATTACCTTTACGGCCAAAGACTCCGAAGGGAAGGAGCATGTTTTCAAAGGCTCCAAGCTGGGGAAGGAGCTCACGGCAGGTGCAGTGCTGAAATCCCTTGGTCAGGAGAAGCTGCTGGACAAGAGTGCCAAGCCGGAACTTAGCCTCCATGAACAGGAGAAAGCCGCTCTGAAACAGACGCTTTTTTCTTGTATTGCCAATATCAAGGACATCCGGGACCTCCCCAAAGAAACCGCCCGGTTCGGCATTGAAACCCATTTCAAGACCAATCCCAACACCGGCAAAATCCAGGGCGTAACGTTCACTTACAAGGATACCAATGGGCAGGTGCAAAGCATAAAGGGTTCCGCCATTGACAGGCAGCTATCCGCCGGGAATATCGTCAAGATGATAGAAAATGGAGTGCCGATGGATAAAGCAACTGGAGGCGGTGACTTCTCCAGCAAGTTCTTCCCTGCAGAAGATGTCAAGGAATCGGCACCGGAGAGAAGTTCTGCATCTGTCCAGGATGTGGCTTTGACCGCCGGTGAGATGCTTTTGGGCGGCATCTTTTCCGGCGGAGGCTCAAAGCGGGAGGAGGATGAAGAAATAGGAAAGAAAAAAGACCGCGGAATAAGTTATTAACAAATTAACACTGAAATTATTATGAAAGCTATAAACATTGAGGACATACGAGATATTGTCACAGAACAAAACATTGATATCAAGAATCTGAAAGAGCGCATGACGGACCAGGAGCGGCGTAATGCTGCGCCAATCTATGCCGTAATAACCCCGGAGATGCAAGAATCAGTGGCAGATGCCATTGCCGCACAGGTCAGGGAGCGTATTGAGGATTGCGAACTGCCGGAACCGGACATCTCCGGGCTGAAAGAAAGAATCGAAGAATTCGCGTCACTGGGCTTTGCAAAGGCCGTTGAGAAATACAAAATTCGTATTGAAACGGACTACATCCATCGTCTGGATCCAGAGCAAGAAAAGAAAATAAGCGAGGCTGCGGATACTTTGAGCTGGGCCATCAATAAACTGGACGAGACCAAGATTGCCCCTTGGCGAATCTGGCTCAGGGACATTGCGGCATGGCTATTTATTCCTGCCCTCATCGCCCTTGGTACACTAATAGGCGTCCATCAGAACAGCGCCGAGCACTGGGGTAAACGCTACCACGCCGTGTGTAACCATCCCCTTCAACAGAACGAGACTATCCTTTCTCACCGTGGCGATGCCTATGAACTGGTCCTGGCCTTCTTCGACAAAGGAGGAGATGAGAGAGAAAAGATGAAGGCGCACATCCGTGAGCAGGAGCAAAAAATCAAACGCTTGGAAATCGGCACAAATGAAGAGAAAGACCCCGCAAAGAAACGTTGACCCCATTATTGATCATGGAAAGAATCTCCCGCGTCAGGAAAGCGGGAGGCCATCTATTTTTCAATCACGCCCTCCTTGTCTAACTTCTCGATAAGTTCCGCCACGCTGGAGCGGGCTTCTTCTGTGGATACCTCGTATTCCTCGCAGAGCCTTTCGGTCAAGGATTCCACGGTGAAGTCGCCCTGTGCCTGCGCCTCTTTCCATATCCACGCGGCACTTTTGTTCAAGGCCAATATCTTTCTGAAATCGATGGCTTTGAGGCCTTCACACATAATCACGTTCTCGCCGCACACTTCGCGCAGCACAAAGTCTTTCTTTATTCTCATAATCGTCTGTAAATTGCTAATAAATACCTTCTGATGGGGCGCAGCCAGTACCAAACTTTTGCACCAAGCATCCGCCACCTATTATATAAATAATGTGTCTTATCCTTGGCATCCACCACATGCGTCACACGAGCCTTGATGTCGCTGAGGGCACAGTGCTCCGTTGTCAGGTTGCCGTCGCCCATCAGTGTGATGTGGTCACCGTCGATGCGGATAATCCGATGCACCACATACCGACAGCCGTCAACCCATGCCAGCACCACGTCGCCTACGTCTATCAGTCCCGGCCTGTGCAGGATAACGCTCTCTTTGCCACCTATGATAAACGGCTGCATGCTCAGTCCTTTGACGGGTAGCGTCACGTTCACGTCTTCCCTTACCAGCCTGATGGCTTCTTCTATGATGTCGTTGTCAGTCATCGTGTGATGGTATCATGACACAGCCTTGCTGCAGCCTCGTCAGGCAGGCATTCCAGATGCCACATCGGCACTGTGGAGGCTAACTTGTTCATCGTCTGGTGAAAGCCCTCGGAGATACGGCTGTTCCAAGGCATGCTGCCGACACTCTCAGCCAGATCCACGTATGCCTCGATACCGCTCAGACGGCGTATCTTGTTATAGGGAGCCTGGCTCAGCCTGACGATGCCGCCAATTGGGTAACTGACATTTCTGTAGCACGGCGTCTTCTTGCCACTCCAGGGTGAGCCATAGACTATGCCGTCTCTCACCACCGGATTGTCGTCGTTGACCAGTTCTGTTCCCTCGAAATGCTTCAGCCACAACTGGGCGTGCGTGCTTTTCCCCGTGCCGCTGGGGCCGAGGAACAGGTATCCCTTACCCCCACAACTCACCACGGCGGCATGGATGCACAGCGTGTCTTTTTCCGCCGTTGCCAAGGCATACATCATTTTCAGCGCATCATTAGAAACCAGTCTATAATAAGAAGCCATTCTATAAGTGCATTTCGGCATGATGACACGACCCTCGCTATAGTCTTTGGAACATATCAAAAACAATGAATTCCCAAATTTAAACACGTCGTTTCCCGAAGCTGTATGACCGCAGACAATAGTAGTGATGTATGGCTCTTCCCTTCGATACACTTCCGTATATTCAGGCACTTCGCCGCAGTCTTCCATCAACGAAAACAACGGCTCGCCGCCGTCACATGCAAAGGGTTCCAAGTTATCCATCTGCTCGAAGAGTTCGACCCTGCCGCTGATGGCAAACGTATGCCCTGCCACGTTGTAATGTCTCGTCATCATACTATGCAATGCCGTTCTCCTTCAGCATGTCGATGAAGTTGTTTACCTCGGCTTCCGCCTCCTGCGGACTTACGTCGTATTCTGCCAGCAGTTGGCTGACGATGGCAGGGGTGTCGGCACCGTCCTGCAGGGCACGCAGGATGATGGCGCCCGTCTCGTTCAGATTGAGCACCTTTGCCACTTCTTCCGTCTCGCCGTTCTTGGCCACGGCCATGAACTTGTCGGCCACCTCCTGGATGGCAAAATCAAATTTCAGTTTCATTGTATTCTTAGTTTTCTTTCTTATTTAGGTAACATTTGTATTCATATTTCATGGACGCCACCATTTTGTGCATACCCCCTTGCCGTGTTTCTGGTGTACAGCCAAAGTCATTCTCACACATCACAAGGCGGTAACACTGGGGATAGAAGGGACATGTGGCGCAGGCCTCTATTTCGGCCCGTCGCTCCTTGAACTTGCGGATAATGGTCATGTCACGTTCCTCGCTGTCGATGTGGCCGAAGAACTCGCGGTCGATGAAGTGCTCGCATTTGCCGAGGTGCCCGTCAGGAGCAATCACCACGCTTCCGTCGTTGTCGGCCATACATTGATTCAGATGGATGTCCTTCGGCAATTCCTTTATACGGAGGATGCCATGCTTGGCTATCTGCTGTTCCAGTTGCATTCTCTGGGCAAAGAGCGTGGCGTTGTCTTCCGGTGTGCGTTCACCAAACAACTCATGGGAATAGACGGAGAGATGCTCGTTAGAGCCGAAGTGCTGATGCAGCAGTTCTGCCAATTCAGCCATCTCCCCGATGTTGTGCTTGTCGACGTTCAGGCGTATCAATACTCGGATGCCGACAGCGATCAGCTGGCCAATGTTCTCTAAAACACGCTCAAAAGCATTCACACCTTGATAGACGTAGGCTTTCACGCGGTTGTAGGTCTGCGCCGTGCCGTCGAGGGTGATCTGCACCTTTTGCAACTGCCACAGGTTCTTGGCACGCTGCACCATGTCGGCATCGAACAGGTAGCCATTGGTAGTCATCTCCGAGTGGAACGGCACACCTTGCCCATTGAGTTCCGTACAAATCTGGTCAATCACTTTGGCGTTGACCAACGGCTCGCCGCCAAACCAGCGGAGCGTGATTTTCTCGTCGCCACGATGCGCCACGATGTAGCGCACCACCTGGCTGGCTGTCTCGGCGGTCATGGTGACGGGCTTCGTGCCCTGCTCATAACAGTAGAAACAGCGGGCATTGCAGCCAGTGGTAGGGAGGATGGTGTAGGTTGTGACAACCTTGGGGGCGGGCGTAAGGAGCACAGCCATCTGGCGAACCTGGCGGCAGAGTTTCCTGTCGTCGTGCTCTTGTGGCACCAGGAACCAGCGGTCTATCAGTTCCCGCTGCGCTGTGAGGTCGGCGGCCTCGTAGGGCGTCAGCAGCACCAGCGAGCAGGTCAGGGTGTTGTAGAGCAGCAGACCATCATCGACCGGCTGCTGCACCACGTAGGTCATCAGGCGGTATTGTTGACCGTCGGCCCGCTTCTGACGGCCCACAACCTGCTCAAACGTTGATGCTGTCGGGATAATGATTTTCATTTTTCAGATAGCGTTCGTATTCATATTTCATGGCCTCTCTCATGTTGTACAGATGTTCCTGCTGTTTTACAGATGTACAAATAGTATCTGTATGACACATTACGAGGCGGATACACTGGGGATAGTAGAAGCAGGTGACGCAGGCCTCGATGTCGGCCCGTCGCTCCTTGAACTTGCGGAGGATGGCCTCATTGCGTTCCTCGCTGTCGATGTGGCCGAAAAACTCGCGGTCGAGATAGTGATGGCATTTGCCGAGGTGGCCATCAGGGGCTATCACCACACGACTGCCGTCGTCATCGGCCATGCAGCAATCCAGTCGGATGTCCTTCGGCAAATCATATAATTTACGGGCAAAGCCATACGCAGCTATTTGCTGTTCCAGCTGCATCCGCCGAGCAAAGAGTTCGGCATTATGTTCCTCATCTAACAATCCAGCGGAATAGACCGAGAGACGTTCGTCGGCACCGAAGCGCTGGTGCAGCAGCTGTACCAATTCAGCCATCTCCCCGATGTTATGCTTACCGACGTTCAGGCGTGTTTTTACACGGATTCCGGCGGCGATCAGCAGGCCGATGTTCTGCAACACACGCTCAAAGGCATTCACGTTCCGATAGACGTAGTCCTTCACGCGGTTGTAGGTCTGCGCCGTGCCGTCGAGGGTAATCTGCACAAGTTGCAACTGCCACAAGTCCTTGGCACGCTGCACCTTGTCGGCATCGAACAGATAGCCGTTGGAAATCATGCCCGAACGGAATGGCACCCCCTGCTGGCTGAGTTCCGTGCAAATCTGGTCGATGGCCTTGGCGTTGACCAACGGCTCGCCGCCAAACCAACTGATATGGACAGTCTCGCTGCCACGGTGTGCCACGATGTAGCGCACCACCTTGCTGGCCGTCTCGGATGTCATGGTGACGGGCTTCGTACCCTTCTCGAAGCAGTAGAAGCAGCGGGCGTTGCAGCCCGTAGTGGTGAGGATGGTGTAGCCGGTGATAGCCTTGGCGGCGGGCTTGAGTAGCGCTGCCATCTGGCGAATCTGGTGGCAGAGCTTCTGGTCGTCGTTCTCCTGCGGCACTAAGAACCAGCGGTCTATCAGTTCGCGCTGCGCCGTGAGGTCGGCGGCCTCGTCCGGCTGCAGTAGCACCATTGAGCACGTCAGCGTATTATAGAGCAACAGCCCGTCGGTCACGGGCTGCTGAACTACATAGGTCATCAGGCGGTAGTGCTCACCATCAACGCGTTTCTGCCGGCCTACAATCTGTTCATACTGTAATGGTGTCGGGATAATGACTTGCACTGTTTTTATTACATATCAGTAAAACACGAATCACACCACGCTGCACCACATTGTGATTGAGTATCCAAGAGATTGCGTTTCATCTCTACCACCTGCAGTTCAGGTTTCTCGAATTTCTTCTTTCCTT
>DGSO01000009.1 GCA_002393945.1 Bacteroidales bacterium UBA4360
CAAAATCAGGAAACGACATTTGGCGCAGTTTAAACATAGGCAAACCACCGTTTTCGGCCTCTGGTGAGCTAAAACGGTGGTTTGCGTGTATCCGGAGCGGGCAGGATTTAATCTCCTGCTTCTTTCGTTTCCAGTTCAGGACGGGGAGGAGGAAGGAGATGATTGCCGCACCAAGCCAGAAGATGCTCACGTAGGTGAAGTCGTGTGCTCCCCTACGCCGAAGGTATCAAAAATGCCCGATTTTGTGGCCGTAGCCGTCATTGCCGACGTTACAAAAAAAATGGCGGCCGGCTTTTGTGCCGACCGCCATCATTATTGTATCCAGATTTTATCTGTAGATGTTGTACTGTCCGTAAAGGGAGCCGTACATCTGGCCGAGAACCTCCAGGTAAGGCTGGCTGTCAAATACAGTGGTGCGATATACGGTGTTGTCTACCAGGAAGTACTCGATTCCGTTCATGACGATGACCTCATAGTCATCAGGGAGTGAGGTTACGAGCGCTCCTGCAGGAGGAACGATGGTAGAATAAGCACCGGAAGAGCTCACTGTGTAGAAGACGCCGTCCTGGTAGAAGTAGTCTGACCCTGCGTATGCGTAGCTCTGTACAAGACCAAGCTTGTTGGCAAGCTCATATGCGGTAAGGGCACGGGAGCTGTTGAGAGCGTAGTTTGTCATGCTGGCAACGCGGCGGGCGTTCTGCTGTGCAATGATAAGGTTCTGGCGTGCAATGGTGTTGTAGTAGTCAAATACGGCATTGTAGGTGCGGTAAGTATCGCAGTAATATGCAAAGGTGATAGCCCTGCAGACTGCCCTGTCGATAGCCCTCTCGAGAGGAGTTCCGAAAGGAGGACGGCAGATTACATATGCGCCTCCGTAAGGACGATAGTAAACGCCATTGTAGAAGTAGTAGTCGATGCCCCAATGGCTGATGTGACGCCAGCTGGGAGGTATGCTGTGGATACGGTATCCGTAGTAGTGAGGCCTGTCACCCCAGAAGTATCCGGGCCTGTCCCACGGCATGGGATCACGGTAGCGGGGAGCGATGCGCTGCATGTCGTGGCGCTCGTCTACGCGGTAGTCGTTGGTATAACGGTAGTTGTAGCCGTCGTCACGGTATGCGTCTCCCTTGGGCTGGGATACGCTCTTTGTAGCAGCCTCGGATGCAAGACCGGCCCTGGTAACGTTGGTGGAACGGGTGGCGGCTGCACTGGTGCGTGTAGCGCTGGACGAGCTGCTGCTGGAGCGCACTGCGCTGGAAGAGCTGCTGCTGGAGGAGCGGGTTGCGCTGCCGGAGGAGCTGCTGGAGCGTACTGCGCTTGAGCTACTTGAGCGAACGGCGCTTGAACTGCTTGACGAGCGGGTAGCGGAACCGGACGATGAGGAGCTGGAACGCACTGCGCTGGAGGAACTGTTTGAAGAACTGCTGGAGCGGGTGGCGCTTGAGCTGCTGCTGGAAGAGCGGGTAGCGCTGCTGCTCGATGAACGGGTGGCGCTTGTGGAAGAAGAACTCCTGCGGGTGTCCTGGGTGGATACCGATGAACTTCTGGAAGGGCTGGCACTTGAGCTGGACCTTGTAGAAGAAGATGACACGGAACTTGAGGACCTTGTGGAGGAGCCGGAAGAGGAAGAGCGGGTGGCCGTTGTACCCGAAGTAGAGCGGGTAGAACTGCTGCTGCGGGTGGCAGTGCCACTGCTGTTTCTGGTCTGCGCCAGCATATCAGGTGCCGTGAGCATGGAGAATCCCACTAACACTGAAGCGGCGATTGTCATAAACTTTCTCATAGCATCTTAATTTTAATGTTTAACGATATAAGTAATACTTTTGTGAAAGCGTTTTAAAATCCCTGGCATCCTTGTTCCAAAAATCAACGATATCTTCAACTTTCAAACGCTTTTCAAATGCCTTTCTCACATAATCCGTGCCACAGACTATGTCGAGCATGCGCGTTTTCTTCATGGGGAAGGGATTGTGGTCAGGATACAGTTCCTGAACGGCCTGGAGCACGTAGAACTGGGTAAGCGTTACGGTGGCGGCGGCGAAGTCCGTGAAGAAGAATTCTACGCCGTGGACCAGTTTGCCGGCAAGGGCGCCGGAGAGGGGCTTATAGTGGATAGTACGGAATGCCGTACCGGGGATGTTGTAACTGTCCAGGCGGGCCTTGAGGGCATCGGCATCGATCCATTCGGCGGCGAAGGTCTGGAAAGGGATGGTGTACCCCACCCCGATATTCAGGTGGCCGAATTCCCCGCCGATTCCGCAGGCAGGATAGCAGATGGCCGAATGAACGGAAGGGATGTTGGGGGAAGGAAGCACCCAGGGAAGGCGCGTGTCTTCGTAAAGCATGTTCCTGTGCCAGCCGCGCATGGGAATGACGTTCAGGCGGCATTTCAGGTGCTTTTCGGTTCCGGTCTGGCCGCAGTTGAGGCCTTCTTCATTGATGAGTCCGGCAAGTTCGCCCACGGTGAGGCCGTAGACAAAGGGAATCTTGAACTCACTCACGAAGGAGTGGAATCCGTCTTCTACAATAGGACCCTCCACCTTGAGACCGCCAAGCGGATTGGGACGGTCCAGGACGAGGACTTCCACATCGGCCTTGGCGCAGGCGCGCATGACGAGGCCGAGCGTGGAAATGAAGGTATAGCAGCGGGTGCCCACATCCTGGATGTCATAGACCATGACGTCGATGCCGCGGAGCATTTCCTGCGTAGGTTCACGCGTTGCGCCGTAGAGGGAATATACCGGAAGACCGGTCTTGGGGTCTTTGCCGCCTTCCACCTTGTCTCCCGCATAGGCATCACCGCGGACGCCGTGCTCCGGGCCGAAGAGGGCTACGAGGTTCACCTCGGGCGCTTCGAAGAGGATGTCTATGGTGGAGCGGAGCTTGCGGTCCACTCCGCTGGGGTTGGTCACAAGACCCACCCTTTTGCCCTGGAGCTCTTCAAAGCCGTAACTCTCGAGGACTTCGATACCGGGGATGACTTCTCCGGCTGTTTCCTGTGCCTTTGACGCACAGGCGGCAAGGCAGATGACTGCAAATAATGTGAAGACTCGTTTCATACAAGTGCGAATATGCGCTGGAGGCTGTCCGGCTCTCCGGAAAAATACAAATCGACGGAAAACGGCCCTTGACCGGTTTCTATGCCCCTTTCCTGGAGTACACGTACCGTCTGGCGGGCAACTGCAGGAGCCGGGTCAATCACCTTGACTCCCGCACCGGCCAGTTTCTCTATAACCGGACGGAGGAAAGGATAATGGGTGCAGCCGAGGACTATGGTATCGGCACCCGCATCAAGAAGCGGCTGGAGGGATGCGCGCACGACCGATTCGGCCTTGGGCCCGTCAAGGATTCCGCCCTCGACGAGTTCCACAAAGCCCTGGCCCACGTGCTCCACAATCTTCACGTCGTCTTCGTACAGGCCCCTGGTCTTGAGATATTTGGAGCCCTTGAGCGTTCCGGCGGTGGCAAGGACCCCTATGACTCCGCTCTTCGTGCCCAGCGCCGCAGGCTTCACGGCCGGCTCCATGCCGATGAAAGGCACCTCCGGATACTCCGCCCTCAGGGTCGCTATGGCCGCTGCTGTTGCGGTGTTACAGGCTACCACTATTATATCGGCCCCCATGCCAAGAAGGATGTCCGTGATGGCGCGGGCACGGTCCTGGATATACTCCGCGGTCTTTTCTCCGTAGGGGCAGTGGGCGTTGTCGGAAAAATAGACATATCTTTCCTTCGGGAGAACCTTTACAAGTTCCCTGTACACAGAAAGACCTCCGCTTCCGGAATCAAAGATGCCGATTGTAGCCATATCATTGCAAATATAATCAAAAAAACGTCGGCGGCGACATTTTCGGCCATTTTTGACACCCCCGGCGTCGGCGATGACGGCTACGGACACAAAAACGGCCTTTTTTGACGCCCCCGGCGGCAGGGATGACGGCTGCGGACACAAAAACGGCCATTTTTGACACCCACGGCGTCGTGGGCAATTGGAAAATAACTATCTTTGCAGGGTATGGCAAAGGATATCGATAAGTTTGTACATGACCAGTTGTCGGTGTGGCCGCAGGTTGCTGCCAAGTACCGCGCCCTGAAGACCGCCCCAACACGCCAAATGCCTATAGGCGGGCTCCTTGTCACCATTCAGTCAAACCCCGGACGGCTTCCGGTCTTCGACCATGGGTGTCCACTGTGCGAGGAGAACTACATGGAGCACCAGCACGCCCTTCCTTTCGAGGGCCGAAAGGGCCGTAAGTACAATATCCTTGTCAACCGCGCTCCCATCTTCCCCAACCATCTGGTAATTACCCGCGACATCCATACGCCGCAGACTATCTGGCACCGCTTCCCGGACATGCTGGACCTGGCATCCCAGCTGGAAGGATACATCGTCTTCTACAACAGCGTACACAGCGGCACGTCGGTACCGGGCCACGCCCACTTCCAGGCCTGTCCCAAAGGCTATATGCCACTCGAAAGAGCCGCCGACAGGCTTCTGAGGGGGATATCGGCAGAAGGAGGGAAAGTGCCGGAGGGCATGGCCGCGGAGATTGAATTCCTGACATCCGTGAGGGATGCGCAGCTTTTCCACTACAAGAAGTTCAACAGGGGGATATTCATGCTGCGGGCAACGACGTCCAAGTCCATGGCAAAGCTGTTCTACAGGCTCCTGGACTGCACAAGCCTGTTCGCAGAGGAGACAGAGCCCCGTTTCAATGCCTTCGCTTATACATCGGAGGGCGAATACAGGGCTATCGTGATTCTTAGGAGCGAGGCCCGTCCAAGCTGCTACTTCAAAAGCGGCGAGGACAATTTCGCCATAAGTCCCGGTGCAGCCGAAATGGCCGGCTTTGCGGTAGTCCCCCAGGAGAAGGATTTCCCCCGCCTCAACGCCCAGGTCATGGAAGGAATCTATGCCGATGTCTCCCTCTCCGAGGCTGACGAAAAACGAATTCTCTGGCGTCTTGTACGCACCCAGCCGCGAATAGAGGTTGGCATCGCACATGAAAGGGAAATAGCATTTGAGATCATTTCCGACGGTGCCGGCCCGCAGAAGGTATCATACCGCGAAGGCAAGATCGACTACAACGGCGTTCTCTACGACGAACTCCTTTTCGAGGCGCCCACAATCTCCACCCTTTTTGCCGAACCTTCCTTTATAATTTACGGCGAAAGCGAGTTCAGGTATGCCGGAGCACTCAAATTCGTAATCGAAGCCGGGAAGGTACAGGCGGTGAACATAATCGGCCTGGAAGACTACCTGGTGGGGGCGCTTTCTGCAGGGGGGAAGTCCGTTGACGAACTGGAGAAATCGGCAATAGAGATACGCAGGTGGGCGATGAAGGCCATTGCGGACAGGAAGGCCGAACATGCGGCCGCGTCGGTTCCGGGCATTTCGGGAACGCCGTCCCTGGTCACATGGCTGGACACTACGGACGCCTGCCATCTTCCGGCAAAGGAAGAGGTTCACCGCAGTTTCGATATCTGCGCGGGAAGTCACTGCCGCCCGTATCAGGGGATAATGGGCATCGACACAACAGAGGTGCGCCTCGCCGTTGACGAAACCTGGGGAAGGTCAGAGTAGGGCCAGGAGAGGCCCCTTTACGGCAGCATATTCAGCTTCGAAATCGGGGGTAAGGATACCCTTGCCGATAGCGCCGTCTATCTCTTCCGTCGCCCACCACTTTCCGCCTTCTATCTCAATCTCGTTCAATGTGAGCTCCGGATGCCCCACATGCGCGAACATTATCACGAATTCGTTCTCCCTTTCGCTTTCCCAGTGGAAAGTCCCAAGGAAGGAGGGATTGAATGCCGTGAGGCCGATTTCTTCCGCAGCCTCCCTGTATAGCGCTTCAAGGACCTGTTCGCCATAGGACACGTGGCCTCCGACGGAGGAGTCCCACATGCCGGGGCATATCCTTTTTTTCAAGGAGCGTTTCTGGAGGAAAATATTGCCCTGCCTGTCTATAAGGTGAAGGTGCACTACCGGATGAAGCGCATGGCTGCCGCCATGGCACCACATGCGGGGAGCCTGTCCGTAGACGATTCCGTTTTCGTTTATCAGCGGGAGCAGCTCTCCCGGAGGAAGTATCAGACGGCCGGGATGCTCTGCCGACGGACGGGGATAAACGGGTGCCGGTTCTGCCGGATAAAGAAGGTCGAACATAGTTAAGCCATCGCTATCAGGACAAGGACCTGCGCCACCAGGACCCTCATGAACATGGAAAGAGGATATACGGTTGCGTAGTTGACCGAAGTATAGTCACTGCCATACATATTCTGGGCAAAGGCCAGGACAGGAGGATTGGTGCAGGAACCGCTTATGAGACCGCAGATCTGATAGAAATTGAGCTTGCAGAAAAG
This sequence comes from Bacteroidales bacterium UBA4360, assembly GCA_002393945.1. Lineage (GTDB taxonomy): Bacteria > Bacteroidota > Bacteroidia > Bacteroidales > UBA932 > Cryptobacteroides. The sequence goes on from DGSO01000009.1 coordinate 6,361, forward strand.
GCGGGACACCACGAAGGTTATGATAAGCGGGATAAGTGTGATGAGCGCACCGTAGAGAATCCACCAGTAACCGCCTCCGGTGATGGAGCTCCAGAAAGTTCCGCCGGCGCCGATACCCACGGCTGCAAGGAAGAGCGAAATGCCTATCTCCCTTATCATGAGGTTGGCGCTTGTGGTAACGTAGGTGGTTATCTTGTGCTTGGGGCCGAAGTGTCCGAGAAGGATGGCGATGATGAGAGGACCGCCGGCAAGACCCAGCTTTATGGCCTGGGGAACACCGGGGAACTTGATTGGAATCGAACCGAAGATGATACCAACCACGATTCCAAGGAAGATGGGAACGAGGTTGGGCTTGTTCAGTGCATTGGCGGAATTGCCCACCTTGGATGCCAGATGGTCGATATTCTTCTCCGCTCCGACGCACATGAGTCCGTCACCCACCTGGATGTAAAGGTCCGGAGACGCTACAAGTTCGACACCTGCGCGGATAACCCTGGTTACGCTCACGCCGTATGCGCCGCGGAAATGAAGGTCCTTGAGACGCTTGCCGGTGAGCGAGGAGTTGGTGACCACGATACGGCGGGTCACGAGGTAATGGTCCCTCTCTATCCAGTCATTGTGGTGCATGGGGACCTCCTTGCCGAAGAGGATGCGCAGTCTGTCAACCTCCGGCTGGGATGTAACGATGAGGACTTTATCCCCCTCATCAAGGACGGTGTCTCCTGTAGGGAATAAGATTTTGTCGCCCTTCATCACGCGGGACACGACGAAGTCTCCGCCGAACTGCTGGATGATATCGTGAAGTTTCTTGCCGAAGATGGCGGGATTCTCAACCTCCACGTGCATGCGGCGGGCATGGTCCTTCTCAGACTCGGAGGCCTCCATCTGCTCAAGTTCCTTCTTATGGTCGATCTTGAAAATGGCCTTGCCAAGGATGAGAATAAGGATGACGCCGATTACGCCGATAGGATATGCCACGGCATAACCTGATGCCATCGAGGCCGACTGGGACATTGCCGTTACTGCATCGGCGCCGCCGGAGACGGAAACATCGACGAAAGTCTGCTGCGCGGCACCGAGACCGGGAGTGTTGGTGACGGCTCCGGACATGACGCCCACCATGGTCTTGAGATCCACATCGGCCACAACGGAGACGATATAGGTCACAGCCACGGCGAGAAGTATGTTCATTACCGCCAGGAGGTTCATCTTGACTCCCCCGCTTTTAAAGGAGTGGAAGAAGCCGGGACCCACCTGGAGGCCTATCGAGAAAACAAAGAGGATAAGGCCGAATTCCTTGACGAAACTCAGGACCTGGGTATCGGCACGGAAGCCAAGATGGCCCATGAGAATGCCGATGAAAAGAATCCACGTGGATCCAAGTGAAATGCCCTTGAACTTGAAGCGTCCAAGGTAAATGCCGATTCCGATGACGAAAGCCACCAGAAGTATCGTGTGTGCGACGCCGGTTCCAAAAAATAGGTCTCTCATAACTCTTCTGATCTTCTAAAAAACTATTCTCACGGTGAAGCAGGACTTCCCTTCATACCGTCCCTCTATCCACCATGAATTGTCTGTCTTGAGCCTGAATATCGAGATAGTCTGCCCAAGTGTGGTTTCCTTGTTGAAATTGATGTAGACATCCTTCACCTGTGCGAAAACCTCATCCTGGGGGATATGGTCCATGGCCCAGACCATGTATCTCACATTATTGGTATGGCCGATGAGGTCGATGTCCGAATAACTAACCGTATGCTCCCCTGCAGGCTCCATTTCCATACCCCTGGGTATCTGCAGCTTGGGTGCGGGTTCTGCTATGGCGTCGTCTACGGGGCCGTCCACACTGAGCAGATGCTCCATTTCTTCCGGCCGAACCAGGCGGCGTGTTTCCTCGTTCATCACAACCCAGGAACTGGTTGCAGTAACGAGATGTTCGCCGTTTTCTCCCTGCATGTCAAAATCTCTCAGGTAGAACAGCCCGCCGGATCCCTTATGCCAGGTATATAGATGGACTGTATCGGTCCAGCGAGGGGTATCGGCAAAATGCACATGCATTCTGGAAAGCACCCAGGCGGTATGATGGATATGGAGAGTTGAATAGCCGAATCCAAGTTCCTCTGCGGCCCAGTATGCTATTTCCTGGGCCATATCCATGAAACCGGCCGGAGTGAGGGTTTTGTTCCTTCCGGTCTGGTAACAGGGTATGCAGATGTCAGTTCGAAATTTGTAGCCGTCACGGCTCACTGGTTTCATAAGCTATGCAGGATTTCAAGTTCTTCGGGAGAATACAGGTAATAGTCAAGCCAGTCTGGTGCCACGCGGCCCACAACTGCGAGGGCGATGCATGCGATGACTGCGGCTACAAGTATCCAGATAAGTATTCTGACGAATAATGGAAGACGTTTTGGTTTTTGCTCCGGAGCGGGAGATTCCTCGACTACGCTCGGAATGACAGGCGTAGGGGCGCTCGTGATGACAGGCGCGGGGGCCGGTTCGGGTTCCGGGACGGGCTCGGGTTCCGGGGCGGGCTCGAGCATTTGGGCGAGGGTGGAGACGGCTTCCTGGACTTCTTCGGGGGTTTCCTCATGGGTTTTGAGGGAGACCGGTTCAAGGCCGAAGCCTTCGGGGTAGATGTCCAGGTCTTCATCAGCCACGAAGAAGAAATGGTTCTCGCGGGTGGCTCTGAGGCGCCCGAGACCGGGGAAAACTACGATTTTTCTCGTAACCAGGACCTCCTTCATCTCTGAAAGGAATTCGACGAGGATGCTGGTGGCATCGGCGATATTCACGTTGTTGGAGGTGCTGTAAAGGTCTGCCAGGAGTGTGTCGCTGCCCTGGTGGGGAATGAAATACAGCCTTCTGTAAGGAGGGTTGATGGTATAGCCCTTGTCGGAGAAAGAGGCGGGAACAAGTTCAGCCATAAAGCTCCCGAGTCCCGGAAGGGTTACGCTGTCGTGATTCATCATCACTTCCTTGACCATTGATGACAGAAGGTCTATATCCATTTGTTCCTGAATGTTTACCGTATCGACCGCAAATTTACAAAAATATTACGGAAAGAAAAAGGATGAAAATTTTTTGTAGAAATGTTTGCAGATTCAAAAAAAGGTTGTACCTTTGCAATCCCAAAATAACCTTCCTCAGTAGCTCAGTTGGTTAGAGCACCTGACTGTTAATCAGGGGGTCCTAGGTTCAAGTCCTAGCTGGGGAGCAAAAAGAAGAGACGCATTTGATGCGCCTCTTCTTTTATTTACCGAATTCCTTATTCTTGGAAATATCAATCAGATAAGTACGGAGATCTTCCCATTTGTAGTATGGCCCGGTGACGGGTGCAGGGATGGAGACACCGGGAATGAAACACTCAGCAATCGTACGCTCCTTCTCATTATAGAGCATCTTTACAAGGACTTCGCCCTTACGGTTCCTGTAGAATGCCATCTGCAGGTTGGTGCACATGGGGACGACTTCCCACATGTAATGGCCGTTTTTCCAGGCCTCCCCCACCTTGAAACGCCTGCCCACTCCGTCCAGGCCAAGCAGGCCGGCAAGCGGCATTATGGCACTGTCATGGCCGAAGCGCAGGTCTGCGGCCACGTTGCCGTCGGCAAGGGCTTTGTCGGCCCTGGTGACAATATCTTCCACCAGCCATTTCTGGGCCCAGATGATGTTGTCTCCCCAGTCGGCATTGTTGCCCATGGATGCATACATGGTCTCGTTGGAAAACTTCGCAAGGCCGGTGAGTTCTTCTTCGGTGAAATACTTGTAAAGTTCAAGCCCGCCGGTTTCGTATTTGAGGTCCTGGCAGTCGGCAAGGATGAGATAAAGGTATCGGCCAAGGCGCCAGGGGTCAGGGACAACTTCCTTGACCTTTGGGCTGTCTGTAAAGAAAGCCGACATTATCCTGGAAGGATCGAAAAGGGCGTGGACAAGGGAGTCTGAAAGGAAGCTGCTCCGCTCCTTGTACTGGTCAGGTGCATAATACCCGCGGCAGAGAAGCTCGAAATACTTCTTGCCGGTGATGAAATCGAAGTCGAGCGAAGGAGCATTTCCCTTGAGCTGGGAAGTGAAATTGGCCATGCTCAGAAGGCAGCGCTGTATGGTGGAAGACTGGCAGTGAACCGCTTTCTTCCCCTTGAACGCCGGCTTGAAACGCTCGTACATCCGCTGGGAAACGCCTTTATGTTCAATCCCGCCACGGATGGTGAGTTCTCCGTCCATTCCCTTGTGCTCCCCATACAGGACTTCAAGATCCTTGTAAAGGGCCTTTCCTTCCTCCGTAAGGACATCTGCCTCGGATGCTTTCAGGAAGTATTTATATGCCTCGGTTCCACCTCCACCAATCTGGCGGCGTGAGCCGTGACGGCCATAATGGCTCACATATACGGGCTTGAATCCGCGGGGGGCGGGAGTCTGCGGCCCGGGTGCGGCCTCATAGCTGTGAAAAATACCGCCAAGACGGTCCAAATCGCCTCCTAGGCCCAAATCATCAGACTGGCCTGCAAGCGGCAGCAGCGATGCTATGATAAGGGCTATACAGAGTAAACTCTTTCTCATATCTGTTGTATTGGTTAGACCAGCAAAAGCAGCGCGGCAAGGTACAGGCAGAAGCCCTGGGCCTTCAGGCGCCGTTTAAGGATGAAACGCGAATTCCGTTCGACGGGGTCGGCAGCGAAGTGCCATTCCATGTCCTGAGGGAAGTCTTTCTGCCCCCACTTCTCGATGAGTTCTCCCTCCGAGAAATAGGAGGCTCCTCCGTTGGAACGGTTAAGTGTGACAAGGGTCTTGTAGTCTGCGTAATAAACCGTGAGGTCAATGGGAATGTTGAACCTGTCTATCTCCAAAGGATATGAAGCCACCAGGAGAAGCGGCGTTCCGCCGGCTTCTGAAACCTGGTTATACTGCTTCTGGATGCGTTCCCATTTTGCCTTTCCCGGTTCATATACGGAGAACACCACAACCTTGCCTTCTGCGGCCAGACGGTCCTGGTACTCGCCCTGTGAATCCCTGAAAGAAAGCACCGGGTGCCCGCTACTGCTGCCGATTCCCTCCACGAAGAGGGTATCGGCCTCCACGAAAGTCCAGGTTGAATCCGGAAGGGCGTACAGGGGGAAGGAACCTCGCTGGCCGTTCTTCTCGTAGATGAATTTGGGCTCGTAGTGGTTGTCGGCCTCGATGTCATCGTCCAGGGATGCCATGAGTTCGGCTCCGGGAGCGAACTCGGTGAAATCGGCAATGGGGATGTGCGTATTGCTGTAAAGGACCACATAAAGCACGGACAGCGATGCAAGGCCGAAGCTCACCCACTTGCGGGGCTTGGGGCCGCCCAGGTCATTCATCGGAATGAAGGCTATGAGCGCAAGCACCAGGAGAGCTACGTTCTTGATGAAGCTCTGAAGGTGGTCAAGATGGATGGCCTCTCCAAAGCACCCGCAGTCCATGACGGGGTTCTTTATAAGGAGGAAGACGGTAACTGCGGTAAAAAAGCCCACCAGGACGTATGTAATCCAGGCGGCAATCTTCCTGAGTACGCCGGTTATGAGGGCAAGGCCGGTAAGGGCTTCCAGAGTGGAAAGGATGACGCCGATGACCTTTGCAGCCGGGATTAAAAATCCCAGATGCAGCAGTTTGGCATACTCTGTAACTATGAGCATGGTGCCAACCGGGTCTATGATCTTGGAAAGACCGGAGACCAGGAAAGTAATGCCGATAATTACAGCGCACAGGCGGCGCAGGAAACTCCTTTTCATAGCACTCTTGATATGATATCCTTTACCTTTTGGAAAATGTCACCGGGAGGCAGCATGCGGCCGTTTTTGTCGGAGCAGTCCACCCTGATGAAGTGAGGGTCGCTGACGGTTTCCGCCAGATACATTTCCCTTACGTCCTTCTGGAACGATATGCTGGCTTCGTGAATGTCCTGTGTGCCTTCGAGGTATGCCCTGTCTGCGCCTTCACGGTGCGATGCAAGGTTCTCCTTTACAAAATCGATGGGAACGTCAAGGAAGATGTTGATGTCCGGACGGGGAAGATTGAAAGGCCCGTATTCCGTGGTCAATATCCAGTCCCTAAGGTTTTTACGTTCAGTAACATCGTGCAGTTTGGCGCACTGGTATGCGATATTCGAGTAGACATACCTGTCCAGGAGGACGGTCTTTCCCTCTTCAAGAGCCTTGCGGATACCGGGGCCGGCTCCGTGACGGTCTTCGGCAAAGAGGAGCGCCACAAGCTGAGGATGGACGGTCTCGTTCGTGCCGAAGTCCCCGCGAAGGAAGCGGCTTATGAGATCTCCGTAAACAGGGGCTCCATAACGCGGGAAATGTATATACTCAAGGGAGGGAGTAACTTTTTCAAGATACTCCCTGAGCTTTTTCACCTGCGTGGACTTCCCTGCCCCGTCAAGTCCTTCGAGAACTATGAGCATATGCTACAGACTCCTCTTGATTTCCACAATCTGGAAGGCCTCGATGACGTCTCCGGGGTGGATGTCGTTGAAGCGATCGAGTCCGCAGCCGCATTCCATGCCCGCTGGCACTTCCTTGGCCTGGTCCTTGCCCCTCTGCAGGGAGGACAGGGTGCCGGTGTACACGACGATGCCGTCGCGGATAAGGCGCACATCGGCCCTGCTGGTGAGCTTTCCTTCCTTCACCTGGCAGCCTGCAATGGTACCGACCTTGGAAATCTTGAAGGTCTGCTTGACCTCTGCGGTGGCGGTAACCTCTTCCTTCTTCTCCGGCTCCAGCATACCCTCGATACCTTCCTTGACTTCGTTGATACAGTCGTAAATAACGGAGTACAGACGGATTTCGATGCCTTCCTTCTCTGCCGATTTGCGGGCTTCAGCAGAAGGACGCACCTGGAAGCCGATGATAACGGCATCGGAGGCCTCGGCAAGGAGGACGTCAGATTCGGAAATGGCACCCACGGCCTTGTGGATAACGTTCACGCGCACTTCCTCTGTAGAGAGCTTGATGAGGGAGTCTGAGAGGGCTTCCACGGAGCCGTCCACGTCGCCCTTGACGATGACGTTGAGCTCCTTAAAGTTGCCGATGGCGATACGCCTTCCGATTTCCTCGAGGGTGAGGTGCTTCTGGGTCTTAATGCCCTGGATGCGGATGAGCTGCTCACGGCGCTGTGCAATGGACTTGGCCTCTTTTTCATCGGCCATGATATTGAACTTTTCACCGGCTGCAGGGGCTCCGTTGAGACCAAGGAGGGATACAGGGGTGGAAGGACCGGCGCTCTGCACCTTCTGTCCACGTTCGTTGTACATTGCCTTTACGCGGCCATAGTAAGCACCGGAGATGATGACGTCTCCTACGTTCACCGTACCGTCCTGGACCAGCACCGTAGCCAGATAGCCGCGACCCTTGTCGAGTGAACTCTCGATGACGGCTCCGCTGCCCATCTTGTTGGGGTTGGCCTTGAGTTCGAGGAGGTCCGTCTCGAAGAGGACCTTCTCCAGAAGCTTGTCCACATTGATACCCTTCTTTGCCGATATCTCCTGGCACTGGTACTTGCCGCCCCAGTCCTCGACGAGGATGTTCATTTCGGAGAGCTGACGGCGGATGGTGTCGGGGTTGGCACCGGGCTTGTCTATCTTGTTGATGGCGAAGACCATGGGAACGCCTGCCGCCTGTGCATGGGCGATTGCCTCCTTGGTCTGGGGCATCACGGCGTCGTCGGCAGCCACTATGATGATGGCAAGGTCCGTCATCTGGGCGCCACGGGCACGCATGGCGGTGAAGGCCTCGTGACCAGGGGTATCCAGGAAGGTGATGTGGCGTCCGTTTGAGAGCGTCACGTTGTATGCGCCGATGTGCTGGGTGATACCCCCGGCCTCACCTGCGATGACGTTGGTGTTGCGGATATTGTCAAGGAGTGATGTCTTACCGTGGTCTACGTGGCCCATGACGGTAATCACTGGCGGCCTTTCGACGAGGTCTTCCTCCTTGTCGGGTTCCTGCTGCTGGACTTCCTCTGAAAGTTCTGCAGTTACGAATTCCACCTTGTATCCGAATTCCTCTGCAACCAGGACAAGGGTTTCGGCATCAAGCCTCTGGTTGATGGACACCATCATACCAAGGGACATACAGGCGCCGATAACCTTGACGACAGGGGTGTTGTTCATGAGGGTGGCGAGGTCGTTTACGGTAACGAACTCCGTGACTTTCAAGACCTTGTTCTCTGCTGCTGCAGCTTCCATCTCCTCCTGGGAACGGATAGCGGCTATCTCCCTCTTCTCCTTGCGGTGCTTGGCGCCGAAGTTGTTCTTGGTCTCGTTCATCTTGGCGTAGGTTTCCTTCACCTGCTTCTGGATCTCCTTCTGCATCTCTTCCTGCTCGGCCTCGGTCATGGCAGGTTTGAAACGGTCGCCTTTCTTGCGGTTCTTGCCTGAAGCTGCTGCTTCCTGCTTTTTCTTGTCGCCCTTCTTGGGGTTCTTGTCGGCCTGGACCTTGGTTACGTCAACCTTCTGGGGACCGCCTGCCTTGATGCGTTCACGCTTCTTGGACTTCTTGGGGTCGAACTGGGAAAGGTCGATCTTGCCGAGAACCTTGAGGCTGGGACCTGCGGGCTGTGCAGTCTCTTCCGCCGGGGTTGGAGCGGGGGTCTCTGCAACGGGTTCAGGTTCGGGTGTAGGTTCCGGTTCAGGGGCGGGTTCAGGCTCCGGCTCTGGTTCGGGTTCGGGTTCCGGCTCCGGCTCCGGTTCCGGTTCGGGTTCAGGCTCCACAATAGGTTCCGGCTCCGGTTCGGGTTCCGGTTCCACAATGGGCTCCGGTTCCGGTTCGGGTTCCGGTTCCACAACGGGTTCCGGCTCCGGGATGGGCTCAGGTTCGGGAGCGGGCTGCTCCTTGACTGCGCGGGAGAGGTTGTTGTTCTTGATGACGGTAACCCTTTCAGGTTCGTCCTCTTCTTCCTCCGCCACGCCCTTGCGGGAAGCCTTGTCTAGGATTTCGGTAAGCTTGACGTCCACTTTTTCGGCAGCTTCCTTCAGTTCAAGGTCCTTTCCGAACTTCTTATGAAGAGCGGGAAGGAATTCGTCGGACACCTTCATGTTCGGATTCGCATCCTCGATGCCGGCGCCCTCTGAATTAAGGAAGTCCACCAGGGTGTCAAGCCCGATGTTGAATTGTTTTATAAGTTTCGATAATCTGATTTCTGCCATATATAACCCCTTTTCTTTTCTAAATTAGTCTTCAAATTCTTCGCGGAGGATGCGGAGTACGTCATCGACGGTCTCGTCTTCAAGGTCTGCCCTGGATGCGATATCCTGGGGAGAGAGAGCCATGACGCTGCGGGCTGTGTCGCAGCCGATGGACTGGAGACGCTCGATAACCCAAGGATCGATGACGTCGCTGAATTCGCTCAGAAGGACATCGTCCTCCTCCTCGTCGGTCTGGCCGATTTCCCTCCAGACCTCGATTTCACGGCCTACCAGCATACCTGCAAGCTTGATGTTCACACCACCCTTGCCGATACCCTTCTTGACCTCGTCGGCCTGCATGTAAACCTTGATCTTGTCCTCGGGGGATTCGCCAAGGTCGATGCGGGAAATGCGGGCAGGGTTGAGTGCGCGCTGGATCATGAGCTGAGGATTGGTGCTCCACTGGATAACGTCGATGTTCTCGTTGCGGAGTTCACGGACGATACCCATGATACGGGAACCCTTCACGCCGATGCAGGCGCCGATGGGGTCGATGCGGTCGTCATAGGACTCAACTGCCACCTTTGCCCTTTCACCGGGGATGCGGACCACCTTCTTGACGGTGATGAGGCCGTCGTAAATCTCGGGGACTTCCTGCTCGAAGAGCTTCTCGAGGAAGCTGTCGGAAGTACGGGAAAGGACGATGTAGGGAGTGGTCTGGTTCTTCATCTCAACGCTCTTGATGATGGCGCGGACAGAATCGGACTTCTTGAAATGCTCGCCGGGTATCTGCTCGCTCTTGGGCATGCGCAGCTCGTTGCCGTCCTCGTCCAGGATGAGCACCTCGTTCTTCCAGGTCTGGTAGATTTCACCGGTAAAGATCTCCCCTACCCTTTCGGAGTACTTCTTGTAGACGTTGGCCTTCTCGATGTCCATGATTCGGCCCTGGAGGTTCTGGCGGATGTTCAGGATGCCGCGGCGGCCGAAGGATGCCAGGGAGAGCTTGCGGGCGAAGGTATCGCCGATCTCGTAGTCATCGTCACCGGTCTCGGCGGCGATTTCCTCCACGGTGATTTCCTTGACGGGATCCTCGACCTTTTCCACCACCTCGAAGTTCTGGTAGATTTCGCAGTCGCCCTTGTCGACGTTGATGATGACGTCGAAGTTGTCGGCAGTGCCGTAGGTCTTTGCAATCTGGGTAAGGAACACATCCTTGAGAACGCCGAGCATCACCGGACGGTCTATGCTCTTCTCTTCCTTGAAATCCTTGAACGCATCGATCAAGGTGATTTCTTTCTCTTTTTCTTTTGCCATTGTATTTAGTATTATTTAAATTCAACCACGGGTCTCACGGAATTGATGACATCGAAGGAGATGACCTCGCCGTTTACGGTTACGGCCTCTTCGGATGCGGCCTCAAGGACGCCTTTGACCTTCTTTCCACCCTTCAGCCACACGTCCACGTCTGTGCCGACGGCCTTCTGGAACTGCTTCATCACCTTGAAAGGCCTGTCAAGTCCGGCAGAAGACACCGTAAGGGCATAATCCTCGACATCCTGGTCGAATTTCTCGTGAACCAGGCGGTCGATTGCCGCACAGTCTTCCCAGTCTACATCTCCCTGCTCCTTCTCGATTACGATTTCGACGTCATTGTCCTTGCTGACTGTAACCTCGACAAGGAAACAGCCCCTTTCCTGAATGGCGGCCTCAACGGCCTGTGCAATGTCTTCTTTTTTCATAGTCTTATATAAAAAAGATAGGGGACTCTCGTCCTCTATCTCGTTCACGGGTGCAAAGGTATGAAAAAAAATCGGAAATACCAAAGACCGAAGCATTATTTAGGCACCGCGGCAAGCGTTATTCGGGCCTGGGCGCAGCGTTTGCCTCCGACAGACAGGGTGGAATCACATACGTACAGGCTGCCTTTGTGCTCCAACAGTTGTGTCGTAATTTCGCACAGGTCTCCGGGGAAAACCGAATTCCTGAACTTCACGCCGTCCAGTGCACGGTACATCATGAGGCTGTGGCTGAATTCCTCCAGCATGAGGTGGAAACAGCTCTGGGCCATGATTTCACAGAGAATCACTCCCGGGACGATAGGATTTCCCGGGAAATGTCCCCGGCAGAAAAACGGATCTTCCGGGATGGCGTATCGGGCATGACAAACGCCGGCCTCATCGACGTCGGCGCTGTCAAGAAGGAGCATCGGAGCGCGGTGCGGGAGATACTCCTGGATTTCTTCACGGTTCATTCTAATAATTCTTGTGAGTGCCGGCGGCATACTCGTCAAAGAGTTCGAGGCAGGCCATGCGGTCAAGCTTCGTCATGTAACCGGGCATTTTGTCGCGGCCGCCGAAGATGCCGTCAAACTTGTCGTCACGGAATCCTATACGGCCGTTGTCCTCGATGGTGCAGCCGTAGTAGATCTTGCTGATATTGGCCCACATGCATGCGCACAGGCACATGTGGCAGGGCTCTCCCGTGGTATAAAGCTCACAGCCGCTGAGGTCGAAGGTTCCAAGCACCTGACCCGCCTTGCGGATTGCGTCAACCTCTCCGTGGCAGGTGGCGTCGTTGTTCAGGAGCACCTTGTTGTGACCGCCGGCTATAACCTTGCCGTCCTTTACTATTACGGTACCGAAAGGACCGCCATGGCCGTTACGGATACCCTCGAGGGCCTCGTCGATGGCCATCTGCATATACTTGTTCTCTGCTGCCATGATTATCCCTTGTAAGGTCTGAATGCAAGGCAGGCATTGTGGCCGCCGAAACCGAAGGAGTTGGAAATGCCGATGGTAAGGTCTGTCTTCACGGCCTTGTTTGGCGTGTAGTCGAGGTCGCATTCGGGGTCCGGTGCGTCAAGGTTGATGGTAGGAGGGCAGATGCCTTCCTTCAGGGCCATGACGGTGGCAACGGCCTCGGCTGCGCCGGCGGCACCGAACATGTGTCCAGTCATGGACTTGGTGGAAGAGATGTGGGCCTTGTAGGCGTAGTCTCCGAGAGCCACCTTGCAGGCGAGGGTTTCGGCAATGTCGTTCAGGTGGGTTCCCGTACCGTGTGCGTTGATGTAGAGGTTGTCCTTGGAAGGGTCGAAGCCTGCCTCGGCAAGGGCGTTCTTGATGGACTGGGCCTGGGTGCTGCCGTCCGGACGGGGTGCGGTTGCATGGAATGCGTCGCAGGTGTTGCCGTATCCTACCATTTCGCCGTAGATGGTTGCACCTCTTTCAAGGGCGTGGTCGAGGGATTCGAGAACGAGGACTGCTGCGCCGTCGCCCATTACGAAGCCCTGGCGGTTGGCGTTGAAGGGCAGGGATGAATACTTGGGGTCGGTTGCCCTCGTAAGGGCCTTTGCGTTGTAGAAGCTGGCAATGCCCAGAGGGATGGAGGCATGCTCGCTGCCGCCGGCGATGATGGCATCGGCATAACCGTGACGGATGGCCCTGAAGGCCTCGCCAAGGCAGTGGGATGATGTTGCACAGGCGGTGACGATGTCAAGGCAGGGTCCTTCGGCGTGGTGCTTGATTGCGACGTGGCCGGCGGCGATATTGGAAATCATGGTCGCAATGAAAAGCGGTGAAATCCACTGGCCGGTGGGGTCTTCGATCATCTTCTGGGTCTCGCGGTACTGGACCTCGAAACCGCCGATGCCGCTGCCCACGTAGACACCGAGCTTGAAGGGGTCGATATTGGCGTTTTCGCCTTCAGTTACGAGTCCGCTCTGCTGCATTGCCTGCCATGCGGCGGCCATTGCATACAGGGTGAAGTTGTCCTGTTTGCGGATGAAAGGCTTGTCCATGCCGTAAAGCTCGGCATTGAAATCCTTTACCTTGCCTGCAAACGTAACGGGCATATCCTTGAATGCCTCGACATAATCAATTCCGCAATAACCGTTTACAAGGTTGTTCCAGAATGTGTCCAGGTCCTTGCCGACAGAGGAAATCACACCCATGCCGGTAACTACTACTCTTTTAGTTTCCATAAATCAATTCGGGAGCGGCGGCAAGTATCCTTTCTGCGCCGCCTATTATGTCATTTACTATTTCTTCTGCGCTCTCTTCCCTTCTGGCCATGCCTGCAACTTCCCCGGCAAGGAAACTTCCGCCGGCGAGGTCTCCGTCAAAAACGGCCTTGCGGAGGGAACCTGTGCCGAAGGCGCGGACCTCATCGGCACTTACGGACGGGTCTGCCTCCATCTTTGCGAAGTTCTTGGAGAACGGTGTCTTGAGGCTGCGGACGGCATCCCCGAGGCTTTTCCCGGTTACCATCGTGCCGATATCGGACGCCTTTATGAGGCGCTCCTTGTATACGGGGTGCACACGGCATTCATGCGCAAGGAGAAAGCGGGTTCCAACCTGAACGCCTGCCGCGCCCATCAGGAACATTGCCGCCGCAGCCCTGCCGTCGAAGATTCCGCCTGCAGCCAGGACGGGAATATCGACAGCGTCCAGGACCTGGGGCAGGAGCGCAAGCGTGTGGGTATCGCCCACGTGACCGCCGGATTCGGCACCTTCGGCAATGACGGCCGTAGCACCAAGCTCCTGCATCTTGATTGCATAGGCCACGGATGCCACGACGGGGATTACCTTTATTCCGGCGCTTTTCCACATCTCCATATAAGGTGCGGGAGAACCTGCGCCGGTGGTGACGATGCCTACACCTTCCTCTACCACGAGTTTCGCAATCTCAGGCGCATCCGGTGCGGCAAGCATGATATTTACGCCGAAGGGTCTGGCCGTGAGTTCCCGGGCTTTCCGGATCTCTGCACGGACAGCCTCCACTCCCCCGAGGATCGAGGAAATGAGGCCGAGGCCGCCTGCCTCCGAGACGGCGGCGGCAAGGCGCGCATCGGCAATCCAGGCCATTCCGCCCTGGAAAACCGGCTTCTCTATACCAAGTATTTCTGTAACCTTCGTACGCATAAGGGGCTGCAAAGATAGTAAATTATTTTTTCTTGCGCTTCCTGCGCTCCCTGACACGGTATGCGCTTTCCACCATCATCTGGTCCTGGAAGCAGCCGCGGGCGGCCAGCATGTTGCAGATGAAAATCACCAGAGGGAAAACCGCAGTCCACTTGAAAACGGCTCCGTCAAAGGTGAAATACATGAACGCAAGCCACACCTGCATTCCAAGGGCGATGAAGCCCGACAGCACCGCCAGCCTCAGCTGAAGTATCCTGGACTTGTAAACCACAAGTGCAAGCACTATGAGGAAAGCCAGTATGCACAGCAGAATGGCAAAATACGGTTTCTGCAGCTGGAAATACGTAACCGTGCGAAGGCCGTCAGGGTCTGCCGCCTGATATGCGGTTCCAAACAGCAGAACGGCGGTGAGCACCGCCGAAATAAGAAGATACAGCGTCTGTATTCTCTGCCACATAGCTATTCAACCTCCAGAGTTACTTCGTCGATATTGCCGCGCTCCTGCCCCAGAGGAATACGGCTCACAAGGTAGATGCTGCCTGCAAGGGCCGCAAGGCCAAGGACGTAGACAACTGAATACAGGCCTGTCCCCATCATGTCAATCCAGAAATCGTATTCTGCCATGGAAGGAATCTGGGTCATAACCACTGCAAGGCCGTTATTGACGAAGTGGATGAGCATGGTGAGGATAAGGGAACCCGTCTTGTAATAAAGGTAGCCCATCACGACGCCGATAATGAACGCGTTCAGCGCCTGCCAGGGATTCATGTGGATAAGTGCGAAGAACAGTGCCGATATCACAATCGCCCAGGCCGGTTTCATCCTGGTGAGAAGTCCGCGAAGGACCATGCCTCGGCAAAGCCACTCCTCAAAGATCGGAGCAAAGATTGCCGTCACGAGGAAGGAAGACCAGAAAGGACCGCCTGTCATCGTTTCAAGCGCGGCGCTCACCCAGTCATACATTTGCTTCAGGAAAGGGATTGAAGTGGTGAACTTGAAATTCCAGTAGTTGGGGAGGTCGGCCGAAATCATGGTTCCGAGTGCCATGAATACCGTTATAACGGCCATGACCCAGGCCGGATAAGGGCCAAAGTTTGCACTGTTAAGTTTGTAACCCTTCTCGAAAAGGGAATTCATGCGGCTTTTGCGGGCTGCATACATCATGGGCGGAAGGAACTGGACGGGATAGACCACGATCATGGAATACTTGAGAAGTATTTCCGCCGGGACGAAGAGGGCAAAAAGCGCCTGAATGAGTGAGCCCAGGATGGCTCCCACCAGGAACCACCCAAGGAGGGCAAACATACCACCAACGCCCGGTACATACCAGGCGTGGTTAGCAAAAATGTCGTAATTGTTGACTTTCCTTGCTCTGAGTTTCATATCAATAAAGAGGGCTTGGATATACGCCTTCCTCCACCAGGGAGGCAAATTTGGCAACTACGCCGGGACGGTCTTCCTTGAAGGTGACGCCGAACCAGTGTGAAGGAGTGGAAAGGACTTCGCAGGAGCCTTCACCGCTTTTGACGATAACGTCAACTGCATAGGGGATGTAGAATTCCTTCTTGGGCTCTGTGCGGTGTTCCTCGAGGAAAGTGACGAAAGACTTCTCGCTCTTTTCAAAATAGTCGGGGGTAAAGCCCCACATGTTCATGGAGCAGAGTGCCTTGGCGTCCAGTTTCACGTGGGTGGCTCCGTTTACGGAATTGTTGCCGTATACTGCGCCGTCGGCCTCTTTGGCAATCTCCAGATGTTCTGCGATGCCGGTAAGGATGTTTTTGCTGTCGTAGGAGCAGATGCCGCGGGATACGCTACCGTTCTCGGAGAGGGTGTTCTCCAGTTCAAAACCCACGATGCAGTACTGTCCCTTGGTGTTTTCGTGTGCGCGGCACCAGTCGCCCAGAATCTTGAAGGACTCCTTGCCGTAGAAGTCGTCACCGTTGATTACGGCAAACGGCTCATGGATGACATCCTTTGCCATGAGAACTGCATGGGCTGTTCCCCAGGGCTTTACACGGTCTTCCGGCACGGTGAAAGGTGCGGGTATCTTATCGAGTTCCTGGGTGACGAAAACGAATTCGAGGGGTTTGCCGTCAACCGTCTTTACACCGGCGTACTTTTCCTTTACATGTGCCGACATCTGGTCCTTGAAGGACTCGCGGACTATATAAACCACTTTTCCGAATCCGGCTTCAACAGCATCGTGAATGGAATAATCGATGATGGTTTCTCCGTGAGGGCCAAGGCCGTCCATCTGTTTGAGACCGCCGTAGCGGCTGCCCATTCCGGCTGCAAGAACTAAGAGGGTAGGTTTCATACTTATAATGTTTAAAATATATTTTTTCAAGTCCTACAAATTTAGTAATTTCGCAGCAATAAGCAAAATTCCGGAATGGGTTTCAAGACAGACATACTCAAGCAGAAAGAGCATAATTATCTGATACCTTTCATCATCATAGTCACGGCGATAGTCGCGCTATGGCTGCTCTTCTTTGCCAACAACAGCGTTCTGGCCTGGGTAAAGGCTGCCGTTGAGGTTAAGGGACAGGAGAAAGAAATGGCCCGCCTCCAGAGTGAAATAGAGGACATGGACGCCCGCATAGACAATCTCACATCCAACCGGGATTCCATTGAAGCCTACGCCCGCGAAACCTACCATTTCGCCGCTCCCGGCGACGATGTCTACATAGCCGAATGATCAAGGTCCTTGGCATAATCAACATCAATGAAGACTCCTTCTACAAAGGGTCCAGGACCACTGCGGAAGGAGCCACCCTGCGTGCTGCTAAACTGCTATCCGAAGGCGCGGACGTCCTTGACATCGGTGCGGTGAGCACCCGTCCCGGAGCCACGCTCCCGTCCGAACGCGAAGAGTGGAAACGCCTGCAGCCTGCACTCGAGAGCATACGCAAAGCTTTTCCGGAAGCCGCCATTTCCATCGACACTTTCCGTTCAGGCATCGTAAAGAGGGCCTGTGACGTTGCAGGACCGGTAATCGTGAACGACATCAGCGCCGGCAACCTTGACGGTTCCATGCTCAGGACGGCAGGCGGAATGGGTCTGCAGTACATTGCCATGCACATGAGAGGCACTCCCCTCACCATGATGGCCCTCACCAATTATGAAGACATCGTCACTGCCGTGAAAGGCTATTTCTGGGAGTTCTCGGCAAAAGCTGAAGACAACGGCATCAAGGACTGGATACTGGACCCGGGATTCGGCTTTGCAAAGACAACGCAGCAGAGTTTTGAACTGCTGCGCCGCCTTCCGGAGCTCAAGGACCTCGGCCGCCCTATACTTGCAGGCCTTTCACGCAAGAGCATGATCTACAAAACCCTGGACATTACCCCTGAAGAAGCCCTTCCGGGCACGCAGGTACTGAATTTCAAGGCCCTTGAAGGCGGTGCCACGTGGCTTCGCGTACACGACGTGGCAGAAGCCGTCCGTACCGTGAAACTATTCCAGGCAATTAATGGGGGATAGCCACCTGCTACACGTATTTGCGTGTTTTTATGCAGCTGCTGGCTACGACAAGCCACCTGTTACACGTTTCATGACGAAATCGTGTAACAGGTGGCTAAAGTCAGATTCGGTTTTTACTTTTCAGGGGCGATTCCCTTCCAGGCGCATGCTGCGAGTGCACCGCCAAGGAGAGGAGCTGCGATGAATACCCAGACATCCTTGAGAGCCTGACCGCCTGCGAAGAGTGCGGGGCCGATGGAACGTGCAGGGTTCACGGAAGTTCCTGTGAGGTTGATGCACACAAGGTGGATGAGAATGAGGCTGAGGCCGATTGCAAGACCTGCGAAGTTGCCTGCACCTACCTTTGAATCGGTGGTACCGAGGACCACGAGGACGAAGAGGAAGGTGGCGATCACTTCAACGAGGCATGCTCCCCAGACACCGCCGGCATTGGCAACGCCGTTGGAGCCCAGAGCGCCGGTGAGGTCGGGTGCTGCAACTGTCTTGGCGACAAGAAGGAGGACAGCGCCGGCGAGGATACCGCCGATTATCTGACCGCACCAGTAGCCGCAGGCGTCTTTCCAGCTCATGCGTCCGCTGAGGGCGACGCCGAGGGTGATAGCCGGATTGATATGGCAGCCGCTGATTCCGCCGATGGTGTATGCCATTGCAACAACGGCAAGACCGAAGGCGATTGCAGTACCTACAACACCTGCAGGGGTTGTACAGCCGAGGAACATTGCGGTTCCGCAGCCAAGGAAGGTAAGAACGAATGTTCCTACGCATTCAGCAATGTACTTTTTCATAGTAAGTAAGTTTAAGTTCAGTAAGGCAAATTTAATAAAAAATCGTTAAATTTGTAAAAATTGACTCAAAAGAACTATGCTCGACAAAGAAAGAGGGCTCTACATTGCCCATTCACAGGAAGGACCGATTTCCATGATCGGCAAGATGGCATGCCGCCACGGACTCATCGCCGGTGCAACCGGTACCGGTAAAACCGTTACCCTTCAGGTACTCGCAGAAACGTTCTGCCAAGCGGGCGTTCCCTGCTTCATGGCAGACATGAAGGGAGACCTGAGCGGTATCTCCCAGCCCGGCAAGCTTTCCGGATTCATCGAGAAGCGCCTCCCGGAGTTCGGCATAGAGAATCCTCAGTTCCAGAGCTGTCCGGTGCGCTTTTTTGACGTCTTCGGAGAGCAGGGCCACCCCATGCGCAGCACCATTTCCCGCATGGGACCGGACATGCTGGGCCGCCTCATGGACCTCAACGAAACCCAGACCGGCGTCCTTAACATCGTCTTCAGGATTGCCGACGACAACGGCCTCCTCCTCATCGACCTCAAGGACCTGAGGGCAATGCTCAACTTCGTCGGCAAGAATGCCGCCGAGTATACTACAAAGTATGGAAACATAACGCCGGCATCGGTGGGAGCCATCCAGAGGGCTCTTCTTTCCCTTGAAAACCAGGGAGCGGAGAAGTTCTTCGGCGAACCGGACTTCGACATTTACGACCTTCTCCAGTGCGAAGGCGGCAAGGGCATAATGAACGTGCTGGCCGCAGACAAGCTCATGCTCCAGCCCAAGCTCTACTCCACCTTCCTCCTCTGGCTCATGTCAGAGCTTTACGCCACCCTCCCGGAAGTGGGAGAGATGGACCTTCCCAAGCTTGTATTCTTCTTTGACGAGGCCCACATGCTCTTTGACGGCACCTCCAAGGCCCTCATCGACAAGATCGAACAGGTTATCCGCCTCATCCGTTCCAAGGGCGTGGGCATCTACTTCATCACCCAGAGCCCCACAGACATCCCGGAGAACATCCTTGGACAGCTCGGAAACCGCATTCAGCACGCCCTCAGGGCATACACCCCCAAGGACCAGAAGGCCGTGAAGGTAGCGGCCGACACCTTCCGCGCCAACCCCGCCTTCAACACTTACGACACCCTCCTGGAACTGGGTACCGGCGAGGCCCTGGTCTCGCTCCTGGATGAAAAGGGCGCCCCTTCAATGGTTCAGAGGGCGAAGATACTCTTCCCGCTCAGCCAGATAGGCGCAATCTCCGAGTCTGAGCGCACCCTCATCATCAACCGCTCCCGTCTCTTCGGCCGGTACGACAACCCCATCGACAGGGAAAGCGCATACGAAATCATCACCGCCGCAACGGAAGAAGCAGAGCGCATCAAGGCCGAAATGAAGGCGAAGGAGGAAGAGGAAAAGCAGGCCGCCATCCAGGCGAAGGAAGAGGCCAAGGCTGCAAAAGAGCAGGCCAAGGCCGAAAAAGAAGCCGCCAAGAAGTCCAAGAACAGCATCGGCTCCAAGGTCCTGAAGTCTGTCCTTACCGCGATTACCGGCGTTGCAGCCGGTGCCCTGGCGGACAAGGTCAGCGGCGCAGTGACCGGCAAGAAGACAACATCCAAGACATCAACCACCAAGAAAGCCGTGACAAAGGCCACCAAGAGCGCCACTACAACGCTCACCAGGGAACTCACACGCAGCATCCTCGGAAACCTTATAAAATAATATGCACACGAGAGAAGAAAAGATACAGGCCTTCGGGAGACTCCTTGACATCATGGATACCCTGAGGGTCAAGTGCCCGTGGAATGCGGCGCAGACCATGGATACCATCCGCCCGATGACGGAGGAAGAGGTGTATGAACTCTCCGACACCATCCTCTCCGGAGACCGCCAGGGAACCGCAAAGGAAATCGGAGACCTCCTGTACCACATGGTGTTCTACGCCTGCATCGGAGAGGAAGAAGGGGCCTTCGACATTGCCGACAGCATCAATAAAGTCTGTGACAAGATGGTCTTCCGTCATCCACATGTGTTCGGCCCGGAAGCCGGCAAGGCGACATCGGCAAAGGAAATTGCCGATACCTGGGAACTGGTTAAGGCAAAGGAGAAAGGCGGGAACAAGACGGTAATGTCCGGCATCCCAAAGGCCATGCCCGCCATGCTCAAGGCGCTTTCCATGCAGGAAAAGGCACGCGGCTGCGGTTTTGACTGGGAGAAGAAAGAGGACGTCTGGGCAAAGGTGAAGGAAGAGTATGAAGAAGTGTCCGAAGCCGTTGCGCAGGCCAGCCCCGAGCATTCTGAAGAGGAGTTTGGAGACCTTCTCTTTGCAGTTATCAACGCTGCAAGGCTGTATGGAGTGGACCCCGAAGCAGCCCTCAGCCGCTCGGCCGAAAAATTCCGCAGGCGCTTCACTTACCTTGAAGAGCAGACGCTGCGCAAAGGCCGCAAACTCACGGACATGACCCTTGCCGAAATGGACGCCATCTGGGACGAAGGAAAAGCAAAAGGACTATGAAAAAAACACTGTGTTTCATTATTGCCCTGGCTGCTGGAATCGCAGCGTGGGCACAAAACAATCCACAAGCAAGGCCGGAAGCCATAGTGATTGACGGGAACGCGCGTTTCACCGTTCTTACAGACCGCCTCATCCGCATGGAATGGGCAGAAGACGGAGTGTTTGAAGACAGGGCTTCTCTGGCCATTATAAACCGAAATCTCCCGGTACCAAAGTTCACTTGCAGCAAGAAAAACGGGACGTTTACCATCAAAACCGGAAAGATTACCCTCACTTACAAAGGAGGGCGCTTTGCTCCCGACAACCTTCAGGTAAAGTTTGGAATGGGCACCTGGAAGCCGGGTATGAAGGCCGACGGCAACCTCAAAGGTACCACCCGCACGCTTGACGGATGCCTTGGTTTTGAAAAGCTATCGCACAGGGAAAGCCAGATGGAAGACGGCATCCTGTCCCGTGACGGATGGGCAATCGTTGATGAGAGTTCACGGCACCTTTTGGAGAAAGTCGATTCAAAGTGGGAAAACTGGGTTGCGGAACGTCCCGCCGGTGACCGCATCGACTGGTACATCTTTGCCTACGGACACGACTACACTGCCGCCCTTGGCGACTTCGTCAAAGTTGCCGGACGGATTCCACTTCCACCGAAATACACCCTTGGATACTGGTGGAGCCGATATTGGATATTCACCGATGAGGAAATCCTGGACCTTGGCCGTGAAATGCGCTCCAGAGGCGTTCCAATGGACGTAAT
Source organism: Bacteroidales bacterium UBA4360 (assembly GCA_002393945.1). Classification (GTDB taxonomy): domain Bacteria; phylum Bacteroidota; class Bacteroidia; order Bacteroidales; family UBA932; genus Cryptobacteroides. The sequence goes on from DGSO01000009.1 coordinate 27,948, forward strand.
GATAGTGGACATGGACTGGCACTATACATACAAGGACATGCAGAAGCGCCTTGGCCCTGACGTATTCGGACAAAGGCGCGGCTGGACCGGCTACAGCTGGAACAGGGAACTGTTCCCGGATCCGGAAGGCTTCCTTCACGACCTTCACGAGATGGGTTACAAAACTGCCTTGAACCTCCACCCGGCATCCGGAATCAGGGAATACGAAGACTGCTACGATTCTTTTGTAAAAGACTACCTTTCCAGAACGTCAGAGTATGACGGACCTGAGAATTACGTCTTCGGTTCCGAGCCATACCTGTATGCAGGAAACACCGAGCCCGTGGGCAAGGAAGGACACCGCGCCAGCGTACCCTACCGCATGACTCAGGAAGCCTGGGCCGATGCCTACTTCAACAGCGTAATCCGGCCTCTGGAGCATCAGGGCGTAGATTTCTGGTGGCTTGACTGGCAGCAGTGGATGGAATCAAAATACGTCAAAGGACTCAGCAACACATTCTGGATCAACTATGCCTTCTTCCGCGACAAGGAGCTGAACGGCTCTGAGCGTCCGTTCATTTACCACCGCTGGGGCGGACTTGGAAGCCACCGCTATCAGCTTGGCTTCTCCGGAGACACATACGACGAGTGGAGCGTCCTTCAGTTCCTCCCCTACTTCACCGCCACCGCTTCAAACGTAGGCTATGGTTATTGGGGACACGATATTGGCGGCCACATGCAGAAAAAGGATCACAAAAGGCTCACAGATCCTGAAATGTACACCCGATGGCTGCAGTTCGGCGTTTTCACTCCAATTTTCAAGACCCATTCAACCCAGAGCGCCAATCTTGAAAGGAAGATTTGGGCTTATCCCAGTCATTACAGGTACATGCTGGAGGCCATAAGACTGCGTTATACATTATCACCTTATATATATACGTTCGCGCGCGAAACAACCGATACCGGCGTAAGCATGTGCCGGCCGCTGTATTACGCATATCCTGAAGCCAACGAGGCCTACACTTATAATGAGGAATACCTCTTTGGCGACAGAATACTCGCAACCGCAGTCTGCGAGCCCGCCGGGGCCGATGGTAAAGCCTCCAGAAAAGTCTGGTTCCCCACTGGGAGCAACTGGTATGACATGGCTCTTCACACCACCCACAAGGGCGGAAGTGTCAAGACTCTCCGCTACTCAGTTGACCAGAACCCATGGTACGTGAAAGCCGGAAGCATTATTCCGTTGGCATCGGAAAAGATTGAATCGCTGCAGGAAGAATCAAACGTTCTCGGCATCCTGGTAGTGCCCGGTGCCGGTAAATCCGGTTTCGAGTTATATGAGGACGATGGAATATCCAGGGATTATGAATCGGCTTGCGCCCACACTCTCATTGAGAAAAACCGTTCGGGGAACAAACTCAACATAAAGATAAATCCACGCTCGGGTTCTTACGACGGTATGAGCGAAACCCGCGAGGTATATGTGTTAGTTGAAGGTGTGAGCAGACTTCCAAAGTCTGTTAAGTGCAACGGATCTTCCGTTGACGCATGCAAGGCCGAAGGCTCAGGAATAAGGATTGACATCGGTTCTGTCCCGGCCGGAAACAGCACATTAATCGAGATTTTTCTTTAAGAAATACTTTAATTCGGACATCTTTCCGTAAGAGGCAAAAAAGCCATTGTGTGCGCCACAATGGTTTTTTTGCTATTCTCAGGACTTTAATTCGCATCCGCGCACGTTCGCACCTATGCGTTATAGGATTATATTTGTATTGATAACATTAAGCGCCAATTCACAAATTTCAATAACATGAAAAAAACATCTTACTCAGAACCAGTCATTGAAGTCCTTTGGGTAAGGACAGAACAGAACATCATGTCCGGCGGAACACTTGATCCGTGGGATGAGGAAGAAATTGACTAAAAACAGCTATTGCCATGAAAAAGTATCAAATCCTTCTTGCGGCAGTAGCCGTTGCAGCAGCATTCTCATGCGAAAAAGAGACCCCGGCAGAGAAAGAGGTCACTCCGGCAAACGTTGAAAAAGAGACCGCTCTCACAAACCCCATAACAATCACATTCGCAGCAAATGCGGCCCAGACCAAGGTGAGCCTCGAAGGTGAAGGCACCGCCGGTGCCAAGACCGCCGTATGGGACGAGGGCGACCAGGTTAAAGTAATCTGGTACAATGAAGAGGAAAGTTCCATGAAGAGCAGCACCGTTACGGTTGACTCCTACGGAACCACCTCCACCACTTTTACCGCCACTGTAGAAGAGGCCGCTTATTACTATGCCGTATATCCGGCAACAATAAGCGCAGAACTTGACGGAGAAGGCAATTTCACGGTGAATTTCCCCAACAACGCACAGGCCCCCACCTCTTTTGCAGGCGCAGCCTGGTATGCAGCAAAGACCACCAAGGCATCCAAGGAATTCGCCTTCCACCCTATCTCCACCATCATCAAGTTCACTCTTGACGGGAGTGCGGTGGCTAATCCGGATCAGGTTTACTTCAGGTCCATGGACGGTGGTTTAAACAGGCTTCACGGCCATGCTGCTGTGACTTTTGCTGCCGATAACACTTTTACTGCGGCGCCGGACCCCAATGCCGCAACTCCTTATGATGGCGCAGGCAATGTGACTTACAACGTATCTGGTAAAGGAACATATTATATTCCCATCCCCGGATATGGCGCCGGATACACCTACAGTACCAAAGGCGACACGTCTCTCGGGACAACCGGCACAGACGGATTCATTCTTTGGATAAAGAAGAGCGGAGAGAGCTATCCCGCGGCATATTACAGCGGAACAATCACCCAGCAGCCCGGAAAGTTCTACAACATAAAGAACCCCGTTGATACGAAGATTGTCACCAATTATTATATTGCTCGCATAACTCAGGGCACTGGCGGTGGTCTCTCACAGGCCAATGCCGAGACGCTCGAGAACCTCAAGGCCAACGCCCCTGCATTCAAGTACAGCGGTAATATTGCGGGAGCACTCCTCCTGAATGGGACCACCATAAACATCCTCGGTGATGCAACGGCGTACGAGGAGCCTATCGGTTCGTTCAACACTAACGATTCGGCTCCAGCACACTCCTATACCATTGTTGGCGGTATCGGCGGCGGCACCACTACTTTTACGACTTCTGCGAGTTCTTTATTTAATAATGCAAAGGCCAGTATAATTGTCAGCAATATAACATTTAGTGGATGTACTGTTGCATCTGCCGTTAATGTGTCTGCTGGAACAATAAGTTTTGATGCCTGTAAGTTCTCTTCTAACACTGCGACAAATGGAGGCGCTGTTACTGTTGGAAGCGAATCGGCAAGCGACTCAAACTTAAGAGTCCGGTTCAGTAATGCTATATTCAATGGTAACAAAGCATCAGGTGGAAATGGTGGTGCTGTATTCGTCGTAGAAAAAAGCTCCGGCGGAATAGTCTCTTTCAACAACTGCTTTTTTGACAGTAATACTGCGACCTCTTCAGGAAAAAGCGGTGGCGCGGCCTACGAAAATAATGGATGCACTGCTCTTCTTTTCAACAACTGCTCTTTTACTGGAATAAATGCTGCCAGCAATGGTATCGTTATATATGTCAACAATGCCAAAGGACGCCTCGGTATGAATAATTGCACTATCAATGGTGGCTCAGCAAATAAAGGGAACGGCGCTTTGGTAACTAATAAAGGGTTGTCGGTAATTTCAAACTCTACTTTCTGGTCAAAAGATGGCTACGGCGCATGGGGTCTGATTGCACTTGGTGCAAGCGGTACCGAGAACGGTTCAAGTATCGTCAACTGTCTGGTCAGGAATGGAACTGCTACCGCCAACACCAATGAATGGCCCGCTTTTGCCTGTAATGCCAATTACTATCAGAATGTTCAGTGGTGTGTATATACCGGGGCTAAAGGGGTTGGCGCTTCACCTAACAACGTCGTGAGCGCAGAGAAGCATACATTCGCTAATTCCTGGGACCTTGGCACAGCGCAAGGCCAGACAATAACAGGCGCCAACTATAAGAATAAAGCCATATCCGGTGTTACACAGTACTATTATACATGGACAAATGATTTAGCCGCCGCGGGTTTCACAAAACCATCAAAGGAGCAAATCAGCAACATTATTGCTAAGACTGCTGAATCGTCCGAAGATGCAAAAGACGGATTCGGGAAGCTATTCCTTGACTGGCTTGATGAGGTGGGAGGACTTGATGCCGACATTAAAGGTACGACACGTCCTGACGAAGGATTCAAGCCTGGTTCTGCAGAATGACCAGCTAAGGCGTGAAATACAAACGCTTAATAATCAGACACTTATCCAATATCCTCTGCGCGTTTTGACGCAGAGGATATTGGATAAAAACCTATCAATCAACAAGATACATTTCACGGCCACCTATGAGAAATAGAACAATCCTGTCATTGTGCATGTTATTGGCTTGCGCATGCGGCAAAGAAGGAACTAATGAACAAGTGAAGGAGGAAGGCCCCAGGGCGATAGTGACTTTCAGCGCCACAGCCCCGGTTCCGGAAACGAAAATCGAAATGGACGGCACCGGAAAAACCGCCTGGGTCAAAGGGGACAAGATTATGCTGTACTACGACGGAGGCAGCTGTGAAGCAACTGCCGATGAAAGCGGCGAAACAACCACCTTCACAACTGCCGACGCAATTCCCACGGATAAAGACGTATATTGCGCCGTATATCCATCTACCCGCCTTGCAAACTTTGACGGCAGTGACGTCACCGTGGATATGATTCAAGGCAACGAAGCGGCGACGCTTGCCTGCAGCGCAATCTGCACGGCAAAAACCACAACCAGCGGCGGAGACCTTCATTTCCACAATGTTGCGGCCATGATGAAGTTCACGACCACCAGCAACAAGATCCACGAAGCCCGCTTCTACTCAGAAACCGGAAATACCTTTACAATCGTAGGAAGCAACACAGACGCAAGGGTTCCATACAGCGTCGGAACCTATTACGTCCCAGTTCCGGCGGGCACCTCCTCCACAGGCTTTTCCCTCCGCCTGAAAAAGTATGACGGAGAAGACTATCCGGCTCTTTACAGACCAGCAAGCAGAACCTTCGAGGTTTCGCACATCTACAATGTGGGCACCATTGAAAGCAAAGTATTCAACCCAGCTGCCGAGGGCCCCACTTCTTTCCGACTCATGTCTTTCAACATCCTCAGGGCTGATTTAGGCGGCGAAGGGAATCAATGGACCGACAGGAAAGACGCCTGCCTCGCCATGCTGGAAGCCAACGCCCCGGACCTCTTAGGACTACAGGAATGCACCTCGAATCAGAGAAACGACATCCTCAGGGCATTCCCGAAATACGGGGCCGTTGGCATTTCCGTAAAAGGACAAAGTGCATCTGCGTATGAGACCGTAAGTTCAAATCCTATCCTATACGACGGAACCAAGTTCACATTGGAACAATGGGGGACATACTGGCTGACGGCAGAGCCCACACGCACATACACGGCCGACAATCCCAACAACACCTGGTACTACCGGAAGCCCCGTACGGCAACCTGGGCACGATTCAAGGTGAACGGAAGGGATTTGCACTTCGTATTCGTATGCCTGCATCTTCAGGACGACAAATCTACTGGGGACAATTCTGACGACATAGATTATGACGGGACAAAAGCACAGGCCGGAGCAGACTGCCGGGCCAAGGAAATTACAGTTGTCACAGACAAGCTTGCCACCATCAACCCGGACGGCTATCCCATGATTATCGGCGGCGACTTCAACTCTACCGGGACGGAAGATTATTACAGCACCCTGCGCTCCGGTTTTTCACTTGCGCGCCTGGATGCAAGCATCAAGGACACCGGACGCACATCTAACGGTTTCTCACAGGAAGGAGGAAGCACAATAGATAACATTTTCTACCGTGGATTCAACGCTTCGGTCTTTGCGGTTGACCGCTCCCCCTACGCAGGGCGCACCTACATATCGGACCACTACCCCGTCTTCGCCGACTTCTCCTTCCCGGCAACTTCCATGGCCCTGGACGGCTGGGAGGAAACGGACCTGTAGAGCAAAATAACACTTGGCCGATAGTTCTAAAAATTGTATTTTTGCAGTAAGGATGCGCAAAGCAGGATGGTTCATATCGGCAATAATTGCAATTATGGCAACGGCATGCTCGGAGAATCAGTTCTCCGAGTTGGACCGGCTGCTTGAGCAGAAGGAGGAGATAGAGGCGGCTGTCAAAAGAAAGACAGACTCTCTGAGATTAAGCTTTGAGGCTACCCCCCCCCAGAACATTTCCGCAAAATGGGAAAAGGCAGAACTACTTTACGAAGAATGGCGTCACCTGAACCTGGATTCCTGCTCGCTTTACACTAATGAAATGCTCCGCTACGCCGGAGACGACCCAAGCCGTATCCTCCGTAGCAAAGCCGCCCTTGTGAGAACGCTCGTAAGGGCCGAAGAAATGTTCGAGGCCGACTCCGTTTTCAAGTCCATCGTCCTCCCCCAAAACGTATCCCAGAAAGACCTGGATGCATATTTCTACTGTGCCGACCGCCTCACCAACTATCTTCCTGCCGAATACAGGAAAGCCTTCGGCCCCAACGTGGAGGAACTGTCGGCAGAATACATCAGAAGAGACAGCAGTTCAATAAAAGCCCAGCTGTTCAAGGTAAAGGCCCTGCGCTATTCCGGAAAGTTCGAACAGGCACTTTCGCTTATCAAGTCACTGCCGGTGAATGAGATGACCGACATCTACGACATCTCTACATGCTACTTCGTAACGTGTTCCCTTTCCCTCCAGCTGGGATACAATGAAGATGCCCTCGCGTATGCAATCAAGGCATCCTGCGTGGATCTTTCCTGTGGCATGAAGGACTATGCCTCCCTCTATACTCTGGCACAGATCCTCTTCAGGGACAAAAAAAGCGTAACACGCGCAGGCCGATACATGAACCGTGCAGTTGAAGACGCCGCCGAATACAACTTCCCTATCGGAATCCGGCGAAGCGCCCGTGCCATGACCATAATGAACAACGCAATCCAGGACATGAACCACAGCAGAAGAATACTTCTCACTGCCGGAATCATAATCCTGAGCTTTTTCCTTGCAGTTGCCCTGTTCCTCCTGTTCTTCAGCCAAAAGATGCTTGGGCGCGTGCGTCAGATAAACCGCATGTACAAGAGTTCGCAGCACAAACTCCAGAACGTTTCCCTCATCAAGGACAAAATGCTTGGAGAATATATGGAGCTCTCGTCAAAGTACATCTATAAGGTGGACGAAAACCGTTCCCGCTACCGCAAAATCCTGAAGGAAAAAGGGGCCGACGCCCTCATGGCCATCTTCCGTGAACCTGCCTTCGCCGATGGTGAATTCCCACACTACTGGAATAATTTCGACAAGATTTTCCTCAGCATTTTCCCTGACTTCGTCAATAAACTGAACAACCTGATGAGGCCGGAAAACAAGTTCACGACAGACAGTCCGGGAAGCCTCACCACTGAACTCAGAATCCTTGCCCTCATACGTCTTGACATTACTGAGAGCAAGCGTATCTCCGTTATCCTCCACGTATCCAAAGGAACCGTATATACATACAGGAGCATTATGCGCCAGAACTCACTGGACCCCGACAATTTCGAAGATAATGTGAGGAAAATTGAAGATTTCTGATTGTAATACAGTTTAATTCAACAGCCATTAAGACTATCTACGAATCGGCGTTTCACCCCCGCCGAATGGCGTTTTTGCGTTTTTAAAAGTCTCAAAAGACTTTAATTGCGTTTCGCGCGCGTTACACGCAAACAAATAAATAAATAAATTCGCAGTAACACTTGACAAGAACAACCAATAATCTACAACAATGATAAAAAGCATTGCACCAAAACAAAAGGAAAGCTATGTGTCTCCTCTTACAGAGGTGCTCACTACCGGCCTTTCCTGCATGGTTTGCGGCTCACTTGACGGAGAAGCAACCATTGATGATTTTACTATTGACCCTATTGTTGACGTTGACTGGCTGCTATGAAAAAGTTAATCTACCCCATCATGATGGCCGCAGCGGTCATCGCCGCCGTTTCCTGCGAAAAGGAAGCCGCAATTGAAACTGAGAACACTCAGGAAGCATCGTCTGAACTTGTCCAGTGGAGTTTCACTGCCGACATGCCCCAGACAAAGACCACTCTTGCTCCGGCAGGCAGCGTAACCTGGGATGCAGAGGATGAAATCGCCATCTGGTACCTTGACGGCACCAATGCTCCAAAGAGCGTAATCGCCAAAACTGAAACCGGAGGTGCAAACGCCACCTTCACCGCAAGCATTCCTGCCGAAGACACCCCCGACCACTTCTGGGCCGCATATCCCGCCACGGCTGGAGAGCTCACCTACGATGGCTCTGAAAAATTCACCATTACCTGCGGCAGGGTTGACGGCACATTCAAAGCCGCAAACATAATGGCCGCATATTCCACCGCCGCAGCCAAGAGTTTTGCTTTCAAGCACGCCGTCGGCATCATCGCCCTATCTCTCCCGACAGACGGAGTTATATCCCACGACGAAACGGACTACACCATAAAAACCATCCGTGTCAAAGGAAAAGAAACATCCATACATAGCATGGGCACCGTAGAGGTCACAAGTGACGGAACAGCCGTGACAGATTTTGCCGATGCAGCCGGCACCTCCAGTGCTGCCATCGACATCAACGACGCTGTCCGTGCTTCCGGAGTAGCATATCTGCCCTCTTTCCCTGGTACTCTCGCCAATGGTTTAGCCATCAGATACTATTCCGATGCCGGCAACATCCCTGCAATTCTCACCAAAAATGCCGCCATCACTGTGAGCAGAGGCCACATTCTCCCGATAAGCGACCTTACCGGCCACATTGTCTGGGACTACTATGTCTCTGCCACCGGCAGTGGTGACGGCAAATCCGTGGGCAATCCCATGTCCGTGAATGACTTCGTCGCCTTCCTTGAAGATGGGAAAAATGGCGGTTCAAACGTGATAATGTGCTATGCGAACCGCATCAACGGAGTCACTTTCCATTTCACATCAGGAAGCCATGCCATCACCACCCCCATTACGCTTCCGGCACAAACAATCTACTCGGAAGCTACCTATTACACAATCGACGGCGACAACGCCGCAACGCTGGACGGTGGCGCTTCCTCCCGTATCTTCGAGTTAACTAACGCCTGCAACAGAGTTACTATCAAGAACCTGACACTCACTAACGGCTCATCAGAAACCGGTGGTATTGCTTTGATCCAGAACTCCGCTGCAAAATTTGAAAACTGCACATTTACAAACACCACTTCTTCCGGAGCTGGCGGCGCAGTACGCGTAGATACGGCCAGCAAGGGAGTCGGAACATTCGATGGATGCACATTCTCAAATTGCACCGGACAAAACGGAGGTGCCATTGTTATTACAAACAACAAAACATCCTTGACACTTACCAATTGCACCTTTACCGGCAATCACGCCACCGTCAGCGGCGGAGCTTTTTACTCGACAAACGGCATCACAAATATCGACAATTGCACTTTTACGGGTAATTCCGCAGATGACCTTGCCGGTGCCGCATATATTACAACAGGAACAGTATATTTTAATGAAGGAACTGCTTTCAGCCTGAACACGTCAACCAATGGCGGCGGCGCTATATCTATTAACGCCGCCGGCACAGCATACATTGACAAGTGCACTTTCGATCAGAATTCATCCAAACTTGGCGGTGCTCTTTATACTGCGGACAACAAAGCTGCAAAGTATTATATTAACAGCAGTCTCTTCACAGAAAACACTGCGAGTGGAGGCAATGGATATGCCATCTACCTGAATACGTCAAATGCAGCAAATTTTGCCACACTCTGCATGAATAACTCAACCGTATATAATAAGGAAAACATGGCAGGGAACAATGCTTCGCTGGTGTGTAACAAAGGCAAGACCATCATCGTCAACTCTACGCTATATGGGACCACTTCAAAGTGGGGCACCTTTGCACTTGGCTGCCACAAGAATTATGTAGACGAATACGGCTGTCTGCTCCTTAACAATCTGATAGTGAACACTGCTGACGGTAAACCTGCCATATACCAGACCGGGTCCAATTACTATGCTATCGCAAAGAACTGCATCGCCTCGGTAACAAGCGCCAATTCACAGTTCACCCAGACAGACATAATAAACACTGTCCCGGCACTTACCTATGACGGTGGAGTATTCACCTGGGACGGAACAAGTACATTGCCTCAACTGACAAAAGACGACATCATAGCGGAGTTGTCTGGTTCAAACTACAAAGCAGCCCCGGATTTCCTTACCTGGTTAAACGAAATCAATGCATTTGACACTGACCTCCAAGGAAATGCAAGAACCGGGCACATCTGGGCAGGATCTTATCAGAAGTAAGGTTGAAACGCGGTATTCACAGCATTTTGGCAATGGTGACGGGGCTTGTCCTCGTCACCGGAGCCGTTTTGTCCTGCGGGAAGGATAACGGGCAGGAAACCGGCGGGAACGGCAGCGGAAATGAGGGAAATGAAAAGACAGAGGATACCATAACCGAAATCTCCACCCTCAAGGTAATGAGTTTCAATATCCTGAGGGGAGACCTCAACGGGCCCGACCACCTCTGGACAAGCCGGAGGGAAGCCTGCCTTGCGATGATTGCCGACGAGCAGCCCATGCTCTTTGGCCTTCAGGAGTGCACCTGGACCCAGAGGAGGCACATCCTTGAGGCAGACAGCCGGCTGAATGCCGTTGGAGTAGCTGTGGATGGTCAGAAAAAGGATTACACAAATGTGTCTTCAAATCCTGTTTTCTGGCGCACCGACATACTTTCCCTTGAGGATTGGGGCACTTTCTGGCTCAGCGACACGCCGGATGCAATCGGCTCCATTACATGGAACGGAGTGAAGCCACGCACGTGCACCTGGGCCCGATTCAAGGTGCGCTGCAACGGAAAGCGGCTCTTTTACTTCAACGCCCACGTAGAAAACGCCGCCGGGGAAGAGACTAAGGACAAGAGCATCCGCCTCATAGTAGACCGTATGAGGGAAGCAAATCCCTCCCTGCAGGTCCCAATGCTTTTTGGCGGAGATATGAACAGCAAGGCATCGGCAAGTTGTCTTGCGGCAATGATGACGTATCTGACCCATGCGCCATCCAACTGTGCAGAAACGGACAAAGGACGCACCCTGAACAGTTTCAAAGCCACAGGCGGAAGCGCAATCGACCACCTGTTCTACAACAAAGAGGGTTTCACCGGGAAGAAGTTCTGGGTGAACCGTAAGGAGTACAAAAACGTAACTTATATTTCAGACCATTATCCTATTTTCTGTGAACTGGAATTCAATTAAACTGGCTTTGCCGCTGCTGCTGGCGGTGGCTTGTGCCAAAGAGCATCCCGGCAATCCCGTGAGCGTTCCCGGAACGGACGGCCAGGTCATCACCGTAAGCCTGCCCTTTACGGGAACAAAAACCACACTGGGAGAAAAGGCCGGCAATCTTTATCCCGTCATATGGAAAGAGGGAGACTGCCTGTCCCTGAACGGAGCCTCGTCTCTGCCGTTGTCGGCAGAAGACGCCGGCGCCACAAGCGCAGGTTTCGTGTTCCGCGACGGTCTTTCCACCCCATACAACCTGCTGTATCCCCTGAGCGGAGAAAAAGACCTTGTGGTCTTCCCCGGCACGCAGGTCTACGTACCGGGCAGTTTCGACCCTTCCGCGGTTCCCATGTGGGGCACAAGCAACACTTATTCCAACGTCACCCTCAGGCACTTTTTCTCCCTGGTGCGCATCTCCATACAATCGGCATCGGCAAAGGTCCTAAGGAGCATTACACTTACCGCAATTGGCGGAGAGCCCATCAGTGGTTCGTTCCGTGCCAGAACCGATGAAAACGGAGCTTTTGACGGTACTCTGGTTGCCGAAAACGGAATTCCGTCGCTAGTTTATTCATTTGGCGAAGAAGGACTGGCGCTTAAAGCAGGAGAAACGGCCGTCGCATACATTTCCATTCCACTTGGAAGCTATTCACAGGGTTTCAAGGCTGTTATACGTACCGCCGACCAGGAATATCGGCAGCTGCGCTTTTTCTCTGCCGGAAGGACAGTCGTTGCGGGGAAGGTACTGGAATTCCCCGAAAAGGCTTTGGAAGACTGCAGCGCAATCTGGGAGTACTTCGTGTCGGCATCCGGTACGGGAAACGGCAGGAGCGAGGATGAGCCGATGTCTGTTGCCTCAATGCAAGCTCTACTGCAGCAAACCGACGGTGAAAAGCTTGAGGATGCTACGTTCCATTTCACTGCCGGGACACATAAGCTTACAGCCCCTATCGTCCTCCCCGGAAAAAATTCTTACAGCAATCCTGTTGCCTATACAATTACGGGCGACAACAACGCAATCCTTGACGGAGACGGCTCCAGCCAGATTTTTGTCATTACCAGTGACAACAGCCACGTCACAGTGAAGGACCTGACGCTCACCAACGGATCAGGAACTGCAAGCGGCGGCCTGGTATCGGTGCAGGAAAACGGTCCTCTGTTCGAACACTGCAGCTTTACGAATACCAGTTCAAGCGGTACCGGAGGAGCCGTCCGAATAAGCGACGAGAACAAGGGCAAAGGGCATTTCTCCCATTGCACCTTCTCCGGCAATACCGGCTCAAGCGGCGGCGCCGTCGTCATTACCAATGCAAATACGCAGGGCCTGTTCTCCGGCTGCACGTTTACAGGGAACAATGCCACCAACGGCGGAGCAGTATACTCTACCAACGGAGTTCTCACACTCGAGAATTGCATCCTTGACAGAAACACGGCCAAAAACGGCGGTGCAATATGTTCCACGGCCGGAACCATCCTCATAAACGGAGGTACCATCTCCAACAACACGGCTTCATCCGAGGGCGGTGCATTTTACGGAGCAAACAACCAGAAACCGGTTTATTACATCAATGGTTGCAGCATCGTGGACAACACGGGCATGCAAAACGGCTATGCCATCTACCTAAACACATCAGCCGCGCCCAACTTCGCCACACTTTGCATGAACAACACCACGCTGTATAACAGCAAGCCCATGGAAACGAGCAACGCATCGGCCATCTGCAACAAAGGCAAAAGTCTGATCATCAACTCTACTTTCTATGGCACCACATCCAAGTGGGGCACTTTTGCGCTGGGTTGCCACAAGGCTTTCAATGACAAGACCGGATGCCTTCTCCTGAACAGCATCTTCATCAATACAACTGCCGGAAAGCCGGCCATTTATCAGACGGGATCCAACTACTATGCAATTGCAAAGAACTGCCTGGCGTCGGCCGTAAGCAGCAACTCCCAGTTCACTCAGAACAACGTGGTCATCGAGCCGCCCACCATGAACTGGAACGGGACGCTGTTCACCTGGAGCGGAAACACTTCCCTCCCTCACTGGAGCCGGTTGGACACTGAAACAGAACTCTCAGGCGACACCTATGCCCTTGCTTACGGATTCCTTACGTGGCTCAAGAGTTTAAAGTATAACATTGACGGAACCGAGTATGACGCTCTGGATGTAGACCAGACGGGGCATCTTCGCAGTGAATACTCATGGGCCGGCTCATATCAGAAATAGCCATGAAAAGATTGATCATATCACTTGCGGCTATTTCCGCATTGATTTCCTGCACCCAGGAATATCGCCCGCAGCCTGATCCATACGTTGCAGCGCAGGGGACCTGTGTATTCAAGGCCCAGATAGAGCTTCTGCAGGGAAGCTGGGTATGGAACTCGGCAACAGACAAAGTTGGCATCTATGCCGACAACCTTACAAACGCATCATTCCTGCCACGTGTAGCATACAACGGCAAGGAAGGTGTCATAGAACTGATGGGCGAAGGCGCTCTTGGTCAGGCCTATGCCTACTTCCCTTATAGTCCTGACGGTGATGAGGCCGCAAAACTGGGCCGACAGCCGCTCTCTGGCCTGCAGACCTACCAGACCGGCAATGTCGAGCAGATACACCGGAACACCACACTCGTTACCGCGGCCGATGAAGACGGACTGCTTCGTTTCCGCTACCTGTGCGGAACTCTTCACCTCCAGGTGAAAATGCAGTTCGCAGAAAACATTCAGAGCATAACGCTTTCTTCTGCAGTCCCCGTAACGGGCTGGCTTGACGTAACGGGAGTTGAGGAGGAGACCATGCTCAACCCCGGATACACCATTACCGTTACCGGCATCAATCGTCCTTGTACGGAGGCATCCCCGCTTGACGTATGGGTTATGCTGCCGGAAGGCACATACAACAGTTTTTCCTTCACGGCAGCAGGGGCAACCGAGTCCCTTTCAACTATCATTGAGGGCACCTTCCAAATAAAGGCCGGAGAGGAAACATCCACTACCGCTCAGGAGAAAAAGGTCGATTATGACGGTGGTAATCTCGAAGCTGAGGAGGTTGATTATGATTAAACGTTTCATTTTGATATGTGCGGCCGCCATCGTCATGGCCGCCTGCTCCAAAGAGGTTCTCTCCCCTGTCGGCAAACTTATCGGGGAGTACACCGTCGAATCCGATGCCGGGCAGTTCCCTGTACTGGTATCGGCCGACGGGGTTTGGAAAGCCGAATCCCTTGAGGACTGGATTACCGTGGACAACGCTTGGCACCGTGACCGTTATACGGTTATTGTCCGATATGGCTCCAATCAGTCAATCGAAGGAATGCACAGGCCTGCCCGCAGCGGCAAAGTCATCATTGAGACGGCCGACGGGGCCGAATGTGACACCCTTATCGTTCATCAAAAAGGTCTTGAGCTATGAAAGAGTCAATTCTCATCCTGACGGCATTTATGCTCTGCCTTAACGCCTGCGAAAAGGTCAAGACAATCGACCACAATATCACAGTCGAGTTCCCGGCCGAAGAGGCCGTAGAGACAGTTTCCGTCAGTTTTGGCGGAAGTGCCGACATAGTCATATCCGACTCTGGTGTCTCCTCTTCCATCGACGGCGTCACTACGGAAACACTTTCGGACGGAGGAACATTGGTAAGGTACAAGAACCTGGCGGTCTTCACCGGAGTATGGACAGACCTTGACGACCTTCTTGAAGAGACGTTCTGGTCAAAACCGTCGCTGCAGTGGGTTTTCGCCGGAGACTTCTCATCCATGGAAGACAGCTTTGCATCTGCAGGTTTTGTCAACTGCCTCAGGGCCAGAGGTCTGGCGGCTTCAGAGACAGGCATCTTCGCAAGCAGCAATACTTATGACAAGATAAGCGGCCTTTCGGTTGCACCTCTTGGTTTCACAGTAATGGTAAAGGAGGAAGTGAAGTGAAAAGGACATTGCTATTAATCACCATGCTGCTCGCAGCTGCCCTGAGCGGTTTCTCGCAGCAGAAGCGTACCATTACAGGCCAGGTAGTCGGAGATGACGGAATGCCGATTCCCGGAGCCGCCGTTCTCATTCAGGGAACGACCGACGGCGTTGTCACTGATGAAAACGGCAAATACAGCATCCAGGCCGGGAGTTTCGATATCCTGGTTTTCAGCAGCCTCGGTTTCAAGGACGATGTACAGAGCGTCAATGACCGCAAACAGATTAATGTGGTCCTGGCATCTGATACCCAGCTTCTTGACGATGCCGTGGTAATCGGCTATGGCACACAGAAAAAGTCCGACCTCACCGGCTCAGTGGGCATTGTGAACATGGAGGAAATCATCTCCCCTGCCACAGGTTCTACCGATCAGGCTCTCCAAGGCCGAATAGCAGGTGTGGATATCCTTTCAGGCGGTGGAGAGCCCGGTCAGGCGACTTCCATCCGCATCCGCGGCACCAGGAGCATATCGGCAAGCAATGACCCGCTCATCGTCGTTGACGGTGTTGTAGATGCGGTTGAGAGCTTCTCTGACATCAATCCTGATGACATAAAGAACATAACCGTTCTCAAGGATGCTTCTTCTACCGCAATCTATGGTGCACGAGGCTCCAACGGCGTTATTCTCGTTACCACAAAAGGAGACAACACCGGCTCGAAGGTATCCCTCACTTTCTCTGCCAGCGCCGGCATGAGCGAACTGCCAAAGAAACTGGACATCATGAACGCAACGGAGTTCGCCCAGTTCAGGAACGACTACCGCCTTATGTCATCGTATGGTCAAAGTACAGGCACCCAGCCATACCATCCCCAGGTAAGTGGAAGATATCCCTTCGAAGACCCTTCAGTTTACGGAGAAGGAACTGACTGGCAGGAAATCCTTACCAGAAAGGCCATTCAGCAGGAATACAAGATTGCCATGAACTATGGTGATTCAAAGTCACACAGCTATGCTTCCTTCGGTTATGAGAACAGGGATGGTATTGTCATCGGGACCGGGATGGAAAAGTATACAGCCCTCCTGAAGCTGGATAGAAAGATATTCTCATGGCTCAAGGTGGGCCTGAGAAGCAATTTCGCCATCCGTCGCAACGACCGTAACTCCGTAACTATAAATGGTGTGGGCAATGGTTCGGCCGTATGCCTAAGCCCGCTTGTAGGCCCCACTGACGAATGGAACCGCTATTCAGATGAAGGCGGCAGCGGCGGTTCTGTTTACAACAGCCCTTATCTCATTGCCACAACCGCCACTAACTACGTGGATATCAAATACCTGAATATCGCCCCCTGGGTGGAAATCTATCCATTCAAGGGCGCAACTCTGAAATCCACTTTCTCTGCCGGCTGGACAGACAATGACGCTTATTCCTATTCTCCGGCTTCACTGCCGCTTGCAAAAGTCAGAAAGACCGGAGGCTCGGCCGCACGCATTACCGACGACAGGACTTCTGTCCTTAGTGAGACTACCCTCTCCTGGAAAAAGACCTTCAAAAAGAGCCACAACCTGGACATAATGGGAGGCTTCACCGCAGGAAGGAAGACTACCAATTACAAGTACACCAGGGGCGTAGGATACCTTGATGACAACGTAGGACCTTACAATATGGGAGCCATCATGGACCGCCGCAACCTCACGGAACGCAGTACCCTCTCCTACATCCAGAGGCTTTCATTCCTTGGAAGGGCAAACTATTCATACAAGAGCCGTTACCACTTCACGGCAACTGCCCGCTATGACGGTTCCTCCAACTTTGCCGAAGGCCACAAATGGGGATTCTTCCCGGCCGCGGCCTTCCGCTGGAGCATTTCAAATGAGCCCTGGATGGCAAGCATAAAGGCAAACGGCCTCACAAACCTTTCCCTGCGTCTGAGCGCAGGACGGAGCGGGAACGACGCCATATCAAGCTACGTATCGCAGCAGGCCCTCACCAGTGAAATATCCACATGGCTGTTTGGCGAAAGCCAGCAGCTGTCCACCTATCCCACCCGCCTGGACAACCAGTCCCTCACCTGGGAGAAAACAGACAGCTATAATGCCGGCCTTGACATTTCCCTTCTTAACGACCGTTTCACCATTACTGCCGATGCCTTCCTCTCAGACACCCGGGACCTCCTCCTGAAAGTCCAGAATCCCAAGCAGACAGGTTTCGACACCCGTTTCGACAACGTCGGAAACACCCGGAGCTGGGGCTGGGAACTTGCCATTTCCTCAAGGAATATCGCAACACAGCATTTCAGCTGGAGAACAGACCTCACCCTCAGCCATAACAATTCCATAGTAACGGACATCGGCGCAGACTATGAGCAGGTGGCAACTTACACCAACAGCTCACAGATGCTCTACGGGTATAAGGTCGGCTATCCTGTGAACGCTCTCTGGGGCTACAAGTTCGGCGGAGTATGGCATAATGCGAAAGAAAGGGAGGACAACCAGGCCACCAGAACCTGGGTTTCCTACCAGCAGGTTGACGGATACTCCAAATATGCCGACCTCAACCACGACGGCATCCTGGATTACCGCGACCAGGCTTACCTTGGCTCTTCAGACCCCATTGTATTCGGCGGCCTGCAGAACACTTTCACGATAAGGCAGTTCTCCCTTGGCGTGTATTTCACCTACTCCATCGGCGGATACATTTACAACCTTAGCGAGTTCAATCTGGGGTCCGGCATAAACAACACCAACAAGTATCGCTACATGATGGACTGCTGGCATCCGATAAGGAACCCAGAGGGCAATATTCCAAGCGCTTATGCTCAGGACTCATACCGCAGCGACCGATATGTCCACGATGCCTCTTACCTGAGGCTCAAGACTCTGAGCGTCAGCTACACATTCGACCTCTCGAAAAAGGTGAAATGGGCAAAGGACCTTTCCCTGAGCGCATACATCGACAACCTTTTCCTCATCACAGGGTATAACGGGTATGACCCCGACATATCCTCTTCCTCGTCGGTACGCCGTCTGGACAACGCGGCATACCCCAATCCAAGGACATACATGTTCAGTTTAAAATTCCGTTACTAGTATGAAGAAGATTCTTTTTGCCTTACTGGCGTGCAGCCTTTTGACAGCCTGCTCCCTGGATGAGAAGATTCTCTCTTCATCCACGCAGGAAACATACTACAAGACGGTGGAGCAGTGCATCACCGGCCTCAACTCCTGCTATACAAACATCAGGAACATCTATAACAACAAGGAATACTTTGTTGTCTGCGAGGGGCAGAGCGACCTCCTGTACATAAACCGCTCGGACCAGCCCAACGCCGTTTTGATGGTAACTCCTTCCACGCCCCGATTCGGCTCCACAATGTGGACCTACTGCTATATCGGCGTGAGCAGAGTGAACTCTGTGGAAGCCGCAATCAAGCGTTCGCCGCTTACCGATGCAGAAAAGGCTCCCCTACTTGCAGAAGCCACCGTTCTTCGCAGCCTTTTCTTCTATATCCTCACCTCCAACTTCGGAGATGTTCCCTTCTACAAGGATGAGGTCACGGACGAGACCAACTCCAGGATTTCCCGCCTGCCCAGGATGAGCGCATCGGAAACCCGAGACATACTCATTGCCGACCTCCACAAATGGATACTGGAAGAAGGCGCTCTGGACATGAAACGGACAAACGACCTTTCCAATGCGCAGTATTGCCGCGCCGGAGCTGCCCTCGGCCTCATGCTTGGCGGAAAACTCTGCCTCTGGCAGCACCGCTGGGCCGATGCCGTTGAATTCTTCTCTGCCATTGAGGATATCTACGGAGACTTTTCCCAGTATCCCCTTTCCGACATCCCATTCGCCAACAGGCAGACGCCGGAAAGCATAATGGAAATCTCCAACATTGCAGTCGATTACGGTCTGCAGGTCCAGGGAACCCTGGCGTCCATCTGTACTCCTTACAGGAGAGTAAACTCTGCAGAAGGTGAAGATGAGGACGATGAAGACGAGGAAGCTCAAGTGGTGGGAGACATCTACGACGGCATAGGCATTCCCGAACTTGGAGACCAGATGCGTACACAGACTCCGTTCAGGCCCACCAAGCGCTTCTACCAGAAGCTAATGCCCTATTCATCGACAGACTTAAGGCGCGCAGCCTATACCAGCACAGGCGAACCCATCGAGGGCAGCGGCGGTTATCTGGCATGGGGCTGGCCGGGCTATTACCCGGACGACGACCGGACTGTCTCTCCAAAAGTATTCCGCTTCTTTAGCAGCCCCAAGAGCGCAAGCGGCCGCCCTTATCTTGGAAACAAGTTCTGGTGCTTCGGAATGCAGTACAACCTTGACAGCAACAGCTATAAGGTATTCCGTTATGCCGGAGCCATCCTTGGCCTTGCCGAAGCATGGTTCATGCGGGAAGACGATGCCAAGGCCTGCCACTACCTCAATATGATCAAGGCTCGTGCAGGAATCAAGACAGTTGCCCCGGAAGACTTTGCCACACATGAGGACCTCCTCCATGAAATCCAGGACGAGTACGCAAGGGAACTCTTCGGCGAATTCCAGCGCAAGCATGACCTGGTACGCTGGGGCATCTGGTACGACATGGTCTGGCAGTACAACGTAGAGGCCGAAAACAATACCCGCCTCCGTTCCAACATGAAACCCTGCCACGAATACTATCCTATCCCGGACGACCAGATTATCAACTCCCACGGAGCTCTGGACAACAAGGAATATAACAAGTACGGCCTATGAAAAAGCTGATGATTTGTGTGTTGGCAATGCTCTTGAGCCTATCTGCATGCCAGAAACCATATGTGACGACAATCGATCTTGGGGTTAACCATGAAGAGATTGTCCTTCCTTCGCCCGAAAAAGGCCACTGCTTTATAACTGTTTACTCCAACAGCAGTTGGACTATCAAGATATCTCCCGCCGTCAACTGGGCCCGCCTGGACCGCAGCGGCGGTGAAGGCATCGCCTATCCCCGCTTTGACTATGACGAAAACCTTGAAACTACGGAACGGGTGGCTACGGTCGTCGTAGAAGGCCAGGGTAAAAAATGTGAAATCAAGATAACTCAGCCCACGGAATAATGAAAAAGCGTATTCTGACACTTTTAGCGGCAGTATCCATTTGTGCCTGCCAGTCCCTTCTCCCGGAGAAGGTGGACATCGTTACCCTGGGCATACTCCCGGAAAGCATAACCGTCCCCGCCACCGCCGGTGAGGATGGCGTAAGGGTCATTGCCGACAGAGATTACTCAGTAGAGATCCTTTCAGGGCAGGAATGGCTGACTCCCGGCATCAGCAAGAGCGACACCCTCTCATTCTCTTTCAAGGAGAATGCGGGATTCCGCCGCAGCGCAGTCTTGAAAATCAATGCCGATGGAAGGGAAGACCGCCTGGTTGTCAAACAGGAAGGGCCTTACAAGGAAACGCTGACGCTCTCAACCCACTCAGTAACAGCTCCGGCTGACGGCTGCCAAGTTGTCATAAGGGTTCTTTCAAACCTTCCGTCCGATTATTTTACCGTAACGGCATCAAACGACAATGTGATTTCAAAACTCAGGCTCACCGCGTATGAGCTCAGTTTCGTGGTTCTTCCCACAACCAACAGGGATAAAAGGAACTACACCGTAACGGTATCATACACCGACGGCTGGGGAGAAACAATTGAGGATTCGGTGAATATACTGCAGGAAGTTTATGATTAGGAAGATGACAGTGTGGCTGTTCTCCTTGCTGATGACGGCTGGCAGCCTTGGAGCACAGGAGCGCCTTGCAAATGACCGGATTGCCATTAGCGTTGATGCAAAAGGCAATCTGACCGAACTTAAAAACCTCGTGACAGGAACCGACTATGCCGGCTCCGGGGCTCTTTGGAGACTGTACTTCGACACTTCCGGGCAGAGTGAAGTGCAGGTGAGCGGGGCTCTCCAGGCCAACAGCGTGGAAAGGAAAGGAGACGCCATCGTCATTTCCTGCAGCGGCATGAAGGCCGACTCCAGAATAGAAGGGACACTGAACTTTTCACTCACCCTTACCATTACTCTGGAAGAAGACAAGGTTAGGTTTGCATCGGCACTTGCGAACAATGAGCCGCACACCATAATCAGGGAACTGCAGTATCCCCTTGTGGGAGACCTTGCCCTTCCTGAAGGCCACAAACTGCTCACCACTTACGGAGGAGGGCAGCTCATTGACAATGTAAAAAGGGACATCGCAGAAGAAGGCATCAAGAATCCGTACATGACGCCTGCCCAGTATTTTAGGCAAAAGCCTCTGGAGTATCCCCGAGGCGCCGTTGCTGCCAACTGCTTCGCCCTTGTGGGAGATAAAGAAGGCCTCTACTTCGGCAGTCATGACAGCAGTTTCGTGAACACGGGGCATGGACTGAGGGTGTATCCGTCGGCCACTGGAGTTTTTGACCGTCTGGAATGCGGTTTTTACAAATACCCTAACATAGTGAGCGGAGAAAGTTGGGAGTGCGATGCCAACGTAATCGCTCCTTACAGCGGTTCATGGACGGAGACCTCGCGCCTGTATCGCAGATGGGTCGACGCCACCTGGTGGGACCGCCGCGAGCCTCCACAGTGGGTTCAAGAGATGAAAAGCTGGCAGAGAGTTATCTTCAAGCACCAGTACGGAGAATACTTCTTCCATTACAACGACCTTCCCGGCAGAATCCTCAATGTTGAAAAGAGCGTTGACAGCGACGCTGTCCTTATCTTCGGATGGTGGAATGACGGTATGGACAATTCCAATCCGGACTATTTTACAGATGCTTCGCAGGGAGGAGACGAGGCCCTTAAAAATGCCATCACACGTTACCAGAATGCCGGCGGAAGGGCTGCGCTGTATTTCAACGGAAAGCTCATAGACAGGAAGAGCAGATTCTACCGCAGCGGCAATGCCCAAAACCTTACATTCACAGGGAATGACGGTGCGGAGAGCATCGAAAACTACAAGTTCACATCCTTCGGCTCTTTCCTCGGGAAATACAATTACCGCAATTTCGTAATTGCAAACACAAGGGAACCCCGCTGGCAGGAACTCATGCTGTCCTGGATAGATAAAGCGGCATCGCTTGGCGCATCCAGCATTTTCTATGACCAGATGGGCTCGGTGGAGAGCAGCGCCGTTAACTGGGACCTCTCAGGAGAGTTTCCCATCCCCGACCTTGCACCCCTCACCGCCAAGGCCGACATTCTAAAAAAGTGCAGGGACAAGGTCATCGCCACATCCCAGGACATGGCAATGGGGGCCGAGCATATCACGGACCTTCTGTGCATGTACGTTGACTACACTCACGGAGATGGACTTCTCTCCATGATTGACTGGTTCAGGTACACATTCCCCGAACTTATCCTCAGTGACCGCAGCATACGTGACGACACCGATATCGAACGCCGCGTGAACCTTACCGTCCTGAAAGGCCTCCGTAACGATATCGAGATATTCCGCTGCCGGGGACTTATTGATGAAACGCCTCATTACCAGGCATATCTTGCCAAGGTGAACGCCCTAAAGGAACGCTTCTCGAACCTTCTTCTGAAGGGCCGGTTCTCCTACAAGGACTTCTTCACATCAAGCAATGACAAGGTTGAAGCACGCAGTTTCGTGAAGGATGGTTCCCTTGCCATAGTGCTCACTTCAGAGGAAGACAAAGTCCAGAAAACCCACCTTGAAGTACCGGGTTACAAGTTCAGGGAGTGCGGAACCATCGGCAGTGCAAAGGTCTCCCGCAACGGAAAGAAGGTGAGTCTTGGCAAACACGGCCTTGTCGTACTTGTCTATGATAAAGAAGCATGAAACGCATCCTGCCTCTCATATTGATTCTTTGCAGTATGGGCATTCAAGCCCAGACGCTGCCCTCATGGCAGGAAGGTTGGTTTGATATCCATCACATTTCCACCGGAAAGGGCGAATGCCAGTTCCTGGTTTTCCCGGATGGGACGACGATGGTGATTGACTGCGGAGACATGACCGGCCAGGGAAAGGGCTGGGCGCACAGCAAAGCCCTCCCGGACAGCAGCAAAACGCCGCCGCAGTGGGCCGCAAGGTATATCGACACTTTCTCTCCCACTCCCGGAAGGATAGACTATGTGCTCATATCCCATTTCCATTCAGACCACATGGGCCACATATCGGCCTCTAAGGATGGGGAGCACGGATACAGGCTTTCCGGCATTACGGAGCTGGCAGAGTACGAAAGAATCGGCACGCTTGTTGACAGAGGTTATCCAAGGTATGACTACCCTTCTGTGGAAGTCGTGGAAAAGCAGTGCGCCATGATGGCCGATTACAAGAAATTCGTCACTTTCAAGACCATTAATGAAGGCATGAAGGCTGAACAGTTCAAGCTTGGTTCCAAAAAGCAGTTCCGGACGCAGTCCGGGGCATGGGACTTCAAGGTCTGGAACGTCGCCGTCAATCTCAGGGCCGTAAAGAAAGGCAGGCTGTTCAAGAAAGAAGAGAACATCCTGAAGTTTGACGAAAACATGTTCTCATGCGTGCAGCTTTTTACCTACGGACCTTTCAAGTATTATTCCGGAGGGGATTTCCCGGGGAGCAACCTTGCGGCACTCAAGTTCGAAAGGTATTACGAAACGCCGGTTGCAGACATTGTCGGCAAATGTGATGTCGTAAAGGCCGATCACCACGGATACCGGGACTCCACAAATCCATATTTCCTCTGGAAAACAGAGCCGGATGCCATAATTGTCGATGCCGCCGAAGCATCCCATCCGCGCAGAGAGACCGTGGAACGGATTACCGACCCTCAGTACCGCGGCCGGCGCGATATCTACACCACTTCTGAAGCCGGCAGGGCAAAGATGGGAGAGGATGCATGGAACAAGATAAAGGGCACAGGACACATTGTAGTCCGCGTTTATGAAGGCGGAAAATCCTGGCAGGTTTTCGTCCTTGACGCAGCCTCGACAGATTACCATGTACTCCAGTCATCAGAAGTATATCAAACCAGAAAGAAATGAAAAAGGCCTTTATCCTTATAGCTTTGTTCATAACCACCCTTCTGCAGGCGCAGGAGGCCGATTTCCGAATCATGTCCTTTAACATGGAAAGAGGAGACCTTGGCGTCAAACTGGGACGTGGATGGGATGTCAGAAAGCCAGGAGCCCTGGCCATGCTGGAACTCAGGCATCCTGACCTTCTGGGCGTGCAGGAATGCAATTCCGAGCAGAGGGATGATATCCTTGGGAGAATGGCTGGATACCGCCATATAGGGGCATCCGTATCCGGCGAGACAGGAGAGCATGCCACTTCCGGCAATTACATATTCTATGATTCCGCTACAGTGGAACTGCTGGACGAGGGAATGTTCTGGTATGCCTTCAATCCTGACAGTACCGGAGTCTTCACATGGATAGCAAAAAAACCTCGTAATGCAGTCTGGGGCAAGTTCCGCCACAAGCCAACCGGGAGGGAGTTCATCTACATCAACAACCACCTCCAGAACGGAATTGACGCCGTACTCAACAGGGCCATGAGCATTACCCTTCTGCTCTCCAAAATGAGGGAAATCAATCCTGACGGGCTGCCCATGCTTTATACCGGAGACCTCAACAGCAAGGGAATAGAAGGCTACTACGCTCCTCTGAACCAAGAGATGCAGGAAGCCGTCAACGCCTGTCCGATAACAGACCATGGCATTTCCCACGGCGGTTACAAAAGAAAGAGCGGAAATGATGGCCAGATAGACCATATCTTCTTCTCTGGCGCACTTGAAGGCCTTCGCTTTGCGATAGACAGGGATGCATACGAAGGCGTTGAATACCTGTCGGACCATTTCCCCGTGTATGCCGACCTCCGCTTCACTTCAGCGGCACCCGAAAAGAAAGAGTACTGGTTTGACCTCAAGCCTTCACCAGATGACTTTTCCGTCAAAGTGGGGACATGGAATCTTTTCAGCACCATTGAAAGGGACAACCGCAAAGCTCCCACCTGGAACAGCGTAAAAGAATCCGTAGCCAGCATCGTCCCCACTCTCGGAACCGATATAATTGCATTTCAGGAGCTCACGGATCCAATGGCAAGGGACCTTCCGAAACTCCTCAAGAAAACATGCGGCAAGAAGTACAAACTGTGGATCAGTTTCTCCGATGAAAACCCCGAAAATACCACCCGCGAAGCAACTGCCCTCATGTATGATGCAGAACGTTTCTCTGTCTCAAGACAAAGGCTATCATGGATTACCGGAGGCGACTATGAAACGCCCTCCAAACCCTGGGGAGACGAATACAGGGCACTTCAGTCTGCTGTTTTCACGGACAAGGCAACTGGAAAGCAGTTCTTTGTCCTTGCCGGAAAATTCGCCCGCGGAGAAAACCCCGTCAAATACGAAGGCGCTGCCATCAAGAAGATTGAACGGGAACTGAACAAGGACAATCTCCCTTGCATCCTTCTTGCCGACATGAACACCTCTCCCAAGGGCCAGGTATGGCTCTCAGTCCTGAATTACTGGACAGATACTGAAGCCTTGATCCATCCTTTTTCCCACGACTATTTCTCTACCCGCATCCCCAATAAAGGCTTTTACGATGGCAACATACCCAATGACTGGGGATCGAAGTTCGACATTGTGGGGATAAACCGATATGTAGAAAACAGAATAATCGTCACAGAACATACAATTCACAGGGAAACGGCCTCTTTTGACCCTGTCCCCTCTGACCACTGTCCTGTGACCGCAACACTTGTTTTCAAATGATATCATTACGTCTATATACTTCCATTGCCGCAGGTTTGCTGCTGGTTCTGAGCGTAAACGCACATGATACAGATACCCTGCGAGGCATCTACAGGACTTATACTGCACCCGAGATATCCGACACTCCCGCTCCAAAAGGGTACAAGCCGGTGTATATCAGCCACTACGGCCGCCACGGAAGCAGGCTCCACCTTGGACCCTACATCGTGAAGCCGGGTCTCGATTCCCTCAAGGCTGCAGAAAAAAGGGGCTCCCTCACAACTCTTGGCGCCGATGTCCTCTCACACCTTGAAGAGCTGTGGAGCGTAAGCAACGGGAAATGGGCAGACCTCACTGAGAGAGGCCGGCTGGAACACGAAGCCATTGCTGGCAGGATGATGAAACGATACGCTCCGGTTTTCAAGGGGAAAAAGAGCGTAAATGCATTTGCAACCACCAGAGAGCGCTGCAAAAGCAGCATGAACGCTGCACTGTCCGTCATTGAAAAGGTAAACCCTTCCCTCAAGATAAGCAGACAGTCCGGCAAGGAAATCAACAATATCCTCAAGAATGAAAGCCTTCTCGCCGACGCACAAGCCTGGTACGGACCAAGGCTTGATACGGCAACTCTTGCATCCGGGAAATGGAATGAATGCATCTCCCGCCTATATACAGACTGCAAAGGCTCGGACATGGCGCAGATGATTCTTGCACGTTGGCTCTGGCATTGCTGGGCAGAGGCTCCATGCGCAGGGCTGGAGGGTTTTGATGTATCGGCCTGGCTGTCGGATGAGGAAATGCGCAGCATGTCGGGGTGGTATGACATGAACCTCCCGATCAAGTGCCTGAGAAGCGACATTTACCAGGAAAGCCGCATCGAAAGCCAGCGCGGACTGCTTCTTGATATTGTCACAAAGGCCGATGCCGCCCTCTCCGATGGCAAAACCGCCGCTACCCTCCGGTACGGTCATGATGCCAATCTGGTTCCTCTCATGGGGCTCATGAATGCCCGGGGGTTTGACGGCGTATATGTTCTCAAAGACAGGCCCGACACTCGCTGGAACAGCGCAAAGATGATTCCGATGGCTTCCAACGTTCAGCTTGTTTTCTATAAGAAAGGCCGCAGGGATCCTGTCCTGGTGAAAGTGCTTTACAATGAGAAGGAAACAGGCATTGTCGGACTTGAACCCTTCAGCGGTCCATACTACGACTGGAATGCCCTGAAACGCTTCTGGGGATGCTCCCCGCTCGAGCATGAATCCGTCCTCTCAACCCCGGCAGAAGGGTATGCCACGGCCATGATCCAGCATGCCATCGACTCGATATCGGCCCTGGGCGGCGGAAGAGTGACACTTCTTGGCGGTACGTTCCTGTCAGCACCCATAGAACTCAAGGACGGAGTTGACCTGCACATAGAAGAAGGTGCCGTGCTGCTTGCATCTCCACGCCTTGAGGACTTTCCGAACCGCACAGAGACCCGGCATTTTGATACAGAGGCTCTGCCCCGCCGCCGAAACATCGCCCTTGTATGGGCCGATGAAGCCCGCGACATTTCCATTACCGGGGGTGGCATCATTGACGGGAACGGGACATACCATATCAGGGAGAAATCGGCCCCTAACGGCAACGGATGGCCTTTTGAAAGGATAGCCCCTGCCGAAAAGTCTCTCCCCCGGCTGGTGTTTTTTGCAGGATGCCGGAATGTTCTTGTGCAGGACATCACGATGTGCAACCAGCCCGCGGGATGGGGCTACTGGGTACATGACTGCGACATGGTGCGATTCAAGGACTGCACTATAACAAATGACGTACGCTATCCTAACAATGACGGAATACATATAAACTGTTCCCGCGACGTTTTCATTTCCGGCTGCCATATAGAAGCCGGTGACGATGCCATCGTGGTCCGCGCCAACAGCCGTTCCCTCAAGGAGGACAAGCCTTGCGAGAGGGTTGTGGTCACCGATTGCAAGCTCAGAAGCTGGTCATCTGCGGTAAGGATAGGATGGGTCGGAGACGGAGTCATGAGAGACTGCGCGTTTACCGACATCCGGATATGGGACTCTTCAAATGGAATCGGCAGTTATATGCCCCTGTTCAAATATGTCGAGGCTTCAAATGATTACGGCCGCGAAAGCACCGTCATAGAGAATTTCTGGTTCAGCGACATTGCCATGGATGAAGTCTATGGAAATCCGGTCTATTTCGCAATCCCGGCCGATGATCCAAAGGTCCGGGTATCGGCATTCAGGGACATGAGATTCAAGCATGTCTGGTGCCGCTCGCTATATCTCCCATACATTAGCCGGAGGGCCGATGTCGATGTTTCAGGTATTGAATTCAACGGCTGCAGCTTCTCCCTGGGCTCCCCTGCCGATTTCCCGGGAGACTCCCGCCAGCATGGTTATGTTTTGAGGCGTTTTTAGCAATGCGCTGAATATTAAACATTTACAGAAATCCCCTGTGCATTTTTAGGCTCACCGGTATTTTTCCGTGGA
>DGSO01000023.1 GCA_002393945.1 Bacteroidales bacterium UBA4360
TCCTTCCGAACCGCCTGCGCGCATTTCTCCGAATGGCGCTTCCGTCCCAGTCCGCGTGCTCTTTCCTGAGCTCTTTGATACAGGCCGATGCCATGACGGCGTACATCGCCCTGTCGATAAGTCCAATTCTCATAACGCTGCAAATCTACAAAGATTGTTTTGCAACCAGGTTGCAATGCCGCCTTGAACATCTCGCTTAAAAAGAGTATATTTGCATTCTGAACTATAGGTATGATTATGACACTCGAATTACAGATTCAGGAAGACATCAAGGCCGCTATGAAGGCCAAGGAGGCGGTTGCGCTTGCGGCTGCCCGTGCAATCAAAGGTGAAATACTTCTTTTCAAGACTGCCGAAGGCGGAAGCAAGGAAGTGACTGATGCCGATGTACTCAAGATGATCCAGAAGCTCATCAAGCAGCGTAAGGAATCTGCCGAGCAGTACACCGCCGCAGGGCGGCAGGAACTTGCCGACAATGAGCTGGCAGAAGCGGCCGCAATGGAGAAGTACCTTCCCAAGCAGCTCTCCGTCGAGGAAGTAAAGGCGAAAGTCGCAGAGATCATCGCCCAGGTGGGCGCCACCTCCATCAAGGACATGGGCAAGGTGATGGGCGCCGCAAACAAGGCCCTGGCCGGCCAGTCCGACGGCAGAACAATTTCTACAGTGGTCAAGGAACTTCTTTCATAAACAAGATGAAAAAATACTTTTATCTGATTGCAGTTGTCTTTGCAGGAGTTTTCGTGGGATGCTCGAAAGACAATCCCGAACCCGAAAAAAACTATTTTTCCCAGTGGAATTCCTGCGAAGCCTTGACTGCCCTGCAGGAATATGTCCAGGATGTGACTGATCCTTCTTCAAAGAATTACATCAAGCCCGAAGACAGGATTGCCACCTTTGACATGGACGGCACCTTTGTGGGCGAACTTTATCCCACATACTTCGAATACAACCTGCTGGAATACCGGGCTCTTGATGACCCAGATTACAAGGACAAGGCCCCAGCAGAGGTGAAGGAGGCCGCCCAGGAGATACGGGACTTTGTCCGCAAGGGAACGGCGCTCCCCGACCATTTCGACATGAAACACGCCCAGGCGGCCGCTACGGCCTACGCCGGGATGACCCTTGCCGAGTTCGACACCTATGTGAAGTCATACGCAGCCAAGTCGGCGAACGGCTTCACAGGGATGACCTACGGCCAGAGCTTCTACAAGCCCATGCTTGAGGTGTTCGATTACCTGGAGGACAACGGATTCACCTACTATGTGGTCTCCGGTTCCGACCGCTTCATCTGCCGCGCGCTGGTCCAGGCCATCGGCATCGCCCCCAACCGGGTCATCGGAATGGATGTGAAACTGGAATCCTCAGGCCAGGGCGACGAAGAAGGCGTCAACCACACCTTCGGCAAGGAGGAGAACCTCGTCCGTACCGACCAGCTGATCATCAAGAATCTCAAGACCAACAAAGTGCTGCAGATTACCCAGGAGATAGGAAAGGTGCCGGTTCTCTCGTTCGGCAACAGCGGTGGAGACAGCGCCATGCACAACTACTGCCTGAGCAATACCGAGCACAAGAGCGCGGCCTTCATGCTTATTGCCGATGATGAGACCCGCGACCATGCCAACCGGGAGAAAGCCCTGAAACTGGGAGAGCAGTGGCGCGATGCCGGATATCATGTAATTTCCATGCGGGACGATTTCCGGACGATCTACGGTGACAATGTGAAGAAAGTGGCATTCACTTTCGACGACTGACACTGGTGGCGTGAAATGTAACAACCTGTTAGACAGCGAATTACACAAAAGGCTTTCCCCGTTTTGGAGGAAAGCCTTTTAGCTTATCTATTGATAATTAGCTACTTGCATTTCACGGGACAGACAATCTCATCTGCAGTCAAAGAACTTCTGTCTTAGGCGCGAAGAGACGTCCCTGGAAACTACGCCTCACCTCCAGGCAGCGCTCAAGCTTTACAAGAAGCTCGTCCTGCCGGAGCAGTCCCCATGGGGCGTCCGTGAACCTTGGAGGAACGCTGCTGACAATCCTGCCGATAGCGATATCCGGACGCAGGCGTTCGATAATATCGGCAAGGAGGGCGATATATTCATCCGGCCCGGGGCGGAAAAAGTCCCCGGACTTTTCCTTGAACTCCTGCTCCATGGGCGTTCCCTTGATGATCTGGAGCTGGTGGAACTTAAGGTAGCTGACGGGGAGGGAGTTGAGGATATCGGCCTGGGATACAAGCATTTCCCTGGTCTCTCCGGGAAGGCCGATGATGACATGCCCTCCAGCCTCAATACCTGCATCGGCAGTCATTTCGAAGGCCTTTTGCGTACAGGCGAAGTCGTGCCCGCGGTTTACCCTTTGCAGGGTGGCGTCATAGACGGACTCGATGCCGTATTCCATCTCGACGATGTACCCCCTTTCCTTGACGGAAGAAAGAAGCCGGAGTTTTTCACTGTCGATGCAGTCCGGGCGAGTGCCGATGACAAGTCCGCAGATGCCGGGGACGGCAAGGGCCTCCTCGTAGCGGTTTCTCAGCGTGTCGATATCGGCATGAGTGCCTGAAAATGCCTGGAAGTAGGCAAGATACCCGTCGGACGCCCGCTTCTGATGGAAAGCCTTGCCGGCCTCAAGTTGATCGGCAATGGTCTTTCCCTGAGTGTACCCCGGATGGAAGGCCGCATTGTCGCAGAAGGTGCAGCCGCCCGTGGAGATGCTTCCGTCCCGGTTGGGGCAGGAAAAACCTCCGTCGACGGTTAGCCTCTGGAGGCGCCTACCGTACCGTTCCCTGTAATTCAGAAGGTTAAATGCGTTCACTGCCTGTCCGTTTTTGCGGGTCTTAGAATCATGAAGACCACGGCGCCGATACAGACCGCAACGCCGATTCCCATCTTCACCGTCAGGGGCTCTCCGAACAGGAGAGTGCCTATCATTATTGCCGTCAGGGGCTCGAACACCCCGAGTATGGAGGTCTTCGTAGGTCCGATATAGCGGGATGACATCGCCAGCGTAAGCAGTGAAATCATCGTCGGGACTATGGCAAGGCCGATGAGGTTGCCCCAGTCAGAGGCAGTGTCGATGCCTTCCGTGATGCTTCCCCCCCGAAGTGCCCGGATGACAGCAAAAAGGACCGCGCCCGTCAGCAGTGCATAGAGAGTCAGCGTGTGCTCGGAGACGTTCTTGATGCGCTTGCTACGGTTCACGATGACGAGGTAGAACGCATAGCTCAGGGCCGATGCAACGGCCAGGATGATGCCGGGAATCCTTATCGACGCCCCGGGGGAAGGGCTTGACAGCAAGAGGATGCCGCCGAAAGTGGCTATAATGGAGAGCCAGGTCTGCCAGCTGGGGTAAAACCGCAGGAAAACCATAATGAGGGCGACAAACACAGGATAAAGGTACACCAGTGTGGTGGCCAGGCCCGAAGGGATGAACTCGTAGGAGAAGAACAGGAAGAGGCTGCTGCAGGCGAAAAGGATTCCGAGAATGGCAAGCAGGGCCATCTCATTGCCTCTAACACGGAACCGCTCCCGTTTTGCCAGCATCCACACAGCCAGGATGGCCGCCGAAATGCTGTAGCGGAAAAACAGCATTACAAGCACCGGAACGCCGCTTTCCAGAAGTGGTTTTGCAAACAGCGGATTGGTCCCGTATGAGACCCCCGCGATGAACCCGGCCAGATATCCGGCCAGCCTGCGTTTTCTTATGTCGATATTAGGTGCCAAAACTGTATCTGCGATAATTGGGGCGCAAATGTACAGATTTTATCGCACAAAGCAGAGTTTTCATGACAAAAAAAATGGCAGATTGCCGCCGGAGCATACGCCTAATGAAACAAGCAGACACTATAATTGCTATCTTTGCAGTACCAAACACAGAAGAAATGAAACTGGCAGAAGCATTGAATCAGCGGGCCGACCTCCAAAAGCGTATAGCCCAGCTTAAAGAACGTCTGAACAACAACGTCAAGGTCCAGGAAGGAGATTCCCCTGCAGAGGACCCCAAGGATTTATTCACTGAGCTTGATGCATCCATCGCCCAGCTCAAGGATATCATCTATCGCATCAACAAGACCAACCTCGAGACATCCGTGGACGGCCGCTCATTGACGGACATCATCGCCGAAAAGGACACACTCTCCTTAAAGATTTCCACGCTCCGTGAGGTCCTGGAGAATGCAAATGTCCGCAGTGACCGGTATTCCCGCAATGAAATCAAGTTTGTCCGGACCATTGATATCGCAAAGCTCCAGAAGCAGATTGACGATCTGTCGAAGGAACTCCGCGAGCTGGACGTCAAACTCCAGCAGGCCAACTGGTCTACGGAACTGAAATAGCGAAGGCAGGGCGGGCACACCTCTGCGGCAGGAGGTCAAGCCGCAACTTGCATGGTGAAGCGGAACCCTTCACAAACAGTATCGTAAGGTTCAGCATCCTTCACAGACGCATCATTTATCATGTAATGAGCACTACCGCCGTGCCGACTGCCCAAGCAGCCTCCCCTACCCGGGGAGGTTTTTTCTTATCCTTCGTTTGGAAGATATTCGTCGATGGCTCCGGCAATCGAGAGGATGGTCTGGTAGAAAAGGATGCTCGATCCCTTCAGGGGCATCCAGTGCTCTTCGCCTCCGCGTCCCCTCAGATATTTGTCCGTGTAGATTGCGCCCGGTGTCCCGATATAGACCTCAACGCTACCCGCCGCATTGACACGCATGGCACGGATGGGAAAGGACTGCGTATAACCCTTCTTGCTGTCATAGACGAGGGCAAGCATGTCCTTTTTGTCGAATTTGTTGTTGGAGCAGTTTACGAATCCGTCCGCCTTGAGGACGCTGGCCTTTATGGCATCATGGATGGCGTCCCCTGCCTTCCTGTATGTCTCTGACAATTCTATGAGTTCCTGTCTCATCATGGTCATTTGATGGAACTGCTGGAGTCCCCTAGTTTCACTTTATGCTTTTTCCTAGTTCGTAGGCCTCGTTGTATGCGGGAAGAGCCTTGACTTCCCCCTTCTTGTCGGCGCCACCGCCGTAGACACGTCCGCAGCGGCGGATGTCATCGAAGCAGTCAGCAAAGCCGTCGAACACATCGAAGGCCCGGTCGAGCTGCGCCTTGTTGTCATCCTGGGCCGTGACCATGTAATAGAAGTCCTTGTCCTTCATCTTGCCGTACAGCGGGTTCATCCTGTCCAGGAAGACCTTCATCTGCCCGCAGACCGAGTAGTAGTACACCGGACATGAGAAGCAAACGACATCGGCCTCCATCATCTTAGGAAGGAGGCTGTTGGCGTCGTCCTTCTGGAAGCACTCCCCTTTCTCGAGGCATACAAGGCATCCCTTGCAATAGTTCAGTTTCTTCTCGCGGAGATACAAGATCTCCACTTCATTGCCGCTCTCGGCGGCACCCTTAGCGAACTGCTGGGCCAGGAGGTCCGAGTTGCCATCCTTGCGGGGACTGCCCGCTATGATAAGTACCTTTTTCATGTTGCTATCAATATCCGTAAACT
This sequence comes from Bacteroidales bacterium UBA4360, assembly GCA_002393945.1. Lineage (GTDB taxonomy): Bacteria > Bacteroidota > Bacteroidia > Bacteroidales > UBA932 > Cryptobacteroides. The sequence continues at coordinate 5,503 of DGSO01000023.1, forward strand.
AATCCATATTTGTCATGTAAATCCTTTAGTTTGCCGTCGGATTTCATATCCTTTATGATCGAGTTGACCTCCTTCAGCAGGTCGTCCTGCCCTTTGCGCATCAGGATACCTATCTGCCCGCGGGTGAAGGGACTGCCAAGAAGAGGTGCTGCGAGCCGGGAGTCATTGTGGACATACCATGGCGCCTCGGTTATTTCCGTAATCATAACGTCGGCTTCCCCTTCAGCCACCTTGGACGGGATTTCCTCATTCTTTCCGAAGACGACAAGCGTGCATGACGGCAGGTTCTCCCGGGCGAACTTCTCATTGAGGCCCCCGGGATTGACCATCACCTTTACCTCTGGTTTATTGAGGTCATCGAGAGTCTTATACTTGCCAGCTTCCCCTTTCCGGCAGAGGATGGTCTTCCCATTGCAAAGATAACCTTCCGACATATCCATGGTCTCCAGGCGCGCATCCGTGATGGTGATCCCGCCGATGGCAAAATCGAACAGCTCCGGGTTCTTGACATCGGCCGACAGGGCTGGCCAAGAGGTGGGGACATAGCTTATGCTGACGCCCAGTTTGTCCGCAATCTCCCCAGCCACATCAATCCCGAATCCCCAATACTCGCCGGTCTCCGGCTCTCTGTAACTCAGGGGGCGGTAGTCCCCCGTCGTGCCGACAAGGAGCGTCCCGCGCTCCTGAATCCTGTCTATCGTCGGTGTGCCGGATACTTTTTTCGGAGTTCCGCAACTGAGAAGCGAGACACCGATGACAAGGACCGAAAGAATCGTCAGAAGGAATCGTTTCATCGTTCTATCTTTACCAGTTCAAGTTCGAAAACCAGGGTGCTGTGGGCCGGAATGTCGTCCATCTTCATTGAACCATAGCCCCACTTGGCAGGAATGTATACTTCCCACCTGTCGCCCTCATGCATGCGGGTCAGCACAATCTGCCAGCCCATGATGAGGTCTCCGACCATGAAGAGGGCCGGGAGAGGCTGGCCTTCGGTGGTGTCGAAGACGGTTCCGTCAATGAGCCTGCCGGTATAGTTTACATACACGATGCTGCGGGGCGTAGGTTTTCGAGTCCCACTCCCCTCTTCCAAAACACGGTACATTACACCGTTATCCAGAACATGAATCCCCTCTTCCTGTGCTTTCACCTGAAGAAAGGCCTCGTTGGCTTCCTTGTATGGATTAGGTCTTTTCTTTTTATGGAATGACATTACCGTTCATTTGGATTGTACTTCAAGGCATCCGACGGCCAACCTTCCAGGTTGTGACCGGTGTCAAGTGAGCGGACAGCCGCCATCTCGTCGTCTGTGAGCGAAAAGTCGAAGACATCCATATTCTGAATCATCCTCTCCTTATGGACAGACTTCGGGATGACGATGATGTCCTGCTGGATGAGGAAACGCAGCGCCACCTGCGCGGCAGTCTTTCCGTGCGCGGCACCCACTTCAGTGAGCACCGGATTGGTGAAGATGCCGTTCAAGCCTTCGGCCAGCGGGCCCCATGATTCCACGATGGTTCCATGTTCCGCCATCAGTTGAACCATCGGCCTTTGCTGGTAGAAGACATGGGTCTCAATCTGGTTGACGGCAGGTTTGACGGCGGCGTTCTTAACCAGCGCTTCATAGGACTTGGGATAGAAGTTGGAGACGCCAATTGAGCGCAGACACCCCTCCTTCACCAGGTCCTCGAAGGCCCGCCAGATTTCTGAGTCGTTCCCCATCGGCCAGTGGATGAGCATGAGGTCAAGATAGTCCAGTTTCATACGCCTTAGCGAGCCCTTCACATTCTCTTTGGCCTGCTCGTAAGAAGGACGGGACTGGCAGAGTTTGGAGGTGATGAAGAACTCGTCCCTGGGGATGCCGGACTTGCGGACGGCCGATGCAACCATGGCCTCATTCTCATAGTACTGGGCTGTATCCAGCGAGCGGTAGCCTACGCTGATGGCATCAAGGACACAGCGCTCGGTCACAGACGGGTCCACCATATAGACGCCGTATCCGAGAATCGGCATTTTGATGCCGTTATTGAGGGTGATTGTCTCCATCTTAGAAATCGATCTCTACGGGGTCGGCCGTGAAAGAACTGATGGTGGCCTTGGCGTCCTTGAGGAAATAGACGGCGGTGTTTCCGTCGTTCTCGTCATACATGCTCCTGAGCCCGGGATTGGCATCCAGCATGGCCTTCTTCACTTCCACGCGCGGGTCTTCCACGAGCGTGGCGCTGATGCGGAGCCAGCGGCCTTCATCGGCCTTGTAGGCGCAGATGGCAACCTTGGGATTGGCCGCAATCTGCTTGGCGACGTTCTTGACATGTCCGGTCTGGATATAGAGTTTGCCCTCGATGATCTCGGCCGTACCGAAAGGACGCACCTGGGGAGCGTCGCCGTCCACGGTGGCGAGGAAATATACGCCTGCCCCGTGCAGGAAATCTCTTACTCTTTGCATGTTATCTTGGTTAATCGATTTATATTCAGATGGGTTTACGGCGGCATCCTTTGAGCCGGAAGGCTGGCCGCAAGCAATTGCCAGGGCTATAGCTGCTGCAATAAGAACAATTCGTTTCATATCTATGGGCTTTTATCTTGCGAATTTACAGAAAATCCGCCGGATGCGAAAACATGCGACGGAGTTTCTTATGTCTTTGGGGGTTCAATGATAGTGTACGCCATCAGTTTTCAGCGAATCCGTCCATGATGACGGTCGGTTTCCCTTCTGAGTCGAAGGCGCCCAGCCGATGTCGGCGCCCTTACAGAAGCGTGGAGCCTGGCGGCAGCCTGCCAGCAGAATTGCCGCGGCCATGGCCACCAGGGTTATTGTGAAAGTCCTTTTCATTTTATATTGGTTATTCTGTATGGTAATCTCTCAGAAGGTCCTCCGGCGCAATCCTGAAAAGCGTGACGTCTTCCTTGTTCACAGACAATGACACCCACAGGACGCCGTCGATAACCGTCGCTTTGGGGTAGTTATAACCGATGGTCTTGTACCTGCCTTCCCGCCTCTGTGGCGGCAGCTCCCGGGGTCCGGCAATAAGCCACGCCCTGTCGAACAGCAGTCCGTCGCCCGATACCGCTATTGCAAGATGCCGGCGTGACTTGCTCGCGGAAGGGTTCCAGACCATGAATGCCCTGCCGTCCGGGAGGTTGCCGGCACACTGCTTTGAACGTGAATCCGGGATATCTGTCATCAAGGGCGCCGACCAGCTCTCGCCGCAGTCCCGCGAGACGGAGAACAGCTTTCGGAACGACGAATCCTGGTCTCGGAAAAGCATGACAAGGGCACCGTCCCCGGACACGTACCGGCTGGGTTCCAGGGGTTTCCCCTGACCAAGGGGCAGAAGTGCTTTCCGCCAGCCGGCAAGCCCGGAAGGGTCGTCTGTGAAAAGCGGACAGACGTCCAGGGTCTCTCCGAAGTGTGCGGCGCCGATTGTCCGACCGGAAGAAAGCAGGAGAGGATCCTGCTCGAAGATACCGTCAAGGGGTTCGCCGCCAGCCATCAGGAGCCTTCTTGGCGTGCTCCATACTCCGTCGCCGTGCGTTGTGACATACCAGGCCTCTCCCCCTTTCCTGCCGCCGCTCCGGATGCGGTTGATGACAGCGCAAAGGGAGTCGCCTCTTTGGATCCATCCACCTGGCGAGGTGAAGAAATCCCCGTCTCCGCGGATAAGGATCTCGGGGGCGGACCAATTATGCGCGTCCGTGCTAGTGGAAAGGAGGACATGCGTGTCCGGAGAGTCTTCATCCCTTGTCGAATGCTGCCACATGCAGTAGTACTCCCCTTTGAAACCGGTCAGGAGGACATTGTTCGAATATCCTTCGGGTGACGGTAGAATGACACGCTCCGATGTGGCGTAATCAAGACCGATGCTGACAGAATCACACAGGTCCAAAAGCCCATCGGCAACCCTTGGGGAAGATACTTCCAAGTCGTTGCTGCAGGAGGCCGATACCGCCAGAGCTATGGTCGCCGCAATAAGAGCAGTTCTTTTCATATCCATGGGCTTTTACCTTGCGAATTTACTGAAAATCCGCCGGATGTGAAAATATTCCCTCCTGCCGGACTTCTTGATGGCCTTATTCCCATATATCAGTGTTTTGCGCCAATGTATCAAATATGCAGCAGGACACAAGAACTGTCATTCTGGCATTTTTCGTACCTTTGTTCTCCGGATGGCAAGAATCTTGCCCGGTTTACTCCAAGCCGACACAACTTAAACCATAAACAGACAATGTCATTCAATAAACACGATATCGCCCGTGATGCCTGCCAACTTTTCGGTGCCCAGGCCTCAAGAGGCTACGACTGGTGGTGGCACTCCTTCACCGCCCATGATGCCGAAACCGGCGAGGCGAAGCCCTTTTTCATCGAATTCTTCCTGTGCAATCCAGCCCTTGGCGGAGACGAACCCGTCTTCGGCCAGATTCCCGGGAAGCCACAGAAACCTTCTTATTTGATGGTGAAGGCCGGTGCCTGGGGCGAGGACGCGGCGCAGCTCCACCGCTTCTTCGGCTGGAAGAAGATCAAGATGGGCTGGGGCGTGCCCTTCAGTGTGGAGGCCGACGACTGCTTTGTCACCGAGGACCGCACTCATGGCCATGTGAAGGTGACAGATTCGGCCCGTCATCCAGAATGGATGTGTCAGGACGGGGAGATGTCCTGGGACCTCAAGATTCGCAAAATAACCGCCTTCAACGTGGGTTTCGGGGCCGATGAAGTGTTCCGCCACGCCGAAGCCTTCGAGATGTTCTGGCACGCCGAGGGGATGAAGTCGGAGTTCGAGGGCGAAGTCATATGGAACGGTCGCCGGTATGTGGTGCGTCCGGAGGACTGCTACGGCTATGCCGACAAGAACTGGGGCAAGGATTTCACGAGCCCCTGGGTGTGGCTGTCCTCCAATAACCTCACCAGCGAAATCACCGGCAAGAAGCTCACGGACAGCGTCTTCGATATCGGAGGCGGCAGGCCGAAAGTCGGCCCCCTGGCCCTTCCCCGCAAACTCCTTTCGGCCTTCTGGTACGAGGGAAAGCCCTACGAGTTCAACTTCTCCAAGGCCTGGACAGCCGTCAATACTGAATTCGACTGCAAGGAGACTGATGCCCAAATTATCTGGCATGTGGAGCAGCGCTCCCTTTCCGGGAAGATGATTACTGACATCACCTGCGAGAAGAAAGACATGCTGTTGGTGAACTACGAGGCCCCAGACGGGCAGAAGCGCCACAACCGCCTCTGGAACGGCGGCAACGGACGGGGAACCGTACAGCTGTTCGACCTGAAAGGAAATCTCATCGACCGCATCCATGCTGAGAATGTCGGATGTGAATACGGGGAATACTGTTAGTTTACAGTTACCGCCATTCAGAACGCCAACTGGCCTCCGGGTGCTACTACAGGTCCAGGCGATTGGCAGACTATAAGCGATTTACGCCTTTTTTGAGCCTACAGGTCCACAAAATATGCAGAGTAGGCTCACTCGTACAATCAATCCCGATTTATCGAATACCGATTTCGGGCTTTTTGCATCAAGCGAGTTTTACGGCAGTTCCGGACGCGGTGACCATGAGCATACCGCCACCCTCTCCGAGGACTTCGTAATCGATATCAATGCCGACGACGGCATCGGCCCCCAGTTGTGCGGCCCTTTCGGACATCTCTTGCATGGCCTGCGTGCGGGCCTTGATCAGTTCGTCCTCGTAGGAGCCGCTGCGCCCGCCGATAAAATTGCGGATGCTCGCTGCAAAGTCACGGATGAAATTAACTCCGGAGATAACCTCTCCGAAGACTACGCCTTTGTAATCGGTGATGGTCCGTCCATCGACGGACGGAGTGGTAGTAAGTATCATATCTACAATAATTATTTGTCAAACATACATATAATTTTGCGGATTTCCGCGAGATTTTATGTATGTTTGCCGTCATGATTGGTCAGAAGTACAGAATATGGATTGCGTTATGCCCTGTGGCCGTCCTCGTGGCGGTCCTCGCCTTAAATATATCCATCTTCGGCGCAGACTCCATTCTCGGGGCCTCGCAGGTTGCGCTCCTTCTGGCCGGCGGAGTATGCATCGGCCTGTCGATGCTGTTGTACAAGACTGAATGGCGAAGCTTCGAGGATGCCTTCAAAAGCCACGTCGGAGACATCGCCGGCGCGATACTGATACTCCTTCTGATCGGCGCCATCTCCGGGACCTGGACTGCAAGCGGCGTCGTGCCGGCATTTATCTACTACGGGCTTAAGATCATCAGTCCGAAGGTTTTCCTTCTGACGGCCTGTGCGCTCTGTGCGCTGGTATCGGTGATGACCGGCTCTTCATGGACGACCATCGCCACCGTCGGTGTGGCACTTCTCGGAATAGGACGTGCCGAAGGGTTCAGCGATGCCATGACCGCCGGCGCCATTATCTCCGACGCCTATTTCGGTGACAAGGTATCTCCTTTGTCCGATACCACGGTGCTCGCTTCGTCCATTAACGGCGTTCCCCTTTTCAAGCATATCCGGTACATGATGTATACTACCGTCCCCTCTTTTGTCCTGACCCTTGCCGTCTTCACTGCACTGGGGTTGTCCCACACGGGAACGGAGAGCGGACAGATGCAGCTGTACAGCAATGTGCTGCGTGAAAACTTCAATATCACCCCGTGGCTGATGATTGTCCCGGCCTTGACCGTCCTCATGATCTGGAAGAGGATGCCGGCCCTGGCGGTTCTGGCCGTCTCCAGCCTTGTGGCCGCGCTGGCCTCTCTCGTATTCCAGCCGCATATCGTCGAAAAGATAGGCAGCGCCATCGCCGATGGTTCCAGGTTCCGAATCTACTTCGCGGGAATCATGGTGTCCATCTTCGACACGGTCGGCATAGATACAGGAAATGCCGAAGTCAATGCACTTGTTGCATCGAGGGGAATGATCGGCATGCTCAATACCGTCTATCTCATTATCTGCGCTATGTTTTTCGGGGCCTGCATGAGGGCGAGCGGCATGATTGCCGACATGTCCAGGCTGATGCTTCCCCTTACCAAAACACGCGGAGGTCTGGTGGGGGCTACAGTCCTGACAGGAACCGCCCTGAACGGGATCGTTTCCGACCAATACCTGTCCATTATCCTGACCTCGAACATATTCCTGGATTCCTACGAGAAACAAGGGTACGACACTCGTCTTCTTAGCCGAAGCGTCGAAGACTCCGCCACGGTGACATCTCCACTGTTCCCCTGGTCCAGCTGCGGCATGACACAGGCAACCATCCTATCCGTTCCCACGCTGGTATACGCCCCTTTCTGCCTTTTCAACATCATCTCTCCGCTGATGTCCGTACTGATCGCGCTGATTGGCTGGAATATCAATAAGACGGATGTGCAACGCCCTTCAAATGCAAGTCACTGATCTCTTGAACCTTATCGGCACAGAGCGTCCACCTCTGCCTTGGCTTTGAAAAACTGCGCCTGGTACTGGGGATTCTTTTTCAGGTATTCGAACACGGAAGCGGCAACCACCTGCCCGGCGGCAACGTCGCTGGCCCAGTGAGCTCCGACTATGACGCGGGATATTCCGCCTTCACGGGCACGGCGCTGCAGGGCTTCCCGGCATTCCGGGCGAAGCTCGGTGAGTATATATGCAAGGCCGAAGTAATTGGCCGTGTGGCCCGACGGGTAGGAGTAATTGGTCTTGAGCCATACCTCATCATCGGGTGTGAGAGTATGGGTGTTGAAGTACACGAACGGCCTCGTGCGCTTGTAGAAAGCTTTGGCCTCGTTACAGCCGGAAGAGCCGAAACACTCCATGGAGCGCCTCAGGAGGCGGTACGTCTCCGGCATGGTCTCCTTCGTTATCCTGAGCCCGAAGGCATCTTCGAAAGTGAGGAGTACGGTGTCGGACATATCGGCATCTTTGATTGCCTGGCGGACTCTGGCGGTATCTGTCGAGCGGAGGCGGTAGTATTCCCAGTAGGCGATTTTATCCATGAGGAATTCGATGCTGCCTTCCTCGGGCGGCGGTGGCAGAAGCCGGAGGGAATTGCGCACTTCCTCCCGGGACAGGTAGGGCTTGTCTACGTCTTCGTGGTCTTCCTTGACGCCGAAGATGCCCAGCTCCTCCCGCGCGGCCTCAATGTCCTTCACGAACTGGGCCGATGTCTGCAGCCTCGCAAAGCAGGCCGCGGCAAGGGAGCGCGACGCCTCGACGTCGCTTTGCCAGTGGTATCCGGCAATGACGCGGCTCTGGCCCCACTCGTAGCCTGCGGCCAGGAGGGTATCCTGCCTTTCGGGATTCAGAGCCGACAGAACGAGCGCCATGCCCCAGCCGCGCACTGTATGCCCGGAGGGATAGGAACCGGTTCCGCGTTCGTGCGCCTCGTCCTCAGGAACCAGCGTGCCCTCGTTGTAATACACGAAGGGCCTGGTTCTCATATAGGCCTTCTTGGGTGCCGATGCCGACAGCCTGAACGTCCTAATGCTGCGCTGCAGAAGGTGCATCGTCATTGGAGTAGTCTCTTTGGACAGTTCCCTGCCGAAAGCGCCGCTGAAGAGCTTTGCCATGGTATCGACATTGGTTGTGGCTTCCCTGGCGGCGCGCCTGCCGCGTTCTCCCTTCCTGAGGTTGTCCTTTGCGAAGAAGTAGGCGGCCACATCCTCCTTGAAGGCGGGGGAATCCGGCCCGGGAGGCGGCGGAAGGAAATGCGTCGCATCCGGAAGTTCAGATGCCGTGAGGTATGATTCATATTTCTGTGCCTGTGCCCTGTTGGAGGTTAACAACAGTAACAGGACAAACATCTGAACAAACCGCTTCATGGCTTTTCAGTTGAATTAAAGGTTTATGTGAGTATTGGGGCTAGTCTTTCTTGAAGAGCTTCCCGGCGCTTTCCTTCACGTCCTCGAAAGCCTCTTTGGCTGCGTCGGTTGCCTTTTCTGCAGCCTCGGAGAGCTTTTCATTCCACTCTTCCTGCTTGGCTTTCTTCTCTTCGGGAGAAAGGGCCTGATAGTCCTTTACCTTTCCGGCGATGTCCTTCGCCTTGCCCTTGATGGCGTCTGCAGCTTTGTAAAGCATCTCGTTGCCTTTGTCCGCGGCGTCCAGAATCTGTTCTTTCAGTGATACCTTTCCGTCCTTGTTAAGATCGCGGGGGTCGAATTCTTTGTTTTCTTCCATGACTGTTGTTTTTATACTCTACAAAAATAATAAATAACCTGCTTTTGTGCAAGCACAGTACGTGCCGATAAAGGATTTGGGAAAACGGCGGATATTGAGTAATTTTGCAGGTTATGGAAAATGAGAACAAAAAACTCCCGCCGCTGAAATTCCTGCCGGACAGGGCAGAAATGCCGTGGGGCACTGTGGAATACAGGCTTGCAGACCTCGGCTTCATAGATTCTATGGTATCCGAAGGGTGGCTTGGCGGCAACACGCTGAGCGACATCATACAGACCTATCTTGAGAGACTTACAGGAGAAACTTCCTTCAACTGGTACGGAACGCAGTTCCCTGTGCTGGTAAAGCACCTTGACGTGAAAGGACGCACCTCCCTGCACGTGAACCCGGACGACGAAAGCGCCGAGCAGCGTTACGACGCCTTCGGCAAAACAGCCCTCTGGTACGTGGAGGAAGCCGGCCCCAACGCCCGCCTCTACCTTGGTTTCAAACGCGACGTAACCGCCTCCGAGTTCTGGGAAGCCTGCAATAACAACAACGTGGCACCCCTGCTCCACAGCGTAACTCCCAAGGCCGGCGAGAGCTATCTCATCGTCCCCGGCCTGGTGCATGCGGCAAAGGACGTCAAACTCCTGGAAGTGGCCGAATGCTCCGAACTCTGGTTCCGCCTGCACGACTGGGGCTCGACAGAACGTGAACTCCACCTGGAAGAAGCCATCGACCTCATCGACTTCCGCGCATGGAAGAATGTCCTTCCCCAGAACGGGACTACCGTACCGCAGTTCGGCCTGCAGAAGATTGAGCTGAAGGAGCCCCTCCAGAACAGCTCCGAAGGCCTTGAGGACACGTTCCTCCTCTACATCTGCCTGAGCGGAAGCGCCGTCATAGACGTTCCCGACGAAGGCAAAGTCCCCGTCAAGAAGGGCGAAGTGGTCCTCATCCCTGCCGAAACCGAAAAGTTCTTCCTCATCCCCAGCGACCGCGACACCGTGCTCCTGGAAGTGAGGATGGACCCCCGTCCCGAAGAAGAGCCCGTCCAGGAGGTGACAGACTGACATGGCCGAAGTGCGCATAGACAAATACCTCTGGGCCATCCGCGCCTTCAAGACCCGCTCCGAGGCCGCCGACGCCTGCAAGGGCGGCAAGGTGAAGATTGCCGATGTCCCCGCCAAACCCTCCCGCACCATCAAGGAAGGTGAAATCATCACCGTCCGAAAAGGCGCCGTCACCTACACCTACCGCGTGGTAATGCCCACGGAAAACCGCGTAGGAGCTGCCCTGGTGCCCAATTTTGCCGAAAACCTCACCCCCGAGGAAGAACTCCAGAAACTGAAAGCCCCGGTAGAGACCTTCTTTGTAACCCGCGACCGCGGCGCCGGCCGTCCCACCAAGAAAGACCGCCGGGAGATTGAACAGCTGTGGGATTCTTTGGATTTCTGATGCAAGAATTCCTGAAAATCTGTTTTTTATTCCAGGAATGAAAAGGATTGTTTTACTTGCAGTGACGATACTCATGTGTACCGTTCTGCACGCCCAGAAGAAAACCGCAACCATAAGCGGATACATCACCGACGGTGAAAGCGGCGAAACCCTTATCGGCGCCGGCGCCCTGATCGCAGAGTCAAAGACCGGCGCAGTGACCAATGTCTACGGCTACTACACCCTCACGGTTCCAAAAGGCCACGCCACCATGCTCTACAGCTACCTTGGCTACGAGCAGGTGGAAATGGAGCTCGACCTCCGGAGGGACACCACCATCAACGTGGCGCTCAACCCCTCCGCCGTCCTTGAAGCGGCAACCGTAGTGAGCCAGAAAGACGCCGGCATCCAGAGCACCTACCTCGGCGCCATCGACATCCCTCTGGTCCACATCCAGAACACCCCCGTCCTCTTCGGTGAGGCCGATGTCCTCAAAGCCATCCAGATGCTCCCGGGCGTCCAGGGCGGAAACGAAGGATTCACAGGCCTTTACGTACGCGGCGGCGGCCCCGACGAGAACCTTGTCCTCCTTGACGGCGTCCCCATCTACAACGTAGACCACATGCTGGGCATCATCTCCGTGTTCCAGACGGAGGCCGTGAAGAAAGTCACCCTCTACAAGGGCTCCTTCCCTGCCCGCTACAGCGGCCGCGTGTCGTCCATAGTGGACATCCGCACCAACGACGGCAACATGAAAAAGACCAGCGGCAGCGTTGGACTCGGCGTTCTTACTGACAAACTCCACGTGGAGGGTCCCATCATCGAAGACAAGCTGAGCTACTCCGTGAGCGCCCGCGGCCTTCACTCCCTCATGTACGATCCCCTGATACGCCTCTACGGGAAATATGCTCCGAAATCCTGGGGCTTCGACGGTTCAGTATACGGCAACTACTTCTTCTATGACCTCAACGGCAAACTCTCCTGGCGCCTTTCAGACAACGACCGCTTCTACCTTATGGCATATAACGGCAAGGACCGCCTCGCTGCCGATTTCAACGAGGACTGGGAGAACGGAGCCAGCATGATCCGCACCGATACCAGCATCGGCTGGGGCAATACGGTGGTTTCCCTGAGGTGGAACCACATCTTCTCCCAAAAGCTCTTTGCCAATACGACGGTGGCATACAACGACTACAGGATGAAGATGGGAATGGGCGTCAAGGCCCGCGAGAACCAGGACGGGAGCCCCTACATCCTGGATTTCGACCTCGGCTACAATTCCGGAATACAGGACTGGAGCGCAAAACTGGACTTCGACTACGTGCCTTCTCCAAAGCATCTGATAAAGTTCGGAGCCGAATATACATACCACACCTTCTTCCCGCGCACCAGCACGGGAGTGTTGGTGGAGACCTCGGAAGGAGAGACCAACAACCAGGAGTTCAGTATCGGCGCAGACCGCAATTTCTACGGTCACGACCTCTCATTCTATGCCGAGGACGACATGTCCGTCACCGAGCACCTCACCTTCAACCCGGGCGTCAACGCCTCCTTCTTCTACACAGACGGAAGGCCCTATTTCGAGCTGCAGCCAAGGATATCGGCAAAGTACTCCTTCGACGGCGGCATAACCCTGAAGACCGGCTATGCAAGGATGGCGCAGTACGTGCACCTTCTGAGTTCCACGCAGATATCCCTGCCCATGGACCTCTGGGTGCCGATTACCGCCAAGATCAAGCCCGTCACCTCGGACCAGTTCAGCGCCGGAATCTACCATGACGGCATCAAGGGCTGGGAGTTCTCCATCGAGGGCTACTACAAGCACATGAACAACATCCTTGAGTACAAGGACGGCGCATCCGTACTGGTCTCTGAAACCACCTGGGAAGACAAGGTGGAAATGGGCGAAGGACGCTGCTACGGAGCCGAATTCTTTGTCCAGAAGACCGCCGGAGACCTCACAGGCTGGATTTCCTACACCCTTGCAAAGAGCGAACGGCGCTTCCCTGACGGCACAATCAGCCTCGGCCAGTGGTATCCTTACAAATATGACCGCAGGCACAATTTCAACATAAACCTCAACTACAAGATTTCCCCCAAACTTGAGGTCAATGCCGCATGGGTATATGCTTCCGGCGGAACCACAACCATCCCCTACCGCACCACAGGCATGCTGGCACCGGATTCGGAATACGTAAGCGGTTCCACATATGTACAGCAGAGAAACAACTTCCGCCTGCCTTCCAGCCACCACCTCAACGTGGGTCTCACCCACCACAAAAAGAAGAAGCACGGTACCAGGGATCTCACGCTCAGCGTATACAACGTCTACAACAGGATGAACCCCAACCTGGTATTCGTGAACTACGTGAACAGGTATGACGAGAAAGCCGGAACCTACAAGGAGAAGATTGCGATTGAGAAAGTAACCATCCTCCCTGTCATGCCGTCACTGAGTTGGACCTATAACTTCTGAGAGCCATGAAAAGATTTATCTATACAGCACTGGCACTTATGGCTGCCGCATGTACCTCTACAGAATACATCGATGTAGAAGAGCTGGAACCGGAGCTCGTCCTGAACGCCCAGATGACTACCGGCAGCGCTCTGCATCACATCCATCTGTCCTCCAGCACCCGCTCAATGGTCAAGGCCGAACACGGAGCCACGGTAAGTGTAACATATAATGACAGTCCAGTACCCGAAACACTCACAGAGGACGATACCGAAGGCAGAACGTCGGCCAGTTACTCATATACGAAAGAGCTCAAGGCCGGTGACCAGCTCACCGTAACCGCAAAAAGCGGCAGCAAGACCGTCACTGCCAACGTTACCGTACCCGAGGCTCCTATCCTGCTCGATGCATCCGTCCAGGCAGATGTACAGCATGCCACGCCTGACGGCATCTTTGACATCGGCTACACTGAGCCCGGAGAAGTATATTACATGCCGGAAGACGCGCCCTATCCGTATGAGACCTGGCATCTGCTCAAGGTTGACATGAAAGACCTTCCCGGAGACAGTTACTACCGCATAGGTGCCTATGTGGTAACAAATCTGTATGATGAGAACGGCATTACCAAGGAATCCAACCAGAGGGCAATATGGCTGGACACATCGTCAGAGCCCGTTTTCGGGGCGGCCTCCACGTCGGGAGGAATGCTTGACGCCCTTGCAGAAGGCGACAATTCCTACAACCTCTTCACGGACTCCGTATTTGCAGACAAGGACTACACCCTCAAACTCTTTTTCCAGGAGGTGCAGATTGCATCGTCCCGGAAATACCTGTCCTACGCGCAAAATCCGGAAACCGGGGAATGGGAAGAGCAAACCACTCCCCCGGAAGGGTATACCTATGAAGCATATATACTGGTCAAGCTCTTTTCAATCAGCTTTGACCAGTATATATACCTGAAGGCTCTGGGCCTTGACGATATGGGATTCCTGTTCTCTGAACCGGTGTCTATTCCATCCAACGTGGAAGGAGGACTTGGCTTCGTGAGCGTAGACAACTGCGTTGCAAGGTATATTCCGCTCTCTATTCTATGACAAGATCGTAAGGCAGCCTTGCAAAGACGCGGGAAGGATCGGCCTTGGAAAGGTCTCCGAACGTGCGCGCAAGGGCCTCGAAGCCCGTTCCGGCAAGGATTGAGGGCTCTTCCTGCATGCCGCCCATGGCAAACATGAACTGCTCGATGGGTGTAAGGGGCTTGGGATACCCCACAACCTTGTAAGCATCCCTGTCAAGCCCGGCGAGGGACGCGGCATAGAATATTGCATCCTCGAGAGTGCCGATCTCGTCGACCAGGGAAATTCCCAGTGCATCCGAACCTATCCACACGCGGCCCTGGGCTATTCCGTCCACGCGGGCTGGCTCCATGGAGCGGCCTTCTGCTACCAGGTTAACAAAGGTGTCATAAATGTCTTCCACGGAGGCCTGCATATATCCAAGCTCCTGCGCGTCAAAGGGACGCATGAGGGAGAACATGTCCGAGTGCTTGTTCGAACCCACGGTCTCAACACCTACGCCAACCTTCTTCACCACCTTGGAGAACTCCGGAATCATGGAGAAAACGCCGATGGAGCCGGTGACGGTATTGGCATCGGCATAAATCTTCTGGCAGCCGTTGGAAATCCAGTATCCGCCGGAGGCTGCGTAGTTTCCGAATGAAGCCACCAGCGGTTTTTCCTTCTTCAGGAGATCCAGCGCGGCTTTTATCTTTGCCGATGCACTCACGCTTCCGCCGGGAGAATTAACCCTCAGGACCACGGCCTTCACGCTCGCATCCTTGCGGACCTCGTCGATCACCTTCACGAAACGGTCTCCGGCGACGCCCTGATAGGAGTTGCCGTCGGTGATTTCACCGTCGGCATATATGACCGCCACGTTGGTGCGGCCGGGAAGCGCCAGCGGCTGGTGAACCGCCACGTAATCGGAGAAGCGGATGAGGCTGAGCTGGTCCGATGAAGGCACCTGCGCAAGGGTTGACAACTTCTGCAGAAGCGTCTCATGATCCATGAGTCCGTCTACCAGACCTGCCTTGAGGAAGTCTTCCGGGAAAACCAGGGAAAGGTTGTCCACAAGGGCGTTGAAGGCCTCAGGAGTAATCTCGCGCGCCTCGCATACGGGTGTGCATATATTCTTCCAGGCCGATGAAATCATGACCTGGTTCTGCTCCCTGTTCTCAGGCGAAGAATTGGCACGGATAAACATTTCGCCCGCGCTCTTGTACTTTCCGTGACGGATGAGCTGCACGTTCACGCCCACCTTGTCAAGGATGTCCTTGAGGAAAGTCATCCTTCCGGACAGGCCGATGAGCTGGTACGTCCCGCCCTTGTAAGAGCTCATGTAAATCTTGTCTGCAGCGGTGGCAAGATAGTAGGAGCCGTTTCCGGGGGCCTCTGTATAAGCCACGACGGCCTTTCCGCTCTTGCGGAATTCAGTGAGCGCCTTCCGGAGCTCTTCGATGTCGGCCATGCCGCCTGAGACACCGTCCGGACGGAGGAGGATGTACTGTATGCCGGGATCTGCCGCAGCGGTCTCAATGGCCTTCACTGCATCCCTGAGGCCGACGGGGACGACGGTCATGTCCATGCCGCCCAAGCTGAAGGCCGGGAAAGCCATCTGGGAAGTCTGTTCCACCAATGAAATCTCCGAAAGGTTAAGGTCCAGCACCCCTTCCTTGGGAATGGAGACCTTTCCACCCTCTGCCGATGAAGCCAGCGAACCTATCATCATGAAGAGGAATATCCACTTGATGATCTGCACGATAAGAAGGCCGCACACTACGGCCAGAAGCATTTTTGCAAAGTCACGCATATATTATATTTACTGAACTAATTCTGTCAGGGAATTCCAGGCTAAGGTTTCCTTGTAATACCTGTCAAGGATATCCGTCCCCATGGAAGGAAGATACATGGAAAGGCCGCTGTAGGTCTTGATTTCAAATCCATCACTGCCCCTCATGAACCACGGCGTTGCAGCCTTGTAGACGATGCATTTCTCAAGGGCGGCTTCAAGGGCGGCCTTCTCTGATTCATCGATGCCGGATTTGACCAGGATATCCTCGAGGTCATAGAAGTAGTGGCGGTTGTAGCGGAAAAAGCCCTGAACCTGCGAGCCTTTTATATTTTCAAGATAGAAATGATACTTGGAGAACAGCGTCTTGCAGATGTTTGTAAGGTCGTCCATCTGCCTTGTGTCCACAACGGAAATGGTAGCGGACTGATTGACACCTGAACGTACGGCATAGGACTCGTAATAATCCTTGCAGACGGTAACCGGATCCGGTTCATTCCTGAGGAGCCTGCTTGCGATGGTCTTGTAGTTGAAGCCGTCGGCAAGGACCTCGGTAAGGGAGAATCCGACGATGTCTGCCTTGCCGCGGAGCTGGGCCGCCACCTCCACGCCGCCGCTCAGGCAGGCGTCGATGAGGAGATAATCCATTTTGAAGGGAATGGCATCGGCAAAGTCGCGGAGACTCATTTCCACAGATCCTTCAGGATACTCATCCTGCCCGATGCTCTTCACCGCGGGATATTCCGGAATGGGCGGGAAATACTCCTGTGAGGCCCTTCTGACGGATGCCGGAGAAATCCAGAAATCGTCCGTAACGCCTCTCTCATATTTGTTAGGGTCGTTGTAATAACCGCACGGAAGCCAGCCGCTGGCGTGCGACGTGAAGACCATTCCGAAGGTCTTCGAAGGGAATAAGTCATGCGCCATGGTGAGGACCTCGGTCATGGTTTCCTTGGTACAGGACGACACGCTGGCATCCCAGACCTTGAGAGTATCCCTTACGATGGTGCTGTCGGTCTTCATGTAGATTCTGAATAGGGCCGATTCGGGAGCCTGGTAGCGGCCGTTGCGCGAATACACAAGGAGCACATGCTCCGGCGCGCCGCCGGAACGCTTGCCTTCAAGCTTGTCTCCGGGTGTTCCATAAGGGACATATCCCTGTGAAAGATCGTCTATGTCTTCCCGGAGCCAGCCGTTGAGGCTGTTGAATCCTGCCGAATAGAGCAGCATCACGCTGCGGGCCTTTTCTGAGGGGACTACCGCCTTTGTACTCACTGCGGAAGTATTTTCGGACCTGCTGTAGGAGAAACGGTCGTCCTTGTTGCAGGAGAAAAAAGCGCACACGGCCATGATTCCGGCAATGACGACTGATATGTTTTTCCTTTCCTTCATCATAATTCACAAATATAATACAAAATTTGTAATTTTGCATGTAATCAAGTTATGGACCAATGGATTCTCCTATCGTAAGGGACTACAGGACATATCTGAGAATAGAAAGAAGGATGTCGCCGAACACGGTGTCCTCTTACTGCCATGATGTCAGGGACTTCCTTTCCATCATCGGCAAAGAGCCGTCCGGAATCACATCGGAAGATATAACGGAATATCTGGGGAAAGCCACGTCGGCAGGGCTCTCGAAGCGAAGCAGCGCAAGGCTCCTTAGTTCCCTTCGCAGTTTCTTTTCCTGGTGCGTGGAAGAAGGCCAGGTGAAGGAGAATCCCTGCGACAGGGTTGACTCTCCGAAGCTTGGAAAATACCTCCCCGAGGTGCTCACGGTGGATGAAGTGAGCTCCATAATCGAATCCGTAGACCTTAACACGCAGTACGGCCCACGTGACCGTGCGATCCTGGAAGTGCTCTACGGCTGCGGGCTCCGCGTAAGTGAAGCCGCCACCCTGAGGATGTCCCACATACACATTGACGAAGGCTTTGTGGACGTCATCGGCAAGGGAGACAAACAGCGGCTGGTCCCTCTTGGGGAAATGGCCGCCGACGCCATCCTGCGCTATCTTCCCACCCGCCCGGAGCCCGCATCCATGGCCTACGACGACTACCTCTTCCTCAGCCGCTTCGGAAAACCGCTGAGCCGCGTTTCCATCTTCAACCTGGTAAAAAAACAAGCCATGGCGGCCGGCGTGAACAAGGAGATATCTCCCCACACCTTCCGCCACAGCTTCGCCACGCACCTGATCGAAAACGGTGCAGACCTTCGAATAGTACAAGAAATGCTCGGTCATGAGAGCATTCTCACGACCGAGATCTATACACATGTAAATACATCCACCTGGCACCGCTCCGTGCTGGAGCATCATCCCAGGCGTTAGTTTTTACTTGTCTCCGAAGAAACGCTTGTAGAGGCCAAGGAAACCTGCTCCGTGGCGGGCTTCATCCTTTGCCATCTCGTGGATGGTGTCATGGATGGCGTCGTAGCCAAGGGCTTTGGCCCTCTTTGCGATTTCAAGCTTGCCTTCGCATGCGCCGGCCTCTGCCTCATAGCGCTTCTTGAGGTTGGTCTTGGTATCCCATACAACCTCGCCGAGGAGTTCTGCGATACGGGCGGCATGGTCTGCCTCTTCGTATGCATAGCGCTTGAAGGCGTCGGCAATCTCCGGATAGCCTTCCCTTTCGGCCTGGCGGCTCATGGCAAGGTACATGCCCACCTCCGAGCATTCGCCCGTGAAATGTTCACGAAGGCCGGCAAGGACTTCTGCGTCAACGCCCTTGGCAACGCCAAGTTCGTGCTCACAGGCCCATTTGCCTTCTGCATCTTCCTTCACTTCCACAAACTTGTCCGACTTAACGTGGCATACCGGGCATTCTGCGGGAGGATTCTCTCCTTCATATACATACCCGCAAACGAGACATCTGAATTTCTTTTTCATATCGATTGTTGTTAAATGTATTTTTACAAAGTTAATATTTTTACGTAAATTTACAGACGGTATGGATGCTTTTTTATTACAGACGGCAAGGCACTACTTCAACCTGCCCGATTTGGAGAAAACCTGCTTCATTTTCCCCAACCGCCGCTCCATGGTGTTCTTCACAAAATACCTCGGAGACCTGGTCAAGGGGGGAAGGCCTCTCCTGTGCCCTCCCATGTTCACTGTGAACGACTTTTTCGCCAGCCTTTACAGCGGAAGGACATCGGACCGTCTCAGGCTCCTTACCGTCCTGTACGGAGAGTATTCCCGCCTGAATCCCAAGGCGGAGCCCCTGGACGATTTCATCTTCTGGGGAGACGTCCTCCTTGCCGATTTTGACGATGTGGACAAATACCTCGCAGACCCCGACTCCCTCTTCACCAACATTTCAGACCTGAAGGACATCCAGGACTGCTTCGAGTACCTTACCGAAATCCAGAAAAAGGCAATCCAGAGCTTCCTGAGCCATTTCCGCGATGCTCAGGACCACAACCCGGAAACCGTAAAAGGCGGCTTCCTGAGGCTCTGGAATCTCCTGCTCCCCCTTTACAAATCATTCAATGCCGAGCTCTCAAAAAAGGGCATGGCATACGAGGGCATGGTCTACAGGTCGCTCGCCCGGCGCCTCAAAGACGGAGAACCGGTGGCCGATATCCTTGCGGAGTCTTTCCCGGATACGCAGAAATACGTTTTCATCGGCCTGAATGCCCTGAATGAATGCGAGAAGGTGCTTATGCGGAAGATGCGGGACGCCGGGAAGGCGGAATTCGTCTGGGACTATGTAACGCCAATGATTCGCAACGCCGCCAACAAGTCCTCATTCTTCATGCAGAAGAACGTGGAGGAGTTTCCGCAGGCGTTCACCATCCTTGCAGGCGGCACGCCGGAGATAACGGCGATAAGCGTCCCGTCGGCGGTGGGACAGGTGAAAATAGCGCACATACTGCTGCAGGAGATGGATGGAGACCCCGTGGAAAGCGCCTTCGTGCTTCCGGACGAGACACTGCTCCTGCCCCTTCTGAACTCAATTCCAACGGATGTGGACAGCATCAACGTCACCATGGGCTACCCCATGAAGGGCAGCGCGGTATATACGCTGGTCCAGGCCCTGGGAAGACTTCAGCTCAGGGCAAGGCAGCGCGACGACGGCTGGTACTTCTACCACAGGGACATACGGGAAGTCTTCTCTGCCAGCCTCTTCACGGCCATGCTTTCGGCCGAAGAGAGAGAAACCGTAGAGAGAATCAAGGCCGACGCCAAGTACTACGTCCCCGTGGCCGATTTCGGCACCGGAAGCATCCTCAAGGCCGTTTTCACCCCGGTCCTCAAGGATGTGAAAACGCCATCGGCAGAAAGCTGCCTGAGCCTGTGCCGATATCTCTCCTCCATAATCGGCACAGCGGGGAGGGCCGTCTCCGGGAAAGGGGAAATGCTGCTGGAACTGGACTTTGCAAAGAGGCTCCACACGCAGCTGAACATACTTGAAAGCATCCCGCTGGAACTGCTGCCGTCCACCTGGCTGAGGGTGCTGGACAGCATCCTGCAGGGCATCTCCGTTCCTTTCAAGGGAGAGCCGCTCAAAGGACTCCAGATTATGGGCCCGTTGGAAACCCGAGCCCTGGATTTCAAGAATATAGTGATACTGAGCGCAAACGAGGGCATGTTCCCAAGAAGGAGCGTCAGTACATCGTTCGTTCCGCCGGAACTCAGGAAAGCCTTCGGCCTTCCCACTTACGAATTCCAGGACGCCGTATGGGCCTATTATTTCTACCGCATGCTGCAGAGGGCATCCAAGGTATGGCTGGTATATGACAGCCGCACGGAGGGCCTCCACTCAGGCGAGGAAAGCCGATATATAAAACAGCTGGAGTATCACTTCAATGTGCCCGTAAAGCGCCTCGTCGCAAGCGCTCCCCTTCAGCCCCTCACCCCCCAGGCCGACATTCCCAAGACCGAAGAAGACGCGGAGACCGTGCGGAAAGGGGCCCTGTCGGCATCGGCCCTGAAGAACTACCTCTACTGCCCCGCGAAGTTCTACTACAGCTTCGTGAAGAAGCTCAAGACCGCCGACGAAGTGGCCGAATCCCTGGATGAATCCATGATCGGCCGGGTGTTCCACAGCGTCATGCAGCGCCTCTACTCCGGAAGAACCGTCTTCTCCCGGGCCGATATCGAAAAGATGCGTAACGACGACGTCCTCATCCATGCGCTTGTCCGTGAAGAGGTCATGAAGGAGATGCGCTCCTTCGAAGTGAGCGGCCGTAACCTGGTTACGGCGGAAATCCTGTGCGACTACGTCAAGGCCACCCTTGCCCATGACATATCGCTCATCGGGGAGAAGGGCGCGTTCAAGATAATCGGCCTTGAACAGTTCCGGGAGACCGTTTTTGACGGATACAGGCTCATCGGCTTCCTGGACCGCATCGACAGCTACCGCCCTGGAGAAGTGCGCATCCTGGACTACAAGACCGGCCGCGTGGAGGACGACGACATCCTCATCACGGACGACAACGCCGCCGCCGTAGCCGAAAAACTCTTCGGAACCTCCAACAAGGGCCGCCCCGGCATCGCCCTGCAGCTCTACATCTACGGCCTCCTCGCCGCGGCCGACCCCGCCCTCTCCGGAAACACCATCGTGAATTCCATCTACAGCACCGGCCGCCTGTACACGGAACCGCTCAAGGACATGCCCGTGAGCCCTGTCTTCACATCCATCGCCTCCGAAAAGCTCCGCGCCATGCTTGCCGAAATCACCGACACCTCCATCCCCTGGACCCGCACCCCCGAAACCGACACCTGCTCCTGGTGCGACTTCAAGGACCTTTGCGGGAGATAATTATTTGCTGTTTCAATTATTATTAGTATCTTTGCGGGCTTAAAAAAGCCGAAGCAGGCTTTTTGGTGCAATGGGGTGCGTGAAAAATCGCACTGAGTAACACATTTTAAACATTTTAAGTACAATGAAGCACTTTACGCTTAAAGGCGAAATCCGCCAGAAGGGCAACAAAGCCGTTATCAAGGCTTTCCGCCGTCAGGGCCTGGTTCCTTGCAACCTCTATGGCCAGGGCATCGACAACATCCTCTTCACCGTTGTTGAGAAAGAACTCAAGGGTCTCACCCACACTCCCGCATCCTACATCGTAGACCTCGTCCTCGGTGACAAGACCTACACTGCAGTTGCTCACGAGTATCAGTGGCATCCGGTAGAGGACACCTGCCTCCACGTGGATTTCCTCGCAGTCAGCGAAGACAAGCCCATCGCCATCAATGTTCCTCTTAAGCTCACCGGTCACCCGGTTGGCGCACAGGCTGGTGGTAAGTTCACCCAGAGCGCACG
Source organism: Bacteroidales bacterium UBA4360 (assembly GCA_002393945.1). Lineage (GTDB taxonomy): Bacteria > Bacteroidota > Bacteroidia > Bacteroidales > UBA932 > Cryptobacteroides. The sequence goes on from DGSO01000023.1 coordinate 27,616, forward strand.
TTCACTCAAGGTTTCAGGTCTCATGAAGAACCTCCCCGACGAGCTCGAACTCGATGTAACTCCTCTGGAGCTTGACAAGAGAATGGTTGCCGGCGACGTCAAGGTCGAAGGTCTCCAGATCCTCTCTGACAAGAACACCATCATCTGCTCTGTCAAGACTACCCGTGCAATGCAGCAGGCCGCTCAGGAGGCTGCAAAGAACGCCTAGTGAGTGATGGACTACCTGGTTGTAGGTCTGGGAAACATAGGGGCTGAATACGCTTCCACCAGGCACAACATGGGATTTATGATATTGGATGCCTGGGCTCAGGCATCCAATATCCTTTTCAGGACAGAACGCTACGGTGACTTGGCGCAGACGTCCTTCAAGGGGAGGCATTTCACCCTCCTCAAGCCTTCCACATACATGAACCTCAGCGGCAACGCCGTTCGCTACTGGCTGCAGAAGCTTGGCTACTCCCCTGAGAACCTCATTGTAATCTCCGACGACCTGAATCTCCCCTTCGGCACCATTCGCATGAGGACGGGCGGTTCCTCAGGCGGCCACAACGGTCTCGAGAACATCACAGAGACACTGGGGACAGACCAGTGGATCAGGATAAGGGTTGGTATCGGCAATGAATTCAAGACGGGCGGTCAGATAGATTTTGTCCTGGGTTCTCTTTCCGAGGAGCAGAAAAAGGAAGTTTCCGAGCTTGCTCCCAAGATTATTCAGGGAATCAAAGACATCTCTACCATTGGTCCGGCAAGGGCAATGAATACCTTGAATACCAGGAAAAAACCGGCCGAAGAAAAGGAAAAACACACGGAAACGCCTGAATTCTAACTTTTTCATAATTTTTTTTTGAATTCAAGGTTTTTTTGTCTAAATTAGCCTGCAGAAACATGGTAGTACATTTTAAAACCAATAAAACCAACCAATTATGAAAGAGCTTGTCGCAAAAATCAACGCAGAAGCTGCAGAATTCGCAAAGAATGCAGAGGCACAGGTAGTAAAGGGTAACAAGGCCGCCGGCGCACGCGCCCGCAAGGCTGCTCTCGAACTCATGAAGGACCTCAAGGAATTCCGCAAGGTTTCTGTTGAAGCTGCAAAGTAAACTGAACTTTACAACTTTTTAGAATTTTGTTGCAGAAAATTCATTTTTTCTGCAACAAATTCTTTTTTGTTGCATCTATATAGTAGGTTTAGGTTTTAGTACACGTCAAGAAAGCGGTCCAAGGAGTTCTTCCAATGGCCGCTTTCCTGTTAATACAGGGGCTCTGCCCCCTCACACACCCCCGCCGCTCCGCTTTCAATACGGGGGAATAGGATTCCCCCGAACCCCCTGCGGCCTTAAACCCTTTCCGTATTTCCCGCTGCGCGGCAAATACCCGGGCCGGCCGGGACGCCTGATGGCGTCTTTACCCATAAGCGGATACATTCAAACCACCACTTTGGGCTCTGTGAGGGCGTTTTTGGTGGTTTGGCGCTGTTTAAACATAGGCAAACCACCGTTTTCGGCCTCTGGTGAGCAAAAACGGTGGTTTGAATGTATCGGCCTGCGCTGAATCTACAGCGTACCGTATTTCTTGCCGTAGAGGAGCATCTGGCCAAGGTAGTCGTCGGTGTAGACGGGTTCGTAGTCGATGACTGCACCTTCGGCAGAGAGGACCGGACGGATTTCCGGATTGACAAAGCCGCCATAGGGCTTGAGGCCCAGCGATTCATAACGGGCCTTGACCTCCTTGTGGAGTTCGGGGTCGATGTTCACGGCGTAGGTCTCGATGAGAGCCTTTCCGGCCTCGTAGTCGCCTTCGGACTTGATGCGCTGGATTTCGGCAAGGAGTTCTGCGAAGAGGGCGCGGAGCTTCACGTAGTCATTGACTACGAAGTATGTCTTTCCGTCCTTCACCTTCTTTACGATAACCTTGTCCTTCGCACCTTTCTCATAGCACCATTCGGCGATGAGCTTGCGGTTCTGCATGTGGGCCTCCGTGTTGGGACGGCCAAGCTCCACGCGAGTGAACTGCACCATGAGGCCGTTGCGGATGTAGCCTGCATATTCGGCCTTGTAGGCCTCAGGATCGGGCATGATGCCAAGCTCGACCATCTTGGGATCGGCAGTGTAGTAGAGGCCGAAGAGGTCTGCGCGCGCTTCTTCCAGGGCCGATGCGTACTCGCCCATGGCGGTGGTGCTCACTCCGGGAAGGAGCTGGCCCGATGCATGGCCGAGGCATTCGTGCAGGTCGGTGTGGATTTCATCGGCAATCGTGCCCCACTTCTTTGCGAGCTCGATTTCCTTCTTGCTGTAGGCGAATTCCTGCAGGGTGCTTGACGGAAGCTCCTGGGCTGCAAGGTCGTAGGTGTGGGTGATGTTGGCGATGGTCACGCTCTTGGAGCCGTGCTCCTTGCGGATCCAGTCTGCATTGGGCAGATTGATGCCGATGGGCGTGGAAGGATAGCTGTCGCCGGCAAGGCAGACGGCATTGATGACCTTTGCCGATACGCCCTTGACCTTTTCCTTGCGGAAACGGGGGTCTACCGGGGAGTTGTCCTCGAACCACTGGGCATTGGCGGAAAGGATTTCAGTGCGGCGGGAAGCCTCGAAGTCCTTGATGTTCACATAGCCTTCCCATGAAGCCTTGCGGCCCAGAGGGTCATTGTAGTCCTCGATGAAGCCGTTGATGAAGTCTACCGTTCCAAGGGTATCCTTTACCCATTCGATGTTGAACTTGTCCCAAAGGCGCAGGTCTCCGGTCTTATAATAATCGATGAGGATGCCGATTGCACGCTTCTGGATATCGTTTTCTGCAACTTCGGCCGCCTTGGACAGCTCCTCACATATCTTCTCCAGTGCGGGAGAATAGATACCGCCTATCTTCCAGGGAAGTTCTACCACATTGCCCTTTGCATCCTTCACAACCTTTGTGTTGAGGCCGTAAGAAATGGGTTCGGGATCCTTGGGGTCTGCGATGGAGGCATAGTATTTCTCCACCTCTTCACGGGTGACACCTTCATAGAAGTTCACGGCAGACTGCTTCACTATGTCTCCGGAAGTTTCCGTAGAACGGCGCTGAGGATATATGGAAGGATTGTAGATGATTTCAAGGAGTTCGGGATCGTTCACTCCGGCAGCCTCCATGAGGGATGCGAAATACTCCCTTGAGCAGCCGGGAAGGATCTTGTCCTCGGCATAATGATGGTGCATGCCGTTGGAGAAGAAGACTCTCTTGGCATAGGTGAGGAAGGCATCGTATTCGGCATTCCCCTCCTCTGCATCCACGTTCTCGAGGATAGCCTCAAGGACATGCCTCAGACGAAGGTTTTCCTTGCAGTTCTGGTCCCAGAGGATGTCGCGGCCGTACTTGGCGGCTTCTGCAAGGTGGTATGCATACTCCTTCTGCTGGAAAGAGAGGTTCTCCCAGCCGGGAATTCGGTAACGCATGACCTTGAGGTCTGCGAAGGAATCGATAGTATATTTGAAGGCGTTTTCAGACGCTTCCTTCTTGGGCGCATCGCAGGCAGAGGCTAAGCCTGCCGCTACACCCATACAGGCGATAACTTTCATAAAAGTATTCATAAGTCTATTCTTTGGAGAAAAACTTCCAGTGGAAAAGAATAAGATAAATGGCACCGACGGTGACACAGCTGTCGGCAAAATTGAATACCGGCTCAAAGAAGACATGCCCCCCAAGCCACGGGACCCAGTCCGGCCACACCCAGAGCGGGAAGTAGAACATGTCCACCACCCTGCCCTGCATGAACGGGGCATACGAACCAAGCGTCGCAACCACCCCGGGGGCCGATTCCGTAAAGACGAGCCCGTAGAAAAGGCAGTCGACGATATTGCCGAATGCTCCTGCAGTTATAAGAGTAAGGCCAACGAGGACCCCTGCAGGCACATTCTTGCGCTTTGCGAGCCTGGATATCCACCAGCACAGTACACAGAAGAGTATAATCCTGAAAGCGGTGAGAAGGTACTTGCCGGCCACTCCGCCGAATGACATGCCGAAGGCCATGCCCTTGTTCTCCACGAACACCAGCTGGAACCAGTTTCCAAGTACGGGGATGCTCTCCCCTATCTGCATATTTGTCTTGACCAGGACCTTTATGACCTGGTCAATGACAACGAGGATAACCCCCAGGATTATGAGGTTACGGCCTTTCGAGGAGGACTTCATTATTTCCTCCCGGTCTTTTCCAGGATGGCCTTGCCTTCAACCGTGGTGGTTGCATGGGGTACAAGGCGAAGACGCTCCTTGGGGATGAGCTTTCCTGTGACGCGGCAGATGCCGTAGGTCTTGTTCTCAATGCGCACAAGGGCGGCCTCGAGGTTCTGGATGAACTTGTACTGCCTCTGGGCAAGTGCGCCGGCTTCCTCTTTGGAAAGTTGGAAGGCTCCGTCATCCTCTACGGTCTTGAACGTAGGGGCCGTGTCCAGAATGTCATTTCCGCCTGCATGTGTTACGACTTCCCTCAGGGTAGCGTACTCCGCACGGGCTTTTTCAAGCATCTCGTTAATGATGGTGCGGAATTCCGCAAGCTCTTCATCTGAATAACGTGTTCTGTTGTTCTCTTCCATAACAAAAAAGATTTACCTCGTTACTGTCAATTTGATGGTACCTTCAAGCCATTCGACCTCTGCGGCATCGGCGGGAGCCTCTGCAGCAGGACGCACGTTGATGGTACGGGAAAGGGTTTGCGCGCCGATATAGGCGCCATATTTGTCAAGCACCTCTTCGAGAGGGGCATATACTACTGTGTCAATACGGTCCGTGACCTCGAATCCGCTGGACTTGCGGAGGTTCTGTATACGGTTCACCAGTTCCCTTGCAAGGCCTTCCAGGCGAAGTTCGGGAGTGACCTCTACGTCGAGGGCCACGGTGAGCGAACCTTCGGAAGCCACCTGCCATCCTTCAACGTCCTCTGAAGAGATGGAATAGTCTCCGGGATTCAGGACCACTTCGCCTCCGGGAAGGTTCAGCGTAAACACCTCTGCGGCGGCCTCAGCCTTCTGGATTGCCGATATAGTAGCCTGGTCAAGGCCGGCGAATCCGGCGGCGATCTCCTTCATGCGGGCGCCGTATGTCTTGCCGAGGACCTTGAAATTGGGCTTTATCTTAAGGGTCATGATGCCGGTGGTGTCCTCGATGAACTCCATCTCCTTCACGTTCACTTCCGGAAGGATGATGCCCTCGACTGCCGACAGCTGCTGACGCACCTTCTCCGAAATGACCGGGATCATCAATTTGGAAAGAGGCTGACGCACAGGGATGTTCACCTTCTTGCGGATTCCAAGGACCAGCGAAGTTGCCTGCTGGGCAAGGGCCATGCGCTCTTCCTCCTCCGTGTCGATGAGGGATTCATCGGCAGCGGGCATGGAGACGAAGTGAACGGACTCGGCACCGGGAACGAGGTCCAGGTAGAGGCGGTCCATAAAGAACGGGGCAATGGGGGCGGCAAGGATTGCGACATCCACAAGCACCTGATACAGAGTACTGTAGGCGGCAGCCTTATCCCCGGTCATTTCACCGGCCCAGAACCTCTGGCGGGAAAGGCGCACATACCAGTTGGAGACATCGTCGCAGACAAAGGTCTCGATGATACGGCCTGCGGTCTTGACGTCGTAGTCTTCGTATGCTTCGCGGACCTCACGGATGACGGTATTCAGACGCGAGAGCATCCATTTGTCCATTTCGGTGAGAGATTTCTCGACTTCGCTCGAAATGACAGAAGAAGAGCTCGAAATGACAGAGGTGGGTTTCCAGCCGTCGATGTTGGCGTAACGGGCGAAGAAGGCGTAGGTGTTGTAGAGGGTGCCGAAGAACTTGCGGCGTACGTCGGAGACGCCGCCCTCGTCGAACTTGAGGTTGTCCCAAGGTTCGGCGTTGGTGAGCATGTACCAGCGGAGGGCGTCAGGACCGTAAGTGTCCAGTGCCTTGAACGGGTCTACTGCGTTTCCGAGGCGCTTTGACATCTTGTTGCCGTTCTTGTCCAGGACAAGACCGTTGGAGATTACGCGCTTGAAAGCGGGGGTGCCGCTTATCATGGTGTGTATGGCATGGAGGGTATAGAACCAGCCGCGTGTCTGGTCCACACCTTCTGCAATGAAGTCTGCAGTGGCGCCGAAACGGCCGCTCTCAAGGCCGCGGAGGCCTTCCTGGGCATACGGCATGGCACCGGAGTCGAACCATACGTCAATGAGGTCCGTCTCCCTTGTCATCTTCTTTCCGGAATCGGAAACCAGGAAGATATTGTCTACCCACGGACGGTGAAGGTCGATGAGATTGTAGTTGTCGAGGGACATGTCGGCAGGGTTGAAGCCCTTGTCCTTGAGAGGGTTGGAGGGCATGATACCGGCGGCGACGGCCTTTTCGATCTCATCGAAGAGTTCCTTTACGCTGCCGATGCACTTTTCTTCCTTGCCGTCTTCCGTTCTCCAGATAGGGAGCGGGGTGCCCCAGTAGCGGCTGCGGGAGAGGTTCCAGTCCTGGATGTTCTCCAGCCAGACGCCAAAGCGGCCGGTACCGGTGGAAGCGGGCTTCCAGAGTATCTGCTTGTTCAGGGCGACCATTTCATCCTTCACGGCGCTGGCCTTGATGAACCAGGAATCCAGAGGATAGTAAAGCACGGGCATATCCGTTCTCCAGCTGTGGGGATAGCTGTGGACGTGTTTCTGAATCTTGAATGCACGGCCGTCCGCCTTCATCATGACGCAGAGATCGATGTCCAGCGAGGTCTCTTCCTCACGGTGTTCGAAGTACTGGACGTAGCCGGATTTGACGTATCGGCCCGAATACTCCTTATATGAAGGGTCTACGGTAGCGGCATAGGCGGGATCCATGTCTTCCAGGCGCATGAAGCGGCCCTGGCGGTCTACCTGTGCCTGGGGATTGCCGTCCTTGTCCAGGGGCATGATTGCGCCGATGCCTGCAGCGGCGGCGACTTTCTTGTCGTCTGCGCCGAAGGTGGGGGCGATATGGACGATGCCGGTACCGTCGGAGGTGGTGACGTAGTCTCCGGGGATAACGCGGAAGGCTTCGCCGTCCGGACGGAACCAGGGAATGAGCTGATGGTAACGGATACCTACGAGGTCCTTGCCCTTGAAAGTGCCGTCAAGCACCTTGTAAGGGATTTTTGTGCCGAACCATGCATCCACCAGATCCTTTGCCAGCACATACACTGCGGGCGCTCCGGTATAAGGATTTGTGGATAGAACACGTACATATTCGATCTCCGGGCCTACGCAGAGGGCGGTGTTTGAAGGCAGGGTCCAGGGCGTAGTGGTCCAGGCGAGGAAATATGCCGGGACGGGCTCCGTGCCGTATAGCATCTGGGAAGCGCCGTCCTTGATTATCTCGAACTGGACGGTTGCCGTGGTATCGGTGACGTCGCGATAGCAGCCGGGCTGGTTGAGCTCGTGGGAGCTTAGGCCCGTGCCGTCTGTAGGAGAGTAGGGCTGGATGGTGTATCCCTTGTAAAGGAGACCCTTTTCGTATATCTTCTTCAGAAGGTACCAGAGGGTTTCAATGTAACGGTTGTCGTATGTGATATAGGGATCTTCGAGGTCTACCCAGTAACCGATGCGCTCCGTGAGGTTCTTCCACTCTGCAGTGTACTTCATAACCTCGCTGCGGCAGGTGTTGTTGTACTCCTCGACGCTTACCTTGGTGCCGATATCGGCCTTGGTGATTCCGAGCTTTTTCTCGACGCCAAGTTCCACGGGAAGGCCGTGGGTGTCCCAGCCTGCACGGCGGCGCACCTTGTATCCCGTCTGAGTCTTATAGCGGCAAATGGCATCCTTGATGGAACGGGCCATGACATGGTGGATTCCAGGCATACCGTTGGCGGAAGGCGGTCCTTCGAAGAAAACGAACTCCGGAGCGCCCTCACGAATCTTGAGGGACTTTCCGAATGCGTCCTCTTTTTTCCACCTTTCCAGCACTTCACGCCCGGCCTCAGTCAGGTCCAAACCATTATATTCTTTAAATGTCATTTTTTTTGGCTATTTTTGTATCCGTTAATAATTCTACAAAGATAATCATTTTAACTGGTATCACAAAATGAATACATTGGACATTATCCTTCTGATTCTGTTCATTCCGGGAATCATCAGGGGGCTCACGAAAGGCTTCCTTGAGCAGGCCGTATCCCTTGCAGGAATATTCATAAGCGTGTATCTGGCATATAAGTTTTACGGGAAAGTAGGAGAGCTCATCGGCCCCGTCCTGGGCATTACAGACACGGCCCTCGCCATTGTTTCATTCGTGCTTCTGCTCATTGTGGCGCTGGTTATCCTGATTCTCCTTGCAAAGCTTCTCACCAAGGTTATAGAAATGGCCACCCTGGGGTGGCTCAACAGGGTTTTGGGCCTTATACTGTCCATTTTCGTAACTGCACTGGTACTGGGACTTCTCATCACGGTCTTCGACAGCCTCAACGAGAAATTTGAGATTGCGAAGGACAGCAAACTCATTGCCGATTCCGTAATGTATTCACTCCTGAGGGACTTCACCAATGTGGCTTTCCCCTACCTCAAAGAACTGTTCGAGCCTGCCGCAGAGGCTATAAGCAATATAAAGATATGACAAGGATACTTCTTCTTGAAACATCGGCAGCCACGCTCTCCGTGGCACTTGCAGAAGACGGAAAAGTGGTGGCGGAACGTGTATGCACGGAGCCACGTATGCAATCCTCCCTCACCGCTCCGCTGGTGAAGGAAGTGATGGACGAGGCCGGCATCGGCTTTGATGCCCTTGACGCCGTGTGCGTGAGCAAGGGCCCAGGTTCCTACACGGGCCTCCGCGTGGGCGTTTCCACCGCCAAGGGCATCGCCTTCGGCTCGGACATTCCCCTTATCGCCATTGACACACCGGACATACTCGTCTCCTCTGTCATGGAGATCTCTCCACGCGCTTCGCTTGGTCGAGATGACAGCCCCCTCTTCATAGTCCCCATGATCGACGCCCGCCGCATGGAAGTCTACACCGCAGTCTACAACGCTGCAGGAGAAAGGCTTACGCCCATCGAGGCAATGGTCGTGGAGGCCGGTTCTTACGATGAGTATCTTGCCAAGGGGAAAGTTCTGTTCATCGGAGACGGCGCCCTCAAGTGCAAGGATGTGATAACATCGGCAAATGCCGAATTCCGGGAGGCCGCGGCGCTGGCATCGGCAATGGCGCCCCTCGCCTTCAAGGCCTTCAACGAGCGCCGCTTCGAAGACGTAGCCTACTTCGAGCCCTTCTACCTCAAGGATTTCGTCGCCACGGTATCAAAAAAGAACCTCTTTTAACGGAGGTTCTTTTTCAGATATGCCTTGAGGGCGTCTATGTTGCCGAGACCGGTGACGGGGTCTATGGTGCCGTCCTTTATCATCCAGAGCATCGGGAGGGATGCGACGCCGTATGACTGGACGTAGGGCGAAGCGGCGCCTCGGGTGTCGCAGACGTTAACCCAGGGCAGTTTCTGGTTCCTTACGGCAGTCGCCCAGGCGGTCTTGTCCGTGTCCAGCGCAACGGCATAGATTTCCAGGCCCTTGGGATGGAATTCCTCATACAGAGGCAGCAGGGCCGATATGTTGAACATCTTCTGCTCTGCGGTAGATGACCAGAAATAAAGCATTACCATCTTGGTCTCAACATCGGACAGCTTGACCTTCTTGCCGTCCATGCCGGGCAGTTCTATGTCAAAATAGCCTATTGAACCGGCATCCTGGATCTTGGCAGCCAGTTCCATGATGTTTTTGCGGCGGTCTGCCTCCTTCCGAAGCACATTCACGTAGCGGGATTCCGGATATGCGAGGGCAAGGGAATCGGCCACGGAGGCCATCAGGATACCGTCTGTGGGCTGGTCAAAGACCTGGAGATTCTCGTTGACCTGCTGGAAGAACACCGGAACGGTGGTAAGGGAACGGGAGTTCGAAAGCACGTAACCAACCCTGTCCCTGTAGTATTCTATATATCGGCGGGAAAGGGCTTTGTCCGGAGTGGGATCCTCCCTGAGGATACGGGCCATGTCACGCATGAAGGCGTTGTAGGAGTTCTCCACCTTCTGAAGCTTCAGGCTCTCTTCCGAGCCTTCGGTGCTGTAGGCGCCAAGGGTGTCTGTCTTCACGGAAACCTTGTCTCCCTTCTGAAGGACGAGAGAAGCAATCTGCCTGTCCTTGTAGAAGAGGTATACGAATTCCGGCTCGGTGAGTTCAAGGCCGTAGCGGAACTCTCCGGCAGCGTTTGTCTTGACGGTGTCAAGGACCTTGAAACGGTTCACGTCCAGGGACTTGACCACGATATCGGCCTCAGGGGCATCTGCCACTACACCACTTAGAGTGGTGTTCTTGCCGGTACATGAGGCAAGGGCAGCGAGCCCTGCCAGAAGGAACAGTTTACAGCTTTTCATATTCGGCGAGGATGGAGCTGGCAATGGATTTCATTTCTGCGGGGTCAAGGGAGAGTTTCTCCTTGCGGAAGTCCATGTCGGCTTCTGTCTTGAGGGGCACAAGATGGATATGAGTGTGGGGAACTTCCATGCCCAGGACTGCAACGCCTATCCTTTTGCAGGGAACCGCAGCCTTGAGGGCCGTTGCAACTTTGCGTGCAAAAGCCCACAGGCCTTCGTAGGTCTTGGAATCCAGGTTGAAGATATAGTCGTCCTCCACCTTCTTGGGGATTACGAGGGTATGTCCCTTTGCAAGCGGGGATATGTCAAGGAAGGCGTAGAAATCTTCGCTTTCTGCGCACTTGTATGAGGGGATCTCCCCCGCTGCGATTTTTGTGAATATAGTTGCCATGGCTTAGAGGGAAATCTCCAGAATCTTGAACTTAATTACGCCGCTGGGCACCTTTGCCTCAACGATGTCATCCTTTGCATGGCCGATAAGAGCCTTGCCGATAGGGGTTGTAGCAGCCAGAAGGCCTTTGGAGAAATCGGCCTCGGTCTCTGCAACAATCTGGAACTGCATGACCATTTTGTTCGCAAGGTTCTGGATTTTCACCTTCGAAAGGAGCTGGACGGTGTCGGCCGACAGTTTGCTTTCGTCGATGACACGGGCGTTTGCAACCTTCTCCTTGAGACGTGCTATTTTAACTTCCAGAAGGCCCTGTGCATCGCGGGCAGCGTCATATTCTGCATTTTCGGAGAGGTCTCCCTTCTCACGTGCCTCTGCAATAGCTGCAGAGATTACCGGCCTCTGGGCCAGTGCATCGGCGAGTTCTTTCTTGAGTTTGTCAAGACCCGCCTGGGTCATCATTTCAATCTGTGCCATATTTGTTTTTTATTCTTGTCAAAAAAAGGAGCCGACGACCATTTTACCGGCCGTCGCGCTTATGTCATGGGCAAATATATGAATTATTTCCTTAAAAGCAAAATTTAACGTTCCGAACACCCTTCCCTGTCCAGCACAAGCTGCTGCCGCAGAGCCTCAAGCGACGGAAAGCGGCGCTCGTCACGGATACGTTTCTTGAACCTTATGGTTATCGGCAGGCCGTAGATATCCCGGTCAAAGTCAAGTATATGCGTCTCAATGGTCCTTGAAGCCCCTCCAACAGTGGGCCTTGTGCCGATGTTGCACATCCCCTTGTAAACAGAGCCAAGCATCTCAACATCAACCGCATACACCCCATTCCCAGGCACCAGCTTCAGCGGCTCGTAAAGCTGCATGTTGGCCGTAGGGAAACCAATCGTCCTTCCCATCCTGTTCCCCGCCACTACCACTCCGGTAAGAGTATACTCATACCCCAGCATCTCATTCCCCCCTTCCACATCTCCTTCAGAGAGCAGTTTGCGAATTTTAGTGGATGAGACGGAGACATGTTGTTCTCCGGAACCTGTGGCCGCCCGTGGCCACATGAACGGGAGGGGCCCGACGGCCCGCAGGGACGTTGGGAGGGACGAGGACCGAAGGTCCGAAGGGTTCCGGGAACAATATGTCTCCGTCAACTCTTCTGCCGTCTTCTTATCAGAACCTATCGTATTGTCATAACCCATGACAACGAGGGTTGCGCCGTAGCGGTCGCGAAGCATGTCCAGGTACTGGGCGGCGGTGAGGGCGGCGAATTCGTGCGTGAACTGAAGGACCTCCACCCTGTCTATACCCAGTGAAAGCAGCATGGCTTTCTTCTCATCCAGCGTGGAGAGCAGGCGCAGGTCCCGTGCATCCTGCTGGAGAACGGCCCTGGGATGAGGCCAGAATGATACGACAACGGCCTCCTCTCCCCTTTCGCGGGCAGAGGAGACCACTGTCTCGATAACATGACGGTGCCCAAGATGGACCCCGTCAAAAAAACCGGTAGTTACAACGGACATAAGATTCCTCGACTACGCTCGGAATGACAAGTGGACTACAGCCACTTGACGCACTCAAAGTCCTGACGGTGAGGCAGGAGGGCGTTCTTGGCAAAGACCCTGCAGCACACTTCGTATGCACCGGTCTTTTCAGGAAGGACGTTGACCTCGTACTTTGCCACGCCATCCTTGAATTCCACCACCTCAAACTCCTGCACATGAGCGATATGCCTTTCACCACGCTTGTCCTGCTGGGCAAATACCACTTCCACGGCTACATCGTCCGGAGTAAGGTCTCCAAGACGCACGGCAACCTCTACATGGTACTGGTTGGCCTGGGTGATGTCATAGGAAGTCTGGGGAGTTGAACGGGAAACGAGCTGGACATTGTTCCATTCGCGGCGTACATGAGTCTTCCAGGCAGCTATGTCACGGGCCATGCGGAAGTCATCGTCCTTGATGGCAGTAGAACGCTTTGCCTGAGGGTCATAGTACTGGTTGATATAATCGGTAAGCATGCGGTTGGTAGTGAAATCACATGCAACCTTGGCGATGGTATTCTTGATATAGCCAATCCATTCAGAACTGCGAAGAGTGGTACGGTCTACATTATAATATGCAGGCGCTATATCGTTCTCGAGTATCTGGTAGATGGTTGCGGCATCAAGCTCGTTCTGGAAGTTGTTGTCCTCGTAGGCCTGTTCGATGGGAAGAGCCCAGCCGGCGCCTTCCTTGTAGCCTTCGACCCACCATCCGTCAAGGACGGAGAAATGCATGGTACCGTTCATGGCGGCCTTTTCTCCGGAAGTACCGGAAGCCTCCTGAGGACGGGTAGGATTGTTCATCCAGACGTCTACGCCCTGGACAAGCCTCTTTGCAAGGGTGATGTCGTAGCCGGGCACAAAGACTATCTTGCCGATGAACCTGGGATCCTTGGAGATGTCCACAATCTGCTTGATGAGGTCCTGACCGGCCTTGTCGGCAGGGTGGGCCTTGCCGGCAAAGAGGAACTGGACGGGCTGGGCGGGATTGTTCACGATCTTGTCAAGACGGTCCAGGTCACGGAACAGGAGGGTTGCCCTCTTATAGGTGGCAAAACGGCGTGCGAAGCCGATGGTGAGGACATCGTCCCTGAGGGTATCAAGGATGGTCACCAGCTCTGAAGGGCTGTAGTGGTTGGATATGGTCTTGTCCTGGAGGCGCTCATGCAGGAAGGCGATAAGCTTGCGCTTGAGCTCCTTCTTCACATCCCAGACTTCCTTGTCGGAAACGCCATAAATGCCGTCGAAGCAGGACTTGTCGTAATGATGCGTGGCAAAGGCGGGGCCGAACACACGCGCATGGATGGGCTTCCACTCGGGAGCGCACCATGTGGGATAGTGCACGCCGTTGGTGACATAGCTCACATAGAGTTCCTCCGGCAGGTAACCGGGATACATGTGTGCAAAGATATTCTGGGAAACCTTGCCGTGAAGCATGGAAACGCCATTCACGTTCTGGGAAATATTGGCGGCAAGGTTACTCATGGAGAATTTCTCATGAGGATCAAGCGGGTTGTCCTTTCCAAGGGACATGAGGGTTTCCCAGTCGGCTTTGAGGCGGTCGGGATAGTGGCCGATATACTGCCTGAGCATGCCCTCGTCAAAGGCGTCGTGACCTGCGGGAACAGGTGTATGGGTGGTGAACAGGGAGCTGGAGCGCACAACCTCGAGGGCCTCGGGGAAGCTCAGGTTGTCCTTCTCGATATACTCACGCATCCTTTCAAGGCCGATGAAAGCGGCATGTCCCTCATTGCAGTGATATACCTGGGTGTCGATGCCCAGCTTGCGAAGGGCACGGATACCGCCGACGCCAAGGAGGAGTTCCTGCTTGAGACGGTTCTCCCAGTTGCCGCCGTAGAGGTGATAGGTAACCTCGCGGTCTTCGGGAATGTTGTCCTCATAATCAGTATCCATGAGGTAGAGGTCCGTACGGCCCACTTCCACCTTCCAGAGACGTGCATTGAGGTTTCGGCCAGGGAAAGCCACCTGCACAGTGACCCAGTTGCCATCCTTGTCAAGGACAGGCTCGGCAGGAATCTTGGTGAAGTCCTGTGCGTCGTAGTTAGCAACCTGATAACCCTGGCCGGAAATGACCTGGGTGAAGTAACCGTAACGGTAAAGAAGACCTACGGCCACAAGGTTGACGTTCATGTCGGAAGTCTCCTTGAGGTAGTCACCTGCGAGGATACCAAGACCGCCGGAGTAGATCTTGAGGGAGGTATCCAGACCGTATTCCATGCAGAAGTATGCAACGGAAGGGTCTGTCCTCTTGGCCTTTGCGGCCATGTAAGCGTCAAATTCATCGAGCACCTTCTTCATGCGGGCCAGGAATTCCTGGTCCTCTGAAAGCTGCTGGAAACGCTTGATACTCACTGTGTCAAGCACTACCAGAGGGTTATGGCCGGAAGCATGCCAGACCTCGGGGTCAATGCTCTTGAAGAGGTCTTTGGCGCTTTCATTCCAGCACCACCAGAGGTTCTTTGAAAGTTTCTCCAGACGGGAGAGTTTTTCGGGGAGATGGCGTGTAACAAGGATCGTTCTCCACGAAGGGTTGTTAACGTCGGTTTTTGAATACTGCATCGTTTTCTCTTTCACTTTGTAGGAAGCCTTCCTCTCCTGAACTTTCGCAAGTGCTATTGAATATGCTTCCTTATAATAAATAATCTGATTGTCCCAAAGGGCAATTTGTGCAACCTCACGTGCGTTTTCGCGGTATGCGTTACGCTCATCGAGCTCGAGGCCTGCAATTTCACGGATACGGTCTACAACTCCGTCTACGACCTCGCCGTAATTGGAGTCGTTTCTCTTGAGCACCGTGATTCCGGGATGCTCCTTCCCGTAATGGTCGTTCACCCAGAGACCAAAGCCCGCAAGGGTTGTGGTGAGGGTGGGAATCCTGAAGGCGAGAGCCTCCAGAGGGGTATAACCCCAAGGTTCATAGTATGAAGGGAACAGGGCGAGGTCCATTCCGCACAGAAGGTCGTAGTACGACATGTTGAAGACGCCGTCATTGCCGTTCAGGTACGAAGGGATGAAGTAGACCTTCACCTTGTCGCCGATGGAATTCACCAGGCCGATTTCACGGAGGCGTCCGGTAATGGTGTCATACTCCGCGTTCTGCAGATAATGCGAAGTCTGGGTGCGGTAGAACTGGTCTCCCGTGCCGGAGAGCTTCGCGACGAGTTCCTTGTCGGGGCCGTGATGGCCGGAAGGAATCATGATGAAGGCCTGGATGCTGCGGCCGTCATAGCCGCTGCGGTTAAGCCTGTCAAGCGCATCGATGAATACGTCGATACCCTTGTTGCGGTACTCGTACCTTCCTCCTATGCCGATATAAATCGCATTTGCGGGCACTTCCTCTGCGCTCATGGCGCTGGCGACCTCCTGCAGGCGCTGGCGGGCCCTGTCGTGAAGCTCGTTGTACTGGTCGTCGGAGGCCGGAGTGAAACTGTTCTCGAAGCCGTTGGGGGTGACGACGTCAACGGGGCGGCCGAGGAACTGCGCGCACTCGCGTGCGGTGATGTCGGAGACCGTGGTAAAGACGTCGGCATTCAAGGCCGATGTCTTTTCCATCGAGTGGATGGCCACCACGCCGAAGCGGCGGGCCATCTCATCGGCATTGTAAGAGGACAGGGCATCGTAGAGGGGAAGGTTGTTCCCGGCGATGCAGCGGCCCATCATTGTCGCATGGGTGGTGAAGGCGGTTGCAACGGGGATGCCGGAGCGCTTGAGCTGAAGGACGCCGGCGCCGGTCTGCCACTCATGGAACTGGGCAACGACCTTTTCCGTGCCCTGGAGATTGTAGTTCCAGAAGCTTTCGATGGTCTTGCCCGCAGCCCAGCCGAATATCACGTTCTCCTTGTAATCCCAGTTTCCGGAGATGGAATCCACGCCGTAGTCGTTCCAGAGTCCGGTGAGGATGTCATCGGCCCCGGGGAGATAGTGCTTGTAGTCCACGAGGATGGCAACGGGCTTGCCGGGGATGTTCCAACGGCCTATCCTCAGGCGCAGGCCTTCTTCGGCTGCTGCGGCCTTCCATGAACTGTAGAGTGTGGGATCCTCCAGAAAATCAGGATTATCGGCCCTGTGCATCCAGACATCGGGGCCGATAAGGATATGGTGCTTACCAAGCTCTTCAGCCATGTGAAGAGCTTTGGTAGCTATAACCGTGTAAATACCGCCGACTTTATTGCAAACTTCCCAGCTTACTTCAAATAAATAGTCGGGTTTCAGAATCTTGTTTTTCATTAATCGAGCTCAGCACGCTTTTCGTCCAGACGGATCTGGAAATCCGAAATCACGTTCATATAGTTGATAAAAGCCTCGTACGGGGTGTCGTACGGGTTGAAATACTTGTGTACTTCTCCGTCAGAGAAGAACTTGGTGCACATGTAGTAGAAATGGTCGCTCTCCTGGAGATGGCCGAAATCTTCCCAGAGGTCGGGGTCGTTGACGATTGAGAGTTTTTCGGTCATGGCGTAGACCTTCTTGAAGGCCTCGCTCTGGAGTTCGTTTCCAAGCCATGCGGTGACGTCGCGTTCTTCATCGGCCCAGGAGATGGGATCCTCTACGTCGATGTCGGAGACGGGTTTATGCTTCTTGACGGCCTCTGCAGGCGTTACGAAGCCGAATGTTCCGTCACTGAGGACTGCGGCGGGAAGGGCGCGGAGGAAGTCGAAGATGCCGCTGTCAGCGCTCTGGTGTTCGCCGAAGGTCTCATAGTCCATGAACAGGTTCACGATGTCTCCGTCCTTTGCGTTCTCCTTGAGCCAGCCTACGTACTGGGGGGCCGTGACGTGATTCTGCGTGAAGCGGAAGGCGATGTCGTCGGAGAGGCCGGAGTTGCGAAGGAGCACCTTCAGGCGGGGCTGTGTAGACCCGGTGTACACGAAGTTGGGGCTCTGCCAGCCCATGATGTGGCGGGCGCCTTCGGTAAGGATGGTCTTGTAACCCATGTTGTAGACCATTTCACCTATGGCGTTGGAGTAGATGAGCTCCGTATTGCGGAAGGTGACTGGCTTTACGCCGAAGAGTTCCTCGATCTTTGCGGCATGCTTTGCTACCTGGTGACGGAATTCCGACTCGTTTGCAAGGGATGCCAGCGAGTGGAAATAGGTCTCGGCAAGGAATTCTACCCTGCCCGTTGCAGCAAGTGCGCGGAAGGAGTCGATAACCTCGGGAGCGAATCTCTGGAACTGCTCCAGGGCGCTGCCGGAGATGGAATATGCCACCTTGAACTTGCCCTTGTTCTGATTGATGAGATCAAGGATGAGCTTGTTCGCAGGAAGATAGCATTTCTGGGCCACGCGGCGGAGGATGGTCCTGTTGGCAAAGTCATCGTAATAATGGGAGTCCTTGCCTATGTCAAAGAAACGGTAAAGGCGGAGCCTGGTGGGCTGATGGACCTGGAAATACAGGCAAATGCTCTTTGTTGCCATATTATCTTATTTTACTACTGATTCATAAACTTTCTTGAGCTTGGCGCATGCGCCATTCCATTTGAGGGCGTTCACCTCGTCATATCCCATGCGTGCGCTGAACTGCGCAAGGGCGGGATAGTTGAGGAGGGCGTAGATGTCGTCGGCCATGGCATCCACATCCCAGAAGTCCACCTTGAAGGCATAGCTGAGCACCTCTGCGGCGCCGGACTGCTTGGAGATGATGGAAGGAACGCCCGTGCGCATTGCCTCAAGCGGGGAAATGCCGAAGGGTTCGGAGATGGACGGCATGACATACACATCCGACAGGGCGAACATCTTCTGGACGTCTGCCCCGCGGAGGAAGCCGGTGAAGTGGAAACGGTCGCTGATTCCAAGGCGGGCTGCTTGGCGGATGGCACGGTTCATCATGTCTCCGCTGCCGGCCATGACGAAACGTACGGCCTTGGTACGCTTGAGCACCTTGGCGGCAGCCTCAATGAAGTATTCAGGGCCTTTCTGGTAGGTGATTCGGCCAAGGAAAGTGACAACGGGTTCCTTCACTCCCCTCTGGACCTCGATGTTCTCACGGCCGCTGAAATCAACTGCGTTATGGACGGTTACAACCTTTGCAGGGTCTATTCCGTAACGGTTGATGACGGTGTTGCGGGTGAGGTCGCTCACGGTGACCACCTTGTCTGCTATCTGCATGCCCTTCTGCTCGATTGCGAAGACGCGGGTGTCGATGTTATCCACCGAACCGCGGTCGAAGGAGGTGGCGTGCACATGGACCACGAGAGGCTTTCCCGTGAGTTCCTTGGCGGCGATGCCGGCATAGTAGGTGAGCCAGTCGTGGGCGTGGATGACGTCGAATTCATCTTTCCTCTGAAGGGCGATGGTACCGCCCACCATGGCGTAACGGGCAACCTCTTCCATGAGGTTTGCACCGTACTTGCCTGAGAACTTGAACTTCTGGCCATAGGATATGGAGAAGTCCTTCACCTGGCGCTTGCGCTCATCCTCGACGAGCTTCGTGAACTCTTGAGGATCGGCATAGGGGACCATATTGGTGCCGATGTGGATGAACTTCACCTTGTCCAGATACTCCTCTACGGATTCGGAGACGGTGTCTACAGCCACGTCGGAGGCGTTTATGATTGTGGTAGCGCTCTGGTCTTCGTCTCCGGAGGCGGAGGGCATCACGAACAGCGTTTCCACGCCGTTGTATGCAAGACCCTTGACGATACCTTCACAGGCCGTACCCAGACCGCCTGCGATATGGGGAGGGAACTCCCAACCGAACATAAGTACTCTCATTGCTTATTCCTCCCTGTATTTTTCTATTAGCCAGTTGATATTGAGGAGGGCGGCGGTGGTCATTGCCGATGAGATAACGCCGTGGGCCTCGTGGGGCGGGTCTCCGTCGTAAAGTTCGGAGAAGCAGCCCACTCCGTGCTTGGAAAGGTCTTCGTAGAAGCCTTCGGTGAGCCATTCGGCCCTCTTGATGAAGTTCTTGCCCATCATGTTGAAGCTGGCATAGCAGTACTGGGCAAGGAGGAAGGGCCAGGCGCTGCCGTTCTGGTAGGCCTCGTCCCTTTCCAGCTGGTTGCCTTCGTACACGCCCTTGTAACGTACGTCCCTGGGGCTCAGGGTGCGGATACCGCGGCGGGTTACAAGTTCTGCGTTCACAACCCTCATCACGGAACTGATGACTTCGTCGTCCACGGGCTTGTAGTCCAGGGAGACGGGCCAGAGCTGGTTGGGACGCAGTTCAAGGTGCTGGCCGGCGTTGTCTACGTAATCGGCAAGGAAGCCAAGGTCTGCGTTCCAGAACATGGGCTGGAAATTCTTCTCGATGAGCTCCTTGACGGGGGCCCAGCGCTTGGAGAAGGCGCTGTTTTTGCGGTCGTTTGCGAGCGCGAAGCATATTGCGTTGTACCAGAGGGCGTTTGTTTCCACCTGGTAGCCTGCACGCTCCGTGACTGCACGGCCGCCGATGTAGGCGTTCATCCAGGTAAGGGCAACGCCGTCCATCTGGGCCCAGAGAAGGCCGTTGGGCTGCATTGCAACCTCTGCACGCACACCGGGAAGGTAGCTTTCGATGACGGACTTGAGGGTGTCTCCGTACTTTGCCCAGACGTGTTTGACATCGCCTGTATACGACGCATACTGCTGGAGCGTGACGGCAAGGTAGAGAGGTGCCTCCACCTGCGTGGTGCGCTTGGTGAGGCGTTCGGGCTCGTCTTCGATGAGGTTGTCAAGGATTTCCTCGAACTCCTGAGGGTCGTTCTTACCGTAAAGAGTGAGGCCGGCGAGGGACTGGAGCGTTTCGCGGAGAAGTCCGGTGTAGCCCCAGCTGTAGCCTGAGACTATCTGCTTGCGGCCCTTGTTCAGGCGGATGAGGGAATCGGCATTTTTCACCAGCTGGTCATGGAAGGAAGTGATGGGGCCGATCTTGTCGACTGCGGCGGTGAACTTCCTCTTGAGGCCGGCGGGAACGACAGGCTCCCCTGCCGCTGCAGAGAAGACGATGGATTCCCCTTTCCTGAGTTCCGTCTCGAAGGTGCCGGGGACCCAGAGGTCTTCGCGGCAGTCGAACCCGCGGCGCATCTCGTCCGAGTAAGTAACGCCCTTGTACCAGACAGGGTTGTACTTGAAGGAGCTGGCGCTTGAGGAAAGCTGGAGGTTCAGGTCGGGGAAGCCCTCATACATGCGGAAAGCCGCACCGTTTGCAATCGGATCAAATGCAGTGCGGGCTTCGGAGTTTTCGTGTGTGAGGTCGTGTACGCGGCGGAAAGCCAGGAAAGGCTTGAGTTCCAGGATCACCTTTGCAGGGGCCTCTACGAGTTCGTAGCGGAGCATCACCTGGTTGGTGTCCGGCGACAGGACGATAGTCTTGCGGAACACTATTTCGCCGATTTTGTAGGTTACGGAGGGTACGGGGTCTGCATCGAAGTCGACGATGTACTTGTGACCGCGCGGTTCGTAGATATCTCCGTAGCAGTGGATGCCGAGGTTAAAGCGTTTGCCCCTCAGGGTAAGGCTTTCGTCCAGGGAACTGAGCAGGAGATAGCGGAAACCTCCGAATGCGTCAACCGGAACTGCGAGGAGACCGTGGTAGCGCCTTGTGTTGCAGGTCACGATGGACGTGTTGCTGTAGGCTCCGGTCTTGTTCGCAAGGATTATCTCCCTTTTGAGCGAATAGGAGAGGTTGACCAGTTCAGACTTGTTGAATTTCAAAAAAGCCATATGGACATGTTTAAACTTTCTTCAATACCTGGGCCGTACGGGCGGGAAGATACAGGTACAGGGTATGGTCATACTCCTGAGGACCGTTTGGATTCTTTCCGGGCACGGCAATGTGATGTTCTCCCTTTTCCAGCCTCGAATAGCCGTTGAAGGCTTCCTGGTCGCTGTCGAGAACATTCACCCAATCTCCTTCGGGGGCGCTGAAGCCATAATCGGCATACGAACCGGCGGGGGAGAAATTCAGCGCAAAGATACAGCTTTTCCTTCGGAAAATCAATACTTTCTTCTCCTCATCGGCAACCAGGATCTGAGGCTTCTCGGAAAGGAGGTTCTCCTCGCGCACGAGGTGGACCATGGCGGCGTCGAAATCGCGGAGGGGGCCGTAGCGGAGGAGGCCGTTGTCGGCAAGGGACCACTGGCGGCGGGCATATTTGTAGGACCAGCCGTTCCCTTCGCGGGGGAAGTCTATCCATTCGGGATGGCCGAACTCGTTGCCCATGAAGTTAAGGTAGCCGTCCCCTGCGGTTGCGGCGGTTACGAGGCGTATCATCTTGTGAAGGGCTATTCCCCTGTCAACCAGGTCGTTCTGTGAGGCCTTGTTCATCGAGAAATACATCTCCTTGTCCATGAGGCGGAAGATGATGGTCTTGTCGCCAACGAGGGCCTGGTCGTGGCATTCGGCATAGGAGATGGTCTTCTCTTCGGCGCGCTTGCTGGTGAGTTCCCACCAGATTTCGCCCATGGACCACTGCTCGTCGCTCTTTTCCTTTATCCACTTGATCCAGTGGTCTGCAACGCCCATGGACATGCGGAAGTCAAAGCCCACGCCACCTGCCTCGAAAGGTGCTGCGAGGCCCGCCATTGCCGATACATCCTCTGCAATAGTAAGCCCGTTGGGATTCATTTCCTTGACCAGCATTGTGGCAAGGGAGAGGTATGTGACGGCATTTTCATCGACCCCCTGGTCAAAATAGAGGGCGTAATTGCCGAAGTCCTTGCCCAGGCCGTGATCCCAGTAGAGCATGGATGTGACGCCGTCGAAGCGGAAGCCGTCTATGTGATACTCTTCCATCCAGTACTTTACGTTGGAGAGGAGGAAGTACTTGGTCTCGTCCTTGCCGTAGTCGAAGCAGCGGGAACCCCATGCGGGATGCTGGCCCTGAGGGCCGCTGTAGAAGTATGTGTGGTCTGTGCCGTCAAATTCTGAAAGGCCTTCAGCAGTGTTGCTTACGCTGTGGCTGTGAACGATGTCCATGACCACGGCGATGCCCTTTCCGTGGGCGTCATCGACCAGGGCCTTGAACTCCTCGGGAGTGCCGAAACGGGAGCTCAGTGCATAGAAATTGGACACCTGATAACCGAAGGAGCCATAGTACGGATGCTCCTGTAGAGCCATTATCTGGAGCGTGTCATAGCCAAGGGCCTTCACGCGCGGCAGGACATCCTTGCGGAACTCCTCGAAGGTGCCAACCTTCTCCTTTTCCGATGCCATGCCAATGTGGCACTCGTAGATCATGGGATGGGGGCGCTTCCCGGCATGCTGATGCTTCCACTGATAGGGCTTTTCCGGGGCCCATACCTGAGCTGCAAACACCTTGGTCACAGGGTCCTGGACAACGCGGGTGGCGTATGAAGGGATGCGCTCTCCCCCGCCGCCGGGCCACTCGATAAAGAGCTTGTAGAGCTCTCCGTGGCGGAGGAAAAGCTCCGGCAGTTCTATCTCCCAGTTGCCCTTTCCGGTGGGCTTCAGGGCATAGGCATCGGTGCGTTTCCAATTGTTGAAATCGCCGATGAGATAAATCTTTGAGGCGTTCGGGGCCCATTCACGGAACACCCACGAGCCGTCATTCTTGCGGTGGAGACCATAGAAAAGATGATTGTTCACGGCATCCTTGAGAAGGCCGTCCCCGGCGATGTGCTTTTTCATGGAGGCGATACGTTCGTGCCTTGCCTTGATTGCATCCTTGAACGGTTCCAGCCAGGGGTCGATTTCGTAAATCTGTTTCATGCTATTCCTTGTCCAGAGAGTCTATTTTTTCCTTTACGCTGCGAAGATAATCGCGGCACTGTTTGAGCAGTTCCTTGCTGCGCCCAACAAGGGCGTCAATGTCATCCAGCTTGGTTTCCGGATTCTCAACCTTTGCGGCAATCTCTTCAAGTTCCGCTATGGCTTTTGCGTAATCGAATTTGTCGCTCATGCTATATTAACTTTTTGTATGTCAACTTTTTCCGTATAAACTTCGTCAACCTTGGCAGTGAGGGAGCCGTCAGAGAAGCGGACGCCGATGCGGTCTCCCTTCGCCACGCGGTTTACGGTCTTCAGAACCTTGTTGTCCTTGCCGGTTACAAGTACATATCCAAGGGATAGGATGTTGCGGGGGTCCGTTGCCGTTATGCGGGCTTCCCTCAGGGCGAGGTCCGACACGGCAAGCGAGTACCTTGAGGCCGCCGCAAACCTGATTCTGTGGAGGGCAGCCTCGGAGAGTTTTGCGGTATCCGAGTACTTTCTCAGAAGCCCCCTGGACACGCGGCCAGCAGCACGCTGAAGAGCCGCTTCCACCGCGCCGATGCGCCTTGTCACGGCAAGGCCCACCCTGGAGGCGGCCGTCTCTGCCCGGCGGAGCATGTCCGACAGGCGGGTACTGACAGACCTCTGAACCTTGGCGTCCAGCCCCTTCAGGGCAAGTTCCAGGGCAGATATCTTCCGCGCGGCGGCATTCGAAATGCGCCCCTGGAGCGCCTCGATGAGGGCGTCTTCATCCCGGTAGATGTCGAGGAAAAGATCGGCAAGGGCGGTTGGGGTCTTCACTGACTGAGAGGCTACCATGTCGGCAATGTGGACATCCTTGTCATGGCCGATGGCGGTCACCACCGGGACCTCGCACTCTGCTATGGCTATGGCAAGGCCTTCGTCGTCAAAGCAGGAGAGGTCCGTCTCGCTGCCGCCTCCGCGGAGGATGAGGATGGCGTCCGCTCCTTCCTTTGCGGCTTCTGCAATGGCCCTGCTTATTGACTTGGGGGCATCGGCACCCTGCATGGACGCTTCAAACAGCCTGAGATCAAAGACGTAGCCTTCCGGATTCCCTGTCAAGTGATTGCGAAAGTCCTGGTAGCCTGCGGCGGTTTTGGACGTGATGACAGCCAGACGGTACGGTATGCGCGGGAGGGCAAGCTCCTTCTGCATGTCCATGTAGCCGTCTTTCTGAAGGCGCTCTATTATGCGCTTTTTCTCAAGCGCCTTCTCCCCCACCGTAAAGGCGGGATCTATGTTCTCTATGTAAAGGCTGACACCGTAGAGTTCGCTGTAATTCACCCTGACCTGCACCAGGACCGTGATTCCGGCCTGCAGCTGCTGCCCGGTCTCCCTTTCGAAAGCGCGTTTGAGAGTAAGATACTTCCAGCTCCATATCATTGCGCGGGATTCGGCAATGAGCTTGCCGCCGCGGGACTCGCTGAGGGTAAGATAGCAGTGCCCGTTGGCCCTTGGACTCCAGGAACTGATTTCCGCCTTAACCCACACCGGCAGAGGAAAAGACTCCGCCACAGCCTCCTTGACGGCGGCGAGCAAAGTGCTCAGTTCCAGATATGATTCCTCCATTTCCATAACTCTACAAATGTACTCAAGTTTCTTCACAAAAGCAACTGCCGTTTTTCTTCTGTCAAGGATTTGGATACATTCAAACCACCACTTTAGGCCCTGTAATGGCGTTTTTGGTGGTTTGGCAGGGTTTAAACTATGGCAAACCACCGTTTTTGGTCACCCGAGGCCGAAAACGGTGGTTTGAATGTATCCAAGCGCCGGCAAATCAGTTCCTGCGCTGGGCCATGGAAATGTAGTAGAGGAGGGTGGCCAGGGAGCCGATAGCGGCGATTACGTACGTGTATGCCGCCCACTTGAGGGCGTCTACGGCCATGGGCTTTGTCTCGTAAGTGACTATGCCTGAAGTTTCAAGCCACTTGACGGCTCTGGAGCTGGCATTGATTTCCACCGGCAGCGTGATGAAGCTGAAAAGGGTTGTCATTGCAAACAGGCCAATGCCTATCCACAGCAGGGACGGGAAAGACTTGATGAAAATGACACCGGCAAGAAGCACCCAGGACACTATGCTATTGGAGAACGATACCACGGGAACCAGGGCCGAACGCATCTGCAGGGACGGGTATCTGGTGGCGTGCTGCACAACGTGGCCGCATTCATGCGCAGCCACGGCGGCGGCAGACACCGAGCGTCCGAAGTACACATCCTCCGAAAGATTCACCGTCTTGGTGGTGGGGTCGTAGTGGTCCGTGAGCTTTCCCGGGATGGAAACTATCTGCACGTCACGTATGCCGTGTGCGGCAAGCATGCGGGATGCGACCTCTGCGCCGGTTATGCCGAGAGGCACTTCCGAATATTTCTTGAACCTTGACTGCAGCATGTTCTGAACAATCATGCTCAGAACCATGACCGCAATCATTATTATCCAAATGGCAGAGCTTGACATAATCTTCTCCTTTTCTGCAAAAATACAATTTTATTTCGTATTTTTGCATGATTTATCAGGTATATGCACATCGGCACAGATGATTTTTCAAGGCTGGAGCTTTCGCTGAAAGGCTGCACCGAGAATTACAGATATTTTCGCTCCCTTCTGGAGCCAAAGACCAAACTTCTTGTCCTGGTCAAGGCCAACGCATACGGTCACGGTGCGGTGGAATTCGCCGCCATGATGCAGCGCGCCGGGGCCGATTACCTCGCCGTCGCATACCCCATAGAAGGCCTTGAACTAAGGAAAAACGGTATTTCGCTGCCTATAATCGTACTCACCGCGGGTACGGATTTCTACAACGAGATAATCGACACCCGCATGGAGCCGAGCATTCCCAACCTGGAATCCTTGAAAATACTTGTGGGCATCCTGAAGGAACGTGGCCTCAAAGACTATCCGGTTCACATCAAGCTGGATACGGGCATGCATAGGCTGGGCTTCGTACAGTCCGAGATCAAGGAGCTTACGGATTATCTGAAAGCCACCCCCGAGGTGCGCGTGAAGTCCATGTTCTCCCACCTTTGCGTAGCGGAGGATCCAGAGCAGGACACCTTCACCCTCTCCCAGATTGAACTCTTCCAGAAACTCACCGCACAGGTTGCCGATGCCATCGGCTACATGCCCATGCGCCACATCCTGAACTCCGCCGGCATAGAGAGATTCCCGCAGTACCAGTTTGACATGGTGCGCCTGGGAATCGGCATATATGGCGTGAGCGCAATACCCGGCCGACGCCTTGCACCGGTAGCCTCCCTCAAGTGCAAAATTCTGCAAATCAAGCACCTGCAGCCCGGAGACACTGTTGGCTATGGTCGATGGGGCCACGCCGGCGAAGGCACCGTCATCGCCACCATCCCCGTAGGTTATGCCGATGGCATCGACCGTCACCTTGGCCGCGGAGCCGCCTCCTTCAGCGTCAACGGCCACAGAGCTCCCACCATCGGCAACATCTGCATGGACATGTGCATGCTCGACGTCACCGGCATCCCCGCACAGGTCGGAGACACCGTAACCATCTTCGGAGAAGACCCCCAGGTCACGGAACTTGCCGATATCCTTGGCACAATCCCCTACGAAATCCTGGCCTCCGTCCCGCGCCGTATCGAGCGCATCGTTATCCGATAAACTATTCGTGATACACTCACACCACCACTTTTTGCTCTGGAGCAGCGTTTTTGGTGGTTTGCCCCTGTTTAAACTATGCCAAACCACCGTTTTCGGCCTTCTGTGCACAAAAACGGTGGTTTGAATGTATCAAAGAATTGGAGCCTAAGGCTCGAAATGCGGAATAGGCTTGAGCTTGAAGAGGTTCAGCTCATGCTTGCGGTCGATGAGGGCCTTGGTGGCAGGGTCTTCGCAGATTCCTGTGCGGATGTATCGGTCCAGAACGGCATAGGTGAAGCCAAGGTTGTCTTCGTCCGTCTTGCCGCAGAGGCCGTCAGAGGGCGTTTTTTCCACAAGGTCTACAGGCAGGCCGATTTCCTTTCCGACTGCAATCACCTCTGCGACGGTAAGACCGCCAAGAGGTGAAAAGTCACCGGCGGCGTCTCCGTAGCGGGTGCTGTAGCCAACCCAGTCCTCTGAAAGGTTGCAGGTGTTGGCAACGCGGCCATTGTTGGACTGAGAGACAGCATAGAGTGCAGTCATCCTTATGCGGGGTGCCATGTTGATGCGGGTCTGGTCGCTTGCGGCGTGTCCCAGCTTTGCCTCAACCTCTTCCATCAGGGCATTGAAAGTTGTGCCGATATTGATGTCGTACCTCTTTATTCCAAGATGATTGATAAGCTTGATGCTGTCCTCAATGTCGGGCTGGATGCCGTTGGGCATGGTTACGCCTATTACCCTGTCCTTTCCTAGTGCCTTGACGCACAGGCCGGCCACCACGCTGCTGTCCTTTCCCCCGGATATGCCGATAACGGCATTACAGCCTTTGCCGTTCTCTTCGAACCAGTCCTGTATCCATTTCACCGCAGCTGCGGCAGTCTTTTTTGCATCGAACTTTTCCATATGTCATTCCATTTTTCCACAAAAATAGTTAAATTTGGGAAAATCTACAGCATATGAAAGGAGTAACAATCTTTTTGGCTTCCGGTTTTGAGGACATGGAGGCTCTTTCAACCCGTGACGTTCTCATCCGCGGTGGAATAGACGTGAACCTGGTATCGATCACCGACGAGTACATGGTAGAGAGTTCCCATGGCCTTTCCGTCGGAGTCGACTCGAACCGCCATGACTTCGAATTCGAAGAAAGCGGGACCACCCGCGAGGATGTCATGATTTTCCCGGGCGGCATGCCGGGCTCGAAGAATCTCGCCTCGGACGCAGACCTCATGCTCCTCATGCGCGAACATTACGAAGCCGGCGGCACCGTGGCGGCAATCTGTGCTGCTCCGGGCCTGGTGCTCTCTCAGCTTGACGATGTCAAAGGCGTGAAATTCACCTGCTTCGACGGTTTCGAAGGAGCCATGATTGCCAAAGGAGCAGTGTATACTCCCGAAAAGGCCGTGGTGGACGGCCGCATTATCACCGGCCGCGGTGCCGGCTGCGCCGTGGACTTCGCCCTCGCCATAGTAGAATACCTGCGCGGCGGCGAGGTGGCCGCAAACGTACGCCACGGTCTCATGCTCGATTAACGCCATGAAAAAGATAGCAGTATTCTGTTCCTCCAGCGAAAACATTAATCCCGATTATACAGCTGCCGCCCGTGAAGTAGTAGGCGGCCTCTGCCGCAAGGGTTATGGCATAGTGTCCGGCGGCTCCTACCGCGGCACCATGGGCACCGTATCTGACGCCGCAAAGGCTGCCGGAGGCTACCACAAGGGCGTTCTGCCGGAGTTCATGCTCACCTTCGTCTATGACGGCCTGTCAGAAGTGGTCTGGACCAAGACTATGTCCGAAAGAAAGGAGGAAATGCGCCGTGACACAGTTGCCGTCATCGCCCTCCCGGGCGGCATCGGCACCCTTGACGAGCTCATTGAGACCCACGTACTTCGAAAGCTCAAGCAGTACGGCGGCCGCATCATCGTCCTGAATACAGGCGGCTTCTACGAACCCTTCAAGGCCCTCCTTGACCACTACGTCTCAGAGCATATGCTCACCCCCGCAGACCGCGACCTCATAGAATTCTACGACACCCCTGAGGATCTCCTCAAGACCTTCTGACTTCTCTTGATACATTCAAGGCGCCTGCGGCCGGCACCAAAATAATACCCGCTCACTTTGAGCGGGTATATATTTGGATGGGGCAGCCTTCGAAGTCGAAGTGCTGGCGGAGTTTGTTCTCGAGGAAGCGCTTGTAGGGATCCTTGACCCACTGGGGCAGGTTGCAGAAGAAGGCGAACTGCGGAGTGCGGGTGGGAAGCTGGGTTACGTACTTGATCTTGATGTACTTACCCTTCCATGCTGGCGGCGGGTAGTTTTCGATCTCCGGAAGCATGGCGTCGTTGAGCTGAGATGTGGAGATGCGGCGGGCCATGTTGGCGGCAACGCGGGCGGCGGCATCAAGGACATCCAGTATCCTCTGCTTCTCCAGTACCGAAGTGAACACTATGGGAATGTCGTTGAACGGGGCGAGGCGTGCCTTGAGCGACTCGGTATAGTCCCGCATGGTGTTCACGTCCTTTTCAAAGAGGTCCCACTTGTTCACGACAATCACGCAGCCCTTGCGGTTCTTCTGGATGATGTTGAATATGTTCATGTCCTGGGCTTCCATGCCAAGGGTGGCGTCTATCATGAGGATACAGACATCTGAGTGTTCGATGGTCCTCATGGCGCGGAGAACGGAGTAGAACTCCAGGTCTTCCGTAACCTTGCCGCGCTTTCGCATGCCGGCGGTGTCCACCAGCATGAACTCGTGGCCGAACTTGTTATAGTAGGTAGAGATGGAGTCGCGGGTAGTGCCTGCAACCGGCGTGACGATGTTCCTCTCCTCTCCAAGCAGCGCATTGGTAAGGGACGACTTGCCCACGTTGGGGCGGCCCACAATGGCGATATGGGGAAGGTCTGCGTGGTCGTCATCGGCGGCGGAATCCTCCGGGAGGACCTCCAGAATGCGGTCCAGAAGATCTCCGGTGCCGGAGCCGTTCGCTGCCGATATGGACCAGATCTCACCAAGGCCAAGGGCGTAGAAATCGAAGACGTCGTACATCTTCTCGCCGGAATCGACCTTGTTCACGCAGAGGACCACGGGCTTGGTGCTGCGGCGGAGGAGATCGGCAATTTCTGCATCATAATCGGTGATGCCGGTGGCGGCTTCGCACATGAAGAGGACCACATCGGCCTCATCGATGGCGATGACTACCTGACGGCGGATGGCGTCCTCGAAGACGTCATCGGAATTGGAGGTGTAGCCGCCCGTATCCACTACGGAGAATTCGCGGCCGTTCCATTCGCACTTGCCGTAATGCCTGTCGCGGGTTACGCCCGCTGTCTCATCCACGATAGCCTGACGCATTCCCACCAGGCGGTTGAAAAGGGTTGACTTTCCTACATTCGGTCTCCCGACTATTGCCACTAAAGCCATAAGAATCTAATTTTTTGCAAAGATAGTCAAGTTTTCGTCAAAAATGGGACTTTCCACCCCAAAGAAATCCAAAACAGTGTGATAAACACTGTGCTGGCCCACGAGATCAAGGTCCTTGTACACCAGCGAGGAATCCGAGGTCCATACCACGAAAGGTATCTCTATCTGCTCGCGCGGAGCCATCGAAAACGGCACTCCATGCATGTACAGGTTGTTTTCGCCAAGGGATTCGCCATGGTCGGAGACAAACAGCATGCAGCTCCTGCGGGAAGGAACGGAGCGCAGGACCTCTATCACGCTGTGAATCAGATAATCCGTATACACGACGCTGTTGTCATAGGCATTGAAGAGTTCCTCCTGCGAGGTCTTCGCCATCTCCACGGTATTGCACACGGGGGTGAACACCTCGAACTGGGGCGGATAATTCGTATTGTACGCCGGGCCGTGGTTGGTGTAGGCGTGGATTACGATGAAGACCTTGTCGGCAGTACTGGATTCGATATCTTCACGGAGGCCTTCCAGGAGGATGCCGTCGTAATGGTCATCGGCATCGGGGAAACGCTTTTTGAGGTCGCCGATCTTGTAATACTTGGGCGTATGGACTGGCGGTTCTCCCCAGTTGCTGGTGCGCCAGGAGACATCGGCCCCCATGCGCTGGAGGTAGTTGGGAAGGATTTCGTTGAGTTCGCGCGAGGGCCGGTACTCCAGGATCGCCTTCACCCCTGCCGATGTATAAGTGGCCGATGATTCCGCCACATAGGCCTTCACCCCGTCCTTCGAAGTGTAGGGATTGGTCTCACGGGGGTAGCCGTAAAGGGAGAAGTGGTCCCTTCGGACGGATTCGCCGATGAAAAGCACGCAGACGTCCTTGCTGCCGCTCACCGATGTAGGGTCCGGAAGGAGGATTTCACTCCTTTCGGCCTTGTGCTTGGCGTCCAGGTAGCGGAAGGTGTTCACCGTGTAGGACCAGGGCATTAGAAGGCTGCCCAGTTCGGTGGAATTGCGGTCTATCCAAGGCCAGTTCTTCATATTGCCGAAAATGACCGCCGCAAGCGCTGCAACGGCGATTCCGCAGCCGCCCAGGAAGCCCTTCCAGCTGCCGTAATCGACCTTTCTTCCAAACACATAGATGCACGGCAGCACACACAGGCCGATGATATAGAGCACAAACGCCAGCGAGAAGAAGCCGGAGGCCTCTGAATACTGCGTATTGATTACGTTTCCCATCATCTCGTCTGTCACCAGCACCTGGTAATCGTTGACGAAATACAGCATCACGGCATCTCCGAAAAGCGTAAACGCCACGATGCACTTCCCCACGAAACGCCCCAGGAATACAAGGACGTAGTACAGGAAGAAGTCAAGGATGAGAAGAATGAGGGCGGCGCTCACAATGAGCATGACCCCGTTGAAACCGGGGTTTACATACTTCACCGCATGAGAGAAAAACGGCAGGTGAAATGCCGCCACCGTAAATATACTCAGGACGAGGCAGTACAGCCAGAGTCTTACTTTCTTTTCCATAAAGCAAAGAGCAGATAAACGAGCCCCGCAAACAATGCAAGGACCGCAAGGTTGTAAAACACCGTAAGGAGGATGTTCACCGGATGGTCAGATACCCTGAGCGGAGTGCTTGACACCGATGCGTCATACCTTGCAAACGGGTTTGTATAAATAACTTCCCCGCCGGGGAAGAAAGCGGTGAGGCGGGCGAAGCGGTCATCGGCCTTCATGGTATACTCCGCGGCGGCGGTATCTTCATACAGCGCAAGGACGGCATGGTCCTGACCGTTGACGCGGATGCTGTCGGCCTTCTGCGAAAGGGCGATGTAGATGGTGCTGCCGTCCAGGCCGATGTCCTCTATATACGGCAAGTGCCTGTTTTTCTCATACTTGACAGCCCAGTCCCCTTTGCCGTAGTCCGGGACGCGCATCGCGTAGTAGCAGCCGCCCATGAGGGTTTTCTTCAGGTCCTCGTACCTGCCGGAAGGCGTGTTGAGGAAATTGCAGCGGATGCCCACGGCGGCGGTCCAGTCGGGATAGTGAAGGTCGTCATTGGCAAGGCCGAAGCTGTAATGGCCCGCACTCAGAGCCCAGTCCCAGTACTCGTTTTGCGTGCTGATATGGGTGTCCAGCTCCATAATCTCATATCCGGTGAGCTTTTCCATGTGATCCCTGGAAGTACCCACGGTACGGTAAGGATGGTTCATCTGAATGAAATCGGAGCCGTCTCCCAGATAGTCCAGTTCAAACTGCTTCTGGGATGCCAGGAGCGGGAGAAGCGGGTCGAAATGCTTCACCTTGCTGCTGCCGAAGACAAGCTTGTGGAACTTGAAAGGGCTGTAGCCGTGCTCGTACACGTTCACCTGCAGGGTGGAATCCGTAGGATGGGGCGTTATCTCGTTATGGTTGGAGAAGGTCACCACGTCGTAGCCCAGTTTCTGAAGAACCTCAAGCGTTTCCCCGGCCGTGAACTTGCACTCGTTCAGCGGGCCTTTCACTTTGGAATGACAGTGGAAAAGGGAGCGCTTCCAGCCGATGGATTTATCCAGCTGGCTGTAGGGGTTGAATATATCGGCACCTTCAAAAGGCTTAGG
Source organism: Bacteroidales bacterium UBA4360 (assembly GCA_002393945.1). GTDB lineage: Bacteria > Bacteroidota > Bacteroidia > Bacteroidales > UBA932 > Cryptobacteroides. The sequence goes on from DGSO01000023.1 coordinate 60,230, forward strand.
GGCCTCGAAATTGTAAATGGGGCTCACGGCCGTTGCCGTAAATACCATGGCCGCCACAAGGAGGACGGTCACCAGCACCCGCCAGAGTATGCTCCAGAACTTTTTCATATCTTCTTTATCATAGAACTTGGAACAAGCACGTTAAGCGCCTGAGGGATAACGGACAGGTCGAATTCCGTGCCGCCTTCGGAAGGGTCTCCGTCAAAGTGGACGGCCCCCGGCTTTTGCCTTGATATATGAATGCTGGGACCTCGGAAATTGAGCACGTACGAGCTCGTATGGGCATATCCGGTCATGAGCCTCCGCACAAGCGAAGGTATCACTATGGTCCTGAAAGGCCTCACCACCACAACGTCCAGCATGCCGTCCGTTAGGGAAGCCATGGGCGCAATCCTGGCCTGGTTGCCCCACTGGTTGGCATTTGCCACCGTCACAAAAATGGCATCGCCGCTCCAGGTTTCGCCCCCGGCGGTAACGGTGAAATGCTCCACCGGATTGTTCTTCCACTCGTTCCAGGCATAGTGGATATAGCGTGCAAGGCCGCGGCGGGAAGACTTGGCAAAATCCTGGCTCACCTTCGCGTCCAGGCCGAAGCCCGCCGTACAGAGGAAATACCTGCCGTTTATCTGCGCAACGTCTATCTTTGCCACCGCCCCTTTATTGATGACTTTCACTGCCGATGCAATATCCCGGCTCAGACCGAGATGCAGCGCAAGGCCGTCCCCGCTGCCGCAGGGTATGATTCCCATCACCTTGTCCGTGCCGATAAGACCGCGGGCCACCTCGTTCACGGTACCGTCGCCGCCCACGGCAACCACTATGTCGGCAGTGCTTTGGCGGGCCAGGCGCTCTGCATGGCCGCCTTCCTCGGTCATGAGGACTTCGGCATTATATAAGTCCGTGTCAAGGTGCCTTCCTATTGCAGAAAGCACCTTGGACTTGTCTTTATCCCCAGAAATGGGGTTTACTATGAAAGATACTTTTTTCTTCATTCCTTATTGTAGAGCGCGCAGGAGGAACAGGCATCCGAATAATTCCCGGAGCATGCTTTTTTCTGCTTCGAGAGCATCTCCATCTCCTCCTGTTTTGCACACTTTATGCCACGCTTGCGCATCTCCGGGTTGGTGGATATCTCGCCGTTCGGGAATGGACGGTGGAAAAAGAAGATATTCACTCCAAGGAGCAGCACGGCTGCTCCCACGAAGATTATTGCGGCAAGAAGTGTCTTCATCTCTACAGGGGGAATTCGGATGAGATGGGCTGATAGTTATACACACGGAGGATCATGCGGGCGAATGTTTCGGCAAGGGAAACAACCCTGATCTTGCCCTGGAGGTCCTTCTTTGCGGGATCCAGCGGGATAGTATCGGTCACATAAACTTCCGTGAGGGCAGATGAGTCGATCCTCTCATAAGCAGGGCCGGAGAGGACGGGATGCGTTGCGAAGGCGCGTACGCTGTTGGCACCGCGCTTCATGAGCTCGTTGGCGGCCTCGGTAAGGGTGCCGGCGGTGTCGATGATATCGTCAAGGATGACTATGTCACGGCCTTCGACCTCTCCGATAGGGACTATCTTTTCCACCACGTTTGCCTTTGCACGGGTCTTGTGGCAGATAACCACCGGAGTATGGAGGTACTTGGCGTATGCGTGGACGCGCTTTGCGCCGCCCATGTCGGGGGCTGCAAGGGTGAGCGTATCCTTGAACTGCCGCTGCAGCTTCTTCAGGATGGTGAGGAAGTCATAGCTGGCATACAGATGATTCACGGGGAAGTCGAAGAAGCCCTGGATCTGGTCTGCGTGGAGGTCGCAGGTCATGAGGCCGTCGGTTCCGGCCACCTTCAGCATGTTTGCAACCAGCTTTGCGCCGATGGAAACGCGCGGCTTGTCCTTGCGGTCCTGCCTTGCCCAGCCATAATAAGGGATGACGGCAATCACCTTGTCTGACGATGCCCTCTTTGCGGCATCAATCGACAGGAGAAGCTCCATGAGGTTATCCGACGAAGGGAAGGTACTCTGAATAATGAAGCAGGTGGCACCACGGACGCTTTCCGAGAAAGACGGCTGGAACTCGCCATCAGAGAAATGAGTGACCTCAAGGGGGCCCAGGGTAATCTCAGGAAAACCCGGTTCCCTCATGCGGTTCATAGCATCAACTACCTTTTCCGCAAAGTAGCGGCTTGCATCACAGGTAAACAGCGCCAGACGGTGCTCATGTACATCATTAATCATAGGTTTTGAAGAATTTGGCCGATGTAATTAAGTATTTCAGTTTTACCTTCTCCGGAAACGGAGGATGATACAAAAACGGGCGGCAGGCTTTCCCATTCCTGAAGGAGAAGTCCCTTGTTCTTCAGGATTTGGGCATTAAGGACATCGGGCCCTTGTTTGTCTGCCTTGGTGAAAATGATGCCGAAGGGTATGCCTTTTTCTCCCAGTTCGGCGATGAAACGGCGGTCTACCTCCTGGAGGTCATGGCGGGAGTCCATGAGGACAAAGAGCATGACCATTTCCGGAGAGTTGTTTATATAGTCCCAGATTATGTGACGGAGACGGGCGCGGTCCTTGTCCGGAAGGCGGGCGTAGCCGTAGCCGGGAAGATCCACCAGGTACCACTTGTCATTGATGAGGAAGTGGTTCACAAGCTGAGTTTTTCCCGGAGTCTGGGATGTCTTTGCAAGCTTGGAGTTGGCGGTGAGCATGTTAATGAGGGAAGACTTCCCTACATTGGACCTGCCGATGAAGGCGAATTCCGGAAGCCTGGGCTGGGGCCTCTGCCCCACCCTGGTACTGCTACCTTTGAATTCTGCCTTTGTAATTTTCATGTCCCTGCCCTTATGCCAGTACAAAGATAAGAAAAATTATCGGATTCCGTATTTGGCAAGGATGCGTTTGAGTTTCTTTTCAATTGACTTCTCCCATAGGGTGTAGCCGTAATCGTCGGGATGGGTGCCGTCCACGGTTGCCTCGTTTGTGGGGCCAGTAGCGTTTGTCTTGATGAAATACACGTCCTTGTACTTCTTGCAGGCTATTTTCATGAGGCTGTCGGCCATGGCCTGCTTGGCGGCCTCCTTGGCCTCTGTATCGGTGTTGAAGTTGCGGCTTTCGCGCCTTATGGTCTGCTGGAAGATGAGGGGTTTCCCGGGCTGGGCAGCCTGGAGTCTCTCGATGAACGGGAACAGGCGCTCCTCAATCATGGGGGCGAGAGGATTGGAGAAGGCATCGAAGACAAAGGCGTCGATATCCTCTGCATTGCACAGGACGTCGCAGAAGTAGGTCTGCAGTTTGCAGTTGCCGCTGCAGCCAAGGCTAAGGAGCTGGATTCCGGTCTTTCTGGTAAACTGTGCGGGATAAGTCATTCCCGAACGCGAGCAGCTGGCGCCGTGGGTGAATGAGGAGCCGAAGATCGCGACTCTGTGACGGAAAGGATTATCGATGGGCTCAAGCGTGGAGCCTTCCTCAACGCCTACCTTAACCGAATTCACCTCGCTGAACAGCGGAAGGTACAGAAGGCACTCGTGCATGCTGCCGTCCATGTTGACAACAATGTTGCAGCTTACCTCGCCGTCTGTCTGTTTAGGCACTCCCTGGCCTGCCCAGAGCCATACTTTACCCTCTTTGATGTATAGGTCATATCCCCTTGCGGCTATGCCCATGGTACTGTTGGGGAACGTGGGCGTACCGTAAACGGTCTTGACCTTGATGCTCTTGGAGTTTGTCTTGAAAAGGCAGTAAATGCCCGACGACTCCCTCACCTGCAGGTTCTCTCCTTTGGTGAAGCCCTTGAACTTCACGGTATCCACCCTGTGATAAGGATTGGGAATATCAGTGAAGAGTTTACCTCCAAGAGTAAGACTGGAGGCTTCCGTGTAGACATAAGATTTACCCTGTGCAAAAAGCGCAGACGACAGCAGCACCGCAGCTGCAAAGAGTACTATTCGTTTCATATTGCGAAGATACATAAAAAAACGAAGCAATACAATGTCCTGCGGCCATAATAGCAATTGTTAACCTCGTTCGTTGCATCTTGTGAAGATAGCATTTTTACGTAAAAAACGCTATCTTCGCGCCATGAAAAGATCATCTTACCTTGTCCTGGCCACGGCATGCATGCTCGTGGCCTTCTCCTGTCAGAAAGGCAATCAGGCAGAACCGCAGCCCAAAGAGAAAACGGAATGGATTTCCCGCACCGATACTTTTGAGGAAAACTACGCCCTTGAGCAGATGATAGTGCTCAGCCGCCATAACATCCGCTCCCCCCTTGTGAGCAAGAATTCTGTCCTGACACGACTCACTAACAGCACCTATCAGTGGTTCGCCTGGGAAGGCGCCCCCAGTTCACTTACGGCAAAGGGAGAACGCCTGGAAAACAAGATGGGGACCTTCTTTGGGGAATGGCTGTCCAAGAAAGACATGCTCTCACAGTACGGGGAAGACAACTACCGCTTCCGTTTCTATGCCAACGCCAAACAGCGCTGCCAGCTCACCGCACGCACATTTGCCGATGCCCTTCTCCCCGGCAAAAACCCCAGGGTTGAGATGAACGTCCAGTACGACTCCATGGACCCTGTGTTCAACCCCCAGATTACCAAAATAACCTCCTCATTCACCGCCAAGGCCCAGAATGAGATTCAGGAAATGTTCGGAGACCTGAACGCAGGCATTGCCGACGGTTACTCCCTGATTGAAAGGGTCATCGACATAAGCGGATCACCCGCATACCCGGACACCACATCCTTCAGCCAGTATCCATCTCAAGTGGGCTTCAGCCTGAATGCTGAGCCTTTCATGACCGGCGGTCTCAAGATGGCCTGCACCGTGTCCGATGCGCTTAGCCTTCAGTACTACGAAGAGCCGGACTTGAAAAAAGCCGCCTTCGGCAAGGACCTGAGCTTTGAGGACTGGACAACCATAGCATCCGTAAAGGAGTGGTACGGGGATGCCCTCTTCACGGCCCCGTCCGTTGCCGTTAACGTCGCCCACCCGCTGCTTCAGGTAATACTTGACGAGCTTCAGAACGACAAGCGCGTTTTCACCCTTCTCTGCGGCCACGACTCCAACATCGGCAGCGTGCTTGCTTCGCTTGACGCCGGCATTCCGGAGCTTCCCGGGGCAATCGAGCAGCGCACTCCCATCGGCGGAAAACTCATCATCGAATGCTTCAAGGGGGCCGATGGCAACAACTACGCAGACCTCCTTCTGGTCTATGCCAAGGCAGAACAGCTTCGTTCAGAAAGCACCCTTACCTACAGCAATCCTCCCGGCGGCGTGAAAATCAAGCTCAACGGCCTCCAGGCCAATGCCGACGGCCTCTACCGGCTGCAGGACGTGGAGCAGCGCCTCTCAGACGCCATCCGCGCTTACGACGAGCTTTGATGCCTCAGCGCCAGGAGTGGCCGATGTCCCAGTGGATTGCATACTGGAAAACGGTTTTTTCTGCGGGAAGGTCAAACTCTTCGATGATCAGCTGCTTTGCCTGAGGGTATTCCTCCAGCCAGTGGCCTACCGTCACAATGAACTTGTCTTCATCCATGCTGTAGAAAACCCTCCCCCTTGGTTTATTCTCATAAGGGCCGATAAAAGGGCCGCTGCCGTCTCCGTGAAATTTTTGCCTATTGAACTCCTTGCGCCACACATCCTCATGGAGTTCAGAACAGGTTATACGGCCATCTGAAGCATTTGCTCTTGTATAATCCCGAACAGGATGAGTGACGACGCCGAACAGCTCATTCCAAGAAGGGTTATACCAGAAAATACCCACCTTAGGGTCATCTGCGTGGCCGCGGTTGGCTTCCATTTGCTTGAGCATGGACACATAATCCCGCTCTGAGACTTTTCTTATCTTCGAGGGCAATTCCTCATATGATGGCAACAGTTCATTGCCGATGCTCAGGACAACCACATAGTCTTCCTCATCCTCATAGTGGTACATGATGATGCCGCTGCCGTTGAAGCGGCGCTCCCAAAAGTCCGGCACCGACTCGTTTACAAGCTGGGGCGTACCTATTCCTTCCAGCGGATGTTCCTTGATATCCAGGAGAATTGTCTTCACCTGGGACGCGTAGCCGGTATTTTTCCCCTTCAGCGCCTGGTACTGCAGCTGCGCCTTGGGGCTCAGATACACTTTCATAAGGCGTCGATGTCAGTTACCTCTATAAGCTGCCCGGCCCGCATCTGATTGATAGCCTCCGTAAGATCCCTGACCGCCCCGGTGTTGTTCAGAAACTCCAGGCGGCGCTGCATGGCATTATACACTTTAAGCGGTATTAGAACCGCGCCGTTGTCCCCTTTGGTTATGATAAGGGGCTCCTCTGTGAGGAGGACGTTGTCATAAAACTGCTTGATGCCGGCCCTGAAGGCAGAAATAGTAGTTACCTGCATAATTCAATATTTTGCACAAATATATGTACAAAATAGCGTAAGTGCAAATACTATTGGCTTTTTTTATTATATTCGCATCACCATGCAGAACAACGACGACCAGAAATACATGAAGGAAGCGCTTAAAGAGGCGCAGGCAGCCGCTGCAGACGGCGAAATTCCCATCGGCGCAGTGGTGGTTTGGAAAGGACGTATCATCGGCCGCGGGCACAACATGACCGAGCGCCTTCACGACACCACCGCCCATGCCGAGATGCTCGCCATCACCGCGGCCACAGAAGCCATGGGAGGCAAGTACCTCACCGACTGTACCCTGTACGTCACCGTAGAGCCCTGCCCCATGTGCGCCGGTGCCCTTGCATGGAGCCAGATCAGCCGCATCGTCTACGGCGCACCGGATCCACGCCGCGGCTACTCCCTCTTCTCCCCTTCCCTCCTCCACCCCAAGACCATCGCCTCCGGCGGCGTCCTCCAGGAAGAATGCTCCCAACTCATGCTCGACTTCTTCAAATCCAAGAGGTGATCCCCCCGCCGCGTGACAACATACCTCCCCACCATCTCAACCCACCCACACCACACTTAAAGCACGTTTTCGCCCTTCCACGCCCCAAAGTGTGCTTTAACCATATCTCCTTATCCTCGCTAAAGCACATTATCCGCCTCCTGTGGCCCAAAGCGTGCTTTAACCATATCCAAGCACTGCTATTTTGTTAGGCAACGACACGTAAGGTTACAAAAATGGCCAAAAACGTGCCCGCCGCCGTCATCAATGACGTGCATGGTAACAAAAACACCCAAAAACGTGGCCGCCGCCGTCATTAATGACGTGCAGATCGTCAAAAATGGCCAAAAATGACAACCTCGCCGTCATCAATGACGTGCAGATCGTCAAAAATGGCCCTAAATGTCAAACCAGCCATCATGAATTGACATCCAGGCGCCTGCAGGCGCCCCGCGAAGGGCGTGTCTTTGCAAACTGGACGGTGTCATACGGGCAAAGACTTCTAGCCCGTAGCGGCGGGGGTGTGTGAGGGGGTGGAACCCCCTAAAAAAAAGGAGAGGCTCAATCGAGCTTCTCCCCTTTTTCATTCAGCATTTCAGTTTGCAGGACTGTGAAGTCAGTCACTTCGACGATTTCCAGTTTAACCTTGTAGCGCTTCTTCCATTTTGCGAGGAAGGAGTTGAAAAATCCTCTCTTGAGATACGCACCCAGGATGGGGCTGGTTCTGAGGATCAGGGACCGGACACCTTTATCTATGACATAGAATGCAATCTTGCGCTCTATTTCTTCGTCAATCACGACGGAGGAGTGGATCTTTCCGGTGCCGTGGCACACGGGGCACTGCTCCATGGTGTTGATTTCCGTTACGGGCCTTATCCTCTGGCGGGTGATCTGCATGAGACCGAATTTCGTCAGCGGAAGCACGTTGTGCTTGGCCCTGTCATTTTCCATGAGCTCCTGCATGTACTTGTGGAGTGCATTCTTGTGATCGTTCGACTCCATGTCTATGAAGTCCACTATCACGATGCCTCCCATGTCGCGGAGCCTGAGCTGACGTGCAATCTCTTCTGCGGCAATCTTGTTCACCTCGAAGGAATTCTCTTCCTGGTCGGAGGTCTTGGTACGAATGCCGCTGTTGACGTCTATCACGTTCAGCGCTTCTGTGGTTTCGATTACGAGGTATGCGCCCTGTCTCATCGGCACCACCTTTCCGAAGGAGCCCTTGATCTGACGGGTGACCTCGAAATGGTCATAGATGGGCTGCTTCCCTTCGTAGAGATGGACTATCTTTTCCTGTTCGGGGGAAATCAGTGAAACGTACTTGCGCGCTTCATCGGCCACCCTTTCGTCGTTGATCCAGATGTTGGAGAACGAATCGTTCAGAAGGTCCCTGAGGACCGTGGTGGTCTTGCTGTATTCGCTGAACAGCTGCTGGACAGTCTTGTCTGTCGCAATCTTCTTCCATGAGTCCTCCCATTTTTTGATAAGGGCCTCTGTCTCTCCCACCAGCGTCGCGGCGTTCTTGCCTTCTGCCGCCGTGCGGATTATAGCCCCGTAATTCTTGGGAAGGATGCTCTTTACAAGTGTCTCAAGTCTTCTTTTCTCTTCCTTGGAGCCGATCTTCTGTGAAATGGAGACCTTCTCTGCAAAAGGGAGAAGAACAATGTTTCGTCCTGCAAGTGAAATTTCCGCAGTAAGTCGTGATCCCTTGGTGGAAATTGGCTCCTTCACTATCTGCGCTATGATCATCTGTCCGGGGCGGAGGTATTCCTCTATGCGGCCTTCCTTGGGAAGGGCATTGCCCAGTGGAATGCGCGAATACAGGTCCTTGAGACGCGTATTCTTGTTCGATTCCCTGACGAACTGGTCAAAAGCGTGGAAGTAGAGACCCAGGTCAAGATAGTGGATGAAGGCTTCTTTCTTGTCGCCGATGTCCACGAAGGCAGCATTGAGATTGGGGAGTATCTTCTTCACCCTTCCCAGGTGAACGTCTCCTACCGTGAATTTGTTCCCAGTGCTGGACTCAGTGTTGTACTCTATCAGCCTGTGGTTTTCCATCAGGGCGATATGTACCTCGTTTGGCGTTACGTCAACGATAAGGTCCTTGTCCGGTTTCTCAGACTCCATTTTGGAAATTGGTTTTTGCAAAACAAAGGGCCTGCAACCTTTCTGCAAGCCCTTTATCCCATAAAGAAGAACTTACTTCTTCTTGTGGCGGTTCTTGCGCAAGCGTTTTTTACGCTTGTGCGTAGCCATTTTATGTCTTTTTCTCTTTTTACCGCTAGGCATAGCTGTTAATTATTTATTGAATTATTTCTTTACTGCCTCCATGAAAGACTTCGCAGGCTTGAAAGCCGGAATGTCATGTGCAGGGATGGTCATAGTAGTTTTGCGGGTGATGTTGCGGGCCGCTTTCTGTGCGCGGTGCTTGATGATGAAACTGCCAAATCCACGGAGATAAACAGGTTCGCCGGCGATGAGGGAACCCTTGACTACGGTGGTGAACTCCTCCACTACGGAGAGGATTTGTGCTTTCTCAAGACCGGTGGTCTTTGCAATTTCGTTTACGATGTCTGCCTTTGTCATGATAATAAACTATTTAAAAATGTTTGCTCGGGGAAAAGCGACCACAAAATTAGACATAATTTTTGAAAATTCAAATTGTTAGCACAAAAAACTGCCACCGGAGGGCATTTTTTGCCCTTGGCACGGAGATTGACAATATATGTTGCCGGAATGAAAAACAGCGGAAACTGACAATTTGGCAGTCTCCCTGACTAACTTGAACCGATATGAAAAATATATACAGTGAGTTTATGACCCCCCAAGGCGTTGAAGTAAACATAATGCCCGTTGTGGGCGAAGCACCTTCCATGAAGGTGGATATCAAAGACTTGCCGGAGACTCTCCCCATTCTCGCCCTGAGGAATGCGGTGATTTTCCCCGGAACCATTTTCCCCGTGACAATCGGCAGGGAGAAATCAGTCGCCCTTGTCAATGACGCAGAGAGCGGCGACGGCTGGATCGGCGCCATTCCCCAGCTGGACGTCACGGTGGAAGACCCCACTGGTGACGACCTCTGCCCCTTCGGCACGGCCTGCCGTGTGATGAAGACCCTGGAAATGCCCGACGGTTCGATGACCGCCATCCTCCAGGGAATGAAGCTCATCGAGCGCAGCACCATCGTCAGCACGGAGCCCTACATCCGCGCACAGGTCATATACAGGGAAGAGACCCTCGACACAAATCCCCAGAACGAGGCCGAAATCCGCGTCCTGGGCGAAAGCCTGAAGGAAAAGGCGGCGGCAATCGTGAAGTCCTCCTCCTTCGCCCCCAAGGAGGCTATCGGCGCACTCCAGTCGATAGACAATTTCCATTTCCTGGTGAATTTCATCGCCACCACAATCGAGGTGGAGAACTTCCAGGAGAGGTCCGCGCTGCTTCAGGTGACCGACATCCACGAAAGGGGCCTTGCCCTCCTCAAGGTGCTGGACACCCAGACCCAGCTCCTGCAGATCAAACAGGAAATAAACCAGAAGGTCAAGAGCGACATCGACCAGCAGCAGAGGGAATACTACCTCAACAACCAGCTGCGCACCATCCAGGAAGAGCTTGGCATGGACGAAGGCGAGGAGATGGAGAAAATGCGCCGCCGGGCCGATGAGAAGAAATGGTCCAAGGAAGTGAGGGCCATCTTCGACAAGGAGATGAACCGCCTGGAGAAGTTCAATCCCACATCCCCGGACTACAGCATCCAGCTCACCTACCTCCAGTTCATGCTGGACCTCCCCTGGGGCGAAATGTCCGACGACAACCTGGACCTCGCCAACGCGCAGAAGGTCCTGGACGAAGACCACTTCGGCCTGGAGAACGTGAAGGAAAGGATAATCGAATATCTTGCCGTCCTTAAATTAAAAGGTAACATGCGCTCGCCTATCCTCTGCCTCTGGGGCCCTCCCGGAGTGGGCAAGACCTCCCTTGGAAAGAGCATCGCACGTGCCCTCGGGCGCAAGTACATCCGCATTTCCCTTGGCGGCATGCACGACGAGGCCGAAATCCGCGGCCACCGCAAAACCTACGTGGGAGCACTCCCCGGCCGAATCCTGAGCGGCATCCAGCGTGCCGGCACCTCCAACCCCGTCATAGTCCTCGACGAGGTAGACAAGCTCAGTGCCGATTTCAAGGGCGACCCTTCCAGCGCCCTCCTGGAGGCCCTGGACCCGGAGCAGAACTCCACCTTCCATGACAACTACCTGGACGTGGACTACGACCTTTCAAACGTCCTGTTCATAACTACCGCAAACGTCACCTCAACCATCCAGAGCGCCCTCAAGGACAGGATGGAGATGATAAACGTTTCCGGATACCTTGCAGAGGAGAAGCTCCAGATAGCGCACAACTACCTGCTTCCCAAGCAGCTCACGGAGCACGGCCTCAGAGAGGACGAGCTCACCATCACGGACGCCGCTCTGGAGGGCATCATCGACAAATACACCCATGAATCCGGCGTGCGCGGACTGGAAAAGCAGATCGCAAAGATTGCCCGCGTGACGGCAAGGAAGATGGCGCTTGGGGAGGAGTTCCCCAGGACCATCGGCCCGGAGCACCTGAGGGAGTACCTTGGACTGCCCACCGCCTTCCACGACAACATTGAAGGAAATGAAGGTGTGGGCGTTGTCACCGGCCTCGCATGGACGGAAATGGGCGGCGAGATCCTCTTCGTGGAAAGCTCCGTCGCAAAGGGCAAAGGCGCCCTTTCCATGACGGGCAACCTGGGAGACGTGATGAAGGAAAGCGCCCAGATAGGCTGGCAGTATATCAAGGCGCATCCGGAGATGGCCGGAATGACCACCGACCAGTTCATGGAGAAGGACATCCACGTGCACGTTCCGGAAGGCGCAGTGCCCAAGGACGGCCCGTCGGCAGGTATCACGATGGTTGTGTCGATGGTGTCGGCACTGAAGGGAAAGGCGCCCAAGAAAGGCGTCGCCATGACCGGAGAAATGACCCTCCGCGGCCGTGTGCTCCCCGTTGGCGGCATCAAGGAAAAGATCCTCGCAGCCAAGCGTGCAGGCGTCCAGACTATAGTAATTTCGGAAGAAAACCGAAAAGATGTCGAAGATATCAAGGAAATTTACGTAAAAGGTCTTATCTTTGTCTATGTTAAAACAATAGACGACGTACTGAACTTTGTTCTGTAAGTCTGTCATTCTGAGCATAGCGAAGAATCTAAATGGAAGTACAGATCGAACAAAGCTGGAAAGAAGCGCTGCAGGGCGAATTTGAAAAACCCTATTTCGCACAGTTGGCGCGGTATCTCCACTCGGAAAAGGCAGCCGGGAAGGTAATATACCCGCCCGGACGCCTTATTTTCCGTGCATTCGAGCTCACTCCCCTGAGTGAAGTCAAGGTTGTGATTCTGGGGCAGGACCCCTATCACGGCCCGGGACAGGCCATGGGCCTGTCTTTTTCCGTTCCTGACGGGGTGCCTGCGCCGCCTTCCCTGAAGAACATCTTCAAGGAAATAGAGGACGACCTTGGCATAAGGATGAGCGGAGACACCAACCTTGAGCCCTGGGCACGCCAGGGGGTGCTTCTTCTGAACAGCGTCCTCACCGTGCAGGCAGGCCTTGCAGCATCCCACAGCAGGATTGGCTGGCAGGAATTCACGGATGCCGTCATCCGCTGCATTTCCGAAAGGTGCCGCGGCGTCGTGTTTCTCCTCTGGGGCCGATATGCCTGTGAGAAAGCCTCGCTCATCGACACTTCCAAACACGTAGTGCTCACGGCAGCCCACCCCTCCCCTCTTGCGCGCGGGGCGTTTTTCGGCTGCAAGCATTTTTCAATGACAAACAGCATCCTCGTCCGCGAGGGCAAAACACCCATAAACTGGCAGTTATGAAATCCACGGCACTGTTCCCGGGGTCCTTCGACCCTTTTACCGCAGGGCATCTGAATATACTCAGGAGAGCGCTCACCATGTTTGACAGCGTGGTGGTGGCAGTAGGCATCAACCAGGACAAGAAGGGCTTTTTCGACATGGAAAAACGCCTTTCCATCATCCGCCAGGCCACTTCGGACCTCACAGGCGTCTCCGTCATCCAGTATGACAACCTCACCATAGATACCTGCCGTGCCCTTGGCATAAAGCACATCGTGCGCGGAGTGCGCAACATGATAGACTTTGAGACGGAGCGTTCCATTGCCGATGCAAACCGCCGCCTGGCCCCGGAGATCGAGACCATCATAATCCCTACGGCCCAGGAGTATGCGCATATCAGCTCATCGGCAGTGAGGGACATCCTGAGACATGGCGGAGACTACTCCGCATTCATACCGGAAGGAGTACAACTATGATAAAGAGAATTATAGCCGCGGCGCTATCGCTGGCAGTGTGCTGCAGCGTCAGGGCACAGGATTATCCCGAACTCGGGGCCAAGCTGGAAGAGTATTTCGTAGCCCTTGCCGGCGAAAGCTACAAGGTGCAGAATGCCGAATGCGACTATCTCATAGAATCGGCCTCGGACTCGCTTGTAAGGCAGTTCGTGACGCTGAAAATCTATGACCACTACCTCAACTCCAAGATAATGGGAGACGAGGCCGTGGCCGTGCATATCGTGGACAAATGGCTGGCCAGCGGCAAGGTGAAGATGCACTCCGACGAAGACCTGAGAAACGCCAAACTCTATGCCGAATTCAACCGGAACTCCCTCCTGGGGCAGAAGGCGAAGACCGTGAGCCTCAAGAACGCCTCCGGCAAGAGCGTAAGGATACCGGCAAGCGGCTACTATAACGTACTCTACTTCTACGACACTTCCTGCAGCTCCTGCAGGGCAGAGACCGCCCGCCTCAAGAACTATCTCAGGGAGACCGACTACAACATAAAGGTGTGGGCCATTTACGTCGGGGCCGATGCCGATTCCTGGCAGTCCTACCGCAACGATTTTGACGGCGCAAACCATCTTTGGGACCCTAAGGCGGAAAGCGACTGGCAGCGCCTTTACGGAGTCCTGGGAACGCCCAGGATGTTCCTGATAAACCCCGACGGGGAGATTATCGGCAGGAATCTTGACACGCCCGCACTGAAGGTTCTTCTTTCAAGGGAATTTACCGACGGGAAATACACCTACGGCGACGAGTCCCAGACCGCCCGCTTCTCCCAGATGTTCGCCGCCTATGGAGACACCCTCAAAGTCTCCCACATCATGGACGTTGCCGATTACCTTGCCGCCCGCACCTTCGGGGAAGGCAATGTAGACACATTCAAGCAGGTGGAGGGAGACCTCCTGTACTTCCTCTCCCAGCAGCGCACGGAAGTCTACAGGGACGCGATAATCCCGCTTGTAAAGACCTATATTTCAGACAAAAGCATCTGGGACACCCCGGAAGACGAATCGCAGATACTCTCGCTGGGACAGTTCCTCACGGAGATGGTTAGCCGCACGCCTGCGGGGTCTGAGGTTCCGGACATCGAAATAAAGGGAACGCTCAGGAGAAAACCCTTCCCCATCTTCGTGAAAGGCACAAAGGAAGGCACTTTCTCCCTCCGCAAACTCAAAGGCAATCCCACCTATGTAGTGTTCTATTCGGCAGGATGCTCGTCGTGTCAGGAACTCCTTGCAAAGGTGGACGAGATTGTATCCGGTTCCAGAAAGGTCCGCGTCCTTCTCGTAGACATGGACTCTGCACTCTCTGAAGGCGACACCACCCTTCTCGACACCTTCGACCTCTCATACATTCCTTTCGTCATTGAACTTGACAGGAAAGGCATAGTACAGCACCGCTACGTTCAGCTCTGACCATGACGCGCAGAAAGAAGCACATACCAGGAGTAGACCCCGAATACCTCGAAAAGCAGAAGCAGATGCTCCTGCGCAAGAACCGCCACGTCCTGTATTTCAACGACAGCGAACTTGCCGCCATTGAAGAGTACTGCTCCCGCTTCGGCGTCCACTCCCGCTCCTCCCTCATGCGCGAAGCCATCATGGAAAAGGTCCTCTCCGCATTGGAAGAGAACCACCCCACGTTATTCTGACACCCCGCATTATTCCAATTATTTTTACTATATTTGCATTCCCAAAGGAATTCCGGCCTGCAGGCTGGGTGTTTGAGGGGGCAGAGCCCCCTGTATTTAGGTATTGAGATGTGGTGTAATGGTAGCACTAGGGATTTTGGTTCCCTCAGTTAGAGTTCGAATCTCTACATCTCAACATAGAATAATTCCATCCTTGAAAATGGTCGTTTTCAAGGATGGAATGTCGTTTAGAGGGGGTGTCGTCCTTAAAAATGGCGTTTTTTAAGGACGGAAACCGCTAAAGTTTCAGGGCTTCTGCCGTGGCGAGGTTTTCTTCAGCCTTGCTCACGTACGGAACGCCAACCTTGCGGCAGACTTCCTTGGTGAGGGTGTCGTTGGCTTCGTCAAACAGAACGTAACGGGTGTTGCTGCGTTCGCTGCGGAGGGCGATGTCGTAGCCGGAGAGCACCTCGGCAAAGCCTTCCCAGTTCTGAGGGACTGCGCCATCCCAGATGTAAATCTTGCCGAGATTCTCGATATAATTGACGCTGGCGCCTTCTGAGGGATCCTGGTTATAGAGGATTTCACCAAGGCCGCCGGTTTCCTGGTTGATGGCGTAGATGAGAACCTTGTCAGTGCTCAGTACGGCCTTTGCCTTGGATGTGAAGTTCACGTAGTCGAGGTGCATGATCCATGCAGGAGTGCCCTGGTAGGAGATCTGATCGGCATCCTTGATGCCTACATAAGTGCGGCCAACGAAGGTACCGGCGGTGGTGTCGGCCTGGGCCACAAGGGCTGCGATTTCCTGACGGATGCGCTCTATCTTGCGCTGGCGTTCACGTTCGATTTCGGTGAGGTTGAGGCCTTCCTTCCAGGTGTCTACAACGTCGTTTCCGGTGAAGGTACCGTCTACATAGCGGACGTCAACGGTAATCTGATAATGGAAGGTGCCTTCGTACTTGGAGGCGTCCGGATAGACAATCTTTCCGGTATAGAGCTGGTCTTCGTAGATGGAGCCGGGGGTGTCGGAATCTACCACGCCGCCGTCGAAGGGATTGACGCGGTGGATGGCAACGGGAGTGAAGATGCCCGCCGCATCACGCTTGGAGTCGATATAATCGGTCTTGTTGAGCCATTTGCGCCAGAGGCCGTTTGCCTGGGGATAATACATTTCTCCATTGATATGGAGGCTGTCCACCTTTGAGATCTGGGCGCCGAAGTCCGATCCGGGAGCCCTTACGAGACCGTATGAGACACCGGGGACTCCCTTCTTGCGCATCGTGGTGTAGAATGAATCCTGGGAACGGTATGAAATGCCCAGGAATTCGTCCGGGGCAACCGTGAAGCTGATGTTGGTGGGAACGGTATAGGTTTCACCCGCCACTTTAATCACTCCCCTTTCGAGGATGAGCTCGAATGCCATGGCATCTTTTTCGAGCGGGGCGACGAAAAGGAAACGGCCTTCCATGATTGCCACGTCACCGTTAGCGAGGGTCATGCGCACGGAGCCGTCGTCAATGATGTTGTCACGGAATATGCCGTTGATGATTTCGGGGCTGGAATCCTTGTTGACCTTGAGGTAGAGAGCACCTGCGCCTGCAGGGATATTCTTGTCTACTTCACCGGCAAAATAAATGTTCTTTCCATACTTTACTTTGCCATCCTTGGGTGCTGCAAAAGCGGCCTGTGACAGCGTGAGCATGGCAAGCAGGATAAAACCGATTCTTTTCATAACAGTGTCTGAGGGTTAGTTATTTTGACAAAAATACAATTTATTTTCTAATATTCAATGCTTTCGCCTAAAAAGAGCCGCCAGCGAAAGCAGGGCGAAAAGCAGCACGGAAACACGCCCGACGATGTCTCCGTAACGCACGAACGGAGTAAGCGACGTCTCCAGCCCCACCTTTCCGTAAAGGGCCGACTGCTGCCACCACGGGGTTTCATTGAGATACTTCCCATCGGGGCCGATTATGGCGCTTATGCCCGTATTACCGCAGCGGGCCACCCAGCGGCGGGTTTCAATCGCCCGCAGCCTGCTATAGTTGAAATGCTGCCGATAGCCCGGCGTATCACCCCACCACGCATCGTTGGTAATCACCGTAAGGAACTGCGCGCCCTTCCTCACATATCCGGTGCAGTACTCTCCGTAGACGGATTCATAACACACCGCCGTGCCGAAAGGGATATCCCCTACGTGCAAGCAGGATATCTCCTTCTGTCCCACGCATTTTCCCATATAGGGCCCGCCCAGGAGCTTTTCCAGAGGGACGAACACCTTCGGATACGGCGTAAGCTCCGTTCCCACAACCAGCTTGGACTTGTGGAAGACTTCGCATCGGCCCGATGTATCCGTAACAACGGCGCTGTTGCGCGAGGTGAGCCAGAGATGGCGGCCTTCCGCATCGGCACGTCCCCTGTCATAGGAGAGGATGGAAGGGGCGCTGTAGGAGATTGAACGGTCATAGGCCGATGCCCCGAAGAGCAGCGTCGCATCCGGATGGCCCTTCAGCCACTTCTGGTAACGCCTGAAACTGGCATTCAAGCCGATTTCATCCAGAAAGAATGAACCGGTGAAGGTTTCGGGGGCTATTACCAAAGACGGCTTCCCTTCCGGGACAAGACCGTCCACAAGCGACAGGAAACGTTTATCCTGGGCCTCCTGCGGCAGGGATTCAAATTTCTCGTAAGGGTCAAGGCTTGGCTGTCCGATGACGACGCTGAGCTCCTTCCCGGAAGGTTGGAAGCTCATGCAGAGGGACCAGACTATCGGCCCCAAAAACGCCAGCACGGTGCCCGTCAGGGCCGATATCCCCGCCTTTGGCGTCCACTCCCCCATGCTGCCGTCTGCCCATGCGGTAACAAGGCCGAAGACAGAAAGGTTGGTGAGCCATACCCACAGCGAACCGCCAAGCGAGCCGGTAACGCTGTACCACTGGATGAGAGGCGTAGTGCCCGCAAAAGCGTTGCCGAGCACTAGCCAAGGCCATGAAATCTCCGCCACCGTGAGGTAGTATTTCTCCCAGGCAATCCACGCAGCTGCGAGGAAAATATAGGGCAGCACACCGCCAAGGCGGCGTTTAACCCAGCGGAACGCCCCGAAAACGAGCGACATCTGAAGGGCGTTTGCAAGCACTGCAAAGACGGCCCCGCCAAGGGTTGCATTTGCCACCCACCACGTCGTGACGGCATTCCACAGCACGAAAGCCAGGTAGTGCCACCACCAGAAATGCTTCACGCCGCTTTGCGCCGCCAGCCGCTCCATGACAAGAAGCGGCACAAGCCCTACCAGCGCCAAAGCCCCGGTACCGGGCACCAGCCACGGCAGGCTCATCAAGAGCGTAAACAGAAGCGCCAGTATGATGAATACCGATGTCTTGCTTTTCATATCAAGACAAATTTAATAAGAATTTCCGAACGCCGACACGCACGGACGCAAAATCGGCCATTTTTGTCACTCCCGGCGTCATGCGCGACGTCTGCGGCAACAAAAACAGGCATATTTGTCACCCTGGCCGTCAAAGTGATGCCTTATATTTTTTTTCTTTTTCGCAAAAATAGTAACTTAGCACTTTCAAAAGAAAGTGTCTATGGCATCAGATAACAAATGGATTTGGAAGAACCTGATTGGGGCAGCTGTGTTCGTATGCGTGCTGCTCATCGGTTCTGCAATAGGGCTCAAGATAGTTACCCGCCACGGGAAGACCGTGCAGGCGCCTGATTTCACCAACATGACTGTAAAAGAGGCAGAAGCTGCAGCTTCGCAGGGCCATGTGAGCGTGAAGGTGGTGGATTCCGTATTTGTAAAGCGCCTCAGTGCGGGAGTGGTGTATCGCCAGAGCCCGAAGCCCGGCGCAACCGTGAAGAAGGGCCGCAGTATCTTCCTCACCATCAATTCCATTGTTCCCCGCAAGGTGGTGATGCCGAACCTTTACGGGTACTCTGTGACCCAGGCCGGAGCAGAGCTCAAAAACCGCGGCCTGGTGCTTGGAAAGCTCAATTACGTGAAGGACATTGCAACCAACAACGTCCTTGGGCAGAGCTCCGAAGGCCGGAATCTCACCGCCGGAGACCTCGTAGTGAGCGGCTCCGTCATAGACCTCAAAGTGGGCGTGAACTCCTCTGACAATTCCACCACCGTTCCCCGCCTTTCCGGCATGAACTATGTGAGCGCAGTGGACGCCCTCCATGACCGTTTCCTCAACCTTGGCAAAGTGACTTACGACAGCGGCATACGCACTTATGCAGACTCCATGGCCGCAGTGGTCTACAAGCAGACAGATCCTGCCGGCGCAGGCCGCAGCCTTGGTTCCTCCGTGGGCATCAGCCTCACACTTGACAAGTCAAAGCTCCCCGAATAGTGACAGACGGTATTAAACTCGGAGGAGAATTACTCGAAGAGGAATTATTCGAGCATTTTCGTTTGGTGGCAGACAAGGGCCAGGCGCCGGTGCGTCTGGACAAGTTCATTGCATCACATCAGGAAGATACGTCCAGAAGCCGTGTCCAGAAGGCCATAGATGCCGGATACGTGCTGGTAAACGACGTCCCGGCAAAGGCCAATTACATCGTGAGGCCGGAGGACGTGATCAAGTTCGTAATGCCTTACGAGCGCCGCGGGCTGGAGATTCTTCCGGAAGACATTCCGCTTGACATAGTTTACGAGGATGACGACGTCCTTGTCATCAACAAGCCCGCCGGAATGGTGGTGCATCCCGGGCACGGCAACTACAACGGAACCCTCGTGAACGCCCTTGCCTTCTACCTTGGAATAAGCCAGGATGCCGATGCCGAGGACGAACGCATGGGAGTCCTCGTGCACCGTATAGACAAGGATACAAGCGGCCTTCTGGTGGTCGCGAAAAACCCTCCCGCACAGCTGAATCTTGCCGACCAGTTCTTCGTCCACTCAATAGACAGAATCTACACTGCAGTGGTTTGGGGCAATATCCAGGAAGATGAAGGCACCATAGAAGGCACAATAGGAAGAGACCCCAACGACAGGCTTCGTTTCCGCGTTTACGATGATCCGGAAAAGGGGAAATGGGCCGTTACTCATTGGAGAGTGCTTGAGCGCTACGGTTTTGTGACCGTAGTGGAATGCCGCCTGGAAACCGGCCGCACGCATCAGATAAGGGTACACATGTCCTCCATCGGCCACCCTCTTTTCAATGACGAAAGGTACGGCGGCAGCGAAATCCGCCAGGGAACCATTTACACAAAGTATAAACAGTTCATCCAGAACTGTTTCGCCCTGTGCCCCCGCCAGGCACTCCATGCCCGCACGCTTGGATTCACGCATCCTAAAACAGGAGAGAGACTCCATTTCGAAGTCCCTCTTCCGTCAGACATGCAGGCTCTCATCGACAAGTGGAAAGCCTATACGGCCTCCCTTTAGAACGGCCTTCTGCCGCCGGGGCCGCCGCCCATGCGGGCGCGCATCTGGTCACGTGCCTGGCCGAAGTTTCCGAACCTTAGCGTGAAGGAAAGGATGATATACCTTCCCAGAGTGTTGTTGCGCACTTCGCTGTGGTAGTTGGCAGTGTCAGTCACCGTAAGGTTCTTGGCCTGGTCAAGGATGTCGTATGCCTTGAGGGAAATGGTTCCCATGCGCTTGAAGACCTGCTGGGAGATGGATGCATTCCAGACAAACTCTGAAGGCTGATCGGTGGTGTAGCCGCGATACCAGTTGTAATTCACGTCGGTAGACATTTCAAAGCCGCTCTGGCCCACGGTCCACTTGAAGGATGAGCCGACCTGGTTCGCCCAGGTGGGATCCAGCGTGGTGCCTATCGTATACCATGACTTGTTGTAGCGCGTACGGCCGGTAAGCATTACCTCAACTGCATCTGAACGGTAGGTTGCCCTTACGCGTTCTACAAGGCTGAGATTCGTGGTGGTATTTGCAGAGAACTCGCTTGCGGCATCAAGGTCAGGATAATCGGCAAAGAACTTGTCGTAGTTGAAATCGCCCACGCTGCCGCCGCTTGCCGCAGCCTCTGATGCATCCTTGAAGTAGGAGCTCATATCCATCGCGCTTCCAACGTAGCTGCTTGATGAAGAGTAGCTTGCACGGGTCATGTTGGACACGGAGAAACCGGACTTGGCTATAGGGGCGTTCACCATCAACCTGACGTTGCCGCTGTAGGAATCCTTTCCGTTCACGGGGAGGGAGTACTGGACACCGGTATTGTCATACCAGAGGGCGCTCACGATGGGATTCTGGGTATAATTACCCTCAAGGTGCAGACGTGCCGTGAAGAAAGTCTGCTTGTTTGAGTATTCCAGGTCTGAACGCATGCCGTGGTTGAAGTACGGCGCCAGGTTGGGGTTACCAAGGCTCATGGCCAGAGGGTTGGAATTGTCCATTACAGGGAGCAGCTGGGTGGTGGAAGGCTGAGCGCTGCGGCCGAAGTAGAACAGGCGGATGTTCGCGTTGTCGTTGAAGTCGTAAAAGAGCATCGCACGGGGTGCCCAGTTCAGACGCTTGTCATCGTAAGGGTCATAGCCCTTTGTCTCGTTGTGGGTATCGGTATGGATGGCGGATACTCCCAGCTGCGCCCTGGCCTTGTCCTTCTGATACATGAAGGCTATGCCACCGTTCTGGGTTATGGAACGGTTCAGGATGCTGTTGGAATAAGTATCGTTGAAAAGTTCGGGATTTGCAGGAATGTACTCCATGCCATCGATGGTGAGAGCATAGCCTTCGTCACTGTCATAGACGTCCTTGAGGGTAGTGGACTTGCTGTAGCGGGCATTGTAGCTGCCCTCGAAGTAGAAGTTGCCGCCAAGGGGTTCGGTATAGACGATGCGGCTTCCTACAGACTCGGAGTTGGAGGTCTGGTGGATGCGCTGGTTCACGGAGTCATAGTCCGTGGCGTTCCCGGAAGCGTCATACGCATTGTTGGTGAGGGAACGGTTGTTTCCGTCCAGGTTGTTCTTGGATACGTTCCAGTCAATGTTTGCCGATATGGTCCTTCCCGGCATGCCCAGCCTCTGGCGGAAGAGGAAGAAGCCCCTCGTCTGCATGCTGTTGTTGTTTCCGGTGTTCAGGGTGAAACCGTCGTTGGTCTTGCTGCGGGTTCCGTCGGCAAGTTCGGATTCGGTGTCGAAGACGCTTTGCTGGACGTAATTTCCGCGGCCGAAGTTGAACTGCGGCTGGAAGAGAATGGAGGTGTTTTCCGAGAACTTATGCTCCAGGCGCATTCCGAAGCGATGGCCGTCAGTGAAACGGTGGCTGGAACCGTCGGTGTTGGAGATGAGAGTTGAACCGTCGGAAAGATATGTCTCCTTGTAGGTGGTTTCTTCAACGTCGGTGATGCTGCCGTTGTAGAGATAGTTCCCGCCAAGGTCCATCTTGTCGCCAAGGAGGTCCCAGTTGCCGTTCACGCCGCCCATCCAGGAGGTGGTGATGCCGTTGGAATTGCCCCAGCCGCCACCGCGACGGCCCATACCGCCGCCTCCTCCCATCATGGAATTCATCATGGAACCGGCAAGGTCGTTGAAGCCGCGGTTGTTGGTATTGTTGGCATTTGCGATGACGCTGAGCTGGCTCTTGTCGGTGAATTTACCGGCCATGAGGGCGCCCTGCCAGCGCCAGTCGTTGACGGCGCCTTCCTTGGAGGGAAGGTCGTGACCGCCGCCGGCCATGGCGTTTCCAAAGACGCCGTTCATCATGCCGGGACGCACTGAAAGGTCGATGACGGTTTCTTCCTCACCGTCGTCGATGCCGGTGAATTCGGCCTGTTCGCTCTTCTTTTTCACCACTTTAACCTTCTCTACAAGCTTTGCAGGGATGTTCTGGGATGCGAGCTGAGGGTCGTCCAGGAAGAAGGTCTTGCCGGCGATGGTAATCTTGGAGACCGTCTCGCCGTTGGACGTGATTGTACCGTCTTCGGAGACCTCAATGCCAGGGAGCTTCTTCAGAAGGTCCACCAGCATGTTGTCATCACTTATCTTGAAGGACGATGCATTGTATTCCACCGTATCCTTCTTTATGATGATGGGATTGCCCACTGCCGATACCGATGCGGCGTCAAGCACCTTGGAGTCAAGGTCCATCTTGATGGTGCCAAGGTCCAGGTCCTTTTCTACGGTTACCTTCTTCTCGGCGGTGACGTAGCCCATAATCTCGGCCTTGAAGGTGTATGTACCCTTCTTGACCTTGTCTATGGTGCCGGAGCCCTCCGTGTCCGTGAGGGAGTACTTGGGGGTGCCGCCTTTGTCTGACGTAACGGAAATGGTGGCGAACTCGATGGGAGCGCCGTTCGATGCGTCCTGGAGTTTCACGCTCACCTTGTAGTTCTGGGCGCTCATGCTCAGCGCGAGCAGCACTGCAAATGTTGCAGTCACAATTCTTCTAACCATAAATACACTTGTAACGAACCTTAGACACCTTGCGCGCGCCAAGGTTTAACACGTTCTACAAAAAAACGTGCAAAGATAGTGATTTAGTACAAGTTATCAATGTCTTTCGGACACGAAAACAAGGTATTCCGTGCCCGGACGGAGGAAAAAACCTTGCGCGGTCACGAAAACATGGCTTTTCGTGACCGGATCACTGCATCTGCCAGATCCGGACGTCCATGCCGGGGAGAAGGGCGGGGACGGAACTGATGTCCGTCTGGCCGTAGTGGTAAGGGATGAGGACCTTGGGGCGGATAACCTTGGCGGCGTTAACCAGCTGGTCAACCGTCATGGTGTAGGGCTGGTTGCAGGGCAGGAAGGCGACGTCAATGTCCTTGAGCTCGGACATTTCGGGAATGTCTTCCGTGTCTCCTGCTACATAGATGCGGAGGCCGTCCAGCGTGATTACGAAGCCATTGTCACGACCCTTGGGATGGAACTGCAGATGGCCTTCCGTGGTGTTGTATGCAGGGACGGCATCGACGTGCAAAATACCTTCTGAATAACTCTCCCCGTTTGCAAGGATGGTTCCGTAGCCGAGCATATCGGCACAGCGGGCGTTTGTGACCAGGGCGGTTCTCTCATCGGTGAGGGCAGCGATGGCCTCCTTGTCGAAGTGGTCGCCGTGTTCGTGGGTGACGAGGATGAAATCGGCCTTGGGAAACTCTGCAGAGTAGTCCGTGGGTTTTCCGAGACCGGAGACGGGGTCTACCTGAACGGACTTCCCGCCGAAGGAGATTTCAAGGCTGCCGTGCTTGATGAGCGTCACGGTGACGACCTTGCCCGAAGGCGTGCAGAAGCGCTCTGCCTCATAGGTGGTGGTCCTTTTTCCGGCTTCAGTCCAGCCCAGGTAGCCGCCAAGGAGATTGTAGGTGCGGAATTCGTTTCCGTCCAGTTTCCATGCGGCCTTGGCGCTTCGCTTTCCGCTGCGGCAGTACACCATCACGGGGCGGTCCGTGGTGAGGGAGGCTTTGGCCTTGTCGATGAAATCATCGGCAAACCAGTCTATGTTGATTGCCCCGGGAATGTGGCCGGCGGCATATTCTTCCGGGGTGCGGACGTCTACAAGCTGGGCGGTGCCGTCCTCGGAGAGCATCGTCTCAAAAGCATCTGCAGGGAGGTCCTTGTAGCCCTTGCAGGAAAACAGGCCGATAAGTGAAAAAGCCATGAAGAGAGATAGGTGTTTCATCATTTTACGCGGTCGGGGTTGTCTTTTATGAACTGTTCCCAGCCGCCTTTGCCTTTGACAGAGGCCAGCGGGGAGGATGTTTCGTAGTGGTGGCAGAGGGCAATTGCAAGGGCGTCAGTGGCGTCCAGGTGGCGGCTTTCCAGCTTCACGCCAAGGGTCTTTTCCAGCATGAGCTGCACCTGCTCCTTGGATGCGGCGCCGTTGCCCACAATGGCCTCCTTGGCCTTTCGGGGGGCATATTCCGTCACGGATGCAACTCCGTACTCCTTTGCGGCAAGGATTGCGGCCCCCTGAGCCCGTCCAAGCTTGAGGACCACCTGCGCATTCTTCCCGTAGAACGGGCTTTCGATGGCAAGCTCTGAAGGCCGATAGCTCTTGCACACCTCCGATATGCACTCGTAAATGGACTGCAGTTTCGTGTATGCATCCGGATCCTTGCGAAGGTCAAGCACCCCCATGTCCACATACTCCGCTTTCTTGCCCTGCACGCGGATGACTCCGAAACCCAGAAGCTGCGTTCCGGGGTCTATTCCAAGTATGATTCGTTCCTTGTCCATATCAGTGCAAATATATACAATTACGACAATGTTTGCAAACAGCACGTTTTCGTGCCCGGACGCGTCATTTTCGGGCATTTGGACACCAAACACCATGTTTTCGTGTCCGAGCGCGTCATTTTCGAGCGTTTGGACACCAAACACCATGTTTTCGTGCCCGGATAGCAAATGGACATTGTCAGTCATAGCATACACAGGATTTTGCACATGAACCGAAAATAATGTCATTACTTAACATCGACACCATAGCTTGGCAATAAACCAATAACCGGGAGCAAAGCTACTTTCATCGGGCGCTTCCAAGTGAAACATTGTTACAGTCTTGGAAAATGCTTATCTTTGACTGACAGATAGAGGATTTTAAACATATGAAGCTAAAGATGCATATTTATGTGTGCCTGTGGGCCTTATTGTTTCTCCCGCTTTATGGCTGGAGCAGCACGACTCGTCAGGTACGCGATACGCTCATTATGGGCAATGTCAAGTATGCAATCAACACCGCCCCGCTGGGTCAACTGGATTCTTTGCACTATTGCTCATTAAGGGATCAAGTCGGCTTCAATGAATTCTTTTCTTGGAACTTCCGGGGTTATGTGGCCACGTGGCGTGTAGATGGCAATAAACTCTATCTTGAAGCATTGGAGACGGGCCCCGCCAAGGCCGATTTTAGGGATGCCTTAAAGGATTTCAAAGACAGTCACGGTAACATTTTTGCCTCTTGGTTCAGCGGGACCGTCATTTGCGGGACTGGCCCCCTCCTTTGTGCATCGGGAATCGGATGGGACGATTTGAATGAGACCGAGGTAGAACTTATCATCAAATCAGGCGTTGTGACGGCATCCCGTCATTATCAAAATAAACGGCATAAAGGGACGATAAGCAGGGATCTGATGCTTCAAGAATTACCCAAGAAGTTTAATCATAGAGACTTTCCGGAATTGAAAGGGTTCAGGATAACAACAAAGATCATCCCGTCAAAGTATGATAAGACCGGGAGAATACTGGATTGGACCGTGGAGTAT
Source organism: Bacteroidales bacterium UBA4360 (assembly GCA_002393945.1). Taxonomy (GTDB): domain Bacteria; phylum Bacteroidota; class Bacteroidia; order Bacteroidales; family UBA932; genus Cryptobacteroides. Next base: position 86,295 of record DGSO01000023.1, read on the forward strand.
CTGAGATGGCCGGAAGAAGTAGAGGCGGGAGTGCAAGTCCGCCTTACAGCAGCGCTCAAAAAAGAGTTTTTGCAATTCGACTGTCAGACATTCTGTGCCGATGGAAGGTGGTTCTGGTACGAACGGAATCATGAAGGGATCTATTGGCCTCTATTTTTCAAAAAAGAGGACTTCGTCACGGCAGAATAAGTTCACTAAAAAGTTCGGGAGTTATTCCCCGTACTTCGCGTAAAAGTCTTTGACGCGCTCCTGGAAGTCCGGGACGTACTCCTTCAGGTCTTCGGCCGATTCCAGGTACTTTACATACTCCCCGGAAGCGTACTTTTCCCGCACCTGACGGACATAGGCTTGGCACGCGGCCTTCTTGCCATCGAAATCGTCCAGAAGCCACTGACCATCAACACGCTTGAGCAAAACCTCGTACTCTTTGGTATCCTCTTCTGCAAAGCTACCGTCTTCCCATTTTTGCCTGACGGTGATAATTGCACGGGCAGAGTCTTTATCCGTCTGGGACACGGACTTCACGCTGTAGACAGGTTCACTGCCGCCGTTTCCGGTCACAAAATACCAGAGCCATTCGTTATCCCCAATCTCCCCATAATCGGCAACGGGAGCATTGAAGGCTTCGGACAATGCCCGGAAAAAATCCGGAGTCATAGCCTCCTTCGCCTCCGGTTTCAACACATGGTCCGGAATATACTGACACAGTTCCAACGTCCTGTCGGTGAGAAATGTCTTGGGCTGGCAACAGGAAAGAAACGGAAAAAGAAGGAAAAGAATGGCAAGGACTCGTTTCATAACTATCTATGTTAGTTTCACAAAGGTAGTGAAAAAACGTCATTCTCCACCATAGCGTCCGGCAAAGAGCACGGCTCCTGTGCTGGCTTCCGTAATCAGATATACGAACGGATGGTCGGCATTATAATTGCAGTCAAATAGGCCATATGACCCTCCGGGACTGCATATCACTCACTTGGCGCTATGGGAAAGGCATATTCCTGATTGGCGCAGTGTATAATCTGGTGTGCGCAGGTTTCCAAACCTTAGGATTCTCCTACACATTCATGGTGGATTCTTTTATCCTGAAAGTGGCCCTTCTGGCCATTACCATGTACCTGGTGAAGCAATCCCGTGACAGGGATGCCATCTTCTTCTACATCAACCTGGGTCTTTCACGCAGGAAATTGCTTATCAGTGTCATTCTGATAGACTTTCTCTCACTTGCCGTTCTCATGGCCATTATACATCTGCTGTATGGATAAGCACAAACTCATCGTGGACAGCGTGGTGGTTCGCTTTGGTCAGAAGACGGTCCTTAGCGGCGGGTATATCACCTCCGAAACCGGGATGGTCACCGGCCTTCTTGGACGCAACGGCGCCGGAAAATCCTGTATGTTCCGCGCCCTCATGGGCGGCCTCCGGGTAGAGAATGTGATGGTGAGCATGGATGAAAAACCTGTCGACAGGCAGACCATCGGCCGATACATCAAGTACTTGCCTCAAGGCCGACTTATTCCGGAAGGAATGCAACTGCACCGGGCTTTTGAACTGTACGGCGTGAACTACTGGACCTTCGTCAACAGGCTGCCAAGGTTTTCCCGCCATTACGATTCGCACATCTATGAGCTCTCCGGCGGCGAAGCCCGGCTGGCCGAATTGTATCTGGTGCTGCTAAGCGATGCGCCGTTCTATATTCTGGACGAGCCGTTTACGCAGGTCGATCCCGTGAATATCGATGAAGTTAAGGCGCTCATCCGGGAACGCAGCAAGGACCACGGAATCATCGTCACGGACCATAACTACGACGCCATCTCCTCCGTGGCCGACAATCTTTTCGTGATTGCGGATGGCTATACCAGCCCGGTAAGGTGCCGGGAGGATTTGGTGAGACACGGGTATTTAAGGGCTGAGGAATAAACTTGCCAGTCTGCCCGAAAATGGCTAATGGTGGCCTGGGGCCGAAATACCCCGGTTTTGTGACCGGGGTTAATCAGAGCATCTCAATGAACTTCTCCATGCCCTTGGTGGCGACGTCCTGGATGAAGGTGACGCGGGGGTCGCTGATGGGTACGGGCTTGGGATCTATGACGTAGATGGGACAGCCGTGAGGAGCATAACGGTAAAGGCCTGCGGCAGGATACACCTGGAGCGAGGAGCCCACGATGAGGAGGATATCGGCCTTGGAGACGAGGTCGATGGCGGTTTCGATCTTGGGGACGGCCTCGCCGAAAAAGACGATATGCGGGCGCAGCTGGCTGCCGTTAGGGGCCTTGTCTCCCAGGATGACTGGAGAATAGCCGACGTCGATGACTTCATTCTCCGAGCCGGTAGAATCATATACTCCGTTTTCAGGGCGCACCTTTGTGAGTTCGCCGTGGAGATGGACCACGTGCGTGGAACCTGCCCTTTCATGGAGATTGTCCACGTTCTGGGTAATCACATCGACATGATATGACTTCTCCAGCCCGGCAATTGCCAGATGGGCAGCATTGGGCTTGGCGTCCTTGAGCTGGGCACGCCTTTCGTTATAAAACTGCAGCACAAGCTGCCTGTTGCGGTACCATCCTTCGATGGAAGCAACGTCATTCACGTCATACTGTTCCCAAAGGCCGCCGGCGTCGCGGAAAGTGGCGAAACCGCTCTCTGCGCTCACGCCCGCCCCGGTGAGGACTGCAAGTCTTTTCATACGTTTATCTCAAAGAAATACTTCTTTACCCAGTATTCAAACAGAGGGTCGATAATCGAAGGGATGTCGTTCTCGTCAAAGACAAGGACCTCCTTTTTCATCAGCGCATCCTTCACCCTCTTCACGTTTGCCGATGAATTGAGGCCGTAGCGGCGGATGACATCGGCACTGGAGAGCTTTGTAACGCCGTCCACGGTGGCGCGGAGAAGGCTCACCTGATGGGTGGTGAGGTCATTCATGATGGCCTGGAAACGGGGCTCGTGGGTAGAGATGAGGCAGCTGAGCGCATCTATCAGAACCGGCTCCATGATGTAGCCCCTGGTCATGGAATCGCAGATGGCCGCAAGCTGGTTGATGTACCAGGGATGGCCCTGGAACAGGTTGCAGGCGCCCATCATGAGTTCCCCGGATATGACCTTGCCGCCGGAGAGGAAGCCTTTCATGACGTGGTCGGCCATTTCCCTCTGGTCGATGGGAGAAAGCTTCACCCTCTCTACCTGCCGATGGAAAAGCAGGCTGGAGCGGAAGATGTCGTGCATGGCGTTCACTCCGGAGCCAAGAATGATGAAGGAGAACTTCCTGAGGCCGTTTTCGCGCGCCTGCTTCATAGCGGCATTCAGCGGGACGAAGATACCGTCGGGATTGTCCAGATGAAGGAGGCAGTGGAAATCGTCCACGATGAGGAACATCTGCATGCCTCTGTCCTCTGCAAGGCGGAACGGGAAACCAAGGATGGCCGATGCATCGTCACGGTCCGGGGTCCAGTTCAGGGAAAGGACCTCTCCCCTTTCGGCATACGCGGCATTGTCAAAGACAAAGTGCGTCCCGCCCAGATACTTCTCCACTATGGCGGAATACTCTGCAGGGGTGCTGCCGGCCATCTTTACGACGGTGGAGCCCATCCTTAGGAGAAACTCCCCGGCCGTCCTTATGTTAAGGGCCGACATCTGTCCCACCGCAAAGGCCTTCCCCATCATCTTCATGTTAAGCAGCGTCTGCTGCACCAGGGAAGTCTTTCCGGTCTTGGGAGGTTCATAGATGACGATATTCTCTCCCTGGGAAAGCAAGTTCCCAAGGAGAGTGGTATCCGTCTTCCTGCCGACAAAGTTCTTGCCGGTCACATACTGGGAATATGGAAACAGAGTGTCCATTATTCTGCTTCTGCGGGGAGTTCCGCAGCAGCAGGAGCTTCTTCCGATGCCTCTGCCGGGGCCTCGCAGCACTCTTCTACAGGATCAGGGTTGTAGCATTTGAGGGGGCTCTTGATGCCGATGGGGGCAAGTACGTTGCAGAGCCAGAGAGCGACGGCGGCTACTATGATGATGCCGCAGAAGCAGCTCCAGAACGTCCTTCTGGCAGCTTTCTTCTTTGCTTCAGGGTCTACTGCGGTGAGCTTGGGGAACTTGGCAAGGGATGTGAGGGTCTTGCCGAACTTCACGTTCACGAGGCTCTTGGCGTTGACAGCCCAGCCGTTGGTGTTCAGGACCGGACCGAGGTCACGCTTCTTGAGTTTCCTCCAGGCGATGAACATGGACGGGCCGGAAATGAGGAGCATCACAACTGCGATGATAATGAGCACCTGCCACCAGGTAATGCCCTTTAGGGCGGCTATAACACCGGCAAGCGCAGCACCGATAAGACCTAATGCCATGCCCACGGCGGCAAAGATACCGGCAAACTTGGCGATGTCGAAAGGAACTGCAGGGGCCTTTCCGTCGGCAGCTGTGTTGGTTGCGGTGGTGAGTCCTGCCATGGACTTTTCGTTCTTTTCGGCAGCCTTCTTGTCGATGCGGTCGCTGATCATGCGGGCAACCTTCTTGTAAGGGCTCCAGAAGGCCTGGCGCACGGAAATGGGGTTCTCTACGATTGCGGTAACCTGTGCGGTGTAGTCGTTGCCTTCCCTGTCATAGAACACGGCGTTCTTGCCTACGCGGAGGCCGTCGACGTCACCGTCGGTGAGGACGGCTGCAATGTTGAAGCTCTTGCCCAGCTTGTCGCTCTTGCAGGCACAGTAGAGGATGTACATGCCTGAAAGCGAGGCGATTTCTGCGGCGGGACCTGCCACCTTTATACAGAGGTCTGTGCTTCTCTGGTCGATGTAGAGGCGGCCGGCCTGGAAGATGGCCTTCTTGTCGGGGGCGTAGAAATCGGCAAGGACTACGTAGTTGTTGAGGAAGCGGTAGAAGTTATGGGAGAGGCGGAGGAGTTTGTCCACCTCTTCGATGGAGAGGGCGTTGGCTTCTTCGGCCTTGTCCTTTGCGATGAGCTCCAGGAGGGCGGCCTTCTTGTCTTCCTTCAGGATTGCCTCGACAGCTTCAAGGCCGAGACCTTCGACCTCGGCACCCTTCTTTGCTCCCATCCAGGCGCAGTAGGGGGCGAACTTGCCGAGGATGTCGTTCCAATCGGCCTCTGTGAGGGTTTTCTTCTTGGGGGCGACGAGGGCGGCCATTGCCTCGATGGCGGCCTTCCAGGCGGGGTTCAGGCCCTCGGTGAGAGGGAGGACGGCATCGGCAGTGGGTTTGGCGAGGGGCTCTTCGGCGATTTTGCCGGCGGCGTCGGCAAGGTTGCCTTCGATGGCGGCGATCTTGTCTACGGAAACGTCTACGGCGCCGGAGATGGCACTGTCAAAGCCCACAAGGTGGCAGCGCATGAAATAGTCGGCAATCTTGGCCTTGACGGCTTCTACGGCGGCGAGGGCGTCGGCAGTCTTGTCGCCGAAGGGGAAGACGTCTGCGGTGCCGGCGGCCTTCCAGGCGGAGTAGTCGGCACAGGCGGTGTAGAATGCCTCTACCTGGTCTGCGGTAATGCCGGGAACGCCGCTGCGGTCAGTTGCCGATGCTATGCCGGCGATGGTTTCGATGAGCTTTGCGGTGGCCTCGTCACCGGCTGTTGCGGGGGTGATGATGCCGTCGCCGTTGAACTTGGTATCGGCAAAAATCTTTACGTTGTCTGCGGTATCTTCCAGGGCAATGGATTCCTTCTCCAGCTTCAGGTTCTGGAGAATCTGCTTTGCCGATGAGAGGAGCCTTGCACCGTCTGCATCATCGGCATTGAAGTCTTCGAACTTGAGCTCTTCGGGCTCTTTGAGGAGGATTTCCGGATCCTTCAGGATACGGGTGAGCCACTGTGCGGTCTTGATGACCTCGTCAACGCGGATCTTGCCGTCACCGTCGGTGTCGATGAGTTTCAGGGTCTTTTCGTCAAACTCGAGGTTTGTGGTAGGGCAGCTGAGGACGGTCCACAGCTTTCTGTCAAGCTCTCCCAGATGGGCGATGTCCTGCCCGCTCCGGATGTTCACACGTACGGTTCCGCCAACCGAGGCGAAGCTCCAAGGATAAGTTTCAGTGGCTTTCTTTTTCATATACTTAGGGTATTAACATTCTTGTTACCCACAAATTTAATAAAAAATTTTGCACGCTCGCAAAAGTTTTTTAACTTTGCAGCCCATTTTAAGAAAAAGGAGGTGTAAAAAGCATGATCATCGTTCCAGTCAAAGAAGGCGAAAACATCGAAAGAGCCCTTAAGAAATTCAAGCGCAAGTTCGAAAAGACCGGCGCCGTCCGCGAAATGCGCGCCCGCAAGAACTTTGAGAAGCCTTCCGTGATCAAGCGTATGGCTCTCCAGAAGGCCATTTACGTTCAGAAGCTCCGTCTCCAGGAAGAGCAGTAAGTTTTTGACACCTTTCGTATAAAAAAAGATTCCATCGTTTCCGGTGGAATCTTTTTTTTGGCGAAGGTCTGTTTTTATGTGCCAGACCTTAACCACACAAAATGCGTTCTACGCACTTGCGTGGCAATATTTATGGCGAAGGTCTGCGTGGAAAAAACAGACCTTCGCCAAAATCGTCTAGTCTATGCGGTCAAAGCCGGTGTAAGGACGGAGGCATGCGGGGATTTCGATGTAGCCGTCTTTCTGGTTGTCCTCGAGAAGGGCTGCAACTACGCGCGGAAGTGCGAGGGAGCTGCCGTTGAGGGTGTGGGCGAGCTGCATCTTGCCGTTCTCATCCTTGTAACGGAGATGGAGACGGTTTGCCTGATAGCTTTCGAAGTTGGAGACGCTGGAAATCTCGAGCCAGCGGCCCTGTGCTGCGCTCCAGAGCTCGAAGTCATAGGTGATTGCGCTGGTGAAGCTCATGTCGCCGCCGCAGAGGCGGAGGATGCGGTAGCGGAGGCCGAGTTCGTTCACAAGGCTCTCTACGTGTGCTATCATCTCATCGAGGGCTGCATAGCTGTTTTCGGGCTTTTCCACGCGCACGATTTCCACCTTGTCAAACTGGTGGAGGCGGTTCAGGCCGCGGACGTCCTTGCCGTAGGAACCGGCTTCACGGCGGAAGCAGGGAGTGTAGGCGGTAAGCTTCTGGGGGAACTCATCGGCACCGAGGATGACGTCACGGAAGATGTTGGTGACGGGGACCTCGGCGGTGGGGACCATGTAGAAGTTGTCCACGGTTGCGTGGTACATCTGGCCTTCCTTGTCGGGAAGCTGGCCGGTGCCGAAGCCGGATGCTGCATTCACCATTACGGGAGGTTCAACCTCCTTGTAGCCGGCGGCGGTGTTGCGGTCCAGGAAGTAGTTGATGAGGGCCCTCTGGAGCTTTGCACCCTTGCCCTTGTAGACGGGGAAACCTGCACCGGTAATCTTTACACCAAGGTCGAAGTCGATGATGTCGTACTTCTTGGCGAGCTCCCAGTGAGGGAGGGCGCCTTCGGGAAGGACGGGGTCTGTTCCGCCCATCTTCACAACCAGGTTGTCCTCTGCGCCTTTTCCTTCGGGGACGAGGTCGCAGGGAAGGTTGGGAAGGAGGACGAGCTTGTCCTGGAGAGCGGCGGCAGTGTCATCGGCCTCCTTGAGAAGGTCTGTGCTGCGGGCCTTGATTTCTGCGACTTTCGCCTTGGCGGCTTCGGCCTCATCCTTCTTGCCGGCTTTCATGAGAGCGCCGATTTCGGCAGCGGCCTTCTTCTGCTGGCCAAGGAGGGCGTCGGATTCCTGCTGGATGGCCTTGCGGCGGTCATCGAGGGCGATTACTTCCTTTACAATCTCGCTTGCATCGAAATGCTTCTTTGCGAGTTTCCTGATTACAAGTTCAGGGTCTTCCCTGAGGGTTTTGAGTGTAAGCATAGTCTGTAATTGAAAAAGAGGACAGTCCCCTTTGCGGGTACTTGTCCTCCTTGATTCTACTGCCTTCTGAGACTAGTTCTCGAAAGGAACTACGGAAACGAAGGACTTGTCTTCACGCTTGCGGGTGAACTTGACTGTACCGTCTACGAGAGCGTAGAGAGTGTGGTCTTTGCCCATGCCCACGTTGAGGCCCGGATTGTGAACGGTACCCCTCTGGCGTACGATGATGTTACCGGCTTTTACGACCTCTTCGCCAAACTTCTTGATACCAAGGCGCTTGGAATGTGACTCACGGCCGTTCTTTGAACTGGATTGACCTTTCTTGTGTGCCATAATCTGTTTCTCCTTTTAAAAGTTAAGCGATAGCGTCGATGTGGATCTTGGTAAGCTTCTGACGGTGACCGTTCAGAGTCTGGAATCCTTTGCGACGGATTTTCTTGAATACGAGAACTTTCTTTGCCTTGGCGTCATCGTCCAGGACGGTGGCCTTGACAACTGCTCCCTCTACATAGGGAGTTCCAACCTTGACTGCATCCTCTGCTGCGAGAAGGAGCACCTTGTTGAACTCTACTGCTTCTCCGTTCTTTGCCTTGAGGCGGTTTACGAAGATGTCCTGTCCAGCTTCTACTTTGAACTGCTGGCTTGCAATGTCAACGATTGCGTACATTGTAATAAAACTTGTTTAAAAGTTTCGGCCATAAGCGGTTACCCTCCGGTAACTCTTACAGGGCTCAGTGGCCATCTCAAAATTTGGACTGCAAAGATAGTAAAAAATTGTGAATCTGCAAGAAGGGCGTGGATTATTTTTATTGCTGATCCGGCGGGAGCTGGTCCCCCATGGTCCAGGTCATTGTGGCCTCGTCTTCTTTCAGATGCGCCGCGATGCGCTTCTTGCTCACGATATACATATAGAGGAACAGGCCGATGAAAAGGGCTCCGCAGCCTGTTGCTATGATTCCTCCCTGGCTGGACGCCATCAGAAGGGTGTCGAAGGCCGAATGCAGCAGCATGGGAACGAGCCATGCAAGGATGAAATTCAGCGTGCGTTTATCCTGGTTCCCGAAGCATGCCCTGGAGAAGAAATAGCCCATGGTGACGGCGAAGAAGAAGTGGCCGGGAATGGAAACGAGGCCCCTGAGGACGCTCACGGACAGCCATGATTCAATGTTTCCGAACACGTATGATATATTTTCAAACGCCGCGAAACCCATGCCGATGCACACTGCATACACAATTCCGTCCATCCACTCGTTGAAATACGGATTCTTTCTGAGGAAAAGCATCAGAAGGATAAGCTTGGCGGCCTCCTCCGGCGCTCCTGCGCCAAGGGTTGCCAGCTGCAGGCTCTCCTTGAACGAGAGCACTCCCTCTGCGCTTGGCAGCAGGTTGTGATACGGGAATGTTATGAGCAGGGACAGCAGCGCCGACCCCACGCCATACAGGAATCCCTTCCATATCATCCTCCCCGGTTCCCTCTGGTACATGTCCTTGGTATAAATGAAATACAGCATCGCCAACGCCGGCAGCACTGCAGAAAGTATGATCATCAACATATCGCGTGATTATTTTCCGCGAAGATACTCATTTTCCCGCATCTATCCGACGCCCACGTTGTCATTTTCGGCCGTTTTTGTCGATGCGGACGTCGTTGGCGACGGCGGCGGCCACGATTTTGGGCATTATTGTTACCTTGAACGTCGGAGATTAAAAAACGGCAGCCTCTGCAGGAGCTGCCGTTTTGAAAAGTATAAAACTAACCAACTAAAACTAACCGTAGCTGGTTAATGCAAGACGTGTGCCAAAACTACTTGTTGAGCGCGGCCATTTCTGCGCGGGCACGTTCCACCGACTTGGATTTCTTGAGGACGAAACCGGAACCGAGGTACTTGGTGCGGACGTCTTCGTCGGATGCAAGCTGTTCCGGAGTACCTTCCTGGAGGATGACGCCTTCGTAAAGAAGGTATGCACGGTCTGTGATTGCGAGGGTTTCGCCTACGTTATGGTCAGTTATGATGACGCCGATGTTGCGGTACTTCAGCTTTGCGATGATGTACTGGATATCCTCAACGGCGATGGGGTCGACTCCGGCGAAGGGTTCGTCAAGCAGGATGAATTTGGGGTCGACGGCAAGTGCGCGGGCGATTTCGCAGCGGCGGCGCTCACCGCCGGAGAGCTGGATGCCCAGGGATTTCCGCACCTTGGAGAGGTTGAACTCGTCGATAAGCTGCTCCATGCGGGCTATCCTCTGCTCCTTTGTCATGTCCTTCGTAGAGGAAGACAGTTCCATGACCGACATGATATTGTCTTCAACGGACATCTTGCGGAACACCGACGCTTCCTGAGGGAGGTAGCCGATGCCATGCTGCGCCCTCTTATACATAGGAAGGGTGGTGATCTCCGTGGCGTTTCCTTCATCGTCGTCAATGAATATGCGGCCGCCGTTGGGCTTGATCTGGCCGGTTATCATGTAAAAACTTGTGGTCTTGCCGGCACCGTTAGGGCCAAGGAATCCCACAATCTCTCCCTGCTCCACTTCCATGGAAACACCCTTTACAACGGTACGTACGCCGTATTTTTTGACAAGTTGTTCTGCTCTTAACTTCATATTGTATGAGATTTCTCGACTTCGCTCGAAATGACAAATAGGTTGGTTGCTCGAAATGACAGGTAGGTTGCTTGAAATGACAGGTTATTTGGTGTCAAGGCCGAGGTCGGCGACGAAGGCGCGGACCTCGGGGTTTTTGTCCATGAGGTCCTTGGCTTTTTCTTCGGGCATGTAAGGGACCTTTTTGACTTCCTCTTCGGGAACGACCGATACCATGATATTCACCTTGTTGCAGGCGAGAAGCCCGCGCAGGCGGCCTTCCAGGTCCCGGAGGAGTTTTTCCTCAATCCACAGCTTCTGGGCCTCGTTTTTGACCACGAAGTCCACGACTTTGACGCCGTTCTCTTCACGGACATTGACGGTACCGTTGGCTATGGTGCTGGCAAGGCGGGGCTTATCGGCATACTGGCCGGCCATTTCCTTCCACTTTTCTATCACGAGTGCGTCTTCCGGAAGCTTTCCGGCTTCTTCCACGGCCTTTTCCTCCGCCTTCTCTTCCTCCTTCTTCTCCTCCATTATTGAGTTCAGAGACAGCGAAGATCCGGTCTTCGTAGCACGGCGGCGGGGGGCTGGGGCTTGAGATTTCTCGACTCCGCTCGAAATAGCAGGAGCAGGTGCCGATGCAGGCGCAGGGGCAGGGGCTTTGTCATTTCGACCGAGCGTAGCGAGTGGAGAAATCTCCTGCTGAACCTTCACAAGGTGCGAAAGCCGCATGAGGGCGTACTCGATATGGAGGCGGGGGTTGACCGCACTCTTGTATGTGCTCTCGCAGGCGGTGGTGATGCCAAGGGCGTCAAAGAGGAACTGCACAGAGCATTTTGATGCCTGCTGTGCATAACGCTGCTTCATTGAGTCGGGCATGTCCAGAAGGGATTCCAGGCCGCCGGTTTTGGCGACCACGAGGTCTCTCAGGTGGGAGGACAGGGACGCCACGAAGTGCAGTGCGTTGAAGCCTTTGGTGAGGATTTCGTCAAAGGCGAGGAAGGCATCGGCATAATTTCCGGAGAGGAAATCGTCCACCATCTTGAAGCTGTATTCGTAGTCCAGGACGCCGAGGTTGCGGATGACGTCGTCCTTGCGGAGGACATTGCCGCAGAAAGCGACGCTCTGGTCAAAGATGGTGAGAGCGTCACGCATGGCGCCGTCGGCCTTGGTGGCTATTACGTGGAGGGATTCTTCGTCGGCATCTACGCCTTCCTTGGCCGCGATTTCCTTGAGGTAGCGCACGGTGTCGTGGACGCTGATGCGGTTGAAGTCGTAGGTCTGGCAGCGGCTCAGGATGGTGGGGAGAATCTTGTGTTTCTCCGTGGTCGCCAGAATGAAGATGGCATGTGCCGGCGGCTCCTCCAGCGTCTTGAGGAAGGCGTTGAATGCGGCTGCCGACAGCATGTGAACCTCATCTATGATGTACACGCTGTACTTTCCCACCTGCGGCGGAACCTGCACCTGGTCCATCAGGGCCTTGATGTCCTCTACGGAATTGTTGGATGCGGCATCGAGCTCATGGATGCAGTAAGACCGGCCTTCCTTGAAAGAAACGCAGGATTCGCATTCACCGCAGGGCTCCATGTCCGGCCCCGGGTTGGAGCAGTTTATCATCTTGGCAAAGATGCGGGCGGTAGTGGTCTTGCCCACGCCGCGCGGTCCGCAGAACAGGTAAGCATGCGCCAACTGCCCCCTCTTGATTGAGTTGGACAGCGTCTTCGCAATTGTATCCTGGCCGATGAGCGTTTCAAAGGAGTCCGGCCTGTACTTCCTTGCCGATACGATATACTGACTCATAGACTACAAAGATAATAAAAATATCTTTGCATTACACTCCCAACCTTCAAGGTCACAAAAATGCCCCAAAACGTGACCGCCGCCGTCATCGATGACGCGCAAAGTAACAAAAATGCCGCAAAACGTGTCCCCGGCCGTCGCCAACGACGTCCAGATCGTCAAAAATGGCCCAAAATGCCAAACCCGCCGTCATCAACGACGTGTACATCGACAAAAATGGCCAAAATTGACAACTCCGCCGTCATGAACTGACATTCAGGCGCCATCAGGCGCCCCGGCCGGCCCGGGTATTTGCCGCGAAGCGGGAAATACGGAAAGGGTTTAAGGCCGCAGGGGGTTCGGGGGAATCCTATTCCTCCGTATTAAAAGCGGAGCGGCGGGGGCGGAGCCCCCTGTATTACCGTCGAAGCGCAGCTTCGACGGTGGTATCGACGGGGAGCCAATACTTGTAGAAGGCGTTTTCGCCGAGGCGGGAGTAGCGGGAGACGAGGGCGTAGACCTCGGGGAGCATGTAGGGCTTGGATTTGGCCCATTCGGAGTCGGTGCAGCGGATCTTGTCCACATCGGCAGCATAGCGGAGGAACTTGCCGGCGATGTTTTCGCTGCGGAGGAAGGTGTCCATGTCGGCAAAGGAGGATATGTCCGAGAGGCGGGAGCCATAGCGGTCGAACATGGCCGATGCGAAGCGCATGGACGTTGCCTTGCGGGTGCACTGCTGGTAGAACGCGGTTGTGCGGGTGGTGTCCATGGGGACGAAGACGTCCGGCATGATGCCGCCACCGCCGTAGACGATCCGGCCGCTGCGGGTGTGGTGGACGTCGGACTTGTCAAGCTTGACGCTGTCGGCAGAGAAGATTTCGCCACCGGCGTACCGGCGGTAGATGTCGTAGCTGTAGTCCTCGCCGGCGTTGTAGGGCTTCTGGATGCATCGGCCGCTGGGGGTATAATAGCGGGCCACGGTGAGGCGGACGCCGGAATTGTCGGAGAAGAAGAAGGGTTCCTGCACCAGGCCTTTGCCGAACGAACGCCTGCCCACGATGGTGCCGCGGTCGTTGTCCTGGATTGCGCCGGCAAAAATCTCGCTTGCCGATGCCGAGTTCTCACCGATGAGGACGGTGAGGCCGAGGTCCGGGAAGGAGCCGCGGCCATCGGCACGGAAGACTTCGCGCGGGCGGTGGAGGCCTTCGATGTAGACGATGGTGTCGCCTTTGGAGAGGAAGTCGTTGGAAAGGAGGAGCGCCTGGTCCATGTAGCCGCCCGTATTGGCACGGACGTCAAAGAGAAGGTGCTTCATGCCCTCCCCCTGCAGCCTGACGGCCGCTTCGTGGCATTCCTTGAAGGTTGTGCGTGAGAACTTTGAAAGACGCAGGTAGGCGACGGAATCGGAAAGCATGAAAGCCGCATCCACGCTGTGGACGGGAATCTTGCCGCGGGTTATCTCGAAAGGTATGACCTCCGAGGAACGCTTCACGGTAATAGTAACCTTGCTCCCCGAGGGGCCCTTGATGAGACGCACCATGCTGTCCTGCGGGAACTTGACTCCGGCGATGGTGCGGTCGTCCACCTTGAGGAGACGGTCCCCCGCCCTGAGGCCCACCTTCTCAGAAGGGCCGCCAGGAATCACTTCAAGCACTATCGCAGTGTCCTGCGGCACGTTGAACTGTATGCCGATACCGTCGAAATTGCCCGCGAGGTCTTCCTCCGATTCGGACAGTTCCACCGGCGGCAGATAGACGGAATGCGGGTCCAGGGACGCCAGTGCCGCGCTTATGGTACTCTCAGACAGCTTTGTCCTGTCCAGGGTGTCTACGTAGTTCTTTTCGAGAAGGTCCAGGACAAGGTTGAGCTTTGCCCAAGAGCCTCCATACCGTGTATTCACAAGGTGCTTTGCATCCCTGTACTTTACCACGGACAAGGTTATGAGGGCACCGATGAGGATGCCCAGCACTACCTGCAGTATCTGTAACCAACCTCTTTTCATTCCGACAGCTGCTCCACTTCTATACCTGCACGGCGAAGGAGGTCTACGCCGTCCGTGAGACGGTATTCATCCCTGTATACGACGCGGGTTATACCGGACTGGATGATTAGTTTTGAACATTCGACGCAGGGGGAAGCCGTCACGTAAAGGGTGGCACCGGCGCTGCTGTTGCCGGATTTCGCCACCTTGGTTATGGCATTTGCCTCTGCATGGAGGACGTAGGGCTTCGTGACGCCGTTTTCATCCTCGCAGACATTCTCAAAGCCCGACGGTGTACCGTTGTAACCGTCGGAAATAATCATCTTGTCCTTTACCAGGAGGGCGCCTACCTTCCTCCTCTTGCAGTAGGAGTTCTGGGCCCAAATTTCCGCCATCCTCAGATAGCTGCCGTCAAATTTCATCCTCTCTGATACAAATAACGTTTGATACTCTTCTTGGGGGTGCGCTCGAAGTCTTCCGACATGAGCTCTATCTTCTTGATCTGGGCATATCCCGGGAGTTCCTGGTTTATGGCGGAAAGGAAGCCCATGACATGCTTCTTGAACTCCTCCAGGGACATTCCGTCAAGCTCTCCCTGGTGATAGTCCGGATAGACAAGTGCCGTGAGTGCGCCTTCGTCCTCAATTACAAGGGAATCCACCACGTAGCTGAAAGTGTTGATTACGGCTTCCAGCTCCTCAGGATAGATATTCTGGCCGGAAGGGCCCAGTACCATGCACTTGGAGCGGCCGCGGAGGAAGAGGTATCCGTCCTTGTCGATGACGCCCATGTCGCCGGTTCTGAACCAGCCGTCCTCGGTGAATGCATCGCGGGTGGCTTCCGGATTCTTGTAATAGCCAAGGCATACGTTGGGGCCCTTGACCTGGACCTCTCCGGGAACGTGCACGGGGTCTGACGAATCTATGCGGATCTGCATGTTCATGGCTGCGCGGCCGGCAGAACCCACCTTTACCTTGTCCCAGTGGGCATAGCCGATGATAGGTGCGCATTCGGTCATGCCGTAGCCCACCGTATAATGGAATCCTATCTTGTGCAGGAACTTCTCAACCTCGGGATTGAAGGCCGCACCGCCCAGGATTACCTCCTCGAACTTGCCGCCGAAGGAGTTTGTGAGCTCCGTGCAGAACTTCTTCTCGATGGAAGGACCCAGTACAGGGATACGGCGGTAGAAGCGCGTCTTATGAATAAGCGGTTTGAGCTTTGTCTTGTAGACCTTCTCGATAACGAGCGGCACGGCGATGATGATGTCCGGATGGATCTCGCCGAAGGCCTTCATGATAATCTTGGGACTGGGAACGCGTGAAAGGAAATGGACATGCATGCCGATGGTCATCTCGAAGAGGAACTCGAACATCATGCCGTACATGTGGGCCGTAGGGAGCATTGAAACTACGTTCATGCCGGCCTTGAGCATAGGGCAAGCGTCCTTTGCAGCAAACTCAATATTGGAGTAGAGGGCCCTGTAGGGCAGCATTACGCCCTTGGAGAAGCCCGATGTTCCGGAGGTGTAATTGATGATGGCAAGCTCTTCGGCCGTGTCCTCGTAATAATTGAGGTCTTCCGGCTCGAAGTTGTTGGGATAGCGCTTGCCGAACTCCTCGTTCAAGTGCTCACGCACGGAGTAAAGCTTCTCCGATGCGGCATAGTAGAACTTGAAGGTGTTTATCTGGACGATTACCTGAAGGTCGGGCATTTCCTCGGGGATGATGCCTTCCCAAATAACGTCGTCCACGAAGAGGACCTTTGCCTCCGAGTGGTTCACCAGATAATGTATGTTGCCGGGCTTGAATTCGTGAAGAATGGGCACTGCCACGGCGCCGTAAGTGATTGCGGCGAGGAAGCATACGCCCCAGTTTGCCTGGTTGCGGGAGCAGATGGCAACCTTGTCGCCTTTTTCAAGACCGCACTGCTCGAAAGCGATGTGCAGCTTGGCTATCCTGTTTGCCACTTCCCTGTAGGCCAGGGTCATTCCCTGGTAGTTCGTAAGGGCGGGGCGGTCCCAGTTCCTTACGAAACTCTCCTGGAGAATCTTGTTTACGGATTTGAATTCCATGTCAGTCAGTTCAGTTTAAAGTCACGTGTTTTGCCGTCATAACAATCGGCCTTTACGTTTTTGCCGGAAGGAGTTATGGCGGAGTCTGGTTTAATCATTTTGGTTCCCTCGCCCTTCACCACGGGCTCTCCGCCGGTGAAAGGATAGATGAGAGTCTGGACGGAAGTGCGTACAATCCAGTACTTTCTGTCCTGGATTTCAAGGAGTTCGGGAAGGTTCTTGATGGTTTCGGGGCCCTTTATGCCCTGCCAGCCGTCAGGCTTGGCGCCATGCAGATTATACCTTTCCAGAGTGTTGTCCTTGTGAAGTACCGTTACGGTATAGCCGCCCGCGCCCGTGAAATCGTAGATGTCCGGGCCCAGGAGGATGTCTTTCTTGAGGTCTACGGGGAAGCCGTTCACCCAGTGGCCAAGGCGGTCTATGCAGTAGAGTTTGGTCCCTGCGGCGAAGAGGAACTGTATCTTCCCGTTGTTGAAATAGTCTATGTTCTGCACCCTTCCGCAGAGTTTTTCCTTGAAGGGAGCGCCCCAGACGCCTTTTCCGTTTTCGTCATTGAGGCAGATGGAGCCGTGCGAGTTCTGATACAGATAATTGGTCTTCCCGGTCTGGAAATTCTTTACGGGGAAAAGGCCGGTGGGCACATCCACGGTGGTGTCCCTTTCCATCACCTGCACCTTTGTGCCCCTGAGCGCGCGCCTGTCAAGGGTGACCTTGAAGCCGGGAAGTTCTCCGGAAAGGTCTGCCGATGCGAATCCCGGCACGTAACCGCTTCCGGAAGCATAGTCCTTCACAGACTTTGCAAGAGCGGCCGAGAAGAGATCGTCCACAATCTCCGGGGCGTCAGTGAAGGAGGCGTAGGCGGTGAAGCCGTCCGGGGCCGATATCCCCGCATCCTGAAGGCGCTCCTTGAGGGTGTACTCCCCTGCCGAGAATGCATCGGCACCGGGCTTGTCGGAGAAGAGGGTCCAGCGGGAATTGAGGCTTTTCGCGGTGGTGTCCACTATCTGGAAGGGTTCGCCGAAAGCGAGGCCCAGCACCCCTGGATAGAGGTTTTTGTCCAGTTTGAGGTCCTTGGCGCTGCGCACGAGGAGGGCCTGGTGGAGGACGCCGTCGTCGGAGCGGAAATCGGCACGGACTATTTCTTTCATCTGGAGGCTGCGGAGCCACTCTTCGGGGGTGAGACTGCGGCCTTTCTTGTCTTTCAGGGCCTTATCCAGGCGGGAGAGCCTTCCGAGGCCGTCCTCGAAGGTGCGGCGGCTCTGGAGGAACGTTTCAGCGACGGGCATTGCAAGGACACTGCCGACGTTGTAGGGCAACGCCTCCGGGAAGAGGGTTTCGCCTGCGGGGGCTGCTGCATAGGCGGCAAACCAGCTCGCGGCGGATTCCCCTTTGTTCGAGGCGCCCTTCAGGACGATTCCGCCGTCCTTGAGAACCTCGGCCGAAAATGCGCTCCAAGGAGCGAGGCTTTTCACAAAGGCCGATTGCTTGCGGTATTTGGGCGTCGAATACTGCTGCAGGAGCTTCCCGGCATGCGAATGCGACAGGAATACCACCATGGGGCCTCTCACCTGCGATGTGAGTTCCGTAACTGAGGGATTCAGGACCGACATGCCCTCTTCAAGGTGCCTTGCCGACGCTCCCACGAAGGTTTCGCTCCTGGAAGCGATGAGGAAGTTCTCCTTGACCTGGGTTTTGAGACCTGCGGCCGCTGCTGCCTCTGTGTAGCTGGCGAGGAGGGCGGAATCGGCCTTGTCAGTCTTGGTGAGGATGAGGGGAACGAGGGCGCCGCTGCTCTGAAGGGCAACTGCGGTCCGGTTAGCCCCTACTGCCGAAAGATAGTCCATGACGGCGGGATTCTCTGCCGCGAGGATGGGCCTAAGAAAACCGGTGGAATCGGCAATGAGATTTCTTGCGGCCCTGGAGCCGTCAAAAACGAAGACGGCAACGGCATCCGAAGGTACGGCACGGAGGACGTCCCAGTCCTCGGAAACGCTTGCAGGCCTGCTACTTGAAGGCTTGCTGTACAGTTTGGAGAGCGCGAACGCTATTCCCGCTACAAGCAGCGCCGCAGCCGCGGCGGCAATCCATGTGGACTTCTTTCCCATAGTTTACAAAGATAGATATTAAATTTTAGTTTTGATTCTTTTTTCTTACTTTTGCCGAAAATTCGCATTTAGATACCGTGAAAAAGTTAACCTTATTACTTACTGTTCTCATCCAGGCTGCCGTTCTGCAGGCACAGGACAGGGGCCTTGGCAATCCCAATTCAATCTACATTGAAAAAGGCACATTCTCGGCCGGAATAAACGGCGCCTACCGTAGCTTCAACGCTGCCGACGGCATGTCCATCCTTGGTCTCATTTCCAACACCGACGGCAAACTGTCCCTCCTCTCCATGGATGCCCATGCCGACTGGTTCTTCCGGGACAATCTCTCGCTCGTTGCAACGCTGGGGTACTCAAACACCGGAGTTGACAGCAATACCCTCAAGCTGACGGAACTGCTGGACATGTCAAACAAGCACACAAGGAGCGAAAAGTATTCCGGAAGCATCGGTGTCAGGAAGTACATCCCGCTGTTCAACAGCAAGATTCTGGCAATCTTCGGAGAAGGCCGCCTTGGCGGATCCCGCGGATACAGCAAGACCTACGCCGTTACGGAAAGGGGCAAGGAGGGTTCCTACACAGACCTTTATTCCGTAAGCCTGGGCGTAATAGCCGGGGCATCGGTTTTCGTAAATGACCGCCTTGCAGTGCAGATTTCGCTGCCGGTTGCAGAAATAGGATACGACTGGGAAAAGCAGACCGAGGCGCAGGTCAAGGAGAGTTCCCTCACCGGACTCACCCTCTCCAAGAAGTCCAACCTGCTTGGTATCGAGATAGGCACTATCTTTTGTTTTTAAATTGGAAAGGACATGAAAACAAAATATCTTCTTGCTCTTGCAGCACCGCTGATGGCATCCTGTGCCGGACACTGGAATGACATCGCCCACGAGGAAGTTGTAGCATCGATTACGGCTTTTGCCGTACAGGAACAGGCAAAATGCACCATCAACGCGCTGGATAAAAACATCGCACTCGTCCTCCCCTATGATGCCGATCCCAAGGCCGTCACGGTGAGCGAGTTCGCCATGACGGAAGGCGCCAGGTGCACCCCTGAAATCAAGGTTGGCGACAAGCTGGACGTCACTTCGCCGATTACCCTTACACTCACCACCTACGACGACTACGTGTGGACTTTATCGGCAGTCCAGAAGCCCAAGCCGCTCAGTGACATTTACAACATGAACTTCGACTTGTGGAGCAAGGATTGGGGCATTGACGCCGCCTACGGAGAAGATGCCGACGATGAACAGAAGGCGGTTTGGGGAACCGGCGGATTTGTTCTTTACATATCGATGGGCGGCACTCCGGTGATGACTAAAGAGACCGAAGCACTGGCCGTTGAAGGCGAAGGAAAGGCTGCCGTAAAGCTTGAGACCATTTATTCAGAGGCTTTGTCACTGCTGGGGAACGGAACCATCTTCACCGGCTCACTGGAGTCGTTCTTGCCGGAGGAATTCAAGGTCAAACTGGGTACGCCTTACAAAAAGCGCCCGGTGACCATGGACGGTTATGCCCGCTACATACCCAAGACCATCGACCACGCAGCCGGTGCATACACGGACAAGATGGGCACCCTGGACAACGCGTCCATATTCATCGCCCTTGCCGACTGGGACAGCCCGTATGAGGTTGCTCCTCCCACAAAGATACAGGAAGGGACGGAGAGCATTCCCGGCATCATCGGCTACGGAAAATTCATTCTGGACAGGGAAACTGACGGCTACGAGAAGTTCTCCATAAAGCTAAACTACCTGAATGACAAGACTCCCGCCTTTGCGGTAATCATGGCCAGCTCCAGCGCCCTTGGCGACTACGGCACCGGCGCCGCCGGCTCCGTCCTCTACCTGGACGAACTCGGCTTTACGTACGAATAGTCATGCAAGATTCCGCTGCGGCCGGAGTTTATTGACAAAAAGAGAAAACCATGTCAAGAGCATTATCCATCATCACCGCGGCTCTCGCCGTCCTTCTTACCTCATGCGGAAAGAACACGGATGACAATGCGGCCAACCCCTATAAGCCCCTGGACCTCAGCACGAAATCGGCCGAGCTTGTCAGTGAGGGGCACCGGTTCTCCTTCGACTACATCGACAGGATAAACGCCGTCGCCGACAAGGATTATATCGTCTCACCTCTGAGCATGCAGTTCCTTCTGGGAATGATTCTGAACGGCGCCCAGGGCAAGACCGCCCAGGAGATCTGCAATGTCCTGGGCTACGGTGAAGGGGAAGTCCCGGCTGTGAACGAGTACTGCCTCTCAATGCTGGAACAACTCCCATCCCTGGACAGGAAGACCAAGCTGTCCATTGCAAACGCCATCTTCGTTGATGACGGCTGGCCCCTCAAAAAAGGATACGTCGCCGACGCCGGCAGGTACTACAAGGCCGAGGTTCGCAACCTCGACTTTGCCGACGGGAAAAAATCTCTCGACGTCATCAACACCTGGTGCAGCAAAAATACCGCCGGAATGATTCCAAAGGTCCTGGACGAGGTAAGCCCGGAATACCTTGCCTTCCTTCTCAATGCCTTGTACTTCAAGAGCCAGTGGAAGGAGAAGTTCTCGAAGAGCGCAACCGCCGACGAGAACTTCACCTCCGAGTCCGGCGTGAAGAGCAAGGTGAAGATGATGAAGCAGAGCAAGAAATACGGATACCTCTCGACGAAGCTTTTCCAGATGGTCCGCATCCCCTACGGCAACGGAGCCTTCGCTATGACCGTCTTTCTCCCAAAGGACGGCTACAGGGTTTCAGACGTCTGCGCCTTCCTCAAGGATGCCGATTGGAATGCATACCGTTACGGATCAACCTGCGAAGTGGACCTGTGGATTCCCCGCTTTGAGACCAAGTTCCACATCAAGCTCAACGACATCCTCTCGGAAATGGGAATGCCCACTTCCTTCATGGGAGGAAAGGCCGATTTCAAGGCCATGTCAGACTATGCCGACTACCTCGGTTTCGTTCAGCAGGACGCCGCCATCAAGGTTGACGAGGACGGGGCCGAAGCCGCTGTGGTTTCCAGCGCCGGCATGGTTAAGGAATCGGCACTCGGCCCAAGCGAAAACGCCGTCTTCCATGCCGATCATCCTTTCCTCTACCTGATCACCGAATCCAGCACAGGCGCCGTCCTCTTCGCCGGCCGCTTCAGCGGCAATTAATTACATCGACAGCACGTTGAGGACGGTGCGGAGTTCGTCGTTGATGGGTTTGTTCATCTTGACGGCCCTGGAGATGGGGACGTAGACGATTTCGTCGTTCTTTATGCCCACCATGACATTGCGCTGGCCTTCGAGCAGGGCCTCGATGGCGGCGTAACCCAGGCGGGAGGCGAGGATGCGGTCATAGGCAGTGGGCATGCCGCCGCGCTGGAGATGGCCGAGGATGGTAACCCTGGCGTCGAACTGGGGGAATTCCTTCTTGATACGGTCGGCATAATACATTGCACCACCGACGCCGTCTTTCTGGGCTTCGCTCACGAGGACGATGGCGCTGTTCTTGCTCTTGCGCTTGCCTCTTTCGATGAATTCGGCCAGCTGGTCTACGTCGGTGGCGCTTTCGGGGATGATGGCGGCCTCGGCACCGGAGGCGATGGCGCTGTTCTGGGCGAGGAAGCCGGCGTCGCGTCCCATGACCTCGATGAAGAAGATGCGGTCGTGGCTGTTGGCGGTGTCCCTGATCTTATCGACACACTGGACTATGGTGTTAAGGGCCGAATCATAGCCGATGGTGGAGTCTGTCCCGTAAAGGTCGTTGTCGATGGTTCCGGGAAGGCCGATGATGGGGATGTCGTACTCCCTTGCAAAGAGCTGTGCCCCGGTGAGGGAGCCGTTTCCGCCGATGACGATGAGGGCGTCTATCCCGGCTTCGACCATATTGGCGTATGCGACCTTGCGTCCTTCAGGCTCGAGGAAAGCCTTGCTGCGGGCGGTTTTCAGGATGGTTCCGCCGCGCTGGATGGTGTTGGAAACCGACGAGGACGTAAACTTTACGAACTCCTTGTCGATGAGTCCCTGATATCCGCGCAATATGCCAACTACGTTCATGTCGTTGTAACGTGCGGCGCGGGTGACGGCACGTATTGCTGCATTCATTCCCGGAGCATCGCCCCCTGAGGTGAGTACACCTATGGTCTTTATCTGTCTTTCCATGGATATAGGCTTTTTTTCAGCCATCAAAGTTAGCAAATTTTTCGTATCTTCGGGACTGCAATTCAAAGTAAGGCATGAAACATTTCTGGAGCATATTAATCGCAGCGGCATTGTGTGCATGCTCACAGCAGGGAGACTCCTCAAAGCCCACGGTGACGCTGCACCCGCACGAAGAGTTTACCGGAGACGTCAAAGGCTACACCAGTGTGTTCCTGGCCGGCACCATCGACATGGGAAAGGCAGAACGCTGGCAGGACGAGGCCGAAAGGCTGTTTGCCGAAAAACCCGGCAGCTACATCCTGTACAATCCCCGCCAGGCAGAGTGGCATCCCGAACGCGAAGGCGAGATGGACTACCAGGTGAACTGGAAGCTCGAACACCTTGAAAGTGCCGACTGGATACTAATGAACTTCCTCCCGGGCAGCCAGTCCCCTATTACACTTCTGGAACTGGGCCTCCACGCAAAAAGCGGAAAACTGATCGTGGTGTGCACACCCGGCTACTTCCGTTACGACAACGTCCGCATCACCTGCGGCAGATACGGCGTGCCGATGTACTCATCCCTTGAGACGGCCATCGAAGCCATCCGCTAATAATAGCGCTTCACGAGTTTGTGAACGTAATAGGCGAAGAATAGTTTTTCCGGGAAAGAAGGCTTCAGGAAGATGGGGCGCATCATGACGTCGATGGCGGCGAACTTGCCTGCAAGTACGTCGAACTCCGAATGGTCTTCCTTGCCGGTGTATGCCTTCGCAAAGGCGTCCCAGTACCGGTGGAACTGCTCCAGGGTCATGTGGAAGATGTTCTGCACCTGCTTCATGGGAGCGTAAATCTGACATATCTGGAACAGGTGGCCGATGTCGAACATGGGGTCTCCGTAGGCGAAGCGGCCAAGGTCTATCCAGTAGCACTTTCCCTCTGACAATATGACGTTTCCGGGCTGGAAATCTCCGTGGGAGCATGTTGTGCATTCCTTAAGGGTCTCCAGAAATGCCCGTATCTTCTGCCTGTCCTTCCTGCCGATATAAGTTGCGACCTCAGTCCCCTTCAGTGCCTGCTGAAGGCGGCTGGGAAAGAATTCTGTGTCACAGGGCGTGGCAAAGAACTCCTTGCCCAGCTTTGCCAGAAGCTGCGCCATCTCCTCCGTGCGCTCAGGCTCGTCATGGCAGATGCGGGAGAGGGATTTCTTCTTGAGAATGAGCTGCGAGACTGCCCCGTAGCCTCCTCCCACGCGCACGATTTCATACATCTTGGGCGTAGAAAGCCCCAGGGCCTCCACGGCCTTGGACACGTCAAACTCCTTTTTGACGCTTTCCAGGTCGTTGCTGCGGCTGTTGTTCACCTTGAGCATCCGGTCCGGGCACTCAGGGTTGACATACGTCTTCCCGTTGCCGCCCTCGCCCACCTGGGTCCAGCCCGCCAAATCTATTTGCCGATAGTCTGCCATGGACCTAAAGCGAGGACACCAGGAGGAACCAGTCGGAGGCGGTTTTGATGTCGCCTTTGGACCAGCAGGAGCCGAAGCAGTACTTGACGCTTTCGCCGGACTTGACGGTTTTGAGAAGGAGGGCGTGGTCGAGTTCTTCACTTGCGAACACCTTATCTGCGCCGGGGAGCACCATGGCGACGCCAAGCATGCCGTCTTCCGGCTCTATGCTCTGGTCCGATGCCTTCTCCCAGATTGCGTAGCGGTCGGGGACGTCGAGAATCTGCTCGACTGTCTGCTGGGCGCTGTGGAGCTTGAAGCCTGCTGCGACTGTGAGCTCATCGGCACCGGAGAAGGTGTAGGTGTCTTCGACGGAAGTGAAGTAGGTGTCGGCCTCCAGGGTGACTTTCTTGTCAAGGGCGACGAGGATGCCGGGAGCGGCTTCCCATTCAGGGTAATGGAGGGCGAAGACTACTTTGGAAGGGGTTGTTTCGAGGACTTCGGAGGAGCGGTAGTTGGTGGCGGGCCAGCACAGCTTGCCGTCGATGAAGGGCACCGATGCGCCGCCGCCGAGGGAGACGGCCACCTTGTAGCAGTCCTTGCCGCCGTGGTCGTGGTGGTAGTAATCCGGGTTCTGCATTGCGCCGGCGTACCACTCATCAGCAACGAGTTTTCCGGGAAGCTTTACCCAGATGTCCACGCCGGGGGAAGTGGGGTTGCCCTCGAGGGCCTTGCCGTAGAAGCGGCCGGCGATGAGGTTGTTCTCGAAAACGAAGTCGTCGGCACGTTCGGGAACGGGACGGGCCATGACCTTCTGCTCCGGCTTGGGAGCGCAAGCCGCCATCCCAAGGACGGCGGCTGCAAGTATAAGTAAACGTTTCATTATCTGAGGTCTGTAGTTGCACATCCGTCCATGTCGCCGTAGTCGTCGTTTTCACCGCACATGCCCCAGATGAAGGTGTAGTTGCGGGTGGCGCAGGCGCTGTGGATGCTCCACTGGGGAGAAATTACGGCCTGTTCATTGTGCATCCAGATGTGACGGGTTTCCTGGGGTTCGCCCATGAAATGGCACACGGCGGCGTCTTCAGGGAGTTCGAAGTAGAAGTAAACTTCCATGCGGCGGTCGTGGGTGTGGGCGGGCATGGTGTTCCAGGTGCTTCCGGGAGCGAGCTCGGTCATGCCCATCTGGAGCTGGCAGCAAGGAACCACTTCCTTGACAAGAAGGCGGTTGATGGTCCTTTCGTTGGACTCTTCCAGTGAGCCGAGGTGCATCACCACTGCGTCTTTCTTCGTAACGTGCTTCACGCCCGTTTCCCTGTGGGCGGTTGCAGAGTTGAAGTAGAACTTTGCAGGATTTGCAGGGTCGAGGCTGCGGAAAGATACGTGGCGGTTTCCCCTGCCGATATAGAGAGCCTCCTTGAAGGGGATGGTGTACTCCTCGTCACCCACCTTCACGACGCCGGTGCCACCCACGTTGATGATGCCGATTTCGCGGCGCTGGGTGAAATAATCGGCACGGAGGATGTCCGGAGCGGTGAGAACGAGCTCTTCCTTCACCGGGACGGCGCCGCCGGCGATGATGCGGTCGAACATGGAGTAGACCATGTTGATCTCGTCCGGGACCATGACGTTCTCTACAAGGTATTCCTTACGGATACGCTCTGTATCGTAGTGTTTTGCGTCCAGGTTGCTGGAAGCCTGACGCACGGTGCAGTTGATCTTTGACATACTATTCGGGCTGTTTTCCAATGTAGGCGAGGATACCGCCGTCGACGTAGAGGATGTGGCCGTTTACGGCGTCGGAGGCGTGGGAGGCGAGGAATACTGCCGGGCCGCCGAGTTCTTCGGGTTCAAGCCAGCGGCCTGCGGGGGTCTTGGCGCAGATGAACTTGTCGAAGGGGTGACGGGAACCGTCGGGCTGGATTTCGCGGAGCGGTGCGGTCTGGGGCGTTGCGATGTAGCCGGGGCCGATGCCGTTGCACTGGATGTTGTAGGCGCCGTACTCGGAGCAGATGTTCCTGGTGAGCATCTTGAGGCCGCCCTTTGCAGCTGCGTATGCCGATACGGTCTCACGGCCGAGCTCTGACATCATCGAGCAGATGTTGATGATCTTGCCTTCGTTGCGTTCCATCATCTCGGGAAGGACAGCGCTGGACACGATGAAAGGAGCCACGAGGTCTACGTCGATGACCTGCTGGAACTCGCTGCGCTTCATCTCGTGCATGGGGATGCGCTTGATGATGCCGGCGTTGTTCACGAGGATGTCGATCTGACCTACCTCGGCATGGATTTTCTCTACCAGTTCCTTGACGGCGACCTCGTTGGTGACGTCGCAGACATAGCCCTTCACATTGGTGATGCCGGCCTCTTTGTAGTTGTTAAGGCCACGCTCGAGAGCTGCCTCGTTGATGTCATTGAAGATGATGTTCTTGATACCTGCTGCAACAAATGCCTTTGCGATGTTGAAGCCGATTCCGTAGGAAGCGCCGGTGATCCAGGCGTTCTTGCCTTCGAGAGAGAAAAGATTTGCCATAGTTATCAGTATTTGTCTTTTGCAAATATACAAACGATTGGACGAATTATCAACTATTTGTTGCAAACGGGATGCTTAAAGTTTGGAGAGCCACTTGTCCAGAGCATCGTAGAGCTGCTGGCGGTAGGGTTTGATGGTGTCGGACTCCCCTTCGCGGAAGCCGAAGCCGTGGGGGCCTTCAGGGAAAACAACCATCTCCGACGGCACGCCGTGGGCCTTGAGGGCGTCGTTGTAGCGGATGCTGTTCTCCTGCGGAACGACGTTGTCCGTTGCGCAGAGGGTGAGGAAGGTGACGGGAGTATCGGCAGTGACCTGCTTTTCAAGGGAGAAGCGCTCTACCAGGGAAGGGTCGCTGACGGCCTCGTGCAGGAGGTTGTTCTTGGAGCCTTTGTGGGTTATCTCATCGTCCATGGAGATGACGGGGTAGAAGAGGATGGAGAAGTCCGGGCGGGTGGCCTTGTCCGTGAAAAGGGTGGAGGCCGATGCCGCAAGGTGACCGCCGGCGGAAAAGCCCATTATGCCGATCTGCTTCATCCTGAAGTTGTCCCTGCAGTAGCGGAGGGCGGCCTGGGCATCGGCAAGGGGGATGTTGTAATGGCCGTTGGGCATGCGGTATTTAAGGACGCAGGAGGCGAAGCCGCGCTGAGCGAGCCAGCGGGCGGCCCAGTCGCCTTCGTTGAGCATGGAAACGCCGGCATAGCCGCCTCCGGGGCAGATGATGACCATTTTGCCGATGCACTTTTCCGGGATGTAGAAGGTCATCTGAGGCTCGGAGACGTCGTAGATGAAGCCATCGGCCCCGCGCCTGCGCTCTTTGCCTTCAAGGCCGTTGCTTTCATCGGCAGGGAGGGCTACGGTGTAGACTTTCTTGAGGGCCGCCGGAAGCTGGCTGTAGCGCCAGAGGGCCTCGAGGAAGTAATAATCGGCATAGGTGAGGGGGACGTCCACCTCGGAGCCGGCGGTGAAATGGCCTGTGCTGTGCTTGAGGATGAAGCCGCCGCACTCCCCTGCCTTGCAGAGGTATTTGCTGCTGCAGAGCTCCCGGAGGATGGCCTCTCCCTGTGCACGGTATTCCTCGGCCATGGGGGCATTATGCGTAAGCGTGCAAAGCTCCAGGAAGGCCGATGCCATGATAGCCGCGGCCGATGCATCGTCCTGCTGCTCAGGCGCGTCGAAATCCCAGTTGGGAACCGGACGGTCCTTGAGCTTGGGCATGAGGTATGAGGCGATGTGTTCGGCCTGGTCCAGGAACTCCATGAGACGGGTTTCGCGGTACATCATGGTGTAGCCGTAAAGGCCCCAGGCCTGGCCGCGGGACCAGGAGGACTCATCGGCATAGCCCTGCCACGTCTGCTTCTTTATGATGGTGCCGTCGTGGGGATTGTAGTTGACCACGTGGTAGCAGGAATAGTCGGGGCGGAAGTGGTTCTTTGCCGTGGTGCGGGCATGCTGGATGGCTATTTCCTTCCAGCGGGGCTCATTGAACAGCTTGGAGGCGTAGGTGAGAAGCTCCAGGTTCATCATGTTGTCGATGATTACCGGATAGCTGTCCTCATCCCAGTTCCAGCTCTTTATGGTGCCGGTCTTTTCCGAGAAGCGCGCCGCCAGTTTCTCTGCCGCGGCCCTTATGGTCTTCAGATAGAGGCTGTCGCCGGTTTCCTTCCACGCCATGCCGGCAGAGCACATTGCCTGGAAGCCGATGTCGTGATGGTCGCTGAGGACCTCGGTGTCCAGCATCTTTGCAGTCTGCCTGAGCGCCAGCTCTTTGGTATCCCCGCCAAGTTTGTAAGCGTACCAGGCGGTTCCGGGAAAGAATCCGCTGCACCACCAGCGGAGGTCCGAAGTCACAAGAGTGTCGCCCTGGAAAGTCTTTGGCATGGTTACGTCTGTGAGCGACTGCTCCATGACAGAGCACTGCCCGGCTGCGAGTGCTGCAATTTTTTCTGTGTCAAGATTGTTTGTGGCGCAGGCCGTCAGGGCCGCTGCAAGAAACCAAGATGCGAGTCTTTTCATCATAGTGTCATATTTGCCTGCAATTTAGCAATTTTCCGGCAAATATGGCACTCTTTTACAATATGCTTGAATGTACTTTAGACAGGGCCCGGGGTGCACAAGGCAAAAACGTTGTCTTGCAAAAGCGGCGGAAAATTCATATCTTGCAATCTTGTTAATTAGACGGACATGAAACTTGCAGACAGTATTGTATCCATTGTGAAGGAGGCATCGGCACTGATGGTGCGGGAGGGGTTTTCGGTGAAGGAGAAGGGGTCGGTGGAGAATATCGTCACGTCGTCGGATGTGGCGGTGCAGGAGTTTCTGACGGGGAGGCTCGCGGAGCTTCTTCCGGGCAGCGGGTTCCTGTGCGAGGAGGACGACCTCCAGGACCTCAACCACGAATATGTATGGATTATCGACCCCATTGACGGGACGGCGAACTATGCGCGGGGCAGCGAGAACTGCTGCATCAGCGTGGCCCTTTACCGGAACTGGTCTCCCCGGATAGGCGTAGTGTACAGCCCCTGGAGGGGTGAGCTCTACGTCGCCGAGGCCGGAGGGGGCGCCTTCTGCAACGGAAAGCCGATACACGTGTCGGACCGTCCCTTCGGAAAGGGCATCCTTTTCACGGCCATGTCCACCTACCGCAAGGAGTTCGCAAAGACCTGCAGCGACATCATCTATGACCTCTACATGGAGTGCAACGACTTCCGCCGGACGGGCAGCGCCGCCGTGGAGCTGTGCCTGATGGCCAGGGGCTATGCCGACCTTTACTTCGAATTCCGCCTCATGCCCTGGGACTATGCCGCTGCAGCCTTCATACTGCAGGAAGCCGGCGGAAAGGTGGTCAGCCTGGACGGCAATGCCCCGTCGCCCAAAAGGCAGTCCCTTGTCATTGCCGCCAACACGGAGGATAACTGCAGGCATATCCTCGATACGGTCCGCCGCCACATGTCCTCAATACCCTATTGAATAAGATGACAGATATCACTCCGGAATACCTCAGGCCAAGACTCCAAGGAAGGGAAAACGACTCCCACAAGCACGACTACGGCAGACTCCTCGTAATTGCCGGATGCGAGACCATGCCCGGTGCGGCCCTTCTTGCCACCGGCGCCGCGCTGCGTTCCGGCTGCGGCCTCGTGACGCTCCACTCCACCACAAGGACGCTTCTGGCGGCAGCGGTGAAATACCCTTCCGCCATACTCTCAGAAGACCCGGGGAGCCATTTCAGCACCCTGCCGGAGAAGCTGGAGCGCTATTCGGCAATAGCCGTAGGGCCGGGCCTGGGAGTGTCTCCTGGAATAATCAACGCCCTTATGGACCTCCTCGGCGAAGCGTGCGACCTCCGTATTCCCGCCGTACTGGATGCCGATGCCCTGAACATGCTGGCCATCCTTGCCGACTGGCACGAACTCATCCCTCCCGGATCGATACTCACGCCCCACAAGGGAGAGCTCAAGAGGCTCCTCCCCTGCCGGAATGACGCCGAACGGGAAAGCCTTGCATGGGAACTCTGTGCCGAAACCGGCTGCCACATAGTTATGAAAGGCTACCGCTCCCGCATCTTCTCCCCCGGCGGAGAATGCCTCGTTAACACCACCGGAAACCCCGGCATGGCAAAGGGCGGCAGCGGGGACGTACTCACGGGCCTCATCGGCGGGCTTCTCGCAAGAGGCTACAGCGC
The DNA here is from genome assembly GCA_002393945.1 of Bacteroidales bacterium UBA4360. Lineage (GTDB taxonomy): Bacteria > Bacteroidota > Bacteroidia > Bacteroidales > UBA932 > Cryptobacteroides. Next base: position 116,410 of record DGSO01000023.1, read on the forward strand.
ATGTGACGCAGCAGCCCTTGGCGTCTGGATTCACGGCTATGCCGGAGACACGCTTACAAAGGACAACACTGCCGAAGCCTATGACAGCCAGGACCTTATATCACACCTCCGTGACGGGTTCTGCACACTGTAAGAAGAATATTCAAACCACCGTTTTCGGCCTCTGGTGAGGGAAAACGGTGGTTTGCCTATGTTTAAACTGTGCCAAATGTCGTTTCCTGATTTTG
>DGSO01000003.1:0-690 GCA_002393945.1 Bacteroidales bacterium UBA4360
TTCAAATTGTTGTACAAATATAATCCAAAAAACGCAATTCCTTGCATCCAAACAGCGATTATTCATTCTTCAGCGCCTCCGCCGGATTCATCCTGGCGGTCTTGAGGTAGTGATACAGTACCACGGCGGCGCAGAGCAAGCCCACAATCACCAGCGCCAGCAGGAACACCGACGGCATAAAGCCCACCCGGTGCGCGAACTGCTGCAGGTAGTACCGTACCACCAGCCAACCGATGGGCGCCGCAATCACGTAGCAAATGGCAACTGTCCGCAGATACAGCATCAGGCCCTCCGAGGTGATCTGGACCATATCGGCCCCGAACACCCGCTTTACGGAAATCTCCATCCGCTTGTACTGCACGTCCATCAGCACCTGGCCCCAGATGCCCACCAGAGATAGCAGCACCGCCAGCAGGGAGAACAGCCACACGGCAAGCCGCAGGCGCTCCTCGCCGCTGTAAAGGTTTTTGCCGATGGCATCGTAGAACTGCACCTCAAACGGCATCGTCGGGTCCATCTCCGTCAGCACGCCCTGAATCTTGTCCACGGCCGCCAGACGGTCTGCCCCCTCCGTCAGCCGGAGATAAGCGAACGGCATGGTGTGCCCCTTTGGGGTATGCACCTGGAACGCCACCGGAGAATCGGCCTTGCGCATGGATGTGATGTTCACATTCTTGATGAATCCAACAA
>DGSO01000003.1:799-4784 GCA_002393945.1 Bacteroidales bacterium UBA4360
ACCTCCATCGCAGCGCCGTGCGCCTTGAGATCCTGCGTGAACAGAATCGGGCCGAACTCGCCTTCATTGAAATCCCTGCCTTCCATCAGTTCCAACTCCAGCACCTGCGGCAGATTCCAGCTGCAGTAAATCATGCTCATCGACACCTGGCCGTCTCCGAAATCCGCACCTTCCGTCATATAAGTATCCGACCCGCCAATGAGGTCATTCGCGTAGGCCACGTCCCGCACCTCCGGAAGTGCGCACAGCCGCTCCCGCAGCCAGTCGGCCTTCTCCCGGCCGTTCTCGCCGCCAATATTCACCACCGCCAGGTTATTCTTGTTGTAGCCGCATGGATACTCCTGCATGAACTTGCTCTGCCGCTGGACAAACAGCACGAAGATGAGCAGCGCCGTGGAAATCACGAACTGGACGCCCACAAGAACACTCCTCAGCGTTTTTCCGGATGCCGAAAGTCCATAATTACCCTTGAGAATCATCGCCGGCTGGCCCGAAGTGGAATAGATGCCCGGCCAGATACCGGCAATAATACCGGTAGCCACGGCAACCGTCCCGACGAACAGCAACAGCCCCCAATGCTTCCCGAAGCTAAAGTCCTGCATCAGCACGCCTCGGGTCAGCAGCGCATTGGAAACCGGTCCCAGCAGCAGGGCGGCCACGGCAAAGGCGCAAATGCACCAGATAATGGCCTCGGCCACAACCAGGGCACGCAACCTCCGCGTCGAAGACCCCAGGATCTTCTGCAGGTTCACGCTCCGGATGCGAAGCGGCGTCAGCGCTACGTAGAAATTGGTGAAGTTGATCAGGCCGATGCCCAGGATCAGGATGGCAATCGCGATAAGCAGAAGCAGTTGCGAGCGGCTGCCGCTCTTATACACATTGCCTTCGTTCCGGAAGTAGATGCTGGTCAGCGGCACCAGTTCGATGGGCGTAAGCCAGTCTCCCTGTGGAGGAAAGTCGAAATGGGCGTTGAACTCATCGGCGACAGCCTGCGCGTTGCCGGCATCGTCAAGCAGCAGATAGCAGACAAAGTTGGCTCCACCGTATTGCCCTTTCTGGACATCGCCTATGGTCAGGTACAGATCATTCCCTAGCTGCGTATTCGTCGGAAAATCTTCATACACGCCCGTCACCGTGATTTCCCGAGGCAGTTCCATATATTTGGTATCTGTTTTCAGGAGCTTGCCTGTCGCACGCTCTCCGGGGAAAAGGTTTTCCGCCAGCGACCGGGGGATGATGACGGAATTCGGCCCCTCCAGCGCGTGGGAATCGCCCTCTATCATCTTGATGCCGAACACGTCGATGAAACGCTCCGACACGAAGACCAGATCCCGCTTGTAGCCAACGGGGTCCTTTCCGTCCTCCGCCACGGAAAAATAGATTTCCCCGATAAAAGGCATCACCGTACATCCCGCCTCGATGTGGGCCGATGAACCGATGATATCATCAGCAAAGCCTCGCGGTAGGATATTCCTAAACAGCGACTCATCACCTTTCTTATCGGCCCGGAAAACCCGGTCGGCCGTCGGATGGCACTTGTCAAAAGACAGCTCATAATCCGCCTGCAGGAATATCAGGGCGAAGGCCAGCAACGCCGCCACCAGTCCCGTGAAGTTCAGGACCACCGCCACTGGATACCGGCGGATGAGACTCTTTAAGTTTCGTAGTATCATGGTTTCTTTACTCCTTCTTCAACTCCACCGCCGGATTGGTCTTTGCCGCCTTCAATGTCTGCCATAGCACGGTACCAAAGGCGATGGCCAGTGAAATGATGACCGCCACCACAAAGACCCAGCCGTAGTTCTCAACACGGTACGCAAACCGCTCCAGATACACCCTTGCGGCCCAGACGGCCAGCGGGATACCGATGGCGCAGGCAATGCCGGTCAAAACCATATAGCTACGGACGTTCCTCCATGTCTCGTGCGTTACATCAGAGCCAAAAACCTTCCTCACGGCGATCTGTTTGGTGTTCTCATCGGCAAAATAAGTGCTCATGGCCAGAAGGCCCAGCAGGGAAATCAGAACCGCCAGGACCGCGAAGAGTTCTACCAGGCGGAGCGTCCTCCGGACAGGTGCCAGCATCTTCCTGTTGATGTCACGCACGAAGCCGTACCGCCAGGCTGGTTCCTCCACGCCGGAGGTCTCCAGCCGATACTCCCTGTAAGCCTGCCGGATGGCTTTGTCGTAAGAGTCGTCCTCTCCCGTGGTGCCGATAAGCATGCAGTTGGCATACCTTAGTTCCTCAACCCGGGTCACGATGACGCCGCCATTGGGGTTCTGACTGCTCTCAGAAGCCGGCCTGGTTGGAAAATCCGTCACCACGCCGCCGATGAACTCCGGCTGGGCACCGTTCATGTTGATTCTCCGGGGAAATACGGTGGAAGTATCGGACACAGCCGCTGCGTTGAAGGCCGAACGGCTCATCCAAAGCGAGTGCGTCAGCGGATGACCGAAGTCTTCCTCCACCTCCAGTCCCAGCAGTTTGAAATAGGTGGAATCGCAGAGGATGACGGGCATATCCACGTGATGCTCCTCGTCCACCTTGATACCCATCGTCATATTGATGAGGCCCGGGATGCCGCGCCCTACACCCGCCTTTGTCACAAAGGGCAGTTGCTCCACCTTGTCCTTGAAGAGCTTCATCATGTCGTAGTTCTGGGCGGAGTACTCAATATAATAGCGATTCTCCGAGGCGGCGTGCATCGGCCGGGTTAACATATGGCGCATCTGCACTTCCATTACCAGCGCCAGGGCAATTAGGAACACCGACAGGACGTTCTGCACCACGATGAAAACCTTGCTCAGGACCATCTTGTTACGGCGCCGGAGCGTACCTTTGATGACGTCGATGGGCTGGTAGCGCGAGGCGACGATGGCCGGAAGAAGCCCGCAGATAGAGCCCAGGAGCAGGATTCCGGCCAGGTAGGCCAGGATATAGCCGGGCGTGAGCATGAAGGAAAGCCTTACGCTGGAATCAAAGCCAAGCATCACCTCATCCGGGTCGCTGGAGGAGACGAGCTCGTTCATCATGGGAACCAGCAGATAGGCCAGCACGAGAGCAGCCGCAAAACAGACCGCAGTGAAAACCACGGATTCGCCGATGTACTTCCACAGAATGCCGGTTTTGTCGGCCCCCAGCAGCCTCCGCGTGGCCATTTCCTTAGCCCGTTTGCCTGTAAGCGCGAGGCTCAGGTTCACATAATTGAAGATGGCCGATAAGAGGAGCAGGAGTACAACTACCGTCAAGAGCCTAAGCATCTGGGCGTTGCCCTGACGGGTGAGCCCGTTGCTGTTGCCAGTAGTGAAGAAAGCTTCATCCATCCGGTACGCTTTCCACGCGTTCACCTTTTCCGCGCTCCAAATGGGGTCATAATTCTTGTGCAGCAGTGCACTCACTTTGTTCCGCACATCGGCGGGGTCGGCATCTTCGCGTACGCGGAACCAGGTGGTGTAGTTGCCGATGCTGCCGAAGTTCCGCTCCTGCTCGGCGGCCCAAGTTCCCGAAATGTGCGTAATGATGTCGTAGGGCATGAAGAAAGTGCCGTCGAAATCGGCAAAGATGCCCTTGATGGTACGGTCGGTATCGTCCACCTTGATGATTTGGCCGATTTGAGCGCCTGTCTTCCTTGCCAGGGATTCACTGATGAGGACATCGTCCTTCCCGACAAAATCCTCCGCACTTCCTTCTACCAGATGGTACTGCGGAAACACCTTGAAGAAGTCGGCATCGGCCTCCATACCGGCGCACTGGAGCAGCTCATTGCCTTCGCGGATAAGCGGCTGCCACAGCATGGCCACGCGGGTCGCCGCATGGACTTCCGGGATGTTCATCTCCAGTTCCTCCTTGTCCCAATAGGTCAATCCAAGGAACTCATTGGTCCCCAGCACAAAGGTGCGATTCCACTGCGGTGACTCGTGCGCCACCTCATACTGCTGCACCACGTAGCTGCCAATCAGAATCACAAACGCCAGGCTCACGGCC
>DGSO01000003.1:4858-5636 GCA_002393945.1 Bacteroidales bacterium UBA4360
GCCCCACCGCCTCGATGGCGGTGTATAACTTATTGCGGGACAGGAATTTTAAATAACTTTTCATATCGGGCTTGACTTGTATTCTACGATTGTTTATATTTGTGCGAACGATAAATTGTTGTGCTATGAGTGAAGATTTGATTATCGTCCAAAATCTGATTTATGAGATTCGCGGGCAAAAAGTGATGCTGGATTTTGATCTGGCAAGGTTGTACCAGGTTTCTACTGGTGCTTTGAACCAAGCGGTTAAAAGGAACATAGAACGGTTTCCAGCCGACTTCATGTTCCGTCTTACGGGCGAAGAAGTCCAAAATATGACGTCACAATTTGTGATATCATCAAAGAGAAAGACTTCCGCGCCACCTTTTGCTTTTACAGAACAGGGCGTGGCCATGCTTGCAAGTGTGCTAAAAAGTCCTATAGCCGTTGCGGCAAGCATCTCTATCATGCGCGCATTTGTGCAAGTTCGGCAATATCTGCTCACAACTGCCTCCATGTCTGCCGAATTGAAGGAACTCCGGGCCAAAGTGGACCTTCTGGCCCTCCAGAGGGAAGAAGATCTGGGGGCCGTCAACGACCTTTCGAAGGATGTCCGGCAGGACATCGACAACCTGTATCTGGCCATAGGCGAACTTTCTTCCCGCATGGAGGAGAAGAAGCAAGAACCGCGGCGGAAGATTGGTTTCCAGCAGAATATGGAGGACTGATTTGTCATTCTGAGCGATAGCGAAGAATCTATTCCTTTTTCAGTTCCGTCGCCGGGTTGGTCCGGGCGGCC
>DGSO01000021.1 GCA_002393945.1 Bacteroidales bacterium UBA4360
CACTGAAAAATCTTTACCTTTGAGCCCGTGTCTGGGGTCTTCTTCCGGCCTACGGCCTCCAGTCAACCCCAGACAGTGATAAGGCTCGGATGGTAAACCCATCTTAGGGATAACAACGAATAGTCAACTTTTACCAGTAATAATCTACAAACCCGAGTCAACCAAAATCAGGAAACGACATTTGGCGGCATTTAAACATGGCCAAACCACCGCTTTCGGCCTCTGGTGCGCGAAAACGGTGGTTTGAATGTATACGGTAGCGCCCGACAATGGAGCGCAAAGAATTAGAAGCTGTAGTAGACGCCGCAGAGGACGTTGTTGGCGTTAAGGCCGAACATGAAGGTATCGTTGTAGTAACCGAGCTGGCCAAGGTGCGTTACGAAGGAGAGATTGTCAGACACGGGGATAGCGATGCCGGGGGCAATGCCGACGCCGAAATCGGTGCCGCTGGTGGAGTTGGTGGTATCGTCGGTCACATAGACCTTATCGTTCCAGAAACCAAGCTGAAGCTGTGCGTCTGCGAAAATGTTGACGGGGCCGAGCTCCAGGAAAGTATAACGGAAATAAGGCTGAAGGACAAAGGTGCCGTGGCTTCTGACGTCCTTGGTAGCATAGGTATTGTAACCTACAACTGCACCGACTGCCATGTTGTCGGCAATTGAATAACCAACTTCGGGAAGGATGTTGAATGTTGAGTAATTTGATTCGCTGTTGGAAGTGATGCCAAACTGGCCGCCCACGTAGAACTGGGCATTTGCAGAGATGCCGATGAATGCAGCAACAACTGCAATGAAAAGTTTTTTCATGATAATTAATTAGTTAAACATAAAGACATTATTGAGTCTGGGAACCTCCTGCGAGGTCCAGAATCTCATTGGTAATCTTCTGCTGGCGGCCCTTGTTGTACTGGAGCGTAAGTTCCTGGAGAAGGTCTTCGCCGTTGTCGGTTGCGGCCTGCATGGCCACGGTACGGGCCGCATGCTCTGCCGCAGCGCTGTCAAGAAGCGCCGCAAAGAACCTGATTTTCACAGACTTTGGATACAGCGCCTCCAAAAGCTCCTGACGGGATGGCTCCAGGATGACGTCGGGGGCAGATTTCTCGACTACGCCTTCGGCTCCGCTCGAAATGACAGAAGAGGACGCCGAAATGACATCTCTGTCATTTCGACCAAGCGAAGCGGGCACATTGTCATTTCGACCAAGCGAAGCAGGCACATTGTCATTTCGACCAAGCGAAGCGCGTGGAGAAATCTCTTTGGACAGAAGTGTTTCCACCACAGGAACCTGCTTGCCGGTAGAGACGAAATGGTTGTATACAAGGAGAACACGGTCCACCGAAGAATCGGCCATGAGAGTGTCCGTGATGGCAGAAACGGGGGCGTAGGAGGGGTGCTCTGAAAGGGATTCCCCTAAGAAGGGAGATTTCTCGGCTTCGCTCGAAATGACAGAAGGTGTGTACACCGGGGCACCGGCCTTGCGGAGGGCGTCGGACATTTTGCGGCCGATGGCGATAACCCGCGCTCCCGGGCACTCCCGAAGCACTTCCTTCGTCTTTGCTATGACCTGGGCATTGAAGCCGCCGCATAGCGACGAATTGGACGCCATGGCAATTACCACGGTACGCCCGGGCACGGAAACACCCTGTTTGGTGTCCAAAGGGCCGATTTCAGGCTGCCCGGACACGGAAACACCCTGTTTCGTGCCAGCAGCCAGCTCAAGCATGGCGCTGAGCCGCTCCTGATACGGCCTCATGGCCTCGATGGCGGTCTGTGCCTTGCGGAGTTTAGCAGAGGAAACGAGTTTCATCGCCGAAGTGATCTTCAGCGTACTCTGCACGGAGGCGATGCGGTTTTTTATTTCCTTCAGTGTGGGCATGAGATTTCTCGACTACGCTCGAAATGACAAAAACTACGCTCGAAATGACAAAATCAGTTCATGCTAAGGATTACCGATGCGGCAACGTCGGCGAGGGTTTTCTCTATCTCGGGGGTGAGTTTGCCTTCACCCAGGGGGGTGAGGACATCGGCACTGTGGGAGGCACGCATGCGGTCGAGGAAGGCGGTCTGGAACTCCCTCACTCTGGAAACCGGAATGTCCTTCATGAGGGCCTTGGTGCCGCAGTAGAGGATGGCTACCTGCTCTCCCATCGGCATGGGGGAATACTGCGGCTGGATGAGGAGCTGATTGTTCTTTCTGCCTTTGTCCAGGGCCATTTCCGTGACCTTGTCAACGTCGGAAGAGAACTTGGAGAAGGCCTCCAGTTCAGTCCACTGGGCCTGGTCTATCTTGAGGGTACCGGCAACCTTTTTCATGGATTTCACCTGTGCACTGCCGCCCACTCGGGACACGCTTATACCCACATTGATTGCGGGCCGCACGCCCTGGTTGAAGAGGCTCTGTTCCAGGTATATCTGGCCGTCGGTGATGGAAATGACGTTAGTAGGAATGTATGCCGACACGTCTCCCGCCTGCGTCTCGATAATCGGCAGTGCGGTGAGAGAACCGCCGCCGCGCACCTTGTCCTTCAGGGCTTCGGGCAGGTCGTTCATCGCGGCCGCAACCTCCTGTTGGTCGATAATCCTCGCCGCCCTCTCAAGCAGACGGGAATGCAGGTAGAAAATATCGCCGGGATATGCCTCGCGGCCGGAAGGGCGCTTCAGGATAAGGGACACCTCCCTGTAGGAGACAGCCTGCTTGGAAAGGTCATCATAGACCACCAGCGCATGGCGTCCGGTATCGCGGAAATACTCGCCGATGGCCGCTCCCGCAAACGGAGCGAAATACTGCAGTGCGGCAGGGTCTGCGGCCGTTGCGGCAACAACAACCGTATAGTCCATGGCCCCGTGCTCACGCAGTGTCTTCACTATGGAAGCCACCGTGCTTCCCTTCTGTCCCACAGCCACGTAAATGCAGTACACCGGCTTTCCGGCAAGGAAATCCTCCCTCTGGTTTATGATAGTGTCGATGGCAATCGCCGTCTTTCCCGTCTGGCGGTCTCCGATAATGAGCTCCCTCTGTCCCCTGCCGATAGGAATCATGGCGTCAATGGCCTTCAGACCCGTTTTCAGCGGCTCGGTAACCGGCTGGCGGAAGATGACTCCCGGCGCCTTCCTCTCAAGCGGCATGTCCACCTTCTCCCCCTCTATCGGGCCCAGGCCGTCCAGCGGATTTCCCAGCGGATCCACCACCCTTCCAAGAAGGTTTTCATTCACGCCGATAGACGCGATGCGCCCGGTCCTCCGGACCACCATCCCTTCCTTGATCTCGTCTGTAGGGCCCATCAGAACGGCGCCGACATTGTCGGCCTCGAGGTTCATCACCACGGCCATGACACCGTTTCCGCAGTCCAGCAGTTCGCCGGCCTCGGCATTGTCCAGGCCGTAGATGCGCACTACGCCGTCACTCACCTGCAGGGCCTTGCCTATCTCCTCGAAACGGAGCTCGTTTTTCATATCCCTGAGCTGCCCCAGCAGGATATCTGACACTTCACTTGGTCTTAGGTTTTCTGCCATCAGATAATTCGTCTGTTTTGTTCAATAAATTGCTCTTTGATGCGGTCGAGGGCCCTGCGGGCGCTTGCATCCAGCAGGTAGTCGTCAAAGTCCAGCACAAAGCCGCCGATAATGTCCGGGTCTACGGTCACGTTGATTACGGCGTCGTCCCCTATCTTGTCCTTGATAAGGGCCCTGACCCTCTGCAGGAGACGCTCTGTAGGCTCCACTGCCACCACAAGCTGCACCACCCTCTTGCCTACGCTCTTGTAATAAAGGCCGATAAAATCCCGCAGGATATCCTCTACCAGGTCCATGCGGCCATTGCGGTTGAGAAGCGTGAGGAAACGGCTCAGTTCACTGGACATCTTGTTCCCGAGGGCGCCCTGGAGAAGCTTCTTCTTGTCGAAGGGAGATACCACGTCATCCGACGCAGTGACCATGCGGGAAAGGTCCGGAACGGAGTGTATCGCCTTCACGAGGGCTTCAGCCTCGGAACACACTACGGCTCCGTCACCGGTCTCCGTCACGTACTTGACGAGGGCCAGTGCATAACGCGTTATGACTATGCTCTGGTTCACTTTATGGTATCGGCCTTGGCTGCTTCATCCAGCATTTTTTCGAGGTAGGCGCGCTGGGCATCGGCACCGGAAAGCTCTTCGCGGAGGACTTTCTCAGCCACCTCAACGCCAAGGAGGGCGACCTCGCGGCGAACGTCCCTGAGGGCGCTTTCCTTTTCTGCGGCGATGGAGGTGCGGGCATCGGCAAGAAGCTTGTCGGCCTCGGATTTCGCCGCCGAGCGGGCATCGGCAATGATGCGGTTCTTTTCCTCTGCCGCTTCCCTCAACATGAGCGCCTGGCCCTTGCGGGCGTCTTCCCTCATTTTCGCCTCCTTCTGAGTCCAGGAAGCCATTCTCTCCTCTATATCGCGGGCATCCTTGAGGGACTTGTCGATTCTGGCACTGCGCTCATCCACGCTGCGGGTGATAATCGGGAATCCGAATTTGGCAAGCAGGAAGAAGACGATGCCAAAAATGACGATCATCCAGAAGAGAAGTCCGCTGTCGGGAGTTACAAGGTTCATCGCTTAAAGCACAAGTGTGAGGAAGCAGACGATGATTGCAAACAGGGCGGCACCCTCGATCATACCTGCGGCAATAATCATGGATGTACGCATGTTGCCTGCGCTTTCCGGCTGGCGCGCGATAGACTCCATGGTGGACTTGCCGATCTTACCGATACCGATAGCTGCTGCGATGGCTGCAATAGCGGCGCCAAGGGCGGCTCCCACCTTGCCCAGAGCCGCACCGGCGGCTGCCTGGAGAATCATTGTAGAAAGAATCATAGTATCAAAAATTTAATAATTGTTGTCTTACTCCCCATGCGAACGTGCCAGCCCTATGTAAATGGAGCTGAGCATGGTGAACACATAGGCCTGGATAAATGCTACAAGGCACTCAAGGGCGTCCAGGAACACCCCGAAGAGAACGCTCACCACCGTCATTCCTCCTCCAAGCAGGGGTCCGTATTTGGCCATGATGAAAATCACGCACACCATGCACAGTATCATGATGTGGCCGGCCAGCATGTTGGCGAAAAGACGGATGGTAAGGGAGACCGGCTTCATAAGGGCGCTGAACACCTCGATGACCGGCATGATGGGTTTCAGGAACCCCGGAACGTCCGGGGCGAATATGTCTTTGTAATAATGCTTTGTTCCGGTAAGGTTCACGGTAAAGAAGGTGCAGAGAGCAAGCACCAGCGTTATCGCTATGTTTCCGGTGAGGTTGGCCCCTCCCGGGAAGAATGGGATTATTCCAAGGAAATTGTTAAGGAGTATCCACAGGAAGGCCATGCAAAGATACGGCGAATATCGCCTGTAATCCTCCTCGCCTATGTTTTCCCTTGCCATATTGTGAACCATCATGACAAGCGGCTCCATGGCTGCGGCAAGGCCCGTGGGGGCTTCTTCAAGGGAGTCGTGCCTGCGGTACCAGCGGGCCGTCAGAAGCACTATCACAAGCAGCAGCAGGCTAGAAAACATCAGCGACAGAACATTCTTGGTAATGGAAATGTCAAGAGGCCTCTTCCCGGTGGCTGTGTCCACGATTTTCCCGCTTTCGGGGTCAATCCTCAGTCCCTCATATTCCTCCCCGTGCCTGATTCTTGCCGATGAAAACACATGCCACCCGGTACTGCTCTTTACGATAACAGGCAGGGGAATGGCGACATGCCTTCCCTTCCACTCGGTTATATGCCACTCATAATCGTCGCCGATATGCTCGAAAATAATCTCGGATACCGGCACGTCTTCCTGCGCAGAAGCCACCGGCGCCGCGAGCATGAGAAGAAGCGATATGAGGAGCGCGGCCATCATACTTCGGCACAGACGGTTACGGTGTTGTTTCGCACCTCGGCGAAGCCTTCTTTGATGGGGACGAACTCTTCCTTTCCTTCGGAGACATAACGGACGTTGCCCTTGACAAGGGCGGTGACGATGGGCGCATGGTCCTTGAGGACGGTGAAAAGGCCCGCGGCGCCGGGAAGCGTCACGAGATCGGCCCCTGTCTCAAGTACCGGTCCCTCCGGGGAAAGGATATGCAGTGTCAAATCCATCACTTCGCTGCTGCAAGTATGGCCTCGCCCTTCTTGATGGCATCCTCGATGGTGCCGACGTTCAGGAAGGCCTGTTCGGGGAGGTAGTCGACCTCTCCGTCAAGTATCATGTTGAACCCGCGGATGGTGTCTTCGATGGAAACCATGACGCCCTTGACGCCGGTGAAGGCTTCGGCAACGTAGAAGGGCTGCGAGAGGAAGCGCTGGACGCGGCGGGCGCGGTTCACGGTGGTCTTGTCTTCGTCCGAGAGCTCGTCCATGCCAAGGATGGCGATGATATCCTGCAGCTCCTGGTTCCTCTGAAGTATCTGTTTCACCCTCTGGGCAGTGTTGTAGTGGGCCTCGCCTACGATGTTCGGATCCAGGATCCTGGAGGTTGACTCCAGCGGGTCGACGGCAGGGTAGATGCCCAGGGCGGTGATTTTCCTGCTCAGGACGGTGGTTGCATCCAGGTGGGAGAAGGTGGTTGCAGGAGCGGGGTCCGTAAGGTCATCGGCAGGAACGTAGACGGCCTGGACCGATGTGATGGAGCCGTTCTTGGTGGAGGTGATGCGCTCCTGCATCTTGCCCATTTCGGTGGCAAGGGTGGGCTGGTAACCCACGGCGGAAGGCATACGGCCAAGGAGGGCGGACACCTCGGAACCGGCCTGGGTGAATCGGAATATGTTGTCGATGAAAAGGAGGATGTCCTTGGGGCTTTCCGCATCGTCCGAGTCGCGGAAGGATTCGGCGAGGGTGAGGCCGCTCAGGGCGACGCTGGAACGTGCTCCCGGGGGTTCGTTCATCTGGCCGAAGACCATGGAGACCTGGGATTTTTCCAGTTCCTCCCTGTCAACAAGGGAGAGGTCCCACCTGCCTTCTTCCATAGCTTTGTTGAAGGCCTCTCCATAGCGGATAACGCCGGATTCTATCATTTCGCGAAGGAGGTCGTTGCCCTCACGGGTACGTTCACCGACGCCGGCAAAGACAGAGAAACCGTTGTGGGCCTTTGCGATATTGTTGATGAGTTCCTTGATGAGAACCGTCTTTCCCACGCCTGCTCCGCCGAAAAGGCCGATCTTACCGCCCTTCAGGTAAGGCTCCAGCAGGTCGATGACCTTGATGCCCGTGAACAGGATGTCCTGGGAGGTTGTAAGGTCCTCGAACTTAGGCGGTTCGCGATGGATGGGGAGAGCCCCTTCACGGTCAAGTTCCGGCATGCCGTCGATGACGTTTCCGGTAACGTTCATAACCCTGCCGCGGATCTGTGCGCCCACGGGCATGGTTATGGGCATGAAGGTGTTGCGAACCTCCAGACCGCGACGCAGTCCGTCCGTGGAGTCCATGGCAACGCAGCGGACGGTATCTTCGCCAATGTGCTGCTGCACCTCCAGAATGAGTTTCCGGCCGTCGGGACGGATAACCTCAAGTGCGTCGTCAATGCGGGGAAGTTCCTTTTCGGCTGCGCGTGCCGATATGTCGAAATGCACATCCACTACGGGTCCCACGACCTGTGCGATATGCCCTGTAGAATTAGACATAGGCTTCAAAAAACACTTATCTACAAAGGTAGCAAGATATTTTCTACTTTGCAAGACGCCTGTATATCAGGCTCTCCGCCCGGCCGGCCACGGAGGCCAGCACGAAGTAAACGGCCGTCTGAATGGCAAGCGCCTGAATCTGAGGGGCGATGGCCTCAAGGCTTCCCGCCATGCCAAGTATCATGTACGCCCTGCACCCGAAGGTCGAGGGGAACACGTACGAAACCACCCTCCAGATATATGGCATGCTGGACACCGGCCATGTGAATCCCGTGAGGAACACGGCGATAGGAGTCACGAAAAGAAGCAGCACCAGCACGGTCTCCCTCTTCGCTATGGCGCTGGACCAGGTGAATGAGAAGAAGATGATGTCGGCAACGTAGAAGGCAAGCAGCACCAGCATCTCCCACCAGCGGCAATGTATCGGAAGGTGGAAAAGCACGGGGACAAGGAGCGTTCCGTAAACGCCAAGGACCATGAATATCAGGAAGTATGCAAGCCCCCTCCCTATCACTATCCTTCCCATGCCGCGGCCCCTGAGGCGGCGCACGAAGCTGCGCCCTTCCTCCCTCATGGTTCCCGCCAGGGTGGAACTGCCGTAGAACATCACCTGCTGCAGTATCATCATCATGGCCATGTAGACGAAGAACATGGTGAAGGAAATGGCCGGGTTGTACTGCACGAATTCGTCGTAGCGCACCGGTTCTATGAGCTGGACGGCATCCTGCCCGGTGTAGCCTGCGGCCGCATAGCGCTCGGCCTGTATCTTGTGTACCTCGTCAAGCATGACCTTGTTCGTTGCAACGGTCATGTTCTTGTAATAGAGGAAGGTGGACATGTCGGAATAAGTGGATATCGTCCCCTGCTCCATGAGGGCAAGGCGGGTGTCGAAGTCGGAAGGGATGAAGATGATTCCGTGCACCTCGCCCCTTTCCATAAGCGCGCGTGCCTCATCCATTGAAACGCAGTCATATGCTATGGCAACCTCCCTGGTGGCGTCCACCTCACGGATATAGCGCCGGCTGTAACTGCCCGCCGAATTGTCAACCACGGCGACCGGCATCTCGTCCACCACGCCGTAGCCGTAAATCCAGTTATAGAGTACCGGATATACAAGCCCTGCAAAAAGGAATATCAGCAGCACGCCGCTGTCTTTCCCTAGCATTATGAGTTCCCGGACAAAGATGCCCCAGGCATCCCTGAGCCATCGTCCGAGATATGTTATTCTTCCTGCCATGATCAGTTGATGGGATAATTCTGGTATTTATATGCATCACCAAGGCGCCTGAGCCCGACGAGAGGGACAAGCTGGAAAACAAGCAGCATGACCGCCTGCAGCCACCATCCACGGAAACCGGTCCCGAAAACCGCCTCCTGCACGTAGAACTGATAGTAACTGCGCAGCGGGTAGATGGCCGACAGCCCCTGCAGCGCAGGAGGCAGAGAGCTCACCGGAAGCGTGAATCCCGCGAAGGAGAAGCCAAGTATGCTGTACAGGGCGCTGATGCAGACGGAAAGGCGGAGGGTGGGGACCATGGACACCACGAAGACTGATACCGCCTCGTATGCAAGCACCATGAGAAGAACCGCCAGGATCATGTTAAGGACAGACCCCCTCATGGGATAATGCAGCGGGCCGAACATAACCAGCTCCAGCGACACTCCCAGCATTGTGAAGAGCACCGTATAGGGCACGAGCTTCGCAAGCACCGTGAGGCCGATATCGTCCCCGCCCAGGGCGAGCAACTGACGGGAGGTGCCGAATTTAAGCTCCGACGCCAGAGCGTAGGAAACGACCAGCATGATGCTCATCGCCAACAGCCCGGACAGGATCATGTTGCAGAGATAGTAGGCATAGTTGGTGGGGGCGTTGCCGATATTGTGCGCATCCACCACGACGGGCTGTATCCTTGCCATTATCTCCCTCTCGTTCACGCCCTTTGCCCTGAGGACCTGCCTCTGGACGGCTCCGTTGGTGAGATTCACCATGGTGAGCACGTCCTTGTATGCAAGGGCCCCTCCGATGACCGGATTCATGGCATTCACATACACCCCCATCCTGGGGCAGCGGAAAGACTGCACGTCCTCGTCAAACCTCTCAGGTATAACCACATAGGCCGATATCTTTCCGGTCTCCAGCTCACGCCTTGCTTCCGGTATGCTCCCGAAGCGAATGACCTTTCCAAGCTGCGTCGCGTCCAGCTGCTGGATGAAGTTCCTGGACGTGGAGGAGCAGTCCCTATCCACCACACCGATGGGGATGTCCTCCGGCAGTCCCTTCCCGAAGAAGCTCAGGAAGAAAATGGCGGATGCCAGCATCACTCCCACCGAGCCCAGAAGGTATATCGGCCTTTTGGACCAGAGGTAAAGTTCACGCCTTATTATGTTTGAGATGCGTTTCATTATTTCTCCCTCCTGAGAAGGATTACGCTCATTCCGGGGCGGAGGCCCTCAACCTTGGTGTCCGGCCTTGCTCGGACCTCGAAGGTGCGGGTGTCGAATTCGCCTATCTCCTTGGTGGCACGCCATGTCGCGTATGATTCGCGGACGGCCACATAGTATACGGTAGCTGTTATGGAGGCGTTCCGGAGCGCGGGGACGGTGAGCTGGAGATGGTCGCCGGAGCGCATTCCGTCCAGGCGGTCTTCGCGGATGTTGAAAGTGAGCCACATGTCGTCAAGGTCCTGTATTGTCATGATTGGAGATCCCTGGCCCACGAGTTCCCCCACCTTGGGATACCTTGCCGCAATGATTCCGTCGGCAGGGGAAGTGAGCATGATTTCGTCGCGGTAGGAGTTGACGAGGTCGACGGCCGCGTTCGCGCGCTCCACCAGGGCGACGGCCGCATCCTTGTCCTCCTGACGTGCGCCCCTCAGGGCCATGTCATACTGGCTTTTTGCGGCCCTCGCCGTAGCGCGGGCGGCGTCATACTGGGCCTTGACTTCGTCATACTTCTGGTCCGAAACCACCTTCTCATCGTGCAGCTTCTTGATTCTCTCGTAGGACTTTCTCATCACATCCTGTCCCACGAGGGCTTTCTGCCACATCTCGTACGCACCCGTTATCTGTTCGCTGCGGGCGCCGTTGTAGGCCTTGTCGCGCTGGGCCATGGCCGCCGCGCGGGCGGCATTGGCCTCGGCCAGCTTGGAACGTATTTCCGGGGAGTCGATGACTACGAGGGTGTCACCCTTGCGCACCGCCTGGCCTTCATCGGCACGGAATTCCTCGATACGGCCCGGGACCTTGCCGGAGACCCGGTATTCCGTAGCCTCGGCCTCTCCCTGGATTACGATCGCCTTGGGGCGGGAGGCCACATACCCGGCCACGGCCACTATCAATATCACCGCCACGAGGGCGCAAACACCTATGAGCAGGTTATAATTCTTTTTCATCTCTTTATATGTTGTTAACTGTTTCACCTTCCGCTTTCCTGAGTGAGGCCGCGGCCATCTGGAGTTCTATGCCGGCGTCTATATATTCGCTGTGGGCGCTGAGCCAGGCCGTGTGGGCGCCAAGCGCCGTGTTGGTGTCCACCACGCCGGCTTGGTAACCGACCGTCGCCTTGCGGAGATTCTCCTCGGCACTGTGGAGGTTGGACTCGGCCATCGTCAGTTTTTCGAGAGCTTCGTCGAAGAGCTTGCGCTGCTGGGTCACCTGGAGGCTGATAAGCTGTTTTGCGTCTTCGAGCTTGTCAGTGTACAGACGGGCTTCGGCCTTTGCCTTGCGATACTTGTTAAGGCTTTCGCCGGCGTGGAAGATGGGGACGCTCACCACGACTCCGGCGCAGAGGGTTCCGCCCTGCCAGATGCTCTGGATGCCGTCATACGCATTGGGATTGGGGAGGAGGAATCCTCCAGCTGCAAGCACCTTCGGCATCATGTCGGCCCTTGCGACCTTGGCCTTGCGGTCGAAGATCTCGCCGGCAAGGGTGAGGCTGCGGGTTTCCGGGCGGGATGACCAGATGTCCTCAATGGACCTTTCCCTTACCGCCGCGGGGACGGGAATTACGTCCAGGGATTCATCGGCAAGGATGATTTCCGTGTCCAGGGGGAGGCCGGTCTTCTTGCAGAGGAGCATCTTCGAGAGCACAAGGCCGTTGGCGGCTTTGGTGAGGAGCATGTCGGCCTCGTTGGCCTTGACCTTTATCTGTAGGGCGTCCGATTCGGTGGCCACTCCTTCCCGGACGGCAAGCAGCACGTCGTTTTCCATCTGATGAAGGAGAGCGCTGTAGGATTCGGCCAGCTTCTTCTTTCCGGCGATGGAGACTATCTGCCAGTAGGCCTGGTCGGTGTCCAGGAGGACATCGGCATATTCCATGTCGTACTTTGCCTTGGCGAGGTCTTCGGCAAGGGCGGCCATCTGGTTGGAATAGACTATCTTGCCGCCGACGAAGATTGGCTGGCGCACCGTAACGGCACCTGCCATGATATTATGAAGGTCCGGATGGAGGGCGTCGTCAATCTCTGCGCCGATGGCGTTCACCGGCTCAGCGATGTTGGGAATCATGCCGTCTATCCTGCCCTGGAGGAGCTCCAGCACATGCTGGTACAAAGGGTTCGAGAGGACCTCTTCTGGCACGTCCGGATGGATCTGCGCTGCGGAGTTGATACCTTCCTGCATCTTGTCGCCGGCGGTCCTTATCTTCCGGGACTGCTCCTCGCTCACGAGAGAGATGTCCCTGTTATTGTATATGTACACACCCGTGGCGCTGACGCTGGGGAAGTAATTCGCAAACGCAATCTTCCTGTCATAACCGGCCATCTCCACCGCCGTCGTGGCCTGGCTCAGCGCCTTGGACGTACTTACGGCCATCTGCCGGCAGTCATCGAGGGTGAGCACGGTCTGTCCATGCAGAGGCGCGGAGACCATGAGGATTGCAACCCAAATCAAAGACTTTTTCATATTCGGTAGTTTTGATAATTTTCTTTTCGTTTTTCCGGGTGCAAAATTAAGACCAATATTTCGCCTAAAAAAGCCTGCTTTCTTCGTATTTGTTTTCTTTTGGTCGAATTTTGCGAATTTTTTACATGTTTTTACCGTTTTTTAGTATCTTTGGCGGAGAAAGCAATAATCCTACCTTTATGCAAGACGCCCTGCAAAACATAAGCATCCAGAAAATTCTCAGGCTTTCCGGAAACATTGACAGTTACTCCATAGGCAGCGACTTCATCCTTGGGGAGGCCGAGGGCGGCTACGCCCTTGCGAACAACCGTATCCTTGAAATCCTCAAGTACCCGATACGGTTTGACGGGTACATCATCTTCTTTCTCAAGAAGGGACATTTCAAGATAGAGGTGAACCTTGGCAGTTACGAGGTGCAGGAAAGGTCGCTGCTGGTGTCGGTACCGGGCAATATAATAAGGATAGACTCCCCTTCCGACGAAGGCATTGCCGACACGCGGCTTGTCTTCGCCGTCCTTTCCAAGGAATTCATGTCAGGCCTGCGCCTCGATTTCAACAAGGTTTTCCAGGACAGCCTCCAGCTTCTCGAAAACCCGTGCATTGTCCTGGACGACGAGCAGCTGTCCCTTGCCGAATCCTATTTCCTGCTGGCAAAACAGGTTCTGGTATCCTCGCTGTCAAACAAAAAACAAATCATAGAGGAGCTCCTGTCATCCCTGAGCTATCTTGCAGAGGATATCTGGAAAAGGCAGATTCAGTCCCGGACAAAGGATGCCGTGCTGACGGATGCCGGCGCAAGGGCGCAGCTCACCTTCGAGCGTTTCATCAAGCTTGTCACCGAGTTCCACGGCTCCCAGCGCGGCATGCAGTTCTATGCCGACAAGCTCTGCCTTACTCCAAAGTACCTGTCCAAGGTAATCCGTGACACCTCCGGCCGCAGCGGTCCGGACTGGATTGACGCCTTCGTGATCCTGGAAGCCAAGAACCTCCTGCGCTACTCCGGCGAGAGCATCAAGGAGATAGTCTTCAAGCTGAACTTCCCCAGCGCCAGCGTCTTCAACAAGTTCTTCAAGACACGCACCGGCATGTCTCCCAGCGAGTACCGCCGCGGAGTATAGCATCCTCCTTCAGGCCATCACTGCCTGGGACGGGAAAATGTGCGGGATTTGTTGTAACTTTGCGGCATGGTTGAAATCAGAATGGCTGCAAGGGAGGACCTTGCCACAATACATAATATGGCTGATGTGGTGTTCCGTGATACTTACAGGGATATTCTGTCGCCGGAGCAGATGGATTACATGATGGACTGGATGTATTCCATGACCAGCCTTGAGAGGCAGCTGCAGGAAGGACATGTGTACTATATCGCGTGGGATGGGGATAAGCCGCTGGGATATGTGTCCGTGCAGAAGGAACGCGAAGGGCTTTACCATTTGCAGAAGATATATGTGATGCCGTCGGCCCAGAAGACCGGGATAGGGAGAAAGCTCATGGAAAGGGCTCTGGAGCATGTGAGGGCAGAGGCCGGGCATGCGGCGGTAGAGCTCAACGTGAACCGGGAGAATCCGGCACTGGGGTTCTATAAGCATGTGGGATTCAAGATTGTAAGACAGGGGGACTTTCCTATCGGCAAGGGGTTTTATATGAATGACTATATAATGGGGATTGAGGTCTGATGTGGTGGCTGCTTGCGTTCTTGTCGGCAGCGCTGCTGGGCTGCTATGATTCGGCAAAAAAGATTGCACTGAAGGGGAACGCCGTTATTCCGGTGCTGTTCCTGAATACTGTATTTTCGGCATTGATCATGCTTCCGTTCGTGTTTTCCACGGGCTGGGAAGGCTGGGGCGTGCAGAAGTGGATACTGATGAAGAGCGCCCTGGTGCTGTCCTCATGGGTGGCCGGGTATTATGCGATGAAGCATCTGCCGCTCACGATTGTAGGGCCGGTAAACGCGTCGAGACCGGTGCTGGTGCTCATCGGCGCAGTCCTTTTGTTCGGTGAAAGGCTGAACCTTCTCCAGAGCGCGGGCGTGGCGCTGGCACTGGTGGCGCTGTTTCTCATGAAGCGCACGGGAGAGAAGGAGGGTATCCGGACGCATCATAACAAGTGGGTCGTCTGCCTTGTGCTTGCCGTCATCCTTGGTGCCGCCAGCGGGCTCTATGACAAATATCTCATGTCTCCGGAGCATCTCGGCCTTGACAAGAAGCTGGTCCTTGGATGGTACACGCTGTACCAGGCCGGCATGATGGGAGTGCTGCTGCTTTTGACCAACGGGCATGCGGCCAGGGCGGCCGGGGTGGCATCGGCAAAGGGATTCCACTGGTCATGGGCCATTCCCCTTATCAGCATTTTCCTCTGCGCTGCCGATTATGCCTATCTCCAGGCCCTCGCGAGCCCGGATGCGCTCATTGCCGTTGTGTCGATGATTCGCCGCGGCAGCGTCCTGGTGAGCTTCGCCATCGGCGCATTCCTGCTTCACGAAAAGAACCTCCGCGCCAAGGCCCTGGACCTGGCCCTTCTCCTCGCCAGCATGGTGCTTCTCTTCCTCGGCTCAAAGTAGTTCATCCTTAAAAACGCCGCTTTTCAAGGATGGCGGTCTGTTATTTGCATGTGCTGATAAAAAGATATCACCATGAAAAAGATTATGCTAAGTTTGCTGGCTCTTTTGACGGTGTCAGGGAGCCTGTTTGCCCAGGGAGGCAACAAGAGCGGCATGGAGTGGATTGAAGAAGAGACAGACGGCGGCAGAAAACCAGTGATTATCAATCCTAATTATGGCGGTCCGGACTATTACAACGACCCATACATTCTGATGACCCCTCAGGAACAGATGAGCATCATATATGGAAGTCGTTACCGTAAGGCCAAGAGCAAAATCAGCGGAGGCGTCACTCTCTCGTTATTGGCGGCACCGTGCCTTGGATTGTTTTCGGTGCTGTGCTTCCCCAATGACCTGCCTGGACTTGGCGCGATTGGGCTTGCAGGTACGGCCGCATGTGTCGGAGCAGGCATAGCGCTTTGGGTCAAAGGTCAGAGGGAGATGGACTGGATACTTGACGACTACGCCAAAAACTATGGCCCAAGGCCATATTCCAGCCTGACTTTCGGCCCCACCCTAAGTGGAGGAATGGGACTTGCCCTGAATTTTTAGCGCGAAATGTAAACACCTGATTATCAGTAAATAAGTTAAAAAGCTTGCCCCAATTTAGAGGCAAGCTTTTTGCGTAATGCGCTGTTTAACAGCCCGTTACATTTCACGCGATCTTCTTCATGCGCGGATGTGTAACTGGGCGCGGGCGGGGTTATTTCACCACGGCGCGGACCTTGTCGGCGATGTGGGCGGCGTCAAGGCCGTAAAGGGCCATGAGTTCGGCAGGGGTGCCGGTCTGGCCGAAGCGGTCTCCGCCGTTCATGAATTCCAGCTTTGCGGGATACTTCTGCGCAAGGACTCCGGCGATGGCTTCACCAAGGCCGCCTGCCATGTTGTGCTCTTCAGCCACGATGGCCTTGCCGGTCTTCTTGATAGAAGCGATGATGGCGTCCTCGTCCAGGGGCTTGATGGTGGCGACGTTGACAACCTCGATGGAAATGCCTTCCGCATCGAGAATTTCGGCAGCCTGGAGGGCCTCCCAGACGAGATGACCGCAGCAGAAGACAGTCACATCGGAACCCTCGTTCATGACATATGCCTTGCCGATTTCAAAGGGCTCTTCCGGGTCTGTGAAATTGGGAACCGAAGGACGGCCGAAACGAAGATAGACAGGTCCCTGATACTTTGCAGCAGCGATTGTGGCCTGCATGGTCTGGTTGTAGTCGCAGGGGTTTACCACGACCATTCCGGGAAGGGCACGCATGAGAGCGATATCCTCCATGGTCTGGTGGGTGGCGCCATCCTCGCCAAGGGTGATGCCGGCGTGGGAAGATGCAATCTTGACATTGGTATTGCCGTAAGCGACTTCCTGACGGAGCTGGTCATACACGCGGCCGGTCACGAACTCTGCGAATGAGCCGATGAAAGGTATCTTTCCTGCAATTGCAAGACCGGCGGCGGCGCCTACCATGTTGGCCTCGGCAATGCCGCACTGGATGAATCTTTCCGGGAATTCTGCAGCAAAGGCGTCCATCTTGAGGGAGCCTTTAAGGTCTGCGGTGAGGGCTACTACGCGCTCATCGGCCTTGCCGGCCCTGAGGAGACCTTCGCCGAAACCGCTGCGGGTGTCTTTCTTTCCTGTGTCGATATATTTTTTCATAGGGCTGTCTTATTAATAATCACCGAGGGTTTCTTCGAGCTGGGCGAGGGCGGCTTCGCACTGTTCTGCGGAAGGGGCCTTGCCGTGCCATTTGTGGGTTCCGGCCATGAAGTCTACACCGTGGCCCATGTCTGTCTTGAAGAGAATCATGGTGGGGCGGTTGGTCTTCTTGCCCATTTCCTTTGCCTTCTGGAATGCCGTTACGATGGCTTCCATGTCGTGACCGTCGGCAGTTACGGTGTTCCAGCCGAAGGCCTGCCATTTGAGCTGGAGGTCTCCGCCACCGGAAACGCTCTCCACGGGGCCGTCGATCTGCTGGCCGTTCCAGTCAGTCATGCCGATGAGGTTGCCCAGGCTGTGGTGGGTGGCAAACTCTGCACCTTCCCAGATCTGGCCTTCTTCAGATTCGCCGTCACCGCAGAGCACATAGACGCAGTGCTTGTCTCCGTCCATTTTCTTTGCCAGGGCAAGGCCTGCGGCAACCGATACGCCCTGTCCCAGGGAACCGGAAGCCTGAGTTACGCCGGGGAGGTTCCTGCGCACGGAAGGGTGTCCCTGAAGGCGGGAACCGAGTTTGCGCAGAGTGCCGAGTTCACTCACAGGGAAATAGCCTGCACGGGCAAGAATCGAATAATAAACCGGAGCCAGGTGGCCGGCAGAGAGGATGAACTGGTCCTGTCCCTTGCCGTCACGGGTCCATGTGGCGGGATCCTGATCCATCACCTCGAAATACAGGGCGGTAAGAATATCCGCTGTGGACATGG
Source organism: Bacteroidales bacterium UBA4360 (assembly GCA_002393945.1). Classification (GTDB taxonomy): domain Bacteria; phylum Bacteroidota; class Bacteroidia; order Bacteroidales; family UBA932; genus Cryptobacteroides. Next base: position 17,544 of record DGSO01000021.1, read on the forward strand.
AGCCGCCGGGATGGCCGGATTTGGCTGCCGTTACCATGCGGATGATGTCACGCCGCACCTGCGATGCAATTTTCTGAAGATTTTCCGTATCCATATTTATAATATATCTGCTTTTGTCAAAGATAGGTATTTTTTAGCAATTATTGTGTTATTTTTGTACCATAAACGAATAAAAACCACACAATGAGCAACTACAGACAAAGCGGCAGCCCCGCATATCTTTTCGGGATAGTGCTGGTAGCTGTGATAGGCGGACTGCTGTTCGGTTATGACACTGCCGTAATTTCAGGCGCGGAAAAAGGCCTTCAGGCATTTTTCAAGAGCGCATCGGACTTCACCTACACTGACGGACTTCACGGTTTCACAACATCCAGCGCCCTCATCGGCTGTATCATCGGCGCATTCCTGTCCGGTATCATGGCGTCGAAACTGGGCAGAAAGAAATCCCTTTTCATTGCCGGCATCCTCTTCTTCCTGAGTGCACTGGGCTCCTACTATCCGGAGTTCCTTTTCTTTGAAAAAGGAGCCGCTTCCCTGAGCCTTCTGGTTGCGTTCAATTGCTACCGCGTACTGGGCGGAATCGGCGTAGGACTGGCATCGGCACTGTGCCCCATGTACATTGCAGAGGTGGCACCGGCCTCCAAACGCGGAACGCTGGTGTCCTGGAACCAGTTCGCCATCATCTTCGGCCAGCTGGTGGTATACTTCGTGAACTTCCTCATCATCCGCAGTCATGCGAACGATCCCGCCATCGTGGAATGGACCAACAGCGTGGGCTGGAGGGTGATGTTCGTATCAGAAGCCGTTCCCGCCGGGCTCTTCGCCCTCCTCATACTGCTGGTGCCGGAGACTCCCCGCTACCTTGCCCTCAGCGGCCAGGACGACAAGGCCCTCACGGTCCTCTCCAACATCAACGGCGAGGCCAAGGCCCGCGAAATCCTTGCCGAAATCAAGGAAACCGCAGTGGAAAAGACCGAAAAGCTCTTTGCATACGGCTTCATGGTGGTATTCATCGGCTGCATGCTCAGCGTGTTCCAGCAGATAATCGGCATAAACGCCGTGCTCTACTTCGCACCCCGAATCTTCGAGTCCATGGGCGTGAGCAACAATATGCTTTTCACCGTCATCATGGGCATCATCAACATCAGCTTCACCCTGGTGGCAGTGTTCTCCGTAGAGAAGCTCGGGCGCAAGCCTCTTCTCATCACCGGCTCGCTTGGAATGGCCGTGGGAGCGCTTGGAGTGGCGCTTTCCAACGTGGTAACTCTCCCCGCAGTGATTCCCGTTATCAGCATCATGGTGTACAGCGCCTGCTTCATGTTCAGCTGGGGCCCCATCTGCTGGGTATATATTTCCGAGATATTCCCCAACACCATCCGCAGCCAGGCAACTGCCATCGCAGTGGCTTTCCAGTGGATATTCAACTTCATCGTCAGCTCCACCTTCGTTCCCATGTACAACATGAAACTCGGCGCGATGGGTGACAGTTTCGGACACTTCTTCGCCTATGCCCTTTACGGTGTAATCTGCATCGCCGCAGCCATTTTCGTTTGGAAACTGGTCCCGGAAACCAAGGGCAAGACCCTCGAAGACATGACCGCTCTCTGGCGGGGAAAGAAGTAGTACCCTACTTTATTTCAAGAACGACGACTGACGCTGCCGGCAAGGTGAGCGTCAGTTTTTTCCCTGACACCCTGGCACCATTGAACCGGGCCGGCTGCACCTGAGGGGCCTTTCCGAACTCGTTGCAGGCATTGATTGCCGATGCCTTGAGTATCTCGCCGCTCACGGAACGCGGCTTCAGTTCATCAAAATTCACCTCAACGCTAACGGCTTTGTCAAGGTAAGGATTGGCCATGGAAATGTGAATGAGGCCGGCGGAGTCACGGGAGACCGACTGGCTGAAGGACGGCATGACATCCCCGTCGCAGGAAACGATAGTGCCGCAGGAGGCCTCCGAAGGCACGAAAGTGGCATCCTGGTGCACGTTGAACATCCTGAACACATGGTAGGTGGGCGTAAGGACCATCCTGGGGCCGTCAGTGAGGATCATGGACTGAAGGACATTCACTATCTGGGCTATGTTTGCCATTTTGAGGCGGTCTGTGTGCCTGTTGAAAACATTCAGGTTGACGGCCGCAACCATGGCATCCCGCATGGTATTCTGCTGGAAGAGATGGCCGGGGTTGGTGCCGGGCTCGACATCGAACCAGGTTCCCCATTCATCAAGCATGAGGGCCACCGTCTTCTGGGGGTCGTAGGCATCCATGATATCCGAATGGTTCCGGAGGATTTCGTCTATGCGGTATGAATAGGCGAGGGTGGCATAATACTCTTCCGGCGTGAACTGCAGGGCCGATCCCTTGTGATTCCAGTCACGCACCGTATAGAAATGGACGGAAAGCCCGTTCATCTTGCTGCGGGCGTTTTTCATCAGGGTGCGGGTCCATTCGTAATCGTCTCCGGAAGCGCCGCAGGCCACCTTGAACAGGCTGTTCCCGGAATAGTTGCGGGCATAGAGGGCATAACGCTTGTAAACGTCAGAGTAGTACTGGGCGGTCATGTCTCCGCCGCAGCCCCAGTTCTCATTGCCGACGCCAAGATATTTGACCTTCCAGGGCTCCCTGCGGCCGTTTTTGGCACGAAGTTCGGCCATGGTGCCGTTTTCAGCTGTCATGTATTCCACCCACTTCGCAAGTTCCTCGACGGTACCGGAACCAACGTTTCCGCTGATGTAGGGCTCCGCCCCCAGCATCTCGCAGAGATTCAGGAACTCATGCGTGCCGAAGGAGTTGTCCTCAACGGTGCCTCCCCAGTTGTTGTTCACCAGCTTGGGCCTGTCCTCCCTTGGGCCGATTCCGTCCATCCAGTGGTATTCGTCGGCAAAGCAGCCGCCCGGCCAGCGAAGGACGGGGACCTTCAGCGCCTTGAGGGCGTTCAGTACATCGGTACGGTAGCCGTCCACGTTGGGGATGGACGAACCGGGACCCACCCAGATACCCTCGTATATGCATTTTCCAAGATGTTCGGAGAACTGTCCGTAAATCTCGGCCGGAATGACCGGCTGGTCCTTTGCGGTTTCGTGTACGGAGACAACAACCTGAGCCTGAGCGTTCAAGGCCATTGCGAGGAAGGAGATGAGGAAAATCTTTTTCATAAATGTGGCGTCTACTCCCACAAAAATAAGTATATTTGGATAATAAAAGAAAAAACCGAGATGAAAAGACTTTTCGCCATCGCCTTCACCGCCGCCACTCTCGCCGCGTGTACCCACAATACAACCCTTTCAGGCCTGAATCCCAAGGACTTCGAAGGAGAATACGAAGGAGCCCCCACGGCCCTGTATACACTTACCAACAAGGCCGGCATGGAGGTGTGCATCACCAACTTCGGCGGCCGCATCGTCTCCGTCATGGTCCCGGACAGGGACGGAAAGATGCAGGACGTCGTACTTGGCTTTGACAATGTTGCCGATTATTTCCCGGAGAACAACTCAACGGACTTCGGCGCAGCCATCGGCAGGTATGCCAACCGCATCGCACAGGGCCGCATCACCATAGACGGCGAGACCTTCCAGCTCCCGCAGAACAACTTCGGCCATTGCCTCCACGGCGGCCCCACCGGCTGGCAGTACAAGGCCTACACCGTCCTGGAGGCCGATTCCAGCCACCTCAAACTGCAGATCGACTCCCCTGACGGAGACAACAACTTCCCCGGAAACGTCAAGGCCTGCGTCACCTACACCCTCACCGAAGACAACGCCATCGACATAGCCTACGAGGCCGTAACGGATAAGCCCACGGTGGTGAACATGACCAACCACTCCTACTTCAACCTTTCCGGAGACCCCGCCGGCCACAGCATAGAAGATGACATCCTCTACATCAACGCGTCGCACTTCACCCCCGTTGACAGCACCTTCATGACCACCGGCGAGATACGCTACGTTGCCGATTTCCCCGTGAACTTCCGGGAGCCCAAGCTCATCGGCCGTGATATCAACCACCCCACCTGCAAGCAGATAAAGAACGCCAACGGCTACGACCACAACTGGTGTCTCGACACTGCCGGAGACATAACCAAGGTTGCCGCAGAGCTTTACTGCCCGGAAACCGGCATCGACCTGAAAGTCTATACCGATGAGCCCGGCATCCAGGTCTATACAGGCAATTTCCTGGACGGCAGCGTCATCGGCAAGAAGGGAATTGCATACCAGAAGAGAGCCGCCATCTGCCTGGAGACCCAGCACTATCCGGACTCCCCCAACAAGCCTGAGTGGCCCTCCGTGGTCCTCCGCCCCGGCGAGACTTATACCAGCCACTGCATCTTTGCATTCGGCGTGAAATAATGACACTCTTTCTCACCGGAAGCCCCACAAGGTACGGGCAGAACCACTTCACGGCAGACAACGGTTTCCTTGCCCGCCTGATGGCCGAACTGCCCCCTCGCGCCCGTGTTCTCATGATAAGCGCCGCACCCGATGACGTCGCCTTCACGGACTCGGTCCTGGAGGGCATGAGCACATGCATACTGAACTCCGGCATCGACACATCGGAAATCGTTATGCTGGACAGGCGCAATGCTGCAAAGGCCCCGGAGCTTGTGGCGCGTGCGCATTGGATAGTCCTCTGCGGCGGACACGTGCCCACGCAGAACCGTTTTATCCATGAAATCGGCCTCAGGGAGCTGCTGAAGGGCTTTGACGGCGTGATCATGGGCTGCAGCGCCGGCAGCATGAACTGTGCCGACCTGGTCTATTCCCATCCGGAGCTTCCCGGAGAGGCGGCAGACCCTTCGTACAGGCGCTGGCTGCGCGGCCTCGGCCTCACGGACATCAACCTGGTGCCGCACTACTATCAGGTAAGGGATGCGGTCATCGACGGTAAAAGGCTCTTTGAAGACGTGGCCTTCCCGGACAGCTACGGCCACCGTTTCTACACATTCCCGGACGGCGGCTATATCATGGTCAAGGACGGCCGGTCCACCCTCTTCGGCGAGGCCTGGGAAATATCGGGCGGCGCCATGCACAAAGTATCGGAAGAAAACAAAACATACTCTTTTATGAACTTAATATTCATCTCCCCACATTTCCCGGACAGCTACTGGCAGTTCTGCGCCGGGGCCAAACGCAACGGAATCAACGTCCTGGGCATTGCCGATACCCCTTGGGAAAACCTCTCCCAGGGCCTCAGGGACAGCCTCACGGACTACTACAAGGTCAACAACCTGGAAGATTACAACGAGGTGTACCGCGCCGTAGCCTGGTTCGCCCACAAATATGGAAAGATAGACTGGATAGAGTCCAACAACGAATACTGGCTGGAGCAGGACGCCCGCCTGAGGACGGATTTCAACGTCACCACCGGCATACAGACAGACCGCATCTCCTCCATCAAGAACAAGAGCGAGATGAAAAATTACTACCGGGAAGGCGGCATCCCCACCGCCCGGCAGATAAAGGGCTCCGAGGGCCCGGCAAAGGTCAAGGCCTTCGTCAAAAAGACCGGCTACCCCGTAATTGCCAAGCCCGACAACGGCGTAGGCGCCTCCGGCACCACCAAAATAAACAGTGCCGATGAGCTCGAAGCCTGGTTCCAAAGCCACGCGGAGAACTACTCCCTCTTCGTCATCGAAGAGTTCATAACCGGCCTCCTGGTGTCCTACGACGCCATTTTCAACGACCGCATGGAACCCGTATTCGAGAACAACACGGTCTTCCCCACGCCTATCATGAACATAGTCCACGACAATCTGGACACCTGCTACTGGACAAACAAGACCGTCCCCGCAAAACTGGCGGAAATCGGCCGCCGCACGGTAAAGGCCTTCGGGATAAAGAGCCGCTTCGTGCACCTTGAGTTCTTCCAGCTTGACAGGGACCGCGAAGGCCTTGGCAAGAAAGGCGACTACGTGGGCCTGGAAGTGAACATGCGTCCCCCGGGAGGCTTCACCCCCGACATGATGAACTACGCCCACTCCACGGACGTCTTCCAGATCTGGGCCGACATGGTAGCCTTCGGCGAGCGCCGCAAAGGCTTCGGCGAGCAGTTCTACTGCGCCTATGTGGGCCGCCGCGACAGCCACACCTACAAGCACTCCCACATGGAGGTCCTCCAGAAATACGGCAGCGCCCTCACCCTCTGCACCCGCATGAACCCCGCCCTTGCCGATGACCTTGGCGACCAGGTCTACATCGCCCGCCTGAAAGAAAAGAAGGATATCGACTCCTTCTTCAAGTTCCTTACGGATTGAGCTTTGTCCCATCCCTGAAATCAGCCATTTTAAAGGATGACATGCCGTTTGGAAGGGGTCTCGTCCTTAAAAATGGCCTTTTTTAGGGACAGTGTCTTTTTTAGATGCAAGATTTCGACATGCCGCGAATTATAAGGTCAGAACAAAACAGTGAAACCATGAAAAAAGGACTATTAATCATCGCGGCAGTTATTGCGGCAGCATCATGCTCAAAGGAAGGCATGGGTGGATTCTTCTATGATTATATTGGGGAGGCCGAGGCCCCTAATGCGGCGTATGACAGGGAGGATGACCCCCTGAGCGGCGAATCATACGATACTATCAAGGAGAATCCTTTCGTATCTACGGCAGAAGAGCCCACCTCCACCTTCTCCGTAGATGCCGACGGCGCCGCCTACGCCATCATGCGCAGCTCACTCGCTTGGGGCCAGCTTCCTCCAAGGAACTCCGTGCGCATAGAAGAATACCTTAATTATTTCACCTTTGACTATGCCGATCCCACAGGAGATGAAACCATCGCTATCAATGCCGAGGTGGGCGCCTGCCCGTGGAATGCCGGCCACCAGCTCCTGAGGCTTGGCATCAAGGGCAAGTCCATGAAGGATGAAGATATTCCTGCAGCAAACTACATCCTCCTTGTGGACAATTCCGGTTCCATGGCCGGAGACGACCGGATTGAACTCCTGAAAAAGGGCCTTACAAGCATGGTAGATTACATGAAACCGGAGGATAGAGTTGCCATAATAACCTACTCCGGCAGCGTTCACAAGGTGCTTGAATCCACTCTCATATCTGAGGGCGCAAGTGATATAAAGAAAGCTATTTCCAGTCTTAAGGCCAGCGGCGCCACCCCCGGCGGCGCTGCCATGAAAACCGCCTATGAGGAGGCTTCCGGCAACTATATCACCGGTGGAAACAACCGCATTATCATGCTTACCGACGGCGATTTCAATGTTGGCGTAAGCAATACTGAAGAACTGGTGAAAATGGTGGAAAGCTATCGCGACAGGGGCATATATCTGAGCATCATGGGCTTCGGCCGCGGAAACTACCAGGACAGCCGCATGGAGAACATCTCCAACCATGGAAACGGAACCTATAATTATATCGACTGCGAAGATGAGATGATCAAGGTCTTCGTTAACGAGCGCAGCCGCTTCTGGGCCGTAGCAAACGACACCAAGTGCCAGGTGCGCTTCAATCCAGAGGCCGTTGCGCAGTACCGCCTCATCGGCTACGAGAACCGAGTGATGTCAAATGAAGACTTTGACGATGCCGCCAAAGATGCCGGCGAAATCGGCGCAGGACAGACCATCACCGCTCTCTATGAAATTATTCCTGCAAAGGATGCCACTGTTTCACCCGCAACCTTCGAGGTGCGCTACAAACTGTCCCTCAAAGACGCAGAAAGCCGCTCACTCGAGCTTGCTGTCCCTGCAGAACTGTCCGAATCCGAGAACATCCGCTTTGCCTCCGGCGTCGCCACCTACGGTCTGGTCCTCCTGCAGTCAGAGTACAAGGGAGACGCCACACTGGCCATGGCCCGTGAAATAGTAGGTTCAGCAAAGAACTTTGATCCCGGTTATTACCGCAACGCCCTGGTGGGGTTGATGGAAAGTGCCGCTAAACTTGGTCAATAAGGATTCCTGTCCTCGAAAAGGGCCATTTTTAAGGATGACATGCCGTTTAGAAGGGGTCTCGTCCTTAAAAATGGCCTTTTTTAGGGATGAGTGGGCTGCAAGAAACAGTTTTTTGCTATTTTCGTGCAAGATTTATCGGTTTTGCCGGTTTAAGGAGAAGACATGAAAGGAAAAGTATCTTTAATATTGGCCGCAGTATTCCTGATTTGCGGATGCAGCAAGGAGGCTGACATGGCTACCCCCAAAGAGGATGCCGATCAGGCCATCCAGGAATTCAGGGCTATCGTAACCGTGAAGCAGGATGCGTCCGGCACCATATATTTCCAGCTTGACGACAATACCGTCCTCTTCCCATATAATTACGACAGGCCGTTTAGTGGCATGGAGCGCATCATATGCGGCCTTTCAGTGGCAAAAGGCGCCAACGAATGCTTTGTCCAGTGGATGGACTTCCTTGTCAAAGGAGATGTCTCGTACACGCAAGATGCAATAGACGACGGCCTGGATATCATTGAGGACTGGATGACAAGCGTGGAGGATGGCTTCCTGACCATACACTACAACGCCTGGTGGGGAAACGGCGAAGAGCCGCACCTTCTGCTCGTAAGGCCGTCAGCCAACGAATACGAACTCACCGTTGTACACCAGATGAACGGCGACGAGCCCCTGGAAAAAGCCGACGCCCTTGTCTACTTTGACATTAACGATATCCTCCCGGACACGGAGGGAACATATAAAGACCTTACAATCAAGTGGAAAAGCTGTGAGGGAGCAAACAAGGCTAAAACCTTCCGCTTCAGAAGCCGCCAACCTTAGTGAAAAGGCTCTGACAGAGCTTCTTAAAAAGAAAGACAAGGAAGGAATGAGGCTCTTCTACGAGCGCTATGCCGGGTATCTCACCGCGGTATGCTCCCGCTATGTCCCGGACAGGGCCGATGTCAAAGACATCCTCCAGGATGCCCTTGTTAAGATGTTCAGCGCAGTGGACCGCTTTGAATTCCGGGGCGAGGGCAGCCTCCGGGCCTGGGCCTCCAGAATAGTGGTGAACGGCGCCCTCACAAGCCTCAGGAAAAAGGGCCGGTTCTCCTTCGTGGACGAACTCCCGGACGTAACCGAAGACGAGCCCGTCCAGGCCGAAAAGGTCCCTCCCGCCGTTCTCCAGGGCTTCATCCAGGCCCTCCCGGACGGCTACCGCACGGTATTCAACCTCTTCGTCTTTGAAAAGAAATCCCACAGGGAAATTGCCGATATGCTTGGCATCAAGGAAGATTCTTCGGCCTCACAGTATTTCAGGGCAAGGGCACAACTTGCAAAACAGATTAAAACCTACATAAAAGAACATGAGTAAGAATTGGACAGACAAGCTTCCGGACCTCTTCGAGGGATACCAGGAAGCCGCGCCGGAAGGACTGTGGGACGCAGTCCAGGCCCAGATGAAGCCCAAACGCAGGGTCCTGCCGATTTTCTGGTGGGCCTCCGCCGCCCTTGCAACTGCCGCCGCGGTTGTTCTTGCCGTGTTCCTCTGGAAGCCGGCAGCCCCCGCCGTCCCCGAGCGCAGAACCGTCCCTTCCGCCGCTCAGCCCATCCTTGCCGATATCCCCGAAACCACGGCAGAACCCGTTTCCGCCCCCGAATACACTCCGGAAAGAATACCGGAAATAACTCCGCACATTCTTCCTGTAACTGTTCCGGAAGACGCCCCGGAGTATTTGACCTACGAGCCCCTTGCAATACCTGCAATAGTAGTTGAACAGGCTGCAAAAAAACAGGAGGTAAAGCCTTCTCCTGTGCTCCACACTGTTCCACTGACAAAGCAGGAAAAGCCAGGGCGCAGGCCAAGAATCGGCATCTCAGTGCGTTCGGGAGGGTATCTCGTGCAGGCCACAAGTTCCGTGAACACCGGGTACGGCATACCGTACAATCCAGGAGTTGAGACCAAGGCCTTGAACGGCGGAGACCCTACCATTGCCATGCTCAGCCGTAACCGGGCAAGCACAACTACGGAGACACATCGGCCCGGAAACAGGATAGGGCTTGGCCTAAGTTATGAATTCCTGCCGCGCTGGAGCCTCGAGAGCGGGGTGAGCTATTCTTCGCTGGAGTCTTCATACAATACGACTTCCGGACTCAGCGCCTCCCTCGCCACAAGGACGGTGGAATACATCGGCATACCCATGAATGTCCAGTTCAAGGTGCTGGATAAAAAGAGGCTTAGCATCTATCTCTGCGGCGGCCCCATGCTGGAGACGGCCGTGGGTGCAGATGTTTCCACCAGTTCATATATAAGCGGGAAGCGGTCATCGGAAAAATACGAGCCCCTGGACCTGAATGACCTTCAGTGGTCCTTTGGCGGCGGGGCAGGAGTGCAACTGGGGATTTCCCGTCACGGAGCCCTGTTCGCCCAGCCCGGTTTTTCCTGGCATTTTGCAGGAAGCGGCAACATAGATTCCTACTATACCGCCCATCCTTTCGCATGGGATTTGGCGTTTGGATACAGGTTTACACTATAAAAAAGACAGGTGAAATACCATATGGTATAAATCTTCTGTCAAAACGTAAAAAAAGGGCTGTATCCAAGGCAGAAGGATACAGCCCTTGGCCATTAACACAAAGAGTATTAATAACTTCCGCAAAGTTAATAAAAAAACGTCAACCTCCAAAAAAAGGTTGACGTTCAAATATTTACCGAGACTTTTAGTCGGCGAGGGAGAAGCGCTTGAAGGCGCAGACTTTTGCACCGGGGCATGCTGCCTGGAGGGCTGCTGCAACGGTCTGCTTGTCGTCAGAAAGCTGGTACTCCTGCTCCATGAGGGTGTTTTCCTTGAGGAACTTCTGGATACGGCCTGCAACGATTCCTTCGATCATCTTTTCGGGGAGGGAAGCTGCCTTCTCTGCACCCACCTTTGCGATGATCTCGCGTGCCTGCTGAGCCTGCTCTGCGGTGAGCCAGCCCTTGGCGGTGTTGGATTCGATGTGGTCTTCGCTGTCCACGTGGGCAGGGTTGATACCTGCCTTCTTGAGGGCTGCGTCAACGGCCTTCTGGACCTGCTCGTCCTTTGTCTTCTGGATCGCAACGGTCTTTTCAGACTCGAGCACCTCTGCGGGTACTGATTCTGCATCAACTGCAACGGGGTTCATGGAAGCAACCTGCATGGCGATGCCACGGGCAATCTCCTGGGGAACTTCCTGGGAGAAAGCGACGATTGCACCAAGCTTGCCGTTGAAGTGAACGTACTCGCTCACGAAAGGAGCCTCGAGGGCGCCATAGTATGCGAGGACGTGCTTCTCACCGGTCTTGCCGGCCTGGTTTGTGATGTCTTCGTCCAGAGTGTAACCGTCTGCACCCTTTACAGCCTTGAGGGCTTCGAGGTCTGCAGGGAACTCGGCAATAGCTGCATCTGCGATAGCGCCTGCGAGTTTCTTGAAATCGGGCGTTGCAGCCACGAAGTCAGTCTCGCAACCGAGGCATACGAGGACGGCCTTTCCACCGCTAATACGGCTGAGGACTGCGCCCTGGGTTGTTTCGTTGTCACCACGCTTTGCAAGGGTGGATTTGCCCTTTTCGCGGAGAATTTCAACAGCACGCTTGAAGTCGCCTTCGGCCTCTTCGAGAGCCTTCTTGCAATCCATCATGCCGGCGCTGGTCATGTCACGCAGCTTCTTGATATCTGCTAATGCGATAGCCATAGTTCTGTTCTCTTTAACGGTTAATAATTACTCTTCTTCTGCTTTGGGAGCTTCTGCTTCTTCGGCCTTGGGGGCTTCTTCAGCTTCTGCCTTTACCTTGCGGGAACGGAGCTTGCGCTCAGGAGCGGGTGCTGCTTCCTCTGCGGGAGCGGTCTCAGCCTCTTTCTCCTTTTCGAGCTTGCGCTCTTCAAGGCCTTCGTTGATGGCCTTGCACATCACATCCATGATGAGTTCGATGGACTTTGTTGCATCGTCATTCGCCGGAATCACATAATCAATCGGAGTAGGATCGCAACATGTGTCAACCATTGCGATAACCGGAATGTTCAGACGGACGGCTTCCTTTACGGCGTTAGCCTCTTTCTGGACATCGACGACGAACAGGGCGCTGGGAAGGCGGGACATGTCGCGGATAGAACCGAGGTTCTTCTCCAGCTTTGCCCTCTGGCGCTCCACCTGGAGGCGCTCACGCTTTGCGAGCTTGTCGAAGGTGCCATCTTCCTTCATCTTGTCGATGGTATTCATTTTCTTGACGGCCTTGCGGATAGTCGGGAAGTTGGTAAGCATACCACCCGGCCAGCGCTCGGTCACTGAAGGCATGTTGACCTCGGCGGCCTTGGCGGCGACGACGTCTTTTGCCTGCTTTTTGGTAGCAACGAAGAGGACCTTGCGGCCGCTGCGGGCCATATCCTTGAGGACCTCTGCTGCCTCGTCAATCTTGACGACGGTCTTGTGCAGGTCTATGATGTGGATACCGTTCCTCTCGATGAAGATATACGGAGCCATCTTAGGGTTCCACTTGCGGGCAAGATGTCCGAAGTGAGTGCCTGCATCAAGCAATTCCTGAAAACTAGTTCTTGACATGGTTTTGTTTTTGTCTTAATAAATAACTCTTTCATCAATCCGAAGTAGCAGTCCTTGACTGGTCTCCGGGATTTTTTCGCAGCCGGGCAATCCGTATTGTAGCCTCTGAAGATTCTCATCCTCAATGAGGATCTCAGGATTTGATGAAACCCAGGCTGTGCAGACGCAAATCCAGTATTAACGTTTGCTGAACTGGAAGCGACGACGTGCGCCAGGCTGACCGGGCTTCTTGCGCTCGACTTCGCGAGCGTCGCGGGTGAGGAAACCGGCGGCCTTGAGGGCGGGACGGTAGGCCTCTTTGTCTACCTCGCAAAGTGCGCGGGAGATTCCAAGGCGAACGGCCTCTGCCTGACCTTTGGTGCCACCACCTACGAGGGTGACCTTTACGTCAAACTGACCTGCTGTGCCGGTAACCTCGAAAGGCTGGTTCACGATGTACTGGAGAGTTCCTTCCTTGAAGTACTCTTCCATGGGACGGTCGTTGATAACGATCGAACCGCTGCCGGCAGCAACATAAACACGAGCGACAGCTGATTTACGTCTTCCAAGGGCGTGTTTCTGTTCCATGTGCTCTGTTTAAATTTCGTTAAACTTGATGGTTTTGGGTTTCTGAGCCTGGTGAGGGTGCTCGGGACCTGCATAAACGTACAGGTTGTTGATGAGCTTGTCACCAAGACGAGTCTTGGGGAGCATGCCCCTTACAGACTTACGGATGAGTTCTGCGGGCCTTGTTGCAAGGATCTCCTTGGGGGTGGTGAAGCGCTGTCCGCCCGGATAACCGGTGTAGCGGGTGTAAACGCGGTCGGTCATCTTCTTGCCGGTAAGACGGATCTTTTCGGCGTTGACGATGATGACGTTGTCACCACAGTCCACATGAGGGGTGTAGCCGGGCTTGTTCTTGCCACGGAGCACGAGTGCTACGCGGGAAGCCAGACGTCCCAGAATGAGATCTGTTGCATCAATAACCAGCCACTCTTTGTTTACAGTAGCCTCATTGAGGGAAACTGTTTTGTAGCTAAGTGTGTCCACTGTCTTGATTATTAATGGTTTAACATAAAAAGTTGCGATCCCCCCTATTTCAGAGGGACCGCAAAGGTAAGAATTATTCGGGAAATATGCAAATTAAAGCCCGTATTCCCCTTCCACGGCGGGGGCATCGGCACCCCAGCGCTCCGCGATATAGTCAAGGAGGCCGAAGATTTCGTCCACGTCCTTGGAGGTGACGAGCTTTATGCGGGTATCCTTGAAGTCGCGAAGGCCCTTGAAGTAGCAGGAGAAGTGGCGGCGCATCTCGAAGATGCCGGTAACGGGCCCCTTGAGGTCCAGGGACAGTTGGAAATGCCTCTTTGCCAGGGCAACGCGGTCTGCAACGCACATCGGCGGAAGCTCTTCTCCGGTGTCCAGCAGGTGACGGATTTCGGTGAAAATCCACGGATGGCCGAAGGATGCCCTGCCCACCATGATTCCGTCCACGCCCCACCTGTCAAAGGCTTCCTTCGCCTTTGCGGCGCTGTTGATATCCCCGTTCCCGATAATTGGAATATGCATCCGTGGATTGTCCTTCACCGCGCCGATAAGGCTCCAGTCGGCCTCTCCTTTGTACATTTGGCAGCGCGTGCGCCCGTGTATGGTAAGGGCCGATATCCCGGTGTCCTGAAGGCGCTCTGCAAGGTCCACGATTATCTTGGAGGAATCGTCCCAGCCAAGGCGGGTTTTCACGGTGACCGGCTTTTGAACGGCCTCCACGATGGCTTTCGTAATGGCAACCATCTTGTCGGGCTCGCGCATCATGCCGCTCCCGGCGCCGCGGCCCGCTATCTTGGAAACGGGACAGCCGAAGTTGATGTCGATGATGTCGGCACCGTGGCCTCCGGCAAGCTCTGCCGCACGGTCTGCCATTTTGGCCGCGTCCACCATGGCCTCCGGGATGCTTCCGTATATCTGAACCGCCACCGGAGACTCCTCCGGGAGGGTTTTCATCTTGGCGATGGTCTTCTGCACATCACGCACCAGACCGTCGGAGGACACAAACTCGGTTGTGACCATGGCCGCGCCCGCCTCCCTGCACAAGATGCGGAAGGACGCGTCCGTCACGTCCTCCATGGGCGCCAGTGTCACCGGTCTCTCCCCCAGGTCTATGTTTCCGATTTTCACGGATGCAAAGTTACGAATCTTTTTACTAAATTTGTACTCATTATGATATACAGACTCATCCTTTCCCTGCGCCACATGGCCTTCGACAAGGGCTGGAAGAAATCCTTCACGGCCCCGGTTCCCACAATCTGCGTGGGAAACATCACCGTGGGCGGAACGGGAAAGACTCCCCACACCGAAATGATACTCCGAAAGCTGCTGTACTCAGACCAGTGGGCTTTCAAGAACATAGCCGTGCTTTCCAGAGGCTACAAGCGCAAGTCCAAGGGTTTCCAGATAGTTTCGCGCGACTCATCGGCCCGCCTGAGCGGCGACGAGCCCCTGCAGATTGCCCGGAAGTTCCCGTCCGTTACGGTGGCCGTTGACAAGGACAGGGTGAAGGGCTGCGAAAAGCTGGCGGAGAAGGTTGCCGACATCATCGTCCTCGACGACGCCTTCCAGTACCGCAGGCTGAGGGCCACAAAGAGCATCGTGCTGGTGGATTACAATCGGCCCGTATATTCAGACAGGCTGCTGCCCTGGGGCCGCCTGAGGGACCTTCCTTCCAGGATGAAGGCCGCCGACGCCGTCATCGTCACCAAATGCCCCGCATCGCTCACGGAGTGGGACAGGCAGGAGATGCGCCGCCGCCTGAAGCTGAAAGACAGTCAGAAGCTCTTTTTCACCACCGTCGCCTACGACACCCCGGAAGCCGTCTTCCCGGAGGCCGACAGCCGCTACACCTACGCCCAGCGCCTCATCCTGGTCTCCGGCATAGCCAACGACGCCCCCCTGAGAAGCCAGCTTTCAGACAAGTACAAGATATCGGAACGCCTCTCTTTCGGAGACCACCACAGGTTCTCCAGGGCCGATATCCGCAAAATCGAAAAGGCCGTCCGGGACTTCCCCACCGCCTGCATCATGACCACTGAAAAGGACGCCCAGCGCCTTCGAGAAGCAAAAAAGGTTCCCGACAAAGTGAGGCAGCGCCTCTTCTACATACCCGTCAAGGCCGAATTCTTCACCCCCGAAGAAGACGCCGCCTTCACCTCATTCATCTGCGAATTATGAACAAGATATTCCTGGCCCTGTCCATCCTGGCATTCGCCGCATCATCCTGCGGGGCCGACACCAAACTCTCCAAGAACGCACTCTACCGCGTAACCACCGGTCAGGAGTCCGGCTACGTGCGCATCGACAAGAAGGCCTGGCTGGGCGGCTCCATGCAGGGAACCTTCTACGTAGACAGCGGAAAGCTCTATGCCGATATCCGCCACGTCACCATAAAGTCCTCCCGCGGCAAGTATTACATCAAGGGCGAAGACGGAAACATCCCCATTGACGACGTCCGCCTCTATACAGCCCCCGCTTTCCAGGAGAAGCCCGCCACCTGGCAGTACCGCGACTCCGTCTACAAGGTAAAGGTCAAGAAGGATGTCGAATACGGCCGTGCAGTGGGCTACTGGGCCGATTTCCCCGACTCTGACGAGCCTTTCCTGGGCATCTACATGTCCAAGATGGGAGACAAGAAGAAGAGGGAGCTGCCCCTTACCATGGATGTCTACATGCCAAAGGACAAGGGCACCGCAACCAGGCCGCTTCTGCTGCTCATCCACGGCGGCGGCTTCTATAACGGCAACAAGACCAACGCCGGTTACGAGGAATGGGGACGGTACTTCGCCAGCCTTGGCTACACCGTCGCGTCGATCAATTACCGCCTTGGCTTCCACGCCAACAAGGCATCCATCGAGAAAGCCGGCTACCGCGCCGTCCAGGACGCAAATGCGGCGATACGCTATATCCTCCACAACTACAGCGACTACGGTGCCGACCCCGACCGCGTCTTCGTGGCGGGAACCAGCGCCGGCGCCATCACGGCCCTCAACCTGGCGTTCATGCACCAGGAGAACGTGCCCTCATCGGCAAAGAATGAAGGTCTGCTGGAGGACGTGAACCCGCACATCAAGGAGAAGTTCACCATAAGGGGCGTAGGCAGCATGTGGGGTGCCGTCAACGACCTCTCCATCATCGGCAACGAGGATATCCCCATCATTTCTTTCCACAGCACAGGTGACCCGGTGGTGCCTTTCGGGGCCGACCATCCCTTCCAGGATGTCTTCGGCAACGAACTCATCACGCCCATCATGTATGGCGACGGGGAAATCATCCCCTATGCCAAGAGCCTGGGAAGAAAGGCCGTCCTGCACAAGTACGACCTGCCCGGCATCCACTCCATCAACATCGGCGAGGGCAACAAGATCAATCACATTTCCTACGAAATCCAGTACGCCCTGCGCGACTTCTTTGCCGATGTGATGCTCCCCCATCCCGCCCACTTCCGCATCCTGTCCGGTTCGCAGAACATAAGGATAGACGGGACGGACGTGAAAACCGCCACCTGGTCTGTTGAAGGCGGCGCAATCATGGAGGCGGGGAAATCGGCAGCAAAGATACTCCTGTTCCCGGATGCGCCCACCCACAGCGTCACGGTGTGCGGCGAATACAAGAACGGTCTCACCTTCAAAAATGAGGTTCCCCTTTAACGGAGAACCTCATTTTGTACCTTGACGGATTCGTCGTGAATGGCGTTCATGATGGCCGTTATAGCCTCTTCGGATATACCTTTTTCCCGCGCCCTTGCCACCATGGCGGCAAGGAGAGCGTCCCATCGGCCCGCCTGGATGATGGCCACGTTGTGCTCTTTCTTGTACCGGCCTATTTTACGGCTCACCTCCATGCGGTCTGCAAGGAGCTTGATGAGGTTGTCGTCGATGACGTCTATGCGGGCCCTGAGCGCCTCTATCCCGTCTTTGTAGGCCTCGTTGTCCGAGGTGTTCTCCCTTATCACAAGGCTTTCCAGAAGGTTCTGGAGGTCGTGCGGGGTAAGCTGCTGCTTTGCATCCGAAAGGGCGCAGGCGGGGTTGCAGTGGCTTTCCACCATAAGGCCGTCAAGGCCAAGGTCCATGGCCCTCTGTGACAGTTCCTGAAGGTATTTACGGTCTCCAGCCATGTGGGATGGGTCTGCAAAAAAGGCCATCTGGGGATAGCGTGTGCGCATTTCAATGGCCAGCTTCCAGCCGGGATCGTTCCTGTAAAGTATGGGGGCCGATGTGGAGAATCCCCTGTGTATAACACCCAGCTTCTTTATGCCGGCGCGGTTCAGGCGCTCAAGGGCGCCAACCCACAGGTCGATGTCCGGATTCACCGGATTCTTCACCAGCACGGGAATGTCCGTCCCCTCCAGCGCATCGGCAATCTCCTGCATAAGGAAAGGGTTGGCCGATGTCCTGGCCCCTATCCACACTATGTCCACACCGTATTTGATGCACTCCAGGACATGTTTTTCGCTGGCGACTTCCGTGCACACCTTCATGCCGTAGGTCTCCTTGACCTTCCTGAGCCATTTGAGGCCGGGAGTTCCCACACCTTCGAACGAGCCCGGATGCGTCCTTGGTTTCCAAATGCCTGCACGGTACACGTGAATGCCGAATGCGCTTAGCCCTCTGGCCGTTTCCATTACCTGCTCCTCGGTCTCAGCGCTGCAGGGACCGGCTATGCACATCGGGCGCGGAAGCGTGAAAAACCCCCACTCCGTCCCGGGTATTATATCAAGTTCGTATTCCATATTACTTTGTCATTCTGAGCGTCAGCGAAGAATCTTCTTTATCCTGTTCGCCTCTGCGATAAGTTCCCTGATCCTGTCCTCGTCATAGTCTGCGATTGCAGCCCTGAACTCCTGCATCTTCTCTATATAGGTATCCATAACGTGCAGCACATTGTCATGGTTCTGCGAGAGAATGGGCACCCACATGTCTGCATTGGACTTCGCGAGGCGCACGGTAGACGAGAAACCGCCGGATGCAAGGTCGAATATATGCTTTTCGTCCTTCTCCTTGTCCAGCACCGTAAGCGCCAGTGCGAAAGACGTCACATGGGAGATGTGTGACACGTATGCGGTATGCACGTCATGCTGCGCCGCCTCCATGTAAATTGGCCTCATATTGAGCACGTCATACATCTTCTCGATGGTCTTAAGGGCCTTGGGAGAGGATTCCTCCGCATTTGCGAATATGCACGCACGCCCGTCAAACAGCCCCGGCTGCGCCGCCCACGGCCCGCTGTACTCCGTCCCCGCCATAGGATGCGTAGACACAAACTGCTTCCTCATGGGATGATACTTCGTAGCATTGCAAATCTGCTCTTTGGTCGAGCACACGTCTATGACAATCTTTCCGTTTGAGATTTCTCCACGCGCTTCGCTTGGTCGAAATGACAAAGACCCCATTTCGGGCGCTTTCCCTGTCATTTCGAGCGAAGTCGAGAAATCTCCAAACATGTCCAGCACCTTTGTCACCATCGTCACGGCCGTTCCAACCGGCACGGCAACGACAATTATGTCACTGCGGCGCACGCAGTCTTCGAAATCCGTGACTTCATCCACAAGGCCGATGGTCCTCGCCGCTTCTGCAGCCACCTGGTCCTTCTCTACGCCAAGGGTTTTGCCCGCAAAACCCCTGCGCTTAAGATCCAGCGCCATGGAACCGCCAATCAGTCCCAGGCCAATCACTCCAACCGTAAAATGCAACTCGCTCATTTACAACATCTTATGCAAATCACTTTCCGGCTTTTCCGGAAAGCAAATCAAGTAAACTACTTATTATCAACACTTTGTATTTTACGCAGTGCGGCTTCCAGTTTGGGAACAGGCGCGCAAAGCGATATACGGATATAGTTTTCCCCGTTTTTGCCGAAGATGAATCCCGGTGTAATGAACACGCCGGCGTCATACAGAAGGCGGTCACTCACATCGGCACCTTTCTGGCCTTCCGGAAGGCGGCCCCAGACAAACAGGCCGGCGGCGTTACTGTCATAAGTGGCGCCGATGGTGTCCATGATGCGGTATGCGACGGCGGCGCGGCGGTAATACTCCTCATTGAGTGCGGTGAACCAGTCGTCTCCCGCCTCAAGGGCCTTCACGGCTGCAACCTGCAGGGGGCGGAATATGCCGCTGTCCATCTGGGTCTTGACCTTGAGGATTTCCTTGATGTAATCGGCCTCTCCGGCAACCATGCCAAGGCGCCAGCCTGCCATGTTGTGTGCCTTTGACAGGGAATTCATTTCCAGGCAGCACTCTTTTGCACCGGGAACGGCAAGTATGGAAAGGCGCTCTCCGGTGCGGATGAAGCTGTATGGATTATCATTCACGACAAGTATCCCATGGCGCTTTCCAAAATCTGCAATGCGCTGGTAAAGCTCCGGGGTTGCCTTGGCGCCGGTGGGCATGCCGGGATAGTTTGTCCACATGAGCTTCACGCCGGAAAGGTCCATGGCCTCAAGCGCGTCAAAGTCCGGATACCAGCCGTTCTCTTCCTTTAAATCATACTTAATAACCTGGGCCTCAACCATATTGGAGGCAGATGTGTACGTGGGGTAGCCGGGGTCAGGTACAAGCACCTTGTCTCCCTTGTTCAGGAAGGCAAGCGAGATGAGAAGGATCCCCTCCTTGGAGCCGGTAAGCGGCTGGACTTCACACGAGGGGTCCAGCGTTACGCCATAATAACGGGAATACCAGGATGCAAATGCCTGGCGCAGTTCCGGAATTCCAGTATAGCTCTGGTAGCCGTGCACGCCGTCCTTCACGGCCTCAAGCGCAAGCGCCTGCAGCGCCTCTGCCGGCGGAGTGCCGTCCGGAGAGCCTATGCCAAGGTTGATTACGGGATCCAGCCCGTCTGCAGCACGCTTGGCGTTGAGCGCTGCAATCTCACGGTTCTTTATGGAAAAATAGTACTCTTTTACCGAAAGAGTCCTCTGTGCAGGTTCAATAATCATAAGTTCGTCTCGTTACAATGCCGATTTGTACTCTCCCAGTATATTCAAGTCTTCGATGAGAGGCCTCACGGCCGCAAGGGCCTGGAGGTAGCGGGGATAATCGGCAAATTTTATGTCCGCATAGAAGAAGTACTGCCATTCCCGGCCGGGGATGGGGAGGGACTGTATGCGGGTAAGGTTCATGTCGTAGAAGGAAAGGATGGTGAGTATCTGTGCCAACGAGCCTGGTTTGTGTGGCAGAGTGAAGCACAGCACGGCCTTGTTCCTGTCTTCTGCGGGGATTTCAAGGGAGTCGTCAAGGATAAGGAAACGGGTGAAGTTCTGCTTGTGGGTCTCTATGCCAGGGGCGATGATTTCAAGACCGTAGAGCTCTGCGGCAAGTTCCCCTGCAACGGCGCCGATGCCCTTTTCATGCAGGTCACGGGCACTTTTTGCGGTGTCTTCACTTTCTGTAAGGCGTATCCAGGGGGCGTTGGCCTCGAACCATGGGCGCGTCTGGTTGATTGCCATGTAGTGGGTGCGCACCTCATGTATATCCTCAAGCTTCTGCCCGGGAAGAGCCATGAGGTTCTGCCCTATCCTCAGATAGACCTCTCCCTGCACCTTCTGCGGCTTGGAGCGCAGCAGTTCGAAATTGTGGATGAGACCGCCGGAGACGGTGTTTTCAATCGCCATTACAGCGGCATCGGCACGTCCGTCCTCAAGGGCCTTGTATAGGTCCTCGAAGGTGTCGCATTCCACGATTGCGATGTCCGGGCCGTAAAACAAACGGGCTGCTTGTTCATGGAAGCAGCCCTTGTATCCCTGTATGGCGACTCTTTTCATTACACGGTAAGGATGTCCTTTTCCTTGGCGGCGATGACTTCGTCCACCTTCTTTACCCACTTGTCGGTGAGTTTCTGGAGCTCGTCCTCGCCTTCCTTTTCGCCGTCTTCGGAAAGGCCGTCGTTCTTCTGGGCCTTCTTGAGGAGGTCGATTCCGTCGCGGCGCTGATTGCGGATGTTCACCTTGGTGTTCTCACCGGTGGCCTTTGCCTTCTTGATGAGTTCCTTGCGGCGCTCTTCCGTGAGGGCGGGAACGACGCAGCGGATGATTTCGCCGTTATTGGAGGGAGTAAGGCCCACGTTGGCGTCAAGGATGGCCTTCTCAATCTTACTGATCATGTTGCGCTCCCAAGGCTGGATGGCGATTGTCTTGGCATCCGGAGTGGTAACGGAAGCCACCTGGTTCACCGGAGTGGGGGTGCCGTAGTAGTCTACCATCACAGGATTGAGGATGGCAGGGCTCGCTTTGCCCACACGGTAATTCTTGAGGTCTTCTTCCAGGAAGTCCAATGCGGCCTGCATCTTCACGGCCATTGCATCAACTATTTCTTTGGCTTTGGGTAACATATGCTGTGTTTTTTTGAGTTCGCGTATCGTGCAAATATACAAAAATACTTTTATATTTGTAGAGAACATAACAACAAACTCCATGCTTAAAAAAATCAGAGTGGCACTTGCCGTGGTTTTCTGGGTGGGAATTACGCTTCTGTTCCTGGATTTTACGGGCGTACTGCACAATTATCTGGGATGGATGGCAAAGGTCCAGTTTCTCCCTGCAGTGCTTGCCCTTAATGTGGGCGTAATAGTGGCCCTGGCGCTTCTGACGCTTGTTTTCGGCCGCATTTACTGTTCTGTAATCTGCCCCTTGGGCGTGTTCCAGGACGGGATCTCACACATCGGCACAAAAAAGAGCAAGGCTCCTTACAAGTACAAGAAAGAACTCAAGTGGCTGCGCTACGGCGTATGGGCTGTCTTTGTGGTGGTCTTCATCCTTGGCATCCAAGCGGCGGTGGCGCTGCTGGCTCCGTACAGCGCATATGGCCGCATCGTCCAGAACCTTTTCCAGCCGCTGTATATATGGGGGAACAACCTCCTTGCCTGGTTCACCGAGCGTATCGGCACATACACCTTCTATCCGCAGGAGGTATGGATCAGGAGCATCCCCACCTTCATTATAGCGGTGGTGACGCTGGTTGTGATCGTGGCGCTGTCCTTCAAGGGCGGCAGGACGTACTGCAACAGCATCTGCCCAGTTGGAACCACGCTGTCTTTCCTGTCCAGGTTCTCAGCCTTCAGGCCCGTCATCGACACGGAAAAGTGCAAGCACTGCAAGGCATGCGAACATCAGTGCAAGGCCCAGTGCATCAGTATCTCCAAGGATGAGCAGAAAATCGACTACAGCCGCTGCGTGGACTGCTTCAACTGCATCGACTCCTGCAAGTTCGGCGCGCTGAAATACCGCTTCGCCTGGGGCACCGCCGGAAAAACCCCGGAAAATCCGTCCGCAGCCCCCAAAAATGACGTCACGGCCGGAGAATCGGTTCAAAATCCGTCCGCGGAAGGACGCCGCGCATTCATCGCCGGAACCGCCGTCATGGCGGGGACGCTGGCGGCGAAGACGGCATCGGCCCAGGGGAAAAAGACGGACGGCGGTTTTGCCGATATCCTCCCCAAACAGGCCCCGGAGCGCGAAACGCCCCTCACCCCTCCCGGCTCCGTGAGCGTGAAGTACTTCTACCGCAGGTGTACCGCCTGCCAGCTCTGCGTGGCCGAATGTCCTAACAAGGTCCTTCGCCCCTCCACGGACCTTGAGCACATTATGCAGCCGGAGATGAGCTTCGAAAAGGGCTACTGCAAGGCCGACTGCACCCGCTGCAGCGAGGTCTGCCCCACCGGCGCCATCAGGAAAATCACGGCCGAGGAGAAGACGCAGTACCACATCGGCACGGCACATGTGAACAGGGAACTTTGCGTCACGGAAACAGGCACCAGCTGCGGAAAATGCGCGCAGATGTGCCCCACCGGCGCTATCCTCATGGTAGAGAACGATTTCATGGGCAACATGAGGCCCACCGTAAATGAAGAGGTGTGCATCGGC
Organism: Bacteroidales bacterium UBA4360; assembly: GCA_002393945.1. Taxonomy (GTDB): domain Bacteria; phylum Bacteroidota; class Bacteroidia; order Bacteroidales; family UBA932; genus Cryptobacteroides. Next base: position 40,871 of record DGSO01000021.1, read on the forward strand.
TGCGGCGCCTGCGAACAGTACTGCCCCGTGAGGCCGATAAGCGCAATAACCGTCAATGGACGGGACATTCATGTTTAGATTTCTCGACTTCGCTCGAAATGACAGAAGGACGATAGAAATGACAGAAGGACGATAGAAATGACAAGGTTATGAAAAGAAGAGATTTCATCAAGATAACGGGCGCAGCGGCTGCTGCCGCAGCCCTTCCCGCTTGCGGGGAAAAGAAGACATCGGCACCGGTGGCGGAAGAGGAGAAGATGGTGCTGCGGGAAAACCCCAACAATGGCGACAAGGTGAGCCTCCTGGGCTTTGGATGCATGCGCTGGCCCATGATAGAGAAAGACGGGACCAGGGTCATCGACCAGGAAGCCGTAAACGAGATGGTAGACTATGCCCTGGCGCATGGCGTGAACTATTTCGACACGTCACCGGCATACCTCATGGGACAGAGCGAAAAGGCCGCCGGAGACGCCCTGAGCCGCCATCCCCGTGAGAGTTACTACATCGCCACCAAGCTCTCCAACTTCGGAGACCGCAGCACGGAGGCATCCATCAAGATGTACCACGATTCCTTTGAGCAGCTGCACACTGACTACTTCGACTACTACCTCCTGCACGCCATCGGCATGGGCGGCTCCAAGGCCTTCTTCGACAGGTACGTGGAAAACGGCATGATGGACTTCCTCCTTGCCGAAAAGGCCGCCGGGCGCATCCGTAACCTCGGTTTTTCCTTCCACGGTTCGCAGGCCGAGTTCGACTACTTCATGGAACTCCACGACAGCGGACAGTACCACTGGGACTTCTGCCAGATAGAGATGAACTACGTGGATTGGACTCATGCCGACGGAGTGCGCAACTGCAACGCCAACTACCTGTATGCAGAACTCGAGAAGCGGAATATCCCCATCGTCATCATGGAACCGCTTCTTGGCGGCCGCCTGGCCAATGTTCCTGCCGAAATAGCCCGCCAGATGAAGGAAAGGGAGCCGGACAAGAGCATCGCCTCCTGGGCTTTCCGCTTCTGCGGCACCTACCCTGGCGTTATGTGCGCCCTTTCGGGCATGACCAACATGGAGCCCCTGAAGGACAATCTGGATACCTTCGGCCATTTCAAGCCCCTCACGGACGAGGAACTTGATTTCCTGGAGAGGATGGCAACACAGATGAAGGAGTACCCGCTGGTTAACTGCACTGACTGCAAGTACTGCATGCCCTGCCCCTGGGGCCTGGACATTCCCGGAACCTTCCAGCACTACAACAAGGCCATCACCGAAGGCACATATGCCCAGAACAAGCAGCAGAAGCACTATCACAAGCTCAAGAACCAGTACCTCATGAGCTATGACAAGGCCGTGCCCACCCTCCGCCAGGCCGACCGCTGCATCGGCTGCAATGAATGCCTCTCCCACTGCCCCCAGAGTATAGCAATACCGCGCGAACTCCGAAGAATCGCGCGGTACGTAGAAGACCTGCGGGAAGACAGGCTTTAGATTTTCACGAAGGATACTTTCGAAGTCTTGACTCCGGTTGCGCTCAGCGTTGCGCTGTAGACGCCCGGAGCAAGGCTTGATATATCCAGCACAATGGGCTTAAAGATGTTTGCATTTTCTGCAAACTCGCCAAGTTCCACACCGTTTTCAGAATATAGCTTAACCGTGTACTTGAGAAGGCTGTTTCCGGCCGGCCACAGGTACACTTCCGTAGAGGAGACCTCGGGGAATACCTCGGCCTCGTTTGCCTTGGCAGGATTCTTTACGGCCACCGCAAAGGAGAAACTTGCCTGTTCTCCAAGGCCGTCGGTGGCTGTTACCGTAACGGTACCAAGACCGAAGGCAAGCGCCACGACGTTGATCTTGTCGGTAGACTCTTCTATATAAAGCACGTCGCTGCTGCTCACGGTCACCGCCGTTTCCAGGATCTCTCCGTCCTCGTCGATGAACAGGCTGGAAAGGTCCGAGGGTTTGGCTTTGGACACAGTTGTGCCGATAGCTTTCACCACCACATCCTCATACTTGTAACTGCCAAGGTTCACCTTGGGGGCATGGTTGGGAAGGATGGTGTACGGGAACTCAAGGGTATAGTCCGCATCCGTGCTCTGGTGAAGGACGAAAACGGCCTTGTAGTCGCCGGGATCGGCATTTCTGCCTATGATGGTAACCTTGCGTGAAGCAGCGTCGTACGTTAGGGCCGAGGAGCCGGGCGTGCACTCTACGGTTGCGGAAGCATCGGCAGAATGCACCTTAAGCGTATACTCTTTGGTCTCGTGGGCATGCATGGTAAGGGAGGACGGGCCAAGGGAAAGGGGCTTCTCCGTTACAAAGCCTTCCAGCTCGAAAGACTTGAGGGCGTCCAACTTCTTGCCGATGGGCCTGCTGCCGCCGATAGTGCTACCAAGGCCTTTGAAAAGGATTTCCTTCGCCTTCTCGTTGGTGAAGCCCATGCCTCCATAGTAGGATACGATAAGCGCAGCAACGCCGCTCACGTGAGGACAAGCCATGGATGTTCCGACCCAGCCTGTTCCCCCGTACAATCCTGTGCTTTCGATACTGCCGGCACCATCGGCAACCTTCGAGGGCAGCGTGCTCCAGATGCTGTTCGAAGAGCTGGAGCCATGCCCGCCGGGAGCAGCGATTTCCACCCAGCTGCCATAATTGGAGTATGAGGCCTTGTTTCCGTTTTCGCGGAATGCACCCACTGCAATTACGGGTTCATACATTCCATAAATGTCGTAGTCAATGTCCTCATTACCGGCGGCAAAGAAAACAAGACCTCCCTTCATCGGGGAATCGGGAAGCTGGTTGCCGTTGTTGTCACAGCCTGCATACTTGATGAAATAATCTATCGCAGCCTTGGTTTCAGGGTCGTCGTCGATAGTATACTTCTTGTATGCGGCAAGTTCTTCATCGGTTACTTCCCCGTCATTATCCGTGTCGGCATAAAGGCCCCAGCTGTTTTGGGAAATCACGGCTCCGTGATCGGCACTCCACTTGATTGCCCTGGCCGCGTCGTCATCGTGACCTTTGGCGTTGCCGGAGAAAATCGCGCAGGACATGATGCGCACGCCGGGAATGCCGTTTGCGGCATCTCCTCCGGCTATTCCGCAAACGCCGATGCCGTTGTTGTTCACGGCAGCAACGGTTCCGGCAACATGAGTCCCGTGCCCGACATCTCCGTAGCCGCTGTCGGTCCTTATGGAAAGGTCATAGCTGTTGCGCACGAAATTGTATCCGGTGTGGCCACTGCCGTCGGTCCAGAGATTGGCCTTGAGATCGGGATGGGTGGGATCTACCGGCTCGTCAGTAACACACACGACTACGTTCTGGCTTCCAACCGTATAAGTGTCCCATACGCCCTGGACGTTGATATCGGCACCGGAATAACTGCTGTTCACATAGTGCCACTGCCTGGAGAAATAGGGGTCGTTGAAGACAGCGCGCTTCCTGATTATCCTTTCAGGGGTCACGCTCACCACACCGGGCACCATGGACAGGCTCGCGCTGGCCTTGGTAACGGGCGTCGACTCTGTGAAATGCACCTTGTAGAAACGGTGAAGACCTTCCCGGCGGGTGCGCTCCTCAAAGGGGCCGGCATCGGGAAAAACCCTCTCCAGGGAAATGATTCCCATCTCTTCCAGAGTGCTGTTCAGGGCCGATGACTTCGTAACCACACCGTCGCTGCCTTCGACAAGAGCCACAAGTGCATCGTCGAACTGCACCTTGACGACGCCCTTCTCATAAGGGTCTGACAAAACAGGCTCCGATGTTTTCGGAGCCTGTGTGTCAAGTGGTTCTTGAACTGTACAGGCAACAGCCGCGAGGGCCGCTGCGATGTACTTAGCGAAGCTTCTTATAGCCATAACGGGCTTCTTCGGCGAGTTCAATCTCAATGCGCATGAGGCGGTTGTACTTGGCGATACGGTCGGTACGGCTCAGGGAACCGGTCTTGATCTGACCGCTGTTGGTAGCAACTGCGATATCGGCAATTGTAGTATCCTCGGTTTCGCCGGAACGGTGGCTGGTAACGGTGGTGTAGCCGTGACGGTGAGCCATCTCAATTGCGTCGAGGGTTTCGGTGAGGGAACCAATCTGGTTGACCTTGATGAGGATGGAGTTGCCTGCACCCATCTCGATACCCTGCTGGAGGTACTTGACGTTGGTTACGAAGAGGTCGTCGCCAACGAGCTGGCACTTGTCGCCGATAGCCTTGGTGAGCTTCACCCAGCCTTCCCAGTCTTCCTCGGAGAGACCGTCTTCGATGGAGTCGATAGGATACTTGCTGATGAGCTGCTTCAGGTAGTTGATCTGCTGGTCGGTAGTGAGCTTGCGGCCGCGGGGATCCTTCTTCTTGCCGTCCTTGAGCTGCTTGTAGTCATAGTAGAACTTGCCGTCCTCCTTGAAGCAGAACTCGGAAGCTGCGCAGTCCATTGCGATGGTAACGTCCTTTCCGGGAACGTAGCCGGCGCCTTCGATAGCTGCGATGATGCAGTCAAGAGCGTCGTTGATGCCCTTCAGTGCGGGAGCGAAGCCACCTTCATCACCTACTGCGGTGGAGAGACCGCGGCCCTTGAGGACCTTCTGGAGAGCGTGGAAAACCTCGGCACCCATGCGGACGGCCTCAGCCTCGTTCTGTGCGCCGATGGGGCGGATCATGAACTCCTGGAAAGCGATAGGGGCGTCGGAGTGTGCACCGCCGTTGATGATGTTCATCATGGGAACAGGGAGAACATAGGCGTTGGTGCCGCCAAGATAGCGGTACAGAGGAAGGCCGAGTTCTGCGGCTGCTGCCTTTGCAACTGCGAGTGAAACACCAAGGATAGCGTTTGCGCCAAGCTTGCTCTTGGTAGGAGTGCCGTCAAGTTCGATCATGGCCTTGTCGATAGCCCTCTGCTGGGTAGCGTCCATGCCGATGATTTCGGGAGCGATAACCTTGTTCACATTCTCAACTGCCTTGAGAACGCCCTTGCCGCCGTAGCGCTTCTTGTCGCCGTCGCGAAGCTCGAGAGCCTCGTTTTCTCCGGTGGATGCACCTGAAGGAACAGCTGCTACACCGACAAAACCGGAATCAAGGGTAACTTCAACCTCAATGGTGGGATTTCCGCGGGAATCAAGGATCTCCCTGCCGAAAACAGATACGATTTGCATAATTATACTAAAGTTTTAAAAGAAAATTGCTCAATTGCGCTGCAAATTTACTCTTTTTCGCTGAATTTCACAACGAAAAGGTGGTTTTGCTCACGGGAAGTGAAAAGACTATTCCCAGCCCTTCTGTCGAAAGCCCGCAGTTCTTGTAAACTGTCTTCAGCACTTCGTCCTTAATGTCAGACTTGACAAGTATAAGCACTATCTCCTTATCGGGCTGTATGCTTATGTTGAAGAACTCCTCCGCCTCGGGATTGGCAGAGCCCCTGGCGCGCACGATAGTGCCGCCGCGGGCGCCGGCTGCACGTGCGGCCGCCATTACGGTCTCTGAGTAACCGGCATTTATGATGCACACTACAAGTTCATATTTGCTTGCCTGTTCCATTATGCTTCCTCCTTGACTATTTTTTCATTGCTTAAAAAACCGTAGGCAAGGGTGCCTATCATGCTGCTGAAGGGAATCGTAAACGCTACGCCTTTGTAGTCTTTGCCCTTTTGGAAATTATCATTCAGAATATCTATGAGCTCCTTCGACTGGTCTTCCCTTACCACGCTTGCGATAAGTGTCTTGGGCCTTTCGTTCAGGCCCAGGTAACCAAGAAGGAAATGGGACGTTCCCTTGCATGGTATTGTAAACTGTATGTTGGCCTGATGCGCCTGGATGAGGCTCGAATAGTATGCTTTCTTGTTATCGTGTACAATGGCCACGACAACTTCCAACTTCATGGGTGCTATGTTTCTTGTTTCCGGCATGGCATTCAATCAAAGTAAATGATAGGATCTTCATCGGCGGCAAGTATGCGGCGGAAGGCCACCTGGCGCTTGTGCCTGGCTGTGACGACGGCCTTGAAGCCAAGGCTCTGGATAGTGATAAGAGGAGTCATTGCCACCATTGCAACAACGCCGAAAGCCAGTTCCATTACCTCGGAGGCCCCTTGCATGGTTATACATGCGCCGATAACCATCGGCAATATGAAGCTGGAGGTAAGGGGGCCGCTGGCGACGCCGCCGGAATCAAAGGCGATGGCGGTATACAGCTTGGGGACAAGGAACGACAGCCCAAGGGAGATTGCGTAGCCAGGGATAAGGTAGTACAGCAGGGAAAAGCCAAAGTAAACCCTTATGATGGAAAGGCCGATGGAAACGCCTACGCCTATGGAAAGCGCCACCATCATCTGGGTGCGGCTCACTTCGCCTCCGGTAATTTCGCTCACCTGGTTGTTGAGAACGTGGACGGCAGGCTCCGCAAGGACTACCACCATGCCGATGATAAAGGCAAATACCGTCAGGATCACCGGATTGGCCCCTGCAAGGCTGACTCCTATCTTGTAGCCGATGGGCATGAAGGACATCTGCACCGCCGCCAGGAAAAGCACCAGGCCCAGGAAAGTATAGATGATGCCGATAAGAATCTGCAGAATCTTTGTACGCGGAAGCTTGAGCACGAGCAGCTGCAGTACAAAGAAGAATGCCACGATAAGCACCAGGGACTGGCCCACGTCCTTCATGGTATGGACGGCGACAGGCCACACTCCTTCTGCGAGAACGGCATCCAGCGAGTAATCCGGCACCTGATAGTCAAGTGACCCTTTGGACATCAGGGAGAGGATAAGAACCGCCGCAATCGGCCCCACGGAACAAAGGGCGATGAGGCCGAAACTGTTCTCGCTGGCTCCCCTGCCGCCCACGGAGAGGGCTATACCCACGCCGAGGGCCATTATGAACGGTACGGTGATAGGGCCGGTGGTAACGCCTCCGGAGTCGAAACTCATCGACAGGAGCGGCCACATCTCATCATTGTCCATCAAAAGCGCGGCCAGGCAGAACAGCAGCATGTATGAGTAGAGGAGGATACTGGTAAGGTCTGCATGCTTCAGGATTTTTATCACTCCCAACATCAGCATGAACCCAACTCCAAGTCCTACGGTGATAATCAGGACATTCCCGTTCATTATCGCACTCACCTGCGAAGCGAGCACGGAGAGATCAGGCTCGGCAATGGTAATGAGAAGGCCCATCACAAACGCGACGGACAGAAGGATCGTCATCTTCTTGGACTGCACTAGACCCTCGCCGATATACTGCCCCATAGGGGTCATTGCCATATCTGCACCAAGGTTGAACAAGCTGATACCTGCAATAAGAAACAGGGCCCCTATAACGAACACATACAGCTCGTGCGATGAAATATCCACCCAAGGGGTAAATGAAAGCAAGATAACCAGCACTGTCACAGGAAGAACCGAGACAAGTGACTCCCTCATCTTTTCTCCCAGCCTTCCCCAAATGCCGGGAACATCCTTCATAAAATTATCCATATATTGCAAATATACGAAAAATATAGAAACGAAGAAGCCCCGGTCGATTGCTCGATCGGGGCTTTTCCCGCTGCTCGGCAAATACTCGGGCCGGCCGGGACGCCTAACCCTCCGCGGGGCGCCTGCAGGCGCCTGTATACCATTAACATCTGACTGTAGACATGCAAACCACCGTTTTGGCTCTCTAACAGCGGAGAAGTGTGGTTTTGCCCATGTTTAAATCTCGCCAAACCACCATTTCCAAGTCCCGCATATATACATTGTGGTGGTTTGATTGTCTACAAAGGTCATGATTTCTATGGCAAACGCTTAGGTGAAGAGGCAGAAATAAGAAAAGAACACCTAAAAAATCCCGCCGGAATACCTGTGGATGGCTGTTTCAATAGGTCGCAAGAACAGAACATGCTTGTGGACCTGCAGTTTAACCGCCTGCTCGCCCTTGGGCTTTACATATAAATGACGTTTGCGAACGAAGATATCTTCGATTTCATTCCAGCCGTATTCATAAAAGTTCCGGCCATTAGGGAAACCAACACCATCCTTGCTTATCACCAAATAGATGTTGCGATGTGGTTTCACCAGGATTAAGATCAAGGCATAGGCGACGATGTATATAGAACTGAGCAGTATGTTCTTGATAACAAGCTCCTGTTCGGCCGGGTGTGATTCATAAACAAGCCACCAGGCAATTACCATCAGTATAATAAACGGAACCGCAATATAACGATTCCAATTGGTCTCCAGGACCTCTATTGATGTTTCTTTCTTGACTATCATTTTTTCCTGGCTTTTTGATTATCGGCTTTCTCTTTATTTTGAATCCTACGCCACTCGAATACTGTATAAACCGGGATTGAATTATCTGAATAGTATTTAACCTTAGTTTTTATGCGTTTGGAAACATTTATGCCATATAATTCTTTTATGTTCCCAGAGTCAAGATGCAAAAATGTTCTCGCATATCTTCTTATGCCCGTTTGTTCTTGAGCGCTGTATATTAGGGTTATATGCCTCCAACTATATAACGACGAAACTTTGGAATTGTAATATGTAATACCATAAAAATCAATTCTATATCTCCGCTGTGATAAAAACAGTAATAACGACCAAATAAAGAATGAAATCGTTATACAGACATTGCCAAATAATAATAATTTCAAAACAATTGCATCATAATAATAGGCCATCCAAATAGCTGTTGTAAAAATGCTCATGAATGAGATCCAAACAGGAATATCGTCTTTATTATCAATCCAGTAAGCATTCGCATTATCTCTAATCGTCATAAAGCCATGTATTTATATTATAATCTAACCAATTCTTTGTACCAATGATAATATCCTTCGAACTATTATCGCCTGTGTCTATGATAAATGTATCAAGTTTCTTATTCGCTTCTAGCCGAGAAGCAACCCTTGCCTTTAATTCTTTCTTGCCCGATTTACCAAGCGCCTTCCCTTCAACCTTGATTTCATGCTTTATTTGATTACTTATTGTTTTGTGAGCACTTCCTGAAGCAGAATATTTCATTGCTATTTTTTTTATGGCGCCTTTTTTAACTCTGTTTAAGCCGTACGATGCGGGGCCTGAGAAAACAGTCCCTGTTATTCCCCCAATAAGGGATTCACCCAAAACCGCATCTACATCAATTTCTCTATTACTTAGATGTTGGTTTATAGAACTATCTGCAGCACCACCAACTATTCCACCGACTGTTTCGCCGATCATCAAGCTGATAGCAGTATTTCCCCCAGCTGCAAATAATAGCCCAGCTGTACCCATAGAAAGCGCCCCGCCAACAGCGCCACCAGCTATTGCACCCCAAAGTTCCCTTCCTGTCTTCCCTTCACTGTAGGCGATAACACCACTCACCGCACCTCCAATTACAGCACCTATTACGAACTGTGGGAATTGCCCGTCTTGGTCAATATAATTTACAGGATCGCCGGCGCAGAAACTGTACGGGGATAATCCGTAATAGCGTTCGCTTTCCGGATCGGGAACTATCCATCGCCTGAGTTTTGGCGGATAAACACGTGCACCATAGTCCAGATATGGGATGCTAAAATCGGTCGACAGATCCTCCTTACCCTCGAAATGATATCTTTGCGCATAAGACGAGCTTACAACTGGCAATGGCCCATCTGAGATGTTCCCAAAAACATCATAATCATAGCATTCAATCAACGCCCCATCGCTTCCCCTAACAACGGCTCTAACACTACCAAGCCTGTCTGTCAAATGATATTGTACGCCGTCTTCCGTTATTCGTTTATCATCCGTAATGACACTGTCAAATGTAAGGTCTCCTGTTAAGCCTAACTTGTATGTCATCGGGCCAAAGTAAACTAGCCCGTCGCCGGACTGCTTGACTGTTGAACGCTTTCCCCCGTTTACACTATAACTACTGCTCACACAAATATTTGTTCCTTTGGTTATTTTGGCCGGAAGGTTCAAATGATTATATGATATCTGGGCCCCAGACAGACCGTCACTCGTCATGCGTCCATAAGGATCATGAGTAAAATAGTATGTCTTGGTAGGCATGGTAGGATTCGGATTGAAAGCATTTGTATTGGCGCCAAGCTGTCCATTGGAAATAGGATGGGGTTCCCAGGGGATTTTAATACTCGTTATTCTATCGCCGGAATAATTATAGGTGTCATACAATGTTTGTTCGTTGAAACCATGGTAACGGAATCGATGTGTAATATTACCTCGCAAATCATAGGAGAAATCGTATCCAGAATTTATCGATGATTCTCCTGACGATTCTCCAAGGCGGCTTAGACGCCCTGCTGCATCATACTCGTATGCCTGATTATTAATAGTCTCGGTTGAATTGGAGTCTGTCCATATTGTTTTTTTGTCCGTAATATGACCAGTATATGATGCATTAAAGCCAGAATAACGAGGAGATTCGTATCTAAAATACTCTCCAAATATCTGATGCCCCGAAATAGCACTCGTCCTTGATGACAGAAATCCCTGAAGAGTATATGTATTCTCCGCCTGAATGGATTCACCCCCTGACGACGACGTCTTTTCCCAAATACGCCCCATATCATCATATATGAAGGTGGTAGTATCGCATGCGCTAACAATGCCTCCTACTGTTAAAGTCGAGACTTGCCGTATTGGCCGTTCACGCAAATCATAATCAGTATTTATATCAAGGATTTCCCACCCAGAATTGGGACTTCCACTTTTATATGAGGTCTGTATTGGATTGTCTCTATAATCATATCTGTATTCTTCAGAAAAATATCCTCCGATAGAATCCGTATGCTTTTTTGACGACCTTATCAGCCGACCGGAATAATCATAGACATGTGCCGCTTTCGAATATCCTTGAACACTGTCATTTTCGTCGATAATAGCAAGTTTGGTATATGTCTCAAGCCCCATCGAATTACATGTCTGAACCGACCCTGGAATTGCAGGGGAAACCTCTTGAAAAACACTCGCAGCCTCACTGCTATAATTGTCATACAAATGCTGCTCAATTAAAACACGCAACCCTTCCCCCTTGATAAGATACTTTTCAGACAGCCTGCCAAGTGAGTCGTATACTTGTTCAACCAAATCTGTATTCTTCCTTATTGATATAATCCTGTCTTCATTATCATACTGATAATACTCTCTTATTGTCCCAGGCATGCCTTTAGATTTCACACGCCCGAGGCTGTCATAATCATATCGCCACATACTTAGCGTGTCCGCATTGGAAACACCACCGCCTGCAACTGCACGCAACCTGCCACTACGGTCATATATATATCGGCAAGACGTGTTTCCATTCCCATATTCTTCTCCAAGAAGCACGCCGAATCGATTCTTCAAAATCGTAGTTTTACGATTATCTGCATCTGTATAAGTTTCGCTCAGAACTTCGCTTACAGGATATACACCAACTTGCTCAATTCCGTTATCTGTCCATATATAGTATGGATAAGATGAACGAACATCCACAGTATTAATATTCTTATGATTCCAATATCCAGGAAGTGATGTTGACACTATTCTGTCCCGTAACGACTTTTCATATTCCGTGTAAGTATAAGCACGTATACTGGAATGATATGTTAACGACAAGTTTGCAGCATTGGAAACAAAACCGCCATCCCAAGATAGAGCCGGAAACGGTTGCCAAATCTTGACATCATCATGAAGGAGATAATCCCCCTCGTATGCGCTGACAAGTGCGGCTCCATTGCCGGCAGCCCCGCCAGAAACAGACAGAAGCTTCATTCCAAGGGTATTATACCATGTCTTATCTTCAATATAATTACTCGGCCCCACAAATGTTTTTTTGTTAATCCAGACATTGTTGCTTCCGGTATTCAACAAGTTGTACGAAAACTCTTCTCTAATCTGGCCTAGCGTGTTTCTAATCCTATAGAGCCGACCAGAGTTGTCATACTCATAATATGTTGATATTCCCTGGGGTGTTGTCATCCTGGTCATACCGATGCCTGGCATCCATTCATAAGTAGTACTCAATTGGATGGTCCCACTCCCTTCAGTTATACTTACTGGATACATTCCTCCATAGCTCCATGTAATATGCTTTATAGGCTTGCCACGCTCCTTCACCGATGTTATATTCCCCATTTCATCCCGGCTTAGCACCGTTTCTTCCCAACAGACATTCCCATTTAACAACTCACGCCTGGACTTTGGCTGGAGATACGATACCGCTCCTGAAACAAAGTGGTCATATTCTTTTTCTGAAACAAATACTCTGGTGGTATCAGTGCCGGATAAAAGATAATAGTTGGTTCTTATGGGTTCAATTAAACTGTGCCTGCTCACTAACCCTTCTGTCCAACCAGCGTTCATGTTGATAGAATCAGGATACTCGCAAGTCATTATCCTATCGCCGTCAGTACCCGCTATATGCACAGTAGATACCCGAATCGGTTTATTCAACAATGATCGACTACAATGAGTGTATTCGACAACCGTGCTGTCATTTCCACTCTGATGATAGCCGACTATGGTCTTTTTCTTTGGAACAATCCCGAATTTTTTTCTGGTATATACAGGAAAATGATGTGTCCGATTTGGACTGACATTGCCAATGTTAATACCATCTGCAAGAACTTCCTTTGCAATATAATCTATTAATTGGTAGCTGTTTCCGAACGACCTGTATTCATATTCCTCAGATTCATATAACTCCTCTTGACTTTGAGCATTCAGTCTATAGGACTCCTTTCGGATTAGTGTCGGATAAGCCGTTGATTCGTTCAATACATATCCGGTCTTAATCGTATTCTCGGGGTTGCCTGAACTACTCAGTTGCGACGTAAAAACATTGTAGGTGTACTGCGGGAAACGGTCGCCAACACTGTAACCCGACCGGCATGATTGTCCCGTGTCGTAATGGTATACGGTTCTGACGCCGACGGTATCTGTTGGAGAAGGATGAACTTTCTCCGAAACAGTTCCATATATAATACGACACGACTCAATGCTCGCACCAACACTTACAGGGAATTCGTGCACAGTGTAATCCCATGTAATTGAGGAAACGGGCATACTGCCCAATAACTCTGATGATGCCGTTGCCACGAGCGTAACATAATCAGATAACATGGGATGCCAAACTCCGTCAACAGCGGGGGCCGAGTAGTCAAAACTACGGCATTGTTTCAAATTGTTCCCATCAAAAACACTTATGCGACGGACACGCACCCCCACTGTAATGGCATGTCCCGCAGATGTCAACCCCGAAAGAGCCCCCTCGTATTCGAATACAGTTCTCGCCCCATTATGATTCGCCTCTAACAAGGACATATAGTCGGCATCTGAGCTTACAGGATATCCAAAGGACAAAACAATACTTGCAGGAGATACAGTCTTATCTAATTTATACGGACTAAGATTCCCTCTTGGACGATAATCGTGTACTGCATGACCAGAACCGGAGTCCGGTTCGAGAGGATATCCTTCATTGATATCAGTATAACTGCCATCAGGATTCTGCCCGCCACCAGGATAAGGAAAGACTATTATACCCTCGTCATTGTTTTCATTATTGTAATAACCATACCAGTCCTGAGAATAACGATATATCTCATAATCAAGCGTCTTATATGTAAATGACCATTGATCCGTAAGAGACGAAACATGATACTGTCTTACTCCATTGAGAAGAACACGGCCATCTTTATTGTGCCGCTGAGTATCAATCGTATATGAAACCAGATTATTATTCTGTGAACTTATATCTACACCCGTGAGACGACACGGAAAATTGTTCAACCTTGCCCGGTTCCCCGCCTTATGGTTCTCTGTTGTACTCTGCGGCAGATATGTAAAGGAAACAGTAAAACCTCGTAATGAAATAGACGATAATACTCTGGTATTACATTCAGTCTCAACATAACCGCCATTGTTTGAATAATGAGGCGGATTGTCAGGATCCATTATGCCGCCAGAATATGTTGTGACCGTCTTGCAATATGAATAATCTCGTATTTTTCGTTTCCAGAGACCGCCGGACGAGTATGAAAAGTTTGCGGTTTCCGTCAAATCGGCACTTGTTATCCTGGTAAGATACCAAGCCGTTGTTGCATCCCACTCTATCTCCTGGCCCGTTTCGAATGTCGGCATAATAACTCGCTGGTTCTTCCGGCTGCTCTCCTCCTTTTCAGCAAAGCTATATCTGGTTCCATCCGGGCCAACTATTAGGAATTCGCTGATCTTGTTGTCTTCTGATGAAATATGAGGCGTTATGATTACCCCATCCCCGGACAACTGTACCACTTGTTTATCGGGCGTAACAATGAATGTCCCACTCAGACCGGCTACGCTATAACTATATCTGTCAGAGGATATGTCTGTGCGGTTCCACATTATATCAGTCAAAATGGACTGCGTCTGATTATTCCAAACCTGATCTACAAGATTATCAAGCAAGTTCGCATCCGGCATGCTATAAAAGGACCAGTTATCAAACTCATCCGGCATATATACGACCTCTCGGGTAATGCAACCACCGGCATTCAACGCCCAGCCCAACCCGGCAACTCCGGCTATTTCATCTACTTTGATTCCATTGCTTCGGTAATCAAGACTTATTGGTAGACTCAACTGCCGCCCTTCAAGTGTGTACAAAGGAACAGAATACTCGGCCGCACCAAGACTGTGATTCATTGGAACGCCGGCGTATTTCACTGATGAAGCCGCTTCAGGAGAAGGAGGCAATATATCTTCCATTATAGTCTTTCCACGGGTATATGAGACCTCGCTTTGGGAATACAATGTCTGCGAGATAGTCAGTAAAGGGATGAAATACAGCACAAACCGTATGATCTTAAACCGTTTTGTCATAGTTCGTTCGTTTATACGTTTCAAAGATAATTTATATAATCGTATAAACAAACTGCAAGGTAAAAGAATCGCGGTTATTTTTGTTACTGGAGTACGTGATTCCCCTGGTGGTTTTTCTGTCTACAGTCTACATACACGAAGAAGCCCCGGACCATTTCTGGTTCGGGGCTTCCGAAGAACCGCGGCTACTTACTCTCCCACCTGGTGTGGCAGTACCATCAGCGCCAGTGAGCTTAACTTCTCTGTTCGGAATGGGAAGAGGTGGATCCTCACCGCTATAACCACGGCAGTATATTACTTGAGAAAAAGTAACTTTAAGGCGCCTTCCGGCTCAACCAAAAGATAGTTCCTTCGGCGTATTTTTCCTTTCTCAACGAAAGTCTCTCGGGC
>DGSO01000002.1 GCA_002393945.1 Bacteroidales bacterium UBA4360
GGCAAGTCGGACACGGAAACGGGGGGTACGGTGTCCGGGCAGCGGAAAACGGCAAGTCGGACACGGGAAGGAGTGTTTTGGTGTCAATGGTTCCATTTAAGTAAAAAATGGGTATATTTGCGGTATGTTAAGCAGTATATTCTCGGCACTCCTGGCCGTATTCATCATCCAGGCCTCCCCTACCGCAGTTTGGAAGGCTGCAGTCAATCATACAGAAGGCAACAGTTACCAGCTGGTCGTAAGCGGTAAGGTTGCTCCCGACTACTATGTTCACCCCATGGCAGACAAGTACGTAGGTACGGTTCTGGCCGTGGAGGAGACTGATGGCGTGGAAATCATCGGCCTGCCATGGGAAGAGTTTACCCCAGACGAGTACAAGGGAGAGACAGTGGTGACCGGGAAATACGTACTGCATCAGGACCTGGAGCTCACCGGGTCTGGGAAGGTTAACGTCAAGGGTACGGTGACTTGGAGCGCGTGTACTGGGGATATGTGCGGGATGCCGGAGGATTATGAGTTTGATGTGGCGGTAGAGATTTCTCCACGCGCTTCGCTTGGTCGAAATGACAACAAGAGCGGGAGCCTATGGGGACTGATACTGGAAGCGATATTGTGGGGATTTTTGATGCTGCTTACGCCGTGCGTGTTCCCCATGGTGCCAATGACGGTGTCGTTCTTCCTGAAGCAGAGTGATACGCCGGCGAAGGGAAGGTTCAATGCGTTCATGTATGGGCTCTTTATCGTGCTGCTGTACACGGTGCCCATTTCAATTATCATTGGCCTGACGTGGGCTTTTGGAGGGTCGGCAGTGACGGCGGATATCTTCAACTGGCTGTCTACGCACTGGCTTCCCAATATCATCTTCTTCCTGGTGTTCATGGCCTTTGCGGCATCGTTCTTCGGAGCTTTTGAGATTACACTCCCCTCCGGATGGACCACAAAAGCAGATGCAAAGAGTAACCGCGGAGGCATCCTTGGAGTGTTTTTCCTGGCACTGACGCTGGTGCTCGTGAGTTTCAGCTGCACGGGTCCTATTGTTGGAACTGTCCTCATCAAGAGCACCCAGGGCGAATTCTGGACGCCGATGGTGACCATGCTGGCTTTCAGCATCGCCTTTGCGCTGCCATTTGCACTGCTGGCATTCTTCCCGTCAATACTGAAGAAGCTTCCAAAGAGCGGCGGCTGGCTCAACAGCGTGAAGGTGGTCCTTGGCTTCATTGAAATTGCCCTCGGCCTCAAATTCCTGTCCGTCGCAGACCAGACCTACCACTGGCACATCCTTGACAGGGAGGTCTACCTCGCAATCTGGATAGTATGCTTTACACTTCTGGGCCTGTATCTTCTGGGCAAGATCCGCTTCAAGCACGACTCCCCTCTCGAGTATATCTCTGTCGGCCGCCTGGCACTTGTCATCATTGACTTCGCCTTTGTAGTGTACCTCATTCCAGGCATGTGGGGCGCGCCCCTCAAGGCCCTCAGCGGCTATCTCCCGCCGCTTGAGACACAGGATTTCGTCATAGGCAAATATGCAGCGCCAGCGGATCCTGCTACTGTAAGTCTTAACGATACTGATGCGAAGAATCTCACCGGCTCCGAAGTCTCCCTCCCCCACGGCCTCACAGGCTACAGCAACCTCGAGGACGGCATCGCCGCCGCAGCGGCTTCCGGCAAGAAAGTCTTCGTAGACATCACCGGCCACGGCTGCGTGAACTGCCGGGAAATGGAAGCCCGTGTATGGAGCCAGCCAGAGGTCCTCTCACGCCTCCGGGACAACTTTGTCATAGTTTCACTCTATGTCGATGACAAGACAAAACTGCCCGAAGACAAATGGGTCACAACCCCCGACGGAAAAGTCCTCAAAGACGTAGGAAGAGTCAATTCCCGCCTCGTGCTCGACCGCTTCGGAGTCAATTCCCAGCCCAATTACTTCATACTCGACGGGGAAGGTAATATCCTTGCCGGACCCCGAGGTTATAACCTTGACACAGACGGTTTTGTAAAATTCCTTGACTTATGACAAGCCGGCAGGAGGAAATAATAAATCTCATACACAGGGAAGTAAAGCCCGCACTGGGCTGTACCGAACCCATCGCAGTAGCCCTTGCAGTGGCAAAGGCCGTAGAAATCATTACCGAAAACTGCCCCGGCGTCTGTCCGGACGGATGGCGCCGAAGCGCAGACTTCAAGATAGACGTTTCCGTAAGCTCCAACATCCTAAAGAACGGGATGGGCGTAGGAATTCCCGGAACCGGAATGGTCGGAATCCCCGTTGCAGCCGCACTGGGGGCCGTTTGCGGCAATTCCGCGCTGGGGCTGGAAGTCCTTAAGGAACTCTCCCCCGAAGACGTAACCAGGGCAAAATTCCTCGTAGACACAAAGGCCGTAAAGGTCTCCGTCGCCGACACCGAACACCTCCTCTACGTCAAGGCAACCGTCCATCTTGAAGGCTCACACGCCAGTGCCGAGGTAGACCCCCACGCCTACGCCATCATCGAAGACGACCACGACCGCATAGTCGAAACCTCCTTTGCCGACACCATCCTAATGAGTTCCGAATCCGGAGCCGCCACCGTGGATATGGGCAAAAAGGACTACGGCCTCACCGTGAAGGAGATTTACGAATTCGCCCTCACAGCACCGTACGAAGACATTTCCTTCATCCTGGAAGACCGCACCCTAAACCTTGCCCTCGCAAAGGAAGGCCTTGCCGGAGACTATGGCCTGCGCGTAGGAAAGGCCATACGCGAGAACCAGCAGGAAGTGTTCGGGGACGATTTCCTGAGCTTCGCAATGGGAATGACGGCAGCGGCATCAGACGCCCGAATGGCAGGCTGCACCCTTCCGGCCATGTCCAACAGCGGCAGCGGCAACCAAGGCATCACCGTGAGTATGCCTGTCATCGCATACGCAATCAAGTACAACGTGGATGACGAACGCCTTGCAAGGGCCCTTATCCTGAGCAACCTTGTAGCCATCCATATCAAGAGCTTCCTCGGCAAACTGTCGGCCCTGTGCGGCTGCGTGGTGGCTTCTACAGGCTCTGCCTGCGGAATAGTTTACCTGGAAGGCGGCGGGCTCGAACAGGTGTGCGCAGCCATACAGAACATGGCCGGCAACATCACCGGAATGGTATGCGACGGCGCCAAGGTAGGCTGCGCCATGAAAGTGGCCTCAGGCGTCTCCTGCGCAGTGCAGTCGGCAGTGCTGGCCCTTCGCGGCACATGCATCCCCTCCACCGACGGCATCATCGAAGACGACGTCGAAAAGACTATCCGCAACGTGGGTAAAATAGGTTCCGCCGGCATGAAAACTACCGACGGAATGATTCTGGATATTATGCTCTGTAAATAATGCTCTGCAAATAAATCTGCGCGGGGCCTCGCTATGCCAGGATGGCATCGGCAAGAGCCTCAAGGGCGGGGATGTCAGCGGACTTCATGCGGGAACGGATGGTGACCATGGGTTCCACGATCTCGACGTCCTTCATACCTGCGAACATCTCCTTCATTACGCGTCCGGCCGACGGGGCCCAGGAGCCGTTTTCCACAAGGCCCACGCGGCGCTTCTGCCAGGCCTTGTCCTGAAGATGGTGGATGAAGCTGTGTGCCGGAGGGAACAGGCCTGCATCGTAGGAAGCGGCGCAGACTATCATCCTGCCGTAGCGGAAGGCATCCTCGACGGCCTCGGCCTGGTCTTCGCGGGTAAGGTCTGCAAGTGCAACCTTGGGGCAGCCCTTGGCCTTGAGGATTTCCACAAGCTTTTCCGCAGCCGCCATGGTGCCGCCGTGAATTGACGCAACCGCAACGAAAACACCCTCTGTTTCAACTCCGTATGAGCTCCATATATTGTAAAGCTTCAGGTACTCGTCAAGGTTTTCCCTGAGGATGGGACCGTGAAGCGGAGCAATCACTGAAGGGTTCAGGGCAGTTACTTTCTTAAGAAGCGTCTGCACCGGAACGCCGTACTTGCCGCAGATGTTGAAGTAGTAGCGGCGGGCTTCGCAGGCCCAGTCATTGTCCTCATCGCCGAAGAAACCGCACTTGGAAAGAGCCCCGAACTTGCCGAAGGCATCGGCACTGAAAAGAACCTTCCCGGACTCTTCGAAAGAGACCATCACCTCCGGCCAGTGCACCATGGGCGCAGCGATAAAACGCAGCGTGCGGGCGCCCAGGGGCAGGGTGTCGCCCTCCTTCACCGCCTGTGTACGGCCCTCGAAGGACACACCGTCGAAGAACTGCCCCAGCATCTGAACCGCCTTTGCCGAAGCCACAAGCTTCAGCCCCGGCCAGGTCTCCAGCGCCCATGCTATGAGCGCCGAATGGTCCGGCTCCATGTGATGCACGACAAGGTAATCCGGCTGGGCCCCGGCAAGTGCTTCCATGAGGTTTTCCTTCCACTGGGAAGCGCAGCGGGCGTCCACTGTATCCATAATGGCAACCTTCTCATCCTTAATGAGATAAGAGTTATATGCCAT
This sequence comes from Bacteroidales bacterium UBA4360, assembly GCA_002393945.1. Classification (GTDB taxonomy): domain Bacteria; phylum Bacteroidota; class Bacteroidia; order Bacteroidales; family UBA932; genus Cryptobacteroides. The sequence continues at coordinate 4,475 of DGSO01000002.1, forward strand.
ACCCTCTTCAAGGATGTACTGGCTTTCGAAAAGGTCAAGGTCGAGGTCATCGACCCCGATATAATAGATGGAATCGCTGATTCTTTTCATAATCTTCATTTTTTCGTTCACAAAAATACGAAGAATTGCACACCAAAGCAAAAATGATTATATTTGTATCCCGGTTAACATCATAATCGGGATTTTTCATGTCTCATTCATTACGCGATGCGAGCCTTCAGATGTTGGTCTCGCTGGAAGACACGAATATATACAAACTGGGTTCACCCCGGTTCCAGAACCGTTTCTTCATCGTCACAGGACCGGGTTCAAGGAGACTTCTCTCCACGCCTGAAGTCATCGGCTTCCCCTGCTACACCGCTCTTCTCAAAGAGACTGCCGCCGCTCTCCGATTCCTTTTCCAGGAAGGCCAGAACGGCGTTTTTGATATCCTTACCATCCTGCGTGGCGGCCTAAACTACCCGCTGGAGGAGGCCTGCTCCATGGTTGGGATTCCCGTAAGGGAGATGCACTTCGTATCCTGCGAAAGGATAATCGAGAACCACGTCATAACCGGCCTCGACATCAAGTACGAGAAAATCAGCCCAGCAAAAGGCTGCACCATTGCCATAGGCGACATCATAGCCTCCGGCGCCACCCTCAGGATGTGCCTGGACTATGTCGTGGACCAGTTCCACAAAAGAGGTGGCAGCATAAAGAGGATAGTGTTCTTCACGATAGGCGGCACCAAGGCCATCGACCTCATGGAAGAGATGACCCCGCGCCTAAAGGCACTGTTCCCGGAATTCGAAGGCTTCGACTGCTTCTTCTACGAAGGCGTTTTCACGGTGTACGAAGGTCCCGGAGCAAGCGGAATCAACGTCAGGGACATCGACTTCGGCTGGAACGGCGGCGTCATCGCCCCTGAATTCAGGGACTGGGTGATGGACCATCCCGACGCCCTCCTCGAAAAATGCATCATCTACGACGGAGGCGCCCGCCGATACGAAATCCCCCTCCACATCGACGAAGTCCGCGAATACTGGGAAGGCATCCTCTCAAGGGCCGATATCATCGACCCGGTGGCCCTGGTGGCCGAAAAACTGGGCTACCCCTCCCCTCTCGACTACGACGCCTGGAAGTCCGTCACCCGCATCCCCGGCGGCTGGGAAGAGCTCTGGAAAAAGGAACAGGCCCTTCTTGCCGATGCCCGCAGCACAGACCTCAAGGCCCTTGCCCTCAGACGTCTCCAAAGCATGGAACAACTTAGTAAACAATACGAATTATGACAAAGAAAACTCTTGACGTGGACTACACCTCCCGTCCGGTGGATGCTGCCGGCCGCAAATCGACACTGAGCATGTTCATGGTGATGCTCGGCTTCACCTTCTTCTCTGCCAGCATGTGGGTTGGCCAGCAGCTTGCCGCAGGCCTCAACTTCTCCGGCTTCATCTGGGCCCTCATCCTTGGCGGTATCATCCTCGCGGCCTACACCGGCGCGCTCGGATATATCGGCGCAAAGACAGGCCTCTCGCTGGACATGCTTTCCAGAAGGAGCTTCGGAATCAAGGGCAGCTATCTCCCCAGCGCCATGATAAGCTTCACGCAGATAGGCTGGTTCGGCGTGGGACTCGCCATGTTCGCCATCCCCGTGGCCAAGGAACTGATGGGACTCGAAGTAACGGCCGACTACATGCCCTGGCAGGGTTATCTCATGGTGGGCATCGCCGGCATCCTCATGACCGCAAGCGCATACTTCGGCATAAAGAGCCTCACGATAGTCAGTTACATCGCCGTTCCCGCCGTGGCCATCCTCGGTACCGTTGCAATGATCCTTGCAATCAAGCGCGGAGACATGGGCCTCGTGGAGCAGTTCGCTATCGGCTCCAAAGACCTTGGAATCATTGCAGGTGCAGGCCTCGTGGTTGGCAGTTTCGTGTCCGGAGGTACTGCAACGCCCAATTTCACCCGCTTTGCAAAGAGCGGTAAAATAGGCCTTATAACCACCGTGATCGCTTTCTTTGTGGGCAACAGCCTCATGTTCCTCTTCGGCGCCGTCTCAAGCATTTACGCAGGCGGAAACGACATCTTCGAGGTAATGCTCAACCTGAACCTATTCTACATGGCAGTGCTGGTACTGGGACTCAATATCTGGACCACCAACGACAATGCACTCTACACCGCAGGCCTCGGCCTTTCAAACATCACAGGATGGTCCAAGAAGAGCATGGTCATAGTGTCCGGAATCATTGGCACAGTGGCTGCAGTATGGCTGTACTGGAACTTCTGCGGATGGCTCAACGTCCTCAACTGCACCCTGCCCCCGGTTGGCATCATCCTCATCATCAGCTATTTCACCGGCAGGAAGGACTTCATGCAAGAACCGACCACGCAGGTGAACTGGTGGTCGGTTGCAGGTGTCGTTGCGGGCGCCGTTGTGGCTAACCTCGTCCACTGGGGCTTCCCTGCCATTAACGGCATGGCCGTAGCCGCAGTGCTCTATCTTATCGGCAAGAAACTCAGCTGATTACGCGGCTGCCATAACGGCGTCGCAAATCTCGCCTACAGTCTTGGGGGCAGGCATGTTTTCCGGGAAACGGATATTGAACTTCTCCTCGACTGCAAGCGAGAGCAGCATCATGGTGAGGGAATCAATACCAAGGCCGGTAACGAGCTGGGTTTCGAAATCTACGTTAGAGAGGTCTGTCTTGGGTCTGATGACGGATACTACTTCCTTGAGTCCGTCAAATACTTCCTGCTTTGTCATACTCGTGCAACTTTCATACTTCCCGTGCGCTTGAAATCCTCTGTGCGCACAGTCATTTTACGGATCTGGTGAGTAGTGGGCAGAGTGGCGTTCACCTTGTCCACGAGGGCCTGCATGTAGGCGTGGATGTCTTCCGGAGTCTTGCCGTCAAATGCGGGCATGAACGGAAGGATCTCGACGGAAATCACCTGAGCGCCGTTCAGGTCGTCCTCCTTTACCATTGCGTCGCGGACGCAGGGATCGGCATAGAAGGGCTCCTCGAGGCTTTCAGGGCTTACGTTTTCACCGTTGGGAAGGATGATGAGGTTCTTGATTCGTCCGGTGATGTAGAGGAAGCCTTCCTCGTCAAAGCGGCAGAGGTCGCCGGTGCGGAACCAGCCGTCCTCGGTGAATGCCTCGGCAGTGCGGACGGGATCTTTGTAGTATCCTGAGAAGACGTTGTCGCCCTTTATAAGGAGCTCACCGTCAACTATCTTTGCCTCCTGACCGGGATAAATGCGGCCGATGGAAGTGGGCTTCTCAATTGCATTGGCGTTTGCCGATGTAAGGTTTGCAGTCTCGGTAAGGCCGTAACCGAAGCAGAACTCAACGCCAAGCTTGGTGAAGATGTCGACAAGGCGCGGAGGAACGTTTGCCGCACCGGAGATGATCATGCGAAGCTGACCGCCCAGGAACTGGGGACCGTACATCTTCACGAGACCGCTCAGGATGTCGCAGATACCGGGGACAATGACAAGGAGCGTAGGCTTGATCACGGGCAGTTTGCCGATGGTGGCCTTCATATCCTCTGCCGTAAACAGGAGGTTACCCGTGTAGAAGCAGCCGCAGGTACCGGCGATGAGGCCGAAGACGTGGCTGAGCGGAAGCAGGGCGATATAACGGTGTACGCCGATTACATGACCGGGCTTGAAAATGGCATTGTAGTTACCCCTCATGAGGGCCCTGTGGCTGAGGACTGCGCCCTTGGGTGCGCCTGTGGTACCGCCGGTGAAGAATATTGCTGCAGGGCTTTCCGGATCTACGTCTACGGAAGGAGCCTCTGTGTCTGCGATTGAAGAGGCGGAAAGCACCTTGGTGCCCTTGATGCCCTCTGTGAGGGGCATGAACTCTTCGCGGACGAAAATTGCGGCGATATCAAATTTCATGCAGCAGCCGGCCACTGCGGGAGCGGGAAGCTGTGCAGGTAATTCATTACAACGTATCCTGCCGATGTTATAGCAAGGAAAAGTTCGATTGCGTTCTGGCTGTTACGGTCAAAAACCGCAATATGTGAACCCTTGGGAAGACCCAGGCCGTTGATAAAAGCGCGGCGGCGTGCCACACGGTGGCCAAGTTCTTCATAGCTGATTGTGTTTGTTTGGTCGCTTAGAGCAGGATTCGATGCGTACTGCTTTGTAAACCAGTCAACAAACTGTCCCATGGTAGGAAGATAAGGAATGCTTTCGAATTCTTCCCTGGGCAGCATGTTGTGGAAATACTCTGTGTTTGTCATCATTATAGGGTTTAGGGTTTCATTAAAAAAACGTGCAAAGATAGTAAAAAAATAACTACCTTTGTTTTACTTATGAAGAAAACATCTATTTCCGCAGTCCCCGTACAGGGGAAGAAAATGCTCAGGGAATTCATCGAATTTCCATTGAAGCTGTACAAGGGATCGGACAAGTGGGTCCCTGCATTCGAAGATGATGAATACACCTCGCTGGGCCCCAAGAACGCATCTTTGGAGTTCTGTGAACGCGAACTGTATCTCGTATATAAGGACGGGCAGGTTGCCGGGCGCGTTGCCGCCATTGTAAACCATCACGCCAACGAAAAGTGGAATGAGAACACCGTCCGCTTCGGCTGGATAGACTTCATCGAAGACTTCGAGGTGGCAAAGAGCCTCATAGACGCAGTGATAAGCTGGGGCAAGGAGCGTGGGGCAACCAAGATCAAGGGTCCCCTCGGCTTTACCGACATGGACCGTGAGGGCCTTCTGGTTGAAGGTTTCGAGAACGAAAGCCCCTTCACCGTCATCTACAACTACCCTTATTACGGGGAATATCTGGAGCGCATGGGCTTCACAAAGGACGTAGACTGGACCCAGAGGATCATGGACATCCCCGCAGAGATGCCCCCCATGTTCCAGTTTGCCGACAAAATCTCCCAGCGTTACGGCATCCGCATTTACACGGCAAGTTCCCTGAAGAAGATGGCAAAACGCGGCCGCGAAATGTTTCATGTCCTCAATGAGGCCTTCGCCGGCCTGTACGAGTACACGAAGCTTTCCCAGGAGCAGATAGACGGCTATGTGAAACAGTACGTTCCCGTGCTCAACAAGGACCTCGTGGCATTCGTAGTCAACGACAAGGACGAACTTGTGGGCTTCACGGTAACCATGCCTCATATATCGGCCGCGGTCAGAAAGGCCAAGGGCCGCATTTTCCCCTTCGGCTGGATACACCTTCTTCCCGCACTGTCACCGAAGCACAATGACACCACCGAGGCCCTTCTAATCGGCATTCTTCCCGAATATCAGGCAAAGGGCGCGGCGCTTCTGATGTTCAAGTACCTGATGGAGAACTATCAGCGCCTTGGCATCAAGCACATGCTCATGAACCCCCAGCTGGAAGAGAACCACAAGGTCCAGACACTGTGGGACAACTTCGACACCCGCCAGTACCAGCGCCGCCGCTCCTACGTAATGGACATATAAAGCAATGGAATATCAGAAATTAACTCCCCGGCAGATTGATTTCCTCACGGAGAGGGGATGCAAGGCCGAAGACTGGTCCACCGTGTGGACTTCAGACCCAGAGTCTCTAAAGTATATCAGGAACGTTCGCTTCTCCGGAGAGGTGAAGTTCGGCAGGTTCAATGCTGTCTTTACCCTTCCGGGAGGCCTCAAGAAGCATTCCGGCCTCAGGGAGGCGACGCTCCACAACGTTACCGTGGGCGACAACTCCCTGGTAGAGAACATTACCGACTATATTGCCAACTACAATATCGGCAATGACTGCTATATCGAGAATGCAGACCTCATCTACACCGACGGTCCCTGCCGCTTCGGAAACGGGGTGGAAGTGTGCGTGATGAACGAAACCGGCGGCCGCGAGGTAAAGATTTACGACCGTCTGAGCGCCCAGACCGCTTATATCATAGCGATGTACCGCCACCATCCGGAAACCGTCGCGAAACTGAACGAGATGATCGAAGCCTATGCGGCCTCGCAGGAGTCGGAAAGGGGCACTATCGGCAACAAGGTGACCATCCGTAACGCCAAGTTCATTAGCGGCGTCAAGATCGGCGACGGCGCCACCATCACCGGAGCCAGCCGCCTGCATAACGGAAGCATCAACAGCAACCTCATCGCCCCCGTCGTCATCGGCCACGGAGTAATTGCCGATGACTTCATCATCGAAAGCGGCTCGAAGGTGGAGGACAACACTACCCTCACCCGCTGTTTCGTGGGACAGTGCTGCATCCTGGGGCACGCATACAGCGCATCCGACTCGCTCTTTTTCAGCAACTGCCAGGGAGAGAACGGAGAGGCCTGCGCCATCTTCGCCGGCCCCTTCACGGTTACGCACCACAAGAGCACGCTCCTCATCGCCGGCATGTTCTCCTTCATGAACGCCGGCAGCGGCTCCAACCAGTCCAACCACATGTACAAGCTTGGGCCGATTCACCAGGGAACCCTGGAAAGAGGCGCCAAGACCGCATCGGACTCATACATACTGTGGCCTTCCAGGATAGGCGCATTCTCGCTGGTCATGGGCCGGCACGTCACCCATTCCGATACCACCTACCTCCCGTTCTCCTACCTCATAGAGCAGCAGAACACCACCTATCTGGTGCCGGGAGTGAACCTTCGCAGCGTGGGAACCATCCGCGACGCCCAGAAATGGCCCAAACGAGACAACCGCAAGGATCCCGACCGCCTGGACTGCATCAACTACAACCTGCTGAGCCCGTTTACCATCCAGAAGATGATGAAGGGCATCAAACTGCTGAAAAACCTCCAGTACTCCAGCGGCGAGCTTTCCGACATCTACTCATACCACAGCACGAAGATCCGCAACAGTTCCCTCCGTAACGGAATCCGCTACTATGAGACCGCCATCACCAAGTTCCTCGGAAACTCCATCATCAAAAGGCTGGAGAATCTTCCTGCCGGAGCAAGCGACGAAGAGATGCGGAAGATGCTCAGGCCGTCAGTGAATATCGGCACCGGACTGTGGGTCGATATCTGCGGGCTCATCGCCCCCAAGACGGAGATCGACGCCCTCCTCGAAACCATCGCCGCCGGGAAGGAAACCCTCGGCAGCATTGCCGATAAATTCCAGGCCATGCACCGCAATTACTACGAGTACGAATGGACCTGGGCTTACGACAAGTACGGGGAGTTTTTCGGCTACCCTCTGGAGACCATAACGAAGGCTCAGGTAACCGATATCGTGAAGCGTTGGAAGGATGCCGTCGTGGGCCTCGACCGGGAGCTCTATGAAGATGCCAAAAAGGAGTTCAACCTGGCCTCCATGACAGGCTTCGGAGCCGACGGAACAAAGGAGGACAAGGAGATGGATTTCTCCGAGGTGAGAGGTGTCTTCGAGTCCAATTCCTTTGTCACCGCCGTGCTTGAACACATCCGTGTCAAAGAGGCTCTGGGCAATGAAATCATAGGCCGTCTGAACAGCTAAATTTATCGTAAAACAATATTAACATTTTTGTTATATAGTTTAACATAATTGTTATATTGATTTATTATCAACAAGATGCCGTCAAAGCAGTATATACAGCTCATATTACCACTCAAACTGGAGTGGGAGCCGTATTATAAGCTCGAAGATGGCATGAATGTGAGCCTCGGAGACAGGGTAAAGGCAGAGTTTGCGCACCGGGAATACATCGGCGTAGTGAGCCGCACAGACGCCGATCCCGCAAGCGAAGGAGTGGCCGAAGACAGCGTAAAAAGCATCGTCTCGAAAGAGGAGAATCTCCCCCCTGTTTCGGCCCGGGAAATCGAGTTCTGGAGGAAGATTTCCCTCTACTATCTCTGCACTGTGGGCGAGGTCTACAAGGCCGCCTATCCGGGCCTCAGGACAGCCGTAAAAAGTCCCAGGAAAAAGTCGGTTCCGACTGATGCCGAACCCTCCCCTTCCGAACTATCGGCGGAGGAGGCCGAAGCCCTGTCGAAGGTTGTATCGGCCTTCGGAAACGGGAAGACTGTCCTGCTGGAAGGAGCCGGCAGGATTCCGCTTTACATAAGCCTTGCGAAGGAGTGCCTGGAGAAAGGGCGCAGCGTCCTTCTCCTCGTTCCGGAGATAGCCCTGTCAAGACAGCTCGAGGAAAAGATAAGGAAGGCCTTCCCGGACCTCAGGACCTTCCACAGCCAGGAAACTGCAGCAAGCAGGCGCCTTGTGGAAAGAGAGGTCCGCGACGGCACGGCCAGGATCGTCCTCGGGACAAGGAGCTCCATCTTCCTCCCCTTCCGCAACCTTGGACTTGTCATCGTAGACGACGAGCACGACAGCTCCTACAAACAGGAATCCCCCGCCCCCAGATACAATGCAAGAGAGGCATCCATACTCCTTGCCTCCGTCCACGGGGCAAACGTGGTCCTGGGCAGCACAACGCCCTCTTTGGAATCATTGTACAATGCTGAAATCGGCATATTTGCAGGCGTCAAGCTAAAGAACAGCTTCAGAAGTTCCGGATTGATGCTAATCAATACATCGGCCGAAATCCGGAAGAACGGAATGTCGGGAAGTTTTGCCCTCAAGCTGCTGGAGAAGATCAAAGGCACCCTGGACTCCGGCGGCAAAACGCTCATCGTCTGCCGGGCCAAGGCAGCCATCCCGGAGATTGAGGAGGAAATCAAGTCCATATTCCCGGATGCGGCACCCGGCGCCATAACCGTCACCGCCCCCGCGGGAGTCAAACTCCTGGAACTCGAAAACTATCGGCTCACAGCCGTCCTCCAGGCCGACAGCCTCCTTGCCAAAGACGACTTCCGGGCCGACGAAAGGGCCCTCCAGCTCCTGCAGCTGCTCCAAAGCCACGAAGGCCATCTCCTTGTCATCCAGACCAGGGAACTGAAGCATCCCGTGTTCCAGGCGCTGTCCGGAAGCGGGAACGGGCTCATCTTCCTGCCGGAAAGAAGGGCTTTCAACTATCCCCCGATAACCCGCCTGGTAACGGTAGAAATCAAGGACAGCAACGAAAAGAGACTCTGGAAATTCTCCCGCATACTGGCCGATGAGCTCAAGTCCGTCCCCGCCCAAAGGGCCGGAGACTTCACCTTCATTCTCCAAAGAGACAAGACTCTCAATAGCAACAAACTCGCTATATACAAGATAGTTGAAAGTATTGAGCGAAAGTATCACTACAGCTCACATATTTCCATAGACGTAGACCCCGCATAGCTTCTGTGGAACTTTGTGGAACATTTTTGCGGTTTTAAGGAAAAATCTTCCTAAATTTGTAATCTATGGGAAAGATTATCGCAATAGCCAATCAGAAGGGCGGTGTGGGAAAGACCACGACTGCCATCAACCTGGCCGCTTCGCTGGCGGTTCTCGAAAAGAGCGTGCTCATCATTGATGCAGACCCTCAGGCCAATACCACCTCCGGCCTCAACTTCGACCCTGAAAACAGCGAACACCGCACACTGTACGAGATTCTCATCGGCAGTATTTCCGCATCCGACGCCCTCATCCAGACCGAGCTTCCCAAGCTTCACATGATTCCGTCCCACATCAACCTTGTGGGTGCCGAAATCGAGCTCCTGGAAACTCCGGAAAGGGAATCCGTCCTGAAGAAAGCCCTTCAGCCCATCAGGGACCAGTATGACTACATCATCATCGACTGCTCCCCTTCCCTGGGCCTCATCACCGTGAACTGCCTCACTGCGGCAGACTCCGTAATGATTCCCGTCCAGCCGGAATTCTTCGCCCTAGAAGGCCTTGCGAAACTGATCCAGACCATCCGCCTGGTTCAGGGCGGAATCAATCCCGGCCTCACCATTGAGGGGTTCGTGGTGACGATGTTCGACGGCCGCACCCGTGTGCACAACCAGGTAGTAGCCCAGCTGCGCGAACACTTCAAGGACATGGTGTTCAATACCGTGATCCAGCGAAGCATCCGCCTTTCCGAGGCTCCTTCCTACGGCAAGCCCATCATCCTCTACGACGTGATGAACAACGGTACGTCCAACTACCTGAACCTCGCAAAAGAAGTACTTGACAAGAACACGAGCAATGGCTAAGCAGAATCAATTCGGCCTTGGAAAGGGCCTGGGAGCCCTTCTTGGCAGTGAAGACATATCCGAACTCCGCAAACCCGTGGGGTACATCAACAAGGAGGTCGTATCGGCGGGAACCAAGCCCGTGAATACTTCCGACGTCCTTCGCATCCCGGTGGACATGATAGAGTCCAATCCCTATCAGCCCCGAATGAACTTCGACAATGAGGCTCTCCAGGAACTGTCGGCAAGTATCCGCACCCTCGGCCTTATCCAGCCCATTACCGTTCGCCGCAAAGGTACGGACAAGTACCAGATAATCAGCGGTGAACGCCGTTACCGTGCGTCTGTCATGGCCGGTATGGACATGATTCCCGCATACATCAGGGACGCCTCCGAGCAGGGAATGCTCGAGATGGCCATCGTCGAGAACATACAGCGCGAGAACCTCGACCCCATCGAGGTGGCTATGAGTTACCAGCGCCTCATGGATGAATGCCGCCTCACGCAGGAACAGATGGCCGACCGCGTCGGCAAGAAAAGGGCCTCCGTGGCAAACCAGCTGCGCCTTCTGAAGCTTCCTGCCAAAGTCCAGCATGACCTCAAAGTCGGCCTTGTGAGCGTCGGACACGCCAAGGTGCTCCTTGGTGTCGAAGACCCCGCCGTCCAGGAAGCACTGTGCGAAGAAATCGTGAAGAACGGCCTCTCTGTACGCGGACTCGAAGAAAAGGTCAAGAACCTCGTGAATATCCCCGCCGCCAAGAAAGAAAAGCAGCAGCAGCCTACCGAGCTTCCCCAGATGTATTACCGCCTTCTGGAGAACGTGGGCCGATACTTCGGCGAAAATATCTCCCTCAAGCGCTCAGACAGCGGCAAGGGCACACTCACCATCCGCTTTGATTCCGACGAGCAGATGGAACGCTTCCTCTCTGCCATAAAATGAGGATAAGACATTTAATAGCAGTCGTGGCAGCAGTGCTGGCCACTCTTCCGCTGGCCGCCCAGTACAGGGACGACCAGTTCAAGCGTGACGCCTTCACCCAGAATTACGCAGACACAACCCAGAAAACCCCTGCCGATACCTCCCAGCTCTTCAATTTCAAGGAGTTCTTCGGGGCCATGGCGCATAAGAGAACAGCTTCCCTGAAGACCCTCACGATGGGGTCGACGGTTTTTATCGGCGGCAACCAGATTTATCATAAGCAGTACTGGAAACTCCCTATCATCTACGGCGGAATCGGCGCTGGAATAGGTTCAGGCCTGTATTTCCAGAATCAGTACAATGCTTCCGGCGACGAGAAGTTCAAAACCTGGAGCACCCTCTCCTATGTGGGCGCGGGCCTGGTCTGGTGGGGGTCGCTTATGGACGGAGCCGTCAATTTTGAACGCGGGAAATACCCTAATCCGGCAAAATCCACCGTCTACTCCATCCTCCTCCCCGGTCTTGGACAGATATATAACGGAGAAGCATGGAAACTGCCGCTGTATTATGGCCTCATGGCCGGCAGCGTCCATTTTCTGGTAGACAATGACGTGCAGTACCGCAGGTGGAAATGGATCCACAACATGGCAACCACCGAAGACGATACGGTAGAAAGGCCTCCCCAGTCAGGAGAAACCGCCAAGTATTACCGCGACGTTTACCGCCGTTACAGGGATTATTCCATCCTGGCAGTAGTCGTATCCTATCTTCTGCAGGTGATTGACGCCAACGTGTTCGCATACATGCAGGACTTTGAAGTAACCGATGAGATAGCCTTCCGGATGGAACCTTCGCTGATTCCACAGACAGGCTTTGCCCAGACGCCTGCTGTGGGCATGTCCATCGGCCTCAGATTTTAACAAGGATGAAAAGAATCATATTTATACTTTCCGGTCTTCTCCTTTCTGCATCTCTTCTTGCAGCCCCTTCAGGAGACGGCTGGAAGTCCAGGAAGAAACTTAAAACGGAGAATGACCGCCTTAAAATGCAAATTGCAACCCTGGAGGCAGAGCTTGCTGCTTTCAGGCAAGAGGCCGAACTTCGTGAAAGCATAACCGAAGAGCTCTCAGGAGAAAACGAGAACAAGGTCTCCGCGGCGCTGGAAGATTACAGTACGCCCTCTTCCAACACTGACTCGCTGCTTGGCCGATGGTATATGCACCGCGCCTCCAAATATGGCAGCAGGGAGCAGTACAACATGGATTCCGTGCATTTCACTACCGATGTTCCGGATTCCGTCCTCATGCGCCGCCTGGAGGAGATGAACTCCTTCATCCGTCTTCCATACAACGAGACAGTGAAGAACTACATGATTCTTTACTCGGAGAAGATGCCCCGCCGCATGGGAGAGATTCTGGGCCTTTCAGAGTATTACATGCCCATTTTCGAGGAGACCTTCCGGAAGTACGACCTTCCCCTCGAACTCAAATACGTCTCCATCATCGAGAGTTCCCTGAATCCACGCGCCGAATCTTACGTAGGTGCAAAAGGCATGTGGCAGTTCATGTACAGGACCGGCCTCAGCTACGGGCTCAAGATAGACTCCTACATCGACGAGCGCATGGACCCCGTAGCCTCTGCCGATGCAGCCGCCCGTTACTTCAAGGATGCATACAGGATATTCGGAGACTGGGCACTTGCCATATCGGCCTATAACTGCGGCTCGGGAAACGTGAACAAGGCCATCAAAAGGGCCGGCGGAAAGACCGATTTCTGGTCCATCTACGAATTCCTCCCCCGCGAGACGCGCGGCTATGTCCCGGCCATGGTGGGAGCTATGTACGCAGTGAATTACGCCAAGGAATATGGCCTCCGGCCCGACCCTATCTCCCTTCCGGTGTACGTGGACACCTTCCATATCGGCAGGAATCTTCACCTTGCACAGGTGAGCGAAGTGCTGGGCATTCCACTGGACGATGTCCGTGACCTCAATCCGCAGTACCACAAGGACATAATCCCCGGAGGCGGGAATATCCTGCGCCTGCCGTTCAACTATTCATCGGCATACCTGGACATGCAGGATTCGATTTACCGTTACAAGGCCGACGTGCTCTTCGCCGCCAAGGTCCAGGACGGACGCGATGTGGTTCAGGGCCGGCCGGTACCCACCTCGAAAGGCACCTCGTGGGTGTATTATAAGGTCAAGCGCGGCGACAACCTCGGCTCGATTGCCCGCAAGTACCACACTACCGTGAAGAATCTCAAGTCCTGGAACAACCTCCGCGGCGACATGATCCGCGAAGGACAGCGCCTCAAAGTCGGCAAGCGCTAATCCATCGCCTCGAAAATGCGGGAGCGGACCTCTTCTATGGTGCCGGTTCCGTCAATTTCCTTGTATTTTCCGGCGGCCTTGTAGAACTGGATGAGCGGTTCTGTCTTGGCGTGATAGGTTTCGATGCGGTGTTCGACGACCTCGGGGCGGGCGTCATCGGCACGGTCTTCAACAAGTGCGCGGTGGGCGATCCTGGTCTTGATGAGGCTGTCCGGAATCATGATTGAAATGCATGCGGTAACGTTCTCGCCATGCTTTTCCACCATTGAATCGAGAGCTTCTGCCTGGGCCAGGGTGCGGGGGAAACCATCCAGAAGGAACCCGTCTACACCCTTTGTACCGCGGAATTTAGCCTCAATCATATCTTCCACTACCTGATCCGGGACAAGATTTCCATTGTCTATAAGGGCCTTTGCCTTGAGTCCGAGTTCAGTTCCAGCTGCTATTTCGCTGCGGAGAAGTTCTCCTGTCGAGATGTGGCAGAGATTGTATCTCTCTACCATTGCGCCGGCCTGGGTGCCTTTTCCTGCACCGGGAGGGCCGAAAAGAACATAGTATTTCATTATTCGTCCAGAACGTAAATGTCTTTTGAATTGCGGCCAAGTTCGTCATAATCAAGACCGAAGCCCACAATGAATTTGTTGGGGATTTCCAGGGCTACATAATCCAGGGGGATCTGCTTCTTGTAAACTTCAGGCTTGAGGAGCATGGTGCAGATGCGTACGTCGGCGGCGCCGAGGGAGAAGAGCATCTTCTCCATTGCCTCCACGGTATTTCCGGTGTCTACAATGTCTTCTACTACAATGATGGAACGGCCTTCGATGCCTTTGATAACGGTTTCACTCTTGACGATGCCGGTAGAACGCGTGCCTTCGTAGGAAGAAAGCTTTGCTGCCTTGACAATGCAGGGGAACGTGATGCGCTTGAGAAGCTCACCCATGAAAATCATGGCGCCGTTCAGCGTGCAGAGAAGAATGGGAGCGTCTTCTTCTGTTACGCCTTCGAAGTCGTGATTGATTTTTTCTGCCAGAATGTCGATGGCTTCTTCAAGTTTTGCGTTGGGAATCAGCGGTTTGAAATTGCGGCCGTGAAGGGTTATCCTGTTTTCCATAACGAGAGAAATTTAGGTTTTCACAAAAATAATAAAAAACCCGCAAATAATGTGCAATAATTGCAAATTCGGAAAAACATTCTGAAACCGCACTTTTTTCTTTAATCATATTGCTTTTGACGGCCCGGTTTGCTACTTTGGGCGGATGAAACGATTGTGGGTGATATCGGTTTTGCTATGCGCAGTGTGGTGTGCGGCAGCGCAGGATGAGCTTCTGAGGGCGACGATGTACATTCATGGACTCGGAAGCGAGGAGGAGGTTCAGGAGTGGATGATCGAGCAGCTGGAAGGTCTCCGGCCGGTTTCCGTCAACGCTCCCGGGAAAAAGGCGCGGCTGATACTTTCGGACTATCAGCTGGCGTCGCTGGAGGACTACAGGGGAAGAAGCGGAGACATCCTTTCCTATGAGGAGCTTGCCCTGGTGGACGGATTCGGCAGGGAGGCCGTGGAGGCGCTGAAACCCTTCCTGAGCCTTTGGTCACCGAGGGCGGCCGGCAGTATCGACACTGTCAAGACGCATGGCGACTGGCTTCTCAGGGCTACGGAAAAGAATATCGGCACAAAGGTGAAGCTGACGGGGCGGGGATTTCAGGCGGCGGCAGCAGTAAGGACAGAGAGCTGGAGGTCATTGAAAGGCGCATTCCGCACCGCGCATGCAGAACTGAACTACCGCAAGTGGACGCTCACCCTTGGCGACTATAATGCCCGTTACGGCCAGGGCCTTGCGCATTGGAGCGGTTTCACGATGAGCTCGCTGTCCACTCCCGAGGCGTTCATAAGGCGTTCGGCAGGAATCTCTCCGCAGTGGTCTTTTTCCGGGCCTTCACACAGAGGCGGGGCTTTGGAATATGGTTCCAGAGGGATGTCTGCGGCCGTTTTTGCCGATATTGACGGCTTCATCGGCACACATGTCGGGAAACTCTGGAGGTACGGGCAGATCGGGGTCTCGCTGATGACGGGCGGCAGCGACAGGCCTACGGTTTCAGTGGACGGGAGGATGAATTTCAAGGGCGTGGACTTTGCGGGAGAGGCGGCATCGAAAAACGGGGCGGGCGCGGTCCAGGGGGCAGCCGGGGTGAACGCCGGGGCGCTCAGGCTGGTGTTTCAGGGCAGGGCCGTTCCCTCCAGGTTCAGCGGCAGGAAAAACGGCGAATTCGGCCTTGCCGCCGGCGCTTCGTGGAAGTCGGAGAAATGGCGCCAGCTATCCGGCAGGTCAGGTTTCGGCAGCAGCGTCCCGGCCCACAGCGCATATATAACTGCCGATATGTCCCTGCTCCCAATCCGTGCCGTCGACACAGACCGCCGCCAGATACGCATCTATGCCGATTGGAAATGGCAGACCTCCGACACCATCTCCCTCCAAACGCATTTTACCGGCCGATACCGGAACTATGAACCCGGCCGCAGCGACCTCCGAACCGACGTTCACTTCGCATCAGGCCCCTGGCTCGCAAACTGCCGCCTGGAAGGCGTGTACTGTGAGACTCCCGGCTTTCTGGGCTATCTGGAAGGCGGTTACAAAGACGATACTCTTGTGGGATATCTGCGCCTGGGTGCCTTTTCAACCGGCGGCTGGTCTTCCCGCATATACTGTTACGAACGTGACGCCCCGGGCTCCTTCAACGTCCCTGCCTACTACGGTAACGGCATCTCCGCCAGCTTCTACGGCTACTGGAAGGTGTCATTCGGCCCCGGCCTCCAGGGAAAGGCGCCCCGCGCTGCCCGCCTTCAGGGAAAGGCGACCCGCACGGCCAGCCTTCGCGGCAAAGTCTGCCTCCGCGCCGCCTGCACCTGGAAGCCCTCCTCCCCTCCCGCCCCATCCCTCCGCCTCCAACTCCACCTGGCCCTGTAACTTTTCCCCGCCCGGCACGAAAACGAGCTCTGCAGTGTCCGGGCGGCAGAGAATCGGCCACTCGGGCACGGAAACGGGGTCTGCGGTGTCCGGACAGCGGAAAAACGAGCCGTCGGACACGGAAACGGGGTCTGCGGTGTCCGGACGGCAGAGAATCGGCCACTCGGGCACGAAAACGGGCTCTGCGGTGTCCGGGCGGCGGAAAACTGGGTCGTCCGGCACGAAAACGGGCTCTGCGGTGTCCGGGCAGCAGAAAATCGGCCCGTCGGGCACGGAATCTGGCTCTGCGGTGTCCGGGCAGCGGAAAAACGAGCCGGCGGGCACGAAAACGGGTTCTGCGGTGTCCGGGCAGCGGAAAAACGAGCCGTCGGGCACGAAAACGGTGCCTGCGGTGTCCGGGCAGAGGGAAATCGGCCATCCGGACACGAATACGGCCATACGGTGTCCGAGCAGCGGGAAATCGACCAGCTGGGCACGGAAACGGGCTCTGCGGTGTCCGGGCAGCAGAAAAACGGCCACCCGGACACGAAAACGGCCATACGGTGTCCGAGCAATGGGAAATCGACCAACTGGGCACGAAAACGATATGTTTGGTGTCAGCGTAATAATCAAATTGTGTAACGGACACTAAAAACGAGCAATCGGGTGTCAAAGAATAGAATTATATGACTGGAAGAAATGATTATTGGGATCGGGAACGGGAGTGTGAACGGTTCTTTATAGAAAGAGGACCTTTCTATTACATCTCAACAGAAAATCTTGACTGGATGCTGTACGAATCCAAGGAAGAGTTTGTAGTTGGAACCAACATTGTTGCTGTTTCATCGGCACGTTCTGGATTCATTGTAATGGATGATACGCAAATGAACAATCATCATCACATTATGGGGGCCGGAACATTGGTGCAAGCAAATGTGTTTGTAGAGATTCTCCATAATCTGGAAAGAAAGTATCAGAAAACTAT
This sequence comes from Bacteroidales bacterium UBA4360, assembly GCA_002393945.1. Taxonomy (GTDB): domain Bacteria; phylum Bacteroidota; class Bacteroidia; order Bacteroidales; family UBA932; genus Cryptobacteroides. Next base: position 21,624 of record DGSO01000002.1, read on the forward strand.
GGGGAAGCCATCACTCAAAGAATGGTCCATCAGGATTGATCCGGTACAGGACATAAAGGACTTCCGTAATAAAATAGCTTATACGGACAGGAATGCATACGTTGCACGCCTGGACAGCACGCCAACCGGGTATCCATGGGGATCGGCATATCTTTTCTTCAATGGCAATCTATGGCAAATGAAGGCCGGAATACCTTTCCGCGAAGTTGGAGGAAGGGAGAAAAGAAGAATTTGCCGATCTCATGAAGTAGACATGCCTGAACATTATAAGGTATGTGACGGTATGATTCTCAGAAGCAGTTTCGTTGATTATCATGCCACGGAATACCTTTTCAACTCTGCAAATCAATACTTTACCATGCTCACGCGTCGCGGAGAATCCGATGTGGAAATAGCTGCGATACTTGGCGAACACATTCAGATTCCCAACGAAGAGGTCTTTCAGATTGTTGCCTCATGGAATCCTGGAAAACAACTGACCGCCTTGAGTTTGGAAGAGAAACTCAGGACCGCGCAAAAGATGAAGCAGCGCTTAGCGTCATCCAACAGACAAATCAGTCTTATCCTCAGATTATCCGCCACCGAAGTGGACCGTTTGTTTCCTAAACCACAATAAGCTGGCACGAAAACGGGGGTTGCGGTGTCCGGGCTGCGGAAAATCGGCCGTCCGGGCACGGGAACGGGGTCTGCGGTGTCCAAACGGCGGAAATACGGCCACGCGGGCACGGAAACGGACTTTAACGGTGTCCGGGCAGCGGATAACTGGGTCGTCGGGCACGGAAACGGGGTCTGTGGTGTCCGGGCAGCGGGAAATCGGCCAGGCGGACACGAAAACGGGGTCTGCGGTGTCCGGGCGGCGGAAAATCGGCCAGGCGGGCACGGAAACGGGGGTTGTGGTGTCCGGGCTGCAGAAAATCGAGCCGTCGGGCACGGAAACGGGGGTTGCGGTGTCCGGGCGGCGGAAAATCGGCCAGGCGGGCACGGAAACGGGCGGAGACGGTGACGGGTTATTTGAGGATGGTGTCCAGGAGGGGGTAGATGTCGGATTCTGACATGTACGGGTGGATGTGGAAGTAGCTGTTGCCGGTGAGCATGGCAGAGAGGTTGGTGCGCGGTCTGTCGTAGAAGATGTGCACAGGTATGCTGCGGGCTTCTGCGTAAGCCAGTTCGTAACCGACACCGAGGGACGGCGTGGAGCATTCGGCAATGACGACGTCAGCCTCACGGAGCCATGCGGTATCCTGCTCGTAAATTGCTTTTTCCTGGTTGGGAAGGCCTTCCGTCTTGCTTTTTGAAAGGTCGCCGACGTGTTCTGTCAGGACCACATGGTTCTTCTGGATATAGGCAATGATGCGTTTGTAAAGCTCGGCATCCTGCCTTCCGCCACGGATGGAACCGGCAAAATAGACCTTCTTTTTCATTGCAGATACTATCCGCCGATGAATTCGCGCAGGAGCGAAGTCGCCGGGATTTCTTTGTCTGGAACCGGAACGAAGTAGTGGATGAACTTGAGGAGACGATGGGCCTCGGAATACTCGGCACAGTTCTGCGGGACGCTGCGGAGGATAGGTTCGGCATGGTTCTTCATTACCGCGAACTCGATGAGGTATGCGCTGTTGAACATCACGTCGGCAGTCTCCTGGAAGGGATATATCCACTTACGCTCTGCGCAGAGCACGTTTTTCCAGTTGGAGATGGATTCACGGGCAGAGTAAGCGCCTTTGTTGTAATCCCTTACGATGCGCCTGAGGAGGCGGTTGTCGGCAGTGGGGATCCAGTTGTGGTCGTCAAGCTGGGTTGCCGTGAGGGTATTGATGAAAATGCGGAACTTGGCGCTTTCGGGGACGTCGGCAGTCAGACCCGGATTGAGCGCATGGATACCTTCGATGAGGAGGATGCTGCCGGGGCCCAGTTTGAGCGTTTTCCCGTTATACTCCCGGAGTCCTGTAACGAAGTTGAATTCGGGAACGGATACCTCCTGTCCGCCGATGAGTTTCATGATGTCCGACTCCATGAGGGCATGGTCCACGGTATCGAAATTGTCGAAGTCGTATGTGCCGTCAGGGAATTTGGGCGTATCGGCCCTGTTCACGAAATAATCGTCAGTAGACATGGAGATGGGCTTCAGACCGCAGGCCTTGAGCTGGATGGACAGCCTCTTGCAGAAAGTGGTCTTGCCGGAGGAAGAAGGTCCTGTGATAAGGACAAGCTTGAGAGGATTCTCGCTGCGGTAGCGGCGGTCTATCTCTTCGGCAATCTTCACGATTTTCTTTTCCTGGAGGGCTTCCGCTATCTGGATAAGCTCGCTTGCGCGGCCGGCAAGGAAGGCCTCGTTCACGTCTCCAACCGTTGAAAGGCCCATGATGATATTCCAGCGAAGCGCCTCGTTGAACATCTCGTAAGTCCTGGGCTGATCCTCGAAAGGAGCCACTTTGGAAGGGTCTGTCCTCATGGGAAGACGAAGGAGAAGTCCGTCATGGTAAGGCATAAGGTCCCAGACGGTCAGATAACCTGTCGATGGAACCAGTTTGCCGTAATAGTAATCGGAAGTATCTCCAAGCGTATAATAGTCTGTATATGCTTCGCCGCTGGTTTCAAGCAACCGGACCTTGTCCTCATACCCGGCCTTTCTGAACTCCCTTATCGCGCGCTCTGTCTGGACATCATAGCGGTGGAAGGGCAGGTCCTTTGCCACAAGTTCCTTCATCCTTGCCTTCAGGGCTTCGATATCCTCCGGGACAAGCGGTGTATCGTCGGCCTTGTGAAGGTGGCAGAAAAAGCCATGGGAGATGGGATGCTCTATGTAGAGCTTACTGCCCGGGAACACATCGACCGCAGCCTTGAACATCAAAAAAGAAAGCGAGCGGCTATACACTCTCATGCCGCTCGATTCGCGGACATCTATAAACTCGATGTCCTTATTCTGATACACCTTAAATTTGAGGCCCTGTGACACATTGTTCACCTTGGCGGACACAATCGGATAAGGGCACGGGAATTCGAATTCGGAAAGCATTTGAAGGAGAGCAGTTCCTTCAGGGAAACGCTTGGACTCCTTGGTGTTCTTGCAGTAAACCTGGACCATCGGGTTGGGATTTTAGTTGCGCAAAGATAGCAAAAGCCCACTAAAAATCCAATATGGATTCCAGTTCTTTAAGGAATTTTTCCATGGCCTCGGCATTATACCTTCTGACGATGGATTCCGTAGGCCTGAGATGACTGTCCACGTAGAATGCGTTCAGCAGCATTCCGCCGCCGAGGATGGCTGTTATCCAGTTTCCGGATACGGCTTCATAGACGGCGAGACCGGCAGCTGCGACGGTTCCCGCCGTGGTCCACCAGAGGTCCGGACGTTCCAGATAAAGATGCCCCGCCGTTGGGATAATACCAAGGAACAGCGCCGTCATTGCCGATTTCTCCTTGGGAAGACCGGAGTACAGCTTGTCAATCCGCCCGTCAGACACTATCCTGCGGGCCTCGGCCTCCGATTCTTCAAAACGTCGCGTCCCCGCCAGTACCAGGGCCTTGAGCTTCACTGCCTCCGGTGCCGATATCTGCGGCGCCTCATTCAAAAAGGCGAGCGCCGCATCATAATTCCCCTGCCTGTACTGGCACAAGGCCTTGAGACAGGCCGATTGTTCCCTCTGCCCGGGGCTTAGGGCATACATCCTGAGCCTCGAGAGGCAGGCTTCGGCATCATCCCACCGGCCCAGTTCAACAAGGCACTGCGCGCGGGAGATAATGGCCCCGTTGGCAGCCGCAGGTGCAGCTCCCTCGAATATCAACCGTTCATATTCCACCGCCTTCAGCGCCAGGGACTGTGCCCTAACGGAAATAGCCCCTGAGAGGAATATGAAGATTATACATGACAAGAGCCTTGACTTCATCGCCTATTACTTGTTCCTGTACTCCCACGGAAACATAACTTCCGTATATATTACCTATATAGAATAACGAAAACAGCGCCCCGGAAAGGATCGTCGCCCAATGTCCGGGACCGTTTTTCTTCCACTGCTCTGCCGTTATAAGCCCAAGCGGCACGACGGTCATGAAAGCCGACACGCCCTCCCCCATCTTTCCGGCATAGACTTTACCGGCTCCGGGAATTACCGCCGACAGGCATGCCGCGGCAAAAGGGCTTTTATTCCTTTTAGAAACGTCCTTGCACAGACCTGCGATGGCCGTCTCACTCTCTGCAAGCCTGTGATCCGAATACGTAAATGACGATACCGCCTTCCGGCAGGCATCAAAATCCCTCCTTATAAGGCCGATTCCCGCGAGCTGGAGATTCGCCAGCTCGCCGTACTCTCCACTGTAGGAAGACAGGGCATACTCCGCCTCGTCAAGCCTGCCTGTATGTATCAGGGAATATGCTCCAAGGAAGGTGGAAGGCTCTGCAAAAGAGCCGCCGGACAGGCTGAAATGCTTTGCGGCGCCCTCGAACTGCCTGTCATCGAAAAGTGCCAGGCCGGCAAGATATTCCAGCGTGTCTGACGGGAAGTAGGCCTTCTCTCCAAGGAGAGTCAGCGCATCCGCCTTCAGGCCGGAGTTCAGAAGATATCCGATGAAATCCATGTCCCCGGAAACATGGGCCGATGGCTCATCGGCACAGAAAGAAAAGTCTGTGGGCTTGGGGGGATCCACCTTTATATGGGTTTTCCCGGCACGGCTCAGGAAAGAGGTGGACATGAAATGGTCGGCAAAAGAAAAAGGGCCCTGCACCTTCTGAGCGGCAAGACCGGTACAAAGACAGAGAGCCAGGATGAGAACGCCTAACCTTCTCATTTGACTGCTTCCTTAAGCCGTTTGAGTGGATTTTCTGCGGGTTTTGCGCCCTTGGGGACCTGATAGTCGAAATCAGGGTCTGTTCCGGAAAGGTCCGGAACCGTATAAAGCGTGCGGGTTACGGTAGAATCCTTCTTCTCCCTGTTGTAACTGATTTCAGTCACCCTTGACGGGAAAACAAAGCTCGAATTGAGATTGTAACCTGAAAGATACGTCTTTCCGAGCGTATTGCCGGAAGCGTCCTTGTATTCTGTATAAACAGGAAGATAGTCTTTGAGGACTACATCCACCTGAGGGGCTGCATTCTGCTTTTTCGTCACGTAGGTGCGCTTGAGATAGCCTTCGCTGTCAAAGTCGGAAGACTTGAGCATGTAGCCCATTGAAATAAGGCCAAGATCGTCCGTGTGCCCGGAGAGGAATATGTACAGCAGTTCGCCGTCGGACGACAACATGGGGTCTATCATGCTGTAGACCTCGTTGCTGGAAGGCACATAGAGCTTGGCTTCTCCCTTGAGATTCTGTATCAGATAGAATTTGGAAGGAGAAATGGAAACGGTCACCAGACGGCCGCTCCTGTCACAGAGTATCCGTTTGGTGACCGTTGTAACCTTTCCGTCCGCGAGGTTCTTTATCTGGGCCTCTACACTGACTCTCTTCTGAGCCTGTGCACTGAGGGCCGCCAGAACCAGCAGCACGGATATAAGGCTCCTTCTAAGCATTAAAGCCACATGAGGAGGTTAGGGTTGTCATAGTACTTGCCGAGGCCGGAACCGTCGACAAGGCCGACAATTTCAAAGATAAAGTCAACCGTTACGATGATTTCACCTACGAAGATGAAGTTGAGAAGCAGATACCAGAGCCACATAAGCTTGGTGGAGCCCATATATACCCTGTGGATACCGCACCAGCCAAGGAAGAAGGTGAGGAGGATAGCTGCAACATCGTTGTTGCCGGCTGCTACGTAAGTTGCGCCAAGAGGAGCGGAGGTAGTGCCGCCAAGGTTGAAAGCGTCAACCTCGATTGCATTCTCGATAGCTGCATCAATAGCGGCATCGTCTGCGGTGTAGTTTGCTGCAGAAGCAACTGCGGTGATTGCGAACATTGCAACCAGTGCAAGGAAGAATTTCTTCATGATAATTGGATTTAAGGTTAGTTTAAAATAAGGTTCACGTCCAAAAAAGACGGCGCGTCGCAGTCTTTAATGCAAAAGTATGCATTTTATTCTGCCAAAACAACTTTTTCCGACAATTTTTTATAACTTTGCATCTAATCCGCGGGGTTGGAGACCACATACTGGTTTCGCCCTGGGAAATAATAGTTAAAAAATGGAAAAGGGTCCTATCTCTCAATTCATTACCCATCATTATCGTCATTTCAATTCAGCAGCCCTCGTAGATGCTGCAAAGGCTTATGAAGACCTCCTCGCAAAGGGTGGCAAGATGTTCCTCGCCATGGCCGGTGCCATGAGTACTGCAGAACTCGGCCTCTCCCTTGCAGAAATGATCCGCCAGGACAAGATCGCCTTCGTCTGCTGCTCTGCAAACAACCTTGAAGAAGACGTCATGAACCTGGTTGCCCACAGCCACTATTACCGTGTACCCGGCTATCGCGACCTCACCCCCCAGCAGGAGCAGGAACTCCTTGACAACCACTACAACCGCGTCACCGACACCTGCATCCCCGAAGAAGAAGCTTTCCGCCGTCTGGAAAAGCACCTCGTAGAGGTCTGGGACAAGGCCAAGGCAGAGGGCAAGAGATATCTCCCCTATGAATTCATCTATCAGATGATCCGCAGCGGCGTTCTCAAGCAGTACTATGAAATCGACCCCAAGGACAGCTGGGTCGTGGCAGCATGCGAAAAGAACATTCCTATCATCTGCCCCGCTTGGGAAGACTGCACCACCGGAAATATCTTCACCGCTCACGTAATCCGCGGCGAATATGATCCCCACATGGTCATCCAGGGCGTAGAGGTCATGATGTTCCTCGTAGACTGGTACAAGAAGAACGCTCCGGGCGTAGGCTTCTTCCAGATCGGCGGCGGTACCGCAGGCGACTTCCCTATCTGCTGCGTTCCCATGATGGAACAGGATCTTGGCTGGGAAGGCACTCCCCTCTGGGCATACTTCTGCCAGATTTCCGATTCCACAACCTCCTACGGTTCATATTCCGGCGCAGTTCCCAACGAGAAAATCACCTGGGGCAAGCTTGCACCTGACACTCCCAGATTCATCGTGGAATCCGATGCCACCATCGTAGCACCTCTTATCTTCGCTTACGTACTTGGCTGGTAATTCAAACATTCCTGAAGATACATTGAAGCGCCTTGATGCCGCCGTCCGAAGATGGATAGACACCAAGGCGTTTCTTTTACCCGACCCCACCCCGTCAGACAGCGCAAAGCGCATAGGCACAACATCGGCCCTGCTGCACAGGTACTGCCTGGAGGTCCTGGGAGAGGATTTCCGCACCATTCGCTCAAGGCTTCGCATCCGGGAAGCCCAAAGGCTGCTTGTCGAGCAGCCGCAGCTGCCTCTGTCCACCGTAGGAAGGCAGGTCGGAATTGAAGACAGGAGCAATTTCCTGAAGCAGTTCAAGACCGTCACGGGAGAAAATCCTGCAGACTGGCGAAAAAAATTTCAAAAATAATTTGCACAATTGATTTTTATTACTACCTTTGCGGTGTACTATTAAACTAACACACTCGTAAGGTCATGATAAACGTCAGCAATCTTTCATTCGCCTACGGACAAAAAGCAGTCCTCAGGAACATTTCCCTGGAGCTCAAAGGAGGAAACATCTACGGCCTCCTTGGAGAAAACGGCGTGGGCAAGACCACCCTCCTCACCCTTCTGTGCGGGCTCAAGAAGCCCCAGCAAGGCACAATCGACACAGACGGCCGCAACCCTTACGACCGCCAGCCTTCCCTGCTTGCAGAGCAGTTCTACCTCCCCGACGAGGTCTCACCTGCCCACTCCAAGGCCGAAGTCTTCGGCCTCGAGACCGGAAAACTCTGGCCCTCCTTCGACCAGGCCAAGTACCTGCAAATCCTTTCAGAATTCGAGGTTGACGCCACCCAGCGCATGGACACCATGAGCTCCGGCCAGCTCAAGAAGACCTGGATCGCCTTCGCCCTCGCGTGCAACGCGCGCCATTATTTCATGGACGAGCCCACCAACGGCCTGGACATCCCGTCAAAGGCCCAGTTCAGAAGCGCAATCACAAAATACACCGCAGAAGACAGCGTAGTGGTGATTTCCACCCACCAGGTAAGGGATCTTGAAAACATCATCGACCCCGTGATCATCCTGGACAAGGAAGCCGTCCTCATGAATGCCTCCCTCGAAAAAATCAGCCGGAAGCTCTTCTTCGACTACGGCTCGGAGATTCATGCCGATGCCCTCTACCTCGAACGCACGCCCGGCGGTACCGTCCAGGTCTATCCCAACGCCACAGGCGAGGAATCCAAGGTCAACCTGGAAGCCCTCTTCAACGCAGTACACGCACATAAAGACATCATTAAAAACCTCGGACTATGAAAAGTGAGACATTCAACGGTTCCCGTTTCTGGAACTACTTCAAATACGACCTCGTCCAGATGTGGAGAAACCACATGAAGGCAGCCCTCGGCATCAGCCTCGCCGGACTTGTACTCTACGTTGCCGTTATCAGCTGGAACCTCGTCTTCCACCAGACATGGCAGGCTCCTGGTTTTGACGGAAGGATGATTATCGCATTCCTCGCATTCTGCGCGCTTGAGTTTTACCAGACCCGCACCTACGGCTATCTTACAGAGAAAAAGGCCGGCAGCGCCTGGCTCATGGTCCCTGCTTCAGGAGTTGAAAAATGGGTCTCCATGCTCATAATGACACTCATCATCATCCCCGTCCTTTTCTGCGTCGTATATCTTGGCGTAGACTGGCTTCTCTGCCTTGTAGACCACACAAGCGGGGCCTCGCTCCTGTCCAGCTTCTACGATGGAGTCAGCAAGCTTGGTACGATAGAAGCAGCAGACCTTCCCTTCTCCATCGGCTCCCTTATATGGCTGATGATTGCAGGCTTCTGCTTCAACTTCCTCTACTGGCTGCTCTGCGGAATCTGTTTCAAGCGCTTCAAGATAATCTGGGGTATCGCCATCGCCTTTGCAGGCAGTCTCCTCATCTCTATCATCGGCGGCTCTGCACTGGCTTTGAACGAAGATTCACTTGAGCTTATGGCCCAGGAATCCGCCGACGCAACAACGGGATTCATGTGGCTTTCCGGAATCCTTACCGCGGCCGCTGTCTGCCTTGCAGGAGGCATCCTCTACAGAATCAAGACTATTAAGCACTAAACCATGGACTTCCACTCAGAAAAACCAATCTACCTCCAGATTGCCGATGCCATGTGCGACAGCATCCTCACCGGCAAACTGTCCCCTGACGGGCGCATCCCGTCCGTGCGGGAGTACGGTGCAGAGATAGGCGTGAACCCCAACACCGTAATGCGGGTTTACGAAAAGCTCACCGCAGAGGAAATAATATACAATAAAAGGGGTATCGGCTACTTCGTATCTGCCGATGCGCGTGAAAAAGTACTTGCTGCACAGAAAGAAGAGTTCCTCACAAAGGAAGTTCCGGTCATCAAACACCGCATGCAGCTCCTTGGACTAGACTCAAAAATATTTGACTGATATGAAAAAGATTATGGTAATCATGGCCGCTGCAGTCATGCTGGCCTCATGCAATTTCAACATGAACGGAATTATGGTAGGAAAAGGGAAGAAGGTCACCTGCAAAGGTCCCGTCACAGAAAAGACACTTGACCTTACAGGCTTCGACGCCATCGTCGTGAACGGTTCCTCGGACATGGAGCTCACTCAGGGAGAGACCTTCAAGGTCCTCGTAAAGGCAAATGAAGACGTCTTCCAGTACCTGGATTACAAGGTCTCCGACGGAAAGCTCGTGCTTGAGACAGTAGACAACGTCAACATCAGGGCAGAGGAATTCAACATCTATATCACCCTCCCCACCCTCAAGAGCCTTGAAGTGAACGGCGCTGCCGACGTCGACCTCAAAAACGGTTACAATTCTACGGAAGCCCTCGAAGTGGAAGTGAACGGCGCGGGAGACTTCGAATTCAACAGCATTACCGTTCCCACCCTGAGCTTCGAGCTCAACGGTGCCGGAGACATTGAAGCCGACAACATTGACGTCGAGGAACTTAAGGTAATGGTAAACGGTGCAGGCGACATCGACCTTTCCGGAAAGGCACTGAAAGCCAGCTTCACTGTGAACGGCGCCGGCGACATCGATGCCCGCCGCCTGGACTGCCAGGATTACACCACCTCCAAGAGCGGCCTCGCATCCATCAAGACCAAATAGGCGGTATTACCCTAAGGGATAGAACAAGGAATTGTATCTGCTTTGCCAGCTCCTGTCATAGTGCTTACGCACGGTGCGGGCGCTGGCAAACTGTACAAAATTGGCCCATGCTTCCAGAAACAGGACGGCAAAGTCTGTCCGGTCATGAAGGGTAAGGGCGAACAGGGTATATACGGCGACGATGTAGACGTCCGCGCGTTCGCGGTCATCGGCCTGAGGGGACGAGGGAGTTGCCAGGGTGAGGCGTTCGGCCTGGGAGAAGGCAAGGTCGGCGATGGCGTCGGCAAGGAGAGCTTCCTCCGAGGGCCTGTAAAGCTGAACGCAGTACCTTTCTTTGGCAAATGCCCGTGCCGATACTTCCTTGTCCATTGCAGGGAACGGGTCCGGAAGACTGGACTCGAAGTAACGGGAGAAATCGGCCTGGCCCCTGAGAAAACTGAGCGCGAGGACGCAGTAGTCCCTGACGGATGCTTCAAGCACCATCCCATACGGGGCTTTTTCGTCGATGCGGGACAATATTTCTCTTACTGTGGCCATAATTGGATTCAAATATACAAAAATATAGTTAATTTTGTGTCCATGAAGATAGTATTTTTGGATGCAATCTCCATGGGAGATACATCGCTTGCAGAAATTGCAGCTCTCGGCGAACTTACATGCTACGACAGTTCCACACCGGAAGAAGCCCGCGAAAGGGTGAAAGATGCCGACGTTGTCCTGCTCAACAAAGTAATTGTAGATGAGGCGTTTCTCGATGCCGCGCCGCGTCTCAGGCTCATCTGCGAGGCCGGAACCGGCATGAACAATATTGACGTGAAACTCTGCGAGAAACGTGGAGTTATAGCGAGGAATGTCGCTGCATATTCAACAGACTCCGTTGCACAGACTGCATGGATGCATATCCTGAATCTCCTTGGCAGGGCATTCCATTATGAGGAGTTCGTAAAAAGCGGAGCATACAGCAAGAACCCCGTGCACGTAGATTTCGCACATCCGTTTACGGAGATTGCCGGCAAGACGCTTGGCATAGTTGGAATGGGAGCAATCGGCCAGAAAGTTGCGGCTATCGGCAAGGCATTTGGGATGGAGGTCATTTACTATTCCACTTCAGGCACAGGCCATTGCAAAGACTATCCTTCAGTATCACTTGAGGAGCTTCTGGAGCGTTCAGACGTCATTTCAATTCACGCTCCGTACAATGAAAGGACTGCCGGGCTCATCGGCTACGAAGAATTCAAGAAGATGAAGCGCAGCGCTATTCTCGTCAACACCGGCCGCGGCGGCATTGCCGTAGAGGCAGATCTTGCCCGCGCCCTTGATGAAGGTATCATCGCCGGCGCAGGCATAGACGTATACGTAAAGGAGCCGCTCCCCATGAGCAGCCCCCTTATGAATCTTGAGCACCCGCAGCGCCTCCATCTCACGCCCCACATCGCCTGGTACTCACGTGAAGCCCGCGCACGTCTCGTCCACGAAATGGCAGAGAACATCCGCAAGGGCTGGTAAGCAAAACTAAGCACCCAGGCGCACGGCAAGGCGCTTGCGGATTTCCTGAAGGAACTGGAGGGAGGTGAGGCCCTTGGGGGTGATACCCTCGGAGAGGTTCACAAGGTCCTTGGTCTCAAGGCCTTCGTTCAGTGTGTCGAAGCAGGCCTGTTCCAGCTGGTTTGCATAGTTCACAAGCTCGGGAAGGTTGTCAAGCTCTCCCCTCTTGCGGAATGCGCCGCTCCATGCGAAGATGGTTGCCATAGGGTTGGTGGAGGTCTCTTCACCCTTCAGATACTTGTAATAGTGGCGGGTAACGGTGCCGTGAGCGGCTTCGTACTCGTACTTGCCGTCGGGGCTCACGAGGACAGAGGTCATCATGGCCAGGGAACCGAATGCGGTGGATACCATGTCTGACATGACGTCGCCGTCGTAGTTCTTGCAAGCCCAGATGAAACCACCCTCAGAACGCATGACACGGGCTACGGCGTCGTCAATCAGGGTGTAGAAGTACTCGATGCCGGCGGCCTCGAACTGCTCCTTGTACTCCTTCTCGTAGATTTCCTCGAAGATAGCCTTGAAGCGGCCGTCATATTTCTTGGAAATGGTGTCCTTTGTGGCAAACCACAGGTTCTCCTTCACGTCCAGTGCATACTTGAAGCAGCTGTGTGCGAAACTGCGGATGGACTTGTCTGTGTTGTGCATGCCCTCAATGACGCCGGGGCCTGCGAACTCGTGGATAACTTCCTCGATGCGCTCGCCGGAAACGCCTTCAAAGACCAGCTTTGCAACGCCGGGTTCCGTGGTCTGGATTTCAACGTCACGGTAGACGTCGCCATAGGCATGACGTGCGATGGTGATTGGTTTCTTCCAGAACTTCACTGCAGGGTGGATGCTGGGGATGGTGATAGGCGTACGGAACACGGTACCGTCCAGCATTGCACGGATGGTGCCGTTCGGGCTCTTCCACATCTGGTGCAGGTTGTACTCGCTCATGCGCTGAACGTTAGGTGTGATGGTTGCGCACTTCACGGCAACGCCAAGACGCTTCGTAGCGTTTGCAGAGTCGATGGTCACCTGATCGGAAGTCTTGTCACGGTACGGAAGTCCAAGGTCATAGTATTCGGTCTTGAGGTCAACGAAGGGAAGGATGAGTTCATCCTTGATCATTTTCCAAAGGATTCGTGTCATTTCATCGCCGTCCATTTCGACGAGCGGAGTGGTCATTTTGATTTTTTCCATGATTATCTGTTGTTTTTGTAGTAATTCATAAGGCAGCCATCGGCAAGGATCTGACGCTCGGTCTCGTTGAGAGGGGCGAAATGAAGGACGATGGGGACGCAGCGGCCGTCGCGGGTAATCACCTTTGCATCAGCCGATTCGGCACCGCCAAGGATGGCCTCGCGGATGCCGGGAACGAAGACGTAGTCTCCGGGAGCATAGTCAAACACTACATCCTTGTCGATAGTGAACGGTACGATACCCCAGTTGATGCAGTTGCTGCGGTAGCGCTTCGTGGCATATTCGTAGCAGATGTTGGCATCGCCTCCCAGAACCTTCTGGCAGGATGCGGCCTGCTCGCGGGCGCTTCCGTCTCCGGGCTTGCGTGCAAACACGCAGGAACCGAAGGAAGTACTCTCTGCCGACGTTCCGGCAATTGCAAGCACCTTGCGAAGGTCCTCGGTAAGCTCACCGGCGCGGCGGTTGCGGTCATCGGCCTGGATTCTCTTGGAACGGCCCACATATTCGGGGACGCGGCGGGAGAGGGCGAATTCGCTGAGCTTGAGCGGGTTGGAGCGATAGCTGGAAGTCTCTCCGGAAGGGATGAGCTCGTCGGTGGTGGTTACAGGGTCCTGGATTACAGCTGCAAGTTCCAGGAGCATGTTCTCCTGAAGGGCAGGCATCTGGGGCCAGTCCTTGATGTTGGGGCCGTAGCGCAGCGGCTCTTCGGGCATAGCCTTGCCGAAGCCGTTGTAGACGCGCTTCTCATAGATACGTCCGTCAAAACTGTACGGCTTGTGGGTGTCTTCGTACTCGATATCGGTTGCAGCGGTGATAACGCCGCCGTTTGCTGCAGTTGCCGCAATGGAACGGGCATCCATGAGGGCCACCATCGAGATTTGTCCCTGTCCGGGCTTGGAGCCTTCACGGTTAGGGAAGTTACGGGTTGTGTGGCGGATGGAGAGACCGTTATTGGAAGGAACGTCGCCTGCGCCGAAGCAGGGGCCGCAGAAAGCAGGCTTGATCACAACGCCGGCCTCAAGCAGTTCCTCTGCAATGTGATTGCGTGTGGTTGCGAGATAAACGGGAGTGCTCTGAGGATAGGCGCTCATCGTGAAGTAATCATTGCCGATGGATTTGCCCTTCAGGATGGTTGCAGCCTCGGAAAGGTTGTCATAGGTACCGCCGGAGCAGCCCGCGATGATGCCCTGGTCGGCATATACTTTCCCGTCACGGATCTTGGAGAGGAGGTCGGGGTGGACACCGTCGCCAAAGCGCTTCTTGGTATCTTCCTCAACGGCCTTCAGTATCTTTTCAGGGTCTGCCTGAAGCTCGTGGATAGACACGGCGTTCGAGGGGTGGTAAGGAAGGGCTATCATGGACTCCTGGCTGGAGAGGTCCACGGTTATCATCGAATCGTAATATGCCACTGCACCGGGCTTGAGCTCCTTGTAAGCCTCAGGACGGTTATGCATCTCGAAGTACTCTTTTACCTTCTCATCGGTGACCCAAATGGAGCTGAGGCAGGTGGTTTCGGTGGTCATGACATCGATGCCGTTACGGAAGTCTATGGGCAGTTCCTTTACGCCGGGACCTGCGAACTCAAGCACCTTGTTCTTTACGAAACCGCTTTCGAAGGTAGCCTTGACAAGGGAGATAGCCACATCATGCGGGCCGATGCCCCTCTTGGGCTTGCCCTCGAGCCATACCAGCACCACCTGAGGAGCCTGGATGTCCCAGGTGTTCTCCAGGAGCTGCTTCACGAGTTCACCGCCGCCTTCGCCCACGCCCATGTTGCCAAGTGAACCGTAACGGGTATGGGAGTCAGAGCCAAGGATCATATTGCCGCAGGCTGTGAGGGCCTCACGTGCATACTGGTGGATAACCGCCTGGTTGGCAGGCACATAAATGCCGCCGTACTTCTTGGCAGCACTGAGTCCGAACACATGGTCATCTTCGTTGATGGTACCACCTACTGCACAGAGTGAATTGTGGCAGTTCGTCATTGCATAGGGAAGCGGGAACTTGGTGAGTCCGCTTGCCCTTGCTGTCTGGATAATACCCACGTAAGTGATGTCATGGGACACCATGGCGTCGAAACGGATGTGCATGGCAGGGCCTTTGCCGCCATCCACGTCATGCTTTCTCAGAATCTGATAGGCAATTGTGTTTTCACGGGCCTCGTCTTTGGAGAGCGGAGCCTCTCTTGCGATAGTTTTTCCATCAAGGAGAAATACTCCTTCTGAATTAAGTGTTATCATATTACAGAGTCTATGAATATTGTCAAAGCAAGCATGTCTGCAGCACCTCCGGGAGATATATTCTCTTCACGGAAAACACCGCACATATGCTGTAATCTGTCTTCGTCAAAGTCCTTAAGCAGTTCGCCGGCTTCCTTTTTCACCTCCAGGGCGCGCTTCTCCCCTGCCCTGTGGACAATGCAAGTATCATCCAGGGTTGACATGATGTGAAGAAGAAGTTTCTTCACGTCCTTCCCCGCCCTGTAGAAAGGCAGCCAGTCTTCAAACAGTTGTTTATATCCGGTAAGCGCCTGGGCCCTTGCCCCACGCGTCTCCTGCGTGAAATGCAACTCGCTGTCCTTCAAAGAACTACGCAAAATGCTTTCCGCATTTTCACGGCAAGCATTTTGGATAAACGCCTGTCTGTCAGGACTTTGCATTTCACGCATAAATGCGTTCAGAACCAGGCCGAACGCATAAATGGCGCCCCGGTGCGTATTAACCCCGCCTGTTGCCGACATCATCGCCTTCTCCGCCTCGATCCCAAGGCGCTGAAGTTCCTCGGCATTCCCTGCCATCGCCATCGGCACAAAATACGGTTCGATGGCCTCAATCCCCTTCAGCATCACGGAATAATCCATGTCCTTGTGGGCACCGGGCGAATCAGGACAGACCAGCCCCGGTTTCAGAGGCGTGTCGAGCTCAATGCGAAGGGCCCGTTCCGCAAGCTTCGAAAGAATGTACGGGTATGACGGTTCAGGAACCAGTGCCGATGCCTTTTCGAAACTGCCGGAGCATATGGAATCCCTCACCGCCGATGCAGAAACATAGTTGCCGCCAAGCTTCAGGCGCTCAATCTCAACCACTTCCACGGGAAGAAGCTCCTTCATCAAGGAATTATACCGGGCTGTAAGCGAATCCGAGGGCTCGCTGCCGACAAAACGCACGGAGACCCCCAGCGCCGGGATTATATGCTTTGCAAAGAGGTCGATATCCAGCCGCATCTGCTGCTGGGATGCAGCCGAAAGATCTTTCAGGAAATATGTGGGGAATGTTGCCGCAGATATGGTATATGAACTGCCGTCAAGCACCACCAGTCTTTCTCCAAGGCCGGCGGCTTCTATCATGGCCTTCCTCTCAGAATAAGAGAACATGGAGACGTCCTCCCTGACAGGTATGACATAAAGCGTGTCAACCTGTTTCAAAGCCTCGGACAGCAGGTACCTGTGACCAAGAGTGAACGGATTGGCGTTCATGACGACGACACCGGAACGTCCCCGGCGCGCCTTTGAGCGAAGGTAGTCACAGTAGGACACCAGTCCCCTGCCGTTCTCCAGCAATACCGCCTGGGGAGCCTCCGCAAGCATTTTGAAGCCAAGGCTTCCGAACAATGGCCCGTACTGCGGCTTTGTGAAAACCTTCAGATTATGGATACCCCTTAGCGAAGCATCCTGAATGATTCTGGAGACAAGAGGAGTGAGAAGGCCTTCGCTGCGGACCTCTTCCGAGACGGCCACGCATTTGATGATGTCTGCCGACAGTCCGGCTCCGGCGAGCAGTTCCCCGGCCGGATCCAATACACCGTAATAAGTATCCAACGCATCCATCCGAAGCCCGGAGGCTTCGAGGAAGCGGGACACCTTATCCCTAAAGAAAGGAGAGCTTAAAGGCAGCTCCGATATGTCCAGGTTTCTGTACTGTTCCATCATCATGCAGGCTTTCCAATACTCCCGGTTCCGCCTGCGAACGATATCTTGTGCGAATGTACATATTTAAAACCGATTTCCAAAGTTTTTCTTACAAATTATAAGAAAAACAACCAAATCGGCCTTTATTTTACAAGCAGGCGGCTACTGCGGCAGCAAGCCTGGCATTGTTCAGCACCAGCTGTATGTTGCTGTTCAGGGAATCTCCGCCGGTGATGTCCTTGATACGTGCAAGAAGGAAAGGCGTTATTTCCTTGCCGCGTATACCCTTCTCTGCGGCTTCCGACAAGGCCTGCGATATGGCGGCGTCTATCACCTCCGGATCCATGGAGTACTCAACGGGAACAGGGTTGGTAACAAGCATGCCGCCCTCAAGCCCCGCTTCCATCTTCACACGGAAGGCATCGGCAATCTCCTGAGGCGTATCCATTCTGTAATCCACCTTCAAGCCGCTTCTCCGCGTATAAAAAGCGGGAAGCTCGTCGGTCCCGTATCCGATTACAGTAACGCCCTTGGTCTCAAGATATTCCAGCGTAAGCCCAAGGTCCAGGATGGATTTGGCCCCGGCGCATATCACCATCACTTGCGTCTTCGCAAGCTCTTCGAGGTCTGCCGATATATCCATGGTCGTTTCGGCCCCCCTGTGCACTCCCCCGATGCCACCGGTCGCAAAAACACGGATTCCGGCCATTGCGGCTATCATCATCGTGGTGGTAACGGTAGTTGCGCCATCGGCCCCGCGGGCAACCAGAACGGGCAGATCCCGCCTCGAGGCCTTGATGACATCGCGCCCTTTCTTGCCGAGGTATTCTATCTCATCGGCCGAAAGACCGGCTTTCAAACGTCCGCCGATGATGGCCACCGTTGCAGGGACGGCGCCGTTCTCCCTTATCACCGCCTCAACCTTCAGCGCCGTCTCCACATTCTGAGGATAAGGCATGCCGTGCGAGATGATTGTCGATTCCAGCGCTACCACCGGCTTCCCAAGGCGCAGGGCTTCCGCGACCTCGGGCGATACATCCAAATACTTGTTCATCAGGCTATTTCAGGTTTTGAAGGGCGGCGTCCAGTTTCTGGGCCATTACCGTAGAAAGGACAATCTTCCCATTAGGGCCGATCAGATACAGGGATGGAATCCACTTGACATGGAAGGCGGCACTCACCGGGGAATCTTTCTTTCCCGAGGGATCAAACAGCTGAACGCCAGGCAGTTCCTGCTCCTTGACGAATTCCTTTACGGCGTCGAGTGTCCTGTCAAACGAGACGGACACGAATACCACCTTGTCGGGATCGGCCTTGGAGTACATTTCCTTGAGCATCGGCACCTCTGCGCGGCAGTCCGGGCACCATGACGCCCAGAAAACGAGTGCCACATACTTGCCACGGAAGCTGCTCAGCTTGACCATGTTTCCGTCAAGGTCCTTGAGAGCGAGTTCCGGAGCCTTCTTACCAACCTTGAGAAGGTCCGATGCATACTGTGCATCCAGATCCTGTGCCTTGAGCCCGAAAGCGAGCCCGAGCACCATGGAGATAACGGCAATAAGTTTTTTCATATACAAAAGTAATCAAAAACTATTCATTCTGCAAATATTCCGCGCAAGCCGATTTATTTGCAAGGACCGCAGGATTTCGTTAAATTTGTATGCTATGAAATCAATTCATTCTGTCTCCGTTTTCCTGGCGTTCCTGCTGATGCTGTCGGCACATGAAGGAAGGTGCCAGGATGTGGTTCTGGACAGCCTCGTCCAAGACGGGACCGTCAGGTATCATTATGTATACGTACCCGAGACTCTTCTTCCGGAAAGGCCTCTGGTCATAATGCTCCACGGATATGGCGGCAAGGCCGACGGCTACCGCCCCGAAATGCTATCCTGCGCGAAAGAAGAGGGGTTTGCCGTCTGCATACCGCAGGGTCTGAAAGCCCCCAAGGGCAAAACGGGCTGGTATGCGGGATACCCCGCCCAGGAAGGCATGCGCCAGGACGATGATGAATTCATCTGCCATCTGGCAAAGGAAGTCGCCCGCAAATATAATTTGAAGAATCTTTTCCTCACGGGAATGTCCAACGGAGGCGAGATGTGCTATATAATCGGCAGGAAGTACCCCCGCACTTTCAACGCAATCGCCTCTGTAGCAGGCCTTACGATGAAATGGGTTGCCGATTCCCTGTCCTTCCATGGGCCTGTCCCTTTCATGGAGATTCATGGAACCGCAGACAGGACATCCAGATGGGATGGGGACCTTCTTAACGAAGGCGGCTGGGGATCGTATATTCCGGTAGAAGAGGCCGTTATGGCTTGGGTGAAAGAGAATGGCTGCACTCCTTGCGAGCCAGAGCCGCTTCCGCTTCTGAAAGAAGGCTCCCGCCAGGTAATTCTTCACCGCTGGGAAAATGGCATTCCATCAAGAGAAGGCGGCCCGTCCACCGAGGTCCTTCTCTACGAAGTCCAGGGCGGCAAACACAGCTGGGCCCTGAATGACATGGACACCTGCAGGGTCATCCTGCAATTCTTCAAAAAGTGGATCAACCAAGAGGGCCGATGACTGATTTTGCAGCGATCGATTTCGAGACCGCAAACGAGCAGCCGTCAAGCGTTTGCAGCGTCGGACTCGTGATTGTACGTGAGGGTCTTGTCACGGATACCTTCTACAGCCTTATCCATCCGGAACCGGACTACTACCAGTGGTTCTGCATGCGCGTACACGGCCTGTGCCAGGACGACACTGAGGACGCTCCGGTATTCCCCGAGGTGTGGAGGAAAGCTGCTCATCTCATAGGAGGCCTTCCGCTGGTGGCTCATAACAGCCGCTTTGACGAAGGCTGTCTCAAGGCCGTCCACAGGGTGTATCAGATGGACTATCCGGACTACGTGTTCCATGATACGCTGGCTGCTTCCAGGAGATACTTCGGCCGAAGCCTTCCCAACCATCAGCTGCAGACAGTGGCCGCCGCATGCGGATACGACCTCACCAGGCATCACCACGCCCTCGCGGACGCCGAAGCCTGCGCATATATTGCGATGAAAATCCTTTAGACTTCAAGGTGCTTGATCACCTTGGCCGGGTTGCCCACGGCGACGCAGTTATCGGCAATATCCTTAGTCACGACGGACCCGGCTCCGATGGTTGTATTATTGCCGATGCGGACTCCCGGAAGGATGGTCACGCTCCCGCCTATCCACACATTGTTGCCGATGGTTACCGGCTCTGCCCATTCGCGGCGGCTGTTCCGTTCCACCGGGTCCGTGCTGTGGCAGGCGGTGTAGATGCTGACATTCGGGCCGATGAAGCAGTCGTCGCCTATCGTGACGGGGGCCTCGTCCAGTACCGTAAAATTGAAATTGGCGAAGAAACGTTTCCCCACGCGGATCTGCTTCCCGTAATCGCAGTAAAACGGCTGGTTTATAATTATTTCATCGTCTCCGACATGCCCGAGCAGCCCCTTGAGGATGGATAGCCTTTCTTGTGCCGATGACGGCGGCAGCGCATTGTATCGATGAATTACGTCCTTTACCGCTCCCAATTCTTCCAGAAGTTCGGCATCGACAGCCGAATACAACTGCCCGGCGAGCATCTTTTCTTTATCTGTCATGGCCTGGACATTAACATGACACTTCTGTCAATTCACCGGTTGCAGAATCGATGATGAAACCGCGGACGGTCACATCCGACGGTATCAGCGGATGATTCACAATGGCGGAAACGGTGTTCCGGACCGATTCTTCCGTATCGTGAAAGCCTTCAAGCCAGGTATTCAGGTCGATATCGGCACGCTCAAGCTCCGCCGCCGGAATGCCCCTGTGAAGCATTTCCTCCTTGAAATGGCCAAAGCTCATGTGGCAGGCGCCGCACGTTGTGTGCGCCACTACCATGATTTCGGTTACCCCAAGCTCATACACGGCCACAATGAGGCTGCGCATCGCGGAGTCCCATGGCGAAGGAATCACAGCACCGGCATTCTTGATAATCTTGGCATCACCGTTCTTGAGCCCAAGAGCGTCCTGCAGCAGTACGGAAAGACGCGTATCCATACAGCTCAGAACGGCAAGTTTCCTGTCAGGGAATTTGTCGGTAAGATGTTTTTCATAGCCCTTGGAGGCCACATATCCGCGATTGAACGCCAGAACTTGATCGATATTGCTGCTCATTTCTGTTTGATTTATATCGGTACGAAGATACAGATATTTCTGCAGACAACCAACTACCATGTTTATCCTGTTTCATAAAAAAAAGCGTAAATTTGTGATGAATAATACTTCGCATTATGGCAAAGAACCTGCATCCACTGCTGTTTCTCCTCCTGCTTCCGGTCTTGTTTTCCTGCGGGACGCCGGGGCGCCTCTCCCAGCGCAGCATGGCCGATTCTGTCTGGACCTTCAGCCAGACGCACCCGGATGGCTTTACTGTGGATATTCGTACAATGAATGAGCCGGCAGAAGGCATCAGCGTAGCATACGCCGCCACGCAGAGCAGCCATGGCAGGCAGGCCCTGGATGCAGTTGTAAGCCATGCCACCGCGCACGACGGTTTTGTAGGCGGCTGGTTGGACCCGTCGGACAGTCTCTATTATTTCGACAGCGTCCGCATTTTCCCGGAAGACTCGCTGGAAGCCGCCGTGAACTTCGGCAAAGCCAATTTTCAAAAGGCCATTTTCAAGCTTTCCACCGGGGAGGAAATCGTTCTTGAAGAAGATGTCGAATTCGTATCGCCCACCAATCTCATCATAATGTATGATCCGGAAATCGGCAAAGGGCCGCTTCTGGAAGCCGTCAAGTCATACGGCGCAGAGATACTCTACGAATACAGCATCATCCCCGGCATCGCCATAAAAGTGCCCGGCGACATCCTCCACGCCATCTCCTTCTTTGCCGATGTAAAAGGTGTCACGGCCGTAGAACGGGACCACATCTATCAATTGCCTGCTCCTGTCAAACCACGGCTGGAGGTCCGGTGAACAAGGTGGCAGATGGGAACAGGGAGGTGGGGGCTGACGTCACTCCGTATGCTTTGTGCCCGGAGGAAGGGCTTTGCCTCCAAAAGCCTCGTTCCCCCTCCGACTGAACACCCCACCAGTCTTGACCCAACGACATCCTTCGAAAGACCACCCTCCCAAATGTTCGGCATCCGCTGACGCGGACCAGCCCTTCCTCCGGCACTCGCATTCACTTCGTTCCTATTCGCCCCCACCTCCCTGCTCCCATCCGCCACCGAAGCCCCCGTGGTTGCTGTCTAGTCCCAACATTGTGCCAGGAGGGACTGGTGACATTTCAAAGTGTCAAATTTGCACTTTGAATCACTTGCCTTGCACTTTGAGCCGCAAAGTCTACATTCCTCCAGAAACCTGCCTGTCAGGACAAGTCATTTCTCGAATTGTTATATTAGGTTTGGAATAGGAAAAATGTTAAATTTGTACGCAGTGCAGAACACATAATCATTCAATATATGACTGATATCGCTTTTATTCAAGAAAAGTTGCGGTGTTTTAACAAAGAACGAGATTGGGATCAGTTTCATAATGGAAAGGATCTTGCAATTGCGATCTCCATTGAGGCATCTGAATTACTTGAAGCTTTTTTATGGAAATCCCCAGATAATGCAAATATTGATAAGATTAAAGAGGAACTGGCGGATGTGTTAAACTATGCATTCCAGATGGCAGACAGGTACAATCTTGATATTAAGCAGATCATGCTCGATAAGATTGACAAGAATGCTGAAAAATACCCAGTTGAAAAAGCAAAAGGAAGCGCTAAGAAATACACTGAGATATGACGCCTGTTGTTTACTGCATAGCTGAGAATCCCTCCTTGCCAGATAACCTTGCCGCCCGCATTAAGGAAGAATCAGGGTGTGATCAAGCAAAGTTATTACTGTCTTTCCCTATTGTGTACATTCATTACTGGCCGGGGAAAGCCTACGAATATGTTGACAAGAATGGTGTCACCATATCAAACAAACGCTTCAATGTTTATGTCGGTGAGAGTAATGACATTATTGCTCGAACAAAAGAGCATTATGTTGCTGGAGCCAATCCAGAAAACTGGCAAAGCATTCTTATCAATAACATATCTGAATCAAAGCTAATAGTAATTGGGTATTCTCATTTTAACAAATCATTTACACTCGATTTAGAGAATAGACTCATCGATTACATCGCACCGGGACGCAATATCGACAAATTACTCAACGCCCGTGGCAATCCCCAAAATGGGTATTATCCGGTAGAGGAGTTCGATGCGATTTTTCATTCTGTATGGCAAAAACTCAGAAAGGTTGACCATGACCTGTTTCTTTCACTATCTGAAATTGAGAAATCCGCTTTTTTCAAAGCATCTCCATTAAAAAAGCTAACTCAAGACCAGCTGGATGCCAAGGAAGAGATTATCGCTAAAGTTTATGATGCACTCGATAAGAACAAAGATGGACAGTTGATATTCGTACAAGGAGAAGCAGGGACAGGTAAAACTGTCCTCAATTCGGCTCTTTTTTATGAGTTGGTTACAAGAGGGGAAGAAATTCTCGGACGCAAGGTCAATTGTCATCTTATGGTAAACCATGATCAGCAATTGAATGTATATCAACAAATAGCAAAGCGGCTTAACCTTGGGGAGGATTCTGTTCATAAACCAACCAGTTTCATAAACAAGTATACCGAAAACAACAAGGTGGATGTGGCTTTCATTGACGAAGGACATCTGCTTTTAACACAAGGTAAACAAAGCTACACTGGTCATAATCAGCTTGACGACATCATTAAGCGTTCACATGTTACTGTCGTCATGTTTGATGAGTATCAAGTTCTTACAGCAGAAGAATACTGGGAACCGGCCGTTCTGGATCGCTTCAAGGATTTGTCATTTCGTCAGCGAAACTTATTAGGGCTATCACAGCAATTGCGGATGCAGTGTTCAGAATCTACACTAAAATGGATTAATTCTTTCATAGAGTTTCGCACGCTTATGCCATTCACAAAGGACCCCAATTATGAGGTACGTGCGTTTGATTCCCCGAAAGACTTGCATGAAGCTATTATAAAGCGTTCAAATACCGATTCTCTTTCCAGACTCGTTGCAACATACGACTGGCCTTATCGCCAAAATGACTCTCCGGATAACGGAAAAGAATGGTCGGTTAACATTAAAGAATGGTCTCTGCCGTGGAATTATGAAACAGAAAAAAAATTAACGCGTAAACAAAAAAACGCAAATAGGACAAAGGCCTGGGCAGAGCAGGAGCACACAATTAATGAGGTCGGTTCCACTTTTACAATTCAGGGGTTTGATTTATCTTATGTTGGTGTAATCCTGGGGCCATCTGTCAAGTATATCAAAAACGAGATAGTTTTTGATCCTTCCGAGAGTTATAACAATAAAGCTAAGCAAAAGCGAACTCTGAATGATGGTTCAAAGATTTCTTTTGGTGAGACGTTCATCAGAAATGAAGTTAAAGTTCTACTTACCCGCGGTGTAAAAGGACTATATATTTACGCCTGCGACGAAGCCCTGAGGGCAGCTTTGAAAACAATTGCAGGTATTTAGGTTGGGATGAATACATGCCAACTATGCTGGTACAGGTGCAAAACCCTGCGTTTGGATTTGACCGCGTTGTCGGCCGTATTTGACCATGTGCAACTGCTATAAGGACATGGCTCAATGCTTTATGGCCGTTTTTCGCAGTTTCCTTATAATCAGCCAGTTACTGAAATCCCCTGCGCAATTTAAGGCTCACCGGAGATTTTCCGTG
>DGSO01000029.1 GCA_002393945.1 Bacteroidales bacterium UBA4360
AAACCACCGTTTTAGCTCACGAGAGGCCTAAAACGGTGGTTTGCGTGTATCCGGAGGCGTGTCAATCCAGATTCATTTCGTCGAGAAGATAGCCGGCGTGGCCGATTTCCTGGATGACGAAGAGCAGGTATCTCACGTCCAGGGAGATGTTGCGGCAGATTTCAGGGTCGTAGACCAGGTCGCTCATCGTTCCTTCCCATACGCGGTCGAAGTTGATGCCTATGAGCTGGCCGTCGGCGTTGAGGACCGGTGAGCCGGAATTCCCGCCCGTGGTGTGGTTGGTGGCAAGGAAGCAGACGGGCTGGTCTTCGTAGCCTCCTCGGGCATAGATGTCCCTGAGGGTTTGGGGAATGTTGTAGTCGAATATTTCCGGATTGTCCTTTTCTATGATGCCGCGGAGCGTTGAGACGGGTGTGTAGTAAACGGCATCTGCCGGGCGGTAACCTTCAACGTGGCCGTAGGCGATGCGCAGCGTTAGATTCGCATCCGGATAGAACGCCTTCTGGGGCTCAAAAGCCATCTGACCCTTCATGTATTCCTTGTATGTGAGGGTGATGGACTTGTCCAGTTCGCGCACCTTGGGGACTATGTTTTCGAAATAGAAGCCGTCCAGGGCATCGGCAAGTTCCTTGGCAAGGGCATCATCGGCAAAAACTGCATCCTTCAGGGCCTTCATGGAGCCGTACTGTGCGCGCTTTTCGAGGAATAATGCCGGTTTGTAGCTGTCGTCCAGGGCTTTGTCGAAGGCCTCCGTCATGGCGACGAAAGTCTCTTCGTCTATCGGCCTGTAGTAGTCCTTCATGTCGAAGGGGCGGCCGGAGGCCATGCGCAGTTTCTCTATGCTGCGGACGGTTTCGTTGTAATACTCGTATGCGCGGTAGATGGGATTCCTTGCGGCGTAGAGATTTGAAAGCCTGGAAGTAAGGCCTTCGGATGCGCTTCCCTGAGCCCACTCTTCAAAGCTCTTCTCGTAGGCCTGTTTCACAGGAACCACCTTGTTCTTTCTCAGACCCTTCTCTTCTCCCTGCCACTTCTTCCATGCATTGGCAACGGAGGCGTACTTTGAGGAGTACTGTATACGCACCGCCTGACTTTGGTCCATATACTTTTTCATTATGCCGAGGCGGGTTGTGCGGAGCGCTATTTTTTCAGGGTCGGAGACGTCCTGTATGTAACGGACGGCCTCGGAATGGACATACTCCTGGGTGCTTCCCGGGCATCCGTATACGAAGGTGAAGTCTCCCTCCTTAACGCCCTTGGTGGAAACCACGAAAGACTTTTTGGACTTGTAGGGGATGTTGTCCTCGCTGTAATCGGCAGGGTTGCCGTCTTTGTCGGCATAAATGCGGAAGATGGAGAAGTCTCCGGTATGGCGCGGCCACATCCAGTTGTCGGTCTCGCCGCCGAATTTGCCGATTGAGGACGGCGGTGCGCCCACAAGACGCACGTCACGGTACTCCCTGAACACATAGAGGAAGTACTGGTTGCCGTAGTACAGTGCATTGACCTGGGCTACAAGGCCAAGTGAAGCATCGGCGGCTTTCTTTATGATGGCCTCTGTATTCTTCTTTATCAGGGCATTCCTCTTCTCTTCGCTCATCTTGGGCTTGATTCCCTTGAAGACTTCCGATGTCACGTCTTCCATCCTGTCCAGGAACTTTACGGTGAGGCCGGGATTGGGGAGTTCCTGGGCGCGGTTCATGGCCCAGAAACCGTCTTTGAGGTAGTCGTGTTCTACAGAGGAGTGCTTCTGGATGTAGCCGTAGCCGCAGTGGTGGTTCGTGAAGAGGAGACCCTCGTCGCTTACCAGTTCACCCGTGCAGCCGCTTCCAAAGAGCACTATGGCATCCTTGAGAGAGGCATTGTTTACGCTGTAAAGGTCCTCTGCGGTGAGCCGGAGTCCCTTTGACTGCATGTCGGCGATACGTTCAGAAATAAGGGCGGGCAGCCACATGCCTTCATCGGCAGAGGAGGGCAGTGCCCAGAGAATTGCAGCAGCAATAGCTAAAGTGCGAAGTTTCATTTTAACTGTGTGTTTGTACAAAAATAAGCAATTTATTTCTTATATTTGCTTTTTAGAACCACGACAGTTATGAGAATACCCGAATCAGAACTTATAATAAACGGAGACGGCTCCGTTTTTCACATTCATCTTAGGCCTGAAGAACTGGCAGACAACGTCATCATGGTGGGAGATCCTTCCCGCGTGGACATGATTGCCGAATATCTCACAGACATTGAATTCCGCCATGCCTCCAGGGAGTTCGTATCCGTGACAGGAAAACGTAACGGAAAGCGTATCACGGCCATATCGCACGGTATCGGCCCGGACAACATCGACATCGTCATGACGGAACTGGATGCCCTTGCAAACGTGGATTTCGAAACCCGTGAGGTAAAGCCGGTGCACAGGGCATTGAATATTCTCCGTATCGGCACCTCGGGCGCCCTGCACCCGGATATTCCGCTGGGGAGTTATATCCTTTCCCACATGAGCGTGGGTTTCGACGGCGTAATGAACTGGTATGGAAACCGTGAAAAGGTAACTGACCTTGCCGTAGAAGAGGCTTTCAAGAAGCACATGAACTGGCTGGATGTTCTTCCTTCCCCTTATTTCGTGTCGGCATCGCCCAAGATTATCAACCTTCTGAAAGATGTGACGGTAAAGGGCGTGACCATCTCCGCTCCCGGTTTCTACGGCCCTCAGGGCAGGGTGGTGCGTATTCCCCTTGCAATGCCGGACATGCTCGAAAAGATTGAGAGCTTCCGCTTCACCAAGAACGGCGAAGACTACCGTATCACAAACTTCGAGATGGAAAGCTCTCCTCTTGCAGGACTTGCCGCCCACCTTGGTCACAACGCCTGCACCGTGTGCTGCGCCATCGCAAACCGCTATCTCCAGAGCTCCAATCCGGACTACAAACCGGCCATCAGGAAACTCGTGGAGATTTGCGTAGACAGGATGTCAACTATCTAAAACCGTGAAATTTAATTTTGTCTTGCGTAACGTGCTTCTTCTTGCGGCCGTTACGCTTATTTCATGCACCCGGGAGCAGGATTACGATGCTTATGCGGCAGGGGACAGTGCAGAAGTTCCCGCTTTCGTGAACGTGTCCAAGAAGCAGCTTGCCGCTTCTGACCCGGTGGTCAGGGGCAGCCTGCTGAGGGTATCGGCAGGA
Organism: Bacteroidales bacterium UBA4360; assembly: GCA_002393945.1. GTDB lineage: Bacteria > Bacteroidota > Bacteroidia > Bacteroidales > UBA932 > Cryptobacteroides. The sequence goes on from DGSO01000029.1 coordinate 3,180, forward strand.
AAGACGTTTAAGCAGGACGGCGTAACCTACCTTGGCGCTGTCTCAGGCGGGCGAAAGATATGGATTCCGGAAAACTCCATTGCAGCAACGCCCCGTGAGGCCGTGAGGGAGGAAGTCCTTTATGCGCAGGTTGCAGCGTCCCTCATAGACGATACGCTTTCTTCCCATATCTGCGACCTTGTGCGCAAGGGAAGCCGGATGGAAGTGCTTGGTTTTGACCGCCTTCTTGCCGACGGCTCCGTCAATCGTTACAATGTGCGCACGCGTGGCAAGGAAGGCTGGATTTTCGGAAAGTACGCTGTGCTCACCGAGGAAAATGCTGCCGAAAGGTACTCGGAGTTTGATGAGGCCCACGCCGCAGTACGCAATTCCTTCAAGGGCGGGGAGGCCATCGGCTGCGAATTCCGTCCTTATGAGAAACCGGTCTTTGCCGATAATCCCATGCCCTCGCCGGTAAATGCCTTTTACCTTACCATCTCCCCCGTGGGACTCAGGCGCATAGACGAATACATTGCCCTTGCCGACAGTACGAATATCAATGCCTTTGTAATAGACATCAAGGACAATGAGTGCCCCGGGTATAAGGCCGAGGCGATGGAGAAATACTCTCCCACCAACTACAAGCATGCCGGTTCCACAAAGGAGGCCCTGTACAGGGAAGCGGTGGAGAAACTCCACGCCAAGGGTTATTATGTGATAGGCCGCATAACCTGTTTCAAGGACAGCTATTATGCGCAGGACCACCCGGGCTCTTCGATTTGTGAGAAGGCAAGCGGCAAGCCCTTCCTCCACAACAACAGCTACTGGCCGAGCGCCTTTTCGCGTGATGTGTGGCAGTTCAATGTAGAGCTGGCCAAGGAGTCCGTAAGAAAGTTCGGCCTCAACGAGGTGAACTTTGATTATGTGCGTTTTCCGGACAAGATGATATCCATAGACGGGGAGATGGATTACAGGAACCGTTACGGCGAGTCCAAGGTCCAGGCCATCCAGAATTTTGTCCGATACGCCTGCGACGAGCTCCATCAGCTGGGCGTCTATGTGTCGGTGGATGTTTTCGGGGAATCGGCAAACCCCGGCTATACGACCGCCTACGGTCAGTATTGGCCTGCAATATCAACCATTGCCGATGCCATCTGCGCAATGCCGTATCCGGACCATTTTGCCGACCGGTATTACGGCATATCCAAGCCGTGGAACCATCCGTACGAAATCATGAAGGCATGGGGAAAGCGAGCCCAGGGGCGTCAGGCAGTTACCGCAACACCTGCGGCTGTGCGCACCTGGATCCAGGCTTATCACGTGATGCGCTGGGTAGACCCTGCCGGTCTTGACAACAATGCCAATTACATCGAGCGTCAGATCCGCGGTCTTTACGATGCCGGCCTCACAGGCGGTTACAACACCTGGCTCGCATCGAGCAACATAGGAGTGTACCGCAGCCAGAAAGCCGCCTATGCTCTTGATTATCCCACACTTCCCCAGATAGACAGCCTGAATGCTTTCATTACGCGCTGAAAATGTCATTTTGTCATAAGTTTTTTTCGGGTGCGATTGTTGATTAAAGGGGAAAAACTTATCTTTGTACCCTATGCAACTTCAAGTATCCGACGACCTTAACGCCGTCATCAAATACGCCAGGGAAGAAGCCATGAGGACGGGTAGCTACGGCATCGGCCCGGATCATCTGTTCCTTGGAATCATACGTCATGAGGAGAATGCCGCCTTTCAGGCAATAAGAAGCCTGGGGGTGGAACCTGCCGACATGAAGACCTACATTGACGGCCATATATTTACCAACGAAACCATTCCTTACGAGCACCTGGAGAGCATTGCCTTCTCAAGGCAGACCCAGAATGTGCTCAACATCGCTTTCATGGAGGCCGCCCGTCTCAAGAGCCCGGCGGCAATGCCACAGCACCTTCTGCTGGCCCTGTGCCGGATGACTGAAAGTTACGGCCAGGTGTTCCTGCGCTCCCACGGAATCGACTACGGGCGTCTCCTTGCCTACTTTGAGGACGAGGGCCTTCTGCGCCCTGCATCCCAGGAAAGCCAGGATCCTGAGCCGCAGCCCTATCAGGGGCAGGAAGAGGCTCCTGCAGGGGAGAAGAAACTGGATATCGAAGAATTCGCGTACGACCTTACCCGTGCCGCACGTGAGGGCAAGCTGGACCCTGTCGTTGGCCGCGATACGGAGATAGCAAGGGTTATTGAAATCCTGGGCCGAAGGAAAAAGAACAATCCCATGCTCATCGGAGAGCCGGGAGTTGGCAAATCGGCCATAGTTGAAGGGATCGCCCTCAGGATTGCGTCCGGGAACATATCGGCATCACTTGCGAAAAAGCGCATCATGACGCTGGATATCGCTTCCGTGGTTGCCGGCACCAAGTACCGCGGAGACTTCGAAAAGCGCCTCAAGAGCATTATCGAAGAGGCCAGGGAGAATCCGGACCTTATCCTTTTCATCGACGAATTCCACACCATCATAGGCGCAGGCGGCGCTTCCGGCAGCCTCGATGCCGCAAATATGCTAAAGCCCGCCCTTGCAAGGGGAGAGTTCCAGTGCATCGGCGCCACAACCATCGACGAATTTACGAAGATTGTGGAGAAGGACGGCGCCCTTGACAGGCGTTTCCAGAAAATTGTGGTGGAAGCTACTGACGTGAAGCAGTCGATAGAGATACTAAAGCAGCTCAGACCCAAGTACGAGGAATTCCATAACCTGAAATACACAGACGCCGCCGTGGAGGCCGCAGTGCGCCTCACAGACCGCTATATCACGGATAAATCCCTGCCGGACAAGGCTATCGACGCCTTTGACGAGGCCGGCGCCATGGTGCGTCTTTCCATGGCACGCAGCAGTGAGACTGAGAAGACTGTCGATCAGGAGGATATCGCCTCCGTCGTCTCAAAGATGACAGGTATCCCCGTGAACAGGGTGGCCGAATCCGAAGGCAACCGTATCATCAAGATGAGGCAGCACCTGAAGGAGAGGATTATCGGCCAGGACGATGCCGTGGAGACCGTGGTAAGGGCCATCCAGCGCAACAGGGCGGGCCTCAAAGATCCCAACAGGCCCATCGGCACCTTCCTCTTCTTCGGTCCCACGGGCGTGGGAAAGACCCAGCTTGCTCGTTCCCTTGCCGATTATCTCTTCGACTCCGAGGAGAATCTGGTGCGCATAGACATGAGCGAGTACATGGAGAAATTCAGCGTATCCCGCCTCATAGGCGCGCCTCCTGGATATGTGGGTTATGAAGAAGGCGGACAGCTTAGTGAAAGGGTTCGCAGGAAACCGTATTGCGTCGTGCTTCTTGATGAGATCGAGAAGGCCCATCCGGATATATTCAACCTGCTTCTGCAGGTGATGGATGAGGGACGTCTTACAGACAGCAACGGCCGCACCGTGGATTTCAAGAACACTATCGTCATAATGACTTCCAATGTGGGAAGCCGTGAAGTTGAGGATTACGGAAGCGGAATCGGCTTTGCAACCGCAGGCAAGAACGTTGAGGCCGACCGCCGCAGCGTAGTGGAAAAGGCCGTGAAGAAGGCTTTCCCTCCGGAGTTCATAAACCGCGTTGACGAGCAGGTTTACTTCAATTCCCTCTCCAAGGAGGCGATAGAGGAAATCATTGACCTGGAGCTTAAGGATCTTCGTTCCAGGGCGCTGGAAGCCGGATATAAACTTACTATCACACCTGCCGCCAAGCGCTTTATCGCCGATGCCGGATATGACCCGGCTTATGGCGCACGGCCCCTCAAACGAGCCGTGATGCGTTATGTGGAAGACCCGGTATCGGAATTCATCATTTCCGACAGGGTGCTCTCCTCCGCAGCGGTGAATCCTTCCCAGCCCAAAACTCTCAAGATAGGCCTGTCCAAGGACAAGGAGTCCACCGTCGTGGAACTCAAGGCTTAGAGTTCAAGGGCGTCTTCGAACTCGAGATCGAGGTCTGTGATGATGTCCTTGAGGGCATCGAAAGAGGTGGAGCAGGAAATCATCTGTCCAATGACATCGAGGTTGTACTGAGTGTTGCGCATAGCTTTGTTGTTTTTATTTCTGATGCAAAGGTACGGCCTGCTTGGGCCAAACCATTGCACAAGCAAAAAGAAAATGAAAAAATTTGCATTTTTTTTGACGGCCCTCTTCGTAGGCCTTGCAGCATCGGCACAGGAGACCTATCGTTTTGCCGAAAGGGATACCTGCTCCCTGTATCTTGACATATACAGGCCTGCCGCGGGTGCTCCTGTCGAGTTCCAGGGCAAGAAGAAGCCCACCGTGATGTTCGTATTCGGCGGCGGTTTCGTCAGCGGGCATCGTTCAGACAAGTTTATCATTCCCTGGTTCAACCTACTTACAGAGGATGGATACAATGTGGTGGCGATAGATTACCGCCTTGGAATGAAGGGCTATGAGATGGGCAAGGGCTTTTCCGGAATCATCAAGGCAAGCGACCGCTTCTTGCTTGCGCAGCAGGTGGGAGTGGAAGATGTCTTCTCTGCCGTTTCGTTCCTCGCACAGAATCCTGATCTTGGAATAGACGTGAACAACCTCGTCATCTCCGGCAGTTCTGCAGGTGCAATCATTTCAATGGCGGCAGAGTATGACATAGTCAACGGAAATGCTTCAGGGCTGCCTGCAGACTTCAATTTCAAGGGCGTCATGTCCTTTGCCGGAGCTATAATCAGTACAAGCGGAGCCCCCAAATACAAGAAGGCCCCCTGTCCCACGCTCATGCTTCACGGAACCGCCGACAAGGCCGTAGCCTACAAGTCTCTCGGTCTTTTCGGCCGTGGAATCTGGGGCAGCAGCTACATTGCCGGAAAATTTGCGAAGAATGGCTGGGAGCACTGCATCTACCGTTTCAAGGACCGTTCACACGATGTGGCCGCCTACATGTACTGGCTCTGGTCCATTGAGAAGGAGTTCCTGGAGCAGAACGTAATAATGGGAAGCGGCCGAACCGTCGACGCGGTTGTCGACGATCCGGCCCTTCCTACATGGGGTAACGTCTCGCTGGACGATATCTACTGATTCTTCTCGCGGATAATGCTTATAAGGCGGTCCGGGTAGTTCGATATAATGGCATCGACACCTGCGGCCGCCATTCTTTTAATGTCTTCCGGTTCATCCACGGTCCAAGGAACCACCTTGATGCCAAGAGCGTGGCAGTAGGCTACATCATGGCTTGTGACGACTTCATGGTTCGGAGACCACCAGCGCGGGCGGAAGCTGAGCATGGAGAGGATTTCCTCGATGCCGCTGAGGTCTTCGGTGAGGAATGAGAGTTCTACCTGAGGCCACTTTTCGTGGATGTACTCCAGTGCGCGCGTGTCAAAGCTCTGGACTACGAGGCGGTCTCCTAGGTTCTTGGAAAGAAGGAGGGGAATGCATTTGTCGCAGAACTCCTTGTAATCGGGCCACAGTTTGCCTTCTCCCTTGCCGGTTTTTGACTTTATCTCAATATTATAGCGGAAGGGGGAATAACCTTTCTTTGCGGCATACTGCTCCGTGAAGTCGATGAGGTCCGATGCAAGGGGCTTGTGCTCGGAGACCTTCTTCTGCTCCGGCCAGCGGTCTACGAACCTAAGGCCCACGTCATACTTTGCGATACTGTCATAAGGCATGGTGTAGAGGTATTCCTTGGGGTCTTCCTTTTGTATCAGGGTGCTGTCCGGCCTCATGGAGTAGCGGGGGTGGAAGTAGTTGTCGTGGGATACCACAACCTTGCCGTCGCTGCTTAACTGGAGATCGAATTCCAGGGTGTTCACATGCAGCTTCATGGCATTTTTCATGGCAGAGACTGTGTTCTCCGGCATGAGTCCGGCGCCGCCGCGGTGTGCCTGCAGGTCGATGTAGCCGTCCATGCAGAAATCGTGGGACCAGGTGCGTCCGTCAGGTGCTTTGACCGTCATGGTTACGGACGATGCATACTGGGAGGGCTCTGCCGCGAAATAATGGGATTGGGCATGGGCTCTCTTGTATCCGGGGATATTTTCTGCATTGCCTTTGTAGACATCGAGGATCTCCTGCTTGTAGTCGGGGGAGATTTCCCAAACGGGCTGAGCCTTGCCCATATATTTTCCGTCTTCATACCATTCGACGGTCCAGGTGGAATCGGCCTGCCATACATTTGCGAGGACGCAGTTGGGGTGCAGCGGGGCTTCGTCCATTTCGATGAAGCGCACCTGGAAGCTGTCGGAGTAGTCGATGTTATGCCAGTCCCAGCTTACAGTGCCGTCTACGGAGGATATTATCTGGTAGCCGCGGGGGGTGCCGTCGCGGCACCAGTCCGTCGCCCACCATGCTCCGCCGATTGCTGCGGCGTTGTGGTCCGTGACGTTGGCGTTTATGGCCTGGGTAACCATGAGGTGGGTATGGCCGGAGAGGATGTCGGCCTTGCGGCTGCCAAGGATTTCGAGCATTTCAGCGCTTCCTTTGATGGAGTCGCTTCTTCCGGCTTCCTTGAAGCGGATGGGGCTGTGCTGGGCAAGGTAGATGTGGGTATCGGCAGGGACAAGATTCAGGAGACCTTTCACGAAGCCGAGCGTCTCCTGGGAGTAACCCTCCTTGTAGTTGTTCGAACTCTTTCCGGGGTCATCGCTGCCGCTGGCCTCGAACAGGATGTCGTTGACGGCGATCACCAGGTCTTCCCCAAGGAAGAAGGCGTAATTGTACGGGCCGAAAGCTGCCTCAAAGGCTTCTCCGGCGGGTATTCCGCTGCGGTTCTGGATGAAGTCGTGGTTGCCGATGACTGCATAGAAAGGTATGCGCGTAGTGGCGATGGATTCCTTGTATGAGTCGAACATCTCCAGTTTGTTCCATGCGATGTCTCCGAGGGCTATTCCCACAGTGGGCCTCTGGGCGCTGTAGCGGGCGGCCATTCCGCGGAGATCTCCCAGGGGACGTTCACGGAAGCGGTCCAGGTGCTTTTGGTTCTGCATCTGAGGGTCCGATACGCTGAAGATGGTATAATCCTTCCCTTCGCCGAAGGGGAGAAGCTCGAAATTGAACTTCTTCGTGCCTTTTATGGGCTTGTAGAACTGGGGGGCGCCGGAAGAATAGTCGGCAACGTAACCCGAAGGAGTTATGACAAAAACATTGCGCGCATCCTTGTGGGTGCTCAGTTTGAAAGCTCCGTCTTTCCCTGTTTTGGTGAACTTGTAACCGTCGGACACTATGACGTTTGCAAGCGGTTTGCCCTGTGACGAAACGCGGCCTTTGACGTTCTTTGCCATCGCCGGAACACTCACCATAGCGACAGCCAAAATAAGGCCAAGGAATCTTCTCATAGCTATTATATTTAATTTTAGTGCATTTCTGGTAACCAAATATAACGATTTTTTTTGAAATGCACTAACCCCACAATGCGGGACAGCAAGAGGTGGCTGGGAGCTTTATTTGTTAATTTTTGTAAAAAAGCTAACCGCCGTTACTATATTATTTGTAAATTTACATATCAATTACGCTTAAACTATGACTAAGTTTCGAAGAGTTTCATTATATTTTTGGGGTGCGGCAGTTGTAATGGTTTTTGTCGCAATTGCTTGCGGGAAGGAGCCGCAGCAGGCGGCGGGCTCGCTTTCGGACGTGCAGTTTACCGTGCCGGAAACGATGGATGTTCCCTACGGCAGTGACAAGATTTCTTTCCGCGTGCAGTTTGGGAAAAAACCCGCAGAGGGGGATAAGATTTCTTTCGGCCAGCTTGCTGCGTGCCCGGTGAAGGACATATCGGCCAGTTCGTTCAATGTGGATATCACCTCCCTGTGGAGCGTTCCCCTTTCAAGCGGCACCTATGCTGTTACCCTAAGGCGCGGCACCCAGTCCCAGAAAAAGGGAGACGTGAAGATAACGGTCACTGCGGCCGATGAGCTGCAGCCGGCAGCCGGCTGTAACGTTTACGGTAAGGTCATCTGCGACGGAGAAGGAATTCCCGACGTAAGTGTCTCCGACGGCCATGAGGTGGTCCGTACAGACAAGGACGGCGTGTATCAGATGAAATCTGACAAGTACCACAAGTATGTGTTTGTGAGCGTTCCGTCGGGCTACGAGCCCACAAGGCAGGGCATCCTTCCCTCCATGCACGCCCAGCTCACAAAGGCGGCCGAAGTGCCTGAGCGCGTGGATTTTATCCTCAAGAAGGCTCCGGACCAGACCAACCACACCATGCTCATGCTGGGAGACATGCACCTTGCAAACCGTACAGGCGACAGGAACCAGTTCAAGAACTTCGTGAATGACATCAATGCCTTCACTCTCACTCTAAGCGGTCCTGTCTACGGCCTCACCCTCGGCGACATGACATGGGACCTCTACTGGGAGACCAACAACTACGGCTACAAGGACTACCTTGCCGATGCCCAGACCATCCAGGGCCTCACGATTTACCAGACTATCGGCAACCACGACCACAGCATGTACGAATTCGGAGACTACAACTCTGTGGCCGAGTACAAAAGGACGGTTGCTCCAACCTATTACTCCTTCAATATCGGCAACGTTCACTATGTGGTACTGGACGATGTTGAATGCACGAATTCCACGGCCACCAAGGACGACAACGGCAAAGCCTGCTACGTGCGCACCTACGACTCGCATATCGTCCAGGAACAGCTGGACTGGCTCAAGAAGGACCTCTCTTATGTGAGCAAGTCCACCCCCGTAGCCATCTCCATGCATATTCCCCTTTACAAAGCAAACGGCTCCTATCATTGGTACGCCAGCAACAAGTCTTACCTGAAGCAGCACGCAATTGACCTTGAGAACATACTCAAGCCATACTCTGCCGCGCATATATTCACTGCTCACACGCACACTGTTTATAACGTAGACTTCATGTCATCGGACCACATCTTTGAGCACAACAGCGGTTCAATCTGTGGTACCTGGTGGTGGAGCGCACACGAGACTCCCGGCGTGCATATCGGCCAGGACGGCTCTCCCGGCGGCTACGGCGTCGTGAAGGTAAGCGGCAACGACTTCTCCTGGCAGTTCAAGGCTACCGGATATCCCCTGGACTTCCAGATGCGCACTTATGACCGCAACAAAATCCTGATTACCCCGGCCGAATATGTCCCCAACGGCAGCGCTTCTTCACGCGCCGCATTCGACCCCGGCTTATGGGCCACGGCCAGCAGCGCCAACGAAGTTTACATCAATGTCTGGAACTATGATCCGTCATGGAAGGTCGAGGTGAGTGAAAACGGCAAGGCCCTTTCGGTCGAAAAGGTTACCGTCCTTGACCCGCTTCACCTTGTTTCCTATACGGCAAAGCGCCTTGACAAAAACAAGGCGGCATCTTTCGCAACCATAACCAATTCCCATACTTTCCGCGTGAAAGCCTCGTCGGCAAGCTCCACGCTTGATATAAAGGTAACGGACCGCTTCGGGAATGTCTATACCGAAACCATGAAGCGCCCTAAGGAGTTCAGTACTGATATCTACAAACACTAATTCATATATAACCTATGAAACGACTTAAGTTTTTAATTGTTTCCATGTTCCTGACCCTGGCCCTGGCCATGGGCCTTCAGGCCCAGAACCAGCGCCGGGAGGTTTCCGGTACTGTAGTGGATCAGGCCGGACAGCCCATCATCGGCGCAGTGGCGATGGTGCCTGGAACCAACAATGCATCCGTGACCGGAGCTGACGGCTCGTTCTCCCTTCGTGCCGATGCATCCGAAATCACATTGGAAGTTTCCTGCCTTGGTTATGTGTCCGTAACCGTAAAAGCACAGGCGGGGACTAAGAACCTGACAATCACTCTCGAGGAAGACAACATGATGCTGGAAGAGACAGTGGTGGTGGGCTATGGCGTTCAGAAGAAAGTCAACCTCACCGGCGCTGTGACCGCCGTGGATGTAAAGGAACTCGAGGACCGTACCACCCACAACCTGACCAACATGCTTCAGGGTGCGGTGCCCGGCCTGAATATTTCCACCTCGTCTGGTAATCCCGGTTCGGCCGGTTCCATCAACATCCGAGGCATAACCTCCATCAACGCAGCCGACCCTCTCGTCCTCATCGACGGCACGGAAGGCGACCTTTCCCGCGTTAATCCTGCCGATGTCGAGAACATCTCCGTCATCAAGGATGCTTCTGCAGCAGCTATTTACGGTGCCCGTGCAGCCTATGGTGTCATCCTGGTTACCACTAAGGCCGGTGACGACAAGGGCGGAAAAGCCAGGGTGCGCTACAGCGGCCGCTGGGGCTGGGAAGAGCCAACCGTCTCTACCGATTTCGAAACCAGAGGTTACTGGTCTGTCTATACCGTGGACAAATTCTGGGCAACCGATGCCGGTAAGAACTACACTACATATACCGCCCACGACATGGCGGAACTCCTTGCCCGTGTAAACGATGTCACCGAGAATCCCGCCCGTCCCTGGGTCGTGGAAGAAGTGAGAAACGGCCGCAAGCAGTGGATTTACTATGCCAATACCGACTGGTACCACGAACTTTATAACGACCGCCACCCCGTACAGCAGCACAACGTCTCCATCACCGGTGGCAACAAGGATGTGAAGTACTATCTCTCAGGTGCTTACGACAATCAGACGGGTATCATCAAGATGAACCCCGATGTGTTCAGCAAGTATAATCTCAGGGCCAAGATAGATGCCCGCATCAACAAGTATGCACGCATCTCCAACAATACCGCTTTCTATACATCGTCCTACAACTATCCGGGCGGAAGCAGCATCCAGGATTCATTCGCCTATGCAGCCCGTCACGGTCTTGCATCGTTCCCTCTCCAGAACCCCGACGGCAGCTGGCTCTACGCTACGCCGATGATTTCCGGTAACTACAACGTGGCAAACGGCCGCCACCTTCTCTTTGGCGGCGGAAAGGCCCGCAACCAGCAGAACCGTTCCGATTTTGCCAATACCACGGAACTCAAGATTACCCCGACGAAAGACTTTACCATTACGGCAAACTACACCTACCGGCTGTATCAGAACCGCAACCAGTACCGCAGCGTGAACTTCGAGTACCGCCAGTATCCGGATGCCGATTATGAATATTACACCACCGGCGCCGGCGAAGATGCCCTTCAGGAGACCATAACCACCAACCAGAGGCATTCCGCAAACGTCTTCGGAACCTACGACCACACATTTGCCGATGCCCATCACCTCACGGTGACCGCCGGCATGAACGCCGAGGAGTGGTCCAGCAAGGCAGTGGGAGCGGTAGGAAAGAACCTCCTGTCCGAAACCCTCAACGACCTTAACCTCGTCGGCCCCGACGCTACCGGCAATGTAATCACCGAAGTTTCCGGCGGCCAGAACGAATACGCCATCGCAGGCTTCTTCGGCCGTCTGAATTACAACTACAAGGAACGTTATCTCCTTGAACTTTCCGGCCGATATGACGGTACTTCCCGTTTCCAGAAGGGACACCAGTGGGGTTTCTTCCCGTCTGCTTCCCTTGGTTGGAGAGTCTCTGAAGAACCTTTCTTCAAGAGCGCAAAGAGGACTATCGACAACCTTAAGTTCCGTGTGTCCTACGGTAACCTCGGCAACCAGGTTGTGCGCACTTCCGGCGGCGCCCAGAACTACTATGCATACCTCCGCAAGATTTCCATAAGCGACTTTGAAGGCTATTCCTTCGGCGAAGGCACCACGATGGGCAAATATGCTACCCTCGGCGCCCCGGTGGATGCAAACCTGACCTGGGAAACTGCAGAGCAGTGGAATGCCGGTGTAGACTTCGCGGCTCTCAAGAACCGCCTCACCTTCACGGGTGAAATCTACAGGAGAAACACCCTTAACATGCTCACTGCCGGTCCTGACCTTCCTGCAATCTACGGCGCAGCGTCTCCCCAGACCAATGCCGCAGACCTGAGCACCACAGGTTACGAACTGTCCCTCAGCTGGAGAGACCAGGTGAACCTGTTCGGCAAACCTCTCGGATATGGGATCCGCGCCACCCTCAGCGACTACCGTTCCTATATCACCCGCTACAACAACCCCACCAAGTCCCTTGCCATGGCCTATTACGAAGGCATGCGCATTGGTGATATCTGGGGCTTCGAGGTGGACGGCCTGTTCGCTTCAGACGAAGAAGCCCAGCAGTATACCTCCCAGGTCCTCGACTGCAGCGGTTACATCAGCAGCCGTATGACCGGCGGCTTCCTGGCAGGCGACCTTCGCTTTGTAGACCTTGACAACGACGGCCACTACCAGATAGACGCCGACGGCCACTATGTCCTTGACGAAAACGGCAACAGGATCCTCCTTCCCGAAGACCAGTGGAGAGTAAACACCCTGAGTCTCGGAAGCAACACCGTCGATGATCCCGGTGACCGCAAAATCCTTGGAAACTCCCTGCCGAGCCTCCAGTACGGCATTACCTTCAATGCCGATTACATGGGCTTTGACATTTCGGCCTTCTTCCAGGGAACGGGCAACCATTACTGGTATCCTGCCGGTATGAACTACATGTTCTGGGGCCCTTACAGCTATCCTTACCTTTCCTTCCTGCAGCGCGATTTCATCGACAGGGTATGGTCTGAGGAGAATCCCGACACCTACTTCCCGCGTCCCCGCGCCTATTCCTCCACCGGCGGCGAACTCTCAAAGGTCAACAGCCGCTATCTGCAGAACATCCGCTACCTTCGTTTCAAGAACCTGACCGTTGGCTACACCCTTCCGGCCAAGGCCGTGAAGAAAGTGGGTCTGGAGAAGGTCCGTGTCTATTTCTCGGGTGAAAACCTTGCCTACTGGTCACCTCTTAAGAAGTATACCAGGTATCTCGACCCTGAAAGTGCATACACCAGGGACGGATCCGGCAACTCTTCCGCACAGGACCACATGAGCTATCCATGGCAGAAGACCTTCATGTTTGGTATTGACGTAACATTCTAATTATGGAGGACAAGACAATGAAAAGATATATTATACCTTTTGTAGCAATTATCGCCTGCCTTACTTCCTGCAACGGTTTCCTTGACCGCACGCCTAAGGCAACCCTTGCCGCAGAGAACTACTTCCGTGACGAGACAGACCTTCAGCTGTTCTCCAACACTTTCTATAACAACCTTATCGACAAGGAGCCGTATAATGAGCAGAGCGACCAGCTCGTCTGCCTTAACCTTTCCGCATTCATGCGCGGCGGCACATCCCGTACCGTTCCCAATTCCGGCGGCGGCTGGGGCAGCGGTGCCGGAGCATGGGGAGACCTTCGCAAGATGAATACTCTCCTCGAGTATATCGACCAGTGCGAAGACGATGCGGCCATCGTAAAATATACAGCCGTCACAAGGTTCTTCAGGGCCTATTTCTACTTCAATATGGTGAAGCGCTTCGGCGACGTTCCGTGGATTGACGAGCAGCTGGAGTCCGACTCCGAGAACCTCTACCGTCCGCGCGACAGCCGTGAGGTCATTATGACCCACATGCTTGAAGATATCGACTACGCAATTGAGAATCTGCCTTCTGCAGTGAGCACTTACCGTGTGAACCGCTGGACGGCACTTGCCCTCAAGGCAAGGTTCTGCCTGTTTGAAGGTACTTTCAGGAAGTATCACGATCCTTCACAGCATGAATACATGTACGTTGTACCTCTTCCTGAGGACAGCCGCACGTCGGCCGACTATCTGGGCCTTGCCGCAGATGCTGCCAAGGAAATCATCGACGAAGGTCCTTACAAACTCGCAAAGGTGGATGACTACCGTACTCTCTTTGCAAACGTGGATGCCAACAAGGATGAGTTCATCCTCGCAATAAAGAACGACCAGAGCCTGCAGATCTGCAACAATGCCACTGCCTATGCCGTGATGCCCACACAGGGCACTCCGGGCTTCACCAGGAAGTTTGTTGCAAGCGTACTTATGGCCGACGGCACCCGCTTCACCGACAAGGAAGGCTGGGAAACCATGGCTTTCGTGGATGAAATGAAGGACCGTGATCCCCGCCTGAGCGCAATTGCGGTTGGCCCCGGAAATGTCTGGCTCGGAGACACCGAAGTGTCCGCCCCTGACCTTGGCTGCACCGTCACCGGTTACCAGGTCATGAAGTTCGTCATGGACAAGACCCTCCCCGAGTGGGGCCGTGTTGACAAGTCCTACAACGACATGCCCGTATTCCGCTATGCAGAGGTTCTTCTGAACTATGCCGAGGCCAAGGCCGAACTTGGAACCCTTACCCAGGACGATATCGACATCACCGTCAATGCCCTTCGTGACCGCGTTGGCATGACCGGGCACCTGTCCCTTGATGATGCCAATGCAAATCCCGACTCATACCTTGGTTCATCCGAATTCGGCTACCGTAACGTTTCTGGAGCAAACAAGGGCGTTATCCTTGAAATCCGCCGTGAACGTGCCGTGGAGCTCGCCATGGAGGGCTTCCGCCTGAGCGACCTCCTCCGCTGGAGGGAAGGCAAGTGCCTTGAGCAGCCTATCTACGGAATGTACTTCAAGGGCATCGGCAAGTATGACCTTACGGGAGACGGCAAGGCCGACATCAACATCTGGAAAGACACCAACCCCAAGAGCAAGGATGTCGTGGACTATGAGCTTGGCACTGCCACCGGCATCGAGCTCACCGACGGGGCAAGCGGCTATGTTTATCATCACAGCGGCGTAACCCGCAGCTTTGACGAGAACCGCGACTACTACTATCCCATCCCTACCAAGGAGCGTCAGCTTTACCACGAAAAGGGAGTTGACCTCAAGCAGAACCCCGGATGGGTTGACGGACTTAGCTACTAAACAAAAGGAGAGCATATTATGAAATACGATAATATACTTAAAACTGTTGCGGCTTTAGCCGCCGGAATGCTTCTCTTCTCCTGTCAGCAGCAGGAAGAACCCGGAGAAGCAAGGGCTGTGGCCGCCTCTGAGACCTACCTCGCATTCGAGGCGCAGGGCGCGGCTCAGCAGACCGTGGAAATCTATGCCGACGGAAGCTGGCTTGTCGACGTTGACAGCGACTGGATCAGCGTAACTCCTTATGAAGGAACAGGCATGGGTTCCATTACCATATCTGTTGCAGACAATGTTGCTGCAGGGGTGGAAGACCGTCCCCGTGTCGGCAAGATTACGGTACAGGGCGGAACCGCTCTCCGCAATGCCGTCATTACCGTCCACCAAGACGGCGACACCTACAAGGGTGTACAGGAGTATACCCTGACGCAGATTCAGGCCCTGGATGACGATGCCGTCGGCAAAATCCCGGAGGCCACGGTAGTGGCCGTGACCAAGGGGGGATTCGTGCTGGCCGATGAAGCGGCTTTCCTGTATGTGAAAGGCGCCCGTGAGGTAAAAGCCGGCGACGTAGTGTCCCTGAACGGTGCCAAGACTACCCTTTACAGCACGCCTGCCTTCCTTGTGGACGAGCTGGAAGTGAAAAATAGCCAGGACATCGTATACCCTGAGGCTCCGGACATGACGGATCAGCTGGGCTCCTATAAGGGCGGCGTGGTTTATGCCAGCCTGAGGGGCTCCATGGTGAACGGCGTTCTCAAAGTGGGGAAAGCCAATGTACAGGTGCTGGAACCCATTGATGAGGTCGGCCTGGATGAAGTTGACCTTCACAAGGTCACACTCACCGGCTATGCTGTGGGCGTGAGCGGTGCCACAGGCTACTTCGTGGCCGTTTCCGTGGCCGATGAAGGGGCAGACGAAGCACTGGTCCCCTATCCGCTCCGCTGGGCCATCGGCAAGGACCTTAACTACAGCAACGACACATTCAACAACGACAACCCTCGCATCGACCCCGTCCAGGGTATCGGCTATATTGAGTATGTGCCCTACGACCTGGAGAACACCAACGCCCAGGGCAACTACAAACTGGATGTTTCCGGCAATAACCCGCGCGTCACTGGACCGTGGGTCAACGACTACTGGCTGTTCTACGGCAATGGCGCCATCAAGGCCGGTACGGAGGTGCAGATAGCCTTCGAGATGCGTTCTTCCAAGTGGGGCCAGAAGTTCTGGTTGCTGGAGTACCTTGACGGCGACCAGTGGCTGCCGGCCGGAACGCCGCAAACCTCCACGGAACCCGGAGAGGAAGTGTTCTATACCTGTGCCACCAATATTGACGGCGCCACCAACCAGCCCGTGATGGAAACCATCCGCTTCCGCCGGAACAATGACCACCTGCAGATCCGTCTGCGCTGCGTGGTTAACTGGAGGGGCGGCGGAGACCCCATGTCTCCCTGCCGTTCCACGGCATCGTCCCGTCTGTCCATCACCAATGTGGACGACGATACCTACCGGCCTTCCGTCCTTATTCTGAAGGAAGGCGACGGCGTGGAGAAAGACCCCGTGTACGCCAATATAGAGGTGTCAACGGACCTTCTCACCTTCAACGGAACGCCGGACGCTCCCAAGACCATAAAGGTAAAATCGGACTACGATTTCACAATTTCCACCTCTTACGACTGGCTCACCTTCGACGTGACTGAAGGCCCTGCAGGGGAGGAGACGGCCATAGCCGTAACCTGCGTGCCCAGCGAGCTTTCAGAGCTTCGTGAAGGCACCATCCGCATTGTCTCCGAGGATTCCGAGAAAGTGATTAACGTGGTGCAGAGCGCTGCTGGTCAGATGCTCGATCCGTTTATCAGCGTTTCTACAGGTAACCGCTTCGACATTCCGGCAACGGCAGGGTCCAAGGTCCTTAAAATCCAGTCAAACGTGGAATTCCAGGCGGAATCCCTTGCCGATTGGATTACCCTTACCGCCCTGTCCACAAAGGGAATGGTAGACTGGACCGACTACGAGGTGGCATATACCGCCAACGACCTTGAGACAGAGCGCACCGGCACGGTCCGTTTCTTCAATGCAGAGAAGAATCTGGAATCCGTAGTGACCTTCGTCCAGGCCGGCAAGGAACCCGAACCGCTGTACCCGGAGGGCGTCTACTTCCAGGACGACTTCGAGTGGCTGCAGCCGTATGTGGATGCCTATCTGCAGGCCAATCCCGGTGATGCGGAAAAGATAGACCCGGTTGGAATGAACCTGGCCTCTCACGCCCAGCCCAATATCTGGAAGTTGTACGGCGACAACAATGAACTGGCTGTATCCCTGGTCAACAATCTGCAGAGCCGCGGCTACACAGACTTGAATCCGGGTGCTCAGGTGCTGTATCTCCAGAAGAATTACTTCAAGATGGGCGCGACCGATAAGCATACCGGCCTTCAGCTGCCCGCCATCAAGTTTGGCGATACTCCCGTAGACGCCGACTTCAGCTTTGACTGGTGCGCCCATATGACCGGAAAGGGTGCGATTGACAAGCTTACCATCACGGTGGCTATCGTGGAAGGTCCCGGTACGTTTGCCGATACGGGTACACAAACCTCGGCCGAGATTGTCACCACTCAGGAGAATGGCAAGCTGGAATGGCAGCACGCTACCGTGAAACTGCAGGGCGTGACGGATGCGACGCGTATCCAGATTTATCCTACCCACTACAAGGATGGGGCGGGTGCTTCGCAGCAGCGCTGGCATCTGGACAACATCAAGGTCGCTCAGCCGGAACAGCCCAAACCCGCGGTGAACGACGTCCTGTGGGAAGAATGGTGGCAGGGTTCGGTGGCAAACGAGACTCCCTCTGCTTACGGCGCTTCCGAGGATAAAACGACTGTATCCTTCGGCAATGCGCCCATAACCTATACGGAGAGCGGCTCCACGGCCCTGAAGGCCGATGCCCTGGTATTCTGCGACAAGGTTGCCAATGCCACAGACCCGAAGATGGTCATGAATTTGCTGGTTGCCAAGAACAACGGTAACCTGACGGCGTCCGGCATCCCTTGCAAAGGTGTAAAAACAGCGACGCTCACTTACCGGAGCAACTCCAAACTGGAAGGGAATCATCAGGTCACATCTTCCGTTGCCGGCGTTTCCATCGGCACATTGGAGGCTACCTCTGTCCCTAAACTGGACTTGGCGACAAAGAACACCTATACCATCACCTGCTCCATTTCGGTGTCCGAAGGGGTGGATGTCCTTGACCTGACTATTACGAATATCAGCACCAGCGCCAATATCCGTGTCGACGGTCTGGAACTGGTCGTGACGGAAGTCTGGTAGGCCGCAGGGCTTCTGTAACATGTGCAGTGCGCCCGATGTCCCGTTTTTGGGGACGTCGGGCGCATTTTCAGCCTTGTTTGCGCCCAATGTCCCAGTTTGGGGGACGATAGGCGCACTTGGCATGGCGAACGGATCCGGCGAGGGGTCGATGGTGAGGGCTCTCTTTGCGCAAGAGTTGCATTTTCCGCAGTTTTTTCGTATCTTTGTATGTTTATAAGATAAGTATTTTTACTATGGATAACAACGAAGAGAAGAATCAGTTAGAGGAGCAGGAAAATACCGGTTACATCGAACAGGTAGAAATAGACCACGAAATGCGCAGTGCGTACATCGACTACTCGATGTCCGTCATTGTGTCGCGAGCTCTCCCCGATGCCCGCGACGGCCTCAAGCCCGTTCAGAGGCGAGTCCTCTTCGGTATGGACAACATGGGTCTGAGTTACAGCGGCCAGACAAAGAAAAGCGCCCGTATCGTCGGTGAGGTCATGGGTAAGTACCATCCCCACGGAGACTCCAGCGTATATGACGCCATGGTGCGCCTTGGCCAGGAATGGAACCAGAGATACCCTCTGGTGAAGGGCCAGGGTAACTTCGGCTCGGTGGACGGCGATTCTCCTGCCGCCATGCGTTACACTGAGGCCAAACTCCAGAAAATGGCAGAAGACGTTCTTGCCGACATGGACAAGGACACCGTCGACATGACCCTCAACTTCGACGACACCCTCGAAGAACCCACCGTGGTGCCTACGAAGGCCCCGCTCCTTCTTCTCAACGGCGCATCCGGTATTGCCGTGGGTATGGCAACGAACATGGCTCCCCACAACCTTGGAGAATGCTGCGACGCCATCTGCGCCTATATCGACAATCCCGCCATCACCATCGATGAGCTCATGCAGTACATCAAGGGCCCCGATTTCCCTACCGGCGGCATCGTGATGGGCAAGGGCGGCATCAAGGAGGCCTATGAAACCGGCCGCGGCCGCATCGTCATCCGCTCCAAGACGGAAATCGAAGTCGACGACAAGGGCCGTGAGACCATCGTCGTGACGGAAATCCCCTACATGGTGAACAAGCGCGAGATGATCGAAAAGATCGCCCAGCTTGCCGATGAAAAGAAGGTGGAAGGCATCTCCTACATCAACGACGAATCTTCCCGCGGTGAAACGCGTGTGGTCATCCGCCTCAAGCAGGGAACCAACTCCGGCGTCGTCCTGAACCTGCTCTTCAAGTACAGCCCCCTCCAGAGCAGTTTCTCCTTCAATAACGTCGCCCTTGTAAAGGGACGTCCCCGTACCCTCAGCCTCAAGGAAATCATCGCCGAATTCGTGGAATTCCGTCATGAGGTGGTTGTACGCCGCACCAAGTTCGACCTGGACAAGGCCCAGAAGAGAGCCCACATCGTGGAAGGCCTCCTCAAGGCCATGGACCTCATCGACGAAATTGTCCATATCATCCGTTACGAATCCAAGAGCATCGACGAAGCACGCCAGATGCTCCAGGACCGCTACCAGTTCTCCGAAGCCCAGGCTGCAGCTATCGTCGAGATGCGTCTCCGCCAGCTCGTCGGCTTGGAAAGGGAGAAGCTCCAGAACGAATTCGACGAACTCATGAAGTTCATCGAGCGCTGCAACATCATCCTTGGTTCGGAGGAAGAGCAGCTCAAGGTCGTCAAGGAAGAGACCATGGACCTCAAGGCCCGCTACGGAGATCCCCGCCGCACTGAAATCACCCTTGCCGACGACGAATTCAACCCCGAAGACTTCTATGCCGACGAAGACCAGGTTATCACTATTTCCCACCTGGGCTACATCAAGCGTACCGCCCTCACCGAATTCCGCACCCAGAACCGCGGCGGCGTGGGCATGAAGGGAAGCGCCACCCGTGATGAAGACTTCATCGAGCACATATATATCGCCAACACCCACAGCACTATGCTTCTGTTCACCCAGAAGGGCAAGTGCTACTGGCTCAAGGTATACGAAATTCCGGAAGGCACCCGCACTTCTAAGGGGCGCGCCATCCAGAACCTCCTCC
The DNA here is from genome assembly GCA_002393945.1 of Bacteroidales bacterium UBA4360. Taxonomy (GTDB): domain Bacteria; phylum Bacteroidota; class Bacteroidia; order Bacteroidales; family UBA932; genus Cryptobacteroides. The sequence continues at coordinate 23,252 of DGSO01000029.1, forward strand.
TTATCGACCCTGACGACAGCGTCCGTGCCTATCTCAACGTCAAGACCCTCAAGGACGAAGAGTTCATCAACAACAACTACATCATGATGGTCACCCGCAACGGCATCGTCAAGAAGACCTCCCTCGAGGCCTACTCCCGTCCCCGTGCCAACGGTGTCAATGCAATCAATATCCGTGAGGACGATGAACTCCTCGAGGCAATCCTTACAAACGGCAGGTGCAATGTCATGATCGCCGCCAACGGAGGACGTTGCGTGCGCTTCGACGAGACCGAAGCCAGACCTCTGGGCAGAACCTCCACCGGCGTCCGTGGCATCAATCTTGATGAAGGTGATTTCGTGGTCGGTGTAGTCTGCCAGGATCCCCAGGCCGAAGATGTCGAAAAGCATCAGGTCCTTGCAGTATCTGAAAACGGCTTTGGCAAGCGTTCAGACCCTATGGACTACAGACAGACCGCACGTGGTGCGAAGGGCGTCAGAACCCTTAACATCACTGAGAAGACCGGCAAGCTGGTGGCTATCAAGAACGTTACCGACGAGGACGACCTCATGATAATCTGCCGCTCCGGTATGACAATCAGGATGCCTGTTAACACAATACGTGTTGCCGGACGTGCTACTCAGGGCGTAAAGCTCATCAACATCAAGGAAGGAGACTCCATCGCAGCCGTCTCTGTCGTGGCCCACTCCGAAGAGGAGGAAAGCCAGGCCGCTGAAGGAACTCCCGCAGAAACAGAAGTACAGGAATAATACTTAACAACCTAATAACTATGAAAAAGCTTTTACTTACCCTTGCTCTTGCAGGCACCATGATGGCTGCCTATGCACAGAAGCCCGATGCAGACATGCAGAAGGCCGTTGACAAGGCCCTTGCTGCAACTCAGGACGCCAAGAAGTCCCTCAAACCGACTTCATGGATGAATCTTGGTAAAGCCTACATGGCTGCATACAACAATCCCACTGCCAACTTTGCCCAGGGTATAGACCGCACCACCTTCTCCATGATGTTCAAGGAGCAGCCTTCGGCTACTGCCACCGTTACCATTGACGGCCAGCAGTTCACCCGTATGAGCTTCTCCCATGTCGATGCCTATTTCAACGCTTCTGACATCCTGGTAATGTGGGACGTCACCAAACCTTCCGTCCCCGGCAATATCCTTATGAACGCTGCACAGGCATACCATAAGGCATTTGAGCTTGGCGCAAAGGATAAGGACGTGGCTCCCAAGATGAAGGAGATTGCCGATTACTTCTACAACGACGCCTTCACAGCCTATTCCCTCGGTGACATGGCCAAGGCTTCCGACCTCTTCAAGGGCGCTGCCGACGTATCTGTCCTTACCCCGAGTGCCGAACGCAATGACGACGCTATCTACAACACGGCATTCACCGCTCTTGCAACCAAGAACTACGCAAGGGCAGAAGAATACTACAACAAGTGCATCGCCAACGGTCACTTCATGGATGGCAACGTCTATGCATCCCTCTCCGAGATTGCACTCGCCCAGGCCGATACACTGAAGGCCAAGAACCTCCTTGCAACCGGTCTTACCGCATTCCCTGACAATGCCCCCATCCTTACCAACCTCATCAATCTCTATCTCTCCACCAAGGAAGATCCTGCAAAGATTGTCGAGCTCCTGGACGAGGCCAAGAAGGCAATGCCTGACAATGCTTCCCTCTATTATGTAGAAGGTAACATCTATACCGGAATCAAGGATTACGAGAAGGCAGACGCCGCATACAACAAGGCTCTGGAAATCCAGCCCGGTTATGACATGGCATACTACGGTCTTGCCACCACCCTCCTCAAGAGAGGTGAAGACCTGGTGGATGCAATGAATGCTCTCGATGTCCGCGAATGGAAGAAATACGACGAGATGAAGGTCCAGCTGGACAACATCTACAAGAGCGCCCTTGTTCCTTTTGAGAACTGCTACAACAGCAGCTCCATCCCCGAGGTCAAGGCTGCCGCAGCCGACTTCCTCAAGAGGCTCAACTTCCAGCTCCGCAGCGAAGGTGCCGAATATCAGGCAGCTTACGAGAAGTGGTCTTCGGTTGTCGCCACTCCTGCCGAGTAATTGACAGTATAATTAAAAGAAGGGCTCCTCGATGAAGCCCTTCTTTTTTGTGCCTTTTTTTGTTATATTTGTACAATTGACTAAAATTAAATACTATGGGAGCATTTCACGCATATGACATCAGAGGTATCTACAATGTAGATTTTGACAAGGAAGTTGCATACAAGGTGGGTTATTTCCTGCCACAGCTTCTTGGCGCAGACAAAGTCCTTGTAGGACGCGACTGCCGTCTCTCCGGCCAGGAAATCCACGACTATCTTCTCAAGGGTATCACGGACGCCGGTGCAGACGTGGACGATATCGGCCTCAGCAGCACGCCTCTGGTATATTTCGGAACGGCCAATTATGGTTACAAGGCCTCCGTCCAGATTACGGCTTCCCACAACCCTCGTGAATACAACGGCATGAAGGTAAGCCGCGAAAACGCGCTTCCGGTGGGCCTGGATACCGGCCTCGGACAGATCAAGCAGTGGATAGACGAAGGCCGTCCCACGCCGGTTGCAGAAAAGAAAGGCGTGGTGAAGGAGATCGACATCAAGCCCGACTATATCAAGTTTCTCCAGAAGTTCAAGGGCGACTATTCCAACCTCAAGATAGCCTTTGACCTTTCCAACGGCATGGCCTGCCTCTTCGCAAAGGAAATATATAAGGGAGAGAATGCCGATTATCTCTTCGACACCATGGACGGCAGCTTCCCCAACCACGAACCCAACCCTCTTGTGGCCAAGAATGTGGAGCCTCTCAAGAGACTCGTTGCAGAGACCAAGGCCGATGTGGGCGTCATCTATGACGGCGACGCAGACCGCGTCATGTTCGTTGACGACAAGGCCCGTTTTGTCGCTCCCGACCTTGTGATTGCGATGATGGCCCGCTACTTCTGCGACGAACGCGGCGAAAAGAATCCCCGCGTCCTTCAGGAAATCCGCTCCAGCAAGGCCGTTGCAGAGTACCTCTCCGAGAATTACAATGCCGATGTGCATACCTGGCGCGTAGGTCGTGCCTTCGCTGCTCCCAAGCTCCGCGAGATTGACGGCCTCTGGGGCGGCGAACTTGCAGGACACTATTATTTCAAGGACTTCTTCTACAGTGACAGCGGCATGCTTTCCAGCATCATCGTCCTTCGCATCGTTTCTGCCCTGAAGAAGCAGGGAATCAAGCTCAGCGAAGAGAGAGACAGACTCACCCGTTACGAGAACTCCGGAGAAATCAATTACAAGCTGGAGGACAAGAAAGGCGCCATGGACGCCGTGAAGGAGTATTTCGAGTCCAAGGAAACTCCCACCAAGGTCATGGACTTCGACGGATACCGTCTCGAGTTCCCTCAGTGGTGGTTCAACATCCGTCCTTCCAATACTGAGCCTTACCTCCGTTTCATCTGTGAAGCTACTTCAAACGAGCTTCTCCAGGAAAAAATTGCCGAAACAGACAACCTCCTCAAGACCCGTTTCGGTGCAAAGCGTTAGAATGAGAAAAACACTTCTTACAGCAGCCCTTGCGGCTCTGACATTTGCTGCCTTCGCCCAGGAGAACAGGGAGGCCGATTCCCTCCGCTACAGGTACGGCAGGCAGCAGGTGTCGGCAACCCAGCGCAAGCCCGGCACCAAGTACGCAGACACCCTTGACACCGGAAACCCCGGTGTCAAGGTGGTCCTTTACAGCAATGGCACTTACCGTTATGTGAAAGATCCGTCCGTGATGGCCGCGGACAGCGTTTTCACTGAATTTTGGGATACCAAGACGGTGAATCCTTACCGTGAAACACCGGATGCCATTCCCGACCGTTTCAGTATCTGGGTGGTAGACTCGCTGGATTCTTATGCATGTCCAAACCAGACCACTCCGCGTTCGCAGTTCGGCTATCGGCACGGAAGACGTCACCAGGGGATAGACCTTCCGTATCCTACGGGAACTCCGGTCCCTGCGGTGTTTGACGGCAAGGTCAGGATCTCAGACTACATAGGCGGTTATGGAAACCTGGTGGTAATACGCCACGCAAACGGCCTCGAGACCTTCTATGCGCATCTTTCCAGAAGGGATGTCAATTCCGGGGACTGGGTAAGCGCCGGAGATATCATCGGCCTTGGCGGCTCTACCGGCCGTTCTACGGGCCCGCACCTTCATTTTGAGACCAGGTACAAGGGCGCGGCCTTTGACCCCGCATGGCTCATAGATTTTGAGACGGGAACACTCCGCCACCGCCTTTTCAAGATTCGCGACTGGTATTTCAATCCCAACCAGCGCTATGTGCAGAAAGTGGACGACGAGGACGAGATTTTCCGTACCGATGAGGAAGACCGCATCCTTGCCGAAGAGCAGGCAAAGAAAGAGGCTGAGGCACGTGCCGCGGCAGAGGCTGCCGCAATGCGCTACCACACAGTGCGCTCGGGCGACACCCTCTCGGCTATCGCCCGCAAGTATCACACTTCCGTGCGGGAAATCTGCAGGCTCAACGGCATAAAAGAAACCACCATCCTTTCAATAGGACGGCGGCTCCGAGTTCGCTGATCTATTTCAATTTGCTGTTATAGTGCGGATGCACTTTTCCACGCTGGATGCCCTGAAGCTTGGAGGCAATCATCTTCCTGCGGATTGGGGCGGCGTGGTCTGTGAACAGGTCACCTTCAAGGTGTGACAGTTCATGCTGAATCATTCTGGAGGCAAAGTTGTCGAAGGTTTCGGTGACTTCCTCCAGATTTTCGTTGAAGTATTTCACCGTGATGACCTTGGGGCGTACTATGTCGCAGTATACTCCGGGAATGGAGAGGCAGCCTTCGGAATAGGTTACCTTTTCATCGCTCTCCTCGAGAATTTCCGGATTGATGATTGTGCGGAAGAAACCCTTGAGGTAGGGATAGTTGTCGCTTACGACGTCTCCGTCCACGATGACCACTCTCTGGCTCACGCCAATCTGCGGTGCGGCAAGGCCGCAGCCGTCGGCCACCTTGAGGGTGTCTTTGAGATCCTGGACAAGGTTTTCCAGGCCGGCTTTGTCATTAAGGTCTGCAGGGGCAGCCTTGCGGCGGAGTACTTCGGCTCCGTAAAGATATATGGGTTTAATCATGATTCCTGTTGCTTGCCGTGCGGTCCAGATAGCTCTGGAGTATTATCGCGGCACTTATTCTGTCTACTTCTGTCTTGTCCCTTCGCCGGCTGGCTTTCATGCCGCCGTCAATCATTGCCCTGTGCGCCAGGACGGATGTGAAGCGTTCGTCTTCAAGTTCGACCGGTATGCCGGGAAATGCGGCTTTCAGTTTGGGTAGGAAAGCATCCACGTGGGCTTTCGCCTCTGAGGGACGGCCGTCCAGATTCATTGGATATCCAATCACAAAGCGAACGATTCTCTCTTTTTCGGCGTATTTTTTGAGATATTCTATTATCTTTGTAGAATGGACTGTCTCCAGGGCCGAAGCAAAGATTCCCAGCGGATCACTGGCCGCAAGGCCGGTGCGCTTGATTCCGAAATCTATGCCGATGATTCTGTCCATTACAGTCTGCAAAGTTACGAATAATTATGGAAAAGAGTGATAAGAAGGCAAGGAATTATCGCCTGTCGCTTATTGATGCCCAGACACATGAAAGACTGTGGAGCATCCGCTTCACACGTCCTGCCATCATATGGGTGTCGGTTTCAACGGTGGTGGTTCTGATGGTGGTGTTTTTCTGCCTTATAGCCTTTACCCCTGTGCGTACGTTTATTCCGGGATATCCGTCGGCCCAGACCAGGCGCCAGGCCGTGCAGAATTCCCTCAGGATAGATTCGCTCCAGACAAAGATACTTCAGTGGGAACTGTATTCCGAAAACCTCCGCCGCGTCGTGGCAGGGGAGGAGCCCATCCGTCTGGACAGCCTCATCCTCGGAAGCCGTACCACTCTCGCGCAGAAGGATTCCGTATATCTTGCCATAAGGGACTCGCTCCTCAGGGAGGATGTCCAGGGGCAGGAGCAGTTCGGAATATCGGCAAGCCCGGAAAGGAAGCTTCCTATCGAGGCCTTGTCTTTCTTTACGCCGGTCAAGGGCGTCGTCTCCAAGGGCTTCGACCGTTCCATCCATCCTTGGGTGGACATCACGGCACCTTCAGGTTCCACGGTAATGGCCGTGCTTGACGGAACCGTGATATACACCGGCTGGGAGGATACCTCGGGTTATATCATGGCAATCCAGCATTCAGGGGACATCGTCTCCATTTACAAGAACAATCAGAAGCTGTTGAGGGGCATAGGTGATGCGGTCAAGGCAGGAACGGCCATCGGCATGGTGGCATCTTCTTCTTCCCTAACCAAAGGAGACCATCTGCATTTTGAGCTCTGGTATGCCGGCGCTCCCGCAGACCCTTCCCTGTACATAAGTTTTTAGGATGAAGACTCTTGCGATACTTGGCTCTACCGGTTCAATCGGCACCCAGACTCTCGATGTGGTCAGGCAGCACCCGGACGAATTCCGGGTGGACATGATATCGGCAGGGAGCAATGCCGCCCTCCTTGTTCAGCAGGCACTCGCATTCAAGGTTCCGGAAGTGGTCATCTGCAATCCTGAGAAGTATCAGGAGGTGCGGGATGCGCTGCCGTCCGGTTATAATGTGCACCTTGGCATAGAGAGCGCATGCGAGCTTGTAAAGAAGCCGGAAGTGGACGTGGTGGTTGCCGCCATGGTGGGTTTCAGCGGGCTCAAGCCCACACTCGCCGCCCTTGAAGCGGGAAAGACCGTGGCCCTTGCAAACAAGGAAACGCTTGTCGCCGCCGGGTCCATAGTAATGGAAAGCGCCAAGGCGCACGGGGCCTGTATTTATCCCGTGGATTCGGAGCATTCGGCCATCTTCCAGTGCCTCCTTGGGGCCGATGGCAATCCCATCCACAAAATCCATCTCACGGCGTCGGGCGGGCCTTTCCGTACCTGGCCGCGGGAAAAGATTTCTTCTGCCAGAAAGGAACAGGCTCTCAAGCATCCCAACTGGAGCATGGGTGCCAAGATTACCATAGATTCTGCCACCATGATGAACAAGGGCTTCGAGGTAATCGAGGCCAAGTGGCTTTTCGGGGTCGATACCTCAAAGATTCATGTAGTGGTCCATCCAGAATCCGTAATCCACTCCATGGTAGAGTTTGAAGACGGAGCGGTAATGGCGCAGCTGGGTCTTCCGGACATGCGCATCCCCATCCAGCTTGCACTGGCATATCCAAGGAGACTCCCCCTGGAAGGGGAGCGTCTGGACTTTCAGAAGCTTTCCGGCCTTACGTTCTTCGAGCCGGATATGGATAAGTTCCCTTGCCTTGCGCTGGCTTTCGAGGCCATGGAAAAGGGCGGGAATATCCCGTGTGCAATGAATGCTGCCAATGAGGCTGCTGTTGCAGCTTATCTCAAGGACTTGATTGGTTTCTACGATATTCCTGCTGCCGTTTCAAAGGTGATGTCTGGCGTGAATTTTGTACAAAATCCCACGGTCGACGACATTTTTGAAACCAATGCCCAGGCTTTTGCTTTGGCAAATTCATTATGGTAGCACTTTTTAAGGCATTACAAGTCATACTGGCTCTGTCCCTCCTCATACTTATCCATGAGGCGGGCCACTTCTTTTGGGCCAGGTTGTTCAAGATAAGGGTAGATAAGTTCTTCCTGTTTTTCGACGTGGGAGGAAAGAAGCTGTTCTCTACCAAGATGGCCTGGTTTCAGAAGCTCTTCCCAAAATCGGCAGCATGGGAAACTGAATATGGCATAGGGTGGCTTCCCCTTGGCGGATACTGCAAGATTGCCGGCATGATAGACGAATCCATGGACAAGGAATTCCTCTCCCATGAACCGCAGCCTTACGAATTCCGCTCCAAGCCGGCCTGGCAGCGCCTTTTCGTCATGAGCGGGGGAGTGCTCAACAATTTCATCCTTGCCATTCTCCTGTTCAGCCTTATCCTTGGAATCTGGGGCAGCAATTATATCCCCGCAACCCATCCTATATATGTAGGAGAACTCGGCACAGAACTGGGTTTCCGCAGCGGAGACCGCATTCTGGCGTTTGACGGCAAGCCTTCAAAGGACTTTTTCTCCCTCCAGGCCGACCTTGTCCGCCGCCAGACCAGCAAGGCCACCGTCCTTCGCGGTGCCGATACCCTTGACATCTACATCGACCATTCCGTCTTCGGGCGGGTTCTCAACGAGGCCGGCCTGTTCAACCTTGCCGTTCCCTTTGTGGTGGATACGGTCATGGCCGGTTCTCCCAATGCCGAACTGAGGAGGGGAGACACGGTGATTTCGGCAGGCGGCTTTGAGACCCCTTATGTCCAGGATGTGCAGGCGGTGCTGAGGCAGAACCTTGGCGGAACCGTCCCCGTGACCATTCTGCGCGGTGCCGATACCCTCTCCGTCCCTCTGCAGGTAGACTCTGCCGGCATGGTCCAGGTCTATCTCAAGGGTGTCGATTATGAGCACCGCAGCTATTCCTTCCTGTCATCCATTCCTGCCGGAGCCGTTATGGCATGGGATAACGTTACGGGATACCTTCGCGACCTCCGCCTGGTGGCTACCCCGTCCACAGGTGCATACAAGTCCGTCGGCAGTTTCATCGCCATCGGGCAGATATTCCCCTCTGTCTGGGACTGGCATCAGTTCCTAATGATCATGGCCCTGCTTTCAATCATGCTGGGAGTTGTGAATCTGTTGCCGATTCCCGGTCTTGACGGCGGGCACATCGTCTTCTGCATCTATGAAATGATAAGCGGGCGCAAGCCTTCCGACAAGTTCATGATCGTGATGCAGATGATAGGTTTTGTACTTCTTATGGGGCTCATGCTCCTGGCTTTTGGGAACGACTTCGCAAGATTATTCGGAAACTTATGAGACATAGCAAACTGACATTGGTACTCTTTGGAGTACTGGCCATCCTGACAGGCTGCAAAAGCAAAAACCGCAATCTTCTCCCCAACGTCAGCGGAAAGGCCGGCGAGGTGATGGTTGTAATTGAGAGGGAAGACTGGGAAGGGGCGGCAGGCGTCGCAATCCGCGAATCCCTTGCCGATGATACTCCTTACCTTGCCCAGAGGGAACCTCTGTTCAATCTTTCGAATGTACCTCCGGGAAGTTTCAACAACATGTTCAAGATGCACAGGAACCTCCTTCTGGTCAACGTCAATCCCCAAAACACCACTACCGGAGTTGTATATAAGGGCAATGTCTGGGCAAGACCGCAGGCTGTGGTCCAGATCAACGCTGCCGATACCGATCAGGCCGGCAATCTCTTCAAGGAAAATGCCGATGTCATCGCAGAGTATTTCGAGCAGTCGGAACGCGACCGCATAATCGAAAACTCCAAGCTCTATGAGGAGAAGGAGCTCCAGAAACCGCTCAAGGACCTCACCGGAGGCTTCCTCCATTTCCCCACGGGCTACAGGCTCAAGAAATGGACCGACAGCTTTGTATGGATTGCCGACGAGAAGCAGTACACCATGCAGACAGTCATGGCATATAAGTTCCCCGTCCGCAAGGATCCTTTCTCTGCGGCAAACCTTGTGGCGGAACGAGACTCCGTCATGCAGGCGAATGTTCCCGGAATGTTCGAGGGCTCCTATATGACCACTTCCACTGCATTTCCGCCTGTTACCAAGTCTCTCCGTTACCGTGGGAGGGATTTCGTTGAAATGCGCGGCTTCTGGGAGGTTTACGGCGATTTTATGGGCGGCCCCTTCGTCTCACATGCATTCTACAGCCCTGACGGCAAGGAAATCATAGTTCTTGAGGCGTTTGTTTATGCTCCCAGATATGACAAGAGGCAGTATCTCAGGCAGGTTGAATCTTTACTATATTCATTTGAGTGGAAAAAAGATGAAAAATAATTTTGAGAGGTAAAAAATAATTACTACCTTTGCAGTCCCTAAGTTTGGTGGGTTCGTATAACGGTTAGTACTCGGGATTTTCATTCCCGCAATAGGAGTTCGATTCTCCTACCCACTACCAAAATATAAAAAAGTAAAATAATGGCAAACACAAAATCCGCCGCGCGTGCAGCTCGCCAGAGTGAGCGTCACCGCATGCATAACAAGTATTATGCAAAGACAACAAGGAACGCTATCCGCGATCTTAGAAACATAACCGACAAGGCCGCAGCCCAGGAAAATGCTCCCAAGGTTTACGCAATGATTGACAAGCTTGCAAAGATCGGAGTTATCCACAAGAACAAGGCAGCCAATCTTAAGAGCGGTCTCCAGGTTTACATCAATAAGCTCGCCTAAAAGGGAGCTTTTTTTTTAACAGACGGGATGTAGCGCAGTTGGTAGCGCACTACGTTCGGGACGTAGGGGTCGCTCGTTCGAGTCGAGTCATCCCGACAAAAAAAAGCAGACGGACAGTCTGCTTTTTTTATGTCTAATTCCGTTTCACTCATTGAGGGGAAGACCCCTCAAACTCCCCTCCCGTAAAAGTGTTATTAGCCCGAAGGCGGTTATAATAGGTAGGACAAAGAGGCGGGGCCTTCGTTGAAGAGGAGGTCGAGGATGGAGAGGTGGGGGGTGAAGCCGTGGAGGCGGTCGCGGAAGACCTGGTACCAGGGCTTTACCGGGATGTCCGGCATCGGCTGTTTGGGATGGATGGAGTAGCGGTAGTCATCGGCAGTGGTGCCGGGGACGGTGAAGGAGGTGGTGGGGGAGAGGACGGTCCGGATGCCTGTCTTGGCGGCGCACCACTCCGTGAGGCGCATGTTGAAGTCCCAGAGGAGAGGCTCGCGGGATTCCAGGAGGGAGAAGAGTTCGTCCCTGTAGTATTCGAAGAAGGCCGATGTGTCATAGGCCGTCGCGAGGGCGCGTTCCGTGCGCACTACCCACGGGGTGCTGTAGTCAATGCGGACCTCGCGGATGGGGATGGCTCCGGAGTGGAGAATGGGTATCTGAAGCATCTGGGGGCCGTCTCCTGCAAGGATGTAGCAGCGGTTGCGGTAGCTCTGCTTCTGATAGTTCTCGCATGCTTCCATGAGCACATGTGACGGCAAAACCCTGTCCGGAGACAGGGTCATGTCACGTGCGAGGAGAGCAAAGTACTCTGCAGGCGGGAAATATGCCGTTGTGAGAAGCACTCTATCTTCCGGGCTTTGGCTTGGGAACGATTCCGCGGCTGGATTTGCGGATGAAGCCAAGGATGTTGTCCCTGATTTCAGTTGCAGGGAAGTTGGCATCGATGTATTCCACAGCCTGGGAAACATTCATTCCCTGGAAGTAGATGGCGTCGTAGATGCTCTTGATCTCGTTCACCTGCTCTTCAGTGAATCCGCGCCTTAAAAGACCGGTACGGTTGACTCCTTCGAAGCAGATGGGCTCGCGGCCTGCAAGTACATAAGGGGGCACATCCTTCATGATTTTGGTCACTGCGGCAACGAATGCGTGCGTGCCGACCCTGGAGAACTGGTGCGAACCGCACTTGCCTCCTACGATGCCCCAGTCTTCCACATCTGTTTCGCCGGCAAGTCCCACATAACTGACAATGATGCAGTGATTGCCTATGCAGCAGTCATGGGCGATATGGGCATAGGACATGATGAGAGTGTCGCTTCCCACCTTTGTGATGCCTTTTCCGCTGGCTTTGGTGCCGCGGTTGATAGTGGCGCATTCGCGGATGTTCACTCTGTCGCCGATCTCTACCCAGCTCTCCTCGCCTTCGAATTTGAGGTCCTGGGGGATGGCTCCCACTACGGCGCCGGGAAATACGGTGCAGTCCTTTCCAATCTTTACGTGATTGTATATGGTAGCTCCGTTCATGATTTTGCAGCCATCGCCGATTTCTACATTGTCATCGACGAAGGCGAATGGGCCTATTTCCACGTTGTCTCCCAGCTTTGCACCGGGATTTACACAGGCTAAGGGGTGAATTTTGTTCATTTGGTCAGGTCTTTAAGCAGGGCCCTGAGGGCCTTTGCGGCTTTTGTGTTAATGGAATGGCCAGGTTTGTACGCGCTTATATGGGCATTCAGGTAGCCTCCGGCAAGGCGGAGGTCTCCCATGAGGTCCAGCAGTTTGTGGCGGCCGCATTCATCGGGGAAATGCAGCTGCAGGTTGTTCAGGTATCCTTCCGAAGTGATGTCGATGTCCGGCCTGTTGAAAAGTCGGGCAACGGTGCCGATCTGTTCAGGAGTGACGGGTTTCTCTACCACGACGATGGCATTGTCTACGTCTCCGCCCTTGATAAGGTTATTCCTGAAGAGGTACTCTATTTCGTGGAAGAAGCAGAAAGTACGGCAGATTCCGATTTCGCTTGCGTAGTCTACGGTGGGATCCCAATGTGCGCTCTGCACACCCAGGACGTGGGAACCGAAGTCTACGGTTAAATCGGCAGAGGGGCCGGAGGCGGGTTCAATCTTTACCCAGCTTCCGGTGCGTTCATCCTTGATTTCCACGGTCTGCGGAACGTCGATGAACTTCCTGGGAACGCCCTGGTTCTTGAGGCCGTCTTTGGTTATGGCTTCTATGTATAGCCTTGCGCTGCCGTCCAGGATGGGGACTTCTATATTGTCAAGCTCGATTATGGCATTGTCTACTCCAAGGCCGGTGAGGGCGCTCATGATGTGCTCGATAGTCACTGCAACCGCCTCATTCCTGGAGATGGTGGTGCTCCTTGCCGTATTTGAGACATTCTCTGCAAGGGCTTCGATCTCCGGGTGGGATTTGAGGTCTGTCCTGACGAACTTTATGCCGTAATCTGCCGGAGCGGGCATTACCTTCATATGGGCATAGGTTCCGGTGTGGAGGCCTTTGCCCTCGAAATAGTAAGCTTTCTTTAATGTATGCTGGTTTTTCTGCATCAGTCGTTTGCCGATTGTTTAAACTTGGCGTAAGCCTTCATATACTGCTTTACCGGGATGGTAGGGGAGCCAACCAGGACTTCACCTTCCTTGCGGATGTTGCCGATGACGCCACCCTGTGCGCAGATAGTGGTATGGTCTGCAATCTTGAGATGTCCCGCGATGCCCACCTGGCCTGCCAGGATGCAGTATTTGCCTATCTGCGTAGAGCCGGCGATGCCGGTCTGGGCAGCCATCACGGTGTGGTCTCCCACGATGACGTTGTGCGCAATCTGGCACAGGTTGTCAATCCTTACGCCGTTGCCGATAATTGTTGACTCCATCTGAGCGCGGTCTACGGTGGTGTTTGACCCAATCTCCACATCGTTGCCGATGACTACGTTTCCAAGGTGCTCGATCTTTTCCCAGCTTCCGTCCGGCCTGGGTGCATTTCCAAAGCCGTCGGAGCCTATAATGCAGCCTGCATGAAGGATGACATTGTCGCCGATGATTGTTCCGGGATAAACCACAACTCCGGGATAGATGATGCAGTTCTTGCCGATGGTTACATCTTCGCCGATATTGTTGTGCCCGTGAATTACGGTGTTGTCACCGATCTTGGTGCGTTTGCCGATAAAGACAAACGGACCCACCCAGACTTTCTTGCCCAGCTTGGCGCTCAGCGGGGAGCACCAGGAGAGGCAGCTGCGGTGCCTCTTGGCCTTCTTGCTGAGTTTTGAAGTGTACTTGAGAAGGTCTGCAATGGCGCTGTATGCATTTTCCACCCTTACCATGGTGGGAGTTACGGGCTCCTTGGGCTCGAAACTCTTGTCCACTATGAGGATTGAAGCCTTGCTTGTATATACGTAGGGCTCATACTTGGGATTTGCGAAAAAGCTCAGCGTGCCGGGTTTTCCGTGTTCAATCTTGGAAAACTTGGTGGCGCGGGCGCTTTCGTCACCCTCTACAGTGCCGTTAAGCAGCTGTGCAAGAAACTTGGCTGTATATTCCATATTAAATCAGTGGCTCTGCCGTCATTGCGGCGGGTTGAGGAATGCCCATCAGCTTGAGGATGGTAGGAGCGACGTTGCACAGGGCACCGTCCTTTACGGTCTTTACCTCTTTTCCTGCGTTGATTACCACAAACTGGACGGTGTTGAGGGAGTGTGCAGTATTGGGGGTTCCGTCTGCGTTCACTGCAAAGTCTGCATTGCCATGGTCTGCGGTGAGAAGAACCACATAATCCTTTGCGACGGCCTCGTCGACAACTTTCTTTACAAGATTGTCGATGCAGGTGACGGCCTGGGTGATGGAGTTGTAAACTCCGGTGTGGCCCACCATGTCTCCGTTTGCGAAGTTGAGGATAATCATGTCCTGCTTTCCGGTGCGGATTTCGGCAATGAGTTTTTCTGCAACCTCGGGGGCGCTCATCTGGGGAAGAAGGTCGTATGTGGGAACCTTGGGAGAGTTCACGAGGATGCGGTCTTCGTTCTCGAACACGGTTTCACGGCCGCCGTTGAAGAAGAATGTCACATGGGCGTATTTCTCTGTCTCGGCAATGCGGAGCTGGCGTTTTCCGGCCTTGGAAACGGTCTCTCCGAGCGTGTCCTGTACGAGTTCCTTGTCAAAGAGGATATGTACTCCGGTGAAGGAAGCGTCGTAAGGAGTGAGGCAGCAGTAGTAGAGAGGAATGGTGTGCATTCCCTCTTCGGGCATGTCTTTCTGGGTGAGGACGGAAGTGAGTTCGCGGGCGCGGTCGTTGCGGAAGTTGTAGAAGATGATGGCGTCGCCTTCCTCGATTGTGGCAACGGGCTTGCCGTTTTCCGTGACTACGATGGGCTTGATGAACTCATCGGTGACATCGGCATCGTAGCTTGCCTGGATACCGGCCTGTGCGCTTTCAAAAGCGGCACCCTTGCCTTCTACCAGAAGGTCATAGGCCTCCTTTACGCGGTTCCATCTCTTGTCGCGGTCCATGGCGTAGAAGCGCCCGCAGACGGATGCAACCTTGCCGGTTGTTTCGGCCATCTTCTCTTCGAGTTCCTTTACGAAGCCAAGGCCGCTGCGGGGATCGGTGTCACGGCCGTCCATGAAAGCGTGGACGTAGACCTTGTCCAGTCCTTCCTCCTTTGCAACGCGGAGAAACTCATAAACGTGGTCGAGGGAGCTGTGAACGCCGCCGTGGGAGGTAAGGCCCATGAGGTGGAGTTTCTTGCCGGATTTCTTCACGTACTCGTATGCAGCCTTGATTTCCTTGTTTTCCAGAAGTTTGTGCTCACGGCATGCGATATTGATCTTGACGAGGTCCTGATATACTACGCGGCCTGCGCCCAGATTCATGTGTCCCACCTCGGAGTTGCCCATCTGGCCGTCCGGCAGGCCGACGTATTCGCCGCATGCCTGAAGATGGCTGTAGGGATACTTCTCGCGGAGGGCGTCAATGTTGGGTGTTCCCTTTGTCCATATAGCGTTGGAATAGTCGTGGCGTCCTTCGCCCCAACCATCCAGAATCATCAGCAGTACTTTTCTGTTCATGTTATGATATGTCTAAAATCTTACAAATTTAATCATTTTTTGCGGAAATCCGAAGTATGCGTTTTGTGGCTGCCGTAACGCGTACTGAATGGTCTATGCAGAAACCGGCTACGGCGAGCACGTGGTGCGGATTTCCGGCATCCTTGACTAGTGTTGCGGCATGCTTGTCCTCTACGTCGAAATGGTGGTCTGTGAACCAGTCCTGAAGCTTCTTTTTCCCAGGAGCCCCCAGCGGCCGTATCCAGTCTCCTGACTCCCAATGACCCTCAAAGTAGTCTCCGGCCTTGTCGGCATCCATTATGAGCATCCCTTGGGGCTGGATGACTGGACTTGAACCATCCCATTTTTCTTCTTGAATGATGTAGGAGTTTGTGGAGGCATACCCTCCGGAAACTGTAGCCGCCCGTGGCTTCATGAACGGGAGGGGCCCGCTGCCGGAGGCAGTGGGAGGGACGAGGACCGAAGGTCCGAAGGTTTCAGGAGGGTATGCCTCCACAAACTCTGCGAACCGTTTCATGTCTTCATTCAAAGTCCGGATGAACGACGGATTAATCTCCCTGAAGACGGGGAAAACGAGGTTGCGGATTTTGTTCCTCTTGTACTCGTTTTCTGCATTTGTGCAGTCTTCTCTCCATGAGAGATCGTGCTCTTCGGCAAATGCCTCGATATCCTCTCTGGTCATGTCCAGAAGGGGACGGAGGAGGGGAATATCGGCAAAGTCCGGGTCCGGGACGGAGCCTTCCTTTTTCATCCCGGTAATGCCTTTGAGGCCTGTGCCGCGGAGGATGTTGAGGATGAGGGTTTCGGCATTGTCGTTGGCGTTGTGCGCCACGGCGACGGCCTCGTAGCCATGTTCCTTGCATAGTTCTCCGAACCAGTGGTAACGGAGCCTGCGGGCTGCCATCTCGGTGCTTATCTTTTCGGATGCGGCGTACTCAAGCGTCTCAAAATGCCGTACGTGGCACTCTATGCCGTATTTTGAAGCCCACTCGCGGACAAAGGCTTCATCCGAGTCGGATTCCTTTCCGCGGAGGTGGAAGTTGCAGTGTGCAATTGCGAAAGGCCCGCCCTCGAGGCGGACCTTTTCTGCAAGGCACATGGAGTCTATGCCTCCACTGACTGCAACAAGTAGCATAAACTACCTTTTGTGTGAGATTGTATAGGTGAAGCCGAACTCCAGGAATTCCTTGAACTGTACGCCCTTGGCGTCAGGGGTGCCGTCTGCGTCCGTGTCTTTTACCTTTACCAGAGGATCGTAAATCATGTTGGTGGAAACGGTGAGGGCAAAGTACTTGGCAAGTTTCCAGAATACCTTGTTGTCCCATGTCACACGGGGCTCAACCTTGGGGGTAAGGTAGTTGTAGAACAGGGCAAGCTGGGTGGTGTAGGTGAAGTTGTCGTTGATCACCCATGAAGCGTCGGCCTTGACCTGGGCACCGAATTCGAATCGTGCAGGCTTCCATGCGGTGGCTTTGCCGTCGGTACCGGTAGCCGTTACTTCCATACCGTATTTGTCACGCAGCGTTTCGTTTGAAACGATTACGACACCGCCGGTAAGGGGAGCGACGTTGAGTGAGAACCAGGGCTTGGGTGTCCACAGGAGACCGAGACCCAGATTGATGTATGCCGGAGAGAAGAGACCGGACTGGATAGTCCTGGCATTGAGCCAGTCTTCTTTGGTGGGCTCTGTTTCACCGTCAGTTGAAGGAGTGCCGTACTTGAAGTTGTCGCCGAACTGGGTCTTGAAGTCGAAGTTGGCAGAATATGACAAGTGACGGATAGGAGTCTCGAAGCCCCATTTGGATTCGAAGTAGATGCGGTCCTTGTTCTTCTGGTAGATGGGCTTGTCGGCAGAATAGAGTGTGCCGTAATCGAGCTGGAGACGGTTGTTCCAGATCATCTTGTCCTTGGCGTAATTGGCGCTGGCGTCAATGTTGCCTGCAAGGGTGATGGTGTTGTAACCACCTGCAGCCCACTGGGAAAGATAAGTCTGGCCAAAGTTGATGTTGGTCTGGATGGTGTTTGTCCAGTAGGTGGGCTTGGGTGCCGCTACCGGAACTTCTTCTGCCTGGCTGAGGGCTGCCGCAGCCTCTGCTGCTGCGCTCTGAGCGTCCTGGGCGTATGCCGCAAATGTGCCTGCGAGGGCAATTGCTATGAATGTGAATGCTTTTTTCATATTAATATGATCTTGCAAATATAACTCTCTGGTGTGAAGGCTTGCCGGTGTAGATGCATTTGCCTTCTTCAATGCATACTGCGCTGTCTACAGGGATGCAGCGGATAGTTGCCTTGGTCTCTTCCTGGATCTTGGCCTCGGTTTCGGCAGTGCCGTCCCAGTGGCAGAGGAGGAAGCCGCCCTTTTCGATTTCTTCCTTGAACTCCTCCCAGGTGTCTACCTTGCGGATGGATGCATCGCGGAATGCGAGGGCTTTGTTGTAAATGGTTTTCTGGATGTCGTCAAGAAGGTCGATGATGCGGTCCTCAAGGCCTTCGATGGGTTCGGAAATCTTTTCGAGGGTGTCTCTGCGGGCTACTTCCACGGTGCCGTTCTGAAGGTCGCGGGGACCCATTGCAAGGCGCACCGGGACGCCCTTGAGCTCCCATTCAGCGAATTTGAAGCCGGGACGGAGGGTGTCTCTGTCGTCGATTTCCACGCTGTGGCCCTTGGCTTCGAGGGCTTTCTTGAGCTCATACATCTTGTCAAGGACGGCGTTGTGCTCTTCGTCGCTCTTGTAGATAGGAACCATCACAACCTGGATAGGGGCGAGGGCAGGGGGGAGGACAAGGCCGTTGTCGTCTCCGTGGGCCATGATGAGCGCGCCCATAAGACGTGTCGATACGCCCCAGGATGTTGCCCAGACGTATTCGTCCTTGCCTTCCTTGTTGGTGAAGGTGACGTCGAAGCTCTTGGCGAAATTCTGTCCAAGGAAGTGGGAAGTGCCTGCCTGGAGGGCTTTGCCGTCCTGCATCATGGCCTCGATGGTCATGGTGTCGAGGGCGCCTGCAAAGCGCTCGCCCGGGCTCTTGTGGCCGACCACCACCGGAAGTGCCATGACTTCACGGGCGAAACGGGCATACACGTCTACCATGCGCTGCTTTTCCTCTTCTGCCTCCTGTGCCGTTGCGTGTGCCGTGTGGCCTTCCTGCCAGAGGAATTCAGCGGTGCGGAGGAAGAGGCGGGTCCTCATTTCCCAGCGCACTACGTTGCACCACTGGTTGCAGAGCACGGGAAGGTCTCTCCAGGAGTGAATCCAGTTCTTGTAGGTGTTCCAGATGATGGTTTCAGAGGTAGGACGGACGATGAGTTCCTCTTCCAGCTTGGCGGAAGGATCCACAACGATTCCGTTGCCGTTGGGATCGTTCATGAGCCTGTGGTGAGTGACCACGGCGCACTCCTTGGCGAAGCCTGCTACATGCTCTGCTTCACGGGAGAAGAAACTCTTGGGTATGAAGAGGGGGAAGTATGCGTTCTTTACTCCGGTCTCCTTGAACATACCGTCAAGGATGCTCTGCATCTTTTCCCAAATTGCATATCCGTAAGGCTTTATGACCATGCAGCCGCGCACTGCGGACTGCTCGGCCAAATCGGCCTTTACAACCAGGTCATTGTACCACTGGGAGTAGTTGTCGGACCTCTTGGTTACCTCTTTTGCCATATTCTGTTTGCTTTTTTTTTGAATTTGCGTTAATATTGTATCCCGAAACATGAAATGCAGGTATGGAACTTGCATGATTGTTTCATGCCGGGCTTTTCCGGCGCAAATATACGGATTTTATTGCAATTTAAGGAGGATCTGACAATGAAAATAAGAATCATGGCGTACCTGTCGGCCATCATTGCCGCCTTGTCGTGCTCATCCCTAAGCCAACTGCAGACCCAAACCTTCGACGACGGCCTCTACGTAAGCTCTAAAGCAGACGTAGTCAAGACCGTAACCCCGGAGGTCCCTGAAAGCGAAATAGACAATCTCCTGGCAGACAGTCGGGAAACCGCAACCCTGCTTCTGAGCAGCGGGGACACACTTCAGGTGCGTCCCGGCCAGACCGTCAAATTCGCACCCACCGAAATAACGGTTCTCAACACAACACCTTCATGGTATTACAGCCCCTGGTACTACAACTCATGGTATTGGGACTATGATTACTGGTACAGGCCGTACCGCTATTACAGCTGGTATTATGACCCTTGGTACCACTGGGATCCCTGGTATTATGACTATTACTGGTACAGACCGTACCGCCACTATTACAGCTGGTACTATGATCCCTGGTACTATGACTCATGGTATTACGGTCCGCACTACTATCACGGCTATTACGGATACTATCATCACGGCTATGGCTGGTATGACCGTTACTGGTATGGCGGAGGCCGCCACTACTGGGGCCCCTCACGTGCAGCTAGCCTCGGTCACAGGGACGGCAACTTCACCACCCGCGGCGGCGTCAACCGTACCGGAGGCATAGGAGCATCCCGCTCTTCTGTCGCAATGAAGGGCACGGGCGCATCGGCAGCTTCCACGTCCCGCTTCAGTGCAAGTCCTTCCAGGGCTTCAAGGTCTGCGGGTACAGCTGTGAGAAGCGTCGCCAGAACGAGCGCGTCTGCAACCAGAAGCTCCGGTTCCTCCGCAGCCAGGAGTACCGGCAGTTCGGCAGGAAGGAGTACGGTGTCCCGTTCTTCGTCGGCAGGCAGTTCTTCCCGCTCATCATCGATGGGTAGCAGAAGCTCTTCCCGCTCCTCATCCGTCGGCAGCAGCACCCGTTCAAGCTCCGGGCGCTCTTCCTCAACAAGGTCTTCCGGCAGCGGCAGCTACCGCTCTTCCGGTTCCTCGTCATACCGCTCCTCCGGATCATCGAGTTACCGTTCTTCCGGAAGCAGCTCCTCTTCTACCCGCAGTTCGTCATCGTCCTACGGCGGAGGAAGCTACCGCTCATCGGGAAGCAGCTCGTCTTCTTCAAGAGGCTCTTACAGCGGCGGTTCATCACACTCATCCGGCTCCTCTCATTCATCGGGATCTTCACATTCGTCCGGCGGTTCATCATCGCACTCCAGCGGCGGTGGCGGTGGACGCAGATAAATACACTGAAGTATGAAAAAGATTATCGGCATATTTTTCCTGCTTGGCATGTCCCTTGGTCTGAGTGCCCAGGACTGGCAGGATGCATATCTCTTCTCGGAGAACAATTACATCGGCACGGCCCGCAGCGCTGCAATGGGTAACGCCATGACTGCGCTTGGAGGAGATCCGGGTTCACTCGGCATCAACCCTGCAGGCTCTTCGGTGGCTTCCTATTCGCAGTTCTATATCAGCTCCGGCCTCAGTATAAGCACTGCTTATGCTTCCGGTACTGTGCCGTCAGGCAGCTCGGAACCCACCGGCTTCGGAGATGAGGTAAAATCGTCCCGTACCCGTTTCAAGATGCCCAGCTTCGGCTATACCATGAATTTTGATACCGGGCGCCGCAGCGGTCTCAAGAGAATGTCCCTGGGTTTCGTGTTCAACACCACCAATGACTATACTCACAGGTTCAATGCCAGTGGTGTGAACTCGCATGATTCCTTCGGCGCGTCCCTTGCCTCATCGGCGGACGGTTATCTGACAAATGTCATGGCAAATGAAGACTGGTATGCCACCGGAGATGCGTCCAAGATGCCTGCATGGATAGACATGGTAGGTTACAGGGCCGGTCTCATCAGCGGCGTAACCGGCGCAGACGGTGCATACATCGCCCTCTCCGAGGTCATCGATGAGAACGGACAGTTCCGCATCGCCGCACCTCTTTATCAGGAGTACGGCCGCCAGACCAGGGGATACAAGGGAGACTTCATCATGAACTGGTCTGCAAACTGGTCTGACAAGTTCTTCCTTGGCATCAATGTGGGTATCGTGAACTCCTCCTACGGCATGGTGGAGTATTGGAAGGAGCAGCCCAACAACCCTTCAGACTTCGAGCCCATCGAATTCTCCGACGGCACCACAGGCCGTTTTGCTGGCATGACGATGAAGAGGGATTACTCCATGGAAGGGAATGGCATCTATGCCAAACTTGGAGCAATCTGGCTGCCGATTCCTTCCCTGCGCCTTGGCGCGGCAATCCAGACCCCTACCGCCTTTAATGTAATAGAGAAGTACTCCTATACCGGACAGTCGGAGATTACCGGCCAGTACCGCGGCGCCGTCTCCAGCCCGGAAGACACCTGGGGCTACAGGATCAGGCAGCCTTTCCGCTACAATCTGGGTGCGGCCTTCGCCCTTGGCAAACTGGCCCTCCTGAGTGCCGATTATGAGTATGTCAACTACTCCCAGTCCGCATTCAAGAATTACAGCGGGGACGAGTATGACTTCGGCGATTACGATTTCTCCACCCAGAATGAGAACATCCGCAATTACCTTGGAGCATCCCGTTCCGTAAGGCTTGGTCTGGAATTCAAACCGCTTCCGGCCATTGCGGTCCGTACCGGCTATATCTGGCAGGGCTCAGGCGTTGCCGACGGCTCCGAGGGTGCCAAGAAGACCGTCTCCTTCGGCCTTGGCTATTCCTCTTCCGGCTCCTTCTATGCCGATTTCGCCCTCCGCTTCCGCTTCATGCCCACAGAATTCATCGTCCCGTACAGCTATTATTACGCTCCGGATGAGACCAACCCTTATTATAAGGTCATCGATGACGGAATACTCACTCCTGAAATTGCAGTGGATTCCACCATTGCCGATGCCTTCCTAACATTTGGCTGGCGGTTCTGACAAGCATTTTTCTGCCATTTTGTCAGAGTTTGACCAGTGGCACGAAGTTCGATAAAACTATGGCGTCGTCCGAAAAGGGCGGCGCCTTTTTGATAAGTAAAACAAATAAAAACAAACAATACTATGGGTAAAATTATCGGTATCGACCTTGGAACAACCAATTCCTGCGTCGCAGTGATGGAAGGCAACCAGCCTACCGTCATCATCAACAATGAAGGCCAGCGCACCACTCCTTCAGTGGTGGCGTTCACTGACGGCGGAGAGCGTAAGATCGGCTCCCCTGCAAAGCGTCAGGCCATTACCAATCCTAACAACACCGTGTTCTCCATCAAGCGTTTCATGGGTGAGACTTATGATCAGGTGAACACAGAGGTGAACCGCGTTCCCTACAAGGTGGTCCGCGGAGACAACAACACCCCCAGGGTAGACATCAACGGCAAGCTCTATACTCCTCAGGAAATTTCAGCAATGATTCTCCAGAAGATGAAAAAGACTGCAGAGGAGTATCTCCGTCAGGATGTCACAGAGGCTGTCATCACCGTTCCTGCATACTTCTCCGACTCCCAGCGTCAGGCAACCAAGGAAGCAGGCCGTATCGCAGGTCTCGATGTGAAGCGTATCATCAACGAGCCTACGGCAGCAGCCCTTGCTTACGGCCTTGACAAGAAGGACAAGGATATGAAGGTTGCAGTCTATGACCTTGGCGGCGGTACCTTCGATATCTCCATCCTCCAGCTTGGAGACGGCGTTTTCGAGGTTCTCTCCACAAACGGTGACACGCACCTGGGCGGTGACGATTTCGACCAGGTCATCATCGACTGGCTTGCATCCGAATTCGCAGCCGAGAACGGCGGCATCGACCTCAAGAAGGATCCTATGGCCCTCCAGAGACTTAAGGAAGCTGCCGAAAAGGCAAAGATCGAGCTTTCCAGCCAGACCTCCACTGAGATCAACCTTCCTTACATCATGCCTGTCGACGGCATTCCCAAGCACCTTGCAAAGACCCTTACCCGCGCAAAGTTCGAGCAGCTTTCCGACGCCCTCTTCCAGAGGTCCATCGCACCTTGCCGCCAGGCACTGAGCGATGCTCACCTCCAGCCTTCAGACATTGACGAGGTCCTCCTCGTGGGCGGTTCCACCCGTATCCCTTACGTACAGGAGCTCGTGAAGAACTTCTTCGGCAAGGAGCCCAACAAGAGCGTGAATCCCGATGAGGTCGTCGCTATCGGCGCAGCCATCCAGGGCGGTGTCCTCGCCGGCGACGTCAAGGATGTCCTCCTCCTCGATGTTACACCTCTTTCCCTTGGTATCGAGACACTTGGCGGCGTGATGACCAAGCTCATCGAGAGCAACACCACCATCCCTGCAAAGAAGTCCCAGATCTTCTCCACCGCTGCCGACAACCAGCCTGGCGTGCAGATTGTAGTCCTCCAGGGCGAACGTCCCATGGCAAAGGACAACAAACAGATCGGCATCTTCCATCTGGACGGCATCGCACCCGCACCCCGCGGAGTACCTCAGATCGAGGTGACCTTCGACATCGACGCCAACGGTATCCTCAACGTCTCTGCAACGGACAAGGCCACCGGCAAGGAGCAGCACATCCGCATCGAGGCATCCAGCGGCCTTTCCGACGCCGAAATCCAGCGCATGCGTGACGAGGCAAAGGCCAACGAAGCCGCCGATAAGGCCGAAAAGGAACGCATCGACAAGATCAACAATGCCGACGCCCTCACCTTCCAGGCCGAAAAATTCCTCAAGGAAAACGGTGACAAGGTTCCTGCCGATGTCAAGGCCGAAGTCGAGTCCAACTGCAACCTCCTCAAAGAGGCCGTCAAGGCTCAGAACGTTGCCGATATCGACCGCTACTCCGAGGCTCTGAACAAGGCTTTCGAGAAGATGTACCAGGCAGGCCAGCAGGGCCAGGCCGGTCCTCAGGGCCCGTTCCAGGGTGGCCCTCAGGGTCCTTTCCAGGGCGGTCCTCAGCCCGGACCTCAGGACCAGGGACCTGACGAGCAGTAAGCGATCTTATTTAATCCCCTCCCGGTCCGGGAGGGGATTATTTTATGTGCATTGTCAATAAGAAAAAAATGATTAATTTTGTGGGTTAGAAAAGTAGTGAACAAATAAATATCAAAAACAATGAAAAAGCTTATTCTCAGTGCTATCGCAGTCCTGGCAGTTGTATTCTCTGCACAGGCTCAGACCAACAAGGAAGCTATCGAAGCAGCAAAGCAGAAGGTAGACGAGCATCAGGCCGCCCTTGCAGAGGCAGTACGTGCCGCAGACCAGCAGGCTATCGACAGCCAGAAGGAGATTGATATCCTCCGTCAGCAGTCAGAGCAGGCCCAGGCCCAGTACAACCAGGGCAAGAAGTCTCTTTCCGTGATGAAGGAATCCCTCAAGGCAAAGCAGAACGTCATCAAGGCCAAGAAGCAGGCCCTCAAACTCGAAAAGAAGACCCGCAAGGTCGATGACGGCACCCTCGACGCTGCCGACAAAATGGCCATCCAGCAGTCCGAGCAGGACATCAAGGACCTCCAGGCAGACCTCGTTCTCGCAAAGCGCGACTACAAGGAAGCAGAGGCCAAGGTAAAGCTCTCCAAGAAGGCCGTTACCGATGCCAAGAAGCAGATTGACGCTGCAAAGAAGAACGTCGCTGCTGCAAACAAGGAAGTGAGCGCCGCCAAGAAGCAGGTTGCAGCTGCAAAGCAGGAAGTGAAGAAGCAGGAAGACATCGCCGCAAAGCAGGAAGAACTCATCAAGGCCCAGAAGGCTGCTGAGGAAGCCGCTGCAAAGGCAGAGGTTGCTGCCGCAAAGGCAGACTACGCTGCAAGCCAGGTCCAGGAACAGGCCGAAACCGTCGAGCGTGTAGTCAGCGAGACTGAGAAAGCCCTCGCCGAGCAGAAGGCAGAAGCTGCAGGTGTTGCAGTGGTGAAGGCCACAGAAGAGACCGCCAAAGAGGCAGTCAAGGAAGTAGCAGAAGAAGTAAAGGAAGCTGTCGAGGAGGTTGCTGCTCCCGCCGCTCCCGAGGTGGTTCCTACTGCAGAGTAATCTATGGGCAGAATAATCCTTACAGGAGACCGCCCCACCGGAAAACTTCACCTTGGACATTATGTGGGCTCCCTGAGAAACAGGGTGCTCCTTCAGAACGAGGGCAATTACGACAGGATGTTCGTCTTCATTGCCGACGTCCAGGCCCTCACGGACAACGCGGACAATCCGGACAAAGTGCGGTCAAACATTATAGAGGTAGCCTTGGACTACCTCTCTTGCGGTTTGGACCCCGAGAAAGTGACCATCTTCATCCAGAGCCGTATCCCGGAACTGCATGAAATGACCCAGTTCTTCTCCAATCTTGTGACAGTCCAGCGCCTTCAGCGCAATCCTACCGTCAAGGCAGAGATGGCAATGCGCGGCTTCGGTTCCGAGACCGAAGACGACAACCGCCGCGGTCTGCCGGTAGGCTTCTTCACATATCCTATTTCACAGGCTGCCGATATCTGCGCCTTCAAGTCTACCACAGTCCCCGTGGGAGAAGACCAGGAGCCCATGATTGAGCAGTGCCGTGAGATTGTGCGCAGTTTCAACTCTACCTATGCGCCCGTGCTTGTGGAGCCGGAGATACTCCTTCCCTCCAACAATGCATGCCGCCGCCTTCCCGGAACAGACGGAAAAGCCAAGATGTCAAAGTCCCTCGGGAACTGCATCTATCTTTCCGACGATCCCAAGGAGGTAGAGCGCAAGGTCAAGGGCATGTTCACAGACCCCAACCACCTGAGGGTGGAAGACCCCGGCAACGTAGAGGTGAATCCCGTATTCACCTACCTTGACGCTTTTGCCGATGATGCAGACTTCGCCCGCTTCTGGCCGGACTATGCCAACATGGACGAGCTCAAGGACCATTACCGCCGCGGAGGCCTTGGAGACATGAAGGTGAAGAAGTTCCTCATCAACGTGCTTCAGGACCGTCTGGAACCCATCCGTGCCCGCAGACACACATACGAGCAGGATATTCCCGGCGTCTACGAGATTCTGAAAAAAGGCTCCGAAGACGCCCGTGAGGTGGCAGCCAAGACTCTCTATGAGATGAAGGAAGCCATGCGCATCAATTATTTTGACGATCCTGCACTCATAGCAGCGCAGGCAGAGGCTTATAAGGCAAAATAATGGCAAATACCAAGAGAACGTTTCCCGTGCAGGGCATGGGCTGCGCAGCATGCGTGGCAAGAGTGGAAAATGCCCTGAAAAATGCCAAAGGTGTCAATTCCTGTCAGGTGAGCCTGGCATCGAATACAGCCCTGGTAGATTATGACTCTTCCGTAACCAGTCCCGGTGAACTGCGAAAGACAGTTCAGGATGCCGGATATGACATGATTGTGGAAGGCTCGGACGACGAAGCTCACTCGCGTGCGGAGGTGGCTCAGGAAGAGTCCCTCCGCGCACTCAGAAAAGATACCATCATCGCCGTGGCTCTTGCCGCGTTGGTGATGGTTATTTCTATGGGGTTCAAGGATTTCGCATTCAAGGGGTATCTGCTGTGGGCACTTGCCACTCCTGTGGTCTTCTGGTGCGGCAGACGCTTTTTCAAAGCGGGAATCCTCTCGCTTAGGCATGGCGCTGCGAACATGGACACGCTTGTGGCACTGTCCGTGTCTATATCCTATCTGTTCAGTATTTTCAACCTCCTGTTCCCTTCTGTTTGGACTTCAAGGGGTTTGGAGCCGCACCTGTACTTTGAGTCAAGTACCATGATTGTGGCCTTCATCCTTCTTGGAAGGCTTCTGGAGGAGATGGCAAAGCACAGTACCACCAAGGCCATCCGCGGCCTTATGGAACTGCAGCCGCCAAAGGACCCGGTCCTTCCCGGCGAGGTGATAGTGGTAAAACCCGGAGAGAGACTCCCGGTTGACGGCCTTGTCATTGACGGCAGTTCGTATGTGGACGAAAGCATGCTCACCGGAGAATCGGCACATGTTCTCAAGAAAGCCGGAGACCGCGTTTATTCCGGGACGATGAATCAGAGGGGATTCCTCAATGTAAAGGCCGAAAAGGTGGGGGAGGAGACGATGCTTTCCTCCATCATCCGCATGGTACGGGACGCCCAGGGCACGAAAGCGCCTGTGCAGAAGCTCGTGGACAGGATAGCGGCAGTGTTCGTGCCGGTGATTATCGGCATATCGGTCCTGACGCTTGTCGCCTGGATTATCTTCGGCGGCGGGGACGGCGTTACGCTGGGGCTGCTCTCAATGGTGGCCGTTCTGGTGGTGGCCTGTCCGTGTTCGCTTGGCCTTGCAACTCCAACCGCGATTATTGCCGGCATCGGCAACGGTGCATCAAAGGGCATACTTATAAAGGATGCAGAAAGCCTGCAGACTGCAGCCAAGGTGCAGGTTGTGGTAATGGACAAGACCGGAACCCTTACGGACGGAACTCCCGAGGATAATCTGAGGGAGAGCTCAGTCCAGGCCGTGAAGGACCTGCAGAAGATGGGACTTGAAGTGCACGTTGTGAGCGGTGACAAGGAGGAGCGCGTCAGGCGCGTTGCAGAGGCCACAGGAATCACTAATGTCACGTTTGGAGTTCTTCCCGACGGCAAAGCCGGCTATGTCTCCCGCCTTCAGCAATCGGGAAAGAAGGTTGCCATGATAGGGGATGGCATCAACGACAGTGCCGCCCTTGCCCTTGCAGACCTTAGCATCGCCATGGGAACAGGTACGGACATCGCCATGGATGCCGCGCAGGTGACCATCGTGTCGTCGGACCTCACAAAGGTCACAGAACTTGTCAAGCTTTCAAAACGGTCTGTAAAGATAATCCGCGAGAATCTCTTCTGGGCTTTCTTCTACAACGTGGCGGCCGTTCCCATTGCCGCGGGACTTCTCTATCCTTTCACTGGATGGCTCATGAGCCCCATGCTGGCCGCTGCCTGCATGGCACTCTCGAGCATCTGCGTGGTAAGCAATTCCCTGAGGCTGTTACATTAGCCAGGAAGACATATCTATACCAGCTGCAAGGCCTTCCCGTATTTCCGTAGAGGAAATGTTTACGAGGGGGGCCTTGAGCAGTTCTATACGGTAGCGGGAATCTTCCCTGAGAAGGCGGGCCTTCAGATGTCCCCTGTGATATCCTTTCCTAGGGAAAACTACTACTCCGTACTCCAGCAGTATGCGGCTGTAGTACTTCCAGCGGGGAAATGCTTCCAGATTGTCCGCTCCTATGACAAGAGTGAAATCATTCTCGGGCTCCTTTGCCTGGAGCGTATCCAGTGTACGCACCGTGTACTGCGGCGGAGTCATGTGAAGCTCCGTATCCTTGACTGTTACTTTAAGCTCCGGATGGCGGGCGACGGCTGCCACGGCTGCATTGAAGCGCTCTTCACCGGCAGGAAGTGAATGCTTTACCTTGAAGGGGTTGAGCGGTGTTACTACCAGATATACCATGTCAAAACCCGCTTTCTCCGTGAGGAAGCGGATTATCGCCTCATGGCCTTTGTGCAGGGGGTTGAAACTGCCTGAGTAAACTGCTATTCGCATAAGAAGGTGTCTACCATGGCTTCGGCCTCGGCGAAGGCGGTGTCAAGGTCATCGTTGATGAGGACTTTGTCGAACTTGGGAGCGTAGGTCATTTCCTCTGCGGCTTTGGCGACGCGCTGCTCGATGGCTTCCGGGGTGTCCGTTGCACGGGCAATGAGGCGGCGGCGCAGCTCTTCCACGGAAGGAGCCTGGATGAAAACGGACAGCGCCGCATCTCCAAAGTACTTCTTCAGGGACACTCCACCCTTTACGTCGACGTCGAAAATTATCACATGGCCCTTTGACCAGATGCGGTTCACTTCGCTCTTGAGCGTGCCGTAAAAGCGGTCCGGGTATACTTCCTCATGCTCTACGAACTTGCCGTCCGCCACCAGGGCGCGGAACACATCGGCAGAGTAGAAGAGATACTCAACCCCGTCCTGCTCTGTGCCGCGCGGCGGGCGTGATGTTGCCGACACGGAGAACTCCACCTCCGGATGCAGTCCAAGTATATGGTTTACTATAGTGCTTTTGCCACTTCCCGAAGGAGCCGAAAAAATCAAAACTTTACCGTTCATATATAATGTTGTTACCAAGTCTCTGGAAGTCCAAGGTCCTTGAAGGTTCTGGGGGCAGGGATGCCGGGGAGGGGTTTGCGGTCCTTGAGCTGTTCAAGGGCGACCTCGACGGCTTTTTCAAGCTGCTGGTCCGTGCCTTCGAATTCCTTGACAGGATCGTTGTCCAGGAGGATGTCGGGGTCTACGCCATGATTCTCCACTATCCACTGTCCGCTTGCGGCGTCGTAGTTGGTGAAGAAGGGAACGCGGACGTCGGTGCCGTCAACATAGGGAAGGGGACCGCTGATGCCAACGATGCCGCCCCATGTGCGCGTGCCGATGACGGTGCCCAGTCCGTTAGCCTTAAAGCTCCACGGGAACAGGTCTCCGTCAGAGGCGGAGTACTTGTTGATGAGGAGCACCTTGGGACCGGTGTGGGTGCCTTCCGGTGTAGTCCCGGTCTGGGTTGAACCGCGGCGCATGGTCATGCGGTATGCCTTCCTCTGAAGGCGCTCGATAATCATCGGAGAAATGTTTCCGCCGCCGTTTGCACGGTCGTCTATGATGAGCGCTTCCTTGTCAAGCTGCGGGTAGTAGTAACGCGCCCATTCGCTCAGGCCTTCAGGGCCCATGTCGGGAATATAAATGTAGCCTACGCGGCCGCCGGAGAGCTTTTCTACCGTGCGGATATTGTTGAGGACCCAGGCATAGTGCTCCAGCGGGCCCTCGTCGGAAATGGGCTTTACGACTACCTTCTTCCCGCCGATGGTGAGTTCGGTAAGGACTTCGGCCTTGCCGATGAGAAGCTTGTAGATATTGTCAATATCGGCAAGGGAAACGCCGTCAATGGCGGTGATGATGTCACCTTCTTTCACGCCGAGGCCGGGCTCCTGGAGAGGGGAGCGGAGTTCGGGACGGTACGTTGCTCCTTCCATTATCTTGTCTATGCGGAAGCCGCCGTCCGTCTTGGAAAGACGTGCGCCGAGAAGGCCCATGGGAATGCGTTCAGGCTTGGGGTACTCTCCCGGTGTTACGTAGCAGTGGCCGGTTCCCACTTCGCTTATCATGCCGCCCAGGATGTAGTTCACGTCAAGGCGTGTGCGGGCATAGGGAAGAAGGGCTGCGTATTTGTCCTTTATGGCGTTCCAGTCGCGTCCGTGCATGTTTTCGAGGTAGAAACCATCGCGGAATGCACGCCAGACCTCGTCATAGAGCTGGGCCCATTCTTCGGCATAGTTCACCGTGGTCACAAGGCCGCCAAGGTCAATCTTGTCCTTGGGCCTTACGTCCATCTTGGGGCCGATTTTCCCGGCATACAACTCTCCTCCCTTGAAAAGTAGGGCCTTGGAGGAGCCGGAAGTGACGTCCATGCGGGCATCGCTGCAGGATTCGTCCTCGGCGGTTTCAAAGGTGAATACCCTGGTGCCGCCGCGGCCTCCATACCAGAGGCTCTTGCCGTCGCAGTAGAAGCTGCGTCCCTTGACCGGAAGCTTTACAATGCGCTCTGCAATGCCTTCAGGGTCAATTTTTGCCGATGGCTTTGCCTCCGGCTTGGCATCGGCCTTCTTTTTCTTGCCGTCCTTCTTTGCAGGCTCCGCCGCGGGCTTTTCCTCTTCAGGCTTTACCTCGGGGTCCTTGCCGATAAGTGGCGAAGGTGTGTCCTTCGCAAGCATTGCCATGTAAACGCCGCTCATGTCCTGGAAGGAATAGTTCCATTCAATGCGGCTGTACTGGGGATTGAGATCCCTGTCGGAGGTGAAGATGAGGTATTTGCCGTCGGTGGAGAAGGTGGGGCTGCCGCTGTTGTACCAGCGGTCAGTGACGGGATATTCCTTGCCGTCTGCAAGGCTGCGGATATAGACGATATCCATCTCGTTCTCTGCGGGACGCGTGTATGCAATCCACTTGCTGTCCGGAGAGAAACTAACTGCATAGAACTCCCTCACAGGGTCTTCCATTACGGTGCGTTTGCTGCCGGATGCGGGATCCACCTCTACAAAGCGGTTCTTGCGGTCTGTATAGTAGATGTGCTTGCTGTCCGGCGCCCACATGAGGCGGCGGATATAGGTGTCGGAACCGTTTGTGAGCTGCTTTACTCTGCCCTTTGCAACGTCGTACAGATAGATTTCGGTCTCCTGGGTGGCGTCGCCGATCCATGCCACAGACTTTCCGTCCGGACTCCATGCGGCGCCGCGGTCGTTGGAGTTGGAACTGCGGGTAAGGTTGCGGGTGACGCCCTTTCCTACGGGAACGTCAAAGACTTCTCCGCGGGCTGTGACGACTACCCTGGAACCGTCCGGGGCAAGGCTTGCGGCGCTCACCCTGCCGCTTACATCCTTGCGCTCGGTGCGGCCGTAGACAGCATCAGATGCAAGGGTGATGCTCACCTTGGTGCATTTGCCGTCGGCAGGGGTGTAACGGTAGATCCAGCCGCCGTTTTCGAAGACTATGCTTTTGCCGTCGGTGGAGGGGAATTTGACGTCGTATTCCTTGAAGTCGGTGACCTTGGTTGTAAGCCCTGTCCTGGTATTGTATCTGAACAGGTTCATGGTCATGTCACGGTCGCTGGCAAAGAAGATATCGTCCCCGATCCACATTGGGAAGACGTCCTGGGCGATGTTGTCGGTGACATTTTTCACTGTCTTTGCCTGCGGGTCCCAGATCCAGATGTCGTCGGCCATGCCGCCCCTGTAATACTTCCAGGTGCGGAATTCGCGCATGACGCGGTTGTAGGCCATCTTGCTGCCGTCCGGGCTCCAGGAGAGCCAGCCGCCTTCAGGGAGGGGAAGCTCCGAGGGCATGCCGCCTTCGGGCGCCACCTTCCAAAGCTTTCCGGAGAAGCCGTCCTCAGTGCGGTTGCGGAAATAGATGCCGTCGGCAGCCCATGCCATGACTATGTTGTTGGGGCCCATGCGGTCTCCCAGGTCGTCACGGGGATTGGTGGCCGTATATGTAAGGCGCTCGGGTTCTCCGCCCCTTGCGGGGATGAGATAGACCTCGCGGTTGCCGTCGTATTCTCCGGTAAATGCTATCGTATTGCCGTCAGGGGAGTATTTGGCAAACATTTCATAGCCGATGTGGGAGGTGAGGCGACGGGCCTCTCCGCCCTGCACTGGCACCGTCCAGAGGTCTCCTGCATAACTGAAAACAATGTCTGTTCCGTTGGTTGCGGGAAAGCGGAGAAGTCTGGCTTCTTCCTTTGCGCAGACTGCCGTGCCCATGGCGGCCAGAATGCAAAGTGCTATAATTCGTTTCATAGGCGTTTGACTCATTTCAGTAAAGGTACAGATTATTTTTGATTTTTGTTCCCTCTAAGGCGGTTTGTTGGCTTAAAGGCATCAAATCAATGTAAAAATTTTTAATATTGCCGGAAAAATAGTATATTTGTGGACCATTGGAAAGTATAACAAACCTAATATAGATTATGGTATCTTACAAAGATCTTGGCCTTGTGAACACCCGTGAGATGTTCAAGAAGGCAGTTGCTGGCGGTTACGCCATTCCCGCATTCAATTTCAACAACATGGAGCAGCTCCAGGCCATTATCCAGGCCGCGGCAGAGACAAAGTCTCCTGTTATCCTCCAGGTATCTAAAGGTGCCCGCAACTATGCAAACCAGACCCTTCTCCGCTACATGGCAGAAGGCGCTGTGGAATATGCCAAGGAACTTGGCTGGGAGCATCCCCAGATTGTCCTTCACCTTGATCACGGTGACAGTTTCGAGCTTTGCAAGAGCTGCGTTGACATGGGCTTCAGCTCTGTCATGATCGACGCTTCATCCCTCCCTTATGAGGACAACATCGCTCTCACCAAGAAGGTGGTTGACTATGCACATCAGTACGATGTTACCGTTGAGGCAGAACTCGGCGTTCTTGCCGGTGTAGAAGATGAGGTCTCTGCAGAGGAGTCCCACTACACCCGTCCGGAAGAGGTTATCGACTTCGCTACCCGCACTGGCTGCGACAGCCTCGCGATCTCAATCGGCACAAGCCACGGTGCTTACAAGTTCAAGCCCGAGCAGTGCACCCGTGACCCCAAGACCGGCCGTCTGGTTCCCCCGCCGCTCGCATTCGACGTGCTTCATGAGATTGAGAAGAAGCTTCCCGGTTTCCCTATCGTTCTCCACGGCTCCAGCTCCGTTCCTCAGGAGTATGTTGACATCATCAACGCCAACGGTGGCAAGCTTCCGGATGCAGTAGGTATTCCCGAGGAGCAGCTTCGTGAGGCCTCCAAGAGCGCAGTCTGCAAGATCAACATCGACTCCGACAGCCGTCTTGCAATGACAGCCGCCGTGCGTAAAGTATTCAACGAGAAGCCCGGTGAGTTCGATCCCCGCAAGTATCTCGGCCCCGCCCGTGACGAGATGAAGAAACTCTACATCCACAAGATTGTGAATGTCCTTGGTTCTGACGGCAAGGCAGAGTAATTATTACATCCTGTACATTAGCAGATGGCCCGTTCCTACTCCGGTGGTGACGGACCATTTGTATTTATAGTCCTTGGTGAAGCACCAGAGGGTGCTGTCGCCGGTGAAGGAGGCATCGGCAATGATGATTTCGCCGTTGTCGGGGTTTACGAGGATGCAGTAGGGATAGCCGATACGGGCGAGGTCTGTTCCGGAGAAGTGGATGGTTTCGAACTTTGAGCTGGTACTGTTTACCTTGTAGAGGCAGGTATCATAGCCTCCGTCCATTTCCTTGTCATTGCCGATGGCATAGATGATGCCGTCGCTGGCGGTTATCTTGTCGGCATGGACGCCGGAAATTATCTTTGAGGTGCCGTCTGGAGATACGGAAACAAGTGACATTGGAGCACTTACTTTCTGGATCCAGTTGTCACCGTCCTGCGACCAGGTGGATTCTCCGTAGGTGGAGACCCATATTTTTCCGGATGCAGCCCTTACCATGTTCAGGTTGGTTACCGGGAGTTCGATGCTCTTCTCAGGTTCAAAGGTAGCAAGGTCGATGACGCTCACGGTGTTGTCATGGACGGCGTTGTAGCCGCCGCTGTTGGCAACGTACAGCTTGCCGTCAAGAATGGCGAGGCCCTCAGGCTGGTAGCCTACCGGAAGTGAAGTGAAATCGTGGTAGTCGCTTGTGCTTATCCTGTAAAGCATGCCAAGGACAGGGACTGCGCTTCCGTAGGTTGCGCCGCCGTAATATGTGATATATGCATAGCTGCCGTCAGAGACTATGCTCCTGGGGCTGTCGATGTCTATCGTTGCGATATGCTTGTAATTGAATGCATTGAGGATTACCACCTGGTTGGAGGCATTCATTAGAATCCAGATGGTGTTGCCGATTACTTCCATGTCGTTTCCGGTATTACCAAGACCATCCGTGACGGTGGGATTCGCCTGGGCGAAAACATCGGCATAGAGTTTTCCGTCGCTGAAATTGAGTACGTCCAGGGTGGATTTGCCCGGAAATGCGCCTTCGTTGAGGATGAGAAGCTTGGTGCCGGCTGGGGCAGAGTCACCTGCTTCCGTTTGGATGCCCGTGAAACCTTCCATTCCAGAGGCGTTTTCTACCTTGGAGCAGCTTGCCGCTGCAAGCAGCATCGTAAGGGAGAGAACCAGCAGTGATAATTTTTTCATGATGTTATAGTTTTTTGGTTATCTGCAAAGATAGTCTTTTCAGAATTCAATAGCAACACCTGCGAGGAAGTTGATTCCGGGCATAGGATACTGGAGAACCACCTGATACTGCTCGTTGAACAAGTTCCTGATATCGAGGGAAAGACGTGTTCTTGGAAAGATGTTCCATGTGACGGTGGCATCCCAGGTGGTCCATGGGGAGAGGTGGTATTCCGGGCGCATACTTGCCGCCGTTACCCTGGAGCCTGTGAGGAAACCGCGGATGTCAAGACGGAGACTGTCCCACCTGCCGAAGAGATTGAAACTTGCGCTGTGCAGCGGAATGTAGGGAATCTGCATGGAAGCACCCTTTTCCCGCGCCCACTGATAGGAGTAACGGGCGGTTGCACCGGCAGACCATGGCCCCGAGAACCAGGCGGCTTCGGCCGATATTTCATCGCCCCAGATGAGCACCTCGCCAAGATTGTACATGGTCCAGCGGAACAGACTGCCTCCGGGAACGGCGACGAGTTTGTCCTTAACCCTGTTGTGGTAGAGTTCTTCGCGGCACCGGAAGTGCCAGTTGCTGTATGTCCTGTCCCAGCACCATCGGGCGGTGATTTGCCACACCTTTTCCGGTTTCAGGTTTCTTGATGTGACGTTCGTGTAGTAAAGGTCGTTGAACGAAGGAAGCCTGCAGGAGCGCTTGATTATTCCGCCGAACTCCCAGTCCCGGCGGGGATGCCAGTCAATTATGACGGAAGGGGAGAGGAAGCGGTAACCGTCCCTTGTAACCTGGCCCTGCAGCGCTGCCGATACCCTCCACGGATCTTTCAAAATGGCAGCTGACACGGCTGTGAGCAGGCTTTCGCGCCGGGCGTCAACCCTTGAACGGAGACTTTCGGCCTGGCCGTCGATGGCGGCGCTCAGGTGCAGCCAGGGCCTTGGCTGCCAGCCAAGGGATGCAGACAGGTATGCGCTCTGAAGGTCATATTTCCACTCCGCGCTTATGGCAGGATCCTGCTCGGAGATATCCATATAGTCAAGAACATCACGGGAGTAACGGGCGCGTGCAAGGAGCCTCAGGGACGGAGTAAGCTGCTGCTCTCCCGAGGCCTGCAGCGAGAAGTCCCTGTCGGCCTGGCGGTCCCTGGACATGGGGTATTTATCGGACTGCTTGTAAAGCGGCCCGGGTATCCCGCGCTCCGAATCATAGAACCGCAGCGAAGCCTCGTACCTTCCGGATTCCGGGGTGTACCACAGACCGGCCGATGCCCTGAATGCCCTGATGTCGGAATTCTCCCGTCTCATGAGGGAATCCTTGTGGCGGAAAGGATAGCTGCCGTCGGAAATATCGGCCCCTATCCTTGCGCGTCCGGTAAGGTTTCTACCGATGCGTCCTTCGTGGCTGACCGATGGGGAAAGGGTGCGGAATGAGCCCCCGCGCAGCCTGAAGGCGGTTTTACGGCCTTTGGGCGCTGCCGTTCTCATGTGCAGGGAGCTGGCGCTTCCGTATTCCCTTGCGCTTTGGAGAAGTTCCGATTTCTGTCCGGCATAAAGCTCCACGGTCTCAAGGTCATCGGCATCTATGCGGCCAAGGTCCGGCTGCATGTTCTGGGCGTTGTCGATAGGGACGCCGTCGATGAAAACGGCCGTGTGGGCGCTTCCGAGGCTCCTTACATTGACCGTCTTGAGCCCGCCCACTCCGCCGTAGTCCCGCATCTGGAGGCCGGAGAAGTCCCGGATGGCATCGGCAAGGGAGGCGCTTCGAAGGATTTTTTCGCGGGTGGCGCTTTCGGTGGGAGGGGAGATATGCCTGGCTGCGCTTACCACCGACGCGTCCAGCGTATCGGGAGCCTGAAAGGCGATAAATATGGCGACGGCGGCAGCGAGCATCGTTTTTTTCACTATCTTTGAATGTGCAAAAATACAAAATATTTCTCCTATCTGTCCTCGTCGCCGCCTGTTCATCCCCCAAAACAGGCACGGGAAACATGGAATATGCCCGCTGGTTCAGCATCCTGGACAGCACCTCGGTGGTGGTCTTTTCCCCTTCGGGCGGTGCCGATACTCTCCGCGGCCCCGTGAACAGCCTCGTGTGCATGTCCAGTTCGTATGTGGGCTTCCTGGATGCGATAGGGGACATCGGCGTAGTGAAAGGGGTTTCGGGCGTGAAGTTCTCAGGCCTTGAGAACCTTGACGCCGTAGAGGTAGGATACGATGCCAATCTCGATTACGAGGCCGTTCTAAGGGTGCAGCCGGACTACCTTGTAACATATTCCGTGGGCTCGACGGAGCCTCCTTACATGGCAAAGCTGAAGGAGATAGGAGTGAAGACAGTGCAGCTGAATGAGCACCTTGAGAGCCATCCCCTTGCCAGGGCGGAATACGTCAAGCTCTTCGGCGCCCTCACCGGGCATCTTGCCGCTGCCGATTCTGTCTTCTGCGCGGTCCGGGACAGGTATCACTCGCTTGTCCAGCCCGATGCAAAGTTCAAGGTCCTCATCAATATTCCGTATGCCGATACCTGGTACATCCCCGGCGGGGACAGCTACATGACCCGCCTCGTCTCCGATGCAGGCGGCCGCCTCCTCGGTGCGGAACCCGGCAGAAGTTCCTCCTCCGTCATTTCCATCGAAAAGGCTTACAAATATGCCCTGGAGGCCGATTTCTGGCTCAACACCGGTTGGTGCTCATCCCTTTCAGACCTCCGGCAAATCCATCCCGTTTTCAAAGACATATCCCTCCCCGAAGCCTGGAACAACACCCTTCGCTCCACCCCCGGCGGCGGCAACATGTTCTGGGAAACCGGCCCCGTCCGCCCCGACCTCATCCTCGAAGACCTTGTCCGCATTTTCTCCCCCTCTTCCTCTGTCATTTCGAGCTCCTCTGTCATTTCGAGCGAAGTCGAGAAATCTCCTTTCAACTATTATTTCAAACTTGAATAATATTTACTAATTTTGCCAAGATTATACGGCTATTATCCAAATACCAATAATTATGCGTAAAGTTTATCTTCTCATGGCAGCCGCAGCCATTCTCATGGTAGGTTGCAAGAACAATGGTTCCAAGAAGGCTGCCGCAGCTGCAGCAGCACAGGAAGAAGAAGCAGCAGCAGCCGCTGCAAAGGCTTACAATGATGCCATCGACGCTTTCGAGGCTCAGGAAGGTGAAGAAATCAACATCCGCGAGGCTGTTGAAAAGCTCTCCGCAGCACAGCCCGGTGCAGCAGTCGAGTCCGTTGCCGAAACTCTCGAAAAGAACCCCGATGCAGTTCTTCCTTTCCAGGTAGTTGAGGTAAAGCCTACCTTCGACGGTGGCGATGCCAACGACTTCTCAAAGTGGGTCAACAGCCAGATTGTTTATCCTCAGGATGCAGTTGACCAGAAGATCGAAGGAAAGGTCGTCCTTCAGTTCACCGTCAACAAGCTCGGCGAAGTAAAGGATGTTAAGGTTGTCCGCGGTGTCAATGAAATCCTTGACAAAGAGGCCGTCCGCGTAGTTGAGTCCTCACCCAAGTGGGAGCCCGCAAGCCAGAACGGCGTTCCCGTATCTGTGAACTACACCTTCCCTGTGATCTTCAGAATCCAGTAGGTCAGAACAGTTTTCCCATAGAAAACTTATCCCTGAGGCCCTGAAGTTCGTCCGAAGTTGCCGGACGGTTCAGGGCTTCTTTGCGTTCCTTCTGGAACTGGGCCTTGAGCCTTGCGAACTGGCGTTTGGTGTCAAGGGTGAAGTCTCCGCCTTCTATCCATGCGAAATAGGAAGGTTCCGTATTCCAGACCTCCCTTGCGGTCTTGCCCTTGTGCTTGCCGAAACTCACCACGGCCTCGCCTTCGTCATTCAGATAGAGGCGGCCGGCATAATCTACCGTGCGGGGACGTCCGCCGATGGCGGCAAGAGACTGGACGTCGTTCTTGAGTTTGTCCTGATACATGTCAAGCTGCCCTTTGAGCACTTCATAGGTGGCGACGGTGTCGGCCTCGGCTGTGTGGGCGTTTTCAAAGTCTTCACCTCCGCAGTAGAATCTGTATGCGGCTTTCAGATTTCTTGGCTCCATGAAATGATAGATGTTCTGGACGTCCACCATGAGCTTGGAGTGAAGGTCTATGTCGATGTCCTTCCCTTCGAAGGTCCTGACTCTTTCAATTTCTTCTGCGAGCATGGGAAGGTCAAACTTTGCCGAGTTGAAGCCGGCAAGGTCTGCATCCTCAAGCCATGAGACCACTTCTTCCACGCAGTCGGCAAAACGGGGCTCACCGGCAAGGTCTTCATCCTTGAGGCTGTTCACTGCCGATGCCTGCGGAGCAATGGGATACTGGCACCGGTTCACATAGTCCCAGGGCTTGAAGCGCCAGGTCTTGATGCGGGTCTCTCCGCCGGGAAACACTTTTACGAAAGAAAGCTCTGCAATGCAGTCAGAGGCGATATTAAGGCCGGTGCTCTCAATGTCGAAGAAGAGCAGCGGCCTCTGTAAATTCAATTCCATATTCTAATAAGATTCCTCGACTTCGCTCGGAATGACAAAGGTGATTGTCGCTCGGAATGACAGAGGTAATTACTGGATCATTATAGGCATTAGGATACCGCAGACCTTTTCGGTGTCGGCTTCTTCCTCTGAAGGGAGGATGAGGGCGGCGCGGCGGGCATCGGCAAACTTGATCACCAGGGTATTGCAGGCCATGTTGGCGAGAATCTCGGTGAGGAAGGTGGATTTGAAGCCGATGGTGAGGTCTTCACCGTGGTAGTCGCAGATGATTTTCTCATATGCGGCGAGGGCGAAGCCAAGGTCCTGTGCGGAGATTTCCAGCTGTCCTTCCTTGAGGGTGAGCTTGATGTGGTTGGATGCCTTGTTGGAGCACACTGCAACGCGCTTCACGGTGTTCAGGAGAAGCTGGCGGTCAATGGAAAGGACGTTGGAGTTGGAGGTGGGTATGACATCCCTGTATTTGGGATACTTGCCGACTACCAGGCGGCACACCATTGTGGTGGCGCCGAAGGTGAACTGCGCAGTGGCGCTGTCGAAGGCGATTTCCACGTCTTCCACATCCTTGCCGATGATGGAACGCAGCACGGATGCCGGTTTCTTGTGAAGTATGAAGGAGGCCTTTTCCGAGGCCTTTACATCCTTGGTGGTGTAGCAGATGAGCTTGTGGGAGTCTGATGCTACGAGGGTTGTGGAGTCGATGTCGATGTCGAAGAAGATACCGTTCATTGCGGGACGGATTTCATCGTCGGCAGTGGCGTAGACCGTGCTCTGGATGCCTTCCACGAGGCTTTCGGCAGGGAAAGACACCTTGAGGGCGTCGTCTCCGGTGGTCTTGATCTCCGGATAATCGTCTGCGGGGAAATAGGGGAGTACGGAGTTGCCGCTTGCCCAGCCGCATTCGAAAGAACTGTCGGAAACGGTGCGGATGCGGATTGGCTGGTCCGGAAGTTCTTTCAGGAGGTCTGTCATATGACGTGCGGGAACGGCGATGGAGCCGTCTTCCTCACCGGATTCAACCTCTACCGTTGTACGGAGGGTGAGTTCGGAGTCTGATGCGGTAATCTCCAGCAGGTTTCCCTTCAGTACAAAGAGGAAGTTCTCCAGGATAGCGAGCGGAGACTTGGAAGGGATGGCCTTGGAAACATCCATGAGGGCCTTGAGGAGATTGGTGCTGGAAATGGTCAGTTTCATATCTTGTTCTTCTTATAGTCAGTTCACAAATATAATCATTTTCCTTGAAATGGCATAAGTTTTGAGAAATATTGCGCCGGAAAATACTTAAATGAACAAGATATGAAAAGAGGATTTTTGACTGTACTGCTTTCAGTCCTTGCAGGAGGCATTACCGCCTATGCAGTGGTAAAAGCAACCCAACCTGAACCAGTTGCACAAAGTGTAGTGACAACAGACGAGAACGGTACTGCCGTAGAATACCGTACTGTCAATTTGGCAGAAACGGACTATCCGGACTTCACATATGCAGCCGAATCGGCAGTGGAGGCCGTGGTATACGTAGAGGTAACGGTGCAGCGCCGCCAGCAATATCAGAATATCGACCCGTTCTTCCGCTTCTTCTTCGGAGACGAATATGCAATGCCTCAGCAGCGTGAAGCCAAGGGCAGCGGCAGCGGCGTCATCATCCGTCCTGACGGCTACATCGTCACCAACAACCATGTCGTCGACGGTGCCACCAAGATCCAGGTTACCCTTAATAACAACCAGCAGTACGACGCCACCGTCGTAGGCACCGATCCCGCAACGGACGTCGCCATCATCAAGGTCGATGCAACCGGGCTTCCCACCATTCCCCTCGGAGACTCTGACAAGCTCCGTCTTGG
Organism: Bacteroidales bacterium UBA4360; assembly: GCA_002393945.1. Lineage (GTDB taxonomy): Bacteria > Bacteroidota > Bacteroidia > Bacteroidales > UBA932 > Cryptobacteroides. The sequence goes on from DGSO01000029.1 coordinate 64,332, forward strand.
CGAATGGGTGCTGGCCATCGGCTCACCCCTTGGCGTGCAGCTGCGTTCCACTATCACCGCAGGTATCGTATCGGCAAAGGGCCGTTCGATGCCCGACTACAGCGGCGAATTCAAGATTGAGTCCTTCATCCAGACCGATGCGGCCGTAAATCCCGGAAACTCTGGCGGCGCCCTGGTGAACAAGAAGGGTGAACTGGTGGGTATCAACACCGCCATCGTCTCCCAGACCGGTTCCTACAGCGGCTACTCCTTCGCAGTTCCCGTGAACATCGTCAAGAGGGTAGTGGACGACCTTATCGACTTCGGCTCCGTAAAGCGCGCAGTCCTTGGTATTTCCATGGGAACCGTGGACAAGAAAATTGCCGACGAAATGAAACTTTCCTCCGTGTCCGGCGTATATATTAACGAGGTTTCCAAGGGAAGTGCCGCAGACAAGGCCGGCCTTCGCAAGGATGACGTCATCATAGCCATTGACGGACAGAAGATTACGGATGCATCATCGGTTCAGGCAAAGGTTGCCGGATATCACCCCGGAGACAGTGCCGACATCGCCTACATCCGTGACGGCAAGACCGCCCACGTAACAGTAGTCTTCCAGGCCGCCGCCGCAACCAACGGAGAAGTAGCCCTCGACGGTACCACCGAATTCTACGGTGCCAAGCTCCGCGCAGCAGATCCGGAGACCCTGAAGTCCCTGAATCTCAAGGGCGGAGTGGAGATTGTCTCCCTGGGTAGCGGCAAGATGGCAGATGCCGGAGCCCGTGCAGGCAACATTATAGTCTATGTCAACGACAAGCCCGTCACGAAACCTGAAGAAGTAGTGGCCCAGGCCAAGAAGGCCCCCCGTGCAGTGTATGTAGAGGGTGTGGACAAGAACGGCAGGGCATTCTACTTTGGTTTTGGCAAGTAGACTAAACTATAGAAATGAGGCAACTTAAGATTACAAAGTCCATCACCAACCGCGAAAGCGCGTCTTTGGACAAGTACCTGCAGGAGATTGGCCGTGAAGAGCTTGTGACTCCTGATGAAGAAGTAGAACTGGCACAGCGTATCCGCAAAGGAGACCAGGAAGCCCTTGAAAAACTTACCCGCGCAAACCTTAGGTTCGTGGTATCTGTGGCAAAGCAGTACCAGAACCAGGGCCTCAGCCTTCCGGACCTTATCAACGAAGGCAACCTGGGCCTTATCAAGGCTGCCGAAAAGTTCGATGAAACCCGCGGTTTCAAGTTCATCTCCTATGCTGTATGGTGGATTCGCCAGAGCATCCTCCAGGCACTTGCAGAGCAGAGCCGTATCGTACGTCTCCCTCTGAATCAGGTGGGCTCCCTTAACAAGATAAACAAGGCTCTCTCGAAGTTCGAGCAGGAGAACGAGCGTCAGCCTTCCAACGAGGAACTTTCAGAGATGATCGACGTCCCCAAGGACAAGATCTCCGACACCCTCCGCGTTTCAGGCCGCCACGTTTCAGTGGACGCTCCTTTCGTTGAAGGCGAGGACAATTCCCTTCTGGATGTGCTCCCCAACGACGATTCTCCTTCTGCCGACAGGGGCCTTGTGAACGAAAGCCTCAATACCGAGATTGAACGTGCCCTTTCCACCCTCACAGACCGTGAGAGGGAAATCATCAAGAGTTTCTTCGGAATCGGCTGTCAGGAAATGACGCTTGAGGAGATTGGCGAACGCTTCGGCCTTACCCGTGAAAGGGTGCGCCAGATTAAGGAAAAGGCCATCCGCCGCCTCAAGAGTCCTTCTCGCAGCAAACTCCTTAAAAGTTACTTGGGATGAGTCCGGAAAAGTTCATTCAGGCAAAGGCCGCAGAGGCCATCAAGGCAATTTATGGAACTGAAGTGGCGGAAACGTCACTTCAGGTTTCTGTTACCCGCAAGGAGTTCGAGGGAGACTATACCCTCGTCACCTTCCCGCTTCTCAAGATTACGCATCAGGCTCCCGATGCTACCGGTAATGCAATAGGTGAGTATCTGGTTGCAAACTGCCCTGAGATAAGCGCCTTCAACAGCGTCAAGGGCTTTCTGAACCTTTCGTTCTCTCCTCTTTACTGGAACGAGACCCTGAGGGACATAGCCGCCGATTCCGATTACGGCCAGCTGCCCTCCACCGGAAAGCGCATCATGGTGGAGTTCTCATCTCCCAATACCAACAAGCCGCTGCATCTCGGCCACATCCGTAATAACCTTCTCGGGGACAGCGTTTCACGCATCCTCAAGGCCTGCGGCAACGAGGTCATCAAGGCAACGCTCGTGAATGACCGCGGCGTGCATATCTGCAAGTCTATGTATGCCTGGGAGAAGCTTTTCAACGGAGCCACTCCTGAAAGCACCGGCAAGAAGGGAGACCACCTTGTGGGAGACTGCTATGTGGCTTATGCAAAGCTTGAGAAGGAGCATCCTGAGGTACTGGACGACGTCCACAAGATGCTTGTGAAGTGGGAAGAGGGAGACCCTCACGTGAGGGAACTCTGGTCCATGATGAACGGCTGGGTGTTCAAGGGCTTTGACGAGACCTACAAGTCTCTGGGCATTTCCTTCGACAAGGTAGACCACGAGTCCGACACCTATCTGCTTGGCAAGGAACTGGTCCAGGAAGGCCTCAGGAAAGGTGTTTTCGAGACCGAACCGGACGGCTCCGTATGGTGCGACCTCACCGCCGACGGCCTTGACCGCAAGCTTGTCCTCCGCGGTGACGGCACCTCCGTGTACATCACTCAGGACCTTGGAACCGCAGAGCGCCGTTTTGCCCAGTACAACCTCGACTCTCACGTGTATGTAGTGGGTAATGAGCAGGACTATCACTTCCAGGTTCTCAAACTCATACTTGGAAAGCTTGGCTTTGACTGGGCCTCCCGCATCTACCACCTCTCCTACGGCATGGTAGAGCTTCCCGAAGGCAAGATGAAATCCCGTGAAGGCACCGTCGTGGATGCCGACGACCTCATCGCCAGCATGGAAGAGGAAGCCCGCCGCACCTCAGAGGAAAGCGGCAAGCTCACAGACCTTACCGACGAAGAAAAGGCCAGCCTGTACCATGTAATCGGCCTTGGCGCCCTGAAGTATTTCATCATAAAGGTGGACCCCAAGAAGACCATGCTCTTCAATCCCAAGGAGTCCATTGACTTCAACGGCAACACCGGCCCCTTCATCCAGTACACCCATGCCCGCATTTCCTCCATCCTCCGCAAGGCCTCCGCAGACTTCTCCTCTGCCGATGTCATGTCGGCCGATCCTTCCCCCAAGGAAATCCGCCTCGTGAAGCTTCTTGGACTCTATCCCGGCAAGGTTGCCGAGGCCGGCGCCGCCCTCAGCCCCGCCGTCATCGCCAACTACGCATACGACCTTGCCAAGGAGTTCAACCAGTACTATCACGACACTCCCATCCTCAAGGAGTCTGATACGGCCGTACTTAAGTACCGCCTTGTCCTCATCGACGCCGTTGCCCGCGTCCTCCGCTCCGCCATGGGCCTCCTGGGCATCGACCTCCCTGAAAGGATGTAGAGGTGTACAGCGGCTTGGTTTTTCAAAGCCGCGATACACGCAAACCACCGTTTTAGGCTCTGGAACGGCGTTTTTGGTGGTTTGACGCTGTTTAAACTATGCCAAACCACCGTTTTCGGCCTCCTATGAGCAAAAACGGTGGTTTGGATGTATCTGGATGAACTGCCTTTAGCATTATCATATGTCAGGGAGGGGTACGGGGAGGTGGGGGCTGACGTCACTCCGTATGCTTTGTGCCCGGAGAAAGGGCTTTGCCTCCAAAAGCTACGTCCCTCCTTCGACTGAGCACCCTACCAGTCTTGACCCAACGACATCCTTCGAAAGACCACCCTCCCAAATGTTCGGCATCCGCTGACGCGGACCAGCCCTTCCTCCGGCACTCGCATTCACTGCGTTCCTATTCGCCCCCACCTCCCCGTACCCCTCCCTGACGGAGAAGACAAAGTCAGGTGAAGTATGGCTTTTCGGCTAGTTGGAGGCCCATTTCGTGGAGCTAACTGATTGATTCAGTGACTTTTGACCAAATAACCCTGGGGAATTCATCTCAGGGTTATTTGCTTAAATGGCTGCATATCTGGCGTTTGCGTTCACAGAATATTAGTCAACTCATTTATGACTTTTGCGGGTAATCCGAAGCGGACAAGATTGTCATGAATCTTGTCTACAGCATCATTTTGCCCTGCCCTGAATGCAAGGCTCCATAGACGGCTCTCCTCTTCATAAGGCTGTGCGAGGGCATAAGTTCTTGTTTGTTGTGGTGTATATCCATCAACGACATCAGACGCCTTGAGTGTGTCCAGGTTGTAATTTGCCTGCAGATTCAGCCATACATGTGCAGGTATCTGCAATGCGTTTTCCAGCCTTGCCGCCAATTGCGGAGAGATATTCCTTGCACCATGGATGAGCGCACTCAGGTGTGAGGGCTGAAGCCCTATGGTTTGAGCGAACACCTTTTGCTTAATGCCCCTTGATTTCAACTCTTCTTGCAGAATTGTGCCGGGGTGTTGCGGCCTGAAAGGCCTGGTCTCATTTTTTGTTCCCATAGTGAGTATCATCTATTTATGCTCTCATATACCAATGCTACTCGCGAAGTTAATAATAATTACCAAAATATGGTAACTATTTGGCAAAATAGTGTTGATACACGCAAACCACCACTTTAGGCTCTGGAACGGCGTTTTTGGTGGTTTGACGGTGTTTAAACTATGCCAAATGTCGTT
>DGSO01000007.1 GCA_002393945.1 Bacteroidales bacterium UBA4360
GTCCAACTTTTGGGGTTCATATCACCCCCAGGGGAGATAATCGCCCGGGAGGCGGAGTACCGGCGCGACCGTCAGTGCCCAGAATCCGGGCACTTAACATAATCCCATCGGAATTGTGTAACCACCTGCATCAGCGGCGGCAGCACGCCCGAAAGTCAGTTAAAGTGCAAGGATAATTAACCACGCACAATCGTCCTACCAGCAGGTGTTTACACAATTCGGATTATGTTAAGTGTCTCCGTCCGTGCGGTGCGAAGGTTCTGCCTTCGAATCTCCCGGGCGAGGCGGCGGCAGGAGAGGGCCTGGCTGCAGTGGCCGGGAGCGTCCCGGCCCTTTGCCAGCCCCGCACCGGGCAGAGGAATCGGGGCCCCAATTTCCCCAATTTCTCTACCCGGTGCAGTACCGCGGGAGCGTCAGTGAGCCTCCACCGTCATCACCCGCTTTCAGCCTTAGTGCTGCGCGAGCATCCTGCCACCTTAGCAGCACAGCTGCGGGGCTGCCTGGTATCCAAGTCCGGCAGTCCAGCGGAGCTGGCCAGCCCAACTTGGACACCATTCAGCCAAGGTAAGGCCGGGCGAGCCCGTCCTTGTTTATCTCCGGGATGCTATTCCTCTGCAACTCTGCCGGGACAAGCCCGTCAGAGATGCGTCGGGCACCCGGAGTGCGGCCCCGAAGGGCCGCTGGCGCAGCATGTGTCAGTCAGCATTCCCCAAGGGGCCCCTTGCCGCCTGTCACACCCTGCGCCGGTGGAACCGTCAGTGCAAGGCCTTCGGCCATCAGCGATAACCTTCGTGGGAGCCTTGTCACGGGCTGTTCCAGCCCGGGGCCGGGAGGCCGTCTGCCCACCGCACAAGCTGTCGGTCTTTGTCGGGGTCTGGGAGCCCGAGGTCTCCCAGCCCTTGTGCCGCCAAAGCCCGCCAGCCCCCACGCGCCAGACCGCCTCCCGGCCCAACCCTCCGCTTCGCTCCGGGGCCTCTATGGTTTAGAGACTCTGGCCCGGGCACCCGCATCAAGGCCATTGCCTACTTCAACCTGGTACCCCGCGCCACCGACCCGGTCCAGAGACTCAAAACCATAGAGGTCGACTGGGGAACCCACGCCTCGGCCTCAGTGCTGATGCCAGCATCGTGGCCTGCCCGGAGGACCGAAAAAGGAATATACACATACACCAGGGAAGCAGCGGCTGACGCCGCTGCCAGCGTCGTTGTGGAGGCCGGTATCAAACTGCGATAGGGAGTGTTCTATACCGAGGAAAAAAATCATGTAACCTGCTGTAAATAAATTTGTTATTCTCGCAGAAAATCACTATCTTGTAGTTGAAATAAAATGCTGATTGTTATGGAAACACTCATAAGATTTATAGAACGTGTGGAAAATAAAGTCCTCTATTATGTCACCGTTTACACGGAGCATCAGGACACGATGTCCTTTGTCACCGAGCTTTGGGTTCACCAACTTAGCGGCAAGGTCATCTTTGATGATTGCCCGGACAAGCCCAACTACAAACGCGCCTCTGTCCACAGTCTTTGCAAACTGGGGGATGACCTTCGCCTGATGCCGGATAAGAAGGCCATCAAGAAATGGGTTGAGGGAGAAGTTCTGCTTCATTCCCTTTAGATGCTCCCTTTGAGCTACGGCCAAGCCCAAAACGCCAATGCCTGAACTTATGCCTGTCTTCAAGCCTTCCATCCTCATCTCCGACGCATACGGCTCCACGAAGGACCTCACCTGGTTCCATCGTGGAGGGAAATGCTTTGTGAAAAAGCACTCGGCGTCGGCATATGTGTTGACGCCAGCGCGGGAAGAGTACCTGGCCGTTCATCGTCGGGCTCTTGCGGCCTGGAGGGAACAGCCGAACGACATTCAGCACTTGTGGAACGAGTATGGCTGCATGGCCATCAGCCATCGGCCGCCGTATGACAAGACGGCACACATCTCCGGGCAGAACCTCTTTGTATCGGCCTATCACGGATTTTATACCCTGGGGGATGAGCATGTTCCGGAGGCCCTGCCGTTCGGGCCATTCCCGGTTCTCTCGATGGAGTTTGCGGCTGCTGAAGAGTCTGAAAATGGAACGCTTTTGTTGAGGTTCCGGAGCTACTGCAGCGGTACCGGTACTCCGGAGCGCTACAGGATCCTGATGAAGCTTCAGCTGACACATCCAGGCGGAGGGCGCCGGCCATCGCTGTTCCGGAATGTGCTGGCCAATGCCTGCTGCAGCAGGGAAGACGGGGAGGTGGTTTTCGTGATTCCTGGATATCGTGAGAAGTGGCGGCTTGACGCATTGTCCGGATATGGGGCACACTGCCGGTACATTGTCCTGGACACCGTGACAGGGTACAGGGACCAATACAGGGACTATGATTTCCAGTTCAACCTTCCTCAGCATTGAGGGAGGTTTTTTTCATGCTCTCCAGTATATCGAAGTTACTTAAAGTGTAACTTTAGATAAATTTACTTAATTCGCTGTGTTTTAGTTTGCAAATGATATTTTGATTTATTATCTTTGCTGACAGATGATTAACCGTCATCACTTAAACCTAAACTTAACCTAAACTGCTATGATAGCACTTCCTTCCATTGCTTTCGAGGGATTCTCCGGTTCGGCAAAGGGTGTTACGGCCAGAAGGGTCGGCGGCCGCAACATCCTTTCCGTCCGGAGTTATCCTACCGGCTATGTGACCGTGGCGCAGGTGGTCCGCCGGAGTGCGCTTTCGAAGATTTCCAAAGCCTACAAGAATCTGACGGATGACCAGATGAAAGCCTGGGAGCAGCTGGCTGAACACACCGCCGGCGCCTCCGTCTTCGGCCAGAAGGCCAAACTGTCTGCGCATAACCTCTTTGTCCGTCTGAACACCAACAGGGCCTACTGCGGCGAGTCCATCCTTCTGGAGGCTGCACCGGCATCCATCGTGGCCATCCCTGCGGTGGATTTCACGGACTTCTGCATTTCCGAGAACTGTGTGATGTTTATCGGTGTTCCTGATCCGGAGGGAGAACTGAAGCTCGTGGCCAAGATGTCCGACGGCCAGAGCAGCGGGGTTTCCAATGCCTGGGGCAAGACCGTCATCATTTCCCCGGATAAGGTCCCTGACTGGGGCGAGATTGACCTCACGGATGCTTTCAAGGCTGTGATGGGCCATTCTCCCATCAATGGCCAGAAGTACTTTGTGGAGCTGTACTGGATTGACCCTGTGACCGGCTTCACCGGCGTTCCCGTGCAGGTGTCCTGGATCTGCCAGGACGGCAGCGCCCACACCGGCCGGGCCATGGCCAAGAGGACCACCTTCAAGAACTCCGACATCGTGGATAACGAGAACAAGTTCATCACGGACCTGGATGTTGAGTTTGCGCAGGGTTCCACCATCGTCACGGCGGATATCAAGTATGACGCCACCAAGCACAATGTGCAGGAGGCCCTTTGCGACATCACCAAGGCGGCTTACGACCGTGCCGGCAAGAAATTCACCAGCGTCATGCTGGGCCGTTCCAATGGCAATGGAGGTTATATGCCTCATTTCTTCAATATGTACACCTATGATTGGGGAAGCCAGTATCGTTTCGTGTGCGCAAAGCGCGGTGGTATGTGGGGCAAGATTGGTGAGGTGTTCGGCACCAGTTTAACCTTTGAATTCGTGAACTAACTATCTATGATACAGAGTACAGGAAATAACTTCGGAGCCGGTGTCATCACCTTCAAGGACTACCAGAGTGAGCACGAGATTGTGCTGAACGGCAGCTTTGAGTACCTGGACACCACCGATGCATACAAGAAAGCGGACGTCCTGGAGATTTATCTTCCGGACCTCCGCCTGAGCCGGTCTGCCATCTCCGGCTGCTACTGCGCGGCCAAGGGTCCCTATGCCTGGATGGGCACCACGGCCAAGTGCTGGATTAAGAACCGGAACACGCTCTGCATCGAGAAGCTGGACGTCTGGACGGACCGTCCGGAGCGGAAGATCTGGATATTCGCCCTGTTCGGCCTCCGTGGCTTCCACGACCTGCAGGTGACCCATGAGACGCTCAAGACGCCCCAGCTGGCTCAGTCGGAGCTCCTGGGCTATGTCCGGAACAAGTACTTCTATGCCAACGAGCACTTCATGCTACTCGCCTTCACTTTCAGTGAGCTCACCTTCAATAAGCCATACGAGAAGATTGACATCGTCACCAATGCTGACGAGGACTTCCCGGAAGATGTGGACGCCGTGGTTCCTTTTGTGACCTGCCAGTGCGACAATAAGCCCGGCTGCGCCATCATCGAGGGCCGGTTCAAAGACTGCGCCTTGCTGCTCTCCGGCGTCCCCGAGGCCATGTCCTACGGTACCGGTTATGTTCCTTTCTTCTACGCTTGGCTGGTGCGTGACGGGGGCAGTGGCCCGGCTCCGGATGTGGACGGCCGCATCAGGATATTGGTGACGTCCCAGATACAGGGGAGTGTCCGCTATACCTACATCTACAAAGTGGATATGGACCTGGTCGATGGACGGGTAATTCTCAACGGCCGGATGACCTTCAACCTGAACAGCAATCGCGAGGCCTACTTCACCGTCCCTTCTATCCCTGACGGCACTCCGTCCTGCGATGCCTTCCTGCTGGCCAAAAATGGCAACGAGGACTTGCACTCCTTCGGCCTGGTGGAGGTGTCCCTGAACACGCAGCTTGGAGCCAAGAGCATCAAGCTGATCAACGTCAACAATGAGCCTTACTTCTACGGCATCGCGAAGGATACGGGCGTGTGTGCAACCTTAGAATTTGAATAACCATGTTCACAGTCATTAGCAATAACTTCGGCGCAAGCGAAAGCGACATCATCCTGATGCCCAAGCAGACCAACGATTATGCTGTATTGTTTGGCCAAATCAATGTAACCACCACCGCTGAGGAGTATCGCCGGGCTCCGTTCCTTGAGGTGACGGTGGAGGAGGACTTTCTGATTGGCAAGAGCCGTGAGGCGGCAGTCTATGTGATTCGCGGAAACGCGGAGACGCATGAAATCACCATCACCGAGGCCTTCCTGAAGGACAAGAACACCCTCCGCATCCGTCCCTTCCACGGCTACGATGCCGCTGGCTCGTATGTCATCTTCCTGATGTGCCTGCTCACCCCGGCCAACCGGAAGTTGACCATGACGCCGGGGACTCGGAAGCTGCTCAACTATACCGTCACCCAGGGTGCCGTGACCGGATTGGAACTGTACGCCGTCCTGGACACCAACTACGTGGAGCTGGTGTTCAAGGCAGAGACACTGGACTTCGGGGAAGACGCTGCCCCAATCAAGATTTCCATCGAGGGACTGGGCTCCATGGTCAGGTGCAACCTCCCGGTGTGCTTTTCCGTGAGTTCCTCTTCCCAGACCGGCAGCAAGTTCTACAGCGCGGATATCGGCGATGGCGTCCTTACCATCGAGAAGGGCGACACCACCGAGGCATCCGGCGCTTCCTACAAGTTCTTCAAGGTTGTGATACCTACCAAGTAGCCAAGGCCTTATGTCCGAGAAGAAACGCATAGAACTGACTCGCCTGCAGGGCGGCATCGCCATCGCCAGCTTCACGGCCGGCGTGATTATCGCGGCGGTGTGCCTGTTCTGGATAGAGCCCAAGGGAGAAATGGCCAACAGTGCCATCAGCATTGTGAGTGAGCTCCTGGTCCTGTGCGGCGCCATCCTGGGCGTGAAGGCCTCCTACGACGTCAAGTTCCGGAAGTTTGAAGCAGAGCTCCGGGATGTCATCGAGAACGAAAACAAACCTAAACCCTAAACCTAACCTATGAAAGCCTCCGCCATTCTCGTACTGGTTATTCTTCTTTCCGCTTGCGGTGTTGCCCGGCCCGTTCTGGAGTCGGACAACACCAAGGTGGAGGTGAAGACCGTGGAGAAGGTCGTGAGGGACACCGCCTACATCCAGCTGCCGGTGATCATCGAGCGGGTGGCCACCCTGGACACCGCCTCCGTTCTGGAGAACAAATACGCCAAATCGGAGGCTTCCGTCTCCGGAGGAGTTCTGCATCACAGTTTGCAGACAAAGTCCGTCAGGGAGCCCGTAACCGTGGAAACAAAAGAAATTGTGCGGGACTCCATCGTGTACCGGGACCGGGTGCAGACCGTCACCAAAGAGGTGGAGAAACCCTTGACCGGATGGCAGCAGGCAAAGCTCCGTGTAGGCGGGTTCTGCTTCTTCCTTGTGATATTGATATTCCTTTATATCATCGTTACCAAATTCCTTAACCTTAACCTTTTCAAACTATGAAGTACATTCCTTCTATCGCGTTCGAAGAGATGTCCGGCAGCGCCAAGGGCGTTACCGCGGCCAAGATGAAAGGTCGTAAGTACATCCGCAACCGTGGGTACGGCGGCAGCATCCGTACCAGCGACCAGGCCAAGGTGAAGAGCGTCTTCAAGATGCTCACCACCAAGTGGAAAACCCTCACCAACGAGCAGATCCTGGCTTGGAACAAGCTGGCTCTCTCGCAGGCCGGCCGCTCCGTCCTGGGCACCAGCGCCAAGATTTCCGGTGCCAACCTGTTCACCCGCCTGAACTTCTGGGTGGTCACCACCGGCGGCAACGTCATGGTGACTCCTCCGGAACTCCTGGGCGTTGAGGCTCCCAGCTCCGCCACCATCGTGTGCCAAGGTGACGTGTTCAGCTTCAAACTGGACCAGGAACTCTCCGACAACGGAGGCATCTACCTGGTCATCGAGGCCTCCGAGGGTCAGTCCAACGGTGTGAGCCGTGCTTTCAGCAAGGCCACCCAGATCAAGCTCGTGGAAGAGCCCGGCACTGACGCCATCGACATCCGCGCGGATTACGTGGCCAAGAACGGCGCTCCTTCCGCAGCCGCGCCCAAGATCTTCTTCCGCTACTACCTGGTCAACGGTAGCACCGGCGAGAAGTCCCAGTCCATGCTGGCAGAGGTCAAGTGGACTGCTGCTGCAGCCGGCGGCGGCGAGCCGTAGCCCTGGACACCAGTTCCTCCGGACTAATAACCTAAACCAACAATCCCTGCCAGCCGTGAGGTTAGCAGGGATATTTAATTGCTTGAAAACAGAAATGGATTCTTTGAATCAAATAAGAACTTTCTGAAAATCAATAATTTCTATAGTCGTTGTGCCTTGTGCATCAAATAAAATCATCTCTTGTTCTCGGAATCTTCGAACTCTTCTATCCATTCTTTCAGTTTTGCTTGAAGCAATTTTTTGTCTGGCAGATAGAGTGCATATTCAGTAGCATAGATATTCGCGTTTTCGGGCAACGTGAGTTCCACAAGTGCATCGTCTTTCTCCTTACATAGCAGAATTCCGACTGTCGGATTCTCGTCAGGCGTCTTAACGTATTTATCGTAGTAATGGACATACATGAGCATTTGTCCTAAATCCTGATGGGTCAGTTTGTCAATTTTCAAATCAATCAATACGGTGCATCTCAAGAAACGATTATAGAATACAAGGTCGACGTAATAACTGTCTTCTTTGAAGGTAAAACGCTTCTGCCTGGCTTCAAACAGAAATCCTTTTCCGAGTTCCAAGAGAAAATCTTGCAGTTTCGAGATTATGGCATTCTCTATCTTGGACTCACTATAGGCAGCATCCGGCTTCAATCCCAGAAATTCAAGGGTCAGGGGATTCTTGATGATATCCGTCGGTTTCTCAATGACCTGCCCTTCGCTTGCTAATCTCATCACTTCGTCTTTGTCACGACTGAGTGCAAGACGTTCATATAGACTGGAATTGTACTGGCGCTGCAACTGGCGTACACTCCATTGTTGCTTTGCTGTTTCAATCTCATAGAATCGTCGCTCGTCGGGATTTTTAATCCGAATGAGGACAAGGTAATGCGACCAACTTAGTGTGAACCTTTGAGAGATATTCCTGATGTCGGGAATTTCGTAAACAGTGTTTACGATTTTTGACGTTGGGCCTCCGGTGCCAGCAGAAATGGATTTTTGAATTTCGTAATCGCTGTTTACGATTTTTGAATATGTGGAATAGAACTTCCTGCAGAGAGTCAACGTTTCAACGGACCAACCATCTCCGTAGCGCTCTGTCAGCCTCTCGGAAAGATTCTTTAAAATGGCCTTTCCATACTTTGCGCGCTCTTTCCCTTCCTGCTCATTTTCGACAATGTACTGGCCAATCGCATATTTGGTGGCAACCTCAACTGTGTTTACAGTCTTTGAGACATACTCCCTGGCGCTGTCAATCAAAGACGAAATCCGATTGAATAGCGCTTCAATATTCTGGTTGTATTCCTGGACGATATCCATATATAATTCATTTCGTGCCATAAAGATAGTGATTTTTCAGCATTCGGACTTTGCATTTTCCGCATTTTCTGCATTTTAGGGGCAAGGGGAGGAAGGGCGGATTGTGCGGAAAGTGCAGAAAATGCAACGACCTGATTCATTTATTTATACCTTTTCTCATAGGTCCCGTGCTTGATATGCCGGAAGAAACCGCTCTTGAGCCAGTCCTTGAACGTCCGCTCGCTTACCTTGTGCGCCTTGGCAATTTCCACGCCCTCGCCGGTTTCGAAGGTAATCGGCAATTCGTTGTAGATGGCCCGCTGCTTCTCCGTGAGGCCGGAAAGCGGATCGTGCGTAAACTTCCGGTGCGCCTTGATGGCCGATGCGATGAAGTAGTAGCACAGGCTGATGGCGCCCTTGACGCTCTCCAGACTGATTTCTTTCAGCTTGCTCTCACCGCAGCCGTAGCGAATCACCTCCAGGACCAGGGCAAAGCGGATGCAGTACCGTTCCATCTTCGTGGCCATCCCCGCGAAAGAGGCGCTGCCATTGTTCTTCTGCCCGGCCAGATTGTTGAACCAGCTGTAGAACGCATCCTTCGCTTCGGCCGAAAACCGCAGCACCTTTGACTTCCCGTCATATTTGATACCCAGGATCCGCGAGACAATCCGGTTCCATTCCTTCGGAATCTTCCCGTCAATCTCATTGTCATTCAGTTCCGGATAGCGCACTTTGTCGGGGTAGGCGAACAGCCACCGGTCAATGAAGCCGCTGGAAATCTTGTTCCTGGCAAAATCCTTCAGCACCTCCGGCTGGATGGTGCCGATGACTCCGATGCAGGTGTCCGGAATATTCACCGGCTCCGAAGACACACGGTTCACCACAATGCCGGATCCCGTGAAAAGTTGCGTCCACATCTGCTCGTCCGACCCGCTGCGGTACTTGTTGAAATTGTTGATGAAGCCCATCAACTCATCATAGTACACAGCCAGACCCCGCCGGTTAATCTTGTGCTGCCGGACCACAACTTCCGAAGTGAAATCGCTCAGAATGGTTTGGCAATACGTCGGTTCCTCCACCGAGGCGTCACGCTCACGCAGGGGCTTCCGGAATTCGGCATCATACTGGAGCTTCAGTTTGGAATAGTTCTGGTACTCCTGCATATCCTTTTCACGAAGCGGTGCCAGGGCAAAAGCCAGGCAGCTGCTCTTGTTCGTTCCCCGGTCGCCCACGATGGCAATGTAGAAGATGGCCTTGTCTGTCCAGCCCTTTTTGATTTCGATGGCCACCGCATTGCCGCAGGCGACAGATGCCGTGAACAGCAGCGCCGGCGCAATGTAGTCGATGGGAAAGTTGAGGCAGTCATGCGTGGCGTAGATGATTTCCTGGATTGCCTCCGGGAAAACCTCAACGGGAAAGGGAACCGTCTCATAGTGCGGCGAATCCGGCGGGAATACGCCGTAGGAGTGGCACTTGTAAAAGAAGGTCCCCAGGCCGATACTCCGCGTCGAACGCACAAATTCCTGGAACTTCCGCCGGTTCTCCTCCCGGTTGTACCTGGCCGAGAACTTGGAAATCCGGTCCACATACGCCCAGGCCTTCTCTCCCAGCGTGGAAAGCGCCATGCACATCGAGCGCCAGTCATCATAATCGTCCAGGGGAATCTCCTTCTTTTCCCAGACATCCACGTATCTGGCCACCTGTCCCGCCGTGTCGGTCTCCGGTTCCATTATCGCCTCCGGTTCATCTTCATCGGCTGCCGGCACATCAATGGACTCATTCTCTGGCAAAACGAACACCCGGCAGTTTTCATTGACATACGGCGCCGGGTCATAGCTGAGCACCCGCAGTCGCGTCACATCGGAGCAAGCCTTATCCACCACCAGACCTAGCTGTAGCATTTCTTCCTGCAGAGCCTCGAAGAAAACCTTGTGAATCCGGTAATCATCCGTATCGATGGGGACGATGGCATAAAGCCCCTTTCCGCTGACGGACAGACCGGCATAATAGATATAGGGTAATTCTGCCAGTGTCCGCTTTGCCTCCTCCACATCGGCCAGCCCGTCGAAATCCAGGACCATCAGGCTATTGTACTGCTGCAGCCTTCTGTCCAGATCTTCATCCTTGCTCCTGGAAGAAAATGTCGCTGAAATCGTTGCTGCCGGCAGCATTCTCAGTTTTAACTGGTTGCGCTGCCCTTTGTCTTCTGTGGAACGGATGGTTTCAATCGCGTCCCTGTATTGCCCGCCCAGTTGCAGGAACTCGGCAAGCGTGATGCTTTCGACAGGAGAAAGGATATCTGTATAAATGGATTTTTTGCTGCGGGCGTCCAAGCCTTTCAAATCGGGAGCCGTGCTTCGGAACACGCTTACCGGTAGTGAACCATAGCCGCCTTGCGGTTTCTGGTCACAGTCGATACTTCCCATGGCGGCTACCTCTTTTTCTTGGAATGCTTATAGCGCACGAGTTCTTCATCTTTGAAGGCCTCATCAAACTCATCGGCATCCACAAGCGTCCGTCCCTCGATTTTGACCTTCTTGAAAAGGCCCAGGCTTACGTAACTGTAGAAAGTGGGAGGGGTGATGTGCAGCATATCGCACACTTCCTGGCGCGTGTAGTAGCGTTTTTCCTTCTTGATCAGCTCTTTTGGCACCGCTTCCTTCACCGCATCTACGATGATGGGGCGCAGCACCTCCTGACAGAAGGATTTCAGTTGGTTCGTGTAATCCATACGGTCATCAGTTAAAAAACAATACTACCAGGACTGGCCATACCTGCATCAAGAAAAATTCTTGACATTGCAAAGATACTAATCGGTATCTATTTGTTCAAAACCACTGCAGTGGCGTTTTTGGTAGTTGGAGCGGCCCGGGAAGAAAAAAACGGCCCCTGGTATGGAGCCGTTGCGGATTATCCGTATGGGGGACGTGAACTCAAAAGGAGTTACGTTCCTTGAAATGCTTTATGAGGATGTCAAAAATCTGATAAGACTTTACATCGTTGTTAGCTTTGTTGTGGGAATAGTGGAGGAGAAGCGGCGTGCCATCCTTGCCACGGAACTCAAAGCACTCGTTCATCCTGCTGCAAGGAATATTGAAGAAGTCCCCGAAAATGGTCGCTTCGTTCAGGGGACCGGTCCAGCGAAGCCTCCGTTCGGGAGTCAGGCGTCCGGTAATAATGCCCTCCAGCGTCACGTCATCGGCATGCTTGACATAATGCCTCATATCCTGCGCCAATCCGGAGAACCGCTTGTCGGCTCCGCCAGTGCAGGCAATAACAGGCTGCAGCAGATTCTCATACCTAGACGCCAGCAGGAAATAATTGTTAGGCAGGGTGATGTCTTCGAAGATCTCAGGAGACAGGTCATTCCGGGCGACCATGTCATCGAATGCATCCACCTTCTCCCGGAACTTCACGAAATCCTGGACGAAAAGGAAAGCTTCGTAAAGCCGTACCTCGTTATCACGGATATCGTTCCAGTTGTCGGCCAGAAACTCATATGCCCCCTGCAGGGCGGCCGCAACATCCGGGTATGAATCCTCAATGAATTTGACATCATACTGCTGGCAGAACTCCTCCGGGGAGGAAGCCCCTGCCAGCTCTTTACATATCCTTTCCATGGCCGCCCCGGTGGAACCCATGATTCCCTTTGCCTGTTCCAGGGAAAGCCGGCTACTTGAAGTAATCATACTGCTCTGAAATCTTCTTGAATGTCTCCAGCTCATTGGCGCGGATGTACCGCATCAAGGTCTGTATGTCGCTGTGTCCCGTAATCTTGCAAATATCGTACACATCCATCCCTGACAGATACATCAGCGTCGCGCCGGTGCGTCGGGCCGTGTGGGAAGTAATCAACTGATATTTCGGCGTCACCTCACGGACCAGGTTGCCGCCTTTTGTCGTTGTGGTGTGGATGGGGGTTGTCAGCTTGGCCATCTGGCCGATGGTTTTGATATACTTGTTCAGCTTCTGTTCCC
Source organism: Bacteroidales bacterium UBA4360 (assembly GCA_002393945.1). Taxonomy (GTDB): domain Bacteria; phylum Bacteroidota; class Bacteroidia; order Bacteroidales; family UBA932; genus Cryptobacteroides. The sequence continues at coordinate 12,216 of DGSO01000007.1, forward strand.
AGAGGGAGGGGAGCTCGGCCGGATATTTGTCAAGGATATTGCAGAGCTCTTTGCAGCAGGGGATGATGACCCGCTTGCCGGTCTTTTGCTGAATGAGTGTAATGGTCCGTATCTCACGTTCCGTGATGGTGCCGTCCTTCTCAGTTCTCCGGACTATCTGCTTAGTGATGTTGTCCTTGCTCAGATGGTCATAGTCCGACACCCGCTGCGCCGTCCAGACGCCAATCATGAAGATATCCCGGGCCTTCTCGTAGCAGGGGTCCATCTTGGATAAGTCCACCTTCATCATCGCCTTCAGGTCCTCCCGGGTCAGATAAATCGTATCCACCATCACGCGCTGGCACTTGAAAGATTTGTAACGGAAAGCCTGGTTGACCGGATATCCGTCTTCCTCGGCGCAGGCGAGCATCGTCTTGAAAAGATTGATGATTTTGCCGATGGTATTGATCCGGTAATCCTTTCCTTTCATGAAGGCATTGAAATCCCGGTAGAAATCCATGTCCACCTTCTCAAAGACAAGAATGTTCCCGCAGTGGTTCTGGTACTCCTTGAGCCTGTTCACCATATTATTGATGGTCTTGATGGACGCCGGCGTAAAATTGTGCCCCTTGTAGGTAGACCTGGCACCTGACTTCAAGTCGGCCAGGTATTTCTCGGCATACTGCACCAGTGAAAGCTGATTCTTCCGCTCCAGTTCCTTCCGTTCATTTTCCTTCTTCTCTTCCTGAATCCGGCGCTCCTCTTCAAATACCACCTCCTCGACAATCTTACGCACGTCGGCCGAACTCAGGGCCACGCCCTGCTCCAGCTGATAATTGATGGATTTCTCCAGCTTCCCCAGATAGGAAAAAAGCTTTGTGCCATCCTCGGAATTCTGAAAATTGCGGAACGCGACGCCGTCCCGACTCAGATTCCATTTCTTTACATCCACCTCAATGCCGGTGGAAACTCTTACATTCACGTGAGGATTTGTGCTTTGCACCCGGACGTGAATAGGTGCCAGACCCGAAGTCTGTTTGCCTCGCAACATAAACAATGTAGCCATAAAGTGTCGTTAAAATCGTTGGTACAAAAGTACGAAAACAATTCTTTAAAACGGTACTAAAATGGTACTATTTTTCTTTTACGACCCTTTACGCGCCTTAACAGACTTTGTTAAGAATTCGCTAATTATCAATAAAATAAGAGGTTTCTCTGTTAACCTTCGTTAAAGAAAAACCTCTTGGAGTGGAGCATAGGA
>DGSO01000024.1 GCA_002393945.1 Bacteroidales bacterium UBA4360
CGGCGGAGGCGGGTGATGAAGACCTGGAAGCTGCGGGCGTTGAAGAAGTCATCGTCGCCCCACAGGTCGAGGAGGAGGTTCTGCATGGGAACGACTTCGCCGCAGGCCCGGCAGAGACGTCGGAGGATTTCGGCTTCACGGTGGGAGAGGTTGACGGTCTCGCCTTTCGGGAGGTATTCCAGCGTCTGGGATGAGGGCGTGAAGCGGTAATCTCCAAGTGTGTATTCGTTCTTCTCCGGTTCTTGTCTTTCAGTCATGTAGGCTTTCCCCATCAGGGCCTTGATGCGGATGATGAGTTCCTGGATGGCGAAGGGTTTCTTGAGGTAGTCGTTGGCGCCGAGTTCGAAGCCGGTGACGACATCGTCCGGGGTGGATTTGGCAGTGAGGAAGAGGACGGGGGTATGGTCGTCGGTCTTGCGGATGCGGCGGACCATCTCGAAGCCGTCCATACGGGGCATCATGACATCGGCAATGAGGACGTCCGGATGAATCTCGAAGAATCGTTTGAGGCCTTCGGCTCCGTCGTATGCGGTCTCCACCGTGAAGCCCTTGCTGCGAAGGGTCTCACTGACGATTTGTACGAGGGTCTTTTCGTCTTCGACGAGGAGGATTTTGATGGCGCTCATAGATTCTTCACTTCGTTCAGAATGACAAGGGGGGATTCACAATGACAACACAAATTCACTGCCCTTGCCGGGGGCGCTGGTGACGGAGAGGGAGCCGCCATGCTTTTCGGCCATCGTCCGGGCGTAATAGAGGCCGAGGCCGTAGCCCTTGACATCGTGGATGTTACCAGTGGGAACACGGTAGAACTTTTCAAAGATATGCTTCTGCTTGTCGGGGGCGATGCCGATACCGTTGTCCCGGACACGGATTTCGACTCCTTCATCGGTGGCTTTCGCCGTGATGTCGATGCGGACTGATTCTCCAGAGTATTTAATGGCGTTGTCAATGAGGTTGCTGAGGATGTTGGAGAGGTGGAAGCTGTCGGCGTCGAGGACCAGGTCATCTTCAACATCTATGTGGATGTCGCAGGGCTTTCCGGCGGAAAGACGGTGCTGTTCGGAGAGCTTCTGCAGCAGGGGCTCCAGTTCGATGGTCTCGCGCCTCAGCTCGAAAGTCTTGCGGCTTTCCATACTCATCGACAGGATCTGTTCTATCATTCCTTCCAATTTTTCCAGCTGGGCCTGGCTTATCTCCAGGTACTCGCGGCGTTTCTCCGGATCATTGCCCGCATCGAAGTTGAGCAGGGCGTCATTGGCGGCGTAGGCCACGGCCACCGGGGTCTTGAGCTCGTGGGTGATGTTGTTGGTGAAGTCGCTCTTCATCTCTTCCAGGCTCTTCTGTTTGAGCATGGTATGGATCAGGAACCAGAAGGAGAAAGCCAGGATGAGGAAAAGCACCAGCGAGGCGGCGATGACACCTGCCATCTTACGGAGAATGACCAGCGTGAGTGGCTCCATGGTAAGCCGGTATATCTTGCCTTCACCCTCTTCTCCATAGGAAAGGTCAAAGTCTTTTGCGCGGGAAGAGGGTGTATATCCTTGGGTGGATACGACCGCCAGGGTATCTGCTCCGGAGAGCATCAACAAGCGGTGCGGCGCATTGACTTCGTAGGAGGCAAGCCGTTCCATGAGAATGCTGTCCAGCACGGCGGGATTGGGCTTGGAGATGTTGTCTATTCCCTGGTGCAGGCCAATTTGGTAAGCGGAGGACATTTCGCCGGGGCTGCTTACCGCATAGGAGGATGCCGAAGCGCTGATGGAGTCTTCGGATTTCTCGGTTTTGATGGTGGTTACTTTGATGGTGCGGGTTCCGTCATTGTTTACGACGACAGAGTCCGTCCGTACCTTGGTTTGTTTTCCGGCGTTCGACCAGCCTTGGGCGATGGTCACGCTTCCGTGGAGGTCGCCTTCTGAACGGAGTGTCTTCACCCGCTCCATGATTTCCGCGAAGTCCGCCATCTGCAAAGAGACATTGATGAGTGATTCGTCGGACTGGTAACGGGATTTGTAAAGTCCGGACAGCCAATAGACCTGGTAGCCGAAGAGGGCTGTCAGCGATACGATCAACAGGATAATGATATGACGGGACGGAAGTTTCATGGTGCAAAGTTAGCCGAATTTACAGAAACAGAGGGCATTTTAACACTATTTAACACTTCTTAACATTGCTTTAACATAGTATCTCTGGGATTCGAAGCAATTTTGCAGCGTGAAATCAGATCCTTCGGCCTGAGGCCTCAGGATGACAAAAACAGATAAGATGAAGAAAATAGTTTTGATGTTTTGCATGGCTCTCGCTGCCGTAGGACTGGCTGCGCAGGAGCCGGATTCGCTCGCCATCGCGGCGGCGGATAGCCTGTATCTTGAACTGACATCTGCGACGGTGACGGCGGAAAGGCCGGTCGTGAAGGTGGACAAGGGGGCGCTGGTGTATGACCTGCCCCGAATTTTGGAGAAGACTCCGGCCGACAATGCACTGGAGGCCATCGGCAAACTCCCCGGCGTGATACCTCAGGGAGACGGGTTCTCCGTAGCGGGCCGGGGTGCGACGGTGGTCATTGACGGGAAAGTCTCGACGCTGTCGGCCGACCAGGTGAATGCGCTGCTGCGCTCGACACCGGTGAGCCGGATTGCCAAAGCGGAGGTGATTCCCAATGCCACGGCGAAGTACCAGGTGCGTGGCGCCCTCATCAACATTGTCCTGAACCACAACGCCGAGGACAGGGGCAAGCTGCAGGGCGAGATTTACGGGAAGTATGCGAACGAGTACGCCGGCAGCGCCCAGGGACGGGGTTCCCTGCTCTATACCAAAGGGAAGTTCTCGACGGACTTGATTTATAGTTATGGTTTTAACCAGATACACAATGACAATACAATGGAGGCGCGGCATAGGCTCAATGATGGAAGTATTCACAATATTTCACAAAATGAGCTGGTGGATACCCGTGAAAAGTCGCATCAAGTTCGCTGGGGAGCCGATTATTTCTTTGCAGAGAATCACAGGGTCAGCCTTGTATATAACGGGAATTTCGGCAAGTCAGGTACAGACCTAAATACAACAGGGACCGAAATATCTACCGCCCGGATAGACAGAAACAAGCAGTTGCATAACGTCCGCGCAGATTACATGGCGCCTTTCGGGCTTTCCGTCGGTGCGGAATATACGCACTACAGCAAGCCCTCCAACCAGCTGCTGAAGAGCACCTTCGAAGGGGCGGACTGGCACTTCCGGACGGAGGACCAGCAGACAATTGACCGCTGGAAAGTGTTTGCCGGACAGGAGCACAGTCTGGGAAGTGGCTGGGAACTGAATTACGGCGTGGATCTGGAATGGGCCCGGGACAAGAGCTTCCAGTGGTACTACGACCCGGCTACCGGGCAGAAAATCCATGTTGCAGGTGATGGCGGTTTCAGCTCCCTGCTGGACGAGCAGTCGCAGAATGTTTATGCCGGATTCAGCAAGGCCTTCTCCGAGAAATGGCAGATGGACGGTTCGCTGGCGGTGGAGCATTTCAAGAACGCGGCCTGGAACGACTGGTCCGTGTATCCGACGCTGAACCTGACCTGGCTTCCAGCCGCCGGGCATATCGTCCAGCTGGGGCTTTCCTCTGACAAGGGTTACCCGGACTACTGGTCCCTGCAGAGCACCACGACCCATTCCAACGCCTATACCGAGATTGTGGGCAATCCTTCGCTGCGCCCGAAGAAGGAGTATCAGGCGGCGCTGTCCTACATCCTGAAGAGCAAATACGTGTTTACTGCTTATTTCAGCCACTGCAAGGACTATTTCATCCAGCTGCTGTATCAGAACCCGGACCGGCTGGTGCAGACCTACCGCTCGCTGAACGAGGATTTCATGCAGCAGGGCGGCATCCAAGCGACGATTCCCTTTAACGTGGGCGATTGGTGGAACGCGCAGACCCGGCTTATCGGCGCCTGGCAACGAGAGAAGGACAGCGATTTCTATGACATCCCCTTTGACCGGAACATCTTTTTCGGTATGGTGATAATGAACAATACATTCACCCTTTCCAAGAAGCACAACCTGAAGCTGCTGGTAAACGGCATGATCCGCTCCAAGGGCATCCAGGGCAACTACGACCTGCCGGCCTCCGGGAATCTGGACGCTTCGCTGCGCTGGGGCTTCGCCGGCGGCCGGGGAATGCTCAACATCTTCTGCTCCGACATCTTCCAGACCAGGATGATTTCGCCGGTCATTGACTATGGCGGGCAGTATGTGCATACCCGTTACAAGGGCTGGCGCAGGGCCGGTGTCGCCCTCACCTGGAAGTTCGGCGGATATACGGAGAAACGGCGCGAGGCGGTGGATACGGGGCGGTTTAAGTAGTGTAAAGCACCATTTTACGATTTTTGTAAAGGTGTAAAGGCGGTTTTACAGTTGTAATGGATTGCGAAACGGTTGAATATTAGGGCGTTGTGAGTTTGGCACGGCGGGTGTTTGGGGAGAAGGCAAATGACAATGAATGTTTAACAATTTAATGATCTCAAGAGTTATGAAACGCGTATTTGTTCTTCTGATGGTGGCGCTGATGAGCGCTGTGGTGGTAAATGCCAAGACCGTGCGTGGCTATGTGTCCGACAATGACGAGAATCCCGTTGTGGGAATGAAAATGGTTATCGTCAATGTGGACAGCCCTTCCCGAAAAAGTGTGGTTGTGACGGATGAGGATGGTTTCTTCTCCGTGCAGGTGCCGGACAATCTGGATACATCGGATCTGGTCGACATATTCACCCGCAATAGCGCCAGGGTCATCCGGTACCGGGAAACATCGACCGGCGTCCGCATCGTGATTGAACCGGCCAGGGAGCAGGAGAGAACGCTCGCCCAGCGACATGCACTTTAATTTGGAATTAAACATACTAATCGGTATCTTTGCGCTTGATTGGGTTGCATAGCCCATCGGTAAGATTGATTGACGTGAGTTATTATCGACACTACAGATGAAACGTATTGGTATTCTTTTGCTGGCGGCAGTTGCGCTCCTTGGGTGCAACAAGACGCTGACACAGGCAAGCATTGAGGGCAGCTGGTCTGAGCAGTATGACCCCACGGTCTTTGCGATGGACGGCTCCGTGACGTACACCTTCGACGGAAACAATGGCTATCAGCTTCACGTATATGATGCCCATAGTGGTGAATCGCACGACTACAGCGGCCACTATGCCATCGACCTGATTAACAAGGGAACCATTACCATCAATCCGGCGATGTCTGACTTCAGCAATGTCACCTACAAGCTTGTGAAGTTGACATCCAAGGAAATGGAATGGCAGAAGGAGGGCACCACCTATTCTGTGGGCACCTGGGGCTCTGATTACCGTCATTTTGTGAGGGTGAAGTAGATCCTTCGGCTTCGCCTCGGGATGACAAAATGCCGCTGTCTCGGAATTGAGGTGGCGGCGTTTTTTTGAAGAAAATTGATAAAAACTCGAACATTTGACTTTCTTGATTGTTATATAAGTGTAAGCTTCCGTGAGAGAGGCGGGGTGTGAGATATGAAGGAAGCTGGAGAATAAAGACTGATATGCTTGATAGAAAGATACTTGAGAGGCTTTTTCGTCAGAACTACAGCGGGATGATTCGTCTGGCCAGTGTCCTGCTGGGGAATGGCAAGGAAGCTGAGGATGTGGTGCAG
>DGSO01000010.1 GCA_002393945.1 Bacteroidales bacterium UBA4360
CGCGATGCTGGCCGATTTCCAGATTATAGGTGGCCAGGGCGTTCCACATCCATTTTAACCAGTGTTCCTGCTTTGCCTCCACGGCATTTGTTGTGGTGGCAACAGTGCCTTCAGTGACGGGATATGTGAAGATACGCTGCATCTTCTGGGAGTAGTCGATACCGAATGTGGTCTTGAAGTTGAGGCCTTTCAGGGGGTTGACATTCAGATAGGCGTCTCCGAACATTCTCCAATAGTAGTAGCGGTTGTCCTTGTTTCTGTTAAGGCGGGCGAGGGGATTCTCACGGTCTGCGTATCCGCCTACGGGGCCTGCAAATTCGCCGTCAGTTGTGTAAACGGGAATGGAAGGGTTGAACTGCAGAACATTCTCAAGGAAGCCGCCGGGAGCCTGGACTTCGGAGGTCCGGTTCAAGGTGAAATGCTCTCCTATGGTGACGATGTTCTTGTCGTCAATCTTGAGGAGTTTATACTCTGAATTCATACGTGCGCTCAGGCGCTCGAAGTCTGAGTATTTGATGATGCCGTCGTTCTTGTAGTAGCCCAGCGAGAAGAAGGAACTGCCGCGCTCGGAGCCGTTGCTCAGTGACAGATTATACTGCTGGATGAGACCGGTGCGCGTTGTCTCCCTGAACCAGTCAGTGTCGCTGGCAGGAGTGGTTCCTGCGGCATCCAGATACTTGTTCATACGGACATTGTAAAGGGCGGGAACTCCGTTGGCGTCATACCCCCAGTCGTAGATGTAACCGAGTGCATTCATGTTGGGGTTCAGGCCGTCGTTGACGTAACCCTGCCACATGACGCGGCCAAATTCTTCGGCATTGAGTACCTGCATGCGGTTTACATAGCTCTGGGCGGATACGCTTGCGTCAAAGTCAACTTTGATCTTGCCGTCCTTGCCGCCCTTGGTTGTGATGATGATGACGCCGTTTGCTGCACGGGAACCGTAGATGGAGGCCGATGCGGCATCCTTCAGGACCTGGATGGACTCGATGTCGTTTCCGTTGAGCTCATGCATGCCGGCTTTGGTGGGCACTCCGTCAATGATGTACAGAGGATCGTTGTCATTGAGGGTGCCGATACCGCGGATACGTACGGTGGCAGCTCCGGAGGGTGAACCATCGGCACTGATATTCATGCCGGGAACACGTCCCTGGAGGGCTTTGACAGGGTTATTCTCATTTTGCTTTGCAAGGTCTTCGGTGTTTACCGTAGAGATGGCACCGGTGAGGTCGGCCTTGCGTTGGACGGTGTAACCTGTGACAACTACTTCCTCAAGCATCTGGGAGTCCTCATCCAGGACAACCTCCATGTGCTCTGAAGCGGGCATTTCAACAGTTACGTAACCGATTGATGAAAACTCTATGACGGCACCTTTGCTTACTGTAAGGACAAAGTTTCCGTCATAGTCCGTTGTGGTACCGTTTGTGGTACCTTTTTCCATGACCGCGGCGCCAATGACGCCGTAGCCGTCGGCCGACGAGGTTACCACGCCGGTAACCGTAATCTGCTGGGCAAAGGCTGTGAGCCCGGCCAGCATGAGGGCCGCTACTAAGAATGACTTTAGTTTGAACATATAATATTGGTTAAGTAGTTCCTTGTGGGGGTCTTTGGGACCGCTTGCAAATATAAGGTATAAGGATTTCTCAGGCTGGAACAGATGTTACATTCTCTGTTTCAAATGTTGCAATGGAAACATTCCTTTCGGCCTTTGTAACATTTTTTGCAACTATGCGCCGCAATGGAAACGGAGCGTATCATACTCGGCATAGACCCCGGCACTCAGTTGCTGGGGTTCGGCGTAATCAAAAGTGTAGGCAAAAAGGCCGAGTACGTGGACATGGGGGTCCTGGACGCGGCAAAAATTGCACAAGGTGGATCTTTATGCCAGGGACCTTGTCCATGAATCCAGCTTCCAGGCCGCACTGTGTACAAGGTCCCCGGCTTGTTTTGCCACCTTGTACAATCACAGTCCAGACCTTGTGCAACCGATATGATTATGTATAAAGAATAAAACTGCCAGTCAATCGACTGGCTGTTTTGTTTTCTAGATTAGGATCTGGGAGAGGCTCAGTTTGGGCACGAAGTGGACGCCGTCCTTGCGGTAGTAGGTGAGATCGGGAGTATCGCCGTCGGCCCCTACGAGAAAAATCCTTTCGGCAGGTTTGCCTATTGCGATGACGGCAATCGGGTCAATCGGGAGGGCGAGGGCATCACGCATTTCTTTTTTGTTGAAGTTCAGGATAAATATGCCGCCGAGGCCCATTTCGGTTGCCTTGAGAAGGATGCTCTGCGCTGCAATTCCAAGGTCGATGTCCACAACCCTGTCTTCCGGAACCGTACTGCATACGACGATGTAGGCCTGCGGTTCCATGCCCGGGTGGGGGAGATGCTCCTGGGGGAGTGCGGCGCCGAGGGTTATCAGCGGTAGGACCTTGTGGGCATCGGCAGTCACGAGTCGGTATCGGAGAGTCTGCCGATTCATGCCGGACGCCACCAGCGTGGTGACGGAAACCAGTTTCCGCAGTTCGTCTTCACTCACTTTCCTGGAAGAGTCATAGCCGCGGTAACTGCGGTTGCGCTTGAGCAGTGAATCCAGCGAGGGACTGCTGCGCCTTACTACCTTTTTCTGCTGCGCCAGCTCTTCCTGGCGTCTTTCCAGATAATTGTCTGCCATTATGCTTCCTGTGATAATGTCCTTGCAATCTTCTCTATGTTCAGGCTGCGTGCCGATGCATCTATGATGTCCTTGTACACGCCGCCCTTCTTGTAGACCTCGTCAGGGTTTCCGGACTGCTCTACGCGGCCTTTCTGGAGGGCGTAGACCAGTTCGCTGTCTATGATTTGGGAGATATTGTGCGAAATGATGATTACGGTCCTGCCTTCCTTGATGGCGTCGATGGAGTTTTTGATTTGCTCCGTTGCGATGGCATCCAGGCTGGCCGTGGGTTCGTCGAGGAAGATGATAGGCGGGTTCTTGAGGAACATGCGGGCGATGGCGATCCTCTGCTGCTGGCCGCCGGAAAGGTCTGAGGCCTTGTTCTTGAACTGCTTTGGAAGTGCCATTATCTGGTCATAGATGAATGATTTCTTGGCCGCCTCTATAACCTCCTCGTGGGTGGCGTCTGGCTTTCCGTAGAGTATGTTCTCTTCTACGGTTCCGTCAAAGATGTGGTTCTTCTGAAGTACCAGTCCCACGTTGTCCCTGAGGAACTTGGTGTCGTAATCCTTGAGGTCTACTCCGTCGAGCGTTATGGTGCCTCTCTGGGGGACATAAAACTTGTCCAGGAGGTTCACTATGGTACTCTTTCCCGCTCCGGAAAGGCCCACGAGCGCCGTAATCTTTCCGGGTTCGATGACCATGTTCACGCCGAAAAGTGCCTGGTTTCCGTTAGGATAGGTGAAGTCCACGTCCTTGAGTTCGAACCTGCCGTGAATCTTCTCCGGCCTGTAGCTGCCGCTGGGTTCGACCTCTTCCTCTGAATCCAGTATGCTGAAGAAACCCTCTGCGTAAATGAGGGCGTCATTCACATCGTCAAAGATGCGCTGCAGCTGGGTGATGGGGGCGATGACGTTGGAAAAGAGCATCACGTGGTACATGATCTTACCGATGGTCATGCCGGGATACTCTATGAGTACCAGGTATGCCGTGAGAATGATGACCAGCACGGTCCCAACCTGTTTTACGAAGCTCTTGATGCCGTTGAAGTAGAAGCTGACTCGGCGGGTTTTCACCTGGTTTGCCGTTACCTGATTCTGCAGGTCAAGCTGTTTGCCGGCTTCGATACTCTCCCTGTTGAAGGACTTTATGACGTTTATGGAGTCGATTATGTTCTTGATTCCCTGGCTCTTGGATTCCATGTAGCCGCGCATTTCACGTCTCCACCCCTTGAGCCTTTTGGCCTGCCTGTAGGTAATCCAGAAATATATCGGCACGATTCCAAGGGCGACCAGGCCTACATATACGTTGGCGGCGAACATGAGAATCAGGGCCAGGAGGGCGCTGGTGAAAAGGGGGAGGAGGTCGATGAAGAAGTTCTGCACCGTCCTCGAAAGGCTGCTTACGCCCTGGTCTATCCTGGCCTGCACCTTGCCGGTAGAGTTTTCATCGGCCGAGAAATACGCCATCCTGAAGGTGAGGACCCTTTCAATGACGCTTTGAGAAAGGTCCCTGGAGACGAAAATCCTCATCCTTTCGCCGAAGTAATTCTGCGCGAAAGTGATAAGGGCCGACAGGACTTCCTTCCCAAGGAGGACGATGGAGATGATCGTAAGGATCCTGGCCGCCTGCGCCCATGTGAAATCAGTGCCGATGAGGGCATTGATGGCGTCTACCGTCTTGTCAAGGACGATGGCGTTGACCTGCTGCATGAGCGACCCTACCAGGGTCAGGATCAGGGTAAGGGCAACGAGGATGCGGTACGGCTTTACGAAAGGCCGTATTTTCTTGAAAAGTTCGAGGAGGTTCATTTCTTGACCGGGTCGCAGGTGAGGCCTACTCCCAGTTTCTTGAACACCTTGCGGTCCACTTCGCCCAGCATTACCGTGCAATGCATCTGGCAGCCCTCCAGCTGGGGAAGGCAGGCAAGAGCCTTGCGGCAGTTTTCATCGGTGGTGCTGAGTACGGAAAGGGCTATGAGGACTTCGTCTGAGTGGAGCCGGGGATTTTTTCCGTGCAGGTAGGTCACCTTGGTTTCTTGAATAGGCTGAATCATGCTCTGGGGAATCAGCTTTGTCTGGTGGTCAATGCCTGCAAGATGCTTTGTGGCATTGAGGATGAGTGCTGCGCTGGGACCGAGCAGGGGACTGGTCTCTGCGGTGATGAGGGTGCCGTCGGCAAGTTCAATTGCTGCCGATGCCTTTTCGGATATTTCTTTCCTGACTTTGGCGGCGACGGTGCAGAGCCTGTAGTCCGTAGTTATGCGGGCCTGCTTCATCAGGAGGGCGATTTTGTTCACTTCTTCGTCATTTCCGTCACCGGCTGCCAGGCGGCCGAGAGCGGCGTAGTATCGGCGGATAATCTCGTGGCGGGCGGCGTCGCAGCAGACGTCTTCATCGGCAAGGCAGTAGCCGATCATGTTCACGCCCATGTCGGTGGGGGACTTGTAGGGGTTCTCGCCGTAGATGCCCTCGAAGAGAGCGTTGAGGACGGGGAAAATCTCTATGTCGCGGTTGTAGTTCACGGCAGTCGTCCCATAGGCCTCAAGGTGGAAGGGGTCTATCATGTTCACGTCGTTAAGGTCTGCGGTTGCGGCCTCATACGCTATGTTGACAGGGTGTTTGAGAGGCAGGTTCCAGACGGGGAAGGTCTCGAATTTGGCATATCCGGCCTTGATTCCGCGCTTCATCTCCTGATAGAGCTGGCTCAGGCACACCGCCATCTTGCCGCTGCCGGGACCGGGGGCCGTCACCACCACCAGGGGACGGGTGGTCTTCACGTAGTCATTCTTGCCGAAACCTTCTTCAGAGTCGATCAGGGACACGTTTTTGGGATAGCCCTCAATGGTGTGGTGATAGTAGACGGTGATGCCCATCCTTTCCAGGCGTGCGCGGTATGCATCGGCACTGGACTGACCGTTGTAATGGGTGATGACGACGCTGCTCACGAGGAAGCCGCGTTTCATGAACTCGTCCCTGAGGCGGAAGACATCCATGTCATAAGTGATGCCGAGGTCGCTGCGGACCTTGTTCTTCTCTATGTCGACGGCACTTATGACTATGATGATTTCACAGTCTTCGCTTAGTTGCTGGAGCATTTTGAGCTTGGTGTCCGGCTCGAAACCGGGCAGTACCCTTGCTGCGTGATGATCGTCGAAAAGCTTACCACCGAACTCCATGTAGAGTTTGTCGCCGAACATGGCGATGCGCTCCTTGATGTGCTCAGACTGGATTTTAAGATATTTTTGAATGTCGAACCCGTTTTTCATAACGGGATACAAAGATAATATTTTCCTCTATTCGGAGCAAAATTATTTTTGGCAGGAAGGGCAAATTCCCCTTATGAGGTACGAAGCACTCTGTGCCGAATAGCCCTCAGGTACAACGACCTCCGGTATGTGCACGTCTTCGAGGCAGAAGGTGCGGTGGCACTTTTCGCAGAAGAAATGCACGTGCAGGTCATCGTCGGTTTCGTGGCTGTGACTGTAGCATAGTTCGTAGCGGATTCCTTCTCCGGTGTCTTCCAGCGCATGGACGAGATGTGCGTCCCGGAAGAGCTGGAGCGTGCGGAAGATGTTGCTCTTGTCCACGGTTTCCAGTTCGGCTTCCAGCTCAGTCATCGTAAGGGGCCGGTGTGCATCGTGCAGGGCGCGTGCAATCATGAGCCTGTTGGCCGTAGCCTTGATGCCATGTTCTTCGAGGAGGTGTTCCATCATCCGAGAAATTCCTGAATAAGCTGTTTGTGATGTCCCGGAATGATGATATGATGGTTGCCGATGGGGTCGGTAAGGAAGTATGCCGCATCCTCGCTGGGTATGCGGATAGCGATCTGGGTTCGGCAGAGGTTGTCTTCGTACTGGTTGTAAAGGAGTTCTCCCTCGGAGACGAACCATCTGTCAAGCTTTCCGGATACCTTGAATACGGTGACGGGCCCTTCTGGGAATTCCCCGTGTATTCCAACGCCGATTCCGGATTCGAAGTGCGTGTCATACTGCCAGTTGGAAACCATGTTGAAAGGAATAGTGCAGTGGGCGAAAAGCATCTTTCCTTCCTGGACGTCTATGCGGGCGGGATTGGCCTGGAAACCGGTGCAGCCGGTGAGCGCCTGGGAAATCATCATGGAGAGAAGGGCGGGTACATCGCCTTCGCAGGCGGCGGGAATGCCGTCCGAATTGAATGAAGCCAATGCCAGGCAGCCCGTATTCCCCACGGTGCTGAGAAGGTCGAAGCAGCGGAGGGTGAACGCATCCAGCCGGTATCTTTCCACCAGCACCTTGAGAGCGTTGTAAATCTGGACGGCGCCGGGATATGCCTTGCGGACGTTGTTGGCCATGGGAACTTCTTCGGGGGCAGGGGTGCCATCGGCAGAGGGAATCTCTTTCAGGAGCTCTTCCATGGGCACTTCCACTATCTTCGCCCCTATTTTTTCCATTACCGAGGGGGCGTCTGCATGGCTGGATATGAGCCAGTCTGAGGGTTGTCCTACAACGCCCAGCCGCGTTCCGCGAAGGGCTTTCCTGGCCTCGGAAGCCTTGCTGATAATCTCAATCCTGTGACGGAGATAGGAGACGCTGCCGTGGAGGACTTCGCCACCCAGGCCCTGCTGGCGGAGGTATGAAAGTATTTCCAGCGAAGCCGCAAGGGAGTTGCTCTTCCCGGATGTCAGGAGATAGAACCTGCCGATGCCTTTTGCGAGCATATCCGGCAGCAGGGATTTGAAAATGCCCTCTGCGCCGCCTGTACGGACATATATCAGGTCAAGGGTATCGCCTCCAAAATCGGAGAAATCGGCTCCTTTGAATTCAAAGTCGCCATCCGGGAAAATCTCCCTCAGAAACTCATCCGACAAATGCTTAACCGCATCCTCATCATGCAGCCCTGATGTGATAGTGTATATTCCTACTGCCATGTATAATTATTTTTTGAATTAATTTTTGGATCATTACGGGCCAAAAACAAATAAAAAAGGGAAAGCACCTTGTATCGCACCGCTACAACCTTCTTACCCTTGCTACATTCCTGTCCTGGGGGATTCGGAGGGAGCTGGTCGTACAAGACTTTCCCACTGCAAAGTTATATAATTTTCTTAAACTTTCAAACTGTCGAAGATGAAAGGAAGGACATCATCCACCTTCCAGAACTTGCGGATGCGTTTCTGGCCGGCAAGGATGATCTTGAGAGGTTTGCCATATTTTTTCTGGTACTCGGCCATGACCTGACGGCAGTTGCCGCAGGGGGAGGCGGGAAGCTCGCACTGGACACCGTGGTCTGCGGCGCTTACCGCAAGAGTGTCGAAGGCGACATCGGGATAGTTGGCGCTGGCTGCGAACATGGCAGTCCTTTCCGCGCAGAGCCCGGAAGGATATGCGGCATTCTCCTGATTTGCGCCCTTGATAATCAAGCCGTTTTCAAGACGGAGCGCAGCACCTACCTGGAAATTGGAATATGGGGAATAGGAGCCTTTTCTGGCTTCGTCTGCGGCTTTTACGAGTTCCTGGTCCTGAGGAGTCATTTCCTCGAGGGAGTCGTATTCAAGATAATCGATTACTAGTTTCTTTTCAGTCATGAGCGAAAGATAATCATTATTTTTCAATTTCCTTCAAATACCTGTGAAGATATTTGGGGAGCATGCTCAGATACTTGTTTTTTGTTCCCTTGGGAATCCTTATCGTTTCCAGGGATTCGCAGTCGTCAAAAGCATCCCTGCCGATAAACTCAATATCCTTCCCGAGGCTCACCTGATAGAGGTTGATGCAGCCCTGGAATGCGCCCTCGCCTATGTATCTCGTCTTGGCGGGAACAGCTATCCTCTCCAGCTGCCAGCAGTCCACGAAGGCGTAATCGCCGATATAGAGCAGGGATGCCGGAAGGTGAATGGATATGAGATCTCCGCATTCGGAGAAAGCCTCCTTGCCGATATGCGTGAGCCCTGCGGGCAGCTTTACCTTGTCAAGCGGGGTGCTCCTGTCGTCAAGGGGGACTTCTTCACCTATCTTGAGGCCGGCCATATAGTCCTGGAAGGCGAAAACGCCGTCGCAAATGACTTTGCAGCCGTCCTTTACGGTAATTTCGTACGGGAAGTTTTCGGCATCCAGGAGCCTGGTTCCGTCAGGGGAGTATGAGAGCCGGTTGTCGTCGTCCCAAACGTCCCTTGCGAGCTCTTCTGCCGAGGCTGCCGTAGGGACTGAAAGTATTTCCTCCAAAGTCATTCTAGAAGGTTTTGACGAAATCGATGTCTTTCTTGAGCATTACCTTGGGATCAGATTTGCTCACCCTCTGGAAGAGCATGAACTGGTATGCGGGGGAAAGATATACACGATGTTCGTTCTTTCCTTTGCGCCACCACTTATAAAAAGCGACAGGATCTGTGTCGAAAGGTATTTTTGCGGGAATTTCTGCCGGGAAACCGGGAAAATCGATGGGCATTTTAAGTCCGGTGATGCGTTTGTAGTACTCGAAATCTGCCCTGCGGAGCTTGGAAACGAGGGGGTTGAAAACCTCGAATTGGTCTACCTGAAGGGTCTTTTCCTTCACTACCATCTTGTGGATGCGCACCGGATCTTTCTGAAGCCACTCGCTGATTTTCAGAGTAATAGCTCCTTCTTCGTCATCCAGCGTTAGCAGGTCTGACGACAGGTAGATTTTCTCTTTGTCAAGCGGGTAAATGTCCATTTTTTGCGTTTCAGTTGTGCAAATATATGAAAAAAATTTCTTTTTTCCTCGATTTTATTTAACTTTGGGGGTGTATTGACGGATTTTATCCACTAAAATTTATAAATTATGGCTTACAAAATCATCGACATTCAGGGAATCGGCCCCGTTTATGCTGAAAAGCTCATCGCTGCAGGCATCGAAACCGTAGATCAGCTTCTTGAAAAAGGTAAGGACGCCAAGGGTCGCAAGGCTCTCGAGGAAGAAACCGGCATTCGCCACGATCTCATCCTCACCTGGGTCAACCATGCAGACCTTTTCCGCATCAAGGGTGTAGGCCCCCAGTTCTCCGAACTTCTCGAAGCAGCCGGTGTTGATACCGTAAAGGAACTCCGCACCCGCAATGCGGCAAACCTCGCAGCCAAGATGCTTGAAATCAACGAGTCAAAGCACCTTTGCAAGCGCACCCCCGTTGAGAAGGAAATCCAGAAGTACATCGATGCCGCCAAGGAACTCGAACCCATTGTCACTTACTAGTGATTTTTCCTCCCCACAAAAAAGAGGGTGACCGGCAGGCCGCCCTCTTTTTGGAAATAAGAAAAAAGTCGCAGAATGAAATTCCTCGGTAATTTAGTCTGGCTCATCCTGGGCGGAATTGTAATCGCCCTTTTTTATTATATGGTGGGTCTTCTCATGTGCATTTCGATCATCGGCATTCCTTTTGGCATCCAGCTTTTCAAGCTTGGAACGTATGCACTGTGGCCCTTCGGCCATGAGCTTGTGAACGGGCCCAATGAACCCGGATGCCTGTCGGTGATAATGAATCTTGTCTGGATTCTGTGCGGCTGGTGGGAGATAGCCATTCTTCATCTGGTATTCGGACTTATCTTCTGTGTCACAATCGTAGGGATTCCCTGGGGTGTCCAGCACTTCAAGATGGCGGTGAGCTCGGTTTTTCCTTTCGGTAAGGAAATACGCTGACCATGGCTGTCTGGATTGTACTTCCGATACTTACCCTCCTGATGTTCGACCTTGGGCTTACGCTCAGGTTTGAAGATTTCGGGAAAGTATTCATGCGCCCGTGGCCCATTGTCGTGGCGCTTTTCGGGCAGCTCATACTCCTGCCACTTATCGCGTTGGGGCTTGCTTCGGCTTTCAGGCTCGAGCCGGTTTTCTTTATCGGCCTGATTCTTATTGCATGCTGCCCCGGAGGCAGTTCTTCCAATGTTTTTTCGAAGCTTGCAGGAGGGGATGTGGCCCTTTCCGTGACGCTCACGGCGCTGAGCAGCGTCATTACGCTGTTCACGATTCCCGTTATCATGAGCGCGGCGGCAAGTATAGTAGGGGAGAGTGTCGGGATAAGCCTTCCCGTTGGCAACCTCATCAAGCAGAATCTCCTTCTGATGCTTCTGCCGGTCCTTTTGGGCATCGGCATACATTATTTATGGCCGGCGGCCGCTGAGAAGACCGACAAGGTCCTTGGCAAACTGGCGTTTCCTCTTCTTCTTTTATTGATCACCGTCTTTTACGTGCAGCATAACAGGACCATCCTGGACAATATCGGCGTGCTGTGGCTGTGCGTTACTTTACTGATACTGGCTGCGGTCTGCTGTTCTTCTCTTCTGTCCCGCCTTGTGAAGACTGACAGCCGCCAGCGCAGAACTGTAGTCATCGAAGTTGGCATGCAGAATGCAGCGCAGGCCATTGCCATCGCCTCCAGTCCATTCATTTTTGCAAATGAGGAGATGGCCATCCCCGCCATCCTCTATTCCCTCATGATGAACATCGTCCTCCTCATATACGTAGGGGCCGTCCGCCGGCGCGACAGCGCAAAATGAGATGCCTCACTGGTATCCTTAAGCGGTGCGGAAGTGACCGCAAAAAGCCTAATTAGTTTTTACCACGTCGTCAGCAATATACGCACAGGATGTGTCATTTCTCGCCGACGTGGCAAAATTGCACAAGGTGGAACTTTATCCTTGGGACCTTGTACATGAATCCTGCTTATACGCCCTACAGTGTACAAGGTCCTCGACTTATTTTTCCACCTTGTACATCGCGGAGAAGTATATGGCCGGCGCTAAAGCACAGTTTTGGTAACGCAAGGGCGAAAGCGTGCTTTAACGGAGCTTTGACGTAACCGGAATTGGCCTGATTATCATAGTACACAGTTCCTATGTTTGTAACCCA
>DGSO01000015.1 GCA_002393945.1 Bacteroidales bacterium UBA4360
ATAAGACAAAACCACCAAAAACGCCATTCCAGGGCTCAAAGTGGTGGTTTGCGTGTATCTAATCCAGGTCGTCTGCGTCAGTGACTGCAGCGCCCTTGCCCATGAGGTAGGTCTTCATGAATTCGGAGATGTCTCCGTCAAGGACGGCCTGGGTATCAGCGGTTGAGTAACCTGTTCTCAAGTCCTTCACCAGTTTATACGGGTGGAGGACGTAGTTTCTTATCTGGGAGCCCCACTCGATGCGCTTTTTCTGGCCTTCGAGTTCGGCCTGTTTCTCCTGGCGCTTCTTGAGCTCAATGTCATACAGGCGCGATTTCAGGATGAGGAGAGCCCTTTGACGGTTGTCCTGCTGGGAGCGGGTTTCGGTATTCTCCACCATGATGCCTGAAGGGATGTGACGCACGCGGACGCCGGTTTCCACCTTGTTGACGTTCTGGCCGCCGTGGCCACCGCTGCGGAAAGTGTCCCATTCCAGGTCTGAGGGGTTGATTTCGATATTGATGGTATCGTCTACCAGAGGATAGACGAAAACGCTCGAGAAGGTTGTCTGGCGCTTACCCTGGGAGTTGAAAGGGGATATGCGGACCAGGCGGTGGACACCGTTTTCGGCCTTCAGATAACCGTAGGCATAGTCTCCTTCCACTTCTATCGTGCAGCTCTTGATGCCGGCCTCTTCGCCTTCCAGCAGGGTTGTGACGGTATATTTGTAGCCGTTTCGTTCGCACCAGCGGGTGTACATTCGCATGAGCATGGCGCTCCAGTCGTTGGACTCGGTGCCGCCGGCTCCGGAGTTTATCGTGAGAACCGCTCCAAGGTTGTCTCCTTCGTTGCCAAGCATGTTCCTGAGCTCCAGGGCCTCCACGGCTTCCTGAGCCTTGGAGAAGGCCTGTTCAAACTCAAGTGTTTCAGGGGTTTCTATAGTTTCATCTTCAGACTCATCAAGGCTCTCTTTGGCAAAATCATACAGCACATTGGCATCCTCGACTGCTTCCTTGGCCTTTTCAAAGTCACTTACCCAGGACTTGAGAAGTGACAGTTTCTTGAGGAAGGCTTCGGCAGCCTTTGGGTCTCCCCAAAAGTCAGGGGCGAGCGTCTCCTGTGTTTTCGCTTTTACGTCTTTTCGTTTTCCTTCGATATCAAGGCAGTCTTCCAGCACTTTCAGCCGCGATTCCAACTCACGTATTTCGTCAAAAGTTCTCATATGACTGCTAGATTAGTTTAATCCCCTCTTTTTCCATTTCCACAAGTGCCTCTTCGTGACCCTTTGCATCAACGTAGGCTATGCCGTCGCGAAGGACGTATACCTTGAATCCGGCCTTGAGGAGGTCTTCGGCAGTGTTGCGTACACAGTATTCTGTAGCGATGCCGCATACCACGACGTTCTTGATTTCCAAGAGTTCCAGAACTTCACGGAGACTCTGTCCGGCCACGTTCTTGCCCTCGTATCCGCTGTACTGCTCAAGGGAGGGGTCTTCGCCTTTGAAGAAGGTGAGATCTTCGCTCACGTAAGGCTGAAGGGCCTCGTGCACATCGGCCCCGTGGGTGCCCTGTACGCAGTGAGGAGGCCAGGGACCGCCCTGCTCCTTGAAGGAACAATGGTCCTTTGGGTGGTGGTCACGGACGAACAGGATGGGGTAGATGCTGCGGACGCCGCTGTCGTCGGGGTCTGTGCCGGCGGTTTCCTTGTCTATGTATTCAAGAGTGTGCTTGATGGCGCCGTCTGCACCTTCGCAAGCCATGCTGCCGTCTATGAAATCGTAGAGCATGTCTACGACAACGAGTGCCGAATCTTTCATTATCGATGTTTTTTGCAAAGATACTCAATAAATCTTATCTTTGTACATTATGGATACAATCAATATCGCTTATGTCTCTGACAAGTACCAGTACACCATGGGAAAGTCATATCTGGAATGCGGAAAGCAAAGCCAGACTGCTGTGTTCAATCTCTTCTACCGCAAGGCCCCGGAAAACAACAACTGGGCAGTGGTAAGCGGCACGGAAGAAGTTATAGAGTTGGTTAAATCCCTTGGAACCGAACCGGAAGAGTTCTATGAGAAGTTCCTCCCGGGAGACGAATACAAGGAATTCCGCAAATTCCTCAGTACCATGAAGTTCACCGGGGATTTGTATACCATGCGCGAAGGTGAGATAGCTTTCCCCAACCAGCCCATAGTGACGGTAGTAGCGCCTTTGATCGAGGCCCAGGTTCTGGAAACTCCCATGCTGTGCATCCTCAACCACCAGATGGCAGTTGCCACCAAGGCTTCCCGCGTATGCCGCTCAACGGACAAACCGGTAAGCGAATTCGGCTCCCGCCGCGCCCATGGCCCCTGGGCTGCCGTTTACGGCGGCAAGGCCGCGCAGATAGCAGGCTGCGCCAGTTCATCCAACATCCTCACCGGAGCCTTCAACAACGTTCCTTCGACGGGCACCATGGCCCACAGTTTCATCACTTCCTACGGCAGTACCGTGGAAGGAGAGCACCAGGCGTTTGCCGATTATATCAAGACCCACCGCGGAGAGAACATCATTCTCCTGATTGACACCTACGACACCCTGAAGTGCGGTGTCAAAAACGCCATCAGAAGTTTCAAGGAAGCCGGAATCGACGACTCATATGCCCCCGGTTACGGTATCCGCCTCGACAGCGGCGACCTCGCCTATCTCTCCCAGGAAGTACGACGCATCCTGGACGCCCACGGCCTCACCAAATGCAAGATTTTCGCGACCAACGGCCTTGACGAGTATCTCATCACGGACCTCGAACGCCAGGGCGCAAAGATAGACAGCTACGGCGTGGGTGACGCCATCGCCACCTCAAAGGCCGCACCTTGCTTCGGCAATGTCTATAAGCTTGTCCAGATAGACGGAGAGCCCGTCCTCAAGCGCTCGGAAGACAAGATCAAGCTCATCAACCCAGGCTTCCAGATTACCTGGCGTATAAGCGCCCAGGACAAGGAGAAGGGCAACAGCCTTGACGGATTTGTTTTCAAGGCCGATGTCACCTGCCTCCGCGGGGATGCACTGGACCTTGCAATCCAGCAGGGGAAAACCATCACCATCCGTGACGAGTATGACTCATTCAAGACCAAAACCTTTGAAGAGGGTTCTTATGACGCCCGCCCCCTGCAACTTCAGTCGGTAAAGGCCGGAAAACGCATCGCCCCCTACTACAACCTCCTGCAGAAGAAACAGTTCTACAAGGACAACCTGCATCACCTGTCACCTGCAGAACGCCGTCTTATCAACCCCCATTATTATAAGGTTGACATATCCGACGCCCTCTACGATGTCAAGATGAAGATTATCGGAAAGCTTGTAAAAGAAATCGAGGAGTTCGATATCTAAAGTAGATACACGCAAACCACCACTTTTGGCCGCAGGAAGGCGTTTTTGGTGGTTTGGCGCAGTTTAAACATAGGCAAA
>DGSO01000032.1:0-104752 GCA_002393945.1 Bacteroidales bacterium UBA4360
TCAGGATAAGACAAAACCACCAAAATCGCCCTTCCAGAGCCAAAAGTGGTGGTTTGCGTGTATCAAAACGGGCACCTGAAGCCGGAAAAGAACAACCCCCGCGGCGGATTTCACAATCGGCCCGGGGGTTATGTATAGAGTGTATCAATATTTATGTCTGACACGTAATATTACGAATACCGTGCCAAACATAAATTATATTCTGCCTTTTGGATTCCAAAGTCCGTAAACTTCACTTACGTTGCCGGCGGTGATGAAACTGTGAAGATCGTTGTTGCGGATGTATGCCATGAGGTCAGAGAACTCGTTCTGGGTAAGGAGGACCTGGATTTCCATGGATTTTTCGAGGGTGTATCCGCCGGTCACTTCATAGAGGGAGCAGCTTCTGCCCAGCTTTTCAATGATGAACCTGCGAATCTGGTCGTAGTCCTTGGATATGATGCATACCCTTTTCCTGCGGTTGAGGCTGGCGGTGAAGTAGTCAAGCGTAATACCGTTGATCCAGGTACCGATGATGCCGATGACAACAAGCCTGAACGGGTTGATTGCGAATGCCGTGCAGCAGATTACGACTCCGGCGATGCTCACGGACGTGCCTATGTCGAAGTGCAGGTACTTGTTCACTATCTTGGCCAGGATATCAAGGCCTCCAGTAGAAGCGTTGATATGGAAAAGTATGGTCTGGGATGCGCTAAGGATGAGGACGAAGCAGATCAGGTCGAACCAGGGGTCGTTCATGAGGGAAGTGGCGCCGGGCTCCAGCAGGGTCTCGATGGGAAGGATTTTCTCCCACATGTCGATGAGCGGTCCCAGGATAAGGGCGGTGTAAACCGTCTTGGCACCGAACTCCTTGCCGATGAGAAGCCACGCCAGAATCAGCAGTATGGCGTTGATGATAACGATTACCTGCGACACCTTGATGCCGATTCCCGCCGCACTGAGAAGGTTGCCGATAACAATGGAAAGACCGGTTATGGACCCCACCACCAGCTTCGACGGCATAAGGAAATAATAGACCGAAGCGGCTGCAATGGCCATTCCGCCCGTCATGATAATAAGCTCCTTCCAGAACTTCCAAGTGCCCAAGATACGGAGAATATCTTTCATTGTTTAATAGTTTTAGCATATAAAGGTAATGATTTTTTCGTATTATTACCATGTTCCGTGAAAAAATGTGAGTATTTGCTTCTGTGTCGGTTATGTAAAAAAGAGTTATATTTGCAGACGATATGACCAGAGCAATAGTA
This sequence comes from Bacteroidales bacterium UBA4360, assembly GCA_002393945.1. GTDB lineage: Bacteria > Bacteroidota > Bacteroidia > Bacteroidales > UBA932 > Cryptobacteroides. The sequence goes on from DGSO01000032.1 coordinate 1,248, forward strand.
TTTGACATAGGCGGAGTCCTTGTAGACCTTGATACAAAGGCCTGCGTTGATGCTTTTATAGACAGCATGGGCTTTGAAACAATCACAGAGATTCTGGACCCCTGCCACCAGAAGGGCATCTTCGGCAATTTTGAGGAAGGCCTCGTAAGTGCCGATGAATTCCGCGCCTGGGTGCTGGAGCGCTCCCGTCCCGGCTGCAGGCCGGAGGACGTGGACCGCTGCATGTGGGCCCTACTCGTGGGAATGAACCCTGACACGGCCGCCGCCGTCAAATCCGTTGCAGGCCGATATCCCCTATACCTCCTTTCCAACAACAATCCTATCAACATGCAGCGCTGCCATGCGGTGCTGGCCGAAAACGGCCTCGCAGACGCCTTCACCGGCGAATTCATCTCCTGCGACATGAAGATGCTCAAGCCATCGGCACAGTTTTACAACGAGGTTGTGCGCAGGCTGGGACTGGCCCCGGAGGAGATTCTCTTCATTGACGATTCCATCTCTAACGTGGAAGGGGCAAAGGCCGTGGACATCGATGCCAGGCTGTTTGTCCCGGGAACGCCTCTCGCAAACTTGCTGCCGTAGGAAATGTCGCTGTACTCGTATTTCAGGATAAGCAAGCCGTCGGACAGGAAGGTGCCGCCGGAGGAAGTGGATGCCTCTTACAGGCGTCTTCGCTCACGCACATTCTGGGGCGTAACCGTCGCCTATACAATGTACTACGTGTGCAGGATGACCCTTGGCGTAGTGAAGCAGCCGCTCATAGACGGCGGCGTGCTTACCGCCGGGCAGCTGGGCGTAATCGGCTCTGCTTTCTATTTCGTATATGCCGCCGGCAAGTTCTGCAACGGTTTCATTGCCGATTACTGCAACATCCGCCGCTTCATGGCCGTCGGCATAGGGGTATCGGCAGTGCTGAACCTGCTGCTGGGAGTGCTTGGACTGCTGGACGGGCCGCTGGGCTTCGGGTCCATGCTCATGATGGTTTTCTTCGCCGTGCTCTGGGGCGTGAACGGCTGGATGCAGTCCATGGGATCGCCGCCCGGAACAATAAGCCTGTCCCGCTGGTTCCCGCTTTCCAGCCGCGGAACCATGTACAGCATATTCTCCTCCACCCCGCAGCTTGGAAAGGCCGTGTCCATGATCATGACCGGTTTCATAGTTGCAGCAGCGGGCTGGCAGTGGGGCTTCCTCGCCGCAGCGGTTGCGGGATTCGTCGGCCTTGCAGTCTCTTTGATATTCATCTATGACACCCCTGAAAGCCAGGGACTTCCCTCTGTGCAGGAACTCTCGGGAGAGCCTGTGAGAGAGATGGATAAAAAGCCCACCAAGGAGCTGCAGAAATGGGTGTTCAAGCATCCCGGAATCTGGGTTATAGCCATCTCCACGGCATTTTTGTACATTACCCAGCACGCAGTGAGCGACTGGGGCGTACTCTTCCTCCAGAAGCAGAAAGACTTCTCCCTGGAGCGGGCGACGCAGATTATCGGCCTTGCCGAAATATTCGGCGTGGCGGGTAATCTCGCGGCTGGCTGGATGTCCGACGTGCTGTTCAAGGGCAACCGTTCAAGACCGGTGGTCATAGCCGGAATCCTGGCCATCCTGTCCCTTGCCGGCTTCCTGTTCCTGGGTGGCGGCTACTGGGCGAATATGACCTTCGTGGCACTGTTCAGCATGTCTTTCAGCGTGGTGTTCTGCATCGTTGCCGGCCTCATGGCGCTGGACTTCGTCCCGCGCAAGGCAACAGGCGCCGCCCTTGGCATCGTGGGTATCTCCAGCTATGCAGCAGCCGGTCTTCAGAGCATGGTTTCCGGCTTTCTCATCGGCGGTTACTCTGCCGGAAACGTATATAATTTCACTCCGGTTTCCATATTCTGGATCATCGCCTGCTTCCTGGCCTTCACCCTTCCGGTAATCGGCTGGAAATATCTGAGAAAATAAGTATCCCGGCGCTGCCCGTGGATACACGCAAACCACCGCTTTTGGCTCTGGAACGGGGATTTTGGTGGTTTGGCGGCATTTAAACATGGCCAAACCACCGTTTTCGGCCTCTGGTGCGCGAAAACGGTGGTTTGAATGTATCCAACTAATGCCGGGAGCCGCCAAGGTAGGGTAGGGACCGGCGGCGGAGGGTGAGGTATGCCGCACGTATTGCCAGATGCATGAAATAGGCGGCCATGAGGATGTGGATGGCGGTTTCCGGTGTAGCAGAGCCGGTGCTGCCAGAAGATGTACTGCCGGCCAGCGCTATGCCGATGAACCATACGGCAAAAAAGCCCACGGCGCACAGCAGGGTGGAATTGCGAAGGTCACGGCTGGCGGTTGCGCCGATATATATCCCGTCCCAGATGAATGCCGGACAGCCGATGAGCGGCATCATAAGCAGCCACGGAATGAACTCCATGCCCGCTTCAATTACTGCCGGGTCCGATGTCATGAGCCCGAAGAGCGCCTTTCCGCCGGCTCCGTAAACCAGCATGAACAGCGCAGTGACGCCGAGCCCCCACAGGAAAGTCTGCCTTACCGTGGAGCGTACGCCGTCCAGGGACTCCTCGCCGATAAACCGCCCCGTCAGTGCCTCCCCGGCGTATGCGAACCCGTCCGTGAAATAGCTGAAAATCATCAACAGCTTCATGAGTATGGTACTCACCGCCAGCATAAGGTCTCCATACCGCGCACTAATAACGGTAAAGCCGATATACACCGCAATCATCCCCACCGACCTCAGAAACAGGTCCCGGTTCATCCTGAAGAACCCGTCCCCGCCGGATTTCGGGCCGATTTTTCGTCCGCGCACCTCATTTTCTGCCGCCGTGCCGGAAAAACGGCCGATTTTCCGTCCGTGCTGCGGGAAGCACTGCCGATACCGCCGCAGCGCAGCCGCCGTGCAGTACGCGAAACCGCTCCACTGGGCAATCACGGTGCCGATGGCAATTCCCTTGAACCCCAGCGGCGTCTGAGTTGCCAGGACGATGGACAGGACGATGTTGAGGAAGTTCACGAGGACATCGGCAGTCATGGGCCTCACGGAATCCTGCATGCCGATGAACCATCCCTTGAAAGCGAAGAGCGACAGCGTTGCCGGAGCCGCCCAGATGCGTATGTAGAAGTACTGGGATGCCAGCTGACGCACTTCCGGCGAGCATTTCACCACCAGGAATGCGCCCTGCACCACCAGCCACTGCACCAGTATAAGCGCCAGCCCGGACAGTAGGGCAATCCTCAATGCACGGAGGAGGATGTTGCCTATAGGAGATTCCTCGACTTCGCTCGGAATGACAGACGTGGCTCTTCCGTAGGCTTGGGCCGTCAGGCCGCCCGTGCCGGCGCGGAGAAAGGCGAAGTTCCAGTAGAGGAGGTCGAAGAGCATCGTCCCGACGGAGATGCCGCCTATGAGCGCTGCCGATGAAAAATCTGCCGCCAGATGCCCTGCAACGGCGATGTCGACCATGCCCACGAGCGGCACGGTGATGTTTGCCAGGATGGAGGGAATGGCAAGGCGGAGGATTTCCTTATGCAGTTTCATGTGAGATTTCTCGACTTCGCTCGAAATGACAAAAAATCAACGGAATTTTTTGTCTTCTTCCAACATTCCAAGGTAGGAGTTGTAGCGCTCGGGGGCTATTTCGCCGGCGTCGAGGGCGGCTTTGACGGCGCATCCGGGCTCGTGCGTGTGGGTGCACGGAGTGAAGCGGCAGCCCTCCGAAACACGCAGCATCTCTGGGAAGTAACGCGCAATCTCCTCCTTCTCAACATCCACCAGGCCGAAGCCCCTGATGCCAGGGGAGTCGATGACATAACCGCCCGAAGCCAGGGGGTACATCTCGTACAGCGATGTGGTATGTTTGCCTTGGAGGTGCGCAAGGGATATTTCTCCAATCTTTGGATCAAGGGAAGGGTCAAGAGCCTTGATGAGCGAAGATTTCCCAACGCCGGATTCGCCCGAAAACAGGTTCACGCAGCCGTTGCAGGCCCTGCGGATTTCATCAATGCCCTCACCGGTGCGCACGGATGTTTCTATGACGGGATATCCGGCGCCCTCATATATTTCCCGGAAACGGGCAATCTGCTCCGGCGCAACATCCCTGTAGAGGTCTGTCTTTGAGAGGACGATTGTGGCCGGAATGCCGTAAAGCTCGCATGTGACCAGTATGCGGTCCAGGAATGGGAGTTTCACTTCCGGAAACAGCAGGGACACGATGAGATAGGCCCTGTCTACGTTTGCGGCAATGATATGCGCCTGGCGCGAAAGGTTGGTGGAACGCCGAATCACATAGTTTCTGCGGGGAAGAATCTCCGTGATTACGGCCATGCCGTCAGGACCGTCGGAATCCCACTCATACCGCACCCTGTCTCCTACGGCGATGGGGTTGGTTATTTCGCTGGCCTTGAGGCGTATTTTACCCCTCAGGACAGCGGGAAACACGTCCCATGATGGAAGTGCCGACAGCAGGTAATGGCTGCCGGCATTCTTTACTACGGTTGCTTCCTGAAGACTCATAGGCCGCGTCCGGCGTCCTCTGCGAGAGAACGGATATGGGCGTTCAGGCCATCATTGCCGATAAGGCTTTCCAGCGTGCAGTGCATGCGGTAGCGCCAGTAGTGGCGGGGAATTGCCGGGATGTTGATGCGCTCGTCGGCGGGATTGCCGGAGTAACGCACGTCGCCGTCCGTTGCCAGATAGTCCTGCAGGGGCAGGATGGAAAGCATTGCAGGGGACTTCATGTGGGCACCTACAATCATATCGGCAACCCAGGGTTCGCAGAAATAGGGGGCGTCGCCGCTCTGGCCCAGGATTTCGTTGTAGTAGCGCTGGGTGAGGGCACGGTCCTCTTCCCACCATGCGCGGATGGGGGAGGTGTCGTGCGTTCCGGTGGCGCATACGCACCAGTACGGGTAGTTCTCCGTGTGGCCGAAAGCTTCGCGGGGGTCCTTCGGCATTCTCTGGATTTCCAGCGAGAGGATGTTGAGGTCTGCCATCACCGATGCCACGCAGCCCGGTATCATGCCGAGGTCTTCACCGCAGGCAAGCATGCCGGTGGAACGCAGCAGGGCGGGGAGTTTCTTCATGGCGGTTTCGCGCCAGAAGTCGTCGTGCCTGTGCCAGAAGAAGTCCTCCGAGAGGCGGTTGTAGCGGTCTTTCAGCTCCCAGCTGAGGGATGCGTAGACCGATGTCTTCTCTCCGCTGATGCGCGGGTGCCAGTACCCCTTGCGGCGCGGATCCTCCACGAAGAGGACGTCCGTCCCGGAGCCCTGGTGAGGGTCGAAGCCCTGGCCGCGGAGCTCGTCTTCGGAGTAGGGAAGGGCGGGCGAGAAATGCCCCAGGAGGCCGCTCTTGTGCGGAACGGGAATCTCCCAGATGCGGAAGAATCCAAGGATATGGTCGATGCGGAAGGCGTCGAAGTATTCGGCCATCTTGCCCATCCTGGCTTTCCACCAGGCGTAGCCGTCCTTTGCCATTTCTTCCCAGTTGTATGTGGGGAAGCCCCAGTTCTGGCCGTCCTCGGCGAAGGCATCCGGCGGTGCTCCGGCCTGGCTGTCCATGTGGAAGAGTTCCGGGTGCTGCCAGGCATCGGCACTAACGCGGGAAACGCCGATGGGGAGGTCTCCCTTGATGGCGACGCCGTGCAAGTGGGCGTAGTGGACGGCATCGCGCAGTTGTGCGTCCAGGATGAACTGCAGGTAGCAGTAGAAGCCGACCTCGGCGGAGTGCCCCTCGGCAAAATTCTTCACGGCCTGGGCCTTGTATGTCCTGAGGGTTTTCCATGTGCTGAAATCCGGGGTGCCGTAGATGTCCCTGAGGACGCTGAAAACGGCATAGGGCAGCAGCCAGGCGCTGTTTTTCTTTACGAACTCCTGATATTCTGTCGATGCGAGAACCTTCTCTCCCTTCGCGCTTTTGTACAGCTTGCGGAGGTATTCCAGCTTGCAGGAGTTGACGGCCTCGTAGTCCTCTGCGCCGAGGGCTTCAAGTTCTGCCTGTTTGGCCTTGTAGGCGGCATCCTTGCGCACTCCGGCGGCGGGAAGGTTGATGAATTGCGGATGCAGGGCGAAGGAGCTCACTGCGTTGTACGGATAGGAGTCCTGCCATGTATGTGTCATGGTGGTGTCGTTGATGGGAAGGAGCTGGATGATGTTCTGTCCGGCTTTCACTGCCCAGTCCACGAGCTTTTTGATATCGTTGAATTCTCCCACGCCGAAGCTGTCTTCCGTCTTGAGGGAGAATACCGGAACGGCTACGCCGGCGCCTCTCCACGGGACGGTGGGGAAGGTGGGGGCGAGGTCTGCGATGACAAGTTTCTCTCCCTTGGGAGGGACCTCGGCGAAGAAATGGTTGGGGCCCTCTTCCCAGTGGCGGATTTCGAGGGTCTTGCTGTCTGCGATGACGAATTTGTATTCGACGGGCTCGTCAAGGTTCAGCGAGACGGACCACCATGGGGCACGGGCATCGGAAAGAAGGATGACCTTGTCCCAGTTCCCCAGCACCTTGCCGGTTCCCACTATGCCCACGGATTCATTGCTCCTGACCTCCGGAGCGGGAATTTCGAAGGTGACGTTTCCGTCGGCCGATGCTCCCGTGCGGGGATTCCTGAAGGAGGCGCCGTCGGGGCGGCGGAAGATGACTTCGCTGAACGCGCTGCTGTAGAATGCCGAATTGGAAGGCCGCTCGTTCCAGCGGTTCCTGACGATTATGAGGCTCTTTCCGGTAACGGTGAGGCGATGATCCCTCCATTCCTTGCGGACGACGGCTCCGTCGCGGACTATTTCGAAGCCGTACCTGTCTTCAGCGTGGATGTCACGCCCGGTGAGCATGATCTGCCAGAGGCCTCCGAATGAGTATTCCATGGGAATCCTGCGCCTGCCCAGAACGAGTCTCACGCTCTCTCCCCAATTTGTATGGTAATGAAGTTGAATGTTGACGGTCATAGTTTATGTTTTAACTCTCAAAGTTACTAAAAAAAGCGTAACTTTGCAGAACTATGGCAGAAAATGATTGGAAATCAAGGCTGGGCGTGGTTTATTCCACGAATCCGGACTTTCAGTACACGACGGACGGCCCGCAGGAGGAGGAGACTCTTCCACCTGCAAAGCAGCGTCTTGTCGTTGGGATAGACCGCCGGAACCGCGGCGGCAAGCAGGTTACGCTTGTGAGCGGCTTCGTGGGCTCGCAGGAAGATTTGAAGGAACTCGGCCGCACGCTCAAGACGCGCCTTGGAGTTGGCGGCGGCGCCAAGGACGGCGAGATAACCGTCCAGGGAGACTTCCGCGACAAAGTGGTTGCCATACTCAAGGAACTGGGTTACAACGCTAAAAGGGGAAACTAAATGGAGGCATTCAGGCTGGGTGAACTACTGCTCAGGACATATTCTGCAGGGGCCGGTGAAGTATCGGCACCCGTGGCATCCATGTCCATGAGTATCCTTGCCGTGCTTTTCGTCATTCTAATGACGGTGTTCCTCAGGACCTTCATCCACCTTATCCCCTTCATTGCCGACAGCCTCCTCCGCGCCCGCGGCAGCGTAGCCCTCGAAAGCAGCGTCCGTGTCTCCAGGGACCGCAACACGGTTGCCCTCGTGATGCTCCTGCCCATGCTTCTTCTCGCCTACCGCTACCGCCTCTACAATCCCGACTTTCTTGCCGATACCGACCCCGACGTCAGGATGGGCCTTATCGCGGCGGTCTTTGCCGGGTATCTCCTGCTTCGCCTTTTCATGTATGCGGTGCTCAAGCCAAGGCGCCGGTACGAACAGTTCCAGATAGCGCATCATGCCACGTACACCTTTTTTATCCTCATGGTGATACTGCTTCTTCTCACAGCCGGCGTGATGTATATTTTTAATGCCCCAGACTCGCTTATACGGCTGATTCTTTATATTGAAACGGCTTTCGTTTACCTTCTTTTCCTCCTGCGAAAAGCACAAATTTTGTCGCTGTCTTGCAATCATTTGAGAACTTTTTTGTACCTTTGCGGGCTCGAAATCCTGCCCACCGCGGCACTGGTTGTTTCGGCAGTACTGTTGTAAGACGCGAGTTACAGAAAAATGAGTATTAAGAAGATCCTTATATCACAGACCGCACCGCGCGTTCTCACTCAATACCAGGCAGTAAGTGACAAGTTTGGTGTAGAGTTCAGTTTCAATCCCTTCTTCAGAGTTGAGCCACTTACCTCCCGCGAGTTCCGTGCCCAGCATATAAACATCCTGGATTATACAGCAATCGTATTTTCCTCCCGTCATGTCATTGACGCATTCTTCTCCCTTGCCGAGGAGCTTCGCTGCAAGATTCCGGAGACAATGAAGTATTTCTGCACCACAGAGGCCGTTGCCATGTACCTGCAGAAGCACATCGTCTACCGCAAGCGCAAGATTTTCTTCGGTACAGGCACTCCGGAGAGCGTCGTGAGCCTCATCGGCCCCAAGCACAAAGGGGAGAAGTTCCTTATCACCATGTCGGATTCATCCTCATCGGCACCCATCACCGCACTGTTCCAGGCGTCCAAGCTGGACTTCGCTACAGGCGTGTTCGTGAAGTCCGTGAGCCAGGATCTCCATGACCTGGACCTTCACGCATACGACATGATAGTCTTCTATAACCCTGCAGACGTGAAGTCTCTCCAGGAGAACTTCCCGGATTTCCAGCAGGGAGACATCAAGATGGTGTCCTACGGCAAGTCCATCGTCAAAGCCATGGAAGAGGCCGGTCTTGAAATCACCGTCAAGGCTCCCACCCCCGAGGCTACTTCGGTTGCAAAGGCAATCGAACTGTATCTGGAAAGCCTTTCGTAATGGACGCCACCCTTCCCAAGACCGAACGCCTCTCAGGCACCAAAGCAGTGTCTGAGCTCTTCGGACGCGGGAAAGCGGGTGTGTGCGGCTGCCTCAGGTACAAGTATTTACACCGTGCCGACGGCGCTCCCTCCCGCATTGTGGTCTCAGTTCCCAAGCGCAGTTTCAAGCGCGCAGTAAAACGCAATCTGCTCAAGCGCCGCATCCGCGAAGCCTATCGCCGCCAGAAGGACCTTCTGGGGCCCGGCTTTGACGTGGTGTTCATCTACATCCTGCCTTCGCTTGCCACCTACGATGAGGTTTTTGCCGATATGACCGCCGCTTTGCGTAAAATACAAGCGCTTGATAGTGAGGAAGTTAAATAAAACACTTTCCGGTAAAGCCGGAAAGGTTTTTAGATAATAACCTGAAAATGAGCAGATTGGGTTTAACGCTGAAAAAGGTATTTGCCTTTCCGCTGATACTGCTGGTGAAGTTTTACCAGCTGTGCATAAGCCCGTTCACGCCGCCGTCGTGCCGCTTCACTCCAACCTGCTCACAGTATGCCCTCGAGGCCCTTCGCAAATACGGCCCCTTCAAGGGCGGCTGGCTCGCCCTCAAACGTATCCTCCGCTGCCACCCCTGGGGCGGCTCCGGCTATGACCCTGTGCCGTAACCTCTGTCAATTCAAGCTATCACCTCTGTCATTTCGAGCGAAGTCGAGAAATCTCCACCCCATGCCAAAGAAAGAAAACATACAGCAGATGTTCGACGGGATTGCCCCGTCGTATGACCGTTTGAACCATATCATGTCGCTTGGCGTGGACAAGCTGTGGAGAAAGCGCGCGGTGAAGGAGATTATCGGCACGGATTCTGGGCTGGGGGACAGGAGGCGCAGCGCACTCAAGGTGCTGGACGTGGCCTGCGGCACGGGGGATTCTACCATCGACATAGCCAAGGCGGGGGGCAGCGGGATCAGCGTCATCGGCGCGGATATTTCCTCGGGGATGATGTCCCTCGTGATGGAGAAGGCCGCACGGGCTGGGGTTACGGACCGCATCCGCCTGAAGGTGGCGGACGGGACGGCGCTGCCTTTCGAAGACGGCAGTTTTGATGTGGTGACCTGCTCCTTCGGCATAAGGAATTTCGAGGACAAGGCTGCGGGACTAAGGGAATTCTTCCGCGTCCTGAAACCCGGCGGCAGGCTGGTCATCCTGGAACTGTCCGTTCCTTCAAAGCCCTGGCTCAGAAAGCTGTACGATATCTATTTCATGCATGTGATGCCTTTGATAGGCGGTATGATTTCCGGCGACAAGGCGGCATACAAGTATCTGCCAGCATCGGTCCACGCCTTCCCTGCGGCGCCGGTTTTCACCGGCATGGTTTCCGCAGCCGGCTTCCGTGACGCCCGCTTCCAGGCCTTGACCTTCGGCCTCTGCACCATGTACGTCGCCACCCGCCCGTAAATCCCCGCATCGCTCTCGACTCTTGACGGCGGCATCGTCATTTTGTGCCGTTTTTGTCAACCCCGGCGTCACGCTCGACGTCGGCATCGTCAATTTTGGGCATTTTTGTCAATGCGCACGTCGGAAGTGGCAGTGGTTGAGGAGTTTTTCTTATCTTTGCAACATGATTGACATGGAAAAGGTTTACCGGGAGCATTTCAGGCCGCTTTGCCTGTTTGCCCTGCACTATACCGGGGAAACGGCATCGGCAGAGGATATAGTGCAGGATGTATTCATGTCTCTTATGGATAAGAACCCTTCAAATGTGAGGGGCTATCTGTATGTTTCCGTGAAGAACAGGTGCATGGACTGGCTGCGGGAGAGAAAGCCGTCGACACCGGTCCCCGAGGAACTTCCTGAGGAAGAGGCCATGGAGAGGAGCACCCTTGAAGCCCGTCTTTGGACTGCAGTAGACTCCTTGCCGGAGCAGAGACGCCGCTGTCTGCTTATGGCAAAGAGGGACGGCATGTCCTACAAGGAGATAGCCGCGGAGCTGGGCATCAGTGAAAACACTGTCCGAAACAATGTCGCCAAGGCAATGGATACTCTCAGGAACGCCCCCGAAAAGATACTTTCATTCATTTTTCTTTTTTTCTGATAGTAGATATTTTCAATAATTCCGTCTTGAAGAAAAACGACAGATGGAAAGGACAATTGAATTCATTCTCTCACATTGGCAGGGAGGCGTTTTCGATGCATCAAAGAATTACGACGACTTCTGCCGGAAAAAACGTTACCGCAGTCATCGGATCCTGTGGTTGAGTCTATCGTCTGCCGCTGCCGTTGCTGCAGCTGTAGTATTCGTTTTCTTCCTGAGGTACAATGCCGTCAGGGAATACTGTGCAGGAAGCCGTATGGCGGTGGTAATGCTCAAGGACGGGACATCGGCAAGGCTTGCACCGGGAGCCGTGCTGAGGACGCGCCCCCGGAAAAATCCCCGCACGGTGGAGTTGGAAGGGAAAGTGCTTTTCGAGGTTTCGAAGGACCCGGAGCATCCTTTTGTGGCCAAGGCAGGAAATGCAGCCGTGAAGGTGCTGGGTACTGTTTTCCAGATTGATGCCGGAAGCTTGCAGACAAGGGTGGACGTTACGGAAGGGAAGGTCCTGTTTTTCACTGGCGGGGAAGAGATTGTACTTGTGGCCGGGGAATCGGCAGAAACGGCAGACGGAGGTATCGTCAGGACAGAGTCAATGCCTAACCCCCTTGCATGGGCGAGGAACGTATTCATCTACAAGGCAGAGACCCTGGAAACGGTCTTGAAGGAGCTGTCGGCATATTATGACTGCGAGCTTGCGCTTGAGGACCAGGCTGAAGCGTCCAGGAAGATAAGCGGAACTTTCCCCGCAGACTCCCTTGCCGAAGTCATCGATCTCATAGAAGCGGCCATGGATATAAAGATAGTGAGCCGATGAAAAGGATATTTGCCATACTTGTCCTCTCCGCCACGGCTTTGCATGCATACGCCCAGGGGAGTCTCAGGGATGCCCTGGAGCAGATCAGGGAGGACTTCGGCATTGAGTATGTCTATGATGCCGGGCTGGATCTGGATGTTCCCGCTGGAGGCGTCCCGGCAGAAGGAATGAGGCTTGGGAAGTCCCTCAATACCGTTCTCAGGGGGACCGGAATAACATGGACCGGGAAAAGGCGCACCGTGATTCTAAAGAAGGCCAGACAGTCGCTTGAGCTGCCCGACACAGTACAGGATCACTGGATAGAGGCCGCGAGGATCCAGTCGGCAAGAAGCGCAGGGTTCGAGGCTGTCCGCCCCGGTTCCCATCTCATTTCCAAGGCCGATATCCTTGAAACCCCGTATCTTCTCGGGGAGGCCGACCTTTTCAGGACCCTGCAGACGCAGCCGGGAGTGACGGCAAAAGCCGACGGTCTTGCCGGGAGCCATGTGCGCGGAGGCGCTGCTGACGAGAATCTCATCCTTTTGGACGGTGTGCCGATGTATGCCACTGATCACCTGCAGGGCCTTTACTCTGTCGTCCCTTCCGGCGATGTCGGCTCCGTGTCATTTTATAAAGGGTCTTTTCCCGCCAAATACGGAGGCGGTGCATCTTCAATCCTTGACATCAGGACCCTTGAAGGCGACTTCAACGAGCATCACAGGAGCATCGGCATAGGTCTCGTGTCCGACAGACTGCATTTTGACGGGCCTTTGGCAAGAGGGCGCACAAGTTACACTCTTTCCGGCCGTTTCATGCATTCATTCTTTGTCGCTCCTGTCATGTACGCTTTGAGAAGGGACAGCGCACCATTCTTTTTTTATGACCTTAATGCAAGGGTGTCCCATATTGCTTCTCAAAGCGACAAGCTGTCGGCATCATTCTTTCATTCCGATGACCGGAACCTTGGCGGAGACTATTATTATGAATATTCCTCTGATGTACGGAAAGAGAGTTCCAAAAGCGTCAGTATCGGCAGGGGCGGAACACTTGGAAGCCTCAGGTGGCAGCACATGTTTTCCGGCAAGTTTTCTTCTGTGCTGACTTTGTCGGTGAGCGGGGGACGCTCGCGTTACAAGTCGGACATGGAGGTAACGGAGGCTGATAACATCGGAGTGGTGTCTTTCGAGCATTATTCCGGCCTTACGGATTTCAGGCTATCGGCAGACTTTGAATACAAGCCATTCCAATCTCACGATATCGAGTTCGGAGCATCGTCGGTCCTCCATGATTTCGTTCCCGGCGGGAGCAGGTCGGTTGACGGCGGATACAGTTCATCTCGGTTCTGGAATGAAAGGGTGCGGGTAGGGGAATACGCGGTCTATGCCGAAGACAGTTTCAGCGTCGGGAAGCATATCGGCGTGAACGCCGGAGGGCGTCTTGTCCTTTACCGGACAGGCTCCAGGAGCTACTTTCTTGCCGAGCCCCGTGCCGCCGTCAGGCTGAAACTGCTGCCGCAGCTTTCCTTGAAAACCGCATACTCCAGAATATCGCAGGGCGTCCATGTCCTGGAAGGGTCCAGCCTGGTCCTTCCCAATTTGGCATGGGCTCCGGTAACATCGAAACTCGCACCGCTGTCAAGCGACATTATCTCTGCCGGGGCAGCCTTCTCTTCCGACGGATGGGCCTTTTCGCTGGAGGGATTCGCAAAATATCAGCAGAATGTTCTTCAGCAAATCAACTCCATAATGGCGATGTCCGCTTACGACAGGTGGGATGAGGGTATAGCATCCGGTATCGGCAGGACCTGCGGCTTGGAACTGTATGCGGCGAGGACGGCAGGGATGCTTACCGGCCGGGCGGCCTATACGCTGTCAAGATCCATGTACATGTTCCCCGATGGCAGCATAAACAACGGAAGATGGTTCCCAGCCTCACAGGATAACAGGCATGTGGTGAACGTCAATCTCAGGTACCGTCTTTCGGAAAATATCGGCATTAATGTATGCTGGGTCTTTTCTTCCGGAGGCTGGACAACGGTCCCTGACCGTCACGGCTGGGTGTATGACGGCTGGGACAGGCTGTATGCTCCTTCCCGGAACAATTACCGCCTCCCGGCAAACCACAGGCTGGATGTGTCTGCGAATATACGGCGTCCCAGGAAGAGAGGAGAGGCGGCCTGGAACTTTGGGATTTATAATGTTTACGCTCACCGGAATCCCATGTTCGTCCATGTCGGGACAGATGAAGCCGGAAGAATCATGGTGGAAACAGAATCCCCGCTCATTTTTTTCCCCTCAGTCAGTTATACAAGAACATTATGAACCAATGTGCAATAAGATAGCAATATGCCTTGCGGCCGCCTTATGTATCGGATGCACGGCTTCGATACCGGCGGACCCTCCTGCGGACGCATGCCGGCTGTTTCTCGCCGGCTGCATAAGCAGTGCCGACACCAGACACTCGGTGCAGATACGGTATTCTTATCAAGACCGTACCGAACCGGCCACTGACGTGGTTTTAAAATGCTTTGTAAACGGCAGCGAAAAAGCATGGAGCAGGGAATGGTTCACCTATTCATTCGATGCAGACCTGAAACCGGGAGATACCGTTCGCATTGAAGCGCATTCTTCCTCTGCCGGTACGGCCTCTGTAGAAATTACGGTCCCGGAAAAACCGGTCTGCGGCAATGACTGGAAGAAACGGGGTGGTTACGTCGACCTCTACCCGTGGATACAGGACAGTCCCGAAACCGAGGATTATTACCGGATAGAAGTGAATCCGCAGGAGATAGACCTTTCCAGGGATCCGCTGCTTTCGGCAAGTGCCGGCGAAAAAACGAGCTACAACTCGATGAGGTACTATGTGATGGATAACGGGACGTCTTTCTCCGATGCCTGTTTCAGCGGCAGAAGGCAGGATTTTGTCATAGGTCTTGTCAATAAGCCGGTTCCGGGAAGCATAATTAAAGTAAGGATAAGCCGGATTGAAAGGAGCGAGTATATTCATGGTTCCATTCTCCTGCTTGAAAGATATTTGACAACTGATCACGATTATTATGGTTTTCAGATGCTTCCGGAAAACATTTCCGGCGGAATGGGGCTTGTGACGGCTGTAACATCGGAAGATTTCAAGATTGAATTATGAAAAGAATGATTACGCTGCTGGTTGCGGCAGTTCTGCTTGGGACACAGGCATATGCGCAGTTTTCTACACTGGGTTCCGAGAAGGGAAATGTGAAATGGAACCAGGTGAAAACGAGGAATTACAGGGTGGTGTATCCCGTGGGCTTCGACTCCTTGGGCGTGAAATATGCCCGGGAGCTGGAATATTACAGGCCTTTGGTAGGGGCATCGGCAGGATACCTTCCCAACCAGAGGTATGATGATTATATGCCGATAGTCCTGCATCCGTGGTCTGCCGTCTCGAACGGAGCCGTGGTGTGGGGCCCGCGGAGAATGGATATATACACACATCCAGACGCTTATGGCGTCCTTCCGCCTTTCCCGTGGGAAAAGCTTCTTGCTATCCATGAGAACCGCCATGTGGCGCAGCTTCAGTTTTCCAAAGACGGCGCCTGGCGGGATTGGTGGTATCTCTTTGGTGAACTGCCGGCGCTGTATGTAGGATCAGCGTACGCCAATTCCGCAATGCTGGAAGGGGATGCCGTGGTTGCCGAGACTGCCCTTACCCCGTCAGGACGTGGTCGTACCGCCGATTTCCTCTCATACTACAGGATGGCTTTCGACAATGGAGACATGCGCAGCTGGTACCGCTGGCGCTACGGCTCCCAGAAGTATTATACACCTGACTATTACAGGGTTGGCTACATGACGGTGGCCGGTGTAAGATACCTGTACGACGAACCTGTGTATATGGCATCGTACCTCCACAACCTCACCTCGCCATTCTCTTTCAACGCCCTGCACAAGACAACAAAGAAGATAAGCGGGAAAAAGTTCGGGGATACCTGGGAAGATATCACCCTTGCTTTCAAGGGTATCTGGGCCGATGATGACGCCCGCCGCGCTCCCTTCATTTACCCGCAGCCGGCAGTGTATGAGCCGAAACGTTTCACTGCATATTCCGGTATGGTTGCCGCCGGGGGCAAACTATATGCACTGAAGGAGTCACTGGACAAGTCACAGGAACTGGTTGAAATAGCCGAAGATGCCTCTGAGCGTTTTGTAAAGGCGTTTTCATCGGACAGCAAGCTCGCGTATTCACGATATAGCGACAGGTTCTACTGGGCGGAAACCATCCCGGACCGCCGCTGGGATTTCCATGAAACATCCCGGATACGTTCGATTAGGCGGGATGGACGGAAGGTAAAGGATTTAACGACTGAGGGCCATTTCGTCAACCCGGCGGTTTCTGCTGACGGACGCCTTCTCGCGGCTGTCGAATACCTTCCCGAGGGTGGCTGCCGCATCGTCCTTTTCGACCTCGCTACAAGCCATGAGAAGGCCTCGATGTCGGTTCCCGAAGATCTTCAGGCAACGGAGGTGGCTTTTCTCGGTGCCGATGTGGCCTTTGCCGCCATCTCTGAAAACGGGACGGGCATTTACCGCACGGACTTCGTCTCCGTAAGTACGCTCCTGGAGCCTAACGTCGTGAAAATCAGGGATCTGATTTCGGATGGTGGCAGTCTTGTCTTTACATCGGATCTTAACGGAACAAGTGAGATATATCGCCTGGCCGGAAGTGCTCTTACCCGCCTTACCAACACCAAGTACGGGGTGTCGTCGCCCTGTTTCATGGACGGAAATCTGTATGTGAGCGCACTTATGCCTCAGGGGAAAATACTCTCCAAAATACCGCAGCCGCTGAATGTTCCTGTCTCTTTTGCAGATAATTACCGGTACCCCATTGCCGATGCGCTCTCTGCCCAGGAGGAACTTCTCTACAAAGGTGCCGGGAAGGCGATAGTATCGGCCCCGGAAAAGGCGGGATTTGCAAGCGGACTCATGCGACTTCATTCCTGGTTGCCGATTTATTTCAACTGGGATTCTTTTACTGCCACAAGGACCGGATATTACTATGAAGTGGCTTCGCCGGGAGCCATGGCATTCTTTCAGAGCCTTGACGGAACATCCAGTGGCTCGCTTGGCTTTTCCTTCCACGAAAATCCGTTCGTGGAAAAGAAAGTGACGGCAGGCGCGCATCTGAGGTACCGCTACAGCGGGCTCTGGCCGGTGCTGGACTTCTCATTGGACGTGGGGGACAGGGCATCGGCAAGGCTCACCAATGCCATGACTTTCTCCGGTGATTCCTCCTTCGTTGCAGCAGCCCCTCTAAACCGCGGGATATATCTTGGCGGCGCCGTCAAGGCATCTGTGCCTCTGAACTTCTCTTCGGGAGGATTCAATCGGAGTGTTGTGCCCTATGTGACTCTTTCTGCAAGTAATGATGTGTTAGGAGAGTATCTTGCCATATATGACGATGATACCCATGAGGAACTTCAGTTAGACAGTTATTCCAATGACAGTAAAACCAGGCCGTACCGTCCCATGATATGGACGCAGATAGGAGTGAGTGTGTCTTCCGAGAGGGCTGTCGCACCATCCCAGGTTTTTCCGAAAGCAGGAATAGGTGGTGACTTCAAAATAACGGTATCGTCAATGAATCCATTCGTTTACCTTGGATTATACGGTTATTTGCCTGGTTTTACGAATCGTCAGGGAATCAAGTTGTCATTGGATGCCCAGGCCCAAGCGTCGGTTGGATTCGGCCTATATTCGATCATGAGGGGCATGCTGCCCAAATACTACTGGCTCCCTGTTGACACATGGGGCTTAGGTGCCGAGGACATGTCGCCAAGAGGGTTCGAGAGGCTTGGGGCAGGAGGTGCACTGTTGTTCTTTTCCGACGCACAGATAAGGGCCAGCGTCGATTATGCAGCGCCGATACTCCCCGTAGATTTTGCTGCCGGGCAGTATATCTATCTCAGGAACTTCGAACTGAATCCTTTTGCCGATTTTACCTTCAATTCCAGCATTTTTGGCAACGGTTTCATGTATAGCGCAGGTGCAGACCTTGTCTTCCGTTTCGAGAAACTTTTCATGCTCCAGAATACCATGAAATTCTATATAAGAGCAGCGTATAACGGTGGTTCAGGCCCCCTGTTCGAGTCTCTCGGCATGAAGTCCCCTCTCTATGTGGGTGCTGGAGTCTCTTCTCCTTTGTAGCCACGACGTCCGCGGAGTCATTGTCGCCCGTTTAATTGATTAATTTCTTATCTTTGTCAAGTTATGAAAAAGTTGATTTGCATATTAGCCGCGGTGGCGGTGTTGGTTTCCTGCGGGACGTCAAGGTATGTGTCCGGAGTTCCGGCGGGTTCTGCGGCACCGGCGGCGCTCATTGAGCCGCTGTCATACCTTACGTATGTCCAGAGTACCGGAGAAGAAACATTTGATCCCGAAGGCTCGGAAAAGGCGCAGAAACTTCTTGCCGATGCCGTATCCGGAGCCTATCAAGGGCTAGGCGGTGTCCTTCCGGTAACGGATTCCGACAATCCCGACGGGCTCATCTATTGCATTGAGGCCCTTTCGCAAATCAACAATCCAAAAGGCCTGGAGCAATCGTCAGTGCCGGAGCCTGTCAGGAAGCTCCTTCTTGCTAACGGCTACAGATATGGCCTTCTGGTATACTCTACCGGGTTTACGCGGGACATGAAGAATTACGCCAGGGCCGTGGCGGGGAATGCCGTCCTTGCAATAGTCACTGCAGTTCTAACGCTCGGTATGGTTTCAGTTTACGGCATCGCCATACCGTACAGTTCCAAAGTTTGTCTAATGGTTGTGGACGCGCAGGAGAACCGTATTCTGTATTATGACAGCACGTCGGGCGAAATGAACCCCCTCGAAGCCAAGCACGTAAACAAACAGGTAGAAAAGCTCCTGAAGAATTTTAAATAAACGTACTTCGCATTTTGATAATTGTGCAGCGGCGGAGCAAGGTTTCCGGATTTTTGCATTATAACAGTATGAAACGGATAATTACTATACTGGTGGCACTTTCGGCAGTGCTGTCAATGAATGCCCAGGGGCGGCATGAGATAGAAGTTCTCATGGGCGGTCCCGTAAGCGGCATCTTCTTCAATGAGTGTTCAAGTTATGCAAAGTATGATTATTATTACAGCAGCGGTAATACTTTGAAGGACCTTTATGAAGACGTGAAATATCGCGACAGCTTCATCGGCATGGGCCTGGTGTATTCGTACGAGGTAAAGTCCTGGCTCAAGCTGGGCATCGACGCAACGGCTTCAATCGAGGAGGTGACCACCCGGAAAGGATTGGCCTATAAGGAAGATGCAAACAATCTTTACTCCCAGGGCGTAAGCCACTTTACCGTCATGCCCATGGCAAGAATCCGCTACAAGGACGGCTACAAGGCCGAAGCCTATGGCCGCATTGCGGCGGGCATGGAGTTCATAACCAACTGGGGAGACGAGGAGCAGAAGCAATTCGCCTGGGAGGTCGTCCCCTTCGGCCTGTGCTTTGGAAAGAAGGACCTTCATTTTATCTTTGAAATGGGTCTTGGAACAGCCTATATGGCAAGGTTTGGAATCAGTTACGAGTTTTAGCCATGAAAAGGATATTTATACTGTTTGCCGTAGTGGCGGCCATTGTATCATGCGACAAGTATGATGACACTTTCGGCCCTTCAACCTATGAGAGCTCTTCTCCTCTTGAACTCTATATGCTGTCAATTGCCGATGACGGGGTGTCGTCGGTCCTCGCAGAACTGGAAAGCGCGCTCCAGACAGATCCGGACGGTGTCGTAGGCAAGTACTTCTACACCAACAACGGCCTGTCCCTCACGGCCGACGGTGCCGTCTGGACAGTGAACCGTGAAGGCCCCCTGAGCGGCGCCACCATGAAAAAGGTAACGGGGAAAAACGTCTGGATGATAAGCTACAACGGCGATTTCAGCATGAACGGGACCTCGTTCCCCACCACCTTCGAAGTCACCGCCACCCTTGCCGATTCTGAAATCGGTAGCCACATGAACTGGGATGTCGAATTCAGCGGCACCAGGACTGAAGAAGACGGCTACTCCTGTTCATTCTCGAATGCCGAAGTCCCCGTCGGGTTCAAGGCCATAGAGAACACCCGGAACTGGGGAGCTTATGGTTATCTTCTCATGACGGTCTACAAGGAGAACACCCGGATAGACAGAATCCTCATGGAACTGCGCGGTCTCCGCAGCTCCTCGTCCATCACCCACATCAAATAATAGTCATCTGACGTCAGCATCAGCAAAAACGGGCGTTTTTGTCAATGCGGGCGTCAGCGATGACGCGCGCATTGACAAAAAGGGCCAAAAATGACAACCCAGACGTCGAGGGCAGAGAGATTATGGGAAAGTTTGCGTATATTTGCAAACTATGGACAAAAAGACATTCAACAGATGGAACTGGATAGTCGCCGTTGTGGTGTTTGCAATTTCTGCGGCGACATATCTTTCTACTATAGAGCCCACTGCCAGTTTCTGGGACTGCGGCGAGTTCATTGCATCATCCTACAAGCTTGAGGTGGGACATCCCCCGGGAAACCCGGTGTTCCAGCTCATTGCAAGGTTCTTCACCATGCCCTTCGGTGCCGATAAGGCCGCCGTCGCGGTGAATGCCATGAACGGAATCCTGAGCGCACTCACCATTTTCTTCCTGTACCTGACGATTGTGTTCTTTGCGAAGAGGGTGGTGGGAAGAGATTTCTCGACTTCGCTCGAAATGACAAAGGGGACGCTCGAAATGACAAAAGCTCAGGCGATAGCGATAATGGCCTCGGGTGCAGTGGGAGCGCTGGCGTATACGTTCTCGGATACGTTCTGGTTCAGTGCGGTTGAGGGAGAGGTGTATGCAATGTCGTCACTTTTCACGGCGCTGGTGTTCTGGGCGATGTGCCGCTGGTATGAAACTGCAGACCAGCCCCATGCCAACCGTTGGATAGTTCTCATAGCGTTCCTGATGGGTCTTTCCATCGGCGTGCACCTTCTGAACCTCCTTACCATCCCGGCCTTCGTATTCATGTATTATTACAGGATGAACGAAGACAAGAAACTGCCGTTCAAGAAGCTTCTGGGCATTTTCCTCATCGGCGTGGTAATTGAGTTCCTGCTGGTCTACCTGTTCATCCCATACCTTCCCAAGCTGGCGGCGTTCTTCGACCGCATATTCGTGAACGGCTTCGGCCTGCCGTATAATACCGGTGCCGTGTTCTTCATGGTGGCGCTGCTCGGCCTCTGCTTCTGGGCACTGTTTGCAACCCTAAAGAAGGGGAAGGTGTTCTGGAACACCGTTACGCTCTGCGTCACGACGCTGGTGATGGGCTTCTCGCTCTTTGCTATAGTAATTATCCGCTCCAGCGTGAAAACGCCCACCAACGAGTATCAGCCCGATAATCCCTACACCCTGGTGCGCTATCTGAGCCGTGAGCAGTACGGCTCCACGCCGCTTGTTTACGGGCAGTATTACGACGCTCCCTACGACCTCAAGGTTACCAAGTATTGGGCTCCTCTCGACGGCAAGTACGTGAAGGCCGACGGCCCTGCAGATGCAGCATATCGGCCCGAAGGGAAGATGCTCTTCCCGCGCATGTGGTCATCGGCAGACCCTCGTTACATAGACTTTTACGAGCAGTACACCGGCGGAAAGGGAACGAAGGTTAGAGGCGCCAAGCACCGCAAGCCGTCCTTCGGCGCAAACCTTACGTTCTTCTTCGACTATCAGCTGAACTGGATGTACTGGCGTTATTTCATGTGGAACTTCGTGGGAAGGCAGAACGAGATCCACAGCCCCACGCCCGGAGAACTCTTCTACGGGAACTGGGAGAGCGGCATCAAGTTTATCGACCAGCTGCGCCTGGGAGACCAGAGCAATGCTCCGGAGCCGCTCAGGAACAACAAGGGCAAGAACCACTACTACTTCCTGCCGCTGCTGCTGGGACTTATCGGCCTTGTGTATCAGTTTGAAAGGGACAAGAGGGGCAGCTGGCTGGTGTTCCTGATGTTCTTCATGACGGGCATCGCCATAGTTCTGTACCTTAACCAGCCGCCGTTCCAGGTGAGGGAGAGGGATTATGCCTATGCCGGGTCGTTCTATATGTATGCCATATGGATCGGCCTTGGAGTGGCTGCGCTGTATGAGTGGATAAAGGACCTTGTAAAGGCCCCCAAGGCAGAAAAGGCGGTGGCGATCGGCGTCGGAGTCCTTTGCCTTGGCGTCCCCGCCCTCATGGCCGAAGAGAACTGGGACGACCATGACCGCAGCGGCCGTTACACCGCCGTTGAGATGGCGAAGAACTACCTCAATTCCGTGGGGAAGAACGGTATCCTTATCACCCACGGAGACAACGATACATTCCCTCTGTGGTATGCACAGGAGGTTGAGGGCGTGAGGACCGACGTCCGCATCGTGAACACCTCGCTGCTTGGAACGGACTGGCACATCGACCAGATGAAATGGGCCGTGAACGAAAGCGCTCCGCTGCCTCTCACCGTATCCCAGCGCCAATATCTCTACGGCAACAACGAGTACGTATATATCACGTATGACGATGGCTCGCCCATGTACATCAAGGATGTGATGGACGTGTTCAAGGACCCCAAGATGAAGGTCCCGCTGGAGAACGGCATGAAACTGGACTTCATCTGCGCCCGCAACATCGTCATTCCCGTGAACAAGGAGAACTGCCTGAAGTACGGCATCGTCCCTGAGAAGTTTGCCGATGAGATCCCCTCCGAGATAATGCTCACCATGTCCAAGGACAAGAACTATCTCACCAAGCCGGAACTCTTCCTCCTGGACCTCCTGTCCAACTACCAGTGGGACAGGCCCATCAACGTCCTGAACCAGGGCGGAGACCTCAATATCGGCATAAAGGATTACCTTATGTATGAGGGCTATTCCTGCAAGCTAACGCCCATCAAGAACAAGGTTTCCGCTACCGATGCAGGCAAGGTGGATGCCCTTGAGCTCTACCGGAAGATGAACGAGGATTACAGCTGGAAGGCCATGTCCTCCAAGGGCTGGTTCGTGGACTATCAGAACATGTACACCTTCCTTGGCGTGATGAGCCAGAGGCAGCTCTTCCTCACGACGGCCAATGCCCTTATAGACGCCGGAGAACCTGAGAAGGCCCTTGAGATGCTGGACAAGCTCCAGGTTTGTTTCCCGGAGGAGAATTTCCCTCTGGAAACCATCAGCGTGGGCTTCTCCGGCAACGACTACATGGTTGCCCAGCTCATCGAGAACTACTACTACCTGGCTGCATCCGGCCTCCTGTCCGACGATGCTGCCGCAGCGGCGAAAGCATCTGCCCAGGGGCTTGCAGAACGCTTCGGCGGCCAGCTTCTTGACTGCGCGGCCTTCTACCTGCAGTGGGGCAACTACGGCAGCGGCGAATTCGAAACCGCCGGCCGCGTCCTCCTCTACGTTGCCGATGTCTGCAAGCAGTACGGCGACGAAGACCTCTCCAAGACCCTGGAGGACCAGTTCACCGAAATGCTTAATGTGGCGAAGGAAGGACTTTCTTGAAGTCTGCAAAAAAATGTGTAATTTTGCAGACCTTAAAGACAACATTTACACAAACGATATTATGCAACAATTCATTGACAAGTACG
The DNA here is from genome assembly GCA_002393945.1 of Bacteroidales bacterium UBA4360. Taxonomy (GTDB): domain Bacteria; phylum Bacteroidota; class Bacteroidia; order Bacteroidales; family UBA932; genus Cryptobacteroides. The sequence goes on from DGSO01000032.1 coordinate 24,528, forward strand.
ACTTCACGGGCAAGAAGGCCATCGTGAGAGTCGATTTCAACGTCCCCCTGAACGAAAATTTCGAGATTACCGACGACACCCGTATCGTAAGGGCAATGCCCACCCTCAAGAAGGTGCTGGCAGGAGGCGGTTCCGTCATTATCATGAGCCACCTGGGCCGTCCCAAGAAAGTGGATCCCAAGTTCTCCCTCAAGCACATCGTGAACCATGTGAGCGAGTGCCTTGGCGTTCCCGTACAGTTCGCAGAGGACTGCCAGAAGGCCGATGAGCAGGCCGCAGCCCTCAAGCCCGGCGAGGCTCTCCTCCTCGAGAACCTCCGCTATTATGCCGAGGAAGAAGGCAAGCCCCGCGGCCTCGCAGAGGATGCCTCCGACGAAGAGAAGAAAGCCGCAAAGGCTGCCGTGAAGGCCTCCCAGAAGGAGTTCGTCAAGAAGCTCGCCTCCTATGCCGACTGCTACATCAACGACGCATTTGGCACCGCACACCGCGCACACGCCTCCACCGCCCTCATTGCCGATTACTTCCCCAACGACAAGATGTTCGGCTACCTGATGGAAGGCGAAATCAAGGCTATCGACAACGTTCTCAAGAACGCACAGCGCCCCCTCACCGCCATCATCGGCGGCTCCAAGGTTAGCTCCAAGCTCGCAGTCCTGAAGAACCTCGTGGGCAAGGTTGACAACCTTATCATCGGCGGCGGCATGGGCTACACCTTCATCAAGGCCCAGGGCGGCAAGATCGGCCTCTCCCTCCATGAGGACGAACTCATCCCCGATGCACTCGAAATCCTCGCAACCGCAAAGGAGAAGGGCGTGAACGTTTATCTCTCCATCCAGACCGTCGCAGGCCAGGCCTTCGAAAATGACACGCCCCAGCGCATCTTCGACACCAACAACATCGCCGAAGGCTGGGAAGGCATGGATGCAGCTCCCAAGACCCTCGAAGCCTGGAAGAAGGTCATCCTCTCCTCCAAGACCATCCTCTGGAACGGCCCCGTGGGCGTTTTCGAACTCCCCAACTTCGCAAAGGGAACCCTCCAGATTGCCGAAGACCTCGCCGAGGCCACCAAGAACGGTGCCTACACCCTCGTAGGCGGCGGCGACTCCGTAGCAGCAGTCACCCAGATGGGTTATGCCGACAAGGTCTCCTACGTCTCCACCGGCGGCGGCGCCATGCTCGAAGCCATCGAAGGCAAGGAACTCCCCGGCGTAGCAGCTATCCGCGGATAAAACCCTTCGCCCGCAGAAACTGCGGGACAATCGGCCCGAAGTGTTTTTCGTAAGCACCTGTCGGCCAATATGTTACAGAAATCCCCTGCGTAAAATAGCGCAGGGGATTTCTGTAATTAACTGACTGTAAGACAATTGCGAAATACGGCATGGCTGGGGCTTGTGTGAAAATTTTGCTAACTTTGTGAAAAATTTAAAGCCATGGCCCTGGAATACCCTGCATCCTACTGGAAAGACTACGAACTGCTGGACTCCGGAAACGGAGAAAAGCTTGAACGCTTTGGGAAATATGTGCTCCGCCGCCCGGAGCCCAAGGCGCTCTGGACGCCGTCGCTCAAGGATTGGAACCGGCTTGCACATGTGAGTTTCGTCCCCGGTGCCGGATTCGGCAAGGCCGGAAAGGAAGACAGCGGCACATGGAACCGTCTCAAGAAGATGGAAGACCAGTGGGGGATTGCCTACAATGGCGCACAGGACCCGGAGACGCACGCCATGAGCGACCTGCACCTCTCCCTGCGCCTTGGCCTCACCGCCTTCAAGCACGTGGGCGTATTCCCTGAGCAGGCTCCCAATTGGGAGTTCATATACCGTGAGACATCCCGCCTTGCACGCATCCATAAAGCCAACGGCCTTGCAGCACCCCGCGTACTGAACCTCTTTGCCTACACCGGCGCCGCCTCCCTTGCCGCAAAGTGCGCCGGGGCCGATGTCACCCATCTGGACTCCGTGCGCCAGGTTGTTACATGGGCGCGTGAAAATATGGAGCGTAGCGGCCTTGACGGCATCCGCTGGGTGGTCGAGGACGCCCTTAAGTTCGCAAAGCGTGAGGCAAAGCGCGGCAACAGGTACGACGGCATAATCCTGGATCCACCGGCATACGGCCATGGCCCGGACGGCGAAAAATGGAAACTGGACGAGCTCCTCTTCGGCATGCTCCAGAATGTTTCCGAAATACTTGGGGAACGGGATTCCTTCATGGTCCTGAACCTTTACTCGAACGGCTACAGCGCCGCTCTTGGAGAGACTGTTGTACGGGAAGCCTTCAAGGGGCAGCTCAAGGACATGGCCTCCGGGGAACTTGCCCTAAACGATTCCTTCGGCAAGGTTCTGCCGCTGTCCATTTATGTCCGTGCTAAACGTTAGATAAAAAGTAGTATATTTGCGATATGGAACTGTTGGTAGTACATTGGAATATAGACCCGGCGATACTGCATATCGGCGGGTTTGAGCTCAGGTGGTATTCGCTGCTGTTCGTGAGCGGATTCATCCTGGGATGGTTCATAATGAAGGACTTCTTCAAGAGGGAAAAGATGGACGAGAAGCTGCTGGATCCGCTCCTGTACACGCTTCTTATCTGCACCATCGTGGGAGCGCGCCTGGGGCACTGCATATTCTATCAGCCGGACTATTACTTTGGCTCCTGGAAGGGCTTCTGGGAGATTTTTATGCCGTGGAAGGGCGGTCTTGCCAGCCACGGCGGCACAATTGCCATCATCCTGGGCCTCATCTGGTATGTGAACAAGTACGGCAGGAAGAACGGTTTCGACTTCATGTGGCTTGTAGACCATCTGGTGATTCCGGTATCGTTCGCCGCCTGTTTCATCCGCCTGGGAAACCTTTTCAACAGCGAGATATACGGCGGTCCCACCAGCCTTCCCTGGGGATTCATCTTCGAGAGAAACGGGGAAACCGTTCCCTGCCATCCCACCCAGCTTTATGAAGGCGGCACCTACCTTCTCCTTGGCCTTGTGCTCTATGCATTGTACAAGTGGCGTCTCGACAAGGTTTACAGGGGTACTTTCACCGGTATATTCTTCATCGTGTGCTTCGGAAGCCGCATACTCATCGAGTTCGTGAAGAACCCTCAGGTTGCATTCGAAGAGAACATGGTACTCAATATGGGACAGATCCTGAGCATCCCGTTCGTGCTGGTCGGAATCGGCTGTCTCATCTGGGCATATAAGAACAAGCTGCCCGCCATGGCGGTGCATCCGGAGCATGCGCCCAGGAAAAAAGAGACCACTCACTATGCAAAACCGCTGAATTAAGCGGTTTTTTTATTGCCATATTGCACAGGCGCAGAATTTGCAGTAAATTCGCGGCTTATTATAGAATATATGGTTAGAAGATTGTTAGTAGCGGCACTACTCGCCATCCCCGTTCTGGCGGCAGCGCAGTATGTGGACAATGCGCCCGTGCAGGAAGATTCGACGCTTGTCCTCACTCTCGAGGACGCTCTCAAGATAGCTCTTTCGGAGAATATTTCCGTGAAAGTGGCAGACATGGAGGTCCAGCGCGCAGAATATGCGCGCAAGGGCTCCTATGCGGCGCTGTTCCCCCAGGTGAATGCGTCCGGCTCGTTCCAGCATACCATCCGTAAACAGGTTATGTATATGGGTGGCGGTTCCTCCTCTTCAGGAAGCGGCTCCTCCGGCGGCGGCATGTCATCCATGTTCACCAGCGTCCTGGATCCTGTCATGTATTACATCACGGAGCTCATGAAGCAGCACCCGGGAGCAATTGCCCCGTATACTCCTCCGGCAACGGACGAGACGGAATCCTCCGGCAACGGCGGCATCGAAGTGGGCCGTACGAACACCTGGAGTGCCGGTATCAATGCAAGCATGCCGATTGTCAACGCCCAGCTTTGGGAGTCCATCGGCCTTTCCGGAGACCAGGTGGAACTGGCAGTGGAACAGGCCCGCGAGTCCCGCCTCGGGATGGTCACTTCCGTGAAGCAGGCATACTATGCCGTTCTCATGGCAAAGGCCTCCTACGATGTGTACAACGCCGTTTTCGAGAACGCCGTTCAGAACTACAAGCTCACGGAGATGCGCTACAACGCCCAGAAGGCAAGCGAACTGGATTTCACCAGGGCAAAGAGCTCGCTGGCATCGGCAATCCCCAACCTTTACAATGCAGAGAATGCGATAGAACTGGCCCTGTGGCAGCTCAAGGCGGTAATCGGCCTTGACCTTGACAGGCCGGTGGACGTGGTGGGTTCCCTGGAAGACAATGCAGAGCAGATGTTCCGCTACCTTCAGGAAGGGGAGAACGCCTCCCTCGAAGGGAATACGCAGCTGAGGCAGCTGGAGGCCCAGGCCAACATGCTCGCCCGCCAGATAAGGATGCAGCAGTATGCATACCTTCCCAGCCTCTCCCTTGCCTTCGCGTACAATTACAACGCCATGGCCGAGGACTTTGACTTCAACAACTACCAGTGGACCCCGTACTCCTACATCGGCATCCAGCTGAGCATCCCCATCTTCTCAGGCGGCCAGCGCTACCACCAGGTGAAGCAGGCGAAGGTCCAGGCCCAGGAGCTTGAATACCAGAGGATCAATGCCGAAAGGCAGCTGCGCATAGCCATCCGTCAGAGCCTTTCCACGATGGACACATCCATCAAGACCTACGACGCCGCAAAAGACGCCCTGGAAAGCGCAGAGAAGGCATACGATATTGCAGCCAAGAGCTACGAGGTGGGCCGCAGCACCCTTACAGACCTTAACAACACGGAACTGGTCCTTACCCAGACCCGCATGCAGGTCCTTCAGGCAGTTTACAACTTTGTCATCGCCAAGGCCGGCCTTGAGCAGACACTCGGATACGATTATAAAACAGAAGAATAATATATGAACTACAGATTTTTACTTGTCCCCGTGGCAGCCGTTCTCGTTGCCTGCTCAGGCAATCAGGGTAAAAAGGCCGAAAACGCCCCCGCAGCTATGCCGGTCATCGTTCCCAACGTTGAGGTAAAGGGCGTAGAGGTCAGGGACGTCCCCCAGGAAAGCACATACGCTTCCACCGTTCAGGCCTATGCCGTGAACAACATCATGCCCCAGACCGGCGGCCGCATCCGCAAGATAAATGCCGAGGTGGGCGACTATGTGGTCAAGGGACAGATCCTTGCCGAGATGGACCGCCTCCAGCTCGACCAGCTCGAGCTCCAGATAAAGAACGACGAGGACGAACACGCCCGCCTCAAGAAGCTCTATGAGCAGGGCGGCGTCGCCCAGTCCGACTTCGAGGCTGCAGAGCTCGGCTACAAAGTGCGCAAGTCCAATTATGAGAACGTGAAGGAAAACACCATCCTGAGAAGCCCCATCACCGGTTTCGTGACCGCACGCAACTTCGACCAGGGCGACATGTTCTCCATGAGCGCCCCTATCTTCACCGTGCAGCAGGTCTACCCCGTGAAGCTCCTCGTGGGTGTTTCCGAAAGTGAATACACCAAGATCAAGAGGGGCGACGCAGTCTCCCTCACCGTCGACGCCATTCCCGGACGCACCTTCACCGGAAAGGTGGAACGCCTCTACCCCACGATAGATGCCGCCACCCATACCTTCAAGGCCGAAGTGATCGTCACCAATGCCGACAAGGTCCTCCGCCCCGGCATGTACGCCCGTGTAACCGTGAACTTCGGAAACAGGCGTTCCGTCATCGTCCCGGACCAGTCCATCGTAAAGCAGGAAGGAACCGGCACAAAGTTCATCTACGTCCTTAACGAAGATTCCACGGTGAGCTACCTTCCCATCGTCCTCGGACGCCACATGGGCACCGAATATGAGGTCGTCTCCGGCCTTGAGGAAGGCCAGACAGTGGTGGTCAAGGGTCAGTCTGCGCTCAAGGACGGTCTTAAAGTGAATGTGCTATGAGCATCTACAGGACAGCGGTAGAGAATCCCGTAACCACAGGCCTTATCTTCCTGGCATTTGCGCTGCTGGGCGTTTTCGCCCTGGTGCAGCTGCCTATAGACAACCTGCCGGACGTGGAGTCCAACACCATCATGGTGATGAGCTCGTATCCGGGAGCATCGGCCGAGGACGTCGAGAACAACCTTACCAAGATACTCGAGAACTCCCTGAACGGCGTCCCGAACCTGAAGGACCTTACCTCCAACTCCAGGGAGAACATCTCCATCCTTACCCTTGAATTCGAATACGGCACTGACATCGACGAGGCCACGAACGACGTCCGTGACAAGCTGGACATGATATCCCAGACCCTTCCGGACGGCGCGTCGCTCCCGTTCCTGTTCAAGTTCAGCGTGGACGACATGCCCATCATGATCATGGCGGCCACGGCGAACCAGAGCGTGAGCGCCCTTGACAAAATCCTGGACGAAAGGATTGCAACCCCGCTCGCCCGTGTTTCCGGTGTGGGCCAGATCAGTGTTGCAGGTGCCCCCAAGAGGGAAATCCAGGTATATGTAGACCCCGCAAAGCTGGAGGCCTACCGCCTTTCCATCGCCGCCATTTCCCAGATAATTGCGGCCGAGAACAGGAACATCCCTTCCGGAAGCATCGACATCGGCTCCGATACCTATACCCTCCGTATCAAGAAGGAGTTCCAGGACCCGTCCGAACTCCTTGACGTGGTGCTTGGAAGTTACGGCGGGGGCACCATTTACCTCAGGGACGTGGCCCGCATAGTGGACGACGTCGAGGAGAAGTCCCAGGAATCCTACACCAATGGCGTCCGCGGCGCGCAGATCATCGTCCAGAAACAGTCCGGCTACAACACCGTGGACGTTATCAGGAAGGTGAAAAAGGAGATGAAAACCCTTGAGAGAAGCCTCCCTGCCGACGTACACATCACCACCGTCGTTGACAATTCGGATAACATCCTCCGTACCATAGACTCCCTCAAGGAGACCATCCTCATCACCTTCCTGGTGGTTATGCTGGTGGTGTTCCTCTTCCTTGGAAGGTTCAAGGGAACGCTCATAGTGGTGCTCAGTATCCCTATCGCACTGCTCGCATCCCTCCTGTACCTCTTTGCAACGGGCAACACCCTGAACATCATCTCCATGAGTGCACTGTCCATCGCGATAGGCATGGTGGTGGACGATGCAATCGTGGTCCTGGAGAATGTGACGACGCATCTGGAAAGGGGAGAACGCCCCAAGGAAGCGGCCGTCCACGGCACTGCCGAGGTGGGTATCTCCGTTATCGCCTCCACCCTTACCATGCTGTGCGTGTTCATACCGCTCACCATGATCAAGGGCATGGCCGGCATCATGTTCAAGCAGCTGGGCTGGATCGTGTCCATAATCATGATAGTGTCTACGACTGCGGCCCTCACCCTTGTGCCGATGCTCTGCTCACAGCTCCTCAACAACAAGCCCAACAACAATAAGATATTCAAGGCTGTCTTCGGCCCCGTGAACAAGGCCCTGGATGCGGTCTCGAACGGATATTCAAGGCTTATCGCCTGGTGCATGAACCGAAAGAAACTCATTGCCCTTGGCGCAGTAGTGGTCTTTGTGGTCGTAATGGCTATCTATGCACCCAGGATGAAGACGGAATACTTCCCGTCCTCCGACGCCGGCCGTCTGCAGGCAACGATAGAACTGCCCATCGGCACCGCTCAGGATGTGACGCGCGACGTCGCCGCCCGCATCTACCAGAAAATCCTTGCCGATGTGCCCGAGATCAAGGTTCTCAGCTACCGCTTCGGCCAGGCCGATTCCGACAACGCCTTCGCCTCCATGCGCCAGAACGGCACCTACCTCATTACGATGAACATCAATATCGGCTCAATGGAGGAGCGCGAGCGCTCCGTTTCGGAGATTGCCGATATCGTCCGTGCCGACCTTCGCCTCTTCCCCGAGCTGAACCGCTTCAACGTTTCCGAAGGCGGCATGATGGGCGGAACGGCAAGCGTCCAGCTGGAAATCTACGGCTATGATTTCGAGGATACCGAAAACGCCGCAAGGACGGTGCGTACCCAGATGATTGAAAGCGGAAAGTTCACCCAGGCCATCCTTTCACGTGACCAGTACACCCCCGAATACGAGGTGGACTTCGACCGTGAAAAACTGGCCCTGAACGGCCTCTCGTCGGTAACAGCCGCTGCCGCGGTGTCTGCTGCGATGTCCGGTTCCGTGGGCTCATACTACCGTGAAGACGGAGAGGAGTACAACATCCGCGTGCGTTACGCCCCCGAGTTCAGAACCAGTATCGAGGACATCGAAAACATCACTGTGTTCAACTCCCAGGGACAGGGCCTCAAGGTTAAGGACCTTGGCCGCATAGTCGAGTCCAAGGTGCCTCCCACAATCCAGAGGAAGAACCGTGAGCGCTACATAACCGTGACCGGTATCGTGGCCAAGGGCGTTTCCTTGAGCGAAGGCGTCGAGTGCGTCAACACCACTCTCGCCCAGAATCCGCTTCCGCAGGGCCTTACATGGCGCATCGGCGGAGACTACGAGAACCAGCAGGACATGTTCTCCGACATGATACTCCTCGCCCTCCTTATCGTGATTCTGGTGTACATGGTCATGGCTTCCCAGTTTGAATCCTTCCTGGGACCTTTCGTAATCATGTTCTCCATACCGTTCGCACTTGTGGGTGTCGCTCTCGGCAACATGACGGCGAACCTTGCGGTGGGCGTGATGAGCCTCATCGGCATAATCATCCTCCTTGGCATCGTGGTGAAGAACGGTATCGTGCTCATCGACTACACCATACTTTGCCAGGAGAGGGGAATGAGCGTGAGGGAGGCCTCCGTGACTGCCGCCCGCAGCCGTCTGCGTCCTATCCTCATGACAACACTTACCACCGTCCTGGGTATGCTGCCTATGGCCCTGGGCAGGGGAGAAGGCTCCGAAATGTGGAACGGCCTGGGTACCACCGTGGCCTGGGGTCTTTCCTTCTCCACGCTCATTACGCTGGTCATCATTCCCGTTGTTTACTGCGGAATATCCGAACACCGCGAAAGGCGGAGACTCAAAAAAGCCGCCCGCGCTGAAACGAAAAACGACTAAACTGCATCTTTATGAAAGCATTGTTTGTAGCTTACAACCAGGCATATAACCGTGAAGTCATCGATCTTTTGGAGAAGAACGGCCAGAGGGGCTTCACGGCGTGGGAGGAAATAAGCGGCCGCGGAAGCGTGGACGGCGAACCCCATCTGGGAGACCATGCATGGCCGGCTCGCAACCATGCCCTTCTTTCCGTCATGGAAGACCGGCTTGCGAAGGACATTTTTCTGAAGTTGAAGGATTTGGACAAGAGCAATCCCAACCTTGGCCTTAAAGCCTACATTTTGCCGGTTGATGACTCAATGTAAAAAATTATTTTTATATTTGTAACCTGAACAAAAAGCTGAATATGGCTAAAGTAGCAACAAATAGCAATTTCCAGGAGCTCCTCCAGGACTCAAAACTGGTTGTGGTAGACTTCTGGGCCACATGGTGCGGCCCCTGCCGCATGCTTTCCCCACTCCTTGACGAGGTAGAGGAAGAAATGGCCGACAAGATCACCGTGGTCAAGGTGAATGTGGACGACGCAGACGAAATCGCAGCTCAGTACCGCATCATGAGCATCCCCACCCTGCTGTTCTTCAAGAACGGCCAGATTGTGGACAAGACCGTCGGTGCAATGCCCAAGAACGTTTTAGTAGAGAAAATCAACTTAAATATTTAACCTGTCATGAAGAAATTTTTTGCTGTCATCGCAGTTGCAATGGCTTCCGTCATGGTCGCCAATGCACAGATTGGTATCATCGGCGGTTTCCAGATCCCCAGTACCAAAGTGAATACCGAGAACATTGAAGCCAACATGCAGGGTGTAAACCTCTATCATGTAGGTGTTGCCCTTAAGCTCCCTCTGCCCCTTGGTTTTGCAGTTCAGCCGGAACTCCTCTATCAGATGAAGGGTGCAGACCTTCAGGAGACCGTTGATGCAACAGTTGCAGGTCAGGACCTTTCCGCAAAGACCTCTGAATTCAGCACCAAAGACGGTTTTGCAGAGTTCGGCCTTGGTGTACAGTGGGGCCTTGATCTCGTAGCCTTCCGTCCTTTCGTATTTGCAAAGCCTTTCATCGGCTACAGGCTTACCGGTGAAGAGAACTGGAGCGGCCTTCTTGAGGGTGACGAAATGAACACTTATCTCGAGAACGCCAAGAACAAGCTCGAGTATGGCTATGCAATCGGCGCAGGCGTTGAGCTCCTTGAGCACTTCCAGCTCTCCCTCGAGTGGTTCAAGAACCTTGGAACCATGTTCAACGAAGGCCAGTTCGATGCCGACAAGGCAAAAGAGGCCGTTGTGAACGACTACAAGAATCTTGACAGCTACGGCGGTATCAAAGTTACCCTCGGCTTCTTCTTCTAATAGATGAGCCCGAAGGCGAACTTCTTGGAAATCAAAGAGTCGCTCCATCCGTACATAGAACGGGTGGAGCGCCTCATTGATACCTGTCTCGCAAGCGACATCCCCCTCCTTGACACGGTGAACCGTTCGCTCAGGGAGAGGACTGGGAAAATGCTGCGTCCCATGATTGCCCTTCTGGCGGCGGGGGCGGCAGGCGGCGTGAGCGAGGATTCAATCAGGTTCGCGGCGGCGGCAGAGCTCCTTCACAATGCCACGCTGCTTCATGACGACGTGGTTGACGGAGCTTCGGAGCGCCGCGGCACGCCCACCGTCTCCTCCATCCTCGGAGGCAGTGCGGCAGTGCTGGTGGGCGACTTCTGGCTGGTGAAATGCATGCAGGTGATACTGGCTTCCGAAGAGTACGGAGACAGGGTCCTGCGCATTTTCTCAAAGACCATATCGGACCTTGCTGAAGGCGAGATGCTCCAGCTCCAGAAGGCCTCCGAAGGGGACACCACCCAGGAGGACTATCTACGCATCATTTACAACAAGACCGCCTCGCTTTTCGAGGCTGCAGCCCTCTCCGCCGCCGTTTCTGCCGATGCTCCCGGCCCCACGGTGACCATCCTCGGAGAGTTTGCGAAGAACCTTGGACTCGCGTTCCAGATAAAGGATGACATCATGGACTACAGCATCCCTGCCGACGGTTTCGGAAAGCCCGTCGGCCTGGATCTCCTGGAGCAGAAAATAACCCAGCCCCTCCTTTGTGCCCTTGAAAGCGTGAGCGGGGAAGAGGCCATGGCGGTGAGGAAAAAGGTGGTGTCCATATCGGACAATCCAGCCCTTGCCGAAGAGGTCCGCGCCTTTGTCTTTGCCCATGACGGGGTTGCGAAAGCGGAGGCGGTGCTGGATTATTACATCGAAAAAGCAATCAAAACGCTTCAGCCCCTTCCAACTTCGGCAGAAAAATCGTATCTTGCAAAACTTTCCCTGTTTGTGGGGGCAAGAGACGTGTAACCTATGCTCGAAGTTTTCGGAAATACCGGCGTTGTGGCCGCGCTGCACTCTATGGCAGAGAGCGGGCGCATTCCGCATGCCATTCTCTTTCACGAGGATGACGGCGGCGGGGCTTTTCCCATCGTCCTCAATTTCCTGGAAGAGGTGTACGGCGGTTCTCCAAGGGTGCAGAAGCTCATCCATGCCGATATCCACTTCGTCTTCCCGGTGGCCGGGGAGAAGAATCCCGTGTCGGCACAGTTTGCGGCGCCTTTCCGTGAGCTGCTGCTGGAGAATCCGTACTTCTTTGAGAGCGAGCTGTACAGCGCTATCGGCATAGAAGGGAAGCAGAGCGGCATTTCCGTGGCGGAGGCGCGGTCCATACTGGACAGGCTGTCGCTGTCGGCGGTGGAGGGCGGTTACAGGAGCGTGGTGGTGTACCTGCCGGAAAAGATGAATGCGGCAAGTGCGAACGCCCTTCTGAAGATGGTGGAGGAGCCGCCGGAGAATACGCTGTTTCTCCTTATAACCCACGCGCCGGAAAAGGTGCTTGTGACCATCGCCTCCCGCTGCCTGCGGCTCAGGGTGGAACCCCTTTCGGAGGAAGTGAACGCCCGTGTCCATGCGAGCAGCGCCGCCCGCAATACGGCCCTTGCCGACAGCTTCCACGACCTTCTGTCGGCTGTTGTCTCGAAGGACCTCCTCGCCGCCCTGGAAGTAGGGGACTCCCTTGCCGACCTCAAAGACCGCGAACAGCAGAAGGCCTTCTGCGCCGTGGCGTCGGAAAGCCTCCGGAAGATATTCCTCCTGCAGCAGAAAATGCCGCAGCTGGCGCATGCGGACGATGATTTTTACGCGAAGATGGCGGCGTCTCTGCGTCCTGCCTTCCCGCGCCTTGCCCTTGCCTGCCTGGAAAGGGCCAGCACTCTCATAGAGCGCAATGTGAACCAGAAAATCCTGTTCACCGAAATGGTGACTCAAATATATTCTTATGGAACAAGATAACGAAAACACCCGGTTTGACTGTTTCCGCGGCTGCACCGTGACCGTGGACGAATCTACCGGCGAACGCGATATAAAATACCGTCCCGGCTGCTGCAAGCTGGAGGTCTACGATGTCCTCAAAGGCGTCTCCCAGGAGCAGTGGAACAACTACTTCGAGGTGCGTTTCAAGAATACCAGGAAGGGTATTTACGAGAACGCTTCCGGCCAGAGCATCAAGATGGGAGACCTCGTCGTGGTTGAGGCCCAGACCGGCCACGACCTTGGCATCGTCACGCTGGAAGGCCCCATTGTGGGCCGCCAGATGAAATGCCGCGGCATAGACCCCGAAACCCAGGAACTTAGGAAAATCTACCGCAAGGCGCGTCCCTTCGACATCCAGCGCTGGCAGGACGCCATCGCCCGCGAGGAGGAGACCATGATCCGCGCCCGCGAACTGGCGGCGAACCTGGGCCTGGAGATGAAAATCGGCGACGTGGAATTCCAGGGAGACGGCACCAAGGCCATCTTCTACTACATTGCCGACGGCCGCGTGGACTTCCGCCAGCTTATCAAGGACTTTGCCGAAGAGTTCCACATCCGCGTGGAGATGAAGCAGATCGGCGCCCGTCAGGAGGCCGGTCTCATCGGCGGTCTAGGCGTGTGCGGCCGCGAACTGTGCTGCGCCAACTATATAACTGAATTCAAGAGCATTGCAACGTCGGCGGCAAGAGTGCAGGACCTGTCCCTGAATCCTCAGAAGCTTGCCGGCCAGTGCGGAAAGCTCAAGTGCTGCCTCAATTACGAGGTCGCGGCCTATACAGACGCCCAGGCGCGCCTTCCGCGTGTTTCCGAACCGCTTGAATTCGAGGACGGCCAGGCCTTCCTCGTAAAGACCGACATCCTTGCCCAGCGCCTCTTCTTCTCCTACGAAAAGGGCTCCCTGGTCAACATCTACCCCCTTTCTGCCGATGAGGTCCGCGAGATTCAGGAAATGAACCGCCGCGGGGAGAAACCGGCTTCCCTCAAACAGGATATCGCCGCCGCTCCGGAGTTCGTCTCCGCCGTGGGTGACGATGCCATCAACCGCTTTGACCCGGAGAAGAAAAAGAAGCGCCGTGGGGGCGGGAAAAACCGCCGCGGCCGTAAGCAGAAAGGCGAATGAAGCGCATTCTACTGCCGATAATCCTCCTCCTTGCAGTCTCCTGCAGCGAGCCGCTCTCCTCGGAGTATTTCATCCGCGGGGAGGGGCCGTATGAGTTTGAGGTTCAGATGAAGGATTCCCTGGCGGTTTACGATTTTGATTTTTTCACCCGGGTGGATGCCCGAAAGTGTCCCGGCGAGACCGCTCTCATGGTGCGTTGGGTTTCCCCGTCGGATTCCGTCTTCCGTGAGACGGTGTACCTGCCGCTTGAATGCGGGGATGTCTACGAGCCGTACCGCAAGGGCTGCGTGCCTGTTGAATATGGGACTTGGAAATGCATTGTAGCCATTCCTGAGGCCGTTTCCATTGACGGTTTCAGGGGGCTTGGACTTGTTGTAAGGAGAGATTATGGGACACGGTAAACTCAAGAAATTCGCAGAGAACGAGACCTTCCGCTGCCTGCTTCAGCCGGCGGCCTCGGAGGTCCTTGTCAAGGGCTCGCGGGAGCTGGTTCTGAGCGACCACGCCATCAAGGGCAACTGGGGAAGGGACATGTTCGGGAACGACAATCCCATAGTCCTGGAGCTTGGCTGCGGCGGGGGAGAGTACACGATAGCCCTTGCCGAGCGCAATCCTTCCGTGAACTACATAGGCGTAGACATCAAGGGTGCGAGGCTCTGGAAAGGCGCGAAGTATGCTACTGAGCATGCACTTCCCAACGTGGCTTTCCTTAGAACCCGCATCGAATTCATCACCGCCTTCTTTGCTCCTTCCGAAGTGTCGGAAATCTGGCTCACTTTCTCCGACCCTCAGCTCTCCGGAAGCGAGAACTCCCGCCTGTCTTCACCCATGTTCCTGGAGCGCTACCGTAGCTTCATGGTCCCCGGCGGCATCGTTCACCTCAAGACGGACTCCCGCTTCCTATACGAATACACGATGTCCGTGATAAGGGCTAATAATCTTGATGTAATAGCTTGCAGTACAAATGTTTATGGTGAGGGTATTCACTTCTGTGAACCGTCGCTCCGCGACCCCTCCCAAAGCAAGCTTTGGGCCCCTCCCTCTTACACGGCCGAGGGTGGCCATGGGTTCACAGAAGTGAATACCCTCACCGATATGGTTACAAGCGTGCAGACGTTTTATGAGAAGATGTTTCTGGAGATGGGGCTGCCGATAACGTATCTGGCATTTGTGATAGACCATGAGGGGCCGTTTGTGTATCCTGCAGACTTCGACGCCGTTTTTTGGCGCGAGGCCGAGGGTCCCCGGCGATCATTTTCGCACCAGCCTGTTCCGAGGGTGTAGTTAACCGAAATCATGTCCTTAGCACTTCTATTTAGATTCACTCGTCTATTTACGACGAAAAGTATTAATTCCACTATCTGGCATAAAAAAATTCCTTATTATCGGATTCTTTTGGGCGGCGCTCGCGCTGTCTGGTGTTTACGCGCAGACCTTCACGAATCCCGTCCTGGCCGGCGACCATCCCGATCCTACGATCGTACGCGACGGGGAGGACTACTATATGACCCATTCCAGCATGGAGTATCAGCCCGGACTTACCGTATGGCACAGCCGGGACCTGGTGAACTGGGAACCCATCAGCTATGGTCTGAAAACATACCTCGGCAGCTTATGGGCCCCGACATCTGCAAGTATGGGGATACATACTACATCTATTTCACCGTGGCGACCAGGCCTCGTTCCAACTATGTGGTTTGGGCGAAAAGTCCGTATGGTCCGTGGAGCGATCCGATCGACCTCCATATCGGCCACATCGATCCTTCCCACGTGGTCGGCGAGGACGGCAGCCGGTGGCTGTTCATGAGCGGCGGTAAGCGGGCCCGTCTTTCGGACGACGGCCTGTCGGTCGTCCCAGGAACGGAAGAAGTCATCTATGGCGGCTGGCCTATTCCGGAAGGATGGATCACGGATGGCTATGCGCTGGAAGGGCCGAAATTGCGGAGGATCGGACGCTACTATTACTATCTGAGCGCCGAAGGCGGTACAGCCGGTCCCCCTACGAGCCACATGGTGGTACAGGCCCGGTCGGAGAGCGTCAACGGCCCTTGGGAGAATGCACCTGACAATCCACTGATCCATACCTAGACGAACGAGGAACGCTGGTGGAGCAAGGGACACGGCTCCCTGATCGACACCCCGGACGGCCGATGGTTCATCGTCTACCACAGTTATGAAAACGGCTTCACCAACCTGGGAAGGCAGGTGTTGGTGGAGCCGCTTTACTTGGGCCGAGACGGCTGGTTCCACCGCTGCGACACCCTCGATGTGGCGAAGCCAATCGCCTGTCCCATTCCCGGGGAAACCTCCCCGAAGAAAGAGGACAAGTTGTCCTTGTTCCGCCTGGGGCTTGAATGGAGATTCTACAAGTCGTTCAGCCCGAAACGGATGAAGGCCGCCGACGGTACGCTGACCCTACAGGCGCAAGGTATCGATCCGGCTTCCTCCTCCCCGCTGTTGTTCATCTCCGGCAGACACCGTTTTCAGATTGAGGCGGAAATCGAACTGTACGGGGACGTAACGGCGGGATTTGTTCTATTTTATAACGAAGAGTTCTTTCAGGGGGCCTGGTTCAACCGGCAGAACCGCTTCTTTTACCGCAAAGGGTCCCCGTTGCGTTCCGGGAAGCACGACACCGCTCATCTGTGGCTGCGTCTGCAGCAGGTCGACGGGACCGTAACCGGTTGGTGGAGTCTTGACGGAAAGGAGTGGAAACACGAGCGGTGGGGCCTGGACTGCTCTGGGTTTACCCAAAACACGCTCGGCGGATTCCAGAGCGTGCTGCCGGGACTCTTCGCCTTTGGAGAGGGGAATGCCGTATTCAAGAATTTCAAATACTTACCACTCAGCGACTCGATATAAAGATGAAACGAATACTGACGGTGGTCCTGCTCCTCTTCGCGAGCCGCGCCGACGACGTCCAGACGAAGCTCGACTCTATCGCCGAGGCCGTCATGTTCGTGAAATAGTATCAGTTTCTGCATACAAAAAGAGAGGTCGACTGTAGGGTTCGGCCTTTCTTTTTGGGGTTTTCTGAAGCGCTCTCAGTCACAAATAAGGTCACAAAGACCTTCGTCGTCTTGACCACAAACGCTTTTTCGGAAGAGAGATTCCTTCGCCTAAACAATCGATCGAGATTTATTTGTCTGCTCCATAACTTTTTACTATATTTGCTGTGGTATATATAACGAACTAATATGCGCCCTTATCTTTTTATTTTTTTCTTATTGTTTGTTTCGTGTATATCACGTGGTTATTTGGACTCGGATATGCAGGAGTTTTCTATAGTTGGTGAAAGGAAGTCTTTGATTCGTGGCAACTTTGTTACTATTGAAGCAGTTAAGTCATTCGCCCGAAATCAATATGTTGACACAAAAACTGCAAATGGAGCCTTATCCATTGAGCCTTATGTCGGTCATACTGGTGATACATTGATGTATATTGTAAATTATGGCCCTGGTGACGGATGGAAGATTGTGTCTGCCGATGCAAGGACTCCCGCAATTATTGCAGAAGGAGATACAGGCTTATTCTCTATGAATAGTGATGATTCTGGAATAGAAATATGGATGGATATTCTTTCCAATACTTTTCAGAGGATTATTTCTGCTCCAGATAGTTCCTTATCTTTTTCTGAGCGTGACATAATGTTGAATAAGGCCCAATGGACTGGTGAGCCGGTTATAATGGGTGGTCCGACATTATTGGAGGGACATTGGGAAGAGACTGTCGTTGATTCTGAAATTGAGTATATTGATTCTCTTGATCATTTTGTGCCAAAATGGCACCAAAGTATGCCTTATAACCAGTACTCACCGCTAAAAACAGATGGTTCGGGGAATAGAAAACCAGCTGGGTGTGTTGCGGTTGCAGGAGCTGAAGTTCTTTATTATTTGCATAACAAATTCGGCATCCCGAAGTTAATGTATACGCGTATGGAGCAATTAGGAGACACGCTAAGATTTTCACAGCCCGACAGTACTGTTTGGGCTACTATGAGCCCGAGATGCCAAACAGGCCCATATAATAATCTGCCTGAGGCGCTTATGATTCGATATATAGGAGCTGTAATACAAACTGGTTACGAAAACGATTTTTCATGGGCGTTACCTATGTTTTTGCGGATAGGCATTTTCAATTCATACGGATATCCTTGTATAGTGAACGATTATGATGAGGAAATTGTGAAATCTTCTGTCCTGGATAGTTTACCCGTGATTGTCACAGCATCCGATCAACTAATTCCTGTAAATGGCAGGATACATAGTTTTGTCATAGATGGGTATAGGATTAAAAGAACAAAGATTACGGTGTATCACCATTGGATTCCGGAGTTACCTCTTCCGGATATTCCATTGGGTGAAACAGATGCAACAAAGGCGCAAGTATACGCTGATTACTATTCTTATTCTTATTCCGAACCGGAAATCAGCGATATCCTAATTAATTGGGGATGGAGTTCACAATGGAGTAGTAGCCCTACAAACAATGGTTGGTATTCTTTGACTGCTGGCTGGGAGGTTTCAAATGGAGGGGTATACGATTATAATCATAACATCAAAATCATACACGACTTCAGTTTGGCAAACTATGAGTAGAATTATAAATACCAGAATATTCTTCTTAATGTTGTATGCGTTTGCAGTAACGGGGTGCTTAGGGGCAAAGGATCCTGACCGTAATAAACCAGTTTTGTCATTTGCGGCAGGTGATTCTTTCAATGCGACTGGGCATCTGTGGTCTCACGTAGTCAACTCACAAACTGTACAGTTGACATTTGATATGTATATTGTTCCAGAGAAGTACATATTGAATCGTAATCAGGCCGATAACGACAGAAACTATGACATTATGTGGCCATCTGACGAGATTTGGAATAGATATGGGGATAATGCATATGTTGTTAAATCCGTGTATACAGACTGTGTGTATTTGTTGGAACAGTGGGCGCATAAAGACTTTGGGACAGAAACTTTTTATTCAACAGTTTTCAGGACAGGGGATTTTACTATTATCGCTGACAAGGACTTCGGCGGAATTAGTGCTGGTGAAGATTTGTCGTCAATATTTGAATCAGATTTTGTGTTTCCAGATGTGAGCGATTTAATAGAGAATTTGAGGCTGGAGTCACTCAACGACCTTATTAATACGGTTCCATCCAATTGTGTGTCTTGTTGCAGATTAAGTACTATCGGCCCGTCTGAATTGAATGAGCCTGTTACTTTTACGTTTAGGTTGCCTGTCAGGAAAGTGAAGCTTTTGAAGTGGATTTGTGATTTGTCGGAAAATCCTTCGGCAGTACCAGACTATCTTGATGACCTGGTTACATGGAGTTTTACGGTTGGCAAATATAAGATTACAGGTCTGGCGGTGCATTTACTCTGACTCAATATGAAACGTTTACTATTGTACGGACTTTTTGCGTTGACGTTGTGCTCTTACGGATGCATAAAACCGGATCAGAACACTTTTTTCGGATTGACGCCAGGGGATGAGTATTCGGTAAATAGCCGTGTTTCAAGGTCGGGAGCGTGGATCGCTTTTAACCTTTTTGTTCAACCGTTGGATGCGGTATTGGATGAATCTCAGCCGGGGAATTATATCTATTGGCCATCAGATGATATGTGGCGACGATTTGGGGATAATGCCGGAAATGTAAAATCTGCTTATAAAGAATTGGTGTATGACATGGCTCAGGTACTGCCCAAAAGCCCTTATGGGGAGTATTCGACAATATTTGCTACCGGGGCACTAAGGGTTGTGGCTGATCGGGAATTTAACGGAGTGCCGGCCGGTGATGATTTAACCGCAGTGTTTACGAGGATTATTATGTCTCCATTCTCGAAGTCTCTGGAGACGGAGCATGTTTCGTTGGAATTTGAGGATATAGACTCTTTAATTGATTATGCTTCAAATAATTGCGTTTCTCTTATACAGCTTCAACTCCGAAGATCTGAAGAGCTGCCCGAGGTGGTTAACTTAACGTTTACATTGCCGGTAAGGAGAGTGTTGCTTCTCAAGTGGTTAAATGACAGGCTGGACAATGAGTCGGCAACAGTTTCATATATTGATGATGAGATTGAATGGAAGTGTGTTATTAATGACGGATCCACTTCCTAAGGCAATGTCATCCACGAAAACGTCCTGTTCCATGGACGAGTCATGCAAATTCTGATACTTAGTCCAAGAAAAACGCAGTTTTCTTGGATAGGAACCATAGTTATTTTTATTATCTTTGTAATCTATGGCAAAGGTTATTTATACTATGGGCGAAACGGCGGAGATTCTGGGAGAGAATGTGTCTGCCGTAAGGTATTGGAGCAACTATTTCGAGCAGTTTGTAAAGCCCCTTAGAAACGCTAAGGGAAACCGGCTGTATCATCCCGAGGACATCGAGACGCTCAAGCAGATTCAGTTCCTGGTGAAGGAGCAGGGTCTTACGCTGGAGGGTGCGGCGCAGAGGATGAAAGACGACCGCCGCTCCGTGGAGCGCCGCGTCAAGGCGCTGGACATCCTGAAGGGGATAAAATCGGACCTGGAAGAGGCCAGGAAGCAGCTTTAGGGATATGAAAGTACGGGACATCACAAACGCTATAGAGGAGTTTGCGCCGCTCTCGCTTCAGGAGAAGTGGGACAACAGCGGGCTCGTGATAGGCTCTCCGGAAGACACCGTGACCGGGGTCATGGTGGGCTTCGACTGTACCGAGGAGCTCATTGAGGAGGCCCTTCAGAAGGGCTGCAACATGGTTGTGACGCATCATCCGCTCATTTTCAAGGGGGTGACCAGCATAAACGCCAAGGACCCGGTGGGGGCGGCAATTATTGCCGCCGTGAAGGGCGGAGTGGCCGTTTATGCGGCGCACACATCGGCAGACAAGGTCATACAGGGGGTGAGCGGGGACATGGCCCGGAAGCTGGGACTCGTGAACGTCCAGATCCTGGAGCCGGACGGTGAAGGCACCGGGCTTGGCTGCATCGGCGATTTTCCTCAGCCGCTTACTGCCGATGAGGCCCTTGCGGCGGTGAAGGGGGCTTTCGGCCTTAAGCTTATACGTCATTCCAGGCCTGTGGAGGGCCGCATTTCGAGGGTGGCGGTGCTTGGTGGCAGCGGCGGGGGAGACATCGACGAGGCCGTCAGGGCGGGTGCCCAGCTGTACATTACCGCAGACGTTTCCTACCACAAATTCTTCACTCCTGAGGGCTTCATGGTCATGGATATAGGCCATTTTGAGAGCGAAGTGGGCATTGTGGACATTTTCTTATCGGAGATAAGGAAAAAAATTCCTACCTTTGCAAGCTACAAGTCAGCCGTGCTGGACGGGAGCAACCCTGTCCGGTACTATGGGCTTGCATAAGAGAACAGAAAAAATAAATCGATTTATATTTTTATGGCAAGTACCAAGAAACCCGCCGCCGCACAGAAAGTGGAGGCTCCCATCGACCAGAGGGAAACTTTTGTATCCCTGCAGAAGAATTTTGCCGATTCCGACATCTCCGTAGAAGAGAAGCTCAAGACCCTTTACGAGCTCCAGGCAGCAGACTCCGAGATTGACAAGATAGTCCAGCTCCGCGGAGAACTCCCTGCAGAGGTTGCAGCCCTCGAAGAGGAAATCGCTTCACTCAAGGAGCGCAGCGCAGAGATTTCCGCAGTCATCGACCAGTTCAACCGCAACATTGCCGATGCAAAGCTTTCCATCGCAGACCACGAAAGCACCATCGAGAAGTATCAGCGTCAGCTTGAGAGCATCTCCAACTCCCGCGAGTACGACTCCCTGAACAAGGAAATCGAGAACCAGGACCTCCTTCGCCAGATTGACGAGAAGACAATCTACGACACACGTGCCGCCATCGGCGAAAAGAAGGCCGAACTTGACGAACTCAAGGACCGTCTTGCCGTGAGGACCGAAGACCTGGCCGCCAAGAAGGAAGAGCTTGACACCATTGTCGAGTCTACCGCAAAGGAAGAGGCCGTTCTCTCTGCCCGCCGCCAGGAGTGCGCAGCCAAGATTGACGCCCGTACCATGAGCGCTTACGAGCGCATCCGCCAGAGCGTTCACAACCATCTCGCAGTTGTGGGTATCTACAACGGCGATTCCTGCGGAGGATGCTTCAACACCATCACTCCCCAGCGCAGGGTGGAGATTGCTTCCAACCGCAAGCTCATCATCTGCGAACACTGCGGCCGTATCATCATCAATCCCGATTTCGACCAGAAGTAAGCCATGCCCGCCCGCAAGAATTCCAAGGATGAAAACCTGAATATCGAGGCCCTGATGGGGAACAAACCCCCTCAGGCCCTTGACGTTGAGGAGGCTGTCCTGGGTGCCATGCTGGTGGAACCTTCCACCATCGACGAGGCCATGGAGGAGCTTACTCCCTCCTGCTTCTACGACCAGCACAACAGGATGATCTTCGAGGCTATGTCGGCCCTGGTGAACGATCACGTCTCCATAGACCTCATCACCGTGAGCGACAAGCTCCGCAGCCTTGGAAACCTTGAGATAGTGGGCGGCCCTGTGGCCCTTGCGCGCCTGTCCCAGAACATCGGCGCGGCGGCCCACATCGAGTATTACATCAAGATACTCAAGCAGAAGACTATCCAGAGGGACCTTATCACCGCTTCATATGACATCCTGAAGCAGTCCTTCGACGAGTCCACCAACGTTGACGACCTCATCGACAACGCCCAGAGCAAGGTCTTCGCGGCTATACAGAACAACGTCAAGAGGGATGTACAGGACATCGGATCCATCATCAACTCCGTCCTTGACAACCTGCAGGAGCTCCAGAATACCACCGGACTTTCCGGCGTGCCTTCCGGTTTCCCTACCATCGACAGGGTAACCCAGGGCTGGCAGAAGAGCGACCTGATAATCCTGGCCGCACGTCCTTCAGTGGGTAAGACTGCGTTTGCCCTGAACATTGCCCGCAACGCCGCCGTGGATGCAAACATGCCCGTTGCGGTGTTCTCGCTGGAAATGAGCGCTGACCAGCTTGGAAAGCGTCTTATAACCACTGAGAGCGGCCTTTCCGGAGAAAAAATCAAGGGTGGCGTGAAACTTGAACAGTATGAGTGGGTCCAGCTTGAAGAGACTCTCAAGCGCCTTGCCAAGGCGCCGCTGTACATAGACGACACCCCCGGCATTCCCATCATGGAGTTCCGCACCAAGGCCAAGCGCCTTGTGAAGCAGAAGGGAGTCCGCCTCATCGTTGTGGACTACCTCCAGCTCATGCAGGGACCGGCCGAACTCAGAGGCCTTCGCGAACAGGAAGTTGCGGCTATATCCCGCACCCTCAAGGCTACGGCAAAGGAACTTAACGTGCCCATCATCGCCCTCTCGCAGCTTTCGCGTAACGCTGTCCAGAGAACGGGCGGCACAGGAAAGCCCCAGCTGAGCGACCTCCGCGAGTCCGGCTCAATCGAACAGGATGCCGACATGGTCATCTTCATCCACCGTCCCGACTTCGTAGGAATGTCGGACAACCCCGAGGACAAGGAGAAGGCCATTATCGTGATTGCAAAGCACCGTAACGGTGAAGTCTGTGACATAGAGCTCAAGTACAAGGCAAACCAGGTGAGATTTGTAGAACCGGACCAGAGCCTGGATGTTTATGCCACCAGAGGCCCTGTGGCCAGCTCCGTGAACGGCACCATGGGAAGCGTCCCTGAGGACTCGGGTGGAGGTTATGACATAGAAAGGGACTTTTAAATGAAAAGAGGACTTATCATAACGGTCGTGCTCCTTGCATGTGCGCTTTTCCCCCTGAAGGCACAGAACTGCCTTCCTCAGGGGGCTTCCCGTACTTTCAAGCCCGGCGAGGAAATATCCTTCTCGCTCATGTTCAAGTGGGGGGCGGTCAATACGGAAGTCGGCCAGGCAAAGATCAAGGTAGATTCCATCGCCTACCGGGGAGCGCCCGCTTACCACTCTGTGCTGCAGGTGAAATCGGCCCCGTTCTTCGACGCCTTCTTCAAGATGAGGGAGTATTTCCAGGGCTGGATGGCCCCGGAAGACCTTCGTCCCCTGAAATTCATCAGGGACACCCACGAAGGCAAGTATGCGGCTACCAACCTCTACTACTACGACTGGAACAAAATGGTTATCCATGCCGATGTATCCTCTACCTCCATGGGCTCCAAGACGCTGGACATTCCGCTGAAGCAGTGCGTCTACGACATCGGCTCCATCCTCTATTATGCGAGGAGCATGGATACGGGAAAACTCCGTGTGGGACAGTCTTATCCCCTTACCTTCGCCATTGACGACGAGGCGTTTGACGTGCACCTTACATACAAGGGCAAGGAAGTGGTAAAGGCCAGAAAACTTGGAAAGGTGCGCTGCATGGTGTTCTCCTGCTCGGTTGTGCAGGGAGCGCTGTTCTCCGGCGAGGAGGAGTTCCTCTTCTGGATTTCAGACGACGGCAACCGTCTTCCCGTGGGCTTCATCTGCCCGCTGAAGATAGGCTCCGTAAGGGGATGGCTCAAAAGCGATTACAAGAACCTTAAATACGAATTCTCCTCACTACAGAAATAATGGCAGGCGATGTAAGTCATAAGGGCAGGGTACTTGGCATAACACCCGAGGTCACCACGGTGGCGATAGAGCAGCACAGCGCTTGCTCCGAGTGCCACGCCGCGGGGCTCTGCACCCTTTCGGATGTTGTGGAAAAGGCCGTGGAAGTGCCCACAAGGCCTTTTGCCGGTTATAATGTAGGAGATGAAGTGGAAGTTGTCCTTAAGGCCTCGATGGGCTTTAAGGCAGTATGGCTTGCATACTTCATTCCGCTCCTGGTGCTGCTTGCTGTGATACTCCTGCTGGCATGGCTGGGCGTTGGAGAAGTTGCCGCCGGGCTTTCCGGAATAGGCGCAGTGGCGGTTTATTACTTCCTGCTGTGGCTCTTCCGCGGAAAACTTAAGAACGAATACACATTTACAATAAAATAACTATGATCAAGATCATCATCTGGACAATTGCAGTGGTGACCGTTCTGGGCCTTGTGCTCGCGCTGGTCCTCTACCTTGTGGCAGAACGCTTCAAGGTTGAGGAGGATCCCCGCATAGACCTGGTAGAGAAGGCAATGCCCGGCGCCAATTGCGGCGGCTGCGGCTATGCCGGCTGCCGTGCCTTTGCAGAGAGCGCAGTCAAGGCCCCCAACCTGGACAATCATTTTTGTCCCGTGGGCGGTAATGACACCATGAAAAACGTCGCGGCCATCCTGGGTTATGAGGTGAAGGCCAAAGCTCCTGAGGTGGCTGTAGTGCGTTGTAACGGTACATGTACTGCACGCCCCCGCGTGAACAATTATGACGGTTATCCTTCGTGCAAGGTGAAGGCTGCCCTTTACAGCGGCGATACAGGCTGCTCATTCGGCTGCCTTGGCTGTGGCGATTGCGTGGCTGCCTGCCAGTTCGGCGCCCTTTCCATGGATCCCGAAACGGGACTTCCCGTAGTGGACGAGGAGAAGTGCACCGGCTGCGGCGCCTGCTCTAAGGCCTGCCCCAAGCACATCATCGAGCTCAGGCCCAAGGGTCCCCGCGGAATGAGGGTGTTCGTATCCTGCTTGAACAAGGACAAGGGCCCCGTTGCAAAGAAGGCCTGCCTGAACGCCTGCATCGGCTGCGGTATCTGTGCCAAGACCTGTACCCACGAGGCTATCGTCATGGAGAATAATATCGCCTACATCGACGCTTCCAAGTGCAAGCTCTGCCGCGAGTGCGAGGCAATGTGCCCCACCGGAGCCATCCATGGCGTGGGATTCCCCAAGCCGCTTGACAAGGATGCCGTGAAGGAGCGCATCAAGGTCCGTCAGCAGAAGGCCAAGGAAGCCGCTGCAGCTGCAGCAGCTGCGGCCGCAGAACCCGTAAAGAAGGAGGCTGAAGCATGAGTAAACATACTTTCTCCATAGGCGGCGTACACCCGCATGACAGCAAGATTTCAAGGGAATGCGCAATTGAGAAGCTCCCTCTTGCCCCTACCGTGTACATCCAGCTTTCCCAGCATATCGGTGCACCTGCCAAGCCCGTCGTGGCCGTGGGTGACAAGGTGAAGGTGGGGCAGGTGATTGCAGAGCCGGGCGGCTTCGTGAGCGCCTTCATCCACTCTTCCGTGAGCGGTACCGTGAAGTCCATCGCCCCCAGGGCAGACCTTGCCGGCAACCCCCAGATGTGCATCGAGATTGCAGTTGAAGGAGATGACTGGGCCGATGGCATCGACACCTCCGACACCCTGGTCACCGCCATTCCCGAGGACAACAAGGCCATCATCGAAAAGATCCGTCTCGGCGGTGTCGTGGGCCTTGGTGGTGCAACCTTCCCTACGCACGTGAAGCTTTCTCCGCCTCCGGGATCGAAGTGCGAGATGGTTATCATAAACGGCTGCGAATGTGAGCCTTACCTCACTTCCGACTTCCGCACCCTCCTTGAAAAGGGAGAGCAGGTGGTGGTTGGTGCCGCTATCCTGAAGCAGGTGATGGGAAATGTTCCCTGCACCATTGCAATCGAGGAAAACAAGCCCGAGGCCATTGAGCATATCAAGGAAGTCATCGGCAAGCTTGGGTATAAGGGTATCGACGTGATGCCCATGAAGATGCGTTATCCGCAGGGCGGTGAAAAGCAGCTCATCGACGCTGTGATGCACCGTCAGGTGGGTTCCGGCGCACTGCCTATCAGCGTAGGTGCGGTAGTCCAGAACGTGGCTACGGCCCTTGCCGTCTATGATGCAGTGCAGAAGAACAAGCCCATCGTGGACAATTCCGTGACCGTGACGGGCGAATGCTTCCCGCATCAGGCAAACCTCCTCGTGAGGGTGGGAACACCTCTGAGGTATATCATCGACTACCTTGGCGGAGTGCCCGAAAATGCAGTCAAGGTCATCAGCGGCGGTCCTATGATGGGCCGTGCAGTCGCCAACCTCGACGCCGCCACCCTCAAGGGAACCGGCGCCCTCCTCTTCCTCACCGCAGAGCAGACCCTCCGCGCCCCTGAAACCAATTGCATCCGCTGCGGCAAGTGTGCCGATGCATGCCCCATGGGCCTGGAGCCTTTCCTCCTGAACCGCCTCGCAAAGGCCGACAGGCTGGAAGACCTGGAGAAGAACGCAGTTCAGGACTGCATCGAATGCGGCTGCTGCCTCTACTCCTGTCCTGCACATATTCCTCTGCTCGACAATATCCGTATGGCAAAGGGAGCAGTCCTCGGAGCCATCCGTGCAAGGGCTGCGGCCGCCAAAGCCGCCGCCGAAGCTGCCAAATAATAAATGACTATGAGTACACTTACAGTTTCTCCGTCCCCGCACATCCATTCCAAGGACTCTACCATGAGCCTGATGAGGGATGTCGTGATTGCCCTTGTGCCGGCGGTTATCTGCTCCTTCGTATTCTACGGCTGGAGAGAGATACTCCTCATGCTGGTGAGCGTCGCATCCTGCGTGTGCCTCGAGTGGGCCGTCACCAAATACATGCTCAAACAGCCTTCTACCATAGGTGACCTTTCTGCAGTCGTAACAGGTATCCTCCTGGGCCTGAACCTGCCTTACAGCACTCCGCTGTGGGTGGTGTTCATCGGCGCCGTGGTCGCTATCTGCGTGGCCAAGCTCACCTTCGGAGGCATCGGCCAGAATATATGGAATCCCGCCCTTGTGGGCCGCGTTTTCCTGCTGGTCTCCTTCCCTACCTACATGACAACCTGGGGTGCTCCCCAAGGCGTTATGGATGCGGTTTCCGGTCCTACGCCACTGAGCGCTATCCAGGAAGACCTGATGCAGGGCGCATCGGTCCAGGATATCATGGCCGAACACGGTTACAGCTATGCCTCCATGCTGTTCGCCAACCTTGGCGGCAGCGCGGGTGAGGTGTGCGCACTGGCGCTTCTTGCCGGCTTCGTGTACCTCTGCATCCGCAAGGTCATCAAGCCCTGGATCACCCTGTCCATCTTTGCTACCGTGGCAGTTACGGCCCTTATCTTCTGGGGAATCAACCCTGCCCGCTTCACCGATCCTCTCTTCAACCTCCTCTCCGGCGGTCTCATCCTGGGTGCCTGCTTCATGGCAACGGATTATGTGACCTCTCCGATGAGCGTCTGGGGTGGCGTGGTATTCGGTATCGGCATCGGTTTCCTCACGATGATGATCCGTTACTTCGGATCCTATCCGGAAGGCGTTTCCTTCGCCATCCTTATCATGAACTCTGTGGTTCCGCTGCTTAACATGTGGTTCAAACAGAAAAAATTCGGGAGGAAATAGCTATGGCAGTCAAATCCAATCTTACAAACATGGTCCTGGTACTGGGTGTGACCTGCCTGTTCTGCTCTGCAATCCTTGGCGGTGCATACGTCCTTACCAAAGAGCCCATCGAGGCTGCAGCAGTGGAGAAGACCAACAAGGCCATCGCCCAGGTGCTGCCGCATTTCACCGATGCCCAGTACAACGAGCAGGAAGGTTATTATACCGCAACCGACGGCGAAAAGCTGGTGGGTTATGCCATTGAATCCACTTCCGTGGGCTTCGGGGGCAACCTCAGCCTCATGGTTGGCGTGACTCCGGACGGCGTAGTCTACAATACTTCCGTCCTTTCGCATTCGGAGACACCCGGCCTCGGCGCAAAATGCACCACAGATGAGAAGTTCATGAGCCAGTGGAAGGGATTCGACCCTGCTGTGAAAAAACTCATCGTCAAGAAGGACGGCGGTGACGTGGACGCGATAACTGCTTCCACCATCACTTCCCGCGCATATGCACAGGCGGTGGAAAACGCCCTTGCAACCTTTAAAAAGATAGGAGGAACCGGCAATGAGTAACAGGCTTAAACTTATCGGGGACGGTCTCGTAAAGAACAACCCCACCTTCGTGCTGCTGCTGGGCATGTGCCCCACGCTGGCAACCACGACATCGGCAATCAACGGCCTTTCGATGGGACTTGCCACGCTGTTCGTGCTGGTGCTTTCCAACATGGCCATTTCCCTTATTGCACCGGTGGTGCCGGACAAGGTCCATATCCCGGTGTATATCGTGGTCATCGCAACCTTCGTGACCCTTCTCCAGTTCATCATGCAGGCCTATACACCTGCAATGTATGAGACTCTGGGCCTCTTCATTCCCCTTATCGTGGTGAACTGCATCGTCCTTGGCAGGGCAGAGGCGTTCGCCAGCAAGAACGGTGTCCTGGAAAGTGCGTGTGACGGCCTTGGCGTGGGCCTTGGCTTCACCTGCTCCCTCACCGTCCTTGGTCTTGTGAGGGAAATCCTGGGCTCCGGAAGCGTGTTCGGTTTCAACTTCATCGGCGGGCATGACGGCATGCTGGCCTTCGTGATGGCTCCCGGCGCCTTCCTCTGCCTTGGTTATCTGATGGTATTGTTCAACAAGCTGTTCAAGAAATAAGCTATGGAATACTTCCTTATCATTATATCGGCGATCTTTGTAAACAATATCGTCCTGGCGCAGTTCCTTGGAATCTGCCCTTACCTTGGCGTCTCCAACAAGCTTTCCACCGCAACGGGCATGTCAATGGCCGTGTGCTTCGTGATTACCCTGGCAACCCTGGTTACCTATCTGGTGAACATGTACCTCCTGGTGCCCCTCAAGATAGAGTTCCTCCAGACTATTGCCTTTATCCTGGTCATCGCGGCGCTTGTGCAGATGGTGGAAATCGTCCTCAAGAAAGTGAGCCCGTCCCTGTATCAGGCTCTTGGTATCTTCCTGCCCCTTATCACTACCAACTGCGCAGTGCTGGGCGTTGCCATCAACGTGGTTACAAAGGAATTCTCCTTCGTTCCCGGCGGCATGCTCAACCTGCCCCAGGCCCTTGTGTATGCGTTTGCAACCTCTCTGGGCTATGGCCTTGCAATGGTGATTTTCGCAGGTATCCGTGAACATCTGTCCATGAACAATGTGCCCAAGGCATTCAAGGGTGTTCCCATCGCTGTGATCAGCGTTGGTATCCTGGCCCTTGCGTTCATGGGATTCAGCGGTATGGTGAAATAATTATTAATATTATATGAAGAAAATTCTTACGGCTTTTGTATGCGTACTGATGTCTCTGACGGCATTGGCACAGTCGGCCAATATGATGGCTTTAGCACAGGCGGAACTTCAGAAACGCGGCCTCAACGAGACCGAAGTCCGCGCCCGTCTCCTTGAAGAAGGCATTGACGTGGATTCCATTCCCACCAGCGAGTATGCCTCCTATCAGGGCCGCGTCATGGAAATCCTCAACAAGATGCAGGCCGAAAAGGCTGCGGCCTCAAGTTCAAGCAGCTCATCAGAATCATCCTCGGCTGTTTCAGTGGGTTCCGAAATCGTTGTGGAGAATACCGAAACCATTACTGCTGCGGAACTGCCTCAGACCACCCTTGGCGAGGCTGCTGCAGAACAGGCTTTGGAACAGCAGCTTGAAGCGAACGATGTGAGCCCTACTGAGGGTAATGACATCTATGGACACTCCATGTTCACCGGTCAATCCATGGATGTATACCGTACGACAGACGGTGCGCAGGCCCCCGAAACTTATGTACTTGGGGAGGGAGATGAGGTTCATATCTCCATATTCGGCTCATCTCAGACGGAAATACATCAGAGGGTTGCGGCAGACGGCTCAATACAGCCTGCCGGTTCTTCAAAGATATTCCTCAAGGGAATGAATCTCTCCCAGGCCCGTAATGCCATCAAGGCCAAGCTTGCACAGCATTATTCCTTCCGTCCTGACCAGATTGCCATTACAATCACAACGGCACGTACACTTTCCGTCAGTATTTATGGTGAAGTGGGCGTGCAGGGAGGCTTCACCATCAGTGCGCTGAATACCGCTTTCAACGCCCTTGCAGCGGCCGGCGGCCCCACGTCAATAGGTTCCGTACGAAATATCATGCGTTCCCGTGCCGGGAAAACCGAGCGTCTTGACCTTTACCGTTACATGAAGGGCGACGTCAAGAACGTCCTTTATGACCTTCAGAACAACGATGTGCTCTTTGTCCCTATCGCTCAGAAGGTTGTCAGCATCCAGGGTGCTGTAAGGCGTCCCATGCGTTATGAGATTATCGACAGCGAAACCTTGAAGGACCTTATAGAATATGCCGGAGGCCTTACCGACAATGCATATCCTAATTTCGTCCAGATAGAGCGCCGTGAGGCAGGTGAACTCAAGTACATGGAATATGACCTCTCAAAGGTAATTTCCGGCAGCCAGAAGGTTGCCCTTGTGAGCGGTGACATCGTAAGGATCAAGACTTCTAACCGTCCCATGGAAAAATACGTCTCCATCGAAGGCGATGTCTATTATGGCGGCAATTATGATTTTGAGAAGAACAGCAGTCTGAAAGCTCTTATCGAAAAGGCTGACCCCAAGTATACCGCAAGGACAGACTATGTCTATGTGGAGCGCACCAGCCCCGATGAGACCGTGGAGGTTCTCACCGTACCCTTCCCCGGAGTTAACGGGAATCCCGATTTCAAGCTGCAGGAAAGGGATGCTGTGAGGATACTCCAGCAGTCAACCTTTACCGATACGGAGACCATAGCCGTAGAGGGCGAGGTGCGTGAGCCGTTCACCCGCCGTTTCGGCGTAAATGATTCCATGACGCTGAGCCAGGCCATCGACTATGCCGGCGGTCCGAAATACACCGCAAGGACAGACTATGTCTTTGTTGAAAGGACTCGTCCGGACGAGACAGTTGAAGTGCTCACCGTACCCTTCCCCGGAGAAGGTGTCGCTGAGTTCCCCCTGCAGACGAGGGATGTCGTCAGGGTGCTGGCCCTTTCCTCTTACCGTGACACGGAGAGCATATCTGTGACCGGTCAGGTCAGAAATCCTTTTACCCGCAATTTCGGGCTCAATGACCGCATGACCATCAGCCAGGCGGTAGAGTATGCGGGCGGCCTCACTCCCACCGTATATCCGGTTGCATACATCTTCAGGAAGGATGTTACCAATCCAGAGAAAAAGACATATATCCCGGTCTCGCTTGATACCGCCGGAGATACCCTTTTGGAGCCGGGCGACGAGCTGAGGATTTATGACAATACCACCTATACCAATATCGGCGAATTGCGTGTGAGTGGCGCCGTGAAAAATGCCGTGAATATATCTTTCGATTCCGACGTGACCCTGCACGACCTGATTACCATGGCCGGCGGATTCGAGGTTGGTGCGGCATACAACAAGATAGAGGTATTCCGCATGAACATTTCCAAGAAGAATGAGGTGAAGTTCGATACAATCACGGTTTCCGTTGATGACGATTTCAATACTGTTTCTCCCAAGAATTTCCAGTTGCAGCCTTATGACCATGTGGTTGTTCGCATGACGCCGAACTTCAGCACCGGCCGCACGGTCCAGATTAACGGCAGGGTAAGATATCCCGGAGTATATGTCATTGAGGACAACAAGACCAAACTTTCAGACATTCTGAAACTTGCAGGGGGCACTCTGGACGATGCATCTCCTTACTGCAGACTCTTCCGTGCCTTTAACGGCCGCGGAAACATCGGCGTAGACCTCAATGAAGTCAAGAGGGTGCATATTGGCGGGAACAATTATGACCCCATCCTCATGGATGGAGACGTAATCAGCATTGACAGGCTGGAGAATACCGTCATCATCCGCGAACTTGGTACACGTATGGCCCAGTATATTCCGGATGAATTCTCTTCTACTCAGAAGCTGATGGTTTATCAGGGCAAGCGTAGCGCAAAGTGGTATGTGGACCAGTATGCCGGCGGCATGATTAAGACTGTAGACAAGCAGAGCCTTACGGTGACTCTGCCTAACGGCCAGAGTAAGGGTACGAGAAAATTCCTTGGCATGAATGTGTATCCTGTTGTTGAACCGGGCAGTACGATTACAATGACCATTGACCAGGAGAAGAAGCAGAAGATTGAAAAGCCCAAGGAAGACATAGACTGGGGCAAGATTGCGGCCAATACCATGCAGACCCTGACTTCTTTGGTTTCCATGATCCTCCTCATCGAACGACTCAACTAAGCCTTATGGAAGAGAATCTCAACTACAATGTTCCCGAGGAAGAGGAAGGCCTTGATATAATGGCCCTCGTCAGACAACTCTGGGACGGGAAGAAGACAATAATCATCTGGACAGTGGTTTTCATGGTGCTGGGCCTTGCTGCGGCCCTCACCATGAAGCACCAGTACTCCGTGAGCACCGTAATGGTGCCCCAGATGAACTCCCGTACCAATTCCTCCCTCAGCAGCCTGGCTTCCCTGGCCGGCTTTGACCTTGGAATAAACACCACTGGCGGCGGAGACCTTTCCCCGCTGGTTTATCCGCAGATTGTCGGCAGCGTGCCCTACCGCCTGGAACTGCTCTATACGCCTTTGCATTATGAAAAGGCAGACACCGCCGTGAGCATGTACACCTATGCAAAGGAATACACCAAGCCTACGGTCATGGGAACGATAATGAAGTACACCATCGGCCTGCCCGGGGTCATCCTAGGCGCCATCCGCAAGGAAAAGCCCGAGCCGGAATTCCCGGTCTCGGATGCCGGGGCGGACAAAACACCCAAGCCGATAATGCTCTCCAAGGATGAGGCCAAAATGCTCAAGGTCATCGGCCAGAACGTCAGTCTCAATGTGGACAAGAAAGAAGGCTATATCACTCTCACGGTGATTGGTTCTGAGCCCATTCAGACTGCCGAACTTGCCATGAAGGCGCAGCAGCTCCTCCAGAGCGAGGTTACCCGTTTCCGTACGGAGAAAGCCCAGAGCCAGTTGGAATACATCCAGGCCCGCTATGACGAGATCAAGGCCGAGACAGAGCGTTACCAGTCTGCACTGGCTACCGTGCGGGATCGCTCCCAGCAGATGCCGTCTACCCGCTCCAAAATTGAGCAGGAACGCCTCCAGACCAAGTACAGCGTTTCAAGTACCATCTATGCAGAGCTGGCAAAGCAGCTTGAGCAGGCCAAGATGCAGGTGAAAAGGGATACTCCTGTCCTTGCTGTCATACAACCTGTGACTGTTCCCCGCCAGCCTGCAAACAGCAGGGCCAAGAAACTCATCGTCTGGACGTTCCTTGGCTTTGTACTGGGTTGCGGAATCGTTCTTGCAAAGGGCTACATGCCCAAAATCAAGGAGATGCTGGCAGGCTCTAAGGAAGAGAGCCTGGAGTAGAATTCCTGGTAAAAGTTTTTTCGTACCATGTGAACCTGTCTCCGCTGAGGGGGCAGGTTTCCTGTTTGCCGTCCATATTGAAAGTGATGGACGCGCCGTCAAAGGAGTATGTGCCTTCCTTGACCTGGTAAATGAGTTTGCTCGCTACCAGTATGCGGGTAAAGGTCTTCGTGCCCGTGAAAATCAGCAGCCCGGGGTAGGAGGAAACGCCTCCGCAGGTCCATACGGTGTTCTTGAGTTCGTTGGTCGCATTTTCTTCAAACGGATTCGAGCACATGAAAACGCCAAGGGTGTCCACTACCATGAAGTCGTGGAAAAGCGTGGCTTTAATATTGCCCGCAGTGAGATGGCTGCCGCTCAGCGAATAGTCACTGGTTTTCCACTCCCATCCGTAGGGGACCCCTTCTTCGTGGCTGACGTTCTTGAAACCGGCCTGGAGGCATTTGCTGCCGTCCGGGAACATGGCAACGCGCATGTTGCCGTTCTCCAAGGTGCACCAGACGCTTCCGGCCATGCTTTCCCAGGACTTGGGCCTGAGCGGGGACATGTTCCTGTTGGTGCTGTTGTTTTTCAGGTGGGAGAAGGTGCGTACGAACTGGATATTGTTGCTCCAGCCCTCTCCGGAGAGTATTACACGGTGTCCGTCCGTAGTGTACGTTCCGTGTTGTGTCTGCGAAGTTCCGGAGTCCTCCACTATCTGCAGCACGCTTGCATGGACGTCGTCCTCAAAAATTACACGTGCTTCAACGTGACCGGACGAGGTTTCTGCGTCGTAGGACCAGTATGTTCCAGGCATCTGGATATAGAGCGGGTCAATTATACAGGACGACACCATGAGTGCCGCAAGGGGAATGAGGATGCGTTTCATTTACTGTACGAAGCTTGCGAAGTATCCGGGGAAGATTACGTTTGTTATGAGATATCCAACTACTGTCGAGACGATTACACAGATGAGACCGGGCATCATGAAACTGTGGTTCAGGAGGTATTTGCCTATGACGGTGGTGCCGCTGCGGTCAAAGTTGACCGTTGCGATGTCTGAAGGATAGTTGGGGATGAAGAAATATCCGTATACGCTGGGAAGTACGCCCAGGAGAACGGGGCCTGCGATTCCAAGCTCATAAGCGAGCGGAAGCATCGCCACCACCACGGCGCCCTGAGAGTTGATGAGGACGGAGACGAGGAAGAATACGAAGGCGATGCTCCAGGGATAGTTTGTGACTAGGTCTGTGAGCATGACCTTCATCTGGTCCATGTAGTTGCCGAAGTATGTGTCGGCAAGCCATGCGATGCCGTAGATTGCGACTACGGCCACCATGCCGGACTGCCATACGGCGCCGGCAACGGCCTTCTTGGGCTGGGCCTTGCAGAAAATGATATTGCAGGCAGCCGCGGTGAGCATGATTATCTGGATGCAGATATTCATCTTGGGAAGGTTGATGGCGCTGGCTAGGCTTTCGCCTGAGCCGACGTGAATCATCTGGCAGAAAGCGAAGCCCACGATGACCAGGAGGGCGAAGAGGAATACGTAGACCGATGCCTTGGCTTCCTTGGTGATAACCTTGTCAAGGGTGGTGGCGGAGTTGCCGTACATGTATCGGTAGAGTTCAGGATCGGCCTTCCTTTTCTGGAATTCTGGGTCGTCGTCAAGGTCTTTGCCCCTTTTGTAGGAGGCTGCAGCCGCGCACATGAGGCCGATAAGGCAGGCAGGGATGGTAACCATGAGCACCTGGGGGATGCTGACCATGTAGCCGTTGGCATTGGAAATGGTTACGAAGGCGACCACGGCCGCGGCGATGGGGGAGCAGGTAATACCCACCTGGGAAGCCACGGAAGCTACGCCGCAGGGCCTTTCGGGGCGGATGTTCTTCTTGAGGGCGATGTCGCAGATAATGGGCATTATGGTGTAAACCACATGGCCTGTTCCTACGAGGACGGTGAGGAAGAAGGTCACGAGCGGGCCCAGGAAGGTGATATGGTCTGGGTGTTTGCGCAGCATTTTTTCTGCTATCTGGATCATCCAGTCCATACCGCCGGATGCCTGGAGGGTGCCGGCGCAGGTTACTGCCGCAATAATGATATAGATAACGTCGGTAGGGGGCGTGCCCGGCTTGAGGCCGAAACCGAATACCAGTATCGCAAGGCCTATTCCGGAGATGGCTCCAAGTGCGAGTGAGCCATACCGTGAACCTACATACAGAGCTGCGAGAACAATCAGGAGCTCAACGATCATCGCAAAGGTCATAAGTTTAGCTTTAAATTGGCTCAAAGATAGTAATTTTTTGGCATAGAAAGTGTATATTTGAAGGTTGAAAAAGAGACAATGATGAAAAAGATCCTTATCCTGGTCATGGCGGCTTTCATGACCGTAGCCGCATCGGCACAGCAGATTCGCACAAATTACCGCAACAACGGAATCACCCATATATCTACAGACTACGAACTCATTCAGGTGGGGAACATCCCCACATGGACGAAGTTGGAATTCGTGGGCTTCCCCGATGGCTCAAAGCTCTATCTCCTCTATATGAACATGGAGCAGAAGGAGGCCGTAGTGGCTCCAAAGGGCGTAAAGATGGCCATTACCCTCGGCAGCGGCAAGTTTGTGCGCGTTGAGCAGGTGGGCAAGAGTTCTGCAACTCCCCGCCGTCTTGACAGCGGCCTGTTCCGTAACCGCCTCAAATATGCCGTGGAGACCAAGGATATGGAGAAAATCATCAGCAAGGGCGTCACCTCCGTGGACATCGTCACCGGATGGAATCCCGACGACTATATCCAGGCTTCCTTCAAGGAGAACGAATTCGCATCCCTGCTGGAAAGGCACTGCAAGGCCATTCTTGAGGCATCGGCAAAGACCCTTGACCTGAATGCCAGCCTGGCGGCGTACGATGAGAATGCGGGAAGCATCATGATTTCCCCGAACCCCATCGTTGGCAAGGGAGAGCACTTTGTATACAACGTCATCCTCTCCAATATTTTCTACAAGAATACCGAAGGTGAGGACTTCGACCTTGCATTCGTAATCGGCACGGACAGCAAGTACAACATCCCTTACGATGCCACCGTGCGTTTCACCCTCAGGGATGGCAGCGTCATTGCGCTTCCCAACGCCCGCGAGGACGTGAATTTCGTATACGTCTATCCTTCCCCCGAGGAGGCCTTCCGCATGGCTTCCGTGGGCATCGCATCCATGACTATCGACGCAGAGGGCACGCCCATCCTTGCCGATACCTTCCCCGAAGGACCGGAGGATTTCTCATCGGCAATGAACCAGCAGATGCAGGTTCTGATGAGCGCTTCTCCCAGGTAGAGGCCTACCAGGAAGGTTTGTTTTTCTCAAGGTATTCCGCAAGCTCTGCAGCGTTGCGGGCAGGCTTTCGCCCGAGACCCACGAGGCCGCGGCAGTCAAGGCTGTAGTTAACGCCCATGGCATCCAGGATGGCGAAAGTGTGGTCCAGGGAGGCGTTAAAGCGGTTGTAGTCCTTCCTGTCGCGGTCGCACCACTGGATTTCGGAAAGCGCGCACATGCGGGGGAGCAGCATATAATAGAGGTGCTCCGGAGTTGTGATATACTCTGTCCAGAGGTTCGCCTGTACGCCCAGGATGTGGTCTTCGGCACCGGGGGTGACGCCGTCAAGAGGCTCATAGGAGTACACGGTTTCCACAGGGAGGTTGCCGCCTATGCAGAGAGGCTCCTTGTCGCGTTCGGGGCCCTGGTAATAATCAAAGTATGCGTAGTCGTAGGGCGTCATGATGGCGTCAAAGCCCTTGGCAGCGGCCTTGATGCCGCCTGCAGTGCCGCGCCATGACATGATGGTGCTGCCTTCGGCAAGGTCTCCTTCAAGAATCTCGTCCCAGCCGATTATGTTCCTGCCCTTGCTGTT
This sequence comes from Bacteroidales bacterium UBA4360, assembly GCA_002393945.1. Taxonomy (GTDB): domain Bacteria; phylum Bacteroidota; class Bacteroidia; order Bacteroidales; family UBA932; genus Cryptobacteroides. Next base: position 61,998 of record DGSO01000032.1, read on the forward strand.
TATGAACTTCTGTACGCGGGCGGTTACGTAATTCTGCAGCTGGTGTTTTGCCTCCGGGCCCTTCTTTATGCCCAGCTGGCGCATCCTTGCGTTACATTTGGGGCAGACGTCCCAGGGGAATACAGCTTCCTTGTCAAAGGGGTCGAAGCACTCGTCACCGCCGATGTGGATGTACTTTGAGGGGAAGATGTCCATGACCTCCGAAAGCACGTTCTCAAGGAAGGTGAACACTTCTTCTTTGCCTGCGCAGAGAATATCCTTGGCGATTCCCCAGCGGGGCCATACCTTGTACGGGCCGCCTGTGCAGCCGAGTTCGGGATAGGAAGTAAGGGCTGCAACCATGTGGCCGGGAAGGTCTACCTCCGGGATGACGGTGATGCCGCGTGCGGCCGCATACTGAACCACATCGCGCAGCTGGTCCTGGGTGTAGTAGCCGCCGTAACGGATGCCGTCAGAGCTGTCCATATCCTTGCCGATGCAGGTTCCGTCACGCCATGCGCCAACCTCCGTGAGGCGGGGATAAGACTTGATCTCGATTCTCCAGCCCTGGTCGTCGGTAAGGTGCCAGTGAAGCGTATTGAGCTTGTAGGCGGTCATTACGTCGATGTATCGCTTTGTCTCCTCCACGCTCCAGAAGTGACGGCTGCAGTCCAGGTGCATTCCGCGGTAGCCGAAGCGGGGCTGGTCAAAGATTTTCGCACAGGGAAGCACCCAGTTCGCTTTTGCCTTCTTGCCTCCGTAAATGGCTGCAGGGAGCATCTGCTTGAGGGTTTCGCAGGCGTAAACAAAGCCGCCCAGGCAGGAAGCCTCCACGTCCACCTCGTCATTGTCGATATTGATGAAATACTCTTCGGCCGCCATGTTGGGGTTGTACTTGAAGTCAAAGCCGTCCTTCCCGGGCTTCGTCTTTTTGCCCGTGGCGGTCTCAAGGGCCTGGACAAACCTGCCGATGGCCTCGCCGGACTCCTTGTCAATGGCCGGGTCGATTTTTATTCCCGCGCCTTTTACGCAGAACGTGCCCTTTTCGATAGTTACGTCATTGGGCATTGGAATCACGGAGAAGGTTTCCGCTTTCCGGGAACAGGAGGCAAGAACTGCCACCCCTGTGAGGATAAAGAGTATACGTTTCATATTGTGGTTTATCTTTATACTGTCAGACAAGGCTTAGAGCCACTTCCATCATGTTTGTGAATGTCTTCTGGCGCTGCTCCGATGTGGTGGCTTCGCCGGTGAGGATGTGGTCCGATATGGTGAGGATTCCAAGCGCGCGGTTGCCGCTTCTGGCGGCGTTGAAATACAGCGCGGCCACCTCCATCTCCACGGCAAGCACCCCCATGGCCATCCAGCGCTCCGTGCGCGGGTTTTCACGGTAGAAGACATCGGAAGACAGGACGTTTCCGACCTTGTAGGGGAAGCCCATCTTCTCGCAGCAGTCGGCGGCGCTGCGCAGGAGGCCGAAGTCTCCGATCGGCGCAAAAACGCCTCCGAGTTCGTACTGGTCCCCGTAGTTGGAGTCCGTGCATGCGCCCTGGGCGATGACTATGTCCCCGACGTGCAGGTCCTTGGTGCATGCCCCGGCGCTGCCCACGCGGATAATTGTCTTGACTCCGTAAAAATGGAACAGTTCATAAGTGTACAGGCCGATGGAAGGCATCCCCATTCCGTGGCCCATCATGCTCACTCTTTTTCCCTTGTAAGTTCCGGTGTAGCCCAGCATGCCTCTCACTTCGTTGAAGCAGACGGGGTTTTCGAGGTATCGTTCGGCCATGAATTTGACGCGCAGGGGGTCTCCGGCCATTATGACGGTTTCTGCAATATCGCCCATCCGGGCTCCGATATGCGGTGTAGGTGTATTAGTGTTACTCATATTGCCGTAAAATTAGGCTTTTTTACGGACTTTCGCAACCCCAAAGGTACACAGGAGGAATTTTGCAAATGGGCGGTTGAACAAGCAGAAGTGATTTGTCCGCCTGACGGCATGTGCATAACGAACCAAGTCCAAAACCCTGTGTACTATGATAATCAGGCCAATTCCGGTTACGACAAAGCTCCTCTGAGATTATCTCAGTCTGGTGTTTTCGAATGCGTTTTCTGCGGTGTTTTCCGGCAGGCCAACTACTCTCGTGAGGGCACGGCAACCGAAGAAAGCATTTGCGCCAACCTCCTGGATATTCTTTGGTAGGATGATGCTTCTAAGGTTCTGGCAGTCTTCGAACATGTGTGGGCCGATTGTGGCATCTACCGCCTTCCACGACACGCTGAACCCGCCCGCGCCATCCGGCTGGATTACCCACGACGAGCCCTGTGCAATGCCAAGCCCCTGCATCTCCTCCCACTGCCCGGGACCAAGGCGGGACATGTCATAACGGTACGGAACAACCTGTCCGGAAGGAGTGGGCACAGTGCCGGAAAATATCATCTTGCCAGCGCTCAGCGTGGCATAGTATCCGCCGCCAATGATGGTTGCATCTGACAGGTCGATGTCCATAAGGGAGCCGTGCCCCTCGTCATATCGGCCATAGGGGATGGCTCCCGCCATCTTTCTTATGACGGCAATGTCCTTGCCGTTTATCTTACCGGAGACCTTGAGGGAGACAATCTCCCGTCCGCGGTTCTTCTTCTTTTTCATCTCCTTCTGGATGGCAGCCTGAAGGGTGCTGACCTTCTTGACCTTGACGCTGAGGGCAAGATTCTCGCTTTCCCCAATCGGCCTCATGCCGACCAAAATTTCGTTGAATGCCAGCTGGCGCCTCGGGTCGGATGTAATCACGATTGCCCTGTAGTAGCCGTTGCAGTAACCGTTCCATCCCAGGTTGAGGTGGAGGAAGTCCTCGAAGTAGCCGTCGCAGACGAAGATGTGGGCGGCGTCGGCAACTATGACAGGGCGGCCTTCGTCCAGCTCGGAGTAAATCATGGACAGCATGTCCAGGTCTTTTAGCTTGGGGACATAGGTGCACTGGGGGCTGAAGCTCCAATGGTTTATGAGCGCCCCTTTGAAGTTCACGAGGGAACTGGAAGTGCCGCGTGGGTCAATTTCCGCACCAACCGAAGCTGCCGAAGCAAGCATGAGGGCCGATATGTCGTCCTCCTTTCCGGACCAGGAGAACTCCGGAAGCGGAATATCGTATTCCTTCCCGGACTCCATTGCCCTAAGGGTGCCGGAGCCGGAAGGGTGAGAATCGGAACGATGAAAGGCCAGAATCTGTGCAAGGGCTACAGGGCCGCAGCCAACGAGACAGGTGGAATCCCTGCCCTTCACTGGCTCTTTCGGGAACAGTTTGTTGTAGGGCCCATGCTGGCCGAAGTTAAGACTCTTGTCAAGGAGCGGCGCCACACCTTCCTGGCGCTTCCCAGTTGCGGTGTAGGGGAGTGAATGGTAGCGCAGGCCCTTCTCCTTGAGGAGGCGTAGTTGGGCGTCGTACCGGCCAAGTATGTGATATACGGAATTGTCCCCGCCACCGCCGGAACCGTCCCACATTGAATTGCCGATGCCGTATGCGAGCACTGGGTTGTCAAGGTATGCGGCGTAATCCTTCGCCGCCACAATGGCAAACGACTCCGATTCCTCGTCTGAAAAACCAAATATCGTTGCTGATGTATATTTCGCCGCGAGATGCTTGGGCGTTATGCCCCTGGCTTCCAAGAACGCCTTTGCCATCTTCCACTCCTCGCCGTACTTGGCATTGGGTTTCACGTCGATTACCGTGGGCTCTGGCGTTACCGCGATGCCGCTTACCTTAACGTCCAGCTGTGGAATCACGGTGCGCCCCATTCCAGTGAGTTGGTAGGTACAGCTCACCGTTAGCCTAGGGACTCCCTTGAAAGTTGTCTGCGACTGCGTGAATGTCTCCAACTGGATACCCTCCTCGGTGGATACATGTCCCACCTCGAAGTTCATCGCCTGGAGGCTGTACACAACCGTTATCCACTGTCCCTGGACAAACTGCTGCTTAGGGAGTTTCACTTCATAAGATACCAGCCCGTCCTGTGTCTGAGCTAAAGCAAGGACAGGAAACAGGAATATAAAGAAGGAGATAAGCTTTTGCATTACAATTCTTTGGGAGCTGGAACGGAAGCAGAGACAGGGACTGAGAAGCTATACCTTATGCCTATTGTCAGAGGTAATGATTTGGGTAATTCGAAGAATGGAATCTTCCCAGTGTTCTTTGGGTTGAACGGCGTGATAAACTTGTTGTCAAACAGAAGAGACAATCTGTCAGTAATCTTTACTGACAACTGGGCGCCCAATCCTGTGAGAAAGGCGATATTCCCTTCACTATTAGGGCCAATGCCTAGCGGTATGTAAAGAATTGCACCTAATCTGAGGTTCTCGGCTTTAGAGACCGCCTTTAACCAGTCTACCATGACATCCAAAGTGGCATAGTTGGTAGATATGCCATGCCATCCGGCTCTAACACCGAACGAACGTCCAACCCATTTCCCAACATATAATTCTGTGCCGATACCAAGCGAATAGTTAGCCTTTCCATCTGTTCCGCGGCCAATATTCGTACCAATCCCAGCATCAACGAAAGTGTCATCAAAAAAACTGCTTTGCGCTTTGCAGTTAAATGAAGAAAGAGCTATTGAAGCTATGAAAGCGGCAACGGTAACAAGAATCTTTTTCATGGTTTTGTTTTGTGTTATTTGGTATCAGCAAAGATAGGATAATTTGTTCAAAATAACTAAAATTCGCCCTCGCGGGGCAAGGAACGAACAGAAGTGATTTGTCCGCCTGACGGCGTGTGCGATAAAAGGCGCCATCAGGCGCCAGGCCGTACCCGTGATTTTGCAAATGGGCGGTTGAACGAGCAGAAGTGATTTGTCCGCCTACGGCGTCCACATCACGGTCCCCCTGCCGGGGGCCCCTGAAAAGCCAAAAAGAAGAAAGAATGCAAGTAAACTTGCCTCTTTCTTCTTTTTACCTTTTCGTTCTGTTCGTGATTCCGTTGGGATTCGAACCCAAGACCCACAGCTTAGAAGGCTGTTGCTCTATCCAGCTGAGCTACGGAACCATCCGTTTGGGAGTGCAAAGATAGTTATTTTTTTAATAATAAAAATTATTCTTCTTCTTCGACTCGGAACATGAAACCGTCGACCTCGCCAACCACGCTTCTCCCAAGGCGCAACTCAATGCAATCCGCTGCATGAAAGACGAATAGCGGCCATGTTTTAACTACGTCAGACCACCGTTTTTGCTCACCAGAGGCCGAAAACGGTGGCCTGATTGTTTCCGAATAAGTAATTATTCTTATCTTTGAGAAAACATATCTGCCGCTTATGAAAAGGTATCTGCTTCTTTCCATGCTTCTGTTCACGGTTTCACTTGCCGCGCAGGAAACCCCTCTGTGGATTCGTAAAAGCGTAATTTCCCCTGACGGAAAGACCGTCGCCTTCTGCTATAAAGGCGACATCTGGACCGTCGGCATCCAGGGAGGGCGCGCATTCCAGCTCACCGCCAACCCCGCCTACGATTCAGACCCGCTCTGGACTCCGGACGGCAAGGAGATAGTGTTCAGTTCCTACCGTGAAGTGAGCAAGGATATCTGGCGCGTCAGTGCCGATGGCGGCCGCCCCGTGCGCGTCACCGACTATCCCGGCAGTGAAACGCCCAAGGCGGTGCTTGCCGACGGCAGTGTCGTTTTCACCGCGAACCTGCAGCCCGATACGTCCTGGGGCGGCTTCCCCGGCGGTACGCAGGTCTATACGGTAGGCCGTGACGGCGGCTTCCCCAAGCTCCTCACATCCGTGAACATGCAGGAACTCAGCGTCAGTGCCGATGGCGCCGTCCTGTATGAGGACTACAAGGGCTATGAGGATTCGTTCAGAAAGCACCATACATCTTCCGTGACACGTGATATATGGCTTTTGAAGGACGGACAGTACACCAAGCTGTCAGATTTCAAAGGCGAGGACCGCCAGCCCGTCTGGGGCGCCGACGGCAGCACCTTCTGGTTCCTGAGCGAGCGCGGCGGCAAGACGTCAAACCTCTACCGCGGCAGCGTGGACAGGCCATCGGAGGCGGTCCAGCTCACTTTTGCCGAAAAGGACCCGGTGCGCTATATATCGGCCTCCAATGACGGCACGCTGCTGTATTCCCTGAACGGGGAGCTTTTCGTCCTGAAGGAGGGTTCGCAGCCGCGCAGGCTCGAAATAACCGTCGTCAGGGACGAGACCGAGCGGGACATGATCAAGACCACCTATACCGGAGGGGCATCGGCAATGGCGGTTTCTCCCGGCGGCAAGGAGGTGGCGGTGGTCATCCGCGGAGACGTCTTTGTGACATCGGCCGACTACGGAACCACCAAGAGAATCACCAATACAGCCTCCCAGGAGAGGGATGTGAGCTTCGGAGACGAAGGCCGCGCCCTCTACTACGCCGCTGAACGCGACGGCCACTGGGGCATCTGGCGCACCGTCCTCACCGAGAAGAAAGAGAAGCTGTTCACCTATGCCACGCAGATGAAGGAAGAACTTTTCTCCGACCCCGGCGAAACCTGCTTCCAGCCCGAGGTCTCCCCGGACGGAAAATGGGTGGCCTACCTCAGGGACCGTACCGAACTGGTCGTCAAACCCACCAAGGGCGGCAAGGCAAAGTCCCTCCTCAAGGGTGCCAACTACTCCTACAGCGACGGCGACCAGAGCTTTGCCTGGAGCCCGGACAGCGAATACCTCCTCACCGGCTATCAGGCCGATGGCGGCTGGAACAATACTGACATCGCCCTCATCGAGGTGAGCTCCGGCAAAATCACGGACCTTACCCGCAGCGGTTATTCCGACAATTCCTTCCGCTGGGCGCTTGGCGGCAAGGCCATGATATGGGAATCGGACAAGAACGGTTTCCGCAGCCACGGCAGCTGGGGTGCCCATGAGGATATCTATATAATGTTCTTCGACGGCGCCGCCATGACCACTTTCAGGCAGGACAAGGAAGACGAGGAGATAGAGAAAATGCTTTCCGGAAAGACGGAAAAGCAGCTTGAAAAGAAGGAGAAGAAAGACAGCATCGCCGCAGAAAAGCCCAAGAAACTGGAGCTGAACCTCGAAGGCCTTGAAGACCGCACCATGCGCCTTACCGGCACTTCCGGCAACTACGGGGACTTCCTTCTCTCCAAGGACGGCAGGCAGCTTTACTACGTGGCTCCCGGTGAGAAGGGCCCGTCCCTCATGGTGAAGGACCTCCGTGAAGGCAGCGTCAAGGTGCTGGCTGGCGGCGTCGGCGGCCGCATAGTCCCCTCGAAGGACATGGCCGATATCTTCGTTCTTTCCGGAAACGGCATCACCAAGGTGTCGCTCGGCAGCGGGAAGACCACCCAGATAAAGATAGCTGGAGACTACGAATTCAAGCCCAGGGAGGAGCGTGCGTACATCTTTGAACACGTGTGGAAGCAGGTTCTGGAGAAGTTCTATGACCCGGCCATCCACGGAATCGACTGGAATTACTACCATGACAATTATGCCAGGTTCCTTCCTTATATAGACAATGATTTCGACTTTGCCGAACTCCTCTCCGAAATGCTGGGAGAGCTCAACGGTTCGCATACCGGTGCACGTTACCGCCCGGCTCCCGGGGAGTCCCTGGGCCGTCTTGGCGTGCTGTATGACTGGAACTACACCGGAGACGGCATCCGCATCGCCGAGGTGCTTCCCGGCGGAGTGCTGAATCTTGCCGACAGCAAGATATCGGCAGGGGATGTGATTACCGCCATCGACGGGCATGAGGTGAAGGCAGGGGAGAACTGGATTCCGCTGCTTGCGGGAAAGGCGGGGAAGAAGATTGCCGTGAACGTGAAGGTTGGCGGCAAGGAAAAGCTCCTGTTTGTGAAGCCGGTGGCCTCTGAAAGCCGCCTGCTGTACCGCAGGTGGGTGCGTCAGAGGGAGGAAATGGTGGAGAAGCTGTCCGGTGGCAAGGTGGGCTACGTACACGTTGAGGGGATGGATTCACCCAGCTTCCGCGAGGTGTATTCCAAGGCGCTCGGCAAGTACCGGGGCTGCGGCGCCCTCATCGTGGATACCAGGAACAACGGCGGCGGCTGGCTGCACGACGACCTCGTAACCCTCCTCGGCGGCAAGGCTTATGCCGAATTCCGCCCGCGCGGGCAGTACATCGGCACGGAACCTTTCAGCAAATGGACCAAGCCTTCCTGCGTGCTTATGTCCGAGAACAACTATTCCGATGCCTCCGGCTTCCCGTATGCATACAGGGCGCTTGGGCTTGGAAAGCTCATCGGTGCACCTGTTCCAGGTACCATGACCGCCGTGTGGTGGGAGACGCAGATCAACCGGCAGATAGTCTTCGGTATTCCCCAGGTGGGCATGTACGGCCTCCAGGCAGGCAGTTTCCTTGAAAACATGCAGATAGAGCCCGACATCCTGGTCTACAACGACCCCGCCTCCCTCCTCGAAGGCCGCGACCTCCAGCTCGAAGCCGCCGTGAAGGAAATGCTCAAAGAGTGCCGATAGGTATGTCACATCCTAAGTTCATACTGGTTTCGGATCCCAAGACTCCTCTTGTGGGTACGTTTGTGTATGGCATGGTAGACCAGCACCGGGACTTGGTGCAAGGCTATGTCAAGGTCCATGGCGGGGGCTGGTACCTCAAGGACGACGAGAAGAAGACCATGACGCTCTACGGCAGTTCAGGAGACTACGGCGAACCCCGCCTCGCCTTCCTGAACCGCATCCCATGCGAACTGAAAGGCTATACCTTCTTCTTCACCCCCGGCCTGCACTTCCCTCCCAACCCCCTCGACCTCTCCTCCGTCGAGTGGTTTTGAGTGCCGCAGGCCCTCCCTATCTCCCAACCCTCGCTAAAGCACAATCTTCGCCACCTACGGCCCAAAGCGTGCTTTAGCCATATCCAAACACTGATACTTTGTTAGGCCGCGACACGTGAGGTTACAAAAATGACCGAAAATGTGTCCGCCGCCGTCATCAACGACGCCCACGGTGACAAAAACACCCCAAAACGTGGCCGTCGCCGTAATTGATGACGTCCACATCGACAAAAACGGCCGAAAATGACAACCCCGCCGTCATGTACGACGTGCAGATTGTCAAAAATGACCAAAAATGACAACTCCGCCGTAATGAACACGCATCCAGATGCTCCGTAGATAGGTATAGGCGCCATCAGACGCCCCGCGGAGGGCAAAGAGATGTTAAGTGGTATTATATGGATTCAGCCGCCTGCAGGCGGCCCGCGGAGTTTTCTCTCCGAGATATCGTCGGGCTTATGATTGAGCGAAGCGAACGACGGCTTCTGCCGTCGAGTCCCTCCCTGAGGGAGGGATTTAGGGAGGGGTAACGTAGGCGCCCCTGGTCTCTCCGACACAAAAAACCCGCCTTCTGGGCGGGTTTTAGGGGCGGAGAGACCGAGATTCGAACTCGGGATACCCTTTTGGAGTATACACGCTTTCCAGGCGTGCCTCTTAAGCCACTCGAGCATCTCTCCAATGGCTCGTTGTGAAATTCGGGACTGCAAAGATAAGAACTTTTTATAATTTTGCAAAATTGACAGCGAATTTCATTATATTTGTGGGTAATGAGAGGCTTTGCCAAGTGCATAATGTCACTGGGACTTGCCGTGCTGTCATTTGTCGCGGCAGGGCAGGAGCTTGTGCATAGCGTCAGGGGAAGGGTTACGGACGCATCTACGGGTAAGCCGGTGGAATCCGTGGCCGTTTCCGTCCCGGGGCGGCATTTTGCAACTGTGACAAATGCGGACGGGGAGTATGTCATCAAGAGTGACAGGCCCATTTCTGAGCTTAATTTCTCCTTTCTTGGATACAGGCTCGAGAAGCGCCGCGTGCAGCCCGGAACGGAGAGACTTGACGTGAGAATAAAGAGCCAGGCACTGCCGCTGAACGAATCTTTCGCCATAACCGGAGACCCTTGGCATATCCTGAAGGAGGCTATGCAGAGCGTGGGTGACAATTACCCTCTGGAGCCGGAACTCCTTGAGTGTTTCTACCGTGAGACTGTCCGTAAACGCAGCCGCTACATCTATATAAGTGAGGCGGTAGCCCGTCTTTACAAGACCGGTTACAACCGCTCTGTCAAGGCAGACAAGGCCGCCCTGGAAAAGAGCAGGGTGCTTCTGAGCCAGCACCGCAAGGACACGCTCAGTATCAAGATGATGGGCGGTCCCACCCAGCCTTTGCTTCTGGACGTGGTCAAGAACCCGGAAGTCATCCTGGATCAGGATATCTCCCGTTACTATATCCTGAACATGGGTTCCATGGCATATATCGACGACCGTCCCCAGTTTGTGATAAAGGCGGTCCCGGCAGAGAAAACGGATTTCGCCCTGTACTACGGGACCTTCTACATAGACATGGAAACCATGGCGTTTACAAGGGCCGAACTGCAGCTGGACCTTTCGGACAAGGCTGCCGCCACGCGCCTTATACTGGTAAAGAAGCCGCGCGGCCTGCGTTTTACGCCAAAGCAGGTATCACTTGTCATGAACTATACCTGCAAGGACGGGAAGTACCGCCTCTCGTATTTCCGCTCTGACATCCACTTCAACTGCGACTGGAAAAAGCGCCTCTTCGCAACGTCCTATTCGGTAGTGAACGAACTTGTGATTACGGACAGGCGGGAGGAGGTCCAGCCCATTTCCCGGGACGAAATGTTCAAGTCCAGCGATATCCTTTCGGAGAAATCGGCAGAGTTCTCGGACCCGGACTATTGGAAAGACTATAATATAATCGAGCCCACGGAGAGCCTCGAACACGCAATTGGAAAACTCAAGAAAACACTGAAATAATATGCCACAGACAGATGTAATCATCGGCAAATTTGCCATCAAGGGAGAAGTGCTTCAGGTGAAGCCGCTTGGAAACGGTCTTATCAACGATACCTACAAGGTGACGACGGTGGGGGATGCTCCCGACTACGTTCTCCAGCGTATCAACAATGCCATTTTCCAGGACGTAGACCTCCTGCAGCACAACATCGAGGCCGTCACCCGCCATATCCGCAAAAAGTTGGTTGAGGCAGGGGAGAGCGACATCGACAGGAAAGTCCTTACCTTCGTCCCCCTCAAGGACGCCCCGCAGACCTATTATTTTGACGGCGAGTCGTACTGGAGGGTATCGGTTTTCATCCCCGACGCCTTCACCTACGACACCGTAGACCCCAAGTACTCCCGCTTTGCCGGCGAGGCTTTCGGCCGTTTCGAAGCCCAGCTTGCCGATATCCCCGACACCCTCGGCGAGACCATCCCGGACTTCCACAACATGGAACTCCGCGCCCGCCAGCTGGACGAAGCCGTTGCCGCCGACAAGGCCGGCCGCCTCAAGGACCCCGAAGTAAAGGCCATCCTGGAGGAAATCAACAAGTACAAGTACGACATGTGCCTTGGCGAACGCCTCTACCGTGAAGGAAAGCTTCCCAAGCGCATCTGCCACTGCGACACCAAGGTGAACAACATGATGTTCGATGCCGAAGGCCGCGTCCTCTGCGTCATCGACCTTGACACCGTGATGCCCAGCTTCGTGTTCTCGGACTTCGGAGACTTCCTCCGCACCGCCGCCAACACCGTGGCCGAGGATGACCCCGCCACCGAAAAAGTGGCCTTCCGCAGGGATATATTCGAGGCTTTTGCCGAAGGGTACATCAAAGGAGCCACCTTCCTCACCCCCGTCGAGAAGGAGAATCTGCCCTACGGAACCCTCCTCTTCCCGTTCATGCAGGCCGTCCGCTTCTTTGCCGATTACCTTAACGGCGACACCTACTACAAGATCAAGTATCCGGAGCACAATCTGGTGCGCACGCGCAACCAGATGGCGCTCTTCCGCAGCGTCCTCGCCAACATGGACTACATGAAGGAGTTCATTGCAGGGCTGCAATAATTGCATTTTTAAATTATTATTGTCATATTTGCATTTACGCCGCTTCACAAAGCGGCGTAAATGTAGTGTGTCAATTAACAAATAAAAGCTTATGAAACGAATCAGACTGATACTGATTTCTGTTCTGGCGTTCGCGGGAATCCTGTCCATGAATGCCCAGAATATAACAGTTTCAGGTGTGGTGTTGGATCAGGTGGGAGACCCCATCCCCGGTGTGGCTGTTTTCGTGTCGGGAACCACAGTGGGCACCATGACCGGTGCCGACGGAGAATTCTCCTTCAAGGTTCCTGCTGCAACGAAGACGCTCAAGGCATCTTGCGTAGGTTTCGAAGATGCAGAGGTCCCCGTCCAGAAAGGTAAAATCGTAATAACCTTGGCCGACGCCGTCACCTTCCTCGAGGAGGCAGTGGCAATCGGCTACGGTTCACCGAAAAAGGTTGAATCCCTTGTGGGTTCCGTATCCACCGTCAACTCCCAGACCATCAAGAATGCGCCGTCATCATCGGCACTGGACATGCTTCAGGGACAGGTGGCAGGTCTTGCGGTTCTCACTTCCGGCGGTGTTGCCGGAGATAATTCCGTTACCATGACCCTTCACGGTATCGGCTCGCTTACCTCCAGCTCACAGCCGCTGTACATAGTGGACGGTGTGCCTTCAAGCGCACGTACCATCATGGCCCTGAACCCCAACGACATCGAGTCCATCTCCATCTTGAAGGATGCATCGGCAACCTCCATCTACGGTTCCCGAGCCGCCAACGGCGTTGTGCATATCATCACCAAGACGGGCTCGTACAACAACGACGCAACTGTCACCGTCCGCTCCCAGTGGGGTATCTCGACGGTTACGGACAAGTCCCTGTACGAGAACATGATGTCCAGCAGCGAACTTGCCAACTTCTGGAACATTTCCGGTATCCATTCAGCCCAGTACGTGAAGGAAACCTTCTATGACAAGGGCTACAATGCCGATACCAAATGGTACAATTACGTTCAGCAGTTCAACAATCCCCAGTACCAGAACGATATCTCCGTGGAAGGCGGCGGACAGAGGGTGGCCTACATGATAGGTGCATCACAGTTCCATCAGAGGGGTAATGCCATCGGCAACGTTTACGACCGTTATACCCTCCGTTCCAACATCCAGGGCCGTCCCAAGGACTGGCTCAAGGTAGGCATGAACACCAGCGTGTCCTATGACAAGAATGTCCAGAACCCCAACTGGTCAAATTCATCCAACAACAGGAACTACACCTCCGGCGCCCTTTCCTATCTGGCCCTCCCGTTCTATCCTGCGATAGATCCTGAAACCGGAAAGGAATACGAGAACGAGTACCCTGGCGGCATGATCAACCACCATACCTACATGGCAAACAGGGTGAGCCCCACGGAACGCCTCAGCCTCAACGGTGCGCTCTTCGCCACCATTGACTTCACCAGAAACCTCCGTTTCAGCTCACGTGCCGGTGTGGACGGTTATGTGTCCCGTAGTGTCCAGTACATCAATCCGGACTACTACCTTGCCAACGGCAGCGGCTGGAGGTACAGAAGCGCAGGATTCAACTACTCGTCATCCCTCACGAACACTCTCGAGTATAACTTCGGCTTCGGAGAGAACCACAAGTTCACAGCCCTCCTCGGCCACGAGGAAATCTACAATGACTATGACGCCTTCGACGCCTATGCCGAAGACATCACCAACCCTAACATCATCCAGCTCGACCAGGGTAATCCGGAAAGGAACGAAGTGAGCGAGTCGCAGAGCAGAAGCGCGTTCCGCTCGTTCTTCGGCCATGTGGACTACACCATGTTCGAGAAGTATATCTTCGACTTCTCGCTGCGTTACGATGCATCTTCCAGGTTCGGCGCCAACAACCGCTGGGCACCGTTCTGGAGCGCCGGTATGCTGTGGAAGCTCAAGAAAGAGGATTTCCTCAAGAACATCGTCTGGGTGAACGACCTCAACTTCAAGGTGAGCTACGGTACGCAGGGCAATGCCGCTATCGGCAACTATGTGCGCCTTGGCCTTGTGGGCAGCGGCAGCACCTACAACGGCCAGTCCTCCCTCTATTTCAGCCAGCCCGCAAGTCCTGACCTGAAATGGGAGCAGCAGGCCCTCCTTACCATTGCCTTCACCGGCAAGGTCCTGGATCGCTTCGACTTTGACATCGAGTGGTACAACAGAAAGACCACCGACATGCTCATGGACGTTCCCATCGTTTCCACAGTGGGCTTTGCCTCCCAGACCAGGAACGTGGGCGCCCTCCTGAACAGGGGCCTTGACATCACCCTCGGTGCCGATCTTTACCGCAGCCGCGAAGCCTTCCTGAGGTTCCAGACCACCTTCAACTACAATGCAGAGAAGGTCCTTGAACTCTTCGACGGCCGTGAACGCTGGGAAATCGCAAATACCGGCGTAGCCTTCGTGGTGGGTCATCCCGTGATGTATTACTACCCCATTTACGCAGGCGTAGACCGTGAAACCGGACGTCCCACCTGGTACAAGGCAGGAGAGAACATCGACGTCAGGACCGCCGATGAAATTACCGACGAGTTCGACGAGGTTGCCCTTACCCAGAATACCGGCCTCAGGCGTCACGCCCCCGTTTACGGCGGCTTCAGCCTCCAGGGCGGCTGGAAGGGACTCAGCTTCGTTGCAGACTTCTCCTACGTCCTTGGAAAGTACATGACCAACAACGACGCATACTTCTATGCAAACCCCAACCAGTTCACTTCCGACAACCAGCACAAGGGCATTTCCGACTTCTGGACGGAGACCAACAAGGATGCTGAGTGGCCGGACTGGCGCCAGGGTGTGCAGATGCAGTTCGATACCCACCTTCTTGAGGACGCCTCTTTCCTGAGGCTCAAGAACCTGCAGGTCGGCTACTCCATTCCCATGGGCGATGGCATGAAGCGTATCTTCAGGGACCTCAAGATCACTTTCACGGGACGTAACCTGCTTACGTTCACAAGGTACTCCGGCATAGACCCCGAGAACGACACCAACGTGTCCCTTGGTCTGCCCGCAAACTCCAAGCAGTACCTCTTTGGTCTGGAATTAACCTTCTAAAGAGAGACGAGCCATGAAAAATACATTCAAATATATATTTGCAGCAGTTTCTTCCGCCCTTCTTCTGGCCTCCTGCAACCTGGAGCAGCTTCCGACAAGCGCCGTGGAGTATAAGGAGGGTTCCAGATTCATCGCTACTGCCAATGACCTTGCCTCCTACGAGGCCGGCATCATGCTGGACTTCCGTGCCATCCACGGCGGCAGCTTCGCCGTCATGGAGGACGTGATGATGGACGGTTTCAACGCCGTCGCAGGCTTCGGCAACAACTACGGCAGCGTCCACCGCACGGACGACAGCTATACCGCAGGTGACACTTACATCGAGTCATACTGGAACAATCACTATTATGTGATCAAGGACTACAACGTCCTCATCGATGCGCTGAATGAAGAGATCAACATCCCCGAGGGATACGAGGCCGACGCCCGCGTCATCCAGGGTGAGGCATATCTCTTCCGTGCCGATGCCTACCTGAACCTCATCCGTCACTTCGCAAAGAACTACAATCCGGACCTTGACGATCCCCGCGGCGTTCCGCTGGTCCTTCACTATGACCTTTACGCCCGCCCGGCCCGTGCAAGCGTGCACGAAGTATACACCCAGATCAAGAACGACCTGGATTCCGCAGCCGTAAGGCTCAAGAACGTACGCGGAGAAATCGCCGCCCAGTATCCTACCATAGATGCGGTGAATGCCATGTATGCAAGGTACTACCTGGACATCCAGGATTACGACAATGCAGCCAAAAGTGCCGATTCAGTGATCTCTACGGGCGTTTATACCCTCGCTTCAACTTCCCAGGCCATGCGGGACGAGTATCGTAACGACAGCGGTACCGAGCCCATCATGCAGATGTACGGAAGCCTGAGCGAAATGCCCTCTTCGATTACGGCATATACCGGAATGACATCCACCCAGGAGCACGGCGTGGCTTCTTCCCCGATGTTCATCCCTTCGAAGAAGCTTGTTGACTCCTATGGTGAAGGAGACCTCCGCAAGGCTGCCTGGTTCGCCACCTCGGACTTCTGGTCCAGGGTGAACGGCTCCTTCTACAGAGGCAATTTCGCCACGTTCACCAAGTTCCTCGGCAATCCCGCCCTCTACACCAACGGCATCCCCAACGGAGCCCAGATGTGCAAGCCCTACAAGATTTCTGAACTGTATCTTATTAAGGCCGAGGCTCTTGCCGCACAGAACAAGATTTCATTGGCAAAAGAGGCTCTGAATGCGCTGCAGACGGCCCGCAAGGCAACTGTAACCAACGGCCGCATGGAAAGCATCCAGAAGGAATGGTTCCGCGAGACCGCCGGCGAAGGCATGCGTTTCGTATGCCTCAAGAGGTGGGAGGAAGGCTTCTCCGGCCGTGAGGGCCAGCCCGGCGCCGTGGCTGTCAACGCCATCGAGACCGGCACCTTCTATGACCAGCGTTCCATTGCCGACAATGACTATCACATGGTATGGCCCATTCCTTCCAATCAGATCAAGCTCAACGACAATCTGATTCAGAATGACGTTTACGGTAACAATTAATACAGACAAGCCATGAAGAAAATAGTTTATACCATATCTGCACTTCTCGTCCTGGCTTCCTGCAGCCGCCTGGCAGAATACACCGAGATCCCCTTCGTGTATTTCTCCTCTCCGGCCGTGTCTGTCTATGAGGATGCCGGCGAAATAGAGATTCCGATCAACGTCTCATCTTCCGATGTGGCCTTCTCCCTCACTTTCGAAACGCTTGACGGAGAAAAGACCGACGCCACCACCGGCCAGGTGGTCCCCAACGGAAAGAGCGGAGTAGACTACTCCGTGGTGGACAACGAAGCGGCGATTATCCGCTTCAATGAAGGAGAGAGCGTCAAGAGCGTCAAGGTGAAGATAACCGATTTCCCCGGGGTGCTCACCGGAAACAAGAATTTCTCCATTCATATCCTCAATGCCGGTTCCATGGTGGCCGTGGGCGGATTCTCCACCTGCAAGGTGACCATCATCGACAATGACCACCCTCTGAAGTCCATCTTCGGTGAATATACGGCAACCGATGCCGATGGCAATTCCTGGACCGTAACCCTCGCGGAAGACCCCAACAGCTATAATCAGGTGTTCTTCGACGGTATAGTCCCCACTTTTGCCGGAAGCTATGTCGGTCAGGGCAAGCGCCATTATGTGGTGGCCCCCGTATCCGACGATCTTTCCACCATCACCATACCGCTTGGATACACCCTTGCAGACCAGTTCAACGGCCATTTCATTCAGATCTATGGATATGAATACCCGAATAGCATTTACGTTTCCGGCACCTTGTCTTTCAACAAGACAGAAGACGGCTACAAGCTTAGTGGGAACCGCGGTTTTGCCGCCATCTATGAGAATGATGGTTATTACCTTGCCGCCAGTGATGCAACGGCATCGGCCCCTATTACTCTCGTGAAGAAATAAACACTCAAAAACAATAAGCCCTATGAAAGCAAACATTTGGAAAATTGGTGCGGCACTTGCAGCCTTCGCTGCTATCTTCGCCGGTTGTTCACCCACCACCAAGACCACTACTCCCACAGTGGTAATCTCCGCTTTATCAGGGACTTTCGACGGAAACGGCAGCGCTTCCGTCGTTCTGACCCTGTCCTCCAAGGCTTCTGAAGATGTTGTGGTCAGCCTCGCAGCATCCGGAGACTACGCATCCGAACTTACATTTGACAAGCAGGTTACAATCTCGGCCGGAAACAACAAGCAGGTCGTCCCCGTTACCCTTAACATGGGCGCTGTAAAGAGCGCCGGTTCTGCTGTCATCACCATCCAGTCGGCCTCCGGTGCAACCGTGGGCTCTCCCAAGGAAGCCACTCTTACCATTGTTGCCCCCGAGGTGCCCACCATCAACATCGCCTCCGCCGACGAGTCCTTCTCCGAGCAGGGTGCTGCAAAGATTTCCCTGTCCCTTAGCAGGGCCCTTGCCGAGGACATCACCGTCAAGCTTGCCCTCCAGGAAGAGGTTGAAGACGCAGTTACCATCCCTGCCGATGCCGTGACCTTTGACAGCGAAGTGGTCATCAAGGCCGGCGAAGTTTCCAAGGACGTGGCCCTTGCCCTGAACATGTCCGTCCTCGTGCCCGGTGAGAACGCTCTCATCATCTACATCCAGGAGGTCTCCGGCGGCGTCACCATCGGCAAGAAGGCCGATGCCTATATCAGTAACAGCATCACTATTACTCCCACTCGAATGGATGATTGGAAGATTGAGTATACCGGAAACGGTGACTACGAAGGCAGCCCCTGCTCCTATATCAAGACTTCCGGCATTGCTGACGGTGAAAACTACTACATTCGTATCTTCGAAGCAGGCGTGCTGAAAGAGAATTTCGAAACCCTCGACGAAGTTGTCATGTACTTCGAGTCCTATATCCGTCCTCTGATAGGGACAGACAACGCTCCTTATTTCGAGACGGGAAGCCAGGATGCACTTCCTTACAATGTGTTCTCCCCTTATATTTACGAGGTGGTTCTCCTTGGCTGCGATGAAAAGGGTTATCTCAATGGCAAGTATTCCTACGGCTCCTTTGAGGTAGAGGCTTCTGCCGAGGCCGTCGAGGCATACAACAAGTGGCTGGGTTCCTGGAAAGTTGCCCGTGGCGGCAGCTATGATACCTGGGATATCATCGAGGGATATCCCGGAGGCTATTTCTACATCTTCGGCATAGACGGCGGAAGGGGCGATGTCGATAATTGCTATGCCAAGGCTGAATATGATTACGAAAACGACGCCATCATCATCTATGGCCAGAGCAATCTTGACAGCTACGTTTATGACGGAAAGACTTACGAAATATCCTTGCTCGCCCTCGCCGGTGGCGGCAAACTTTATAGTACAACGTCAGCAGTGGCCAAGATTGTGAAGACCGATGATAACACCGCCGTTGTTCAGAGTCCCGGTTCCATTACAGGGTCGGACGGAAGTGAGTATCCTATCGAGGGAATGCTCTACTTCGGCGTGCCGGAAGGAGAGAACAATGGCTACGTATATGTGGATGAGTATTATTCATGGCCTGCAAACATGACAAGAGTCGTGGCGGATGAGACTAATGAGGCCTTCAACGCCTTCCTTGGTACATGGGGCGCAAAGAGGCATGATACTCCCTGGAATGCTGACACTCAGTCCTATATGGACAATGGTGAAGTCATAGACACAATAACAGTCTCTTCAGACATTGCCGGCGCCAGGTTTGTAATTGACGGCCTCATGGATATGGGCCTGTCGGTTTATGCCGACTTTGACGCAGAAACTTCCACTCTGTCGCTTTACGAGCAGACATGCTATTCGGCGGATGATTTCAAGGTTAAGCTCTGTGGTTTGATACTCTATCAGGAGAAGGAATATCTCTGGGATGGCGGCAAGGTCATTCTTACTGCCAAGGTGGTTGACGGGAATATCGAACTGACACCCTCAGAGGCACATGCCAATTACGGAAACTTCGTTGGAATGAAGTTATTTGCCGCTAATAGTGACGGTACTTATGGCTCTTGGCATCAGAATGGCTATGCCCTGCCTGCCACATGGACGCCGATTGAGGCAGAAGTTGATGAGCCTACTCCTTCGGCAGCCGTGCTGGGCAAGCCTTTTGCAAAGACAGAGGGCATCAGCTTCAAACCTGCAAAGGCTGTAAGCCAGAAGGACGCAAGCGGCCTGTTCCGCGAATATGAACGCGTCGCCAGGTAATGAACAAGTTGTTTATAGTAGCCGCCGCTGCGCTGATTTCGGTAGCAGCGGCGGCTCAAAACTACGACTACCGTCCAAGGGAGACGTGGCCGTACATCAATGAGGATTTCGTCTCAGGCGTTGTAACCAACCATGGAGGCGAGCAGTCTGCTGAAGGCTATTTCAACGTTTCGGTGGTGGACGGCAAGCTTCACTTTGTCAAGGACGGCAAGATTATGGCTGCCGACATGCTCCGCCTCCAGGCGGTGAGAATCGGCGACGGCGTGTTCGTGAACAGAATGGGACATCTCAAGCAGGTGGTGCATGAACTTACCGGCGGCAAGTTCCTCCTGAAGGAAGTGAGCGTGGACATGGACCAGCTCTCGAGGCAGGATATCGGCCTTGGAGTGAAGTCTGCCATTGCATCCACCCAGAAGGTGAACAACCTTGGAATAGCGGGGGCCTCCGGCGTCAGCATGGACCTCGATGCCGCCATTGCCGATGCAAAGAACGGCGTCGAACTCCCGCTCAAGACGAAATATACCTTCCTTCTGGGGGCTCAGGAGGTGGAAGCGTCGAAAAGTGCCTTCCTATCCCTTCCCGGCATTGACAAGGCCGCAGCGAAGGCCTTCCTCAAGAAAGAGAAAATCAAGTGGCACAAGACAGATTCCCTTGTCAAAGTGCTCGAATATATAGCTGAAAATCTATGAGAAAATGGCTATTTCCCCTTGCCCTGGCAGCGTTGACGTTGTCCTGCGCCAAGGAGGATGAACAGATTCAGACTCCGTCGGCAGCCCCTCTTTCAGAGGAGGTTGAGGCGGGTCCGGTATATGTGGAGGGCGTTGCCGAGGTCCTTCTGGACGAGAGTATGGCAAGCCTCGCAGAGTCCGACCCTGCGGCTGCAGCCTTACAGCTTGGCGCCGAATATCTGGAGAGGATCTTCCCCTACGACCCCGAAAACGAGGCCGCCCATCGCGAGGCCGGCCTTCACCGCTGGTACAGGACCCATTATAACCCTGCAAAGCCTCTTACCAAGGCATCGGCAGACATGGGATCAATCCCGGGCGTGGAGGTCGTAAACCCGGTCTACAAGATCAGCAGGCCTTCCGTCGTCTTCAACGACCCCCTCTACGGCCGCCAGTGGCATTATGATAATCCCGGCACCCAGTGGGCCGATGTGAATGCACTTCCCGTCTGGGAAGCATACACTACCGGCAATCCTGCAGTGATAGTCTCCGTGGTCGACGGCGGCATTGACCCCGCCCACGAGGACCTTGCCGACAATTATATCCCAGGAGGTGCCGACGGCTCCAAGAGCTTCATGTCCGGCAATCCGGGCTACCGCATCGTGGCGCACTCCCACGGCACCCATGTAGCAGGCACCATTGCCGCTGTGAACAACAACGGCATTGGAGTTGCGGGCATAGCCGGCGGTGACGCCAAAGCCGGAAAGAAGGGCGTCAGGCTCATGTCCTGCCAGGTTTTCCAGAACTCGCAGAGCGCAGGATATGGAAATTTCGAGGAAGCCATGGTCTGGGGAGCAGACCACGGCGCCGTCATCTCCAACAACAGCTGGGGATACGATTTCACTGACGATGCAGGCAACTACAACAAGGCCGCTGCAAAAAAAGCCCACGAGGACGCCATCAAGCCAATCTCCGAGGCTCCCACGGCATTCAAGAGCGCTGTTGAGTACTTCAACAGCCACGCGGGTATGAAAGGCGGAGTACAGACAGGCCCCATGGCCGGCGGTATCATGTTCTTTGCCGCTGGTAACGAAGGACAGCCTTACGGCGCTCCCGGCTGCTATCCCGGCTGTATGTCGGTAGGCGCCATTACATCCTACGGCACCCGTTCCAACTTCTCCAACTACGGAGACTGGGTGGACATCTGTGCTCCGGGAGTAGACATCATGAGCACGCTCCCTGACAACTCCTACGGCCTTCTGAGCGGCACCTCCATGGCCTGCCCTCACGTTACAGGCGTAGCCGCCCTCGTAATCTCCTACTGCGGAGGCGAAGGCTTCACCAGGGATCAGCTCTGGGACAAGCTCATCGGCGGTGCGAACAATGCCGACATTGCCGCTTCCTACAGGATCGGCCCCCTTGTTGATGCCCTTGGCGCTATCAGCTATGGCTCCGGAGAGCCCCCGGCACCGGTTTCAGACCTTGCTCTGGTGGGCGTGAAGTCCAATTTCGCCACCGTCTCACTCACCGTTCCTGCCGACAAGGACGGAAAGCCCGCATACGGCTTCCGCGTCCTGGCCGCCAAGACCAAGGCCGCCCTTCAGTCCTGTGACCCCAGAAATCCCGGTCAGGACATCGTCCAGGGCAGTTTCCTCTCCCGTGAGGCAAAGGTCGGAGACAAGATTCAGGGCACCATCGGCGACCTTGGCTTCTCCTCCCACTATTATATCGCAATCAGCGCCTACGACTACGGCCGCAACTTCTCTGCAATCAGCAATATCGTCGAGGCTGATACCGGAGAGAACCACGCTCCCACCATCACAACCACCTATACGGGGGACTACAAGTTCCATGTCCATGACAATTTCACGATTCCTTTCACCATTGAAGACCCCGACGGGCACGTCGTCAATGTGGAGTTCATCAAGGATGCCGCTGACGAAGGCGGCGCCCTGAGGCTTCTGGAAAGCGTGAAAGAAGGGGAATACGACCTCCAGGTACTTGGAAATGTCACCGGTGAAGGTGTCTACCACGCCACTCTTAAGGTCTGGGACAACTACGGCCCTGAAATCACCTTCCCCATTACCTATGAGATACTTCCCAACGCCGCACCCGTAAAGGTGAAGGACATGGAGAACCTCATGCTCAGGTATGGCGGAGACATGGTAAAGATTGACATGCATGAGTATATTCAGGACCCCGACGGCGAGAAACTGAACTACACCATTTCCATCACGGACCGTTCTGTGGTGCATGTATCGCAGACCGCCGGCACCGAGACCCTTGTCGTCACCGCCCTGTC
Source organism: Bacteroidales bacterium UBA4360 (assembly GCA_002393945.1). Lineage (GTDB taxonomy): Bacteria > Bacteroidota > Bacteroidia > Bacteroidales > UBA932 > Cryptobacteroides. The sequence goes on from DGSO01000032.1 coordinate 84,605, forward strand.
TGACGAGGGCATGGCAACGGTGAACCTGTCGGCAACGGATGCCGGAGGGAGGGCTATAGAGACGTCCTTCGTGGTTCTGGTACGTTCTTCCGAGGTTAAGTTCCAGGCATACCCCAATCCGGTTGTGAGCGTCCTTTACGTCGGAACCGGAAATGAGCCGGAATTTTCCACGATCTCCCTCATCAGTTCATCAGGAGTAACCGTATTCAAGCAGCAGTTCTACTGCAGCGCGTTTGCGCCTGCCGAAATCAATGTAAAACCGGCCGCCCCCGGTATCTACACCCTGAGGGTTGAAACCGGCGGTGAAGTCTATAAAGCAACTATAGTGAAGCAATGAGAAAGGTAATGACATTTGTTGTGGCGGCGTTTTTACCCGCCATGTATATCGCAGCACAGGAAAGCGTTGCGATGGACTGGCTCAGGGCTTCCAGGAATCCTGTAACCGCTTCGCTCGCAGGGGCAGGCAGTGCTTCCTCCGTGCAGGGAACGGCATTCTCCTTCCTTCAGAATCCCGCCCTCGCTCCGCTTGAAGAGACCACCCTGGGTGCGGCGGTATCCATGAACATGACTCCCTCCGGCGAAGGCCACAGCAACGGCCTTGCCGCCGGTGCCGCCTGGCGTCTTGGAAAGTTCAGCGTCCATGCCGGATACGCCTCGATGAGATACCCTGAAACGGCTCTCAGCAGCGACGGCGGCGGTGCTGCCGGTACTTTCAAGCCGTCCAATATGATAATCGGCGGCGGTCTTGGCTTTGCGTTTACAGACTATCTCAGCCTTGGCGCAAACATCAGGTTCGCCAAGGAACAGCTGTCCTCCAAGGTGGCCGTTTCCGGCATCAATGCCGACCTTGCCGCCCTCTTCAAGATGGGCGGCCTTGGCGTGAGCGCCGGCGTTTACAGCCTTGGCCCCAAGGTGAAAAGCAGCGGAAACAGGACCTATGCGCTGCCTGCATCGGCAAAGATCGGAGCCTCCTATGACCTTGCGTTCGGAGAGTCAGTAATCGGCTTCGTGGCCGATGCCGACTACTACTTCAACGCCAACCTGGGTGCGGCTGCGGGCGTTTCGTATGCCTTCAAGGATATGGTGTTTGTGCGCGCAGGCTTCGCTTACGGCAGCCTGAAGGACGACTTCACCGCAGCTCCTGTCCCTACGCACTTCTCATTTGGCGCGGGACTGAAGCTTTATGGAGCGCAGCTCGACCTCTGTGCAAAGATTATCCCTGATGCCGGAACGGCACTCTGCGGAGGTCTTTCGTACTCTTTCTGATTATTCGAAAACAACAGGAATAACGAATGTGATTCTCGTCGGGGCCCCGTCGGCCCTGGCGGGTTTCCATTTAGGGGCCTTCTGAAGCGTCTTTACGGCGGCGTCGCTCAGGGCAGGAGAGGGGCTTTTGAGCACCTGAATCTCCTGGACGGCGCCCTTTCGGCCTACGACGAAACGCACCTTGACTGTGCCCTTGGAGCCGTCGGTGGGCTGGACGAGATGGGCCTGCACCCACTGCCGGAAGGCTTCTTCGGCCTCGTTACCCTCTTTGCCTTTGAAGACGGGCTTTTTCTCCAGGCGGTCCATGTAGGAGAGGTTGTGGTCGGGGCCGTCGGACTTGGAGAGGAGGATGCCGTTTTTCATTTCGCGGGTAGTGCCGTCGTAAATGGTGAAGCGGCCGCGCACGGTGAGGGTATCGCCCTTGACCACGTCCATTTCCCGGAACGATTTGTCCAATCCGGGGCTCTGGAGGCCGTAGACGAGAAGGGTCCCGGTCTCATCCTGCAGGTAGAAGCTTCCGCTGCTTGCGCTGCGTACCTTGGAGACGACTCCCTTTACTATGTAGGCCGATGTGTCGCTTGGCGACAACCTGAGGAATTCCTTTACGGTGAGCTCTTGAGCCTGGAGGCCGGTGCATGTAAAACCGATTACAGCCAGTAGTGCGATTATCCTTTTCATGCTTACAAATATAATGATTTTTGCTTTTTACAGCGATAATTCCTAACTTGCATCCCCTTTTGGGAGGATCAGTCATGAAGAGAAGTTTGATATTAACAGCCTGTGCGCTCATCCTGTCTTCTTTCGGCGCAAAGGCGCAGGGAGAAGCCCTGGTTTTTACCCGTACAGAAATATCCCCCGTCCTTCAGGGAACCGCCGGTGCGGCAATAGCTGCCGATAACGGCCCCTGGAACGCCTTCCGCGGCGCTGCGGCGGGCGCATATATGGACAAGAAAGTATCGGCAGGAGCGGGATTCCGCTATTTCTCCGGGGATTTGCTTTTTGGCGGGGCGGCCGGCCTGGCACTGACGGACAGGATGGCCCTGTACCTTGGCGGCGTCTATAATGCGGGCGCCACCGTTGCCGATTACCGCACCAACAACATGGTACTTTCGGCCGGCTTCGGCTTCGGTATCACGGATGCGCTCTCGGTGGGCGCGAACCTGCGTTACGCAAGGCAGAGCCTCACGGCAGAAAACAGCTACGGCGGCGTGAGCCTGGACCTTTCCGTAAGGGACATGATTACCGACGACATCGCCGTCATCGCCGGAGTTTCCACCCTTGGCGGCAAGGTCGCTTCCGTGTCCGGGGATTCCTATCCCCAGCCGGCGCACGTCTTCGTCGGGGCCGATTATGCTTCAGAGATAGAGGCTTTGGGCACCCTGCATATCGATGCCATGGGCGAGTACTATTTCAGCAGGAACTACGCTGCGGCAGCAGGCCTCAGGCTCGCTTTCCTGGAGTATTTCAACCTCAGGGCAGGTTACCGTTACGCAAGTTCCGTCTGCGCCCTGCCGTCATATTTTGCAGTTGGCGCCGGTGCGTCGGTGGCAGGTTTCAATATTGATGTTACTTATATGAAATACCCGTCCGACAACGTTGTCGGGCTGGGCGTGTCTTATGCATTTTAGAGACTATGGAGATTAATCTGGACAGAAAAGAGATCCCGGTACTCCTTCTTACAGGATACCTTGGAAGCGGCAAGACCACCCTTTTGAACCGCATCCTTGCAAATGAAAAGGGCATTAAGTTCGCCGTCATCGTAAATGACATCGGCGAGGTGAACATCGACGCGAGCCTCATCGAGCAGGGCGGCATCGTGGGCCAGACGGACGACTCCCTGGTAGCCCTTCAGAACGGATGCATCTGCTGCACGCTCAAGATGGACCTTGTCCAGCAGATAGCAGACCTCACCGCCGCGCGTAAGTTCGACTACATCGTGGTTGAGGCCAGCGGCATCTGCGAGCCGGCTCCCATCGCGCAGACCATCAGCACCATCCCGGCATTCGGCGCACAGTACGTACACGGCCAGCTGCCTTACGTAGACTGCATCTGCACGGTGGTGGACGCCCTGCGCATGAAGGACGAATTCGGCGCCGGAGAGGCCCTGCAGAAGGAAGACATCGGCGAAGACGATCTTGAGCGTCTGGTTATAGAGCAGATTGAATTCTGTAACCTGGTGCTGCTGAACAAGGCTTCCGAGGTTACTCCGGAGGAGCTTGGAAAGCTGAAAGGTATCGTTTCCGCAATCAATCCCGGTGCCCGCATCCTTGAATGCGACTATGGAAACGTCCCGCTGGAGGAACTCATCTATACCGGCATGTTCAACTTTGACAAGGTGGCTACTTCGGCCGCCTGGATTGCCGCAATCGAAGGCGAGGACGAGGAAGAAGAAGCCGAGGGCGAAGCTCTCGAGTACGGTATCGACACCTTTGTCTGGACACGCCGCCCGGCAATGGACCTGAACAAGTTCGACAACATGGTAGCAAAGCACTGGCCTTCGAACATCATCCGTGCGAAGGGCCTCTGCTACTTCGACAACAACAAGGATCAGTGCTACCTCTTCGAGCAGGCAGGCCGCCAGAAGTCCATCCGCGAGGCCGGACTCTGGTTCGCCACCATGCCGGAGGACGAGCTCCAGGACATGATGCGCCGTGACAAGAACCTCCGCCGCGACTGGGACCCCGAGTACGGCGACCGCATGCAGAAGATAGTCTTCATCGGCCAGAACCTGGACAAGAAGGCCATCGAGGAGCTTATGGACGGTTGTCTGGTGTAGGCCGGTCCTCTTTCAGGTTGGCGGCGCTTATCATCAGGTTGCGGATAGAGAAGACGATGGAGAACTGGCCGATGGCGAGTACCCAGTCGTGCCTGATGATACCGTAGCTGATAATCATCACGGAGCCTATTACGGCAAGAATCCAGTGACCAAGCGGCAGGAGAGACTTCTGCCGCTTGACGCTGTATATAAGCTGGTACAGCGAGCGGATTTCGTACACGAACTGCCCCATGACGCCGTACAGCAGCAGCCACAGGGGAATCTGCCTGTTTTCCAGGAACTGGCTCCGGAACTCGGGGAAGTCCTTTACGATGAGGCCGATGATCACCACCGGGAACAGCGCCTGGAGCACCACGACGAACTTCGGCACTTTCTTGTACAGCCCCAGGTTGGAGATGTTCCACATATAGATATAGTAGCCTACGCTTTCTCCGAAGAGTATTGAAAAGTCCTTTCTGAGCCAGCCGTAGATGTACAGAAGGATGGCGCCGGCGCTGCTGAGCACCCAGTAAATGCCGGGAGACTCAACCCTGCGGGACTTTTCCGACATGTACCACTGGATGAGGATCCTGAGGCCGTAGACCCCCATGCCTGCAAAGCCGATAAGATATACCCAGAACGGACTGTCCATGCTACTTCTTGCCGTAGAACAGTGTAAGTATCTTTTCCTGCATGTCCGGCTCAAGTATGCGCACGAATGAACGCGTGCTTGCCTCCGGGAAATCCTTGAACTCAAGGGAGATCATGGTGTCAAGGCAGTTGGAGAAGTCCTTGTCCACGTTGAAGCAGGCGGCCTGTGCGCCGCAGCTGAAATACTTCCTGATAAGGACGGGGAGACGGAACTGCCCGTCGGACAGGGCCAGGAGAAGGCGGTCCAGGGCGTCGATGTCGTTCGGCGCCATGTACAGAAGGGCATCCGGGTCCACTCTCATGTAATCGGGAGTGAAGGGCGATGTGGACCGGGCGAAACTGTCAGGGTCCGGCATCATGTAGCCTTTCATGAGGAAGTGCAGTACCACGCTCTTGAGGAAGTCGGGAATGGCTCCGCTTATAGTCACCAGGCCTATGAACCGGTCTACGGGAGTGCCGGAAACGGTTGCCACGCAAAGGCCTGTAAACATCATTTTCAGCGGCAGGACATCCCTCTGGTACTTTGAGACGATGAATGAGCGCCCGAGCTCCATGGACCGGTTCAGAATCTCCTTGGCCGACGGGCCGTAGTCTATGAGGGTGGAGGTGTAAAGGCCGCCGATGCCGCCGTGACCATCGATGATTTCGCCGCCGTAACCAATTCTGTAAGAGCCCGCTATCTCCTGGTTGGGGACGTTCCAGAGGATGAGGTGGCGATAGTAGTTGTCGTAGATGTCCGTATCTTCGGAGGTGCCGGTTCCTTCGCCGATTTCCCTGAAGGTCACTTCCCTCAGGCGGTAAAGCTCCTTCATGAGGTGAGGGGCGTCCTGGGCTTTGATGAGGTAGGCGTCGTAGTCTCCGGAGCTGAACGCTTTCTTGTCCTGGATAGCGGCTGCATCGGCCCGGATAAGGGCAGGGTCTACGGGCGGGGCGACGGGCACCTGCTTCGTCTCCTGGGCCTTGGGAGCCTCCTGTTCGCGGCACTGCCATTCGAAACTGTAGCAGGCGTTCCGGAGGAATCCGGCCAGGGCCTTGTCGTCCAGGGATGCGATGATGGAGGGGGCTATCGGCCTGCCGATGCGCACCTTAACGGTCTTTCCGCTGGCTCTGAACATCTCCCTGGGCAGGTTCAGCGACCTCAGGATGGGATGGATGCGTCCAAGGATGTGGAACAGCCTGGAGTTGTCTCCGTCGAAGTATACCGGAATCACAGGGAGGCCGGAACGCCTGATTAGGCGTATCATGTTAAGCGCCCACGGCTTGTCCTCTACGACTCTCTTGCCGCTTACGGCCGTCCTTTCGCCTTTTTTCTGCCATGTGGCCACTTCTCCTGCGGGGAAAAGTCCAAGGGCGCCGCCGTTTCTGATATGGTCCAGCGCCACCCTAATCCCGCTTATGCTGCTGGCCTTTCCGGAGGCGAAATTGTTTACTGGAATGAAGCTATCCTTGAGATTCCGTATAAGGGAAAGGAAGAAGGTAGTAAGGATTTTGTAATCAGGCCTTCTCTTGCCGATTACGGCGTTCAGGATGAGCCCGTCCACGGCTCCGTAGTGGTGATTTGATACGGTGATGAAACCTCCTTCAAGAGGGATGTGCTCAAGCTGATGCTCCGGAAGGTCCACCGTCACGGGCAGGTCTTCAAGTATGGTCTTTGAGAAATCGGCACCGTCCGGGCGCTCCCTCAGGCGGTAGAATTTATCCACTTTCCCGAGTCCAAGTGCTGCATACAGCAGTGCAGCGGAATATTTTCCGAAAATACCTTTAACGCCGATGGCCTTCTGCAGGTCATCCAGGCTCAGAAGCGGTTCAGGAGTCATTATACAGGTCAGGTTAGTACAAGTGCAAATATAGCAAAAAAATCAGTACAACAGCAATCCCAGTACTGCTCCGGCAAGAATGATATAGATAGGATTTATTTTCCCCCAGTAGCCGGCAGCGAAGGCCCCGCCAAGGAGGCACCAGCTCTTCCAGTCGGGGAAGTTGTCGGCAACTACCTGTATCGAGGGGGTGAAGCCGGTCCAGGTGGTTTTTAGTATGAGAATGACGGCTGCGGCGCCGATGAGCCCAACCACGCTGGGCCTCAGGAAAGCCATAGTGCCGCTGTAGAGCGTGCTCGTCTTGAACTTCTGGTAGAACTTGACTATGAGAAGCATGATGATGAAAGACGGCAGCATGAGCGAGAGCGTTGCCGTGAGCGAGCCGCAGACGCCCAGAAGATGGCTTCCCGTGGCGCCGTACAGCACGTCGTAGCCCACGTATGTGGCGCTGTTGATGCCTATCGGCCCGGGGGTCATCTGGGATACGGCAACTATGTCCGTAAAGGTGCTTTCACTTATCCAGGGGTGCACCACTACCACCTGGTTCTGTATGAGGGACAGCATGGCATAGCCCCCGCCTATGGTGAAGGCCCCTATAACGAAAAACGTCCACGCCAGCTGCAATATGAGATATACCACGGTCATTCTGATCCACCTCCTGTCATTCTGAGCGCCGCGAAGAATCTCTGAAATACGTTATCCCAAACCCGATCACTATCACGCAGATGATAATGTATATAGGCGATACGTTGAGAAAAGCCACCAGCACCAGTGAAACCACGGCAAGGAGCCAGGCCCACCAGCTTTTGCAGGACTTCTTGGCCATGTTTATCATCGGCACGGCGATGAGGGAAATAACAACGGGACGTATGCCCTTGAAGGCCCGTTCCACCCAGGGGTTGTCCTTGAAGGCCGTGAAGAACATGGCGATGGCAAGGATTATGAGAAAGGACGGGAGGATGCTGCCGAGCGTGGCCGCAAGGCTGCCTTTGAACCCGCGGAGCTTGTGCCCGGCGAAGATGGAGATGTTAACCGCCATAACGCCCGGGGCGCTCTGGGACAGGGCCACTATGTCCGGCAGCTCGTCGTCGGAAATCCAGCCGCGTTTGGACATTTCGGCCTGGATGAGGGGAATCATCGCATAGCCCCCGCCGATGGTGAAGGCTCCTATCTTCGCAAAGACCGCAAATATCTGCCACAGAGGTACTTTTTTCATGCTGTCCTCCTTCTCAAAATCATCCATGAAAGGCCGGCATATACCGCTATGAGAGCTGTATTGAGGCCGATATTCACCCAGTGCACGCCCTCTCCCGTTGCCGGTATGAGGTACATTCCGGCAAGGGCGGCGCCCATCAGGAGGAAGAAGAGCCCCAGCCTGCCCCACTTGTAAGGGATAGGATAGTACTTAGCCCCAAGGGCCGCACTCATGACGAACATCACCGTGTAGCTTGCAAGATGCCCGAAGGCCGATGCCCAGTATGAGTATCGCGGCATGAACACCACGTTCACCACTGCAGTCACTATTAGGCCGGCAAGCGTTATCCAGACAGCCATATTGGTCTTTCCGGAAAGCTTGTACCACATGGATACGTTGAAGAGCATCCCCAGTATCATGTAGCTCAGGAGCATTATCGGCACCACCCCTATGCCAACGCGAAAGTCCTTGCCCAGGAAGAGGGAGATTATGTCGATATAGCCCACCACGCCCAGGAGCACCAGGCCGCAGAAAGCCGTGAAGTATTCCATGACCTTGGCGTACAGCTCTTTCGAGCCCTTGTCCTTTGCCCTCTGGAAGAAGAACGGTTCTGCCGCGTAACGGAACATCTGTATGAAGAGGTTCATGATGACGGCAAGCTTGACCGCTGCCTGATAAACGCCAAGGGAGGCGCGCCAGGCCTCGGAAGACGTGTCAAAATAGCGGAAAAGCACCCTGTCCAGGAAGTCGTTGGCAACACCGGGCAGCGCCGCTATCATGAGCGGGATGGAATATGCCAGCATGCGTTTCACCAGCTGTCCGTCCCAGGTGAGTTTGAGCCTCATGATGTCCGGGATGAAAAGCACCAGACACAGGACGCAGCTTATGAAAATGGCTATGATGGGGTACGTGAAATCCGGCTGGGCAGGCCACACGAAGAACAGGACGAGGTTTGCGCCGGTCTCGGTGAGTATCTTGACTGTCTTGAGAACTGCGAACTTTACGGCCTTGTGCTCCTGCCTCAGTTTTGCAAACAGGATAGCCGTAATGCTGTCACAGAACAGTATGGACGCGACGTATATTATAAGGCTCCTGTAGCCCGCATACCCAAGTGCTGCCGATATGGGCGCCGAAAACGCCACCATGCAGGCCAGGAACGCCAGGTTGAGGCCGGTGACGGCAAGAAGGGCCCCGCTGTAAACCTTGCGCGGATCCTCTCCCTCTTTGTTCGCAAAGCGGAAGCAACCCGTTTCCAGGCCAAGCACCAGGACCACCTGAAGGATGGCTATGTATGCCATGAATTCCGTAACCACGCCGTACTGCGCCTGGGTGAGCATGCGCGTATAGATTGGTACGAAGAGGAAATTCAGCACCCTGGCAAGGATGGAACTGAATCCGTAAATGGCGGTTTCCCCCGCCAGCTGTTTAAGTGGATTTTTTGCCATATTGTGTACAAAATTAGTTATTTTTGCAGAAATTATGAATCATATGAAGAAGTTTGTAATCTTGCTTTGCGCCGTTTGCGCCCTTGCTTCCTGCAAAGGCCGCGGAGCCAAAGCCGTACAGGAAGAGGAAGCCCCGCTCATGGAGGCGCTGGACACCTCCGCGGCTGCCATAGTCGCCAAGGCACTGCCGCAGGAGCCGGTTTTCGATATCGTTACATCGATGGGCACCATCAAGGTCAAATTGTTCAAGGATACGCCCCTTCACCGTGACAATTTTGAAAAGCTGGCAATCGCCGGCTATTACGACAGCCTCCTTTTCCACCGCGTAATACCCGGATTCATGATCCAGGGCGGAGACCCCTACACCCGTGATACATCCAAAGTAGACCTTTACGGCCAGGGCGGTCCGGACTATACCATCAAGGCCGAAATGCGCGACCCTGACGGCAAGCCGCTCCACCGCCATGTCAAGGGAGCCCTCGCAGCCGCCCGCCGCGGAGACCTCGCAAATCCGTTCAAGGAGTCTTCCGGCTCGCAGTTCTACATTGTCCAGGACGAGGCCGGCTGCGCCCATCTTGACGGGGAGTACACGGTCTTTGGTGAAACCGTCGCCGGATTCAACGTAATTGACAAGATTTCCCAGGTAAAACGGGACCGTTACGACCGTCCCGTCACCGATGTGCGAATAATTTCCATAAAACCCGACGAAGAACTTAACCAAAAGCAGTATCAAGGCACGGATATTGCAGTAAAAACGGACGAATAGTTTTAATAGGTTAAGTTTTTAGGTTAGATGATCCTCGCCGCCGGCTGTGAAGCCCGCGGCGAGTTTTTTAACCCGCGCTTCCTGAAACAGCTCATTTCAGAAATCCACGGGAATTTCCTATATTTGAACAAAATTCTACATGATTGATATGAAAAAACTACTGCTGTTAACCAGCCTTCTACTTACAGTGGGCGCATTCGGCGCCAAGAAACCGGAACCCTGGCAGGATCCGGAAGTGTTTCAGGAAAACCGCCTTCCCATGAGGGCTACATTCAAGACAGACCAGCAGCAGACACTGAGCCTTAACGGCGTCTGGAAGTTCCATTTCTCGGAGAACGTGGAATCCCGCCTTAAAGGCTTCGAAACCATAACTTACAACGACGCCTCCTGGAAAGACATGCCCGTTCCCGGCCTTTGGGAACTCAACGGTTATGGCGTTCCCGTCTATGTGAACATAGGCTATGCATGGAAGGGCCTTTATGAGAGCAATCCGCCCGTCGTTCCGGAAAAGGGTAATTACGTTGGCCAGTACCGCCGTGCCTTCGACATCCCTGCCGGTTGGAACGGGAAGCCGGTGTATCTGTGCATCGGCAGCGCCACCTCGAACGTCAGGGTATGGGTGAACGGAAAGGCTGTAGGCTATTCCGAAGACAGCAAGCTGGAGGCGCGCTTTGACATCACCAAGGCGGTGAGGCCCGGCCGCAACGTCATTGCCCTTGAGATAATGCGCTGGTGCGACGGTACTTACCTCGAAGACCAGGACTTCTGGCGCCTCAGCGGCCTTGCGAGGGACGTCTACGTCTACACCCGCGAAAAGGCCCGCCTGGAAGACCTTAACGTCACTGCCGACATGACCGGCCGCCTGGAAGCCTCCGCCCTTGTCTCTGGAGGCGTTAACTCCGTCAGATTCACCCTCAGGGACGGTGCCGATGCCCTCCTCTCCGGCGAAGTCTCCGTCAAAAAGGGCAGGGCCGTGTGGTCGTCCTCCCTTGCTTCTCCAAAGCTCTGGAGCGCAGAGGAACCGAATCTCTATACGCTTGAGGTTGAGGCGCTTTCAAAGGGCAAAGTCTCCGAGAATACCGCCATTGAAATAGGCTTCCGTACCGTTGAAATCAAGAACAGCCAGCTTCTCGTGAACGGCAAGCCCGTCCTCATCAAGGGCGTGAACCGCCACGAAATGACCCCGGACAAGGGCTATGTCGTAACAGAGGCCGACATGCTCCGCGACATCCAGGTCATGAAGAGCCTCAACATCAACGCGGTGCGTTCCTGCCACTACCCCGACGACCCCGCCTGGCTCTCTCTCTGTGACCGCTACGGCCTCTATGTCATTGACGAAGGCAACATCGAATCCCACGGAATGGGCTTCTTTGAGCGCACCCTTGCCAAGGACCGCCGATATGCCGCCGCACACCTCATCCGCGACCAGAGGATGGTCCAGCGGGACCGCAACCACCCCTCCATCATAATCTGGAGCCTTGGCAACGAGGCCGGCACCGGTCCCAACTTCGTAGACAGCTACAACTGGATTAAGGCCGAGGATCCCACCCGCCCCGTCCAGTACGAGAATCCTTTCCAGATTGGCTCCAAAGTGCCCATTACCGATATATGCTGCCCCATGTACTGGAGCCCGGATCAAGTATCCAAGTACATCCGCACCGACGGTTCCAAGCCCGTCATCCAGTGCGAATACGCACACGCCATGGGCAATTCAGTGGGCAATTTCAAGGACTACTGGGACCTTGTCCGCGCCAATCCTACATACCAGGGCGGGTTCATCTGGGACTTCCAGGACCAGGCCCTCTGGAACGGGAAATACTGGGCTTTCGGCGGCGATTACAATCCCGGCGGCCCTTCCGACGGCTCTTTCAACTGCAACGGTCTGGTAGCGGCCGACAGGTCTTTCCATCCGCATGCTTACGAGGTGAGGTATCAGTATCAGGATATCTGGACCAGCGGTACTCCCGGGGCTCTCAGGGTGTTCAACGAGTTCTTCTTCAGGGATCTGTCCGACGTGATGCTGGTGTGGAACGTGGAGAAGGACGGCGAAAAGATCCTTTCCGGCGTAGTTCCGGAATTGAATGTAGCCCCGCAGGGCAGTGCCGTGCTGGATCTTGGTATCGGCAAGCTTCCGGAAGAGGGGACTCTTACCCTCAATGTGGATTATGTCCTGAAGTGCGCATGGCCGCTTGTCCCGGCGGGCGCCAGGATCGCCTATTCGCAGATTCTTCTCAGGGACAGCCGCCCTGTCATGGTGGAACCGGAGGGCGGAGTCATCGGCTGTTATGACGGGGCAAGGAGCGTGGTGTTGAGCGGAAACATCGGCACGGAAGGGCTGGCAGCAGGAAGGGAGACGGTGTGGACGGCCTCTTTCGACAAGGCTTCCGGTGCCCTCACTTCCTATACTCTGGGCCGAAAGGAAATGCTCTCTGCGCCGGTGAAGCCCTGTTTCAACCGCGCCCCTACGGAGAATGACCTTGGGGCCACCCTTCCTTCGCGTTATGCGCTCTGGAGGAATCCTGAGTTCAAAGTAAAGGACTTCAACCTGTCCAAGGCGGGCAGCAGCTGTCTTGTGGAAGTGACTTTTGAACCCCTTGGCGGAATCGTCCCACTGAGCCTCTTCTACGAGGTGCGTCCGGACGGTTCGATAAGCATTGTAGAGCACATGGGTGCAGCCCCGCAGGCGCCGGACATGTTCCGTTTCGGCCTGGAGTTCGCAATGCCGGGCACTTTCTCGGAGCTGGATTTCTTCGGCCTTGGTCCTTGGGAGAACTACATCGACCGTTCCAGCGCCGCAGTCCTGGGCCGATTCAGGCAGAGCGTTTCCGAGCAGTACCACATGGGCTATGTCCGTACGCAGGAGTCCGGAACGCATACCGGCCTTCGCTTCTTCCGGGTGCTGGATGCCATGGGAAACGGCATCGAGCTGGCATCGGCAGAGGATTTCAGCGCATCGGCACTGCCTTATTCCGTTGATGACCTGGACGTCTCGAAGCCGGAAGGAGACAGCCCCGAGCTCAATGCAAACGGCCAGAGGGGAGTACCCCGCCATTCGCTTGAACTCAAGCCTTCCGGAAGCACATGGGTACATGCCGATCTTGTCCAGATGGGCGTCGGCGGCGTTGACTCCTGGGGCCGAAAGCCGCTGGAGCAGTACCTCCTTCATCCGGTAGAGAGGGAATTCAGGCTCGTTTTGAGTCCCGTTCTTAACATGTGAATCTTGCATAGATTCCGCTAAATACGTATCTTTGCGCCCATGATTCTAACTTTATTCAAACTCCTCGGCTGCATCGCCCTTCTCATGTACGGCATGAAGGTGATGAGCGAAGCCCTGCAGAAAATGGCAGGCCCCGGTCTCCGTCACATACTCGGCGCCATGACAACGAACCGCTTCACCGGCGTACTTACCGGTATGCTGGTATGCGTGGCCGTCCAGTCATCGGCGGCAACCACCCTCATGACTGTTTCGTTCGTGAACGCGGCACTCCTGAGTCTGGCTCAGGCCATTTCGGTGATCATGGGCGCCAATATCGGCACGACGCTGTCGGCCTGGATAATGTCGGCGGGCTTCTCCTTCAACATCACAAATCTGGTGTGGCCGGTTTTCCTGGTTGCCGTGGTCCTTATCCAGTCCAGGAAGCGGAGATATCTGGGAGACTTCCTCTTCGGCCTTGGTTTCATGTTCTTCGCGCTGGGTACGCTCAATGCTACAGGCCGTGAGATGGACCTTGCAAGCAACGCCGGAGTGGTGAATTTCTTCTCTTCATTCGATTCGGGAAGCTACTGGACCATACTGCTGTTCATACTCATAGGCTCCGTCCTAACTTTCATGGCGCAGTCATCGGCGGCGCTTATGGCAATTACCATGGTCCTCTGCACCAGCGGCGTGCTTACTATATATCAGGGTATAGCGCTTGTCATGGGTGAGAACATCGGCACGACGCTCACTGCGAATATAGCGGCGCTGTCGGCAAATACGCAGGCCAGGAGGGCGGCACTGGCGCACCTGGTGTTCAACGTCTTTGGCGTCCTGTGGGTGCTGATGGTGTTCTATCCCTTCGTCAACGCCGCCTGCCGCATAGTTGATGTAGACCCCCATGCCGACGTGGTGAATCCCGCAAGGCTCTCCTTCGTCCTTGCCATGTTCCACACCATGTTCAATGTCACCAACACCCTCATCCTCATCTGGTTCATCCCTCAGATTGAGAAGTTCGTGAGCAAGCTTATCCCTCAGAAGGCCACCGACGAAGGCTTCAAGCTGCAGTACATCCAGGTTGGTATCATGAAGACTCCGGAAATCGCCGTCTTCCAGGCCCAGAAAGAGACTGAACTCTTTGCCGAAAGGATGCGCGGCATGTTTGCCGAAGTACGCGAACTCTACTCCATCACGGACAACGACGCCTTTGAGAAAAAGGCCCTGCGCATAAAGGAAATGGAGGAAATGAGCGACCGCCTCGAAAGCGAAATCGGCGGATACCTTGCCCAGGTAGGTGACGCCCACCTCAGTGACGATACCAAGCGCAAGGTGCGCAGCCTCCTCCGCGAGGTGAGCGAGCTCGAAAGCATCGGCGACAGCCTCTTCAACCTGTCCCGCACCATGGAGCGCAAGCACAGCCAGAAGGCCGTCTTCATCGCCAGCCAGGAGCAGGGAATTGCCGATATGTTCGGCCTCCTGGACGGCGCCATGGGCAGCATGGAAGCCGTACTCAAGGGCACCGGCGACTATGAAGAGTCCCAGGACTTCGAAAACCGGATCGACGCCCTCCGCAACGTCCTCAGGGCCCAGAATACTGCCGATGTGGACGACAACGTCTACAGCTTTGCAGTGGGCACTATCTTCATCGACCTTATCCGCGAGTGCGAGAAGTGCGGCGACTATGTGATGAACGTGGTCGAGGCCAAGCTTGGCAAGAGGGACAACGCCCCCGAAACCGGCTCCCTGCACATCGACACGGTTCAGAAGACCGCGTCCGTAAACGGTCAGGTGCTGGATCTCAACAAGGCCGAGTTCGAGATGCTGAGCCTCTTCGTGTCCAACCCCGGCCGCGTCTTCTCCCCCGAAGAACTCCGTGAACTTGTATGGCCAAAGGATGTCCCCGGCGAGCATTCCGTAGAAGTTGCCATCCGAGAAATCCGCAGCAAGCTGGGCACCCTTTCAGAACACATCCGCACACGTGCCGGCTACGGCTTCTACTACGAGTAGCAGCAAAGTGCCCGAGCTGTGTTTTTGCGGTGGATGTGTTTTTGCGATGAGCGTGAAATGTAACAAGCTGTGGAACAGTGCATTACGCAAAAGGCTTGCCTCGCTTTGGCGGCAAGCCTTTTGGCTTATTTGCTGATATTCAAGTGTTTGCGTTTCACGCTTTAAAGGGCCAAGGCGCCGCTTATCAGTGACTGACGGGACGGACGGAGTAGCCGCTTTCCACAGCGCCTTCGTATATGGACCAGGTGCCGCCGATGAGCAGTTCCTGACCGAAAGGGAAGAGCAGATACTGCCTCTGATAGCAGCCGGCCTCATCGAGGGGCCGGCTTTACTCGAAGTCCAGGATGGGGTCTTCGTGGGCGAATGTGCCGAAAACCTGTTCCGATGCAGCCCTGCAGCCACCGCCGCAGCGTTTGAGAAGCGCGCAGGATGCACATTTGTCAGGTATCTGCGAGTACCACTGCACCGCCGCACTTTCCGACAGGATTTCTTCCAATCCCTTCTCGTGAATGTTGCCCAGTACCTTCGGGGAGTGGTTGCAGAAGCGCACGTCGCCGCTGAAACTAACAGTGACAGGCCTTTTGGATATGTCTGTACTGCAAGTGGAAAAACGGATGTGCGGGTATCGGCCCGTGTCCAAGTAGCAGAGAGGGGTGCACACGCCGCTGACGAAGGTCATTTCAGGATGGGCCGATGCGAAGGCCTCCACGGAAGCGAAGGCATCGGCAAGTTCCTCCCTTCCGGGGACGAGTTCGGTGACGTTTCTGAGTCCCTGACCGCCGATGTTGAAGCGGTTCACCATCACCGTTCTGACACCGCAGTTCTGGATGAGTTCCAGGGTTTTCGAGATGCCGGGAATGTTGACTTTCGTTATAACGAGCACTGCAGCAGCCTTCTCGGAGGCCATTCTGAGGGCTTTTACCGCCTTCGGCCAGGAGCCGGGAAGATTGGTGAGGCAGTCGTGGACGGAAGGATCGGCACTGAGAAGGGGAATCTGGACTGTGCTCACGCCAAGGCTCATGAAGTTCCGGAAAGAGTCCTCCGAAAGAAGGGTTCCGTTGGTAAGGATGTTTACCCTGCAGCCTTTGAATCTTGCCCGAAGGACAAGGTCATGGACGTTTCCCAGCAGCAGTGGCTCCCCACCGGAGAAGGAAATTGTGCCGATGGAGGCTTCCCTGAGCAGTTTTTTCAGGGTTTTTCCGGCCATCCGCGGGTCCGGGGCGGGTATAGGATGGCTGCCATCCCTCCAATAGTTATAGCAGAACCTGCAACACTGGTTGCAGGCTCCGGTGAGTTCGTATACTACAGTTTCAAGACGCAGCATCAGATGATGTTGATTATCATCGTTCCGTAAGGAATGCTCTGCAAATTGCCATCCTTGTCGCAATAAACATCCAGCCAGGCCTCTCCCTTATATTCTATGGTGTCGTCAAACGGGACTTCGAATTCGGCCTTTTCAGGGTCCTCAATTAAAAGCTCATTCTGCTGAAGGATGGTCTTTTCTGCCTGCTCCCTGTCATAGAGATAAATCATCAGTACGAACCTGGAACTTACAGGGTTGGTGATTTTAACGGAGAAGGAGTCTCCTTTTCCAACTTTGTTATAACCGTCGTCAGGGCGGGATGAATTGATTTTCAGGGAAACGATGTTTTCAGTAGGAGCAGGTTCAACAGGGTCATAGCACATAATCAGTTCTCCTGGATTTGTGATTTTATCAACAACCTGGCAGGAGACGAATGAGATCATCGCCCAGGCGGTGAGCATTATGCCGCCCAGCTTGTACTTGGCCCTTATGGCCTTCGCATTTGTACCTCCGGTCAGGAAAACCCACAGGGAAACCGCCAGAAAAGCGGCTCCTACGGCCATGTAGATGATGAAATACTTTGTCTTCATAGATTATGCTTTACCTCTATAACGGCATGAGTGCTCATTTCTTGCACAAAAATAGAAAAAAAAGCGGCAATTGGTGGGTTTCTTGAAAAACTTCCCGAAGAGAGGTCTTTTCCTTCACAAGCCTTGAGATTGCCGATAAGGTTTACCTGAGCCTTGCCACCATCAAGTGATCCCGCCGGAAACTGCTTCTGAAATTCAAGGCCTCCAACACTGCCGAACTCGTCTCCAAGGCCAAGGAAAAAGGCTTTATATAGCCCCGCGGTACTTCAAATATTTTTTGTATCTTTGCAGTCCTGTTTGCGGGCGTGTTGGAATTGGTAGACAACCCAGACTTAGGATCTGGTGCCGAAAGGCGTATGGGTTCGAGTCCCTTCGCCCGCACTTCCACTCAAAGGCCGCCTTTCCAGGCGGTCCTTTTTCGTTCCGTGCGGTTGGAGAGACGCTTCGCTGCGCGAAGTTTCCTCTGTCTTATTAGGGGCGCTGCCCCTAATGTACCCCGCCGCCTTATATCCCTTGCGTCTTTGCTGGCGCAAAGGCCGGGACCGGCGGTTCGCCTGGCGGCTCAGAGTCATCTTTATGGCTTTTTCTAAACTTTGTTCCTAAAATAGGCCGAAAATGGGAACAAATGCTTCAAATTGACAGGTTTGCTCCGAAAAAGCCGCAATAATCGGAACAATAATCTATATTCTTAAAAGCTAAAAGCTACCTCGTCTTGTTCCAACAGGGCTTCTAACGCCTCAGAAATCTCTTTCGGGAAGAACTTCTTTCTTAACTTTATGCGAGCAAAAATGTTGACATTCGTATAAACGATTGTGATACCCTCCAAAAGAGGCAGTTCTTTAGTCTCTGTTTTCCAGTCCAGATAGTCTCCATAAGAGGATGCCTTTGAAATCTTATAATAACTGGAAACTTTTTTCGCAGGGCGGTTCTTCCTATAATAACGTGTAACGTTATCCTTGTACGATATAGAGAAACAATGGCCTTTCCACGAGAAGAACCATACATCGGTGTCAAATTGCACTAAATCCATGGCCTCAGTGATATACCTATTGACGAATCCGGGAATACGTCGTCTGAGAACCAATGGAATAATGAAAGCGTTGCAGAATGAGACACACCATACCATTCCCAAGAGCCCTAATACGATGAAAGAAAAGAATTTGACAATTTCTGTGATATCCTTTGGCAAAGACCCTGCTATAAACGCAAACAACAGCATTATCAATACAAAAGGTACGCAGATAATAATTGTCTTCAAAGTGCAGAAAAAGAACCACTTACCCAGACTATGAAAACACACTGGATTATTCCAGACAAGTAAATACTCCTTAAAACTAAGATTGTCTCCTTTTATAAACCGTTGTTCCATAGCTGCACCACTTTATTACAAAGATAAACACATTTTGAGATTTATAGTAAAACAATCGACAACACCAAAAATTTGGAAGTGTGAGAGGAAATACATACTTTTGCAGGAAAGGGGACGCTTTTATGAAAAAGAAAGAACAGAAAAACTTTTTCGTGAAGATGGTAGAAGATAAGAAAGCTATCATCAAGGACATCCGTGAGGGGGTCCCCACAAAGGTTATAGAGGAGGAGAGGGATGTCAAATTTGCTACACCCGTATAATTACTGGGAATCCAATGGACAATATTATTTTGACGCCCCGTCGGGGGCGCGGTATGTTGCGTACTTTTTGGATTTGTCTTCGTTCGCAGAGAACCTATACACTTTCAACTTCGATAGGATCCAGGACGGTGCCCCCAATATTGCAGACAGCAACGTTTTTGACACCATTTGCGCTATCCTGCAGGGGTTCTTTGTAAAGCATCAGAATTCAATGCTGCTAGTATGCGACACAATAGATGGAAGAGAAGAAGCCAGAATGAGACTATTCAATTCATGGTTTATTAGGATAGCCCCGGAAGGACTAACCAAGATTGACAGAAGCGGCAAAGCAGAAGCATACAACCTGTTTGTCTCACTCCTTGTCTGGGCCGATAATCCAATGCGCGACGCCCTGGTCTCTATCCTTGAAGAATACTGTCAAACTATGCTTCAATAAGCCGTAAACCAAACAGATACAGCTCCATCAAATCCTCAAAATTGGTTCGATAATTGTCCCTTCACCCGCACAAGAAATATTTTACTCCAACTCCAGGGTATTGTCTTCCCGGATTCGTTTGACGGTTGCGAGGGCGTGATAAGGGATGTTATGGTCCCGGAGGAACTGGCCGCCGCCGGCAAAGCCTTTTTCCACAAGAAAGCCCATGCCCACAATCTTGGCGCCGGAGAGGCGGCACAGGTGTATTACGCTGCCGGAGGCGTGGCCGTCGGCAAGAAAATCGTCTATAAACAGGATACGGTCGTCGGCAGTTAGGAAACGGCGGTCGATGCAAACGGTGGTGTTGTCGCTCCGCGTGAAAGACCATACCCACGACTGCCATGTCTCGCCGACGTTGCTGGGTATCTTTTTCTTGATAAACACTACCGGTAGGTTCATCAGATATCCCGTGAGGATTGCCGGGGCAATACCTGATGCCTCGATGGTGACAATCTTGTTTATTCCCTTGTCCTTGAACAGGCGGGCAAATTCCTGCGCGCAGTGCATCATGAGCTGGGGGTCGAGCTGGTGGTTAAGGAAACTGCCCACCATTACCACGCCGCCTTCCGCCTTTGCGCGGCCGTCCTGGAGTATCCTTTGTTTGAGTTCTTCCATATTAATATGTTACTGTTTTTCGACGATTGTTCTGGCACCAAGCAAGGGGACCACGCTTTCCTTGTACTTGCGCGATACGGCTCTAATCCCATTGCAAAAATAAAAAAAGAATTCTATCAAATATCAAGCGCATGAAAACAATTTCTTTGGGGTGATGGCAGCCATGATGGTGCTGACTCTTTCGTGTAAAAAGGATAAGGAGCCGGAAGCGGTAGATCCGCTTATCGACCTGACTTTGATTTGTTAACGACCCAGCACTTTAGTTGCCTGGCTTCACGCCAGGCTTTTTTCGTTTGCGGCTGGGGACTCCACCTCTAACCCCTGTCGAACAATTTATAAATAAGTTGCATATTTCTTAAACTATTCTTATATTTGCGAAAAAGATGGATATGAACGAATCTATAAAAAGGATGCGAAAGTCAAGGGGAATGACTCAGG
>DGSO01000032.1:104974-106709 GCA_002393945.1 Bacteroidales bacterium UBA4360
AGAGATCAGATACTATCAATGCTTAAAGTTTACTACTTATGCAACAAGTCGGCTTTTGGAATTGAAAAAATCGGTCTGTTTGGAAGCTTTGCCAGGGATGAAGGGCGTGCAGACAGTGATATCGACATCATCATTACGCTCTCAAAGCCAGATTTATTTCTATACTCCACCATTGCAAGCCAATTGGAGACCGTTTTCGGAAGACACGTAGACCTTGTTTCTTCCAAATCTATTTTTCCCGAAAAATTTGCCTGTCGTCTGAAGGAGGAGACCATCTATGTATCCTAAAAAAGAACGCGTTCTTTCACTGCTTGATGCCGCATTAAAGGAGATGAACCTGTTGCTAGAAATGAGCAAGGACATTAATGCGCCAGACGACTTTGTCTCCAGCACTCCCGGGCTCATTGTTTTCCGTGCCTGCGGAATGAGCCTCCAATATATAACCGAAAGTCTCGTCAAGATCCGCAACATTTGTGGCAGTGACTTCTTCAAAACATACTCATCTATTCCCTGGCCTGCCGTCTTTGGGATGCGTAATTTCCTGTCTCACGAATATGGAGACGTTGATGCTGAAGGCATATTCAACACCGTTAAGACAAATATCCCCGAACTTTTACAAGTCTCTAAAAAAATTCAGCATGACGTGATTAAAGGAAGTCTGGATGCCTTCTTGTCAGATTAGTCTTTGAGCTGTAAAACAAATAGATATATAGCGTCGAGATCCTCAAAAATGGTTCGATAATTGTCCCATTGCCCGCACGAGGGGACAACTTCTTCGGAGGTCGTCCCCTTTTCTGATTCACTTTTGGCGGATTATTTTTAATATTTGCAATCCTCAACCGTAATCCGCACCTTTGTACCTATAACAACATAGCAGAACGATGGCGAATGTAAATGGAAAACAAGAACGGATGGTCGTACATCTGGAAATCGACGGCCAGCATTACTACTACGGGAACCTGAAAGCCCTGACCGACCATTGGGACAAGGATGCCATCGGGGTCTCTTACTCGTACTTGAAGAACCTCAACATCTCCGAAGAAAAGCCCTATCGGAATGATTTTTGCATCATTCGCAGAGGTTGTATTGTTACCTCATCAAGACATGAAAAGAATTAAAGGAATCATTCTATTTGCCGCCGTTGTGTCTTTTATAAGTTGCGGCTCTGCTAAACAGGCCACTTCAACTATTGTAGGTGGAGACTACGATGCAAAAAAAAACACCACCGAGTATTTTGTGTTTCCCTACGGTCAAGTTTCAATTCCTGGCAAATGGGAGAAAACCTCTTACAATAGTGTTTCAAGACAGCAATTCTTCCGCAATGACGAGTCTGTCAACATTGCCGTTTCATTTGGTCCCTACGATAAATACGAGTTTAACAAGGATGGCTCGTTAAAGGGATATGAGTTTGTGGAGGCTTTCTACGAATGGGAGTCCAAATACTTCGTTTCAAATGGACTTGAGTGCAAGATTCTTGAGACTGATAAAGAGAATAAACACATCATATATCGCGTCTTCGGTAATAAGTTCGATACCTATTTCTTGATTTGCGAAAAGAACGGATTTGTCAGCAACTTTTCAATCAATACAACGGACAAATGGACCGAGCAACAAAAGGTTGATTTCCTCAAGAGTCTCTTATAACGCATCTACGAATCCGTTTAATACAAAGATTTATTTCAATATTATATACCTTCGTTAGTTTTGCTAGAGAATGGTTTAAGCCATGAGCGAT
>DGSO01000018.1 GCA_002393945.1 Bacteroidales bacterium UBA4360
TTTTTATAATGCTTAGCTTGTCCCTTGACTTGTTTCTCTTAAGAAACTGACGCTCGTTTAAAGTAAAAAGTGTTACACTTTTTCGGTACTTGCTTGTACTTTCCTTTCAGTCTTTTCAAAGATCTTGTTTTGTCGCCCGGCGTTTCCGTCAAGGGCGTAAAAAAGCCCGTTCCTTCAAACGGGACTGCAAAGGTAGTAACTTTTTTTGAACCTCCAAAACTTTTTCGCAGTTTTTTTGAAAATATTTTTTCGTTCAAACGCAACATGCTGCTAATGAGAGAGAAAAAACTATACAGCTATTTTACCTTTGATTTAATATTGTTTTTTCTTAAATTTGTGAGATTAATAACACGTGTTAAATGAATCCTAACGAGTTTGATGTAATCATCATCGGCGGTGGTATCACCGGTGCGGGAACGCAGAGAGACTGCGCCATGAGAGGGCTCAGAACCCTACTCATCGAAAAGAGCGACATCTCTACCGGAGCGACCGGACGCAATCACGGCCTTTTGCATTCAGGGGCCCGCTATGCAGTGAACGATGCGGAAAGCGCAGAAGAATGCATCAAGGAAAACATGATCCTCAGGCGCATCGCCTCCCACTGCGTAGACGAAACAGACGGCCTTTTCATAACCCTCCCGGAAGACGACCTCGCCTACCAGGCCACCTTCGTGGAAGCCTGCCGCAAGGCCGGAATCCGGGCCGATATAATCGACCCCGAAGAAGCCAGGCGCCTGGAGCCTTCCGTGAATCCCAACCTGATCGGCGCCGTAAGGGTGCCGGACGGCAGCGTGGATCCCTTCCGCCTGTGCGCCGCCAACATGCTTGATGCAAAGATCCACGGCGGTCAGGTGCGCCTGTACACAGAGGTGACCGGCTTCATCCGCGAAGGCGACACCATCAAAGGCGTACACACCCGCAACGTCCAGACCGGCGAAGAGCAGGACTTCTACGCCCCCGTCACCGTCAACGCGGCCGGCATCTGGGGCCACAACATAGCCAAGATGGCCGGGGTGAACGTGGGCATGTTCCCTGCAAAGGGCGCCCTCCTCATCTTCGCCCACCGTATAAATAATATGGTAATAAACCGCTGCCGCAAGCCCGCCAATGCCGATATCCTCGTCCCCGGAGACACCGTCTGCATCATCGGCACAACCTCTGACAGGATACCGTTCGAGGAGTGCGACGACGTAGCCGTGACCCCGGACGAGGTGAACCTTCTCATCTCCGAAGGCGCCAAGCTCTCGCCCGCCCTCATGAGCACCCGTATTCTCCGCGCCTATGCCGGCGTGCGCCCGCTCGTTAGTGCCGACAACGACCCCACCGGCCGCAACATCTCCCGCGGCATCGTCTGCCTCGACCACGAGGAAAGGGACGGCCTCAAGGGCTTTGTGACCATCACCGGCGGCAAGCTCATGACCTACCGTCTCATGGCCGAAATGGCCACCGACACCGTCTGCCGCAAGCTCGGCATCGACAAGAAGTGCGAAACCGCCACCACTCCCCTCCCCGGTTCCGAGGAGAAGTCCTACAAGGAGGTCGCCCAGTCCATCTGGGAGAACCCGACTCTGGCTCAGAAATCGGCGGCATCAAGGCTTGGAACCCGCGCCTCGCGCATTCACAGCAACGACAAATACGAAGACTCCCTCATCTGCGAATGCGAAGAAGTCTCCGTGGGTGAAATCAACGCCGCCATCGAAAGGATGGACGTATCCACCCTCACGGACCTCCGCCGCCGTACGCGTATCGGCATGGGAACCTGCCAGGGAGGTTTCTGCGCATGTCGCGCCGCCGGCCTTCTTGCCAAGGCGCACGGCAGCATCGACAGGGAAAGGGAAGACCTTAAAAACTTCCTTACAGAGCGCTGGAAGGGCAATTTCCCCATCGGCTGGGGAGACACTCTCCGCGAAGCAGAATACACTCAGTGGGTCTATAAACACGTGCTTGGAATATGAAATTCGATACAGTCATAACCGGCGGAGGCCTTGCAGGACTCATCGCCGGAATAAGCCTCCAGAAAGAGGGCAGGTCCACGGCCATCGTTTCATCCGGCCAGAACGCCCTGCACTTCTTCTCCGGCACCTTCGAATCCATGAATGAAGCCCCTGCCCGCCTTCTGGAGATCTTCTCCGAGGCCGGCATCCGCGTCCATTATGCCGACGGCGTACGCCTCATGCCCATGGGAACTTTCAAGGAATCGGCACTGTCCCTCGAGGATATTTCCCTCTTCGAAAAACCGGCCTTTGCAAAGAAGGCACTCATAGTGAATTTCATGGGCTACCATGATTTCTTCTCCTCCTTCATTGCCGACGGGCTCAAGAAGCAGGGCATCGAAGCCAGGATACGCCTTCTGCGCCTGCCGGAGATGGAGCACCTGAGACAGAGCCCCAGCGAAATGCGCTCCGTTCAGATTGCAAGGACCATGGACCGCATCTGGGAGAAGGTGGTACAGGAAATCCGCCTGCTCCTCAAGGATGACGACGCAGTTATCCTGCCCCAGGTATTCGGCCTGCAGGACATTTCCGTTCCCGGACGCATCCGCGAGGCGCTTCCCGCAAAGGTTGTGTTCACCGGCACGCTGCCGCCTTCCGTTCCCGGTCTCCGCACCCAGATGCAGCTCAGGCGCCGTTACGAGACCCTCGGCGGCACCTTCCTGATGGGCGACGAGGTAAAATCGGCCCACCTGCATGAGGGAGTGGTGCACAGCCTGGTAACCCAGAATCTGGGCAGCCACTACCTGGAGGCTGACAACTTCATCCTGGCCTCCGGCAGCTTCTTCTCGAAGGGCCTCATTTCCACGCCGGACAGCGTATTTGAGCCGATTATCGGCCTGGATGTCAAGTCTTCCGAGGACCGCAATTCCTGGTACGACCCGGACTTTTCGGCAGACCAGCCGTATATGGACTTCGGCCTCGTGACCGACGGGGAACTCCATCCTTTCAAGGACGGCGAAGCCCTGAAAAACATGTATGCGATAGGTTCGGTGCTGGGGAACACCCGTCCCGAACTTGGCACCGGCGCCGGTGCCGCAATACGCAGCGCATTCAAAGCAGTTGATTCAATTCTTTCAAAGGCATGAAGATACAAGAGAAAACAGTAAGTCCTCACAATTTCGAGGAATGCATGAAGTGTACGGTATGCACCGCATACTGCCCGGTTCTTCAGGCCAATCCGCTCTATCCCGGCCCCAAACAAGCCGGCCCCGACGGCGAACGCCTCCGTCTCAAGGACCCTTATTTCTTTACCAACACCCTCAAGTACTGCATGAACTGCAAGCGCTGCGAGGTTTCATGCCCGTCCGGCGTACACGTTGCAGACCTCATCCAGGCTGCCAGGATCAAGTATGACAAGTCGGCCCCGAAACTGCGCGACCGCATCCTTGCCTCTACGGATTTCATGGGAACCCTGGCAAGGCCGTTTGCGCCCATCGTCAACGGCGTAACGTCCCTGGGCATTACGAAGACCGTCCTGGATGCCACGCTCAAGATAGACCATAACAGGACTTTCCCCAAATACAGCGCACACAGCTTCGAGGGCTGGCTCAAGCGTCACTCCAAGGAGCAGGCTGCCTTCCCCGAACAGGTTGCATATTATCATGGCTGCTACGTGAATTACAACTACCCCCAGCTGGGAAAGG
Organism: Bacteroidales bacterium UBA4360; assembly: GCA_002393945.1. Lineage (GTDB taxonomy): Bacteria > Bacteroidota > Bacteroidia > Bacteroidales > UBA932 > Cryptobacteroides. The sequence goes on from DGSO01000018.1 coordinate 3,638, forward strand.
ACCTGGTGAAGGTTCTGAATGCACTGGGCGTCGGCGTGCAGCTGCTGGACGGCGAGAAGTGCTGCGGCATCGCAATGATCACCAACGGCATGTCGGAAAGTGCCCGCAAGAATGCAAATCATAATGTGGCAGTGCTGGAAAAGGCCGTGGAGAGCGGTCTAAGCGTGGTTACAACGTCATCTACCTGTACGCTCACTATCCGCGAAGAGTACCCCGAACTCCTTGGCGTGGACAACTCCAAGGTAAAGGACAGCCTTCTTCTTGCCACGCGATATATCTTTGAAAAGATCGAAAAGGGCGCACAGCTCAAGTTCCGCCCTGACTTCCACATGAAGGTAGCATACCATACCCCCTGCCACATGGAAAAGCTGGGCTGGGGCGTATTCAGCGAAAAAATCCTCAGGATGATTCCCGGCGTAGAATTCACGCTGCTGGATTCCAACTGCTGCGGTATAGCCGGCACCTACGGTTTCAAGAAGGAGAACTACTTGATTTCGCAGGCGATAGGCGCTCCCCTTTTCGAACAGATAAAGACCGTGAATCCGGATGCGGTTGCATGCGACTGCGAAACCTGCAAATGGCAGATAGAGATGTCTACCGGTTATAAGGTCCTGAATCCAATCTCAATACTTGCACAAGCAATAGAATAAATATGGCACGCTTTTTAGATCCGCCCAAGCCGAAGGCGCAAATCCCGGCTGAAAAAGTAGATTCTGAATATAAATCCATGAGGCTCAAGGTTTTCCTTGGCGCTTTCCTGGGCTATGCGGCATATTATCTGGTTCGCAAGAACCTCTCTCTTGCTGCTCCTGACATGATTAACGACGGCATCCTGGATGCCGGAAAGGTGGGACTTGCAATGTCTGCCGTTTCCATCGCCTATGCATTCAGCAAGTTTGTGATGGGAAGCGTCTCTGACCGTTCAGACGCACGCAAGTTCCTGTGTGTAGGACTTGTCCTGTCTGCCCTTGTGATGATGTCCGTAGGACTCATTCCCTACGGCGCCAACACCGCAGTAAACACCGCCATCATCTTTGTCCTCATGCTCATCGTGGGCTGGCTCAGCGGCTTTGGCTGGCCTCCCTGCGGCCGAATAATGGCCCACTGGTTCAGCCAGAACGAGCGAAGCTTCAAGATGAGCATCTGGAACGTATCCCATACCATCGGCAGTTTTTCTCTTGGTTTCCTCGCTATTGCGGGTGTGTCTCTAATGGCCGATATCGGCATTGCACAGAGCTGGAGGGGTAATTTCATCTTCCCCGCCCTGGTGGCGCTGGTGGTTGCCCTCTTCTGCTGGTGGGCTATACGTGACACGCCGGAAAGCTGCGGACTTCCTTCCGTAGCAGACTGGAGGAACGACCATACCGGACTCAAGTCCAAGGGACAGGTTGGCGAGAAACTGCCTTTCAAGACCCTGTTCGTGGATTACGTTCTCAAGAACAAGCTCCTTTGGATTGTAGCCATTTCCAACGTGGCCGTGTACATGGTGCGCTACGGAATTGGAGACTGGGCTCCTACTTACCTCCAGACCAAGGGCATCATGACCGCTGCAGAAAGCAAGGTGGCATTCTCCGTACACAACATCGTGGGTGCCGTGGGAACCATCGCCTGCGGCTGGGCCACTTCCAAGATTTTCAAGGGACGCTGCGCTCCGATGAACGTGATCTGCATGCTGCTCTGCGCAGTGGGCGTCCTCCTCTACTGGATGGTAGGCTCCGGTATAATCAAGCTTGAACCCGGAATGCAGAAGGTCATGGTCTACATCGCCCTTTGCATGATTGGTTTCTTCATTTACGGTCCGGTTGCCCTCACCGGCGTACAGGCGCTGAATCTCGTTCCCAAGAATGCAGCGGGCACGGCGGCCGGTTTCGTGGGCCTGTTCGGTTACCTTGTGGGTGACGCCATCTGCTCAAAGATTGTGGTAGGCGGCATTGCAAACGGCAGTTCTTGGGATGCGGCAATGCTTTCCGTCGCAATTGGCGCGCTTATTGGAGTAGGACTCTGCGCCATACTCATACCAAGCGAAAAGAGACTTTCACAAGCATAGTATCAGATGAACTTAGTTATCATCCCCACCTACAACGAAAAGGAAAATGCCGCAGACATCATCGCAGCCGTGATGGGTCTTGAAGGCGACTTCCACGTACTCATTATAGACGACGCCTCGCCTGACGGTACAGCCGGCATCGTAAAAGGCCTGATGGACACTTATCCCGGGAGGCTCCACCTGCTGGAGCGCCCGGGGAAACTTGGCCTGGGCACGGCATACCTCACGGGCTTCAAATGGGCCCTCGAGCATGGCTACGACTATGTTTTTGAGATGGATGCCGACTTCTCCCACAACCCCAATGACCTCCTGCGCCTGTGGGAGGCCTGCTCCAAGGAAGGGGCCGACCTGGCCGTAGGTTCCAGGTACTGCAGCGGCGTCAGCGTGGTAGACTGGCCCTTCTCAAGGATTGTAATGTCCTATGGCGCATCGATGTATGTGAGGATCATACTCGGAATGAAGGTGTTCGACACCACTGCCGGTTTCGTATGCTACAGCCGCAAGGTTCTCGAAGGAATAGACCTTGACGCCGTGCGGATGAAAGGCTACGGCTTCCAGATAGAGATGAAATATACTGCCTGGAAACTCGGCTACAAGGTCAAGGAAGTGCCCATCGTGTTCGTCAACAGGCAGAAGGGCACATCCAAGATGAGCGGCGGAATCTTCGGCGAAGCCTTCTGGGGCGTCATCGGCCTCAGGTTCCGGAAGTTCAGGAAAGCAGTTTAAGCCCGATACGGTTACGGTCCAGGTCTACTGAAACGACCTGGACTTTTATTTTCTGGTGAAGTTTAAGGACCTGCGAAGGGACCGCCATGCCGCGCACACCCATGTTGGAGGCGTGGATGAGGCCGTTTTCATGTATGCCGATGTCAACGAACGCACCGAAGGCGGTAAGGTTGGTCACGATGCCGGGAAGCTCCATTCCGGCCTTGAGGTCGTCGATGGTGCGGATGTCGTCGGCAAAGGAGAATTCCTGGGCCTGTTCGCGGGGATCGCGTCCGGGCTTTTTGAGTTCTGCGATGATGTCATTGACCGTAGGAAGGCCAAAATCGCCCTCCACGTACTTCTGGGGCTGGATCTTGGAGCAGAGTTCAGCGTTGCCTACAAGCTCTTTGACCGGGACGTGAAGGTCTGCAGCCATCTTTTCCACTATGTGATATGATTCAGGATGCACGGCCGAATTGTCCAGAGGGTTGGCTGCTCCGTGGATGCGTAGGAAGCCTGCGCACTGCTGGAAAGCCTTGGCGCCAAGACGCGGAACCTTCATGAGTTCCTCCCTGCGTTTGAATGCGCCGTTCTCCCTGCGGTAATCCGTTATCGCCCGCGCCAGAGCCGGGCCGATACCGCTGACGTACTGCAGAAGGTAAGGACTTGCCGTATTGAGGTTTACGCCAACGCTGTTCACGCAGCTTTCCACCACGGAGTCCAGCTTCTCCTTCAGAAGCTTCTGGTCTACGTCGTGCTGGTACTGCCCCACTCCAAGCGATTTGGGGTCAATCTTCACAAGTTCTGACAGGGGATCCATGAGACGCCTGCCGATTGACACCGCGCCGCGGACGGTCACGTCCTCCCGCGGGAACTCTTCTCGGCCTACTTCCGATGCGGAATAAACCGATGCGCCGTCCTCGCTCACGGAGAATATCTTCACATCCTCCGGCAGGCCTACCTTCCTGAGGAAATCCTCGGTATCCCTGCCTGCAGTGCCGTTTCCGACTGCTATAACCTCAATTTTGTACTTGTCCTGGAGAGTGAGCACCTTTTCGATTGCATCTATCTTCTTTGCCACCGGAGGGTGCGGGAAGATGACGTCATGCTCGAGGAGGTTTCCCTGCGCATCAAGGCACACCACCTTGCAGCCTGTCCTGAAGCCGGGGTCGATAGCCATGACCCTCTTCTGCCCCACGGGAGCAGCCAGAAGGAGCTGGCGGAGATTTTCGCCGAATACGCCGATGGATTCTATATCGGCCTTTTCCTTGGCTTCCTTGATGACTTCTCCGCTGATAGAGGGTTCCAGCAGGCGCTTGAAGCCGTCGTCCATGGCGTCGCGGATTTCCAGGCCGGCCTCGCGGGAAGGGTAGCCGTGCTCCTGGCACCAGTCATAGTAGAGCTTGTTACCGCACTTTTCGGCATCGGCATCGATGCTCACGTTAAGGGCGCCCTCCCCCTCTGCGCGAAGAATGGCAAGAAGGGTATGGGACGGTATTTTGCCGATGGGCTGCGAGAAGGAAAAATAGCTGCGGTACTTTGATGCATCGGGGTTTTTCTCACCTTCCTTAGTTACTTTGGACACGATGCGCCGGGTGCGGAAGATCTGGCGGAGGGTTTCCCTTACGGAGGCGGTTTCGCTCACCTTTTCGGCAATGATGTCACGCGCTCCCTGAAGCGCCTCTTCCTCGTCAGCCACCTCTCCCTTAACATACTTGCGCACCTCTACGGAGGGGTTTTTGCCGCTGAGGATATACTCTGCAAGCGGCTCCAGGCCCTTTGCCTTAGCCACTGTCGCACGGGTCTTCCTCTTGGGCCGGTACGGGAGATACAGGTCCTCGAGTTCTGCACTTACAAGGCAGTCCTCGATCTGCTTTCTGAGCTCCTTGGTGAGTTTTCCGGCCTCCTCGATGGTGCCAAGAATGGTGGCCTTGCGCTTTTCCATTTCATCGTAGACCTCGGTCAGATGCTTGATTTCCTGGACGTCAACGTCGTCAAGACCGCCTGTGCGCTCTTTACGATAACGGCTTATGAAGGGCACAGTGCAGCCGTCCCTGAGAAGTTCCTCGCAGTTTTCTACCTGCCATGCCTGAACATGCAGCTGCGCGGCTATATGCTTTATGTAGATTTCTTTCATGATGCTCAAACCTTAGATTTGCAGTGTAGTTCTCTGCGCCAAGGTTTGTACGACAAAAATAGTAAATTTATGCCGATAAAGAAAGTTTAACAGAGGACAATGGAGCCGGGCGGTTCTCAATACTGTGTCATCATTTTTCGAGACCATTTGTGACGCATTCCGGAAAAAGGTACGTTTATATGGCAGAAAAAGAAAAATGATGGATATGAAGGCTATTGAAAGAGTTGTATTTGCGGCGTTGGGTTTCCTGTGCCTGGCTTTTGTAGCATGCACAAAAGTAGAAAAAGACCCTTATTCAGACTATGCTTGGACAGGCGAATACCCTATCAAAACGCAGAACGGGACCACCGGAGAGATGGAGGACCATACCGGGGTTATTATGTTGCAATTCCTTAATAACGGTATTGAGTGCATTGTCGATACGGGTATATCCGGGATGATTAGTACGAATCGCAGGAAGTTTGAGGTGCGATGGTCCGGGAAGGATAGCTTTGCCCTGTATCGTTCATCCGGACATCAGTCTCTGTTGGAATATTCCGGAACCATCACCGGCGAGAAAATGACTCTACAGGCACTTAACTGCGACAGCGTTGCTGCCACATACGAACTATCCAGAATCTCGCTCCTGGAATGAGTGGAAATGCCTTTTACGTAAAACTGTGTAACTTTGTAAGTTCAGACAAAGACGTGAGTGTATAAAGAACTGGACGAGCAGTCGCTGGCCAGGTACTGCTCGCAGAGAGACAGAAAGGCGGAGGATGAACTGTATAGAAGATATGCAGTAAGGGTGAATGCACTCTGCAGGCGATACTTGGGAGATGAGGAAGAAGCAAAGGACCTTATGCTTGAAACGCTTAACCAGGCGCTCGACAGGATTGATACATACAAGTTTACTGGAAAGGGCTCACTGTATGGATGGATAAGCAGGATTGCCATCAACAAGGCCAT
>DGSO01000006.1 GCA_002393945.1 Bacteroidales bacterium UBA4360
ACACAGTTCCTATGTTTGTAACCCAAATAAAAATGGAGTGAGCTTCCCTGAAGCTCATGAGGAGCGCTCTCAGGGGTTCCGACCCCTGCCGCTAAGGCAGACCCCCGGAAGTTTTTCATGAGTTTATAAAAATAAGCTGTAGATTTTTGGTTAGATTTAAACGCCAATTCAAAAACACCAAAAAAGAACAGCTTATGGAGCAAAGTAAAGGAATTTCCTTCAAAGGACAAAACATCTACGTCGGAATAGATGTTCATTTGAAAAGTTGGTCGGTGACAATCCTGTCGGAGACCTCGGTACTGAAGCGGATGAGCCAGGGAGCAGACCCGGACGCCCTTCACCGGTTCTTGACGAGCCACTATCCTGAAGCGGAGTATCACTCCGTGTACGAAGCAGGGTTCTGCGGTTTCTGGATACACGACAGGTTGACGGAGCTGGGGATCCACAACATCGTGGTGAACCCGGCGGATGTCCCGACGATGAGCAGCGAGAAGCTGCGCAAGACAGACGCAGTGGACAGCAAGAAGCTCGCTGTCAGCCTGCGGGCGAAGCAACTGAAAGGGATATACACCCCGGACAGTGAAGCGCTGGATATACGCTCTTTGATAAGATTGAAGAACTCGATTACGAAGGATATGACGCGTCAGAAGAACCGCATCAAGTCGCAGTTGCGATACCTGGGGATAGGGATCCCCGTTGAGTACCTGGAGCCCCATTCCAACTGGTCGAAGCGGTTCCTGAACTGGCTGAAGCAGGTGGGGATGCGGACCCCGAGCGGTCGGCAGGCCCTGGATATCCTGATCATGCAGTTCGAGGCCCTGCGGAAGCAGAAGGCCGAGATGACAAGGAAGTTACGGTCGTTGTCCCATACGGAACGCTTCGAGGAGACCTTGGATCTTTTGATGACGGTTCCCGGCATCGGACAGACCACCGGCCTCGCGCTGATGGCGGAGATTGTGGACATCACACGCTTCGCCAATGCCGAGCAACTTGCCGCATACGTCGGGATGATCCCGATGTGCCACTCAAGCGGGGAGCATGAAGGCGTCGGGGACATTACCCTCCGCAAGCACGCCATCCTGCGCAGCAACATCATTGAGGCAGCCTGGGTAGCCATCCGCAAGGATGAGGCAATGCAGCTCTGCTATCTGAACAACTGCAAGCGGATGGTTCCGAGCAAGGCCATCGTGAAGGTTGCCCGCAAACTGGTCAACCGCATATACTTCGTACTCAAACGCCATCAGCCTTATGTCAATGCTATGGCATAGAGATATATCCTTTCAGGTAGACAAACTTTCCGGGAGAGAATACTACAAAACTCTTGCGGCTTTGAAGTCCGCTTAACACAGTCTGCTCCTCCTGCCTTTGTGAACTGATACAGGAACTTGCGGCACCGAACCGGATGACCGCTGTGGAAAGTTTGTTTGCCGAAGGATTGTTATCGTGTTCTTGAGTCCGACCTCCCCGGAGGCCGCAGAGTTATACGTACTCACGCAAAGAATTATTTATCCGCAAGGATATGATTATGAATATGTTAAAGTTTAACCAATAAAAACGAGATCCATTTTTATTTGGATTTCAACTGGAAAGGGTTTTGCACATGACCCATAAATCGAGATTGCTTTGTCATCCTTGACGAAGTGAATGAATATGCCCCGGCATTCCTTCTGGACTGTCCCAGCTAACCCGTGGGATCATATTTACAGACAATTAGGATTTTCAGATAAGCCCAAATTCTTTTGCCTTCAGAACCAGTTCCGGAGTGTTTGCGACATCGAATTTGACGAGGAGTTTTTTGCGATACCAGTTGATGGTTTCGGTGCTGAGGAAGAGGGCCTCGGCGATTTGTTTGGAGGTGTAGGCCTTTGCGAGCAGATCGAGGATTTCGCGCTCACGGTCGGTGATCGACGGCGCTTCGGGAGAGGGGGTTGGAGTCTCTGCAGCGACATCCGCGTCGGCGCGGGAAACGCGCCTCCTACGTCTGAAAATGATAGCGCAGGCGATGATCGCCAGCAGCAGTACGAAACAATATATGGCCCACGTGAGCTGTCGTTTCTGGAGAGAAAGCGCTTCCTTTATATAGTTCAAGTTCTCCGTGCGGAAATCTGGTGAAAAGTCGGGATGCGCCTCATAATAGGCGTCGGCAAGGCGCAGGTAGGGAAGGGCTTTCCAGGATTTTCCTCCTGCGAGGTAAAGGTGGCCATATCCCTTCCAGACGTCCACTATCATCAGTGAGTCACCGGATGCCTGGGCATAGTCCATCGATTTGGTGTAAGCGGCCTCAGCCTTTTTCAGGTCGCCCTCGTCTATCCACGTCTCCCCGATGTTGTACCACAGGATCGAGTTGCTCTCATTCCAACCGTACTTATCGAAGATTGCGCCGGCCTTCTCGTAGTACTCCATTGCCTGCGGGATTGAGTCCATAGCGTTATAGAGGTTGCCGATGGCGCCGTAGAGAGCCGAATAATAGTCGTCGACGAACTTTTCGTCGTAGCCATCCGGGTTGGTGGGGGAGGGAACGCCAGCGGCCATGGCATCGACTGCGGCGAGAGATGCCTTGTAATAGACCATGGCGCTATCAAACTGGTCGCGGGAGTAGAAATGCTGGCCCAGGTAGCGCAGCGCGTCGGAGTCGGCCGCCTTCCACCCGCGAGGCTGGCTGATTTCGAGGGCTTTGCGGGCGTAGAAGATGCTTTTCTCGCGGTTAATCGGACTGTAGCCCAGCATCAGGTTGCGATAGGCTCTGTTGAGGCGGACGAGTTCCCCCTCGGAGGCACGGTCCACGGCATCCAGCGTCCACCGCGCCACCACCCTCTCGAGCGAGTCGAGGTTATGGCCACGGCTATCGTAGTAAGCTCCCGCCGGCAACGCAGTAAGGGCGGCGAGGGCCGCCGCCACCACTCTGATTATTATCCTTTTCGAACTCATCTTTCGAAACACAAAGATAACGATTCTCACAAATGGTGGTGCCTTCATGCCCCCCCGAAATGTATATTTCTACCAATAATGGTGGTGTTTTCTTTCCCAATCATTACCACCTTTGCGAATCCGGGAAACCTGACACAAATTAAACTATTAACTATATGAAAAAAAAGGAAAGGGAGAGCTACCTCGCTCCCGCTACAGAAACAATCGAGGTTGTGTTCGAGGGCTGCATAGCTGCGTCCGGACGAATCAATGATTCCGGAGAAAACGATGAAGTGGGCTGGTAAAATGGAGGATTTGAAAATGAAAAAGAATACGTTATTATCAGCGGCAATCGGTATTGTGCTATTTGCCTGCACTACTCCTGAAAATGAAGTCTTAGTCAACGACGTAGAGCCGGAAGTTGAAATATCTCCCGTTGAGCCTTCTGTCGAGATTATGCCCGACAGCTTCATCGCCAAATCGGACACCGTGACAAAGGCCGGATTTGATTATGATTCCGTGAACAAAAAGTATGTTCATCATTGGACTGACGGCGACCAGGTTTACGTTTTTCACGGAACTACCCGAGCCACATACTCCTGCACCAATGCCGCCACGGGAGTGTTTACCAAGGTTGTTGACAGTGAGACTCCGGTAAGTTACACTTTTACAAACTACTGCGCCGTGTTCGATAACTTGAGTTCCGGCTACTACGCTCCAAATGCAAACAATAGAATACGACCGGCTGTCGGTTCCGGTTATACCTCTTCAGGTGATGGTTATGGCAATGTAATGGTCGCCTGCTCAGATGACGGTGAGACCTTTGTCTTTACAAGCATAGTCGGTTGGCTCAAACTTCAACTGAAGGGAACGAAGTCAGTCTCTTCAATCGACGTTTGGGGTAAAAACTATGAATATACCTGCGGATTGTGTGACGTTTCATTTAATGTAGATCTTTCATTTGGAACATCCTGGTCTTTTGACGACGCTGGTAATACCGTGGTGTTCACTTCTCCTGCAGCGCTGAACGAATCTACGGCTACAGCATTCTATGTGGCCATTCCGCCCGTATCGTTTGATGATGGCATAGATGTCGTAGTTCATTATTCAGATGGCACACAATCTAATTTTGGAACGGCCAATACTGTTGTGATCAATGCCAATAAGGTAACCCCGATGGCAACTCTCAATGTCGTGAAGAACCTTGGCTCCAGCGAAACAGCCAATTGCTATATCGTTACACCCGGCAACCTTTACAAATTCCCGACCGTGCAAGGCAATAGTTCCACTTCTGTAGGGACCGTTGACCATGTGTCCGTCCTTTGGGAAACCAAAAATGACTTCAGCAGTGCTCCAAGTACCGGCCAGATCATCAACAATGTCACTTATGCAGATGGTTACATCCATTTCTTTGTGCCGAACTACAATTTAGGCAATGCACTTATTGCCGCTTACGATGACTCCGATGAAATCCTTTGGAGTTGGCACATCTGGAAGGTGAATTCCTCAGATGTCCCCGGATCAGTTACTTATACCAACAAAGCCGCCGGCACCTTCCTTGACCGTAATCTGGGAGCTCTTTCCAAGGACAAAACGCAAGGCTCTCTTACCTGGGGCCTCTACTATCAGTGGGGCCGCAAGGACCCGTTCCTTGGAGGGACCAATGGAGCTAATCCTTCGGAAAAGGGTTATGCTGCGACATCATATAGCCCCTCCGCCAAAGTGGAAGCGACCAATCCCACCTACAAAACAATGGAGTACAGAACAAAGAATCCTACAGTTTTTGTGTATGACAATGGATCATCCACGATGGCGGACAAGCAAGAGTGCAATTGGGACTTTACGGAATCAGCCGGTACCCTGACACCTTCCAAAACTATTTATGACCCTTGCCCTCCCGGATATGCCGTTTCCACCGGGGCCAAGAACTCGGGAGCGAATGTTCTTGACACATACAGGGAATTGTATTGTTATTGGTGGATAGACGGTGGAGCATCCAATTATGACAGTACTTATAAGGGTTATTCCATTGACGGCAACTGGTATCCGTTTGAATCGGGCCTGGTATTGCCTGTAGGAACTTCTTATCACGGGGATATGACACCATATGCGGCATATCACACAGTCGCTTATTCATCTGCAATTTGGTTCAAGTTTACCAGTAGTCAGTACTATCCTTGGACCGACTCAAATATGCATATGCGTTCGGCTACCCCTATACGTTGCCAGAAAGTGTTGTAGTTTTTGACTGCAGCTCATTCACAGTTAATCCGTAACCGACCTCGTTACAGCCGGTTACGGATTGGCTTTATTCGGTTTGCTCGTAATAGTAAGAGTAGTCAATACCTTTCATAAAGGTTTCCCGGTCATCAATCTTGTCGGTGAGAGCACCCTGTAACAAGGCGTTGATTGGTGCTGGATCAACTACGCTGTGCCTCATCGCCTCCAGATAAGCATTCTTGTCAATGCGGCTCCAGTCCACACACTTTTTCAGTGAACGGCGGAGCATCAAGTCCAGCCAGATGCGGGTGCTTTTGTCTTGAGCAAGGACACCGACGGCATCCGTATCGACCTTGCCCCAGTAATCCAAGAATACCTGTACCGCCAGAACAATATGATAGGAGTACGCTGTAGATTTATATCTCAAGCGGTGAGTTGAAATAATACTCGGAAAAGGTGACCGAAAAACAAGGCTGGTGACCAAAAAGTGACCGAGCTATTTGTCTTCGTAATGACCGTATGCGGACAAGACATCTACTTTCACGACAGTCTCTTCTATCTCATATACCAATCTATGCTTCTGAGAAATACGCCGGGACCATTGGCCCACTCTGTCTCCGGAGAGGGGCTCTGGCTTTCCAGTTCCGACCTTTGGGTGTTCCTGAAGTTCAGCCAATAATTTGCCTGCTTTTTTGAATGCGGCAGGTTCGGATTTTTTCAGTTTTGACAGATCCTCTATCGCTTGAGGTGCAAAAACGAGCGTGTACATTAAAGACTAGCCAATAAAGAATCCAACTCCTCTTTCCCAGATACCGAGGTGCCCTTACCTTCGGCAATACTCTTGCGAGCCTCATCAATGCGCGCAAAGAACTCCTTCTTACTGATAAGGCTGTCATCTTCAGTTATTGGCACAATCTTGAAACTGCCTGTGCGGGACGTCAAGATTACGCTCTCCCCACCGGCGGCCAGTCCAAGATACTTGCTTTGATTTGCTCTGAAATCACGTATGCTAACAACAGTCATAATTACATCTTTTTTGCAAATATAATGAATACCATTTTGGTATCCAAATTTTTGCGCATTATTTTAGTGTAATAGCTGATGACAGTTATGGTAAAAACGTAGTTAAGTTATGGAAAAGTTGACCAAAAGTGACCGAATCGCGTATGCTATATTCTGGAAAAGAATCCGTACCTTTGAAAAAATGTATCCATATGATTCACTTTGTCGGTAGTATCGATGAGATTCCGGATTATTCGAATTCAAGGGTTGTCTTGGTAGATGACTCCTTGAAGTCGGCGCGGGCTGTTGTTGACAGGATTGAAATAGCATTTGATGCCCCCTATGTCAATGATAACTGGGATGGTTTGTGGGATGCTATCCGTGATTTGTCGTGGCTGAATTATCGTTCCATTGTCTTTGTCCATAAATCCCTCCCGGCGTTGAATGGCTGGGATATGAAGATATATCTGGAAATGCTTTATGATGCTTCTTCAGAATGGGATTCAGAGGTTGGAGACATGGAGTTTCATGTTTTTTTCCTCTTGGACGACAAAGCGAGAGTTGATTTTTTCCTTCCCGGAAAGTTCCCACATCCACAGGTGAAGAGTAAAAGTGCACCAGCAACACATATCGGAGATATCTTCGAAATTGCGCTTCCTTACGGCAGAAAGCGATATATGCAGTTTATTCTCGTAGACTCTTCACAATTAGGAGCATGGAGTGTGAGAGTTTTTAAAACTGATTACGAAGTAGGAGACAAGCCTTCCATAGAGGAAATAGTGAACGATCATGTCGATTTCTATATGAATGCCAGAGATTTGGGTAGAGGTGTTTTATATGGATTATGGGCGCGCTATGGGCAGTCTGACAATCTTGGAGATCTCAATAAAGTGGTTTTCCGTATTTATCACGATAGTTTCGGTTCCACCACTCATCGTTGGTGGGTATGGAAAGCCGCGCAACCGGTGTCACAGTTTAGTATACTTCCTAAAAAGTTCTTAAATGTAGCCGAAGGCTCAATGCACGCTCCTCTCGACGTAATATCAAGGATAGTGACAGGCCGATGGAATAAGTTTAAGAACCTGTATGATGACTACGAAGATGCATCATTGATAGAGAAGATTCACATTCGCGGCATTGGAAAGATTTCAGATGATTATATTGTTCCGAGAAGGCCGGGGCGTGGTATTCAAGGTGACCGAAAGTGACCGAATTTAAGGGCTGGTCCACAATTTTGTGGTCCACAATTTTGTGGAGTGGGCCTATTTCTTGGATACACAAAATAGGAAAACAGTGAGAACTGTAACCTGCCGCCACCAATACCTAAGTGATTCTGCAGGGGAAAAACTTGATCCTGATATCAAAACAAGCGATTTCGTTGAAGGCTACAAGCATAGAAAGAACGCTAAATAATAAGAATTCAGAACTTTTCGGCATGATAAGAGAAAGCCTGAGGAACTACATTTATAATGAAGTCATTCCTGGGTATGCGGCCTTTGATAAGGCGCATCGGGAAGACCACGCTTTGACGGTCATTGAGCGTGCCCTTTCGATGGGCAAGCAGTATGATATCAATGAGGAGATGCTCCTGACGGCAGCGGCGTGTCACGACCTTGGTCTTGCGGTGGACCGGAAAACTCACCATTTGGAAAGCGGACGGATTATCCGCGAAGACAAGCGGCTCTCCGAATGGTTCTCACCTGAGCAGATAGAGACAATCGCCCAGGCTGCGGAAGACCACCGGGCATCGGCAAAAACGCCGCCAAGAAGCATCTATGGCCGTCTTGTTGCCGAGGCAGACCGTCTAATTGTTCCTGAAACCATCATTCGCCGGACAGTTCTCTTCGGCCTTTCCAACTACCCTGAACTGGACAAGGAAGGCCACTGGAACCGCACGCTGGAGCATCTCCATGAGAAGTATGCCGAAGGCGGCTATCTTCACCTTCTGATTCCTGGGTCGCCCAATGAGGCCCCCCTGCAGCAACTGCGTGAGATTATCAAAGATGAACCGCGGCTCCGGACCATCTTTGAATCAGTTTACGCAGAAGAATCATAGCGTCATGTGCCTGTTTGTCGGCCAGCGCTTTGTATTGAAGTGCTCCTGACGTCCCTCAAAATGGGACAATAGGAGCACTATTTCCTGAGAAGTGAGCAGGAATGATTATCTTCCGCTTCTTAGATTCGCGGTTTGTGAATCACGCGCAGAATCAGCGAAACGAAGTACACGATAAGCCCGTAGAGGACAGGAACAAGTCCCACCTTGAAGCCACCGGCGATGATGTTGGATGCTACGTCGTCATGTCCGGCCAGGAAATCTGCCATCTGAAGGAAACCGGTGAGTGTCCAGAATATGCCCACGACCAGGGCTGCGATGCCGATTTCCTTCACCCAGGCAGGAGCCTTCCAGGCAGCAAAGAACAAGGCGATGAAAAGGAGGGTGATGATAATCATACCGACGGGTCCGCCGGAAATGAAGAGGGTGAAGAGATCTGTTAACGGTAACATGGCTAAACACTTTTGGGTTGAACTTTCGGGTTCGGAATTCCTTGTTGCAAAGGTACACATGATTCAATCATAAATGCAAAGTTGAATCCGCCCAACCTTTTGTCAAATCCCCCTGACTTGCAAAGAGCTACGCACTTTTGTGTTTTTTCCGTGGAAGAATGTGTATTTTTGCATCTGGAATGAAGAAGACAATCTACATCGTCGTTTACTGGATGGTCGCCATTTTTCTGACGTCCATCCTTCTCACAAGTCTTGACTATGACTTGGGGGAGGCCGTATTGATGAGCCTCTCATTCCTGCCGGCGTCATTGGCATTGTGTTTCTTTCTGCCCAACGTTGAACGTAACCACGATGGAAAGAAAAGCATCCTGAATACCATCTATGTCATTCTGGGCGTGATGGTGATGACTTTTCTGCTTATTTACTTGTGGCAACTGGCCTTCATTACCCTAATCTATCAAGAGGATTACACCAAATGGATGCTCCCCGCCATGCTGGGCAATCCAGTCTTCGTGGGAGTCATCCTGTCGATCCTCGCCTATGGGAACTACCTGCTCCTGAAATGGCTGGATAAGAAGTACCCGATGGACCGTCCCATCACCTTTACCTCGGATTATAAGAAAGTCTCACTCAAGAAGGAAGACATCCTGTATGTGGAATCTCGCGACTCGGAAGTATGGATCGTGACGCGCGACGGCCGGCAATATCGTAACAAGACCGGTATCAGCCAGTGGGAGAATCTCCTGGGTCCCCGTTTCCTTCGCGTCCATCGTTCTTTCCTGGTCAACATTTCCGATGCTGTCCTAAGCGCTCCGGATGTTATTTCCGTCGGCATGCAGGAGATTCCCGTTTCCCGCAAGTACAGGGAATCTGTCAAAACCGTCCTGTGACCATCGAGAGGCTTCTGGCCGCGCCCTCCGGTCCACGCGGACAACGTGGTTGGTGAGTGTCTGAAGAATAATGATTACCTTTGAGAGTCAGATAAATCGAAATATGAGTATGCGTAAGTTGTTTTTGCGAATCCTTCTTTTAATCATGCCTTTTGCCATTTCTGCCTGTGGTCTTTTCGATGATCAAAGCACCCCTTACGGATATGTCAAAAGCAGTTTCCGGAAAATTGACAAATATGCCCTGCATGCCGGTGCCGATTGGAGCATAGAGCGTGTATCATACCTCAAAGAGGCAAAGCGTATAGACAATTTCGATGATGCTCACAGGTTAGTGAATCGCGCACTGGCATTTGCCGGAGGCAAACATTCCACGCTTCTTGCTCCTGTTACCGATACCACAGCATTCGAAGAACTTGCCCCGGAAGCCTATATGCTCGATGACGGGATTGCTTATGTGAAACTTCCGGCTCACCGTGGGGTTAAAGTAAGCGATTCCGACTATACGCACGTGGCTTTGGATTTTCTGCAAAGCCATCTTGACGCCGCGGGTGTTATCGTGGATCTGCGCGACAATCATGGTGGGAATATGTATCCGATGATATCGGCCATTGCCCCGCTGCTCCCGGAGGGAACGCTCCTGAGTTTCAAGACGCGCAAACGTACTTCCCCCATCACTTTGGATTACGTGGTCCGGTCTTCCGGACTGAGTCTTGCGGAGATTTCCCAATTTCCGGATAATACGCCCATCGCCATCCTTATCAATGACTGGACCGGGAGTTCCGGAGAGGCTACGCTTCTGTGCTTCAGAGGTTTGGAAAATGCCCGCACCTTCGGTATCCCTACTGCCGGTTATGCGAGTGCCAATCAGTCTTTCCCTATGGCCGACGGTTACACGCTCTTGATTACTATCGGATGTGATGTTGCCCGGACAGGTGAGGTCTTCTGTGATGACCCCATCGCTCCTGATGTAGAAACCAATACCCCACTGGAAGATGCGGTTGCATGGATTCAGCGTCAGTAGACCGGTTGCTCAGCAAATTCCAATTGAGCGTCCGGGTGGTCCACATCCTGAATTGGACGCCGCGGAGGCTGTGAACACGATAACCCACGCTGATAATCATGTCCAAGTTATAGTACTGTATATCGCGACTCACGTCCCGCAGACCTTCCTTTTTAATTGTTGCAAACAATGCAACAGTTGAATCCGGATCCAATTCTCCGCTTTCAAAGGTATCCTTGATATGTCTGGAAATAGTGGATTAATAACGCTGAAAGAGCGCCGCCATTTGGTCTATCGTAAGCCAGACAGTCTCGTTAACCAATGTGACCTCTATCTTGGCAAGCCCGTCAGCGGTCTGATAAAGAAGGATTTCTCCAGTATTAGATGTATTGCTACTCTTAGTGCAAACCATTTTTTACAAAGATACTTGAAAGCGTTGGCCGATGCAAATAATAACAAGGCTCAAAAGAATAATCCGCCTTACCTGTATCTGTAAAGCGGATTATTGTGCCTCGGGCGGGAATCGAACCCGCACGGCCGTTTCGGGCCAAGGGATTTTCTTACCACTATGGCTTTCGCCACCATTTCTGTTTGTGGTCCGGACTATTCCTTCACCGTGGAGTTGTTCTCTTTAGGTGTGCCGTGTCTAGTCTCTGCACCTTCCTTTTCTCAAAGGCTTGGCTCAAGATTGCCTTCAGTATTGCCTGTTAAGGTTTCCTTGAATTTACGGCATTCTACATCTCTCTTTTCAGAGAGTGCACTCAATTTGGCTCTTCCTCTGTAATTATTTGTAAGGGCGTGACAATTTGGGCATAGAAGTTTTAGATTCTCTATCCTATTGTCGGTGTTAATCCCATTAATATGATGGATCTCTAACGGGATTGGTTGCCCTTTCCATTCAGAAAGATGGCAGTCTTCACAATAATTGATGCCAAGTGCAGACTTGTATCTTTCGCGAAGCCTCCATGAACACTTATACGAGGAGTTAATTACAAAAACTTGATTATTGGAGATTGTCCCCTTGGGATTGAATTTCAAACCGACATTCCATCCTTGACCAGTAAAGTGTGAGGTGTCAAGATTGTATTTTTGAATCAGATGACGAATTGTTTTGTAATTCCCTCCAATCGGTCTTAATCCCAAGTCTCTTAGTACTCCGGCTATTGACTTATTGTTGTTAACAGCATTTTGTACGTCTTCCTGAGTATATTGGCATTTCTTCTTCATGGCAAACACGAAATTAATGATTTGTTTCGTGTTTTACAAATAATTATTTCAAAGAGCGTTTCTAAGTCCCTCGTGTCTACCATTCCACCACCAAGGCGTTATGTGGGACTGCAAAGATACAAAAAAAATACAATTTTTGCGCAAGGTGTAACTTTGGGGTGGGGACCTTGAACGTTATATGGTGTGAGATTGCGAATTGTGCACAAGGTCCCGCTAAGGAAATGACACCTTGTGCAAAGCAAGTCCTGGTCCCCAGCCGTAATCGTTTTACAGCCGGGAAGCGAAGCGTGCGAGCCAGGGGGCGGAAAGCTGCCGTACCAGGGCGTCCCACCAGCGGACGGGGAGGACGGCATGCCAGAACACTATGGACGTAGCTCCACGGCCCGGGCGGTACCGTGTGCGAGGCCGATAAGAAGTAACGGCACGCACTATTGCCTTTGTGACCACAGACGGTGCCGACATGGCGTTCAGCGAGTACCCCTTGTGCATTACGGCGGCCTGCCGATGCCCGGCATCCTCATACGCGCTTCCGGCAACGCAGGTGGCAAGATGATCGGCGGCAATATCACCCCAGGCGGTCTTGATGGTGCCGGGCTCAATCAGAACGACGGAAATGCCAAACGGCTGCATCTCAATCCTCAGTGCATCAGAAAATGCCTCCACGGCGAACTTGGACACATTGTACCATCCGCCAAAGTTCATGGCCGCCTTCCCTGCAACAGAACTGATATTGATTATCCGGCCGTTTCCACGAACCCGCATTCCGGGCAAAACAGCCTTGCAAAGTTCTGCGAGGCCGAAAAGGTTCACTTCCAGCTGCCTCCGTGCTTCATCCATAGGCACGCATTCGATTGGGCCGAAATAGCCATACCCCGCATTGTTCACCAGCACGTCAATATCTCCCGCAACAGAAAGACATGCGGCAATAGAATCAGGCGAAGTCACATCCAGTTTCACCGGTGTAACCCCGAACTCCCTTAACGGTTCCATCAAGGCCACTCTTCGGGCCGCAGCGAAAACCTCATATCCGGCCTGCGCAAGAGCGCGTGCCGCATCGAATCCGATTCCGCTGGACGCTCCTGTTATGAGAACCCGTTTAAAAGTACTTTTTCTCATCGCGGTAGAGAGCAAGGAAAATGAATATCAGTATAGTGAACGCCCACAGCGAGGAGCCGCCGTATGACAGCAGCGGCAGGGGTATTCCAATTACAGGCATAAGGCCGATGGTCATACCAACGTTTATGAAAAGATGCATGAACACGCAGGCAGCCACGCAGTATCCATATATCCTCGTGAACGAAGACCTGCACTTTTCTGCATCCAGGATGAGCCGTATTATCAAAAACACATACAAGAGTATCACGACAAGGCATCCGAAGAACCCCCATTCCTCGCCCACAGTGCAGAAAATGAAGTCTGTCGACTGCTCCGGAACAAAGCCGAACGTGGTCTGTGTCCCATGCAAAAATCCTTTCCCGAACATCCCGCCAGAGCCGATGGCAATCTTGCTCTGGTTCACATTGTACCCGACTCCTGCAAGGTCTTCCTTGAGCCCAAGCAGCACCTCTATACGACCCCTCTGATGAGGCTGAAGCACATTCTGGAAAATGTAGTCCGTAGAGAACACCAGCGCCACACCTAAGATGAATGCCCCCACTGCGATGGCAAGGAAGGAATCCTTCTTCTGATATGCCTTCCACAAAAGGACAGGCACGGCCGGAAGAGTCACCGCCAGAACAATGTAAACCGGCTTTATATCGGCAAGGAAACTCCAGAAATAGCCGCCTTTCTCACCGGCCACCGGAACCCACACCCGGTTCTCAAGAAATGCCATTTTGGCCGATACGGCATCTCCCAGGTGCGAAATCACTCCCGGCAGCAAAGACATAAGCAGCACAAATCCAAGGCCGATGCCGAGCCTCCTCCAGAACTCTTTGGACGGTCCCATGAACGCTGAACTCAGCGCCAGAATGCCCCCCAGTCCTACGATAGACCAGTATGCCCCTGCCGTTAGCGTGCCGATAAACAGCGCTATCACCATGCCGAAAAGGGCCAGCCACCACCCGGAAAGCCCCTCCCTGTACAGCACGAAAATGAATCCGATGTACACCAGGGCGCTTCCGGTTTCGCTTTCGGCGACAATTATGAGCATGGGCAGGCCGATAATCGCTACCGTAAGGAAAAAGTCCTTCCAACGTGTTATCTTATAGTTCTGCTGACTCATTACCAGCGCCAGCAGAAGCGATGTCGTTATCTTGGAAATTTCTGCCGGCTGGAACTTGACTGGGCCCAGTTCGAACCACGAATGGGAACCCTTGACGTCCTTCGACAGGAATATCACCGCCACAAGCAGCACCAGCACCCCCAGATACATCGGTATCGACAGCCCCTCCCACAGTTTTGGCGGTATCACAAACAGTATCATGACGGCCAGGAAGAACGCCGTAAGCATCCAGATGAACTGCTTGCCGCTTCTGGCGCTCCAGTCAAAAATGGAAGCCGGATCAGTGGAATGAATTGAGGCATAGATGTTTATCCAGCCGATAAAAACCAGCAGGAGGTACACTGCGATGAGTGCCCAGTCTATGGACTGCCTCAGTCCTCTCTGATGTGAATTAGGTTCAATCACGTTTGACCCTTGCCATTAAATCGGCCTCCTTCATACGCTTTTCCAGGGCGGGGCGGGAGGTCTCTCCTTTCAAATATTTCTCTACCATGAGCGACGCCATCGGTGCCGCGTATGTTGCTCCAAAGCCGCCGTTCTCGACATAAGCGGCTATGGCTATCTTGGGATTGTCCATAGGCGCAAAGCAGATGAACACGGAGTTGTCTGCTCCGCGCGGATTCTGCGCCGTGCCAGTCTTTCCGCATACGTCCAGTGAGTCGATATGGGCAATCCAGGCGGTACCGCCGGCGCCGGGACCGGAGTTTACGGCCCTCCACATTCCCTTTATGACCTTCGGGAAGTGCTCCTGCGAGACCATGGTGTACTGCTTTTCCTTGAACCGGGCGTCAATTTCCAGCCCCTCTGAATCCTTGATGATATGAGGGATATAGTAGTAGCCGCGGTTGGCTATGGTGGCGCACAGGTTTGCAAGATGCATGGGCGTAGCCAGGATTTCTCCCTGGCCGATGGAAAGGGAAATCACCGTGGTGGAATTCCACCGGCCCTTTCCGTAAGCCCTGTTGTATGTCTTGGATGAGGGAATGCTGCCTGAAAGTTCGGCCGGGAAGTCGCTGCCCAGTTTTCTGCCGAACCCGAAGCTCATCACCATCTCCCGCCAGTGGTCAAGTCCGTCGGCGACGGTGTCATACTTGTCGTTGTCAAGAATGTTCTTGAGGACATAGCAGTAATAGGCATTGCAGGACATCATTATGGATTCCTCCATGTTGATGGGGGACTTGTGCGCGTGGCAGCCAAGCTTGTGCCCGGCGCCAAAATGATAACCCTTGCTGCAGGGATACATCATCTCCGGCCTCAGCACTCCTTCTTCAAGGCCGATGAGTCCGTTCACCAGTTTGAAAACCGAACCGGGCGGATACGACGCCTGCACGGCCCTGTTGTACATGGGCTTGTATGGATTGGAGACTATTTCCCCGTAGTATTTGCCGATATCGGCAAGCTGGTTCACGTCCAGGCCGGGGGAGGATACCAGCGCCAGAATCTCGCCTGTGGAGGGCTCGATGGCCACAATGGATCCCACCTTGTTCTGCATGAGTTCCTGGCCGTACTGCTGCAGCGAGGCGTCGATGGTCGTGACGATGTCTTTCCCGGGGATGGCTTCTTTGTCTTCGGCCCCGCCCATATATGGCTCCTGTATCTGGTTCCTGGCGTTTCGGAGGTAGATGTGATACCCTTTTTCGCCGCGAAGGTCGGCCTCCCTTGCCGCTTCGATGCCGGTCATGCCGGCGTAGTCTCCGCTGCGGTATTCTCCGGGATGCCTGTCCATGTATGCCTGGTTCACTTCAGAAACATATCCAAGGAGGTTTCCGCCTGCGTTGACGGGGTACTGGCGGATACTGCGAACCTGTCCCTTGAAACCCGGGAAACGGTATTTCACCTCGTCGAAACGCATGTATGTCTCCGCAGGGAGGGTTCGCATCATGGTTACGGACTGGAAGCCGATCGCCCTTTTGCGGCGGTTGAAATCGGCCATTTTCTCCCTGATGAATTCCGGTGTGACGTCCAGGACTGCGGCGAGGGCAAGAGTGTCGAACTCCTTCACTTCGCGCGGGCTCACCATGATGTCGTACGCCACTTTGTTACCTACCAGAATGTCGCCGTTCCGGTCATAGATGATGCCGCGGGTAGGGTAGATAGTCTCATAGACGGTGGAGTTGCGGTCTGCATCCTCCTTGTAGCTTCCGCTCAGGATCTGTATGCTGAACAGTTTCCCCAGAAGCAGCAGAACTACTGCTCCCAGGCCGATAATCAGACGGATATGCCTGTAGTCCTGTTTCATCGGCGGGTGTCCGGGGCAAGGGCGGGAACTGCCAGAAGAGACAGGATGAAGCCGGCTGCAAGGGACAGTCCGAAACGCGTGGCGTTGAACCAGAATGGACGGACGGAGGCACCGTCGGCCCAGACGTAAATAAGGGTGAATATCGCCTGGGCGATGAAAAGGGCGAGGGCAACCTTGCCGATTCCGCTCTTTGTGGCGGAGAAGTCTTCCTTGCGGGCAAAGAGTTCACCGCCGAAAACGAGGCTGATAACCGGGTTCCTGAGCCATGCTACCGGAACGAGGGCAAGTGCGTTAAGGCCAAGGACCCCTTCTGACAGGAGGTCTACTATGAGGCCTGAAACAAAGGCGATTATCATCGCGCCTACGCTTCCCACCCTGATGGGGATGCATAGCACCATGACGGGAAGTACCGACAGCATGAGATATGGAGATAACGTGAAATAGTTCCCCAGTATAAGCTGCGCCAGGAGCAGCAGGACGTATACAAGCCAGAATTCCGAACTTCTCATAGCTCTGCCTCCTCTATCTCGTCAAAGGCGATGTTGTGCACTACGCTGACGTATCTTATCGTCTTGAAATCCTGGAAGAGCGTGACCTCGATTTCATTCGTGGCGCCGTTGATGATTTTAGCGTCTCCTACGGTTCCAAGGGGGATGTCCGGAGGGAACATCAGAGAGTGGCCGCTGGTATAGACGGTGTCGCCGGGAGAGAATTTGTACTGAAGCGGAATCTCTCTCAGCACGGCCTTGTTGGAATGGCGGCCGTCCCAGATGAGCGGTCCCACGGCGCCTTCCTCTCCAAGGCGGGCGCTGATGGAGATGTCGTTGTTCTGGAAAGAGAATGCGAAGCTGTGGTGGGCGCTCACGGCGTCCACTATGCCCACAACTCCTCCGGGAGTTATGACTCCGGATTTCTCCTGGATGCCGTCCTCGAATCCGCGGTTGAGAATCAGATAGTTGTGCTGCTTTTTACGGCTTATCTTGACCACCTCTGCGGGAATGAATTCGAACCCGCGGGCGGTCTGGACTTCCATGTTGTCTATTCCGGCCTGGTGCAGACGTTCCCTGGCTTCTCCAAGCTCTTTGTGCAGCAGGAAATTCTCCTGGGCAAGCTGCCTGTTCTTGGACCTCAGGGAGAAGTATTCGGCAATGGACTGGGTGCTTCCCCATACGGCTCCCATGACGCCGTGTGCACCCCTGGCTATCCATACCCTCTGCAACTCTGCATTGCGAGAGAGAATATGCAGCGACGCGATCTCCAAAAGGATGAAGACCGCGAGTGAAATTGCTGCAGGAAGCCAGGCGCGACGCTTCATGGCTTAGCGCATGAGGAATGAGTAGTTGTCCGTATTCTTGAGGGCGATGCAGGTACCGCGGGCCACGGCGCGAAGAGGGTCTTCCGCTACGTGGAACGGGATGTTCACCTTCTCGGAGAGACGCTTGTCGAGACCTCTCAGGAGGGCGCCGCCTCCGCTGAGGAAGATACCGTTCTCTACGATGTCTGAGTAGAGCTCCGGAGGAGTCTGCTCCAGAACCTGCTGGATTGCGGTCTCAAGGCGGGCGATGGACTTGTCAAGGCAGTGTGCGATTTCCTGATAGGGGATGAGGGCCTCTACAGGGTGGCCTGTCATGAGGTTTGGACCGCGGACGAGGAAGGGTTCGGGCTCTACGTCAAGCTGAGGGATGACGGAACCGACGGCTATCTTGATGCGTTCTGCGGTGGTCTCACCGACTTTAATCACGTGCTGCTGACGGAGGTAGTTCTGGATATCGGCCGTGAAGACGTCACCCGCAACGCGGATTGATTCCTGCTGGACTATGCCGCCGAGGGAGATGACGGCGATCTCCGTGGTGCCGCCTCCGATGTCGACTACCATGTTGCCTTTAGGCGCTTCGACGTCGAGGCCGATACCGAGGGCTGCGGCCATGGGTTCGTAGATAAGGTAAACGTCCCTGCCGCCGGCATGTTCGGAAGAGTCACGGACAGCCCTGATCTCAACTTCGGTGGAGCCGGAAGGAATGCCGACCACGAGCTTGAGGTTTGGAGCGAAAAGGCTCTTGTGGCGGGAGTTGACCTGACGGATGAAACCGCGGATCATCATCTCTGCAGCGTTGAAGTCTGCGATGACGCCGTCCCTGAGGGGACGCACGGTCTTGATGCCCGGGTTGGTCTTCTCATGCATGAGCTTGGCTTTCTGGCCAAGGGCGATGCATTTGCCGGTCTGGTTGTCTATTGCGACGATGGACGGTTCGTCCAGGGCAATCTGGTCATTCTGGAAAATGACCGTGTTCGCCGTGCCGAGGTCCATGGCCAGTTCTTGATTCAAAAAGCGGAATGCCATATTTGTGTGGGTCTAAGTATCTAATACTGTATTATCGTGTAAATTTAGCGAAAAAATCTTATATTCGCATAAAGAATTTACACTATGACCCGAAATAAATATCTGGTAGTATCCGCCGGCGGTTCAGGCGTGCGTATGGGAGCGGATGTCCCCAAACAGTTTCTCCTTCTTGACGGGAAACCGATACTTCGCCTTACCATAGAGCGTTTCATGGAGGCGGTCCCGGATATACATGTCATAACCGTTCTTCCGCAGGGCAGTATCCAGGACTGGAGGCGCATGTGTGCCCGCGACGGATTTACCTGCCCGCAAAAGCTTGTGGCCGGCGGTTTTACGAGATTCCATTCAGTCAAAAACGCCCTTGAGCATGTACCGGACGGCGTTTCCGTGGCTGTCCATGACGCTGTGCGCCCCCTTGTGAGCGCGGCAAAGATAAGGGAATTGTTCGAAGCGTCCGAGGACGCTCCCGCAGTGATTCCCGTAGTCCCCAGTTTCGACACCTTGAAGGTCCTGGACAGGAACGAAGACGGCACTCTTGCCGTGAGCCGGGAGACCGTTGACCGCAGCCGCGTCTGGGGAGCCCAGACCCCTCAGATTTTCCATTCCGAACTTCTCCGGAAGGCCTATACCCAGGGCTATGACACCAGCTTCACTGACGATGCTTCCGTGGCATCCCGTTTCGGAATTCCCGTGACCTGCATACTTGGTGAGCGGACCAACATAAAAATCACCACACCGGAAGACCTGGAGCTGGCAAAGCTGCTGCTCAGATAAGTTCCAGCACCAGTTCGACGTCGCCCAGTCTCACCGTCTTTCCTGAGTTCTTTTCTATGAATCCGCGGGTGAGCGACCCTCTCCAGACTATATCGTCCCGCTGGTTCATGGGGATGTCTATCTCCACTCCGTAAACCTTGGAATTGTATTTTACGGTTGCCGATGTCTTCCAACTCGTACGCGTGCCGCCGTCATCCTCCAGTATCATTAGCGCGCAGTTCTGCAGCCCGTCGGTCCATTCCGATATCAGGATTGCGTTGAACGGCTGTATCTCTTTGATCTGGCTCCTCCTTACGACTATCATGAAATCTGTCACAAAGGGCTGATATACCCTCAGTTCCGGTTCAGTGGAGGCTGTGAAATCTTCTACGGAGCCAACCTTTACGAAGAACTCGCTCGCTCCGGCAAACCAGCTGTCATATTGCCTGTTTGCCTTGAAAGACCTCAGGATAAGCGTCTTCATTGAATCTCCGGCTTTGGTTCCTACCAGGATGTCACCTCCGCCATGGCCCCAGGAAGGGTCCTGTCTGCGCAGCATCTCGAGAGAGGTGTATTCTGAATCGGCATTGCGGCTGACCACCCATACCGGCCTTTCGGAGGCCATCTGCTCATCTACCAGCACTTTCTCTCCGGAAGGCGTATAACCCCAGTTGGTCTCGGAAAAGTCTCCGGGGTCGAAGGTTATGACCGGCATCTGCTGCCCGTCCCATGAATCCGAAAACGGCCAGTAAATCTGTACGTCGGATTCGGCCAGGGCATCCAGGAAATCTTCATTTCCGCCGCCTGCCTTGGTGATGGTGACGGCCTCCCTCAGCAGATCACGCAAAGGTCTCGCGTATCTGTTTCCGGCTTTCGATTCCCCGGAGCTGCCGATCCCCGCCCCGGGAGATGCGAACACATCCCTCATAAGGTATTCATCATCATAGCCGTTTCCTGCCGATGCCGTCACGGCATCATGCACTTCCCCCACCTGCTCCCTGCCGATAGGGACAGATCCAAGCAGCCGGGATACATCCTCAAGGGTGAAATAACCGTTGTCCGGCACCGGAACAGGTTCAGTGGCTGCTTCTTTCCTGCAGCCCGACGCCATCAGCACTGCAGCGACAATTGGAACAATCAATCTTTTCATTTTCTTCTGCGGGCATTAGTTCCCGTTTCCTTCCTGCAAAGTACAGAATAGTTATCCGTGTACGCAAAGGTGAAACGGATAAAGGTATGAAAAAGCCCCTGCAGGAGTCTACAGGGGCGATTTTTCAAAAATTTTGTCAATGGTTTTAATGTAAAAACGTTGACAAAACCGCTATTTCATATAGAAGACGAAGCGGTTTTTGTCATAGAAGTCCTTGACCAGTTCCGACTGGGAGAACCCTATCCCGGCAAAGACATCCCGGGTTTCGTTGCCCAGGATCTCGTTGATTTCGGTGAGGCCTTTCCCTTCGGGAGAGAGGAATCTGTCGGACCATCTGGCGATAGCCTTGTAGTAGAGGAGCGGGTCGTCGTCGGGAACGAACAGCGCGGTTTCCGGTTCGTAGTCCAGCACATTGCGCCGGAGCTGGGGCTTCTCCTTCTCCATGATGTAGGGAGGGTTGGAGAGGATGAGGTCGAACTGCCCGTAGTTGAAAGGCTGCTCGGTATCGAGGATATCGGCGGCGACAAAAGTAGGGGCAAGGGCTCCGGCCGCCTTGAGCTCGGAGGAGAAATCCTGGCTTCGGGCCACTTCGAGGGCTTTTTCTGAGATGTCCACGCCTACCACTCTGGCGCCGGGGACGGACAGTGCGAGCGACCATGCTATATTGCCGCTTCCCGTGCACAGGTCAAGGACTCTCACAGGTTCTGCGGTTTTGCCGTATGGAATGCGCATGCGCTTTGTCCTGTCGGCAATCTTTATGGCCTCCCTTACGAGGAGTTCGGTTTCAGGCCTTGGAATCAGCACATCCGAATTGACCCTGAAGGTGCGGCCGCAGAACTCGCATTTGCCGGTGACATACTGGATGGGCTCCCCGCTCTGGAGGCGCAGAAGGGCCTCAGCGAGGGGTTGTACGCACTTCTTGTCTATCTCGTACTGGGGTTCGACTATATGGGTATAACTCTTGGTTCCGATAAGCTCTTCGCACAGCATCAGTACTATGTTCCGGGCCTCGGCTGTAGGGTACAGGGGCTCAAGGGCGGCTACTCCCTGTTTGAGAAAATCGGCAAGGAGCATCAGGCGTTCTCGATTATTTCAGAAAGGAATCCGGTGAAGTCCATGCCTGCCGCACGCACCATCTTGGGAACGAGGGAGGCATTGGTCATTCCGGGGATGATGTTCACTTCCAGGAAATAAATGCCATCCGGTGCCGATATGTAATCCATCCTCACGAGGCCTTTGCAACCCAGATGCTTATATATCCTTACCGAGATATCCTGAATCCGTTTTGCGAGTTCGTCGGGAATCTGGGCGGGGCATACTTCCTGGCTGAGGCCGTTGTACTTGGCATCATAGTCAAACCAGCCTGTCTCGGATATGATTTCAATCACCGGAAGAGCCTTGATCCCGTCTTTACCGTTATATACTGCGCAAGTCAGTTCATGCTCGCTCTTGATAGCGGCTTCTACGATTACGGTGTCTCCTTCAGTGAAGGCATACCTTACCGCTGCGGGGAGGTCGTCGGCCTTTTCCACCTTGGTTATGCCGAAGCTTGAGCCTCCGTTCGTGGGTTTTACGAAAAGGGGCAGTCCAAGTTTTTCAACCGTCTTTTTGCTGAAGGCCTCTACGTCGTCTCCCTGACGGATGAAAGCGTCGGGCGACAGTTTTACGTAGTCTGCCCCGCGGAGGTAACTCTTGCAAGAATACTTGTCGAAAGCCACCGTGGTCACGAAGGCGCTGCAGCTTGAATGCGGCACTCCAAGCATCTCCAGGTAGCCCTGGAGGAGGCCGGTTTCACCCGGGGCACCGTGCTGCATGATATAGGCGAAGTCGAACTTCACTTTCTCTCCAAGGACCATGACGGAGAAGTCGGTCTTGTCCACCTCGGGCTGTGCACCTTCGGGGAAGGGGCTTCTCATGGAATTAGCCCTTCGCATCGCAACGAGCTTCCACTGCCCGAAACGGGCGAAAATCTCGTACACGTCATACTTGTATTCGTCGATGCGGGATGCGACGAATTCTCCGCTGCGGCAGGCAACTTCCCACTCTGAGGAATCGCTGCCGTAAATAACTGCAACTGACTGATATTTAGCCATTATTCAAAATAATAATTCTCAAGGTCGGATTTTTCGGGCGCGGTGTCCTCTTCTTCAGCGGCGCAGTGGTAACTGCCTATGCTTTCGGGGAAGACGTCGCTGTCGGATATGCCCAGGGTGCCGTCGGCAAGGACTTTCTTCATCCACAGGCCCCATATCGGCAGGGCCATGTTCGCCCCCTGGCCAAGGCTGTTGTTGGAGAAGTGGACGTAGCGGTCTTCGGCACCCACCCACACGCCGGCGGTAATCTTCGGGGTATAGCCGATGAACCAGCCGTCGGAGTTGTCGTTGGTGGTTCCGGTCTTGCCTGCAATCTGGCCCTTGAGGCCGTATTTGAGGCGAAGCCTGATACCTGTTCCGTAATCCACGACGCCCTTCATCATGCTGATCATCTCGGCCGTGGCCTTCTGGGAAAGCACCTCGTGCTTCCTGTCGCTGAATGATCCGAGGATGTTTCCTTCACTGTCCTCTATGCGGGTGACGAAGATGGGGCTGGTATATGTGCCTCCCGAAGGGAAGGTGTTGTATGCCGTTACCATGTCATATACGCACAGGTCTGCAGAGCCCACGCAAAGCGATACTACGGGGTCTACATAGCCGCCTATGCCCATTTTCCTCATCATGGAAACCATGGATTCCGGTCCAAGCTGCTTCATGAGGTATGCCGATACGGAGTTCGAACTGTGGGCAAGACCCCAGGCGAGGTCTACCATGGTGTCGTCGGCATGGGGGTCCTGAGGGCTCCATGTGTCTCCCTGGTTGTTGATGACGATTACAACCGGAGAGTTCTGGACAGGGTCGCACGGCGTCATTCCCGACTCCATCGCAAGGGTGTAGATGAAGGGTTTCACCGTGGATCCAACCTGGCGGCGTCCCTGACGGACGTTGTCGTACTTGAAGTAGCGGTAGTCCGGACCGCCCACGTATGCCTTGATGTGTCCGGTTCCGGGTTCAATGGCCATGAAGGCTGCCCTGAAGAAGGACTT
Source organism: Bacteroidales bacterium UBA4360 (assembly GCA_002393945.1). Taxonomy (GTDB): domain Bacteria; phylum Bacteroidota; class Bacteroidia; order Bacteroidales; family UBA932; genus Cryptobacteroides. The sequence continues at coordinate 23,538 of DGSO01000006.1, forward strand.
GTAGTAGCGGATGGAATCGTCCGGAGTCATGAGCGTGTCAATGTAGCCGGGCTTATCCCATGTGAATACCCTTATCTTGGTCTTCTCCTTGAACGAGGCCTCGATTTCTGAATCTGAGTGGCCGGATGCCTTCATCATGCGGGTGCGGTCACTCCACTTGCGGGCCTGTTTCAGGGTGGTTTCGATGACTTTCTTGTCAGTGTCGGCCATGAAGGGGGGATTCCTGCGGTACTTGAGTTCCCTGTCGAAGGCCTTTTGGAGGTCTTTGCCAAGGTGTTCGGCCACGGCTTCCTCTGCATAGCGCTGCATCTTGATATTTACTGTAGTGTAGATGCGGAGGCCGTCACGGTCGAGGTCGTACTTGGAGCCGTCGGACTTGAAATTCTTGTTGAGCCAGCCGTAGAGCGGATCCTCTGCCCAGAGAAGCGAGTCTACCTGATAGTCTTCAGGTGTATAGTAGGAAGACTTCTTGGGCTTGGTGGCATTCATGGTGCGCCTCAGCATGTCCCTGAAGTAGGGGCCCACTCCGGTGGTGCGGTCTCCTTGGCGGGTATGGAGGGTGATGGGCAGGGCCTGCAGGGAATCGCATTCGGCCTTGGTGAGGTACTTCATGTCTTTCATGCGGCTCAGTACCAGGTTGCGGCGCTTGAGGGCATGATCCGGATTGATGGATGGATTGTACCTTGTGGGCTTGTTGACCATGCCCACAAGTACGGCGCTCTCTTCCGGATTGAGCTCCGAAGGATGCTTTCCGAAGAAGAGGTTTGCCGCCGAAGAGATGCCGTAGGAATTGGAGCCGAAGAAGATTGCGTTGAGGTACATGTCAACTATCTCTTCCTTGGTGTAGTTGCGTTCCAGTTTGATGGCTGTAATCCACTCCTTGAGTTTGATCCATACCATTCCTATCTTGCCTACGCCGGGGCGCCTGGGGTAGAGCGTCTTTGCGAGCTGCTGAGTAATGGTGGAGCCGCCGCCCTGTGAGGAATCCCTGGAAAGGAGGGTTTTGAAGAGCACCCTTCCAAGGGACTGGAAGTCTACTCCGGAGTGCTTGTAGAAGCGTTTGTCTTCCGTAGCTACGGCGGCCTGGATCAGTGACGGGGCAAGTTCGTCATAGCTTACGAATGTACGGTTTTCTATATGGTAGGTGGTGAGTATCTCGCCACCGTCGGCAATAACCTGCGTCGCAAGTTTGGAATCAGGGTTTTCAAGTTCCTCCAGCGAGGGAATGTCTGCAAAGGCCCATACCAGCGCCAGCAGGATGCCCAAAGCCACGAACGGAGCTACGAGTATGATCCAGAACCAAAGGGTTATTTTTTTTCTGGTTTTGTCTGTCATCGGCAAAAAAATTATTTCCTGAACAAGACTAAAGTCTTGCTAAAAATCCAGTTTACAAAATTAAGCAGAAAATTTGGAAATTTGCCTTAAATCTTCGTTACTTTGCAAAAGAAAACCGAACAAACCGGTCGAAAAGAGTTATGAAGGGAAAACAATTGGTCATAGTCGAATCGCCCGAGAAGGCAAAGACAATTCAGAGATTCCTGGGAGACGATTATCTTGTCAAGGCATCCATAGGACACATCAGGGATTTGGAAGAGCACAAGCTCAGCGTAGACGTCGAGCATGGCTTTGCTCCTGAATATGTAATACCTGCCGGAAAGAAAAAGGTAGTCGCCGACCTGAAAAAGATGTCTGAGGAAGCTCCCATGGTATGGCTTGCCTCCGATGAAGACCGTGAGGGAGAAGCAATTTCCTGGCATCTTAAAGAGACTCTCGGCCTCCCTTCCGAAAAGACCCGCCGCATCGCTTTCCACGAAATCACCAAGAAGGCAATCCTGAATGCGATAGAGAATCCCCGTGACATCGACATGAATCTTGTCAATGCCCAGCAGGCCCGCCGCGTGATGGACCGTCTCGTGGGTTTTGAACTCTCTCCCATCCTTTGGAGGAAAATCCAGCCGAAGCTCTCTGCAGGACGCGTCCAGAGCGTCACCCTCCGTCTTATTGTAGACAGGGAGAAGGAAATCATGGGCTTCAAGCCTAAATCTTTCTATAAGGTTGAGGCCGTGTTCGTTTCCGAAAAGTCCGGAGCCTCCATGAAAGCCACCCTGGAAAACCGTTTCACTTCCATTGAAGAGGCGGAAGCGTTCCTGAAGGACAGCATCGGCGCAAAGTATTTTATAGATTCAGTGGAGAAAAAGGAAGGCACACGCTATCCGGCACCGCCTTTCACCACATCCACCCTTCAGCAGGAAGCGTCCCGCAAGCTCCGCTTCCCGGTTTCCACAACCATGAGGGTCGCACAGAGCCTCTATGAACGCGGTCTCATAACCTATATGAGAACGGACTCGACAAACCTGTCATCCCTCGCCCTTGGAACTGCCAAGGACTACATCCTGTCCAATTACGGCGAGAATTACTATCACTTCCGCCAGTATCATACAAAGTCAAAGGGGGCACAGGAAGCGCATGAGGCTATCCGCCCTACCTTTATAGAGAACGTCACCATCGAGGGTACGCCTCAGGAGAAAAAGCTTTACGACCTTATCTGGAAACGCACCGTGGCTTCCCAGATGGCGGAAAGCCGCGTGATGAACACAACCATGAAGGTGGCTCAGGACCACAGGCCTGAAAAATACAGCCTCCAGTCTGTCCAGATCATGTTCGACGGCTTTATGGCCGTATATCTGGAAGGCCGTGACGACGAACCCGCCGATGCATCGGCAGAGCAGATCCTTCCCGAACTCAATCCCGGAGACGTCGTCATTGACAAGACTGTAAGCGCACAGTGCAAGTTCACCCAGCCGCCGGTCCGTTACAACGAGGCAACCCTGGTGCGGAAGATGGAGGAACTTGGAATCGGCCGTCCTTCAACCTATGCTGCAACCGTGGATACCCTCACGCGAGGCAGGGGATATGCCGTAAAAGGAGACAAGGAAGGCCAGTCCTTCAAGGTCACGAACCTTACGCTTGAAGGCGGCAGGATAAAGACATCGGCCAAAACTGAAACCGTTGGTGCCGAAAAGGGAAAACTCCTTCCCCAGGAACTCGGCCTTGTGGTTACGGATTATCTGGTGGGCAATTTTGCCGACATTCTCGATTACGATTTCACGGCTACCATCGAGGAAGACTTTGACAAGGTGGCGGAGGGAAAGATTCCCTGGACCGGGGTTCTGGACGAATTCTACGCCCCTTTCCACAAGCACGTAAACGCCGTAATGGCAGACAAGACCTATAACCGCATAACGCGGGAAATAGGCGTTGCGCCCGACGGAGAAAAGGTCATAGCTTCATTCGGCAAGTTTGGCGCCTATGTGCAGAAGGGAGAAGGCGAAAACCGCCAGAGCGCATCCCTCGGCAAGGACCAGCTGATAGAGAATCTTACGCTGGAAGAGGCTCTCAAGTTGCTTGAACTGCCTCGCAAGGTTGGTGAAATCGCCGGCGTTGAGGTTATCGCCACAAAGGGACGTTTCGGCCCTTATCTCAAGTACGGAGACAAGAATGTGAAACTGCCCCGCGGAAAGGATCCTCTGAAAATAACCCTGCAGGAGTGCGAAGCGCTGATTTCAGAAGTGGCCTCCAAGCCTGCCGGCCCCGTGATTATCGCCGATTACGGAGACATCAAGATTGTCGACGGACGCTACGGCCCCTACATCAAGGCCGGGGATTCCAATTACAGAATTCCAAAGGGCAAAGAAGCCGCGGCACTCTCTGAAAATGAATGCAAAACGATAATTGCGAATTCTGAACCCACTGGAAAAAACTCCAGAAATAGGAGGAAATAAAATTTTTTATTATTTTTGCACTTACAAAACTTATAAACTGTAAGTGCTATGCCCAGTTACCACATTGACGAAATAGACCAGAAGATTCTTTCCTTTCTGGTAAAAAACGCCCGTATGCCATTCCTCGAGATTGCCCGTGAGTGCGGCGTTTCCGGAGCGGCTATACATCAGAGAGTCAAGAGATTGGAAGCCAATGGCGTCATTGCCGGCTCACGTCTTCTTGTGAAACCTCAGGCACTTGGTCTCAATGTGTGTGCATTCGTGAGCATTTCACTCTCGGAATCCACCAAGTATCCCGAGGTGATTTCAAATTTAAAGAAGATCCCCGAAATAGTCGAGTGTCATTTTGTAACCGGCCGTTTCGCCATACTCGCAAAACTGTTCTGCCTGGATAACGACCATCTTATGGAAGTGCTTCTCAATACAATCCAGAAGATTCCCTATATCCAGTCTACCGATACGATGATTTCCCTGGACGAACCCATCGAGCGCCAGGTCTGGGTAAAGGACTTCAAAAGCACGAGTTATACCGGAAGGGACTAGGCTTCCACGGTCATTTCACAATCGGCGCAGTGGAATCTCAGGGTTAGTCTGCGACCGGTGTTTTCAAGATACAGAGGGTCTGGTTTCAGGCCCTTTTTCTGTTTGGGGCACAGTCCCAGTTCATGGCGGACGCAGTATTTGCTTCGCATGAGTTCCGCCCCGATCCTGTGCGTGATTTCATAGGCGTCTTCAAGCTTGGAAGCGCCTCTGGACGAGTATATCTCCCTGTCTATGCGGTTTGCGATATTCGCCTTGTAGGTGAGTTCCGACGGGGCTTTGACGGTGGGGTCGGCCTTGGCAGTTCTCAGAGGAAGCGCTGTTACGGGGATACGCTCAAGTTCTTCGGCTATGGACCTTCTGAGCCCGTTTATGTATGAAACCGTAAGGAAAGGAATATCGCCCTGTGCGTCGAGGGATTCGAGCCTGAAACTGTAAGGCGTGCTCCTCTTTGAAAGCTGGTTTCTCATGCTTTCAAGCATAAGTGAAGGCTTGAGGGCGGCTTCTGCATTTACTCTTTCCCGGACAGATACGTGTCTGCCGTCTTCGGAGACTGCTTCGATTGAAATGACGCCATCCGCAATGCTCACATTCAGTGCAACTTCAATCAGCCTCACCGGCAGGGAAGCCTCTGCAGCTTTCTCGAATGCGGCAGAAAGGTTGCGGTACAGTTTCACTCCCGGGGCCAGTCCCTGGACGTTTTTGCACTTGACGGAGAAGCCTTCAGCTTCATCGGCCCGGAATCCTACCGAGCTTCCGTCCTTTGCGGTGAAGGTGAAACCGTCCCCGTTTGAAAGGCTTATCCCCCTGGCGGCCGGTTCAAGGATGAAGCCGCTTCTTGTCATTGTCTTTACAATGCCGATGAATTCTCCTCCTCCGGTGCTTCTCCAGCTGCATCTGGTGCCGTCGGCGAACAGTTCGGTATAGCCGCGGTTGAAGGTTTTGTCAAGGTCCGGGACAAAGCCTCCGGTTACCCGTCCGAATGATGAGCGCCGATACTCTCCGGGGTGTTTTTCCACAAGGGCGTCCAGCGCTTCGGAATATGCCTTCACTACGTTTCTAACGTAATTCACGCCTTTGAGGCGCCCTTCAATCTTGAATGAACAGACCCCTGCGCCGGCAAGCTCTTCCAGTTTGCCGTAAAGTTTGAGGTCCCTGAGGGACAGCAGGGGAGTATTCTTCATTATTACACGCCCATTTGCGTCTTCCAGGTTATAAAGGCTGCGGCATGCCTGGGCGCATTCTCCCCGGTTGGCGCTGCGCCCTGTAAGATACTCTGAAAGATAGCACTGGCCGCTGTATGAGACGCAAAGTGCCCCGTGAACGAAAAACTCGATTTCTGCATCTACGGCATCCCTTATGGCCTTGATGTCTTCTATCGAAATCTGCCTTTCCAGGACGATTCTTCCATACCCGAGGCTTTCTGTGAACTTTGCCTTCTCCGGAGTCCTTACCGCGCATTGCGTAGATGCGTGCAATGCCATTCCAAGCCCTTCCGCCAGTTTCAGAACCGCGGGGTCCTGCACGATGAGCGCGTCAACTCCGGCGGCGCCAAGGTCTTTTACCAGAGCCTCCGCAGAGGACAGTTCATCGTCATAGAGTATGGTGTTAACCGTTGCGTAGATCCTTGCGCCGAAACGGTGGGCGTATCGGCAGAGGCGGGCGATGTCTTCGATTGAATTGCCTGCGGCCTGGCGTGCGCCGAAAGAGGGGCCTGCTATATAGACGGCATCGGCACCGCAGTCTATTGCTGCAATGCCGATGTCCGCTGTCCTTGCGGGAGAAAGCAGTTCGAGCGTTTTCAAGCTTTAGAGGGTCTTGAGCTGAGCCTCTGCCTGAGCTGCGTACTTGCTGCCTTCAAGCTTCTGGTAGAATTCCTTGGCTGTTGCCTTGTCGCCTGCCTTCTGGGCTGTTGCGGCGATGGTGAAGATGATGTCTGCAGCGTCTTTTGCATTCGGGGAAATCTCGAGATACTTCTTGTATGCTGCGATGGAATCCTGGGTCTTGCCGCTCTTGGTGAGTGCGCTTGCAATGAGCTTGTAGGCGTTTGCGCTTTCTACATACTTGTTGGATTCTTCAAGTGCTGCAATTGCATCTGCGTTCTTGCCTGCCTTGAGGAGGGCCTGGCCTTTCTTGAGGTAGGTGTTGGCGATGAGTTTTCCGGCCTTTGCTTCCTGGCCGAGCTCGGAAGCCTTCTTGAGGGCCTCGACAGCTGCATCTGCATCACCGGTCTGGAGGGTAGCCTGACCAAGGAGAAGGAAAGCCTGTCCGTTGTCCGGTTCGAGGTTTACAACTTCCTTGAAAGCTGCAACCGCATCTGCGAAGTTCTTTTCCTTGATGAGGGTGGAACCCTTTCTCATATAGACGTTGGGAATAAGTTCCTTGGCCTCAGTTGCGGTGTTCTCAATACCGTATTCCTTTGCTACTGCAACAGCCTCTGCCAAAGTTGTGAGAGCGTTGTCGTATTCCGAACCGTTGATCTGTTCTTTTGCAATGGAGAGAATAGTTTCAGGGATGATCTCCTTGCACTTTGCCACCATTTCTGCGGCTTCCTCTTCTTCGCATGCTTCAAACTGGGTGAGAGCTGCACGGAAGCTGCCCAGGGCTTCTGTCTTACTGGTCTGCAGTGCGGTTGCGCCTGCGTTGAAAGCTTCAATTCCTGCGTTGTAATCCTGTGCGGATGCAACGGCTGCGGCTGCGATGAAAGCGGCGATAACTACTGATACCTTTTTCATTTTCGTATAAGTTTTATTCGTTTAGATTCATAGGTTGGCAAAAAGTTCCAAACCGGAATAACACCACTAATTTGCAAAAATAGCAAATAATGTTGTATTTTTGCACCGGCAATATGACAATTTTTTTTAAAACAGTCGTAATATCACTGGCCCTGGCATTAAATTCAATTTCCGTGCCAGCGGCAGGTCTTCCCACTCTGCCAGTCGATTCAAGGATCACAAAAGGCACCCTGGGATGCGGTGTTACGTACTATATGGTATCCAATCCTTCGGCAAAAGGATATGCCGACATTGCCGTTGTCCGCAGGGATGAGGCGCCTTCGGAAGAAGCAAGGCGGTCTCTCCGTCCCGGTTTCTTTTCCCGCATGAAGATAGCGCCCCGCCACGACGGATACATGTCCGACAATGACGGTTCTACGGTTTTCAGATACGAGAACATAGCTTTTTACAGGCCGGAGGTGCTGGATTCCACCCTGCTTTTCACCTTTGACCAGATAGCGCAGTCCCGCTCGGAACAGGCAATCATCGTATGCGGCGACATTGACCAGGTGGAACTCAAGAAGAAGATGGACATCTTCTCCATGCTTGTCCCGAGGATACTGGTCAAGGAGGCCCACATACCGGACTATATTTGGGAACCGTCCCCGGCGCCGGTAGTGACGCTAAAAACCGAGCCCGGCAGAAAGGTTTCTGAGATAAGCATCTCATATACATCGGCAAGAACCCCTTATCATCTGATGAACACCCCGCAGTTCCTGGTGACGGACATCCTTGCCGAGGAGTTCCGGGCCGTTATCGGCCACCGGCTGGACAGAAACCTCAGGGATGCCGGAATTCCGGTGGCATATCTGAGGTACAGCGCCGCCACCAGCTTCAATTCCGCCGGGGATGAGCGGTATACCGTAACAATCGGCACTTCTCCGGAATTTGTCGATGCGGCCATGCGCACCGTGTCTTCCACCCTTGCGGAACTGGACTCCTTCGGCGTGAGCGAAAGCGAGTTTTCCGATGCGAAGAACACCCTCCTCCCGTCTTTCATGAAAAGGGCTAAGGCCACCCCTTCCCGCGAAGAGGACGTTGACCGCTGCATCTCCCATTTCCTCTACGGCTCCCCGCTCTCTCCGCGGACGGAAGACCTCACCCTCTTTTCCAGGAAAAACGTTGCCGATTCCACCCAGACGCGCCTTTTCAACCGTTTCTCCTCCGCCCTTCTGGAGCAGCTTTCCAACCTCAGCCTCGAGTATACCCTTGCCGATACCCTTGACAAGGACGAAGCCCTGTTCTACTATAACCTGGCCTATCTTTACGGCTCCATCACCCCTTCCGGAAAGGACTACACATGGCATTCGAAGGACACTCTGGGGATGGAAAGGTCTACCCCCAGGATAAGGCTCAAGAGCGAAAAGGCCGAACCCGTCTCCGGCGGCAAACTATGGACCTTCTCCAACGGGATGCGTGTCGCATACAAACAGATTCCGGGAAGCGGCATGTTCAATTACTGCTTCATCATGAACGGAGGCCTTTCCTCCATCGACAATCTGCTTCAGGGAGAAGGAGGATACATTGCGCCGATGCTCTCTATGTACGATGCCGGCGGCCTTTCCTGCAGCGCCTTCCATGACCTTGTCAAGGCAAAAGGCGTGACCATGAACACCCATGTGGGCGTATACAGCATGAATATCAACGGAGAGGCCCCCACCTCCCGCCTGTCCTTCCTTCTCAAGGCCCTTCTCGCCCTGTCCGGAGACCGCACTTTCAACTGGGCCGAATTCGAGGCCTATGCACGCAGCGACGCTTTCTACCGGACATCGGCATCGGACCTGATGGACATGCAGATGAGCCCTGGATTCATATATATGCCCGTCAAGCGCGCCGGAGCTCTTACGAAGGAGACGGCAAGGAAGGCGGACAAATACTTCCAGGACCGTTTTGCCAGGGCAAACGACGGTATACTCATCCTCTCCGGAGACCTTGACGAGACCGTCGTAAAAAAACTGCTTCTCAAGTATCTGGGCGGCTTCAACACAGACCGCGGCAGCATGGCGCGTGTCGCCGTAGACCGCAGCCCCATAGTCGGAACCCGCACCATACAGGGTCCCGGCAGTCCTGCCCTTTACGTCCTTATGGATGCAGAGTATTCGGTCACCACGCAGAGTTATTATACTGCCGATATAGCCGCAGAGGCGTTGAGGCAGACTCTGGTGAGCCATCTTGCCCCGTACGGATTCGGGGCCGAGGTGTCGGCAAGCCTGGAGACGCAGCCTCAGGAGCGGTTCCAGCTGCTAATAAGCTGCTATCCGGCCCGCAGGGAGGGCCTTCCTGACAACGTCACCTGGGACAACGAAAGGGCTCTTACGGCAGTGCGTGCAGCCATCCAGGAAGTTTCCCGCAAGGCTCCTGCCCAGATCGATGTCAATGCCTGGAAAGCCCTTGCGATGGATCTCACCAAAAAGAGATTGGGAACTCCGTCAGGGGTGGTCGACATAGTGAAATCGCGCTATGCCGCCGGGAAAGACTTCTCCAGATATTCGGACAGCATCAATTCCATAACGCCTGAGGTTATACGTTCCTTCCTTGCAGCGCTTGCAGGCGGAGGCCGCATAGAGTTTATTGTGAATGAGTAGGGATTTCGGGACCATAATAGAAATAGGTGACATCCTGGTTTCAGAAGATGTCGTCACCGAGTTCTTTGCCTGCGACTATCCGGTTTGCAAAGGCCGTTGCTGTATCGTAGGGGATAGCGGAGCTCCTCTCAAGGAAGAGGAACTGGAGCCGCTGGAGCAGGCATATCCCGTATATTCGCCGCTTATGAGCAGTGCCGGACGGGCTGCAGTCGATGCAAAGGGTTTCTTCGAGATAGACCGAGACGGGGATATAGTCACTCCTCTTGTGGAAGGTACGGAAGAATGCGCTTTCTGCAGGATAGATGCTGACGGGAATTGCATCTGCACCATCGAGCAGCAGTTCTGCTGCGGCAAACTGAGGGGATTCCGTAAACCCATATCGTGCTCCCTTTATCCTATTAGGGTCGTTGAACTGGGGGGAGGGCGCATCGGCCTTAATCTTCACCGCTGGGATATCTGCGCCCCTGCGTTTGCAAAGGGGAAAAAGGAAAAGGTCCGCGTGTATGAATTCTTACGCGAACCTTTAACCAGAGCTTTCGGAGAGGAGTTTTATTCTGCGCTTTCAGAAGCTGCAAGAATTCTTTTGGCCTCTTCGTAATCGTTTTCATTCACCTTCACTTCGATGGCTTTGACATAGCCGAGGGAAGGATAGGAAGAATCCGCACCGAACACGCCGGCCGGAATGCCGTTGTCCCTGAGAAGGGCTGCGCAGATGTCTGCGCTTGTCCTCTCGGTGAATTCGGCAACTGTTTTGAATTTCTGAGTGTCACTCATAGCTATTGATATTTCTGTCCATGGACATTACTACTCTTGCAAGGTCCCTCATGAGCCCTTCCACTTCAAATGCGCCCAGGATGGGGGTGACAGTTACAGTGTCTTCCCAAAGGCGGGTGGCGCGGGCTACGGGAGATTTCAGGTGATACTTTATTTCATTGTCCGTGCGGCTTTCCAGGACATAGCCCCTGTCTTCAAAAGCCTTGTCAATCTGGGCGAAATGCTCTGACGGCTCTCCCTTGGCCCTTACCGTTCTCTTGCCATAGCCGAAGAGCGGATATATGCCGCTCATTACAACGAAGAAAACGGCGATGAGGCCGATTGACTTCCAGCCGCCCCGGAATGCGGAATTCACATCAGGCGACACGTAGCCAAGGAGCATCAGCGCTCCTATGATCACTACGAAGAGGATGCAGATCTGAATAAAGTATTTTATGCTTCTTCTGAGGTGTTTCATACCAGTTCTCTTATTATCTCGTCACTTACGAAGAAATGGTCTTCAGGGATGCGGTAGCGCCTTCCGACCTTCACCAGGGCCCCTTCTCCGATAAGGGAGTCGATTACGCTCTGCCTGCAGTTGGCGAACAGGAATTCCTCATCTATGCCGCGGGATGTCCTCAGTGCGAGCATGAGAGTTTCCACTTTCTCGTCTTCGACGCTGAGCGATTCCTCCGTGTGGATGTAGCCTTCTATCTCAGGGCTGTTCCAGCTGCGTGAGCGGCCGCTGAAAGAATGCGCCGCGGGGCCAAGGCCCACGTATGGTTTCCTCTGCCAGTAACCGCTGTTATGCACTGCCTCGAAACTGGGCTTGGCGAAATTTGATATCTCGTAGTGGTTGTAACCTGCCGCAGCGGCTTTCCTGCAAAGGCTGTAATACTGTCTCCAGCATACTTCGTCATCGGCCTCTTCGTATTCTCCGTTTTCCAGCATTTCAGCGAGGCGGGAGTCTCCGTCAAGCGTGAGCTGGTAGCAGGAGATATGTTCGGGATTGAGCGCCAGGGCCTCGTCTACCGTTGCTTCCCAGGTGCTGTCGCTAAGGTTGGAAAGGCCGAAAATGAGGTCCAGGCTCACATTCTCGAAGCCGGCTTCCCTTACAATCCGGTATGCTTCCCTTGCCTGGTCTGCATTGTGGCGGCGGTTCATCCAGCGCAGCATGCCGTCATCGAAAGACTGTACGCCTATGCTGATTCGGTTTACCCCCAGCGCGTTCAGGCTCTGTACGTAAGGAAGGCCCTTCTGGACGATGTCTTCGGGGTTGACTTCCATGGTGAACTCGTTGTAAGGGCCGCCGTGGCCGCATGCTTCCAGTTCCAGGAGAATCCTCGTCAGGGACGATATCGGGAGCAGGGAAGGAGTACCGCCGCCGAAGTAGAGGGTGCGGGGATTATCCTCGATCTCTGAGGCGCGGCGGCGGATTTCCTCGCAGACGGCGTCCGTGAATTTAGCCATGGGACCGTCTGCGGCTATCTCTGAATAGAAGTCGCAGTAAATGCAGAAACTTCTGCAGAATGGTACGTGGATGTAAATCATCGGAGCATGCACTCTGCAGTTCCGAGGAGGCTCTTTTCAGTGTAGACTTCCAGTGAGTATATACCCTTGACGAACTCGCCGGTGTCGTTGATGTAGATGGAAAGGTCTACTTCCGAGCCTTCGTAGTCAACTTCGCGGGAAGCGGTTGCCTGGAGGGTCTGTCCTGCGCACGTGAACTCTGTGGATTCATTGTTCATGAGGAGGATTCCTTCAGGATCCTTGACTCTGACGTAAACCCTTACGGGGCCGTGGTCTGCAAGTGAATTCTCTACGAGGGAGAGGTTTGCCAGCATGTAGCGTACACGGCTGTGACGGTCTCCGGGCTTGTCGTTGTTGTACATGGCCTGGAGGCTGATGCCGCGTGCCCTGAGGACCTTTCCGGAATTGACCTTGGAGGAAAGATGCTCTACCTGCTGTGAGAGTTCCTCGCTGCGGAGGCGGCTTTCTTCGGCCTCGCGGCGGGCCTGGGCGGCATCTGCGGTGAGGCGCTTGTTCAAGGTGTTAAGGGAGTCGATCTGGACGATGTAACCCTTCATGATGGTACGGAGGGTGCCCAGTTCCTTTTCGTACTGGCGTATCTTGGCGCGGTTAGTAGCCTCAGTCTTTGACAGTTTGTCTATGAGGAGGGCTACCTGTTCGCGGGAGGTGTCCAGCTGGTGGTTGATGGATTCGTAATCTGAGCTGAGTGAAGCGAAATCGTTCTGAAGTTCTGACATCTGGGTTGCCAGTTCCGCCTTTTCGTCTTCAAGCTGGTTTACGAGGTTGTTCCTCTGGTAAAGCATGTAGCCAAGCACGCCGGCAAGGGCTACAGCAAGTGCGATGAGGATATAAAGTGTGGTGCGGAGGCCGCCGTTTGCTTTGCGTTCGCGCTCCTGCCGCTCAATTCTCTCGAGGGGATCTTCTGCCATAATATTGAAATAATTTAATTGATTAATCTGACTATTTTATACAAATATAACTATATTTGTCAAAAATCGTGCTATGGAATCCATCTTTTCTGAAAGGATAGAGGCGCTGCGCGCCCTTATGAGGGAGAATTCCTGGGATATCGTCATCCTCACCGGGAGCGACCCTCACTGCAGCGAGTATCCGGCCGGGCGCTGGAAACAGGTTCCCTGGCTTTCCGGTTTCACCGGAGAAGCCGGAGATTTGGCAGTTACGGCCGACCATGCCGGCCTTTGGACAGACACCCGCTATTTCATCCAGGCAAAGCAGCAGCTGGAGGGTTCCGGCATAGTCCTTCACAAGATGAGAGTCCCGGACCAGGTTCCTATCCCGCAGTGGATAGCATCCCTGGAGATGGAGTCCCCGGTCATTGCCGTGGACGGCCTTTGCCAGAGCGTATCGGCAGTGAGGGAGTTGCAGGAAGCGGTTCCGTCGGCAAGGATTGTCCCCGTGGCCGATTTGATTGCCCCCCTGTGGGTGCACCGTCCGGCTGTTCCGTCAACGCCGATAATAACCCTTGGGGAAGACCTCGTCGGGGAAAGCCGGGAGGCGAAGATCCGTTCGCTGCGCAAGTGGCTTGTCCTTCGCGGGGCCGATGCCATTTTCCTGTCCTCTCTCGACCAGATAGCCTGGCTCCTGAATGTCCGCGGGAATGACATCGAATACAATCCGGTGGTGATTTCGTACCTGCTGGTGACCATGGAGGATGTGCAGTGGTTCGTGCGCAAGGACGCCTTCGAAGAGCCGGATTCGGAAACGGAGGCCTCATTTGCGGAGCTCCAGGCCGACGGTGTCTCGGTCAGGGACTATGACGATGCGGCCTTTGCCCTCTCATCCCTCAGGGAGAACGGGGTAGACCGGATCTGCATAGACCCTTCGGAACTGAATGTCTTCCTGAGGGATGCCATAGACGACGGCGATCTTCTTCCCGAAGTTGAAGAGTGCACATCTCCGATACCTCTGAGAAAGGCTGTCAAGAACAGCGTGGAGATTGACGGTTTCCGTGAAGCCCATCTGGAGGACGGACTTGTAATGGAGCAGTTCCTGTACTGGATATCCCAGAATGCGGGGAATGTAAACGAATGGGACGCGGCACAGTATCTTGGCTTGCTGAGGGCCTCCGTTCCGGGGTACAGGGGAGACAGTTTCGAGACCATATCGGCATATGGGCCGTCTGCGGCGCTGCCGCATTATGTTACGCCGCATACCGGAGCGCCTCTTCTGGAAAGACGCGGTCTTTATCTGTGCGATTCCGGCGGCCAGTATCTTTTCGGCACCACAGACATTACACGTACGGTGCCGCTGGGGCCCTGCACTCCGCTTGAGAAAGAAGATTACACCCTTGTCCTGAAGGGACACATAGACCTTGCCATGTCCGTATTCCCGGCCGGTACTGCCGGCTGCCAGATAGACGCGCTTGCCCGTGAGCCGCTGTGGAAGTACAAGCGCAACTTCGGCCACGGAACCGGTCATGGAGTGGGCTTCTTCCTGTGCGTTCACGAAGGCCCCCAGGATATGCGCCAGAACTTCAACAGGCAGGCTCTCCTGCCCGGCATGGTCCTGTCTGACGAACCCGGAATCTACCGCGAAGGCATGCACGGCATAAGACACGAAAACCTGCTTCTGTGCCGCTGCGTTGGCGATAACGAGTTTGGCTCCTGGCTTGGATTCGAGACCCTTACCCTCTGCCACTTCGACACATCCTGCCTGGACGTGTCCCTTCTTACATCCGATGAACGGGAGTGGCTCAATTCCTACAATGAGAGGGTATATGAAAAACTCTCCCCGCGACTCCCGGCCGATGTTGCGGCCTGGCTTCGCGGGAAGACTATGCCTGTATAAAACTTATTAAGCTTCCTTCATCGTGGCAGAGAAGGCAATGGTATAGTTGCCAAGATGCCAGGAGGATTCGGTATCCCTTGTAAAGCGGATGTCAAGGTCTTTTCCGGAAAGGATTTGAGGGCGGAATGATGCGCCGTCAAGTTCTATCTTGACCTCCCGCGGCTCTGTTGTATAATCGTAAGCCGGAGCGTTTACATTGCCGTTCTTGTCTGTAATAAACTCGTTTTCTTCCCTCTCGAAATACTGCTTGTGGCCGTTTTCGTCAGTGAATTCCAGACGGGAGTACCTTACGCGGATGCCCTCGATGGGATCTCCGTTTTCCGAGAGGACCCTTCCTACTATCTTGTAACTTGCCTGAGAGGCACCATATGTTTCACGGGGCTGCACACCGGAAACGGCTTTTACACCGCCGGTTATGCCAAGCAGTGAGAGGATGGCTCCTGCTATGATTTCGTAAAGATGTCTGAGTTTTGCGGCCATGGCTTCATTTTTTCATCCTTTAAGATGCAAAAACAAGCCCCCGCGTTGCATCAAGGATGCACCAAAGTGCCGATTTTTTCTCCCTTGAGGAGTTTGGTGAGGTTCCCGGTGGCGTTCATGTCAAAGACCACTATGGGCATCTTGCCGTCGCTGCAGAGGGCATAGGCCGTCTGGTCCATTACCTTGAGATGCTTGGAGATGGCTTCGTCGAAGGTGAGCTCATCGTACTTCTTTGCCGATGGATCCTTCTCCGGGTCTGCAGTATAGACGCCGTCAACGCGGGTGCCCTTGAGGAGGGCATCGGCACCGATTTCAAGGGCGCGGAGGGCAGCGCCGCTGTCTGTGGTGAAGAAGGGATTTCCGGTGCCGCCGGCGATGAGGACCACTCCGCCTTCTTCCATGACCTTCACGGCGTCATCCCTCATGTAGTACTTGGCGTGCGGTTCCATGGGAGTGGAGGTGAATACCACGGCGTTCACTCCTTCTGCCTTGATGAACATGGAAAGGGCCAGGGAATTGATGACGGTTGCAAGCATGCCCATCTTGTCTCCGTCAACCCTGTCAAAGCCTTTTCCCACACCCTGAAGGCCGCGGAAAATGTTTCCGCCGCCGTTTACGATTGCTATCTGAAGACCGGCCTTTGCTGCCGATGCGATCTCTTTTGCATATTTTCCCAGCCATTCGGTCTCAAGGCCTTTTCCTGCGGGACCACCAAGGCTTTCACCGCTAAGTTTCAGAAGTACTCTCTTATACATTTCAATAATATTGTTTTCGTTCCAACAAAAATATCCAAATAATGGGAAACTTCCAAGAAAGATTCCTATATTTGCATACTTGAAACAACAAAACTATAAGTATACATGGCTAATTTCCTGACCTCTTCCATCGGCAAGAAGTTTATTCAGAGCATTTCAGGTGCTTTCCTCATCATCTTCCTGCTTCTCCACGGAACCATCAATTTCTTCTCCGTCATAGATTCAATGCACGGAAACTTCGGCAAGGTTGCACTTGACAGTCATCCTTATACCCATGGAGACGGCTGGTTCCAGCTTGGCTGCGACTTCATGTCCTCGCCAGTCATCGACATCATGGTTCCCATCCTTGCACTGGGCATCCTCATCCACATCATTTACGGATGCTGGCTCAGCTATGAGAATGTAATCAAGAGGGGCGGCCTCAAGCGTTATGAGGTTGCTTCCAAGGCAAAGCAGGACAGCTGGAGCGCACAGAACATGGCAGTCCTTGGTATAATCATCCTTGGCTTCCTCGCATTCCACCTCACCCATTTCTGGGCAAAGATGCAGCTTCAGGAATTCCTTGGCAGCGAAGCAGAGAACCCCTACTATCTCCTTATCGCCACATTTAAGAACTGGTGGGTGCTTGCCCTCTACATTGTATGGTTCGTAGCTATCTGGCTCCACCTCAACCACGGTTTCTGGAGCATGTTCCAGACCATCGGCTGGAATAACAAGAAGTGGTTCAAGAGACTTAAGGTCATCGGCACAATCGTCGCAACCATTATCATCCTCCTCTTCATTGCAACAGCTGTCAATGCCTTCATCGAGGCCAACTTCACCACGGCATCAGCCCAGTGGACAGAGGCTATTATCGCACGACTGTAATTTTTTAGAAAATTCTTGCATTATTGCTCCATTCTTCTTTTATTTGCAGAAGAAATGAGAACGAACATGGTAAATAACTTCTGGTGGCGCACTTGCAATTCCTGATTGTAAGTCGCTTCGCCGTAGTTTTTCCATACATGATATAGGCCTGCGAACTTACGCAGGCCTTTTTTTGTACTGTTATTTCGAATTTTTTACTGTCATTTCGAGCGAAGTCGAGAAATCTATACAATTAACATTTATCATAACGAACTATGAAACAGAAAAAGTACCTCCTCCCGGAATCTGAGATTCCTACCCATTTCTTCAACATTCAGGCTGTGATGCCCAACAAGCCGCTGCCGTTCCTGAATCCTGCGACCAGGGAACCGCTGAAGCCGGAAGACCTGTATCCAGTATTCGTGGAAGAATGCGCCCGTCAGGAACTCAACCAGACGGATGAGTGGATCCCCATCCCGGAAGAAGTGCGTCAGCAGTACGCTTCATATCGCTGTACACCGCTAGTCCGTGCCTATGAACTGGAGGAAGCCCTGGGTACTCCGGCCCATATCTTCTTCAAGAATGAGAGCGTGAGTCCTGCAGGCAGCCACAAACTCAATTCCGCACTTGCACAGGCATATTATGCAAAGAAGCAGGGCATCACGAACATTACCACCGAAACCGGTGCAGGCCAGTGGGGCGGTGCACTCTCCTATGCCGCCAAGAAGTTCGGACTCGAGTGTGCTGTATATATGGTAAAGGTAAGCTATAACCAGAAGCCTTACCGCCGCAGTATCATGCAGACCTTCGGCGCAGCCATCACGCCTTCACCGTCCATGAGTACCCGTGCCGGCAAGGACATCCTCACCGTGAACCCCAATGATCAGGGCTCTTTGGGAAGTGCTATCTCAGAGGCAATCGAGCTTGCTATCACAACTCCCAACTGCAAATATACCCTTGGATCCGTGCTCAATCACGTATGTCTGCACCAGACTGTCATCGGCCTGGAGGCAGAGAAGCAGATGGAACTGGCAGGGGAGTATCCGGACATTGTCATCGCTTGCTTCGGCGGCGGCTCCAACTTCTCCGGAATAGCCTATCCTTTCATGCGCCACAACATCAGGGACGGAAAAAAGACACGTTTCATCGCTGCCGAGCCGGCAAGCTGCCCCAAGCTCACCCGCGGCAAGTTCGAGTATGACTTCGGCGATGAGGCAGGAATGACTCCGCTTCTTCCCATGTACACCCTTGGCCATACCTTCAAGCCGGCCACCATCCACGCAGGAGGTCTCCGCTACCACGGCGCCGGCGTCATCATGTCCCAGCTCATGAAGGATGGTTATATGGAGGCTATAGACCTTCATCAGACAGAGACCTTCAAAGCGGGCATACTCTTTGCCCAGACCGAAGGTATCATCCCTGCTCCGGAAAGCTGCCATGCCATAGCCGCCACAATCCGCGAGGCTCTCAAGTGCAAGGAAACAGGTGAGAAGAAAACCATCCTTTTCAACCTCTCAGGACATGGATTTGTGGATATGGGTGCTTATGACCACTACATTTCGGGCGAACTCCAAGACTATAACCTGTCAGACGAGGAGCTTGCAAAGTACATCAAGAGTGCCGATGCGCTCAATCAATAATAATCAACGCAGGTGCCGGATGTGAAAAGGTGAGCTGGACGATGGGCTGGACAGTCCTGTTCAGGGTAGCCTTCCACCATGCATCGAAGACAACATCGTCCGTGGGCCATTCAAGGCCTGCGGACGATATTTTTACGGAATTGTCGGCGCAGAAAAGGGAGAATCGGCGGCCTTCGCCAAGGTGGAGTTCACACGTGTCGGTGACGGCAAACGCCGTCCCGTAATCGGAAACGATCTGAATGCGCCGCCCGCCAAGGTCGAACATCCTGGTATATTCCATGAGGAGACCGAGATTGCCGATGGTGTGGTCTTCCCTGAGTCCGGTAGCGCCAAGGATGGTTATCTCTTCAACTTCCGGATGGTTTGCGAGCACCCAGCGCATGGCCTTTGTCTGGTCATTGTAATCCTGCTCCTCATAGTGAACGAGCACATGGGCGAACTTTTCCCGCAGCTGGTCGGAAATGGAATCCATGTCTCCTACAATTGCAAGGGGAGTGCGGTCAGGATAGCGTGACAGAAACTTCTCCACGGCTCCGTCGCAGCATACCACCCCCTCTGCGCTGCCCAGCAGGTACAGCGGATAATCGGTGGTGGGGAAGGCCCCGTTGCAAAGTATTACAACCCTTTTCATTTCGAGCGAAGTCGAGAAATCTCATTCATCTTTCGGCCTGGCCTTTTCCAGTTCGGCATTGGAGGTGCCGGTGCTTGCATGGTAGCTTTCCGGATTGCGGAAACCGAGGAGGAAGCTCTTTACGTCCATTCTCTTCTTGCCGGCAAGCTGGAGGTCCGTGATGGCGATTGCGCCGTCTGCCGTGGCGATGGCAAAGTAGGTCTTGCCGTCGGAAATGACGGTGCCGGGTTCTCCGTGAAGGTCTTCACGTTTTTCGCCGAAGTAGACCTTGAGCATGGTGGATGTATCGTCCTTGACAAGCTCCGTGTATGCGCAAGGGAACGGTGACAGGCCGCGGATGAGGTTGTATACGGTCTTTGTGGGAGCGTTCCAGTCGATGTGGCGCAGCTCGTCCGTGAGCTTGGGTGCAGGCTTGAGGAGTTCGTCTCCCTGGATGAAACTGCGCTGGACGCGGAGCTCGACATTCTTCTGAATGATGCCTTCTACGGTCTCGACCACAAGTTGTGAGCCGATTTCCATAAGCTTGTCGTGAAGCGTTCCGGCAGTGTCCGTGGGTTCCACCCGGCATTCTGAACGCAGGATGATACCGCCGGTATCGATGTTCTTGTCAATCATGAACGTGGTTACACCGGTGATGTTCTCGCCGTTGATGACAGCCCAGTTGATAGGGGCGGCGCCGCGGTACTGCGGCAGAAGGGCAGCATGGAGATTGAAGGTTCCAAGCTTGGGCATGGACCAAACCACCTCCGGCAGCATCCTGAATCCTACCACCACAAAGAGGTCTCCCTTCAGCGCCTGAAGCTGGGCAAGGAATTCGGGATCCTTGAGTTTTTCCGGCTGAAGCACCGTCAGGCCTTTCTCCACGGCATATTTTTTAACTGCCGATTCATTCATCTTGAGGCCTCGGCCGGAAGGCTTGTCCGGTGCGGTCACGACGCCGACCACCTTGTATCCTGCCTGGATAATGGCATCAAGCGGCCCCACGGAGAATTCCGGGGTGCCCATATATACTATGCGTGTCTTTCTGAACATACGGAAGAATTTGCTTTTTATTTTTCTGAACCATATTTTGGTTCCGTCAAGATTGAGGATGCTCTTGTCCTGGACGGCCGTAACCGTGAGCGCAACCCCTATCGGCGCAAGTATGAATGCCGACATGAACTTGCCGACGAATGCCGGCAGGGCGCCGTTTCCGGCAAGGCGTTCGCCTGTGATGTCAACCACCCAGTAGAGCACGAAGAACAGCAGGGAAACAATGGCAGGAGTGCCCAGGCCGCCCTTTTTCAGGATGGCGCCTACTGGAGCGCCGATGAAAAACAGCAGAAGGCACGCCAGAGCCTGGGCATATTTCTTCCAGATTTCCACATCGGTCCTGTGGATGAGCCTGGTATAATCATAGGAATCCATGCTCTGGCCGTGAAGAAGGTTCTCATATTGACGGGCGACGTTCGCCGCGTTCTCGTATGAGCGCCTCTTTTCCTTCAGGCTTTTCCATTTTTCCCGGCCAGAAGGATCGAGAGGAGTATTTGCCTTGGCTTTCCAGGCCGTGTCAAGCTGCGCCCTGTAGGACAAGCCGGTATTCCCCGTGAACTCGTTTATGTGTTTCTCGGTGCCCTGGGTTACCAGATTGGAAAGGGAGTCGTGGCCGTGGCGAAGGTTCGCAAGGCTCATTGAGCGCACCTGTTCTCCATATCTGGCGGAATCGGAATGGTGGAAGGCGTAGTTTTCCAGGGGGATGACCATGTCTTCCCGGTGGAACTGTATCCTCTGAAGGGCCAGGGTGGTGTCCCTGTATTTGCGTTTGTTGTCCTCCTGGTAAGATGTTCCGTCAAAGAGGGTGAAGGTGAGATAATCCTTGCTCTTTGACATCTTTATGAGGCCGCTGTCTGCAACCGTGATCCTGGTGTTTCCCTTTCCGGTGGTATGGTCATACACCTGGATATTGTACATCATTCCGGAAGCCTTGTCCCTGTCTTCAACGCGAAGGATATATCCGTCGATTCCGTCGTAGAAGGTGCCTGTGGGGATTTTGATCTCGGATTTGGTGCGGCCGATATCGTCCCTCATGGTGTAAATCTGGTTGATTGAATATGGCACCAGGCGGTCTCCGATATAGAAGGCTCCGATCGAAATCAGTATAGCCACGGCGACCATCGGCACAAGGACCCTCGTGAGGGAAATGCCGGACGCCTTTATGGCAGTAAGCTCGAACTGTTCACCCATCTGTCCCAGAGTCATCATAGATGACAGCAGCGTTGCCAGCGGTATTGCCAGCGGCAGTGTCTGGCAGCTTCCCCACATGAGGAATTCCAGAATCACCTTGAATTCAAGGCCCTTGCCCACCAGTTCGTCTATGTACAGCCACAGGAACTGGAGGACCAGGATGAAAACCACTACCGCGAATACCGCCAGAAACGGCAACACGAAGGACTTCAGTATGAACTTGTCGAGTTTTTTCATGCAGTTGCTGTTTCAACGAGGCACTTGAGCGCGGAGGGGAGGCCGTCGACGAGACGTCCGCCGGCGCTTGCGAGGCCGGGCTGTCCGCCGCCGCCGCCCTGGATGAACTTGGCGGCTTCACGGATATCCTTGCCGGCGTTCTTGCCCTTGGCTACAAGGTCATCGGAATACATAAGTATAAGGTTAGGCTTGCCGTCGAACGCGAATGCTCCTGCAACTGCAAGGTTGGTGGCCTTCTTCTGAAGATTGAGGGCGACGTTCCTTGCGAGGGCGGGGTCGATGCTGTGTTCGAAGCGTACCAGGCGGATGCCGTTCACTTCTTCTGCGCCGGCTTCAAGCTTGGCGGCAAGATCGGCGGCCTTTTCCTGGGCGATTGCCTCAAGCTGCTTCTTGGCATCGGCATTCTCTTCCACGAGTTTGCGGATTGCGGCGGTGAGGTCGGGGACGTTGTTGAAGAAGCCTTTTACGGTCTTCAGCATCTCCACGAAGCTGTCCAGCTGGTTTTCGGCGGCTTCGGCAGTTACGGCCTCGATCCTGCGGACGCCTGCTGCCACAGCGCTTTCGGCCACGATCTTGAACATGCCGATGGTGCCGGTAGACCTGGTGTGGGTTCCGCCGCAGAGTTCGACAGAGTCGCCGAAGCGTACTACACGGACGATGTCTCCGTACTTTTCGCCGAACAGTGCCATTGCTCCCATGGCGCGTGCTTCCTCGATGCGGGCGTCGCGTTTTTCGCAGAGAGGCTCATCGGCACGGATGAGGGCGTTCACGCGGTGCTCTACCTTGAGGAGTTCCTCGTCGGTGACTTTCTGGAAGTGGGAGAAGTCAAAGCGGAAATAGTCCGGACCTACGAATGAACCCTTCTGCTCTACATGCGTGCCGAGGATTTCCCTCAGGGCCTGATGCAGGAGGTGGGTTGCGGTATGGTTGTTCATGATCTTCTGGCGGCGCTCTCCGTCAACCACGAGCTTGAAAGGCTGGGTGCTGTCCTGGGGAAGACGCTCTGCCAGATGTATTGTAAGGTTGTTCTCCTTGACCGTGTTCAGGATGTTGATTTTTTCGCCGCTTGCGCTTTCGATGAAGCCGGTGTCTCCAACCTGGCCGCCCATTTCGGCATAGAAAGGAGTGCGGTCGAATACCAGCTGGAAGAGTTCCTTGTTTTTCTGCTTCACGGTGCGCTGCTTCAGGAGGGTTGCACCTTCTACGGTGAGGGTGTCGTAACCTTCAAAGACCACCTCGTCGCTCTCTTCGAAGACGGACCAGTCGCCGAATTCGTTGGCGGTGGCGTTGCGGGCGCGCTCCTTCTGCTTCTGGAGTTCCACGTTGAATCCGTCCAGGTCTACGGTGTAACCCTTCTCCGAGGCGATGAGCTCGGTAAGGTCGATAGGGAAGCCGTAGGTGTCATACAGGACGAAGGCGTCGGTGCCGGAGACCTGCTTGGAGGCTGCATTCTTTGCCATGTTGTCCTCCAGCATGCGGATACCGCGCTCGAGGGTGCGCAGGAAGGCGTTTTCTTCCTCGCGGATAACGCTTTCGATGAGCTTATGCTGGGCTTTCAGTTCAGGATAGGCCTCTCCCATGTCTTCCACCAGCTGGGGGATGAGACGGCAGAGGAACGGTTCATTGAATCCAAGGAAGGTGTAGCCGTAGCGCACTGCACGGCGGAGGATTCGGCGGATAACGTAACCGGCCTTGACGTTGGAAGGAAGCTGGCCGTCGGCGATGGAGAAGGCGATTGCGCGGATGTGGTCGGCAATAACCCTCATGGCCACCTGGACGTTGCCGCCCTCGGCATATTTGTGACCGGAGAATTCTTCCACCTTGCCGATGAGCCCGGAGAAGACGTCGGTCTCGTAGTTGCTGTTCTTGCCCTGGAGAATCATGCACAGGCGCTCGAAGCCCATGCCGGTGTCGATGTTCTTTGCAGGGAGAGGCTCGAGATGGCCGTCGGCCTTCCTTTCATACTGCATGAACACCAGGTTCCAGATTTCGATGACCTCGTCGTTGTCGGTGTTCACGAGCTCACGGCCGGGGATGCGGGCGATTTCTTCGTCGGAGCGGAGGTCGATGTGGATCTCGCTGCAGGGGCCGCAGGGGCCGGTGTCGCCCATTTCCCAGAAATTGTCGTGCTTGTTTCCGGTGAGGACGTGGTCGGCCGGAAGATGCTTCAGCCATGCTGCCTGGGCTTCGGTGTCCAGGGCGGTCCCGTCTTCCTCGGAGCCTTCGAAAACGGTTGCGTAAAGCTTTGTCGGGTCGATTTTGTAAACATCCGTGAGGAGTTCCCATGCCCAGTCGATGGCTTCGGTCTTGAAATAGTCGCCGAAACTCCAATTCCCCAGCATCTCGAACATGGTGTGGTGGCGGCCGTCATGGCCAACCGCCTCCAGGTCATTGTGCTTTCCGCTCACGCGGAGGCACTTCTGGGAGTCTGTCGCACGGAGGAACTTGGGAGTTGTATTTCCCAGGAAAATATCCTTGAACTGGTTCATTCCTGCGTTGGTGAACATCAGTGTGGGGTCGTTCTTGATAACCATGGGTGCAGACGGCACCACCGTGTGTCCTTTGGACGCGAAGAAGTCCAGGTACTTCTGTCTGATTTCTTTTGATGTCATATTAATCCATTGATTGTTTCGTGTTTACTGACAGGGACATCATCCTTGCATAGTCTTCCGGGGTTACGGAGGTGAAAAGGTAGTTCACCGGATCCATCGCAAGGGTGTCCCGCCACACTTCATAGTGAAGGTGCGGGGCGGTTGCCGATGTGGAAATACCCACGGAGCCAAGTTTCGTGCCCTGTTTTACCCTGCGCCCCTTGACGGCGGTGACGTCGCCAAGCAGGCAGTATTTTGTCGTATAGCCGTTGCCGTGGTCTATCTCCACGGTGTTCCCGAGTCCCTTCCGGGAGTGGGTGACTTTTGTGACCGTGCCTTCTGCTGCGGCGTAGACCGGAGCGCCCTGAGGTGCCACCAGGTCAAGGCCGCCATGCATCAGCTCGAGCTTGGTCACGGGATTGAGCCTCATTCCGGTTGATGCACCTGTCTGGACGTATGAGATGTCCTTCAGGGGCATCGACAGGGGAGGGACGGCCGCTCCGTTGGACTTGATGAGGCGGAATACCTCCTCGAAGTTGCGGTCCACGCTCTCTGCCATTTTCATGAGGCTGCCGCTCTTGGAGGCCGCTGCAGAGAGGTAGAAACTCTCCGACAGGGAATCGCTGTCGGCAATGAGGTCTGCCGCCGATACCTCGTCAAGGGTAGGGGCGGGAGTGTTGAACAGTTCCTGATATATGGCGTTGTCCTTGTCCAGGAGGCCGTCTATCACGTCGCTCGTAAGTTTGGCCTGCTCCTTCATTGCGGTATACCTTTGGGAATACAGGCGGTTTTCTTTCTGGAGGCGCTTTTCTTCATCGGTGGAGAATAACAGCGCTACCAGTATATATATAATGATTGCGGTGGACACGGATGCCACCAGAAACCTCAGAGCAGAGCCTATGATCTTTTTAAATGTCATTTCGAAGGTTTCTTTGCAATTTCAAAATAGTCCTTTGGAGCTATGTCCAGGTCCATGTAAAGTGCCGGATTGACATAGTCCTTGCGGTACAGTATCTCGTAATGGAGGTGCGGTCCGGTGACGCGGCCGCTTTTGCCGCTGAGTCCCAGATAATCGCCCCTGGTTACGTTCTGGCCCTGTTCAACAGCTATTTCGGACATGTGGGCGTAGCGGGTCTTGTAACCAAAACCATGGTCTATTTCCACGTGGTTTCCGTAACCCTTCCTCTCGTGGGCGACCTTGACCACCACTCCGTCACCCGTTGCGTAGATAGGATTGCCGGGAGGACAGGCGAAGTCCATGCCGGTGTGGCGCTTCTGATACCCAAGAAGCGGATCCGAACGGTAGCCGAAGGGGCTGGACAAATGGAAACTGCCCGCTTCTGTTGACATGGGCGGTATTGCGGGTATGTGTGCGGCCATGTCTCCGGCGGTTTTCTGGAGCATGGCAACGTCGTCGAAGGAGCGGGACTGTATGTATGCCCTCTTTTCAAGCACGTCCAGGCGGTTCACGATGCCGCGGAGAGCCGTGCCTTCAAGGTCCGTGTAGCGGTTTTCCCCGCCTAAGCCGGAAAGGCGCACGGCAGAGGGAATCTCATCCATGCCGTATACGCTGCGGTAAATCTTGTTGTCCCTCACTTCCAGCATGGCGAGCTGCTCTTCGCAGCGGTCCAGGAGGCCGGCCATGCGGTCCATACGGATGGACCAGTCGGCATTGCGGCGCTTAAGGATGGCGGTTTTGGGAAGATCGGTCCCCAGGACGGAAACGCTGATCCATATGTACAGGAGGAGAACCAGAATCCCTGAAAGCAGCACCAGGAGCCACTTCCACCAGCCCTTTGAGCCTTCCTCGCGGAGTTCGGCCATAAGGTTTTTGGGATTCAATGCGTATTTCTCCACTGTCATTGCCATTACAGGATACCTCCGCGTTCAAGTTCACGGCGGGTATCCTTTTCCTTGATACTCTGCCTCTTGTCGTATTCTTTCTTGCCTTTTGCCAGGGCGATGACGAGCTTTGCGTAGCCGTTGTCGGCAATGAAAAGCTTCACTGCGATAATTGTAAGGCCCTTTTTCTTGTCTTCCTGGGAGAGATGCCTCAGTTCCTTCCGGTTAAGGAGGAGTCTGCGGTCACGGGCGGGCTCGTGCTGGCCCCAACTGCCCCAGCTGTACTGGGCAATATTCATGCCGCTCACATAGAGGTCTCCGCCGGAAAAATAGCACCAGGCGTCTTGCAGGGAGACTTTTCCGGCACGGATGGACTTGATTTCAGTTCCCACAAGCTGGATGCCTGCGGTATATGTCTCCAGGAACTCATAATCGAATGAGGCCCTGCGGTTTTTGATCTGTATGGAACTCTTTGCTTTTGGCATATAATATATATAGTCTGCAAATATAACTCTTTTTTTTGGCATATCGGAAAAAATGGCCTACCTTTGCAGTCCCTTACATATGTGGAAGGATTTGTTAACGCTTGCAACCACCTGTAAAAAATGCTAAAGAATTATCTCTTCACGTCTGAGAGTGTCTCTGAAGGACACCCCGACAAAGTGGCAGACCAGATTTCAGATGCCATTCTCGATGAATTTCTCCGCCAGGACCCGGAGGCCAAAGTGGCCTGTGAAAGTTTTTGCTCCACCGGCATGGTGGTAGTGATGGGTGAAGTCAAGGCCGAAGCCTACGTCGACATCCAGACTACGGTCCGCGATACCATCCGCCGTATCGGCTACACCAAGGCCGAATACATGTTCGACGCCTCTTCCTGCGGTGTCCTGAGCGCCCTTCATGAGCAGAGTCAGGATATCAACCGCGGCGTGGAAAGGGCTTCCGAGGAGGAGCAGGGCGCCGGAGACCAGGGCATGATGTTCGGCTATGCCTGTACGGACACCGAGGACTATATGCCCCTGCCTCTCTACCTCAGCCACCGCCTCCTTGAGATACTTGCCGATATCCGCCATAACGAGCCCCAGCTCATGCCCTATCTGAGGCCTGACGCAAAGAGCCAGTTTACGATTGAGTATGACGGTGAGACCCACCTTCCCGTGAAGGTGCACACCATCGTCCTTTCCACCCAGCACGACGAGTTCGTCCCCGCCTCCCTCGGCAGGATGAGCTATGCCGATGCTGTCGCCCAGTACGGCCAGGCAAAGGTGGATATGGAGATGCAGGCCAAGATCCGTTACGATGTAGAGAAGATTCTGATTCCCAGGCTCAAGGAATCCCTCCCTGCAGATACGGCCAAGCTCATTCACAGCTTCATCCTGCATGTTAATCCCACAGGGAAATTCGTCATCGGCGGCCCCCATGGAGATACCGGTCTTACCGGCCGCAAGATCATAGTGGATACCTATGGCGGAAAGGGTGCCCACGGAGGCGGAGCCTTCTCCGGCAAGGATCCTTCAAAGGTAGACCGCAGCGCCGCTTATGCCGCCCGTTACATAGCCAAGAACCTCGTTGCCGCCGGCGTTGCCGACGAATGCCTTGTCCAGCTTGCATACGCAATAGGCGTGGCTGAGCCCGTGAGTGTTTTCGTCGATACCTACGGCACCGGCAAGGGTTTCTCCGATGCCGAGATTGCAGAGAAGGTATCTCAGCTGTTCGACCTCAGGCCCTTTGCGATAATCCGGAAATTCGGCCTCAAGAATCCTATATATTCTCCCACTGCGGCATACGGTCACATGGGACGCAAACCTTATAGGAAAGCCGTTAAGGTCCAGGGCAAGGACAAGATAGTCCAGTTCTTCGGCTGGGAGCTCCTTGACAGCGTATCCAGAATTAAAGATGCCTTCGGCCTGTAGTCCTATCGTCATTCCCGGTTCACCGGGATTTTTTTTGTCATTTCGAGCGAAGTCGAGAAATCTCCTGCCTTTTTATTGCATAGTTTCAAAAATTGCAGTATCTTCGCGACGGTTTTGAGGTAGAGTGTATTTTCACAACATCAATATTTATATCTTAACAAACCTATGAAAAACGCTTTTAAAAGCTTTCTTCTCGCTTTCACTACGTTGATTGCGGGCGTTTCTGCGTTTGCCCAGGTCACCACTTCCACCCTCTCCGGTAGAATTGTTGACCAGAGCGGCGAGCCTGTGATTGGTGCTGCGGTTCTCGCACAGCACCTTCCCTCAGGTACTGTCTACGGTGGCGTCACCAACTCTGACGGTCGTTATACCATCCAGGGTATGCGTACCGGCGGTCCCTACACCGTAGAGGTCTCCAACCTTGGCTACCAGGGTGTCACCTACACCGACATCACCCTCCAGCTGGGTCAGACCTATATCCAGAACGCGACACTTAACGAGTCCACGGAATTTCTCGAGGCCGTCGTTCTCACAGCATCTCCTTCCTCCAAGTTCGCAGCTCAGGAGAAGATCGGTGCAGCGACCAACATCAGCAACGCTGATATTCTCACCCTTCCTACTGCAAGCCGCTCAATCACTGACATTGCAAAGCTTTCACCTTATGGCGGTGACGGCATGAGCTTTGGCGGTGGAGACGGCCGTAGTACCAATTTCACTGTGGACGGTTCCAACTTCAACAACAACTTCGGCCTTTCCGAGACCCTTCCCGGTGGCGGTATGCCTATCTCCATGGACGCCATTGAGGAGGTTCAGGTTGTCGTTTCCCCTTATGATGTCCGTCAGTCAAACTTCATCGGCGGCGGCGTGAACGCAATTACGAAGTCCGGTACCAACACCTTCAAGGGTACAGGCTATGTATATCATCAGAACAAGAAGCTTCGCGGTACACACATTGACGGCGGCAACGAGGTAACCGGTACAGCCAATAACTCAACTGTTTACGGTGCAACCTTCGGCGGACCCATCATCAAGAACAAACTCTTCTTCTTCGGCAGCTTCGAGTACACCGGAGATCCAAGGCAAATCAGCGCATGGAAGGCCTCTGAGGATGGTACAATGGACAAGGCGGCCAGCATTTCCCGTACTACTCCTACAGATCTGGAAAGAGTCTCCAAGCATCTCATGGATACCTATGGATATGACACCGGCGGTTACACAAATTACACAAAGGACGAGAATAATCTCAAGCTCCTTGCCCGTCTGGACTGGAACATTACCAACAACCATCACCTCGCTCTCCGTTACAACTACACGACAAACAAGCGCTGGGTTGGTACCAATGGTAACTCTGCCGACTTTGACGATCCATACCTTGGCCAGAAAGGTTTCCGTCATGAGGGCTTGAACCGTATGTCCGAGTATTCAATGGCCTTTGTCAATTCAATGTATTCACAGGAGAACAACGTAAGGTCATACTCACTGGATCTCAACAGCCGCCTCACTGACAATCTGTCAAACCAGCTGCTTGTCACTTATTCCAACATTGAGGATGTCCGCGGCTCGGATTCAGACAAGTTCCCCTTCATCGACATCATGTCGCCATATACTAATGACAAGGGTGAAGTGAACCCTCTCGTCCCTTATATTTCAGCTGGTTACGAGCTGTTTACATGGTACAACGGTGTTCACAACCGCGTCCTTACGGCCAAGGATGATGTGACCTATTTCATGGGTGCCCACAAGTTCACGGCAGGTCTCAGCTACGAATACCAGTTCGCAGACAATGCATACATGCGTGAGGGTACAGGCTATTATCGTTTCAAGAATGTAGATGACTTTATCAATGGTAAAGCCCCTGAAACTGTAGCTCTTACTTATGGTTATGGCGGTAATGAAACTCCTTCCGCCCGTATTCAGTTCTCACAGATCGGTCTTTATGGCCAGGATGAGTGGAATGTAAACGAAAAGCTCAAGGTCACTGCCGGTATCCGCTTTGATACCATCCTTTATGACAACAATGACCTTATGACCAACAACGCCATTCTTGCTCTGGACTTTGGCGGCCGCAAGATTGATACAGGATACTGGCCGAAGACCAATATCCAGGTTTCTCCCCGAATTGGTTTTGTATATGATGTCTTTGGTGACAAGAGCATGAAGCTCCGCGGCGGTACCGGCCTCTTCGCAGGACGTCTTCCTCTGGTTTACTTCACCAACATGCCTTCCAACGCGGCCATGTACCAGCATCTCTCCGTCATGACCACTATTTACAATGACGACAAGACCGTCAAGGAGGCGAACCCGTTCCTCCAGCAGTTTGCTGCCGAGAACAACGGCGGTAAGTTCCCTACCACCACCGCAGACATCCTTGCGAAGTTCAACACTCTTGACCCGGACAACAACCCTCTGAATGTTACACCAGACGATGGCGCAGTACAGTCCTCCATCAATGGCGTAGACCGTAACTTCAAGATGCCTCAGGTCTGGAAATCATCATTGGCCCTGGATCTTCAGCTGCCTGTATCATTCCCCTGGTCCATGAGCACTGAGTTCATCTTCAACAAGACTATCAACGGAACTCTTATCCAGAACTGGAACATCAAGCCTCATGATGGCTGGTCCCGCTTCACCGGTGCTGACACCCGTCACATTTATCCCGATAAGAACGATTTGTATTATACCAAGTATCAGGCATATATCCTTACCAATACCAACAAGGGATACGGTTGGATTTTCAATCTTTCAACCAATCTCGAACCTGTTAAGAATCTGAAGATGATGTTCTCCTATACCCATACAGTTCAGAAGGAACTCACAGGTATGCCCGGCAGCAACGCATCATCCGTATACACAGGTCTTCCCACTGTCGACGGTCCTAACTTCCCCGTCCTTCAGAATTCCCAGTACGTTCATCCTGACCGTGTAATCGCCTCCGTCAGCTACAAGCTTCCCACCCGCACTACCCTCAGCCTCTTCTATGAAGGCAGCGTCAATACGGGAACCTATTATACCTATAGCAACGATATGAATGGTGACGGCCACGCTTCTGACCTCATTTACATTCCTACTGCAGACCAGATGAAGCTTGCCTCAAACGCAGATGCCAATAGCGTCATCTTTGCGTCTCAGGAAGATATTGACCTGTTCAACGCTTTTGTCGCTCAGGACAAATATCTGAGTGCACACCGCGGCCAGTATGCACAGGCATACAGCGTTTATTCCCCGATGCGTCATCGTGTTGACTTCAAACTCACCCAGGACATCAGGATCAAGATTGGGAATACCTTCAATACATTCCAGTTCAGCGCCGATGTCATGAATTTCGGCAATATGTTCAATGACAGCTGGGGTGTTGGCACTTCACTTGACCAGAGTGTGAACTCCGGTAAGATTCTTACCTACAAGGGTGTTACCGAAAACGGACAGCCTATCTTCGGTACTAACTTCAAGCTTGCCGAAGGTCAGACCACACCCAAGACCTGGCAGAATTCTCGCGCTTATACCAGCACATGGTACATCCAGCTGGGTCTGAAGTACATGTTCAATTAATTCAAGCCTGAATCTGATATGAAACTCAAATATTTCCTAACTCTTGCAGCAGGTGCCCTCTTGGCATTTTCATCCTGCGTACAAGAAGACCCTATTTTCAGTGGGGAAGATGCTTTTCAGATAAGTCCCTCTCTCATATCTGTCGGTAAGGATGGTGGTAAAGAGACTGTAGAGGTAAATACTACCGCCACATGGACAGCAACATCAAATGTGGACTGGATTACAGTCACCACGGCTTCCAACAAAGTGACTGTCACGGTTGATAAGAATGATGGAGAAAACGCCCGTCAGGGAACCGTTGACATTAAGGTTAATTCAGACAAGCGTGTCATTACGGTAAAACAGGCCGCTGGCGGTATTGAATACGGTACGAAGGAACATCCTTATCCTGTATCCAAGCTTTATGATTACGTATCTAGCCTGGGCGCCGATGCTCCTACTGATGATATTTACTTCGAAGGTATTATCTATCAGATAACTGAAAACTTCAATGCCAATTTGGCCAATGGATATGGTAACGCCACATTCACCATTACTGATGATGGTAAAGCCAGTGATAAGAAGTTCCTCGTTTATCGTGCATTGTATATCGGCAATAAGAAGTACGATAATGCTGCTGACAAGGATATCAATCTTGGCGACAAGGTGGTCCTTTGTGGCCAATGTGTAAACTATAAGGGCAATACACCTGAAACCAATTCCGGTAAGGCGTATCTGATTTCTATCGAAGCTGGAACATCTCCCAGTATTGCCGTTGCAACGCCTGAGATATCAGTTCCTGCAGCCGCCACATCTGCCAAGTTCAGTATTGCTACCAACAATCTGACTGAGAATTGGACTGTTACAACAAATGCCGATTGGATTAAAGACTGGACCAAGTCTGGCAAGGAAAGCGGCTCAATTGATGTTTCCTTTGAGGCAAATACAGTTGAAACGCCCAGAGAGGCTGTCTTCACGGTCAAGTATAACGGCCTGGATGACATTACGCTCAAACTTACGCAGGAAGCCTTCTCTGCAATTTCTGATGCAACTGCAGCTGAAATCAATGCCAAGGCCGATGGCTCTGACCTGTTCCGCATGAAAGGTGTTGTCACGGAGATTGTCATGGATAAGAGTGATGCCACCAAATACAACGTATATGGCAATTTCTATATCTCTGACGAGACCGGTTCAGTATATGTTTACGGCCTGTTACCCGAGGCTGGTGGCGCAGCCAAGCAGGATGTACTCACTGCCAAAGGTGTCAAGGTGGGTGATGTGATTACCGTCGTCGGCCCTAAGGGCTCACATAAGGATAGTCCTCAGATGGTCAACGCTTACTACGAGTCTCATGTCTCCGTAACTGCTAAGACTGCTACCGAATTCAATGCTCTTGAAGATGGTTCTGACCTTTTCCTCATCAAGGGTAAAGTAAAGGATATCGTCATGGATAAGAATGACCCCACTAAGTACAATAAGTACGGAAACTTCTATGTGGAAGATGAGACTGGAAGCGTATATGTTTACGGTATTGTTCCTATCTCCACTGGAAAGAGCGGTCAGGATATCCTTACAACCCGAGGAGTCAAAGCAGGAGACATCGTCACAGTAGTAGGCCCTAAGGGATCACATAAGGGTAGTCCTCAGATGGTTAACGGTTACCTTGCAGCTGTTGAACCCGGCGCCGACGCAGCTGGCATCACCATTGACGGTGAATTCTCCGACTGGGCCGATGTTGCCACAGGCGTTACCAGCGCAGCCGAAGTCCCTGTTTATGCTGAATTCAAGGCTGCCAGCGACGGAACCAATCTCTATTTCTACGCCAAGAGAGATAACAGAGCAGCCATCTGGGCTGGTGGCGGCTATTTCTACTTTGATGTCGATGCTGATAACAATTCCGAAACCGGTACAGAAAAGGACGGAGTTCCCGGTCTTGAGTCCTGGTTCTACATCAAGCCCTTTGCCGGCACAGCAGATGCACATGCAATCGCTACTGAGTTCAAAGGCGAAGGCATGGAAGGAACTGTCATTTCAAACATCAAGTTTGCAGGTTTGGACGGCGAGTCTTACGTGGAATTTGAGGCCAGCATTCCCATTGCTGACATGAATGTGACGAAGGGTTCCACAATCAAGATTTACAGCTGGGGCAACAAGGATGGATATGACGTCCAAAAAATGCCCGTTACTCTCACAATAGAGTAAGCGACCAAGTCCCTATTTTTACGGCTCCCGGTTTTCCGGGGGCCGTTTTTTTATCAGAACTCCGCTTCCAGCCAGCGGGAGAAGAAGACGTCGTAGACTTCGTAACTCACGCCGTTAGTTTCAAAGTGTTTGAGGATGAGCTCTTTCTGCTCAAGAGATTCGGCTGCACGGACAGCTGTTGTGGTACTTCCGATACTGTATTTTGAAATGAATGACGAGCTGGTTATTTGAGATACACTTCCTTCTTGGGCTACGCCCTTGAGAAAGCGCCACTGCTGAACTGGTAGTATTTCTTTCAGGAGCAGATAGTTGAAACGTTCGGTTTCCAAGATGTTCCTGCATACTTTCAGGACAGCGGGCATATCTATGTTGCGGGTCCCGTCGAAATATAGCTCATTACATACGCGTTGTGTATAGTAGGTATGCAGTCTTGTCCAGTCCATTATATAGTCCAACGCGTCTTCTTGTACGTTCCTTCCGTTGTCTTCGAAATGCCTGCGTATGAACTCTCCATATAGTGTGCGGTCCAGTTTGTCCAGATACAGAGTGGAAGAGCTTGCGTAGAACGGTCTTGCTGCATCATTGAACATGGAAGACATCATCCGTCTTTTGCTGCCACAAAATACAAAACGGGTATTATGCATGTTCTGAATGTGCGAGCGCAGCAGAGCTTCGACATTCTTTTCAGGGTATTCGGTTATTTGCTGGAATTCGTCAATTGCCACCATGATAGGGGAGGAATGGCTTTCGAGTATTTCGAAGATTTGGCGTAGTGTACTTCTTTTCTGCTCCTCATGAGAAAACTCCAGATGAATCTCCGGTTTGCTGCTGTATTGATTGAGTGTAAAATATGGTCTGATCCCTTTCAGAAAACCAATGAACTGCTTTCCGAGACTGCTTTTTTCCGGAAAGGAATTAATTATGGCGGAAGACAAGGCGTCTATGAAATTGTTGAGTGTTGATGTGGCGGATATGTCTATGTACAGGGTTTCAAAGTCGGGCCGTGTCCTTTTCAGCTCTGCCATCGTATGGTAGACGAGCCCTGACTTTCCATATCGGCGAGGAGATATGAGCACAACGTCACCTCCGCCCAGCATGTGCTTTAGCAGTTGTTCTGTTTCCTTTTCCCTGTCGCAGAAATACTTTTTGCCTGCGTAACCTTTGATGACGAATGGATTGTCTGCAATCATATTCAAGAATTTTTGCAAATATATTCAACAAAATGTTTTAAACAAAATGTTTAACAAGATTTGTGAAATGAATCTTGGATAAGAAACCGATTCTTTTTAACTTTGGCGGCGTTATGCTTACAGTAAGCCTTTTCACAGTCCTTCCGTTTATCGTCTGCCTTATGTGGACGGTGATTATTTCCCTTGACAATGCGGGGGGATGGAAAAAATATGACAGGGCATATCTGGCGGCATTCATGCTGGCCTGTTCCCTTCTGTATCTTGGCCATGCCGTGCATTTCAATTCGGCCCAGGGCAGCATGAGTTTTGTGGACTGCATCTATGCCGGCACCAACCTTTGGGTGTATCCTCTTTTCTACCTGTATCTGAGGCAGCTTACAACACCGGTAAAGCTTAGGTGGAATGCGGCCCTGGCAATCCTTCCCGGGCTGCTTGTCTTCCTTTTCTCGGTGTATGAACTCTACGTATTGGGCCGGCTTGACATTACGCATAAGCTTAACCGTTTCCTGTTCCCGGTCACTGTTGTTCTTTCCAGTACAGGCGGTTTCCTGCGCATTGAAAAGCATAACAGGCTTGTACGGGAATTGTATTCAAATACGGAGAAGAAGACCTATGGCCAGCTTTTATGGCTAATGGTCCTGATGCTGATAGCATCCGTCGTGAGCATTGGCCTGAACCATGTCGGAAGGGACTATTTCGGACGGGATATTCTCCTTGCAGTTCCGAGTTCCTTCTTCTCTGCGGTTCTTTTTGCGATTGCCTATGTGGGGTCGCGTATAGAGTTTGCAGCCCAGGATGCCGCCGTGGATTTTCCTGAGCCTCCGGAGGCAGAACCGGACGATGGAATCGACAGTCTCGTCGGCCTTGCTTCCCGCCTTGACGCCATAATGACAGAGGGTGCGCTGTATCAGCAGCCGAACCTCAAGATTACAGACCTTGCAGAGGCGGTGGCATCAAACAGAACCTATGTTTCAAAGGCGCTAAACGGAATCAAGGGCATGTCCTTCTCCGATTATGTAAACGGTTACCGCATAGCCAAGGCTAAGGAACTTCTCTTGTCTGAAGACAGTTATACGATGAGCGTAGTCGCAGAGAAATCCGGATTCCTCAGCGACACCACCTTCTACAGGCAGTTCAAGGCTCTCACCGGGCTCACTCCCTCGCAGTGGCTCAAGACTGTCAAGGGCTGATTTTTACCAAGTGGAAGTTTTTTTTACTGATTGTTAGTGCCGGAGAGATTCTCAGGGCTTATCTTTGGCGTAACTAAAAACAATCGGCCATGAAAAATCTTCTCATTCCTTTTGCAGCACTTGCATTAATGCTCGTGGGCTGCAACAAAGACGGTACTGATACTGCAACCGGAGGCAATGCCACCCCGGCAACTTCTTCCTCAATAGTGGGAAAGTGGTACTATCCCAACGAACTGATTGATTTCAAGCAGCAGCCGGAATTCGACTTCAAGGCAGATGGCACAGTGACCGGCAATTACGTTGGCAAATGGAAAATAAATGACAAGGGCGTCCTTACCGTGGAAACAAAAGACTGGGAGGGTAAGGACCTGACGCTTTACATGCTTCCGTACACAATGTATGACGGCACTGTACTTGTAATGCGTTTCGACATTCCTGAACTCACACCCGACGGTCAGCCAGTCATTAATCAGGGCCAGGGCTATGTTGAGTTTTTCTACAAGGATGGTAAAGCAGCCGCAAGCAACAAGGCCGACATCCAGGGCACTTGGGAAAACATCGAATCATGGGATGGCAACGGCAACGGAACCATAGACGAAGGTGAATCCATGATATCCACTTCGGTTAAGTTCAACGGAGACAAGTTTGACCTTATCATCCATGTGTGGAACGGCGAGAGTTATTCCGGCACCTACACATATAAAGACGGTTTTATTTATTTTCATCCTACCAAACTAATGACTTACGAAGGAGAAAAGGATCCCAAAGTGTATGGCATCGGCTCTGAAAATGGCGGAGACTTCGTTTTCCCCTTCATTGCCAATGGCGACGAGGCCTACGCCTATATCATTGAAGGCCGCGGCGCCTGGAAGAAAGCAAAATAATTGTCTGTCTTGATAATATCAAACCACCGTTTTGGCGCATCCGGTACCAAGGCGGTGGTTTGATTGTATCTTTGCAATCCCGGAAAAGATTGTTATATTTGTAGATTAGAATAACACAACATCAGAATACACTATGAAACTAAGAAATTTCTTTATTGCAGCAGTCGCTGGCCTGTTCGGTCTGGCTGCATGCGAAGGGTTGGAACAGGACCTTGGCGTTGCCAAGATTTCCATAGACCCTCTTGAACTTAAATTCCCCAAGGAAGAAAGCAGCCAGTCGATTAAACTGACAGCAACCCGTGACTGGAACGTAAATGCCAGCGCCCTTCCCGAGTGGATTGCTCTCAGCGCAACTGAGGGAAAGGCTTCTGTGAACGAGCAGATCATTAGCGTAACGGTAGAGAAGAACGACGGCAATGACCGTGAGGCCGCCATCGTCATCACCGCCGGCATGGTAAGGGCAACCCTTACAGTCAAGCAGGCAGGTGCCAAGGGCGAAATCCAGAAGGGCTCAGGAACGCTTGAGGATCCTTATTCAGTAGCCGGAGTTATCGAGTATACCCAGTCCCTGGGTGCCGACGTACAGAGCACCGACAAGGTATACTTCAAGGGCATTGTCTCTGATGTCGCAACTACGTTCGAAGGCAGCGGCAACTATGGAAACGCCTCCTTCTATATCGTAGATTCCGAAGGCAGCACCGACAAGTTCTACGTATTCCAGACCTACTATCTTGGCAACCGCCAGTGGAAGAGCGGCGACACTGAGATCAAGGCTGGTGACGAGGTCATAGTTTATGGCCCTGTTGTGAATTACAAGGGCAACACCCCCGAAACCGTTGGCAAGGGCTCCAGCTTCATCTATAGCCTTAACGGTCAGACCGAAGGCGGCGTTGTGGATGAAGGCGAAGCAAAGGGCGACGGAACACTTGACAATCCTTTCAATCCCGCCGGAGCAGCCGCTTATGCCCAATCTCTTGGAGCCGATGTCCAGAGTGACAAGAGCGTTTACATCAAGGGTAAGATTTCCAAGGTTTCAACAACGTTCGAAGCCAGTGGCAACTATGGTAATGCAAACTTCTACATCGTAGATGCAACAGACGGCAAGGGCGAGTTCTATATCTTCCAGACCTACTATCTTGGCAACCGCAAGTGGGCTGCCGGCGATACTGACGTCAAGGAAGGTGATGAAGTCATCGTCTATGGTCCCGTAGTGAACTTCAGGGGCAATACTCCTGAAACCGTCGGCAAGGGCGCCAGCTATATCTACAGCCTCAATGGCCAGACCGAAGGCAGCAATGAGCCCCAGCCTCCGGTAGACTACAACAATGCAGAGGCCAAAACAGTTGCAGACTTTATTGCCGCTGCCGACAAGAACACATACTACAAGCTTACCGGAGAGGTTGGCGGTTCCATCAACACCCAGTACGGCAACTTTGACCTTACTGACGAAACAGGTACTATCTACGTCTATGGCACAGATAACATCTCTGAATATGCTTCCAAGCTGAAGGCCGGTGCCAAGGTGACGCTTGCTGCGAAGTATGACTATTACGAGAAGAACCAGAAGCATGAAGCAGTTCACGCTTATATCCTGTCAATAGAGGAAGGTGAAACTCCTGATTATAACAATGCTCCTGCCAAAACAGTTGCAGACTTTATTGCAGCAGCAGACAAGAATACATACTACAAGCTTACCGGAGAGGTTGGCGGTTCCATCAACACCCAGTACGGCAACTTTGACCTGACCGATGAGACCGGTACCATCTATGTATATGGCACTGATAACATCTCTGAATATGCTTCCAAGCTGAAGGCCGGTGCCAAGGTGACTCTTGCTGCGAAGTATGACTATTACGAGAAGAACCAGAAGCATGAGGCTGTTCACGCCTACATTCTCTCAATCGAAGGCGGAAGTGACCAACCTGGTCAGACAGAAGACTACTCCAATGCTCCCGCAAAGACTGTTGCCGAGTTTATTGCAGCTGCAGACAAGGCTAATTATTACAAGCTTACGGGTGAGGTTGGTGGTTCTATTAACACCCAGTATGGAAACTTTGACCTGACCGATGAGACCGGTACCATCTATGTATATGGCACTGACAACATCTCTGAATATGCTTCCAAGCTGAAGGCCGGTGCCAAGGTGACTCTTGCTGCGAAGTATGACTATTACGAGAAGAACCAGAAGCATGAGGCTGTTCACGCCTACATTCTCTCAATCGAAGGCGGAAGTGACCAGCCCGGTCAGACAGATGATTACTCCAATGCTCCCGCAAAGACTGTTGCCGAGTTTATTGCAGCTGCAGACAAGGCTAATTATTACAAGCTTACGGGTGAGGTTGGTGGTTCTATTAACACCCAGTATGGAAACTTTGACCTGACCGATGAGACCGGTACCATCTATGTATATGGCACTGACAACATCTCTGAGTATGCATCCAAGCTGAAGGCCGGTGCCAGGGTGATGCTTGCTGCGAAGTACGATTATTACGAAAAGAACCAGAAGCATGAGGCTGTTCATGCCTACATTCTCTCAATCGAAGGCGGAAGTGACCAGCAGCCCGATCCTACAACAGGTGATGACAGTGCTTACGCCAGCAATGTAACGTGGACATTGGGTTCTAATGCATATGACAACGTTAGTTCAACAGTGAATGGGGTTACCGGTGTCAAGACTCTCAAACTTGGAACTAGCTCCAAGTTTGGTGATGCAACACTGAAGATTCCTGCTGGTGCAACCAAATTGACCTTCTACGCTATATCTTGGAACAATGCCGCTGTTGCGACACTTGTTTTCTCTGTTGATGGTGCTGAAATAGGAAAGGTTAATCCCGTTGCCAATTCCGGCCTCAAGGGAACTTCCACTTACGAGCTGACAGTTACCGATAGTGACAAGTTTGAGATTGCCGTAACCGGCGGCACTGATGTCAAGGTCGAAACAACCGGCGGTTACAGAGCTGCTCTTTTTGCAGTTCACGCCGAATAGTAGTTGTTTAAGTACCCCACAAAGGGCGTCCGGGAGAACCCGGACACCCTTTTGGGCTTAATCTGAGGCCCTATGAAAAGACTCGTTCTCCCCATCCTTTCATTGCTCGCAGCACTGGCATTCCAGTCCTGCGAGGGGTTGCTTTCTGACACAGGCGAAGAAGGGACCATTTCCGTGACACCCCGAACCTACAGCCTTTCCAGTGAGGCGGGTAAGATCTGGGTCGATGTCAAAGCCTCAGGAAAATGGACCCTGTCCA
The DNA here is from genome assembly GCA_002393945.1 of Bacteroidales bacterium UBA4360. Lineage (GTDB taxonomy): Bacteria > Bacteroidota > Bacteroidia > Bacteroidales > UBA932 > Cryptobacteroides. The sequence goes on from DGSO01000006.1 coordinate 63,704, forward strand.
TGGATTTCGGCACCGGTGCCGATGGCTGGGCTTCGCTCAGCGACGCCTCCGGCTCCGGCTCCAAGGGTGACGTGCGCCTCAGCTATGAGGCCAACGAAGGGGAATCCCGTTCCGTGAAACTGGTCCTTGTAAGCGGGTCCCAGACTGCTACTGCAACGGTAGAACAGGCAGGGGCATCCGGCAGTTCTTCAAGCGGCCAGTACGGCTACGACGTAGCCCCCGCCAATCTTGACTGGCTGGAGCTCCCGGCAATGGTTCAGGGCGACGGCCGTGAACTCCTGATTCACGACATGAGCGGCGGCAAATATAGATATAAGGCCGTCAGTGGAGAGCGTAATTGGACGTGTTATTGGGATTATGATAATCGCCTGTCTATTTGGGTTGCATATCCTTTGAACAGTGGCTTAATTGGTTCGTATGTGGAACGATCTGAGGCCTGGTCCTATGACCCTGTTTTTGGTGACAACTATAGTGTTCAGCAGAATGTGTCTGGTGGTTATCTTGATGGTAATAATGGGTGGTATTCGCGTGGGCACCAAATAGCATCCGCCGACAGACTTGGCTCTTTTTCCCGTAATGCTACAACGTATTATGGTACAAATATGACTCCACAGGATAATTCTTTTAACGGTGGTATCTGGGCGACATTAGAGGGAAAGGTTAGAGATTTATCGAAAAAGTGCGATACTCTTTACGTTGTTACAGGCTGTTTGGTTGATGGCGCCAAGTATTATGCCAAGGACCGCTCCGGAAACAAGATTACTGTCCCGACATATTACTATAAGGCACTTCTTGCCAGAGGAGCTTCTTCCATGTATGCTACTGACGGATATATGGCGGCGGGGTATATTCTGCCTCACGATTCCAGTATAGCCAAAGGCAAATATGCTGACTACGTGATGAGCATTGATGATTTGGAGCAAAAAACCGGGATAGACTTTTTCCCGAATCTGATAAAGCTTATTGGTCAGGAGAAAGCCAATAAAATAGAATCGGCGAAGCCCGCCTCATGGTGGCAATAAGCTTTCTTGTGGAAATAAAAAGAAACAATCACATAACAATGAAACGTAAAACTACACTTCTTGCAACCCTTCTGGCTATTCTGGTCGCCGTTCCCGCATTGGCCGGCCCCAAGAACCGCAGTCACGTGATAGGTTTCTACAATCTTGAGAACCTGTTCGACACCTATCATGACGAGGGCAAAAATGACTACGAGTATCTCCCGGACGGAGCAAACGAGTGGACGGAAGCCAAGTATCAGAAGAAGCTCCAGAACATGGCCCGTGTCATTGCCGAAATGAAAAAGGACAATGGCGTATGGCATACTGTCCTTGGCGTTTCCGAGATTGAGAACCGCCACGTCCTGGAAGACCTGGTAAACGAACCGGCAATTGCCGAGGCCAACTTCCAGATTGTCCACTACGACGGTCCTGACCGCCGTGGCGTAGACGTGGGCCTTCTCTATGATCCCAAGAAGATGACTCTGGTGGAAAGCGAATCCATCCCCTTCACCTTCGAGGGCTCCAGCATAAAGTTCGAAATGAACAAGGAGGAGCAGGCCAACTTCCGTACCCGTGACATCCTCATGGTGCACGGAATCATCGACGGGGAGCACTTCGCCTTCTACGTATGCCATCTGCCTTCCCGTCTTGGCGGCAAGGGTGTAGATACACGTGCACGTGGCGGTGAAATCGCTTACCAGCACTCCATGAAGATGATGAAGAAGTATCCCGGCATCAAGTGCGTCATCATGGGCGACATGAACGACAATCCCTTTGACGATTCCATGGCAAAATACATGCGCGGGCGCAAGAATATCAATGACGTTAAGGAGGCCGATTACTTTTCGCCTTTCTGGAGCATGCTGGATGCCGGTTTCAGCTCCCTGTATTACAGGGGAGAGGGCAACATCTATGACTGCATCCTCTGCAACTACAACCTGGCACACGCGCAGAAGGGAACCTTCCAGATCCAGCCCATCGTGAAGAAGAAATTCTACGGCAGGATATTCTCCAAGCCCTTCATGACCAACCAGAGCGGCCAGTACAAGGGCACACCGTTCCGCACCTTCTCCAACGGCGCTTTCGTGGGAGGCTATTCCGACCACTATCCCACATATATCATCATCAAGAAGAAATAACACACTATGGCAAAAAAACTCATACTTGCACTGGCGGCAATCCTCGCATCGGCAGTAGCGTTTGCCCAGACGGGCGGCGTGAAGGGTACGGTGATAGACCGTGATGGACGTCAGCCCGTGGAAGGTGCACGCCTGGTGCTTCTCCAGGGGGCCGAAAGGCTTGCCGAAGTTTCCACGGCCCAGGACGGTACGTTCATGATTCCCAACCTGAAGGACGGTATGTATGTCATCCTCATCCAGGCCCCGGACTATCTGGAGACCCAGGTTCAGGTTACCGTGAACGACGGCTACGTGAAGAACATGTTCAATCTCTCCATTTCCGGAATAAAGAAGGTGACGGAACTGGACGACGATTCATTCGCAGCCTTCGACATGGACGACAGCGGTTACAATGACAACCCTACCATCCTGTTCGGCTCCAATGACGTGTTCAACAACATAGCGGGCTATAACTTCTCTGCCGTGCGTTTCCGCGCCCGCGGTTACAGCTCCGAGAGCCAGGATGTCTATCTTGCCGGCGTAAAGCTCAATGACGCCATCACCGGTTACGGCCCCTTCTCCCTGTGGAGCGGACTTAACGAGGCCATGCGTACCAAAGAGACCGTAAACGGCTCCGAGGTGTCAGAATACGGCTTCGGCGGCTATAACGGAGTGACCAATATCTTCGGCAATGCACTTAACGTGCGCAAGGGCCTCCGCGGCAGCGTCCTCACCAACAGCACGCTGTACAGGCTCCGTCTCATGGCATCCTATGCCACCGGAATGATGGACAACGGCTGGGCCTTCGCTGCAAACGTAAGCGCCAGGCTGGGCGGCAACGACTGGATTGACGGTGTATACTATAAGTCTCTTGCCTATTATTTCGCAGCGGACAAGGCAATCAACGACGCCAACACGCTCAGTTTCGTCTTCTTCGCAACCCCGGGCGAGCGCGGTGCACAGAATGCATCCACCCAGGAGGTGTACGACCTCATGAAGGATAACATGTACAACTCCAACTGGGGCTACCAGAACGGAAAGGTGCGCAATTCACGTGTGCGCAAGACCAACGAGCCCATTGCCTTCGTGAAGTGGAATTACGCCCCTTCAGACAAGTTCGAGGCCAATGCCACGGTCCTGTACCGTTTCGGTACCAACGGCTATACCGCCCTGGATTGGTATGATGCCCAGGACCCCCGTCCCGACTATTACCGCAACCTCCCTTCCTATTTCATGGATTCCAATCCCGACTTGAACCGCTACAACCCCATGAAGTATGGCTGGGCGCAGGAAGTATGGACACATTCCAAACTTTATCCCGAACTCACACATGTGAACTGGGACCGTCTGTACAGAGTGAACGAGCTTCAGGGCGGCCGCTCCAAGTACATCCAGGAGCAGCGCCACGTAGACCAGCAGGACCTTAACTTCGCAGCTTCGTTCAAGTACCGCCCCTCCGACCATGACCTTGTAACCGGCGGCCTCAGCGCACGCATCAACCGCACGGAGTATTACAAGAAGGTTGCCGACCTTCTCGGCGGCGATTATTTCCTGGATATCGACAACTTTGCCGAAAGGGACTTCGCAGCAACTCCTTACAAGCTCCAGAACGACCTTGACTACTATATGGCCAATGGCGAGGCACGCACCCTTAAGGTGGGAGACAAGTATGGTTACGACTATCTTGCCCAGGTAAGGAACTACGAAGCCTGGATCAACGACCGTTATACCCTTGGAGACCTTGAACTGAACATCGGCGGACGCATAGGTTTCAACTCCTTCTGGAGGGAGGGCCTTCTGAGGAAGGGTCTCTTCCCCGGAGTCGACGAAAACGGCAACAAGCTCGTTGTGGACGGAGTCGCAATCGAGCCCACCTATGAATCCGACGGCGAAACCGTCACTACTTCCTATGGCAAATCCAAGGTGAGCAGCTTTCTCACCTATGCCGTGAAAGCCGGAGCCAACTACATTCTCAGCGGTAGTTCCAGGGTTTACGCCAATGTGGGTTATTTTGCCGATGCCCCCAAGTTCAACCAGGCCTTCCTGAGCCCCCGCACACGCAACTCTCTCATGGATGGTCTCACCACCGCAAAGACCTTCTCTTCCGATGTGAACTACCAGTACAGCGCAAACGGCATCAACTTCCGCGGTACACTGTACTATACCACCATCAAGGACCAGAGCAAGGTGATGAGCGCATTCGATGACCTCCAGAACGCTTTCTCCAACTTTGCCATCACCGGCATAAACCAGAGGAACATGGGTCTGGAACTGGGCTTCAAGATGCCTACATACATCATCCCCAACCTCTCTCTCCAGGGTGTCGTTGCACTGGGTGAATATGTATATACCTCCACTCCCAGGATGACTCAGACCGTGGATAACAGTTCCGAGATTGTAATGAACAATGTACCCGTAGCATACTGGAAGCAGACAGAGTATACCAATGCCGACGGCAAGCAGGTGAAGCAGAAGCACTACATTCCTTCCACTCCTCAGACAGCAGTGTCCCTTGGCCTTGCATACAACTACAACTACTGGTTCATTGACGGAGACGTCGAGTTCTTTGACAGGGCATACCTTGACATGAATCCTCTCTACCGTACAGACTATGCGGTTGCAGGTCTTGACAACACCATTACCGACACCGAAGTCCAGTACATGACCACCCAGGAGAAGTTTGCACCGGCCTTCCTGGTGAACGTCTCCATCGGCAAATCCTGGTACATCCAGCGCAAGTACCAGCTTGGTTTCTCCCTCAACGCCAAGAACCTTCTGAACAACAAAAAGGTAAAGACCGGCGGCTACGAACAGACCCGTATCGTAGACAACACCGTGAACGCAGAGCGCTTCTACCGCTTTGATTCCAAGTACTTCTATATGGCAGGTACCAACTATATGCTTAACATTTACTTCAGATTCTAAGAGCCATGAAAAAGACAGTTATCGCTATATTGGCGCTTGCAGCGCTTGTTTCCTGCCAGAGTCTGAAAGAAGAATGGCAGCCCGTCCTTTCTCCGGCGACAAAGCCCGACAGCTTTGTCCCTTACACCCCCGAGACCCTTCCTAATTTTCCGGGAGCTTTCACCTCCATCGAAAACCTCAAGGCCATGTACAAGAGCGGTCAGCCCAAGGAAGTGACCGGAAATACCTGGATCAAGGGACAGGTCACCACTACTGACAAAACCGGCAACATCTACAGGGAAATCTATATCCAGGACGAAACCGGCGGCATCGACCTCAAGCTTGGAAAGTCTTCGCTTTACAGCGAATACGCCCTTGGCCAGACCCTCTATGTGTACTGCGACGGTCTCACCCTGGGCGCATACAACGGCATGCCCCAGCTTGGCTGGGAGGCCGACCAGACCTCTACCAACGAGTACGAGACCTCGTACATTGACCTTCAGGCCATCATCGACCAGCATGTCTTCAAGGGTCCTTACGGAGATCCCGTGGAACCGGAACTCATTTCGGAAGCAGAGCTCAAGGCTTCCATTTCTGCAGGCTTTACAGGAGAGCTCTGGGGCAAGCTTGTCACCGTCAAGGGTGCCAAGTACGGCAACCAGATTTTCGCCCTCTTCTATCCCAACCCCAGCCTTCCCCACAAGAGCGGAAATCCCGAAAACCGTGTCTTCCTCTCCGACAACGGCACCTGGGGCGTGAACACATGGTCCTGCTCCAAGGCCGGATATATCTCATATCTGGAAAAAAGCGTATGGGACAGTGCCGAGGTGGGCAGCGGAGCCACCCGCTACGGCCGCATCGACACCGTCACTCCAACGAGTGCTGGCCTCACAGGAAAAACACTTGACAGTTTCCACCCCTATGAGGACGCAACCTACAAGGAAATCATGATTAAGAATGCCTCTGCAAACTATATTTCGCATTACTTCAAGTTCGGCTCAACCGACATCCAGGTGCGAACCAGCGGTTATGCAAAGTTTGCCGATGTAGAGCTTGACCCCCAGCTCATCAGCGGGGCCAAGACCGCAGACATCACGGGTATCCTTACTATCTACAGCGGCTCAGCCCAGTTCACCCTTGTGGATGAACCGTCGGTATCAGTGAAACTCAATTAATTATGAATAAAGCTTCATTAGTAGCCAGGCTTTCGGGCCTGGCTGTTGTTATCGCCATGACAGCAGCGTGTACAGACACCAATCCCTTCTTTGAGGACTGGAAAACCCCTTATGGAACAGCTCCTTTCTCAAAGATCAAGACAGAGCATTACCTTCCCGCATTCAAGGAGGGAATCAAACAGCAGAAGGCCGAAGTTGAAGCCATCGTCGCCTGCAAGGAAGCCCCCACCTTCGAGAACACGGTAGCGGCATTTGACCGTAGCGGGAAACTTCTCGCCAAGGTTTCCGGCGTCTTCTTCAATCTCTCCGAGAGCGACTCCACCCCCGAGATGCAGGCAATCGAAGAAGAAGTAACCCCCATGCTCACAGAGGCCGACAACGAAATCTTCATGAACGAAGACCTCTTCAAGCGCGTCAAGGCCGTTTATGACAACATGGAAGGCCTTACCCGCGAGCAGCAGATGGTTACCAAGAAACTCTACCAGAGCTTCGAACGCAACGGCGTCGGCCTTGACGAAGCCGGTAAAAAACGCTTTGCCGAGATTTCCACGCGCCTTTCCTCCCTCTCGCAGAAGTTCGGCCAGAACCTCCTTGCAGAGAACAACGCCTTCAAGGAAAAGACCGGCATCACCGTCAGCGAATACTACGACTTCATGGGCTCCTGCCCGGACCGCGATAAGCGCAAGGCCGTCTTCGAGGCATACTCAATGCGCGGCAACAATGCCGATGAACACGACAACAACGCCATCGTCCTTGAAATCCTGAAACTGCGTGCAGAGATGGCCGCCCTCCTTGGGTACCGCTCCTTTGCCGATTTCCAGCTTGCCGACAAGATGGCCGGAGACCCCGCCACTGTTGACAACTTCCTCCAGCCCATCATGGATGCTGCCATGAAAAAGGCCAAAGAGGAAATGAAAGACATGAAGGCCCTTGCCGGCCACGACATCGAGCCCTGGGACTATTCCTATTATGCCGAGAAAGTCCGCGCCCAGAAGTTCGCGCTTGACGAGTCCCTCACCAAGCCTTACTTCCAGGCCGACAGCGTCCTCAAAGGCGTTTTCACGGCCGCTGAGACAATCTACGGCATCAAGATAGAACCCGCTTCCGAGGTTGAGGTCTACAATCCGGTTGTGAGCGCATGGAAGCTCTCCGAGCCGGACGGCCGCCTCATCGGCATATTCTACCGTGACTACTATGTCCGTCCCACCAAGCGCGGCGGCGCCTGGATGAACAACTTCCGTGACCAGGAAAACGACGTCCGTCCCATCATCGTGAACGTCTGCAACTTCCCTGCACAGTCGGAAGAGCAGCCTTCACTGCTTACCATCGACAATGTCCAGACCGCTTTCCACGAGTTCGGCCACGCCCTTCACGGTTTCCTTACCCAGTGCCACTATACCAGCGTATCGGGCACCTCGGTGGCCCGCGACTTCGTAGAGATGTTCTCCCAGTTCAACGAGAACTTCGCCTTCGTACCCGAGATCCTGGCACAATATGCGAACGACTTCCGTACGGGAGAGCCCATCCCTGCAGAACTCGTGGAGAAGATCCAGAAGTCCCTCAAGTTCAACCAGGGCTTTACCACCGGCGAACTGTGCGCAGCCTCCATCCTGGACATGAAGTGGCATGAGATGAGTGTCGATGAACTCCAGGCCTTCAAGACCCCTCAGGACATCCGCGACTTCGAAGCGAAGGTCTGCAAGGAAATGGGCCTGGTGGAGGAAATCATCCCCCGCTACCGCACCACCTACTTCAACCATATCTTCAACAGCGGCTACAGCGCAGGCTATTACGGCTACCTCTGGAGCGAAGTCCTTGCTGCCGATGCCTGGCAGAAATTCGTCGCTGACGGTATCTTCAACAAGGCTACGGCCGATTCATTCCGCAAGACCTTCCTCGAAAAGGGCGGCAGCGAAGAGCCTATGACCCTTTACAAGGCCTTCCGCGGTGCGGCTCCCGATCCTTCGGCAATCATGAAATCACGCGGCCTTCAGTAGAATATGGAGATATTGAAACTGAAACCATTCCACAGGCCGATGGTCTGGGGATGGGAAAGCTGGGAAGTATCCACTTACCCCAATATGGAGTCCGAAATCGCCGATGGTCCCATGAAGGGCCGTCCGCTTTCGGAGGTCATCGGCGGTGAGTTCCCGCTTCTTGTCAAGTATATCAACGCCAGGGAGGACCTTTCAATCCAGGTCCACCCTGACGATGCCATGGCAAAGGCCAAGCACGGCCCCGGATTCCGCGGCAAGACCGAAATGTGGTATGTCGTAGACGCTGCCCCGGGAGCGTCGCTCTACTGCGGCCTCAAGGAGAAAATCGGCATGGAAGAATATGAAAGGCGCGTGAAAGACGGTACGATTACCGATGTTCTCGACCGCTATGAAGTGTCCCCCGGCGATGTCTTCTTCCTCCCGGCAGGACGCATCCATGCAATTTGCTCAGGATGCTTCCTGGCAGAGATCCAGCAGACATCAGACCTTACTTACCGCATTTGGGACTATAACCGTCCCGGCCTTGACGGCAAGCCCCGCCAGCTCCATACGGAGCTCGCCAAGGAAGCCATCGACTACACTGTCCTTCCTGATTATCAGACAAGATATACCCCCGCAAAGGACCAGGAAGTGGTTATTGTAAGCTGCAAGTACTTTACTACCAGCATCTTCGATCTTACAAAACCTGTAGAGAAGGTCCTTCCCGACTCCTATCTTGTTGTCATGTGCCTCGACGGCGCCGGTGACGTAGGAGGCGTTCCCGTAAAGAAAGGCGAGACGCTCCTTGTCCCCGCTTCTCTGGGCAAGGTTACCTTCACCCCGCACGGCTCCATGAAACTCCTCACCAGCCACGCTTGATCCTCCGCCGAACAAAACTGCCGAGTGTCATCGTCTGGTGGTTGCCTAGTCCTGCCCCCGAATGATGGTAGTGCTGTCGAAAAGGTTGTGAAAAAGTTGATTTGTTTTAGGATAATCGAGAGAGAAGTTGTAAATTTGCAAGACATGGTGGTTTCAATGGTTATGGTGTACTCAATATTTGCTTGGTCCCGTTCCCTTTGCTATGCGCAGAGGACCCATTCTGCCGCTTTTTTTGCACGTAATCAAATCATTAAATCCTATATTTTATGACAAAACTT
>DGSO01000028.1:0-491 GCA_002393945.1 Bacteroidales bacterium UBA4360
GCCTGGGCCATTTCTCTGCGCCTCCATCACTGGAGGTCCCCTTCTCCCGAAGTTACGGGGTAAATTTGCCTAGTTCCTTAGCCATGATTCACTCGAGCACCTGAGGATTCTCTCCTCACCCACCTGTGTCGGTTTACGGTACGGGCTGCTTTACGCTTAACGATTACGTGATTTTCTTGCAGGTTTGATTACCGGCGCTGTCACCTCGTCCGAAGACTCAGTGTACTGTCAGGTTTCAGCTCGCGCCTACGCCCTTCAACGTGCTATTCCGTCAGCACGCGGCCGTGTCACTCCCCGGTCTCACGCTCTCCTGTAAAGCAGGCGGCGGAATCTTAACCGCCTCGTCATCGGGATCCCCCCTCGGGTTACCCTTAGTCCCCGGCTTACCCTCAGACGTTTAACGTTGCTGAGGAATCCTTGGGTTTTCGGTGTGAATGTTTCTACATTCATTGTCGTTACTTATGCCTACATTTTCTTTTCCAGCCGCTCCA
>DGSO01000028.1:626-23226 GCA_002393945.1 Bacteroidales bacterium UBA4360
TACATCCCATAGCTTCGGCTGCGGTCTTTATGCCCGCTCATCATCCACGCAACGCCGCTCGACTAGTGAGCTGTTACGCACTCTTTGAATGAATAGCTGCTTCCAAGCTAACATCCTAGCTGTCACTGCGATGTCACCTCGTTCTGTCTCAACTTAAACCGCGATTTGGGGCCTTAGCTGTTGATCTGGGCTCTTACCCTCTCGCCGACGGATATTAGCACCCGACGACTCACTCCCGGATTAGTCTTACGCGCATTCAGAGTTTGTCAGGATTTGGCAGGCGATGAAGCCCCCGCATCCTATCAGTAGCTTTACCTCACGTAAGCAACTTCCGAGGCTGTCCCTAAAGACATTTCGGGGAGTACGAGCTATCTCCCAGTTTGATTGGCCTTTCACTCCTACCCACAACTCATCCAAGCCCTTTTCAACGGAAACTGGTTCGGTCCTCCAAGGCATGTTACTGCCCCTTCAACCTGGTCATGGGTAGATCACTAGGTTTCGCGTCTGTTCATACTGACTAATATCGCCCTGTTCAGACTCGCTCTCGCTCCGGCTCACGCACCTTAAGTGCTTAACCTTGCCAGTATGATACAACTCGTAGGCTCATTATGCAAAAGGCACGCCGTCGCACTTGCGTGCTCCGACCGCTTGTAAACGAACGGTTTCAGGTTCTATTTCACTCCCCTGTTCGGGGTGCTTCCCACCTTTCCCTCACGGTACTGGTTCACTATCGGTCTTCCGGGAGTATTTAGCCTTGCGGGATGGTCCCCGCAGTTTCGGACAGGATTCCACGTGCCCCGCCCTACTCAGGTGGTACCTGCAATTATACCCTGTTACCCGTACGGGACTGTCACCCTCTACGGTCGCTGTTTCCACAGCGTTCTGGTTCCATGTATAATCTTTGGTGGTACTCCTACAACCCCGCCGTGTCCGTAAACACAACGGTTTAGGCTCTGCCCCTTTCGCTCGCCACTACTCAGGGTATCGACTTTTCTTTCTTCTCCTCCGGGTACTAAGATGTTTCAGTTCCCCGGGTTCGCCCACTCTCACGAGTGTAATAGCTCTTCAAGCTATTGGGTTCCCCCATTCGGTGATGTCCGGATCAATTCCTGTTTGCAGATCCCCGGACCTTTTCGCAGCTTACCACGACCTTCTTCGCCTCCGGATAGCCTAGGCATCCTCCGTTCGCTCTTTCTTTCTTTCGCTGAACTGTGCTTCAGCCGCTTCCGCAGCCTCCGCACTGTAGATTTTTGTGAATCATGAATCTCTCTCGAAATTCATTATTGCTCTTGCCTATTGAAATTGTAGTCCACAACTTCTCTACGAAAATTCCGTATTCAAAGTTTACAGACTAACTCTATCTTTTGCTTTACCTCTTGATTACTTTTTCTCAGTATTGTCAAAGATCTTTTCTTTGATGCAACTTTGTCAATCTCTGCGTCAGACTCCGTCTCCGGTCCTCACAACCCATAGGTTGCTCCGGTCCTCAACGTTCGTCTTCCTTGACCTTGACAAACTTACATTTCAAAGAACTTTCGGCTCTAAAAGGCCGTAAAAAATCCCGTTCGTTTCAAACGGGACTGCAAAGGTAGAAACTTTTTCTGAACTAGCAAAACTTTTTTCAAAAATTTTTGAGAATTTTTCTTTACCTATATTTATTCGTATCTTCGGGAAAAATAAAACCTGAACGATATGAAACGACTATTTCTCTCCTTCCTGGCTGGCCTTGTGACAGTTGCCGGTTTTGCATGCACCAACCTCATAGTGGGAAAGGGCGCATCGGCAGACGGCAGCGTGATCTGCACATACAACTGCGACGGCTTCGGTTTCGCGTCATCCCTTACCTATTCGGCCCCGGGGCGCCATGCCAAGGGTGAGATGCTGGCCATACGCAGCTGGGGAGCATCCGAGCCTCATTATATAAAGGAAGCGGAGTACACCTACGCTGTAATGGGTCTGATGAACGAAAAGCAGGTGAGCATAGTCGAAACCACCTGGGGCGGGCGCGAAGAACTGCAGAACCGCGAAGGCTGGCTGGACTATTTCACACTCATGCAGCTGGCGCTGCAGAGGAGTGCATCGGCCCGGGAGGCCATTCTGGTGATGGATGCCCTGGTGCAGGAGTACGGGTACAATGAAACGGGAGAATCGTTCGCCGTCTGCGACAAGGACGAGGCCTGGATTATGGAACTCATCGGCAAGGGTCCCGGAAGAAAGGGCGCGGTATGGGTGGCCCGCCGCCTCCCCGACAATTGCGTCACCGCCTATGCCAACTCCAGCCGCATCAGGCAGTTCCCTCAGGTGAAGAAGGCCCCCAAAAAGAGCAACGTCTGCATTATCGAAGGCGACTGCATGTATTCCAAGGACGTCATCTCCTTCGCCCGCGAAATGGGCTATTACACCGGTGCCGATGCCGACTTCTCCTTCCGCGAAGCCTATCAGCCGATGACTTTCAGCAAGGCGCGCGCCTGCGAAGCCCGCGTCTGGAGCTTCTTCCGCCGCCACTACGACGCCGCCGTCATCGACAGTTACCTCCCCTTCATTGACGGAAAGTTCGACGTATGCGACGAACTGCCCCTCTGGATCGAGCCCAAGTCCAAGGTCTCCGTCCGCGACATTATGGCCGACATGCGCGACCACTACGAAGGCACCGCCCTTGACATGACTGCCGATATTTCAGCCGGCCCCTGGGCCTCTCCTTACCGCAACCAGCCGGTGAATTTCACCGCATCGGACGGCACGAAGATGTTCCGTGAAAGGCCCATCGGCTGCCAGCAGAGCGGCATGACCATGGTGTGCCAGATGCGCTCCTTCCTGCCCGATGCCGTAGGCGGCGTAACATATTTCAACCTTGACGACGCCACCATGGTGGCCTATGTCCCCGTCTACTGCGGTGCAAACATAGTCCCCGAGCCCTTCCGCCGGGAGAACAACGACATCCGCGAATTCAGCTGGGGCAGCGCCTTCTGGGTGAACAATTTCGTGGCGAACATGGTCTACCCCCGCTGGAGCGCAATGATCGGCGACCTCCGCGAAGCCCAAAACGAACTTGAGGACTACTATGCCGATGACCAGGCCGCCGTCGAAGCCCGCGCCCGGGAACTCACCCCCGGCGAACTGACCGAGTTCGTAACTCGGAAAACCATAGACTACACGGACAGGATGATGAAACGCTGGGAAAAACTGGCCTATTTCCTCATCGTCAAGCACAATGACCAGATCATGCGTCCCAGCCGTGACGGCGAAATCGCCCCCGGCCGCCACACCTCTCCCGCATACGCGCCTGCGTATATAGATGGGGTAAAAGCAGTGACCGGTAAACGCTACGTCAAGCCGGAATAACGAATATTTGTGTATATTTGTTGTATGGAAGAAAAGAAAAACATGCAGTTGCCGGAGAATGCGCACCGGGAGCTGAAGCCCGGAGAGGAGTATAAGCCCCTTCTGGACCCTAACAAGAAGTATTCGGAAGTTACACCGTATTCTGTGGCCGTGGGCGTGCTCATGGTTATCCTGTTCAGCGCAGCGGCGGCATACCTTGGCCTCAAGGTGGGCCAGGTGTTCGAGGCGGCAATCCCCATTGCCATCATCGCCGTGGGGCTCACGGGAGCGCTCAAGAAGAACGATTCGCTGGCTCAGAACGTGATTATCCAGAGCATCGGCGGATGCTCCGGCGCAGTGGTTGCCGGCGCCATCTTCACGCTGCCCGCAATATACATTCTGGGCGTTGAAGTGAACTACTGGCAGATGGTCCTGAGCTCGCTGCTCGGCGGCGTGCTGGGAATCCTGTTCCTCATTCCGTTCCGCAAATACTTCGTCAAGGAAATGCACGGCAAGTATCCGTTCCCCGAGGCCACTGCCACAACGCAGGTGCTGGTGAGCGGCGAAAGCGGCGGAGACAGCGCCAAGACGCTCATCGCGGCAGGCCTTATCGGCGGTCTGTATGACTTCCTGGTGGCCACCTTCGGCACCTGGGCGGAAACCATTTCCACCACGGTGATGCACTGGGGGCAGGTTGTGGCAGACAAGGCCAAGATCGTCCTCAAGATGAATACGGGCGCTGCGGTGCTCGGCCTTGGTTATATCATCGGCCTCAAGTATGCGTTTATCATTACCTGCGGTTCGCTCCTGGTGTGGCTTATCATCATTCCGCTCATGAACCTCATCTGGGGCGGCAGCGTCATTGACCTCATGGGCACCGGCGTAACGCAGACCATCGGCGAAATGGCTCCGGAGCAGATTTTCAAGGACTACGCAAGGCATATCGGAATCGGAGGTATCGCAACGGCGGGCATCATCGGCATCATAAAGTCCTTCGGCGTCATAAAGAGCGCGGCGGGACTGGCCGTCAAGGAGTTCAGGCGCAAGCCGGGCACCCTGGACGAAAAGGCCGTGCGCACAGAGGAAGACCTGCCGATGAAGACCATCGTCTTCGGAGTTGTCATCGCCCTTCTCGTCATCTTTGCATTCTTCGCATTCGGCGGCGTGGTGAACAATGTCTGGCAGGCCCTGGTGGGACTTCTCATCGTTGCCGTAATCGCCTTCCTGTTCACGACGGTGGCCGCAAATGCCATCGCAATCGTGGGCTCCAACCCCGTGAGCGGCATGACGCTGATGACCCTCATCATCGCATCCCTCATCCTGGTTGCTGTGGGCCTCAAGGGCAATGCTGGAATGGCCGCTGCGCTGATAATCGGCGGCGTCGTATGTACCGCACTCAGCGTTGCAGGCTCCTTCATCACCGACCTCAAAATCGGCTACTGGATTGGCTCCACGCCCAAAAAGCAGGAAGGTTGGAAATTCCTTGGCGTAGCAGTGAGCGCAGTCACAGTATGCGGCGTCATGCTGGTGCTGAACAAGACCTACGGCTTCACCGGCGAAAACGCCCTTGTGGCGCCTCAGGCCAATGCAATGGCGGCCGTCATCCAGCCCATGTTCAGCGGCGGCGGAGCGCCCTGGCTGCTGTACGGAATCGGCGCGGCTATCGCCATCGTGCTCAACTTCTGCGGCGTTCCGGCCCTGCCGTTCGCCCTTGGCATGTTCATTCCCATCGACCTCAACCTCCCGCTGGTTATCGGCGGTGCCATTTCCTGGTACGTGGGCTCACGCAGCAAGGATGCGGCCCTTAACGCCAAGAGACAGGAGAAGGGAACGCTCATCGCTTCCGGCTTCATCGCCGGCGGCGCGCTCATGGGCGTGGTGAGCGCAATCCTGCGCTTTGCCAACGTAGACCTCTTCCTCACCGAGTGGAACGCCCACTTCGGAGAGGCCGTGGCCATCGTCCCGTTCATCGCCCTTATTGCCTATACGATTTATGCTTCTTTGAAAACTGAAAAATAGATTTCTCGACTTCGCTCGAAATGACAAAGGGCGGCTCGAAATGACAAAAGGTATTATGGAAAAGATATTAGACAGATTTTTACGCTATGTTGCTGTTGACACACAGTCAAATGAGGAAAGTGAGTCGCAGCCTTCTACAGCAAAGCAGCTGAACCTTCTGAAAATGCTCTGCAAAGAGCTGAATGATATGGGTGTGGAGGCCACCCTGGATGAGTTTGGCTACGTAATGGCATCCATTCCCGGCAACGTGGAAGCTCCGGCCGTAGGATTCATCGCCCATGTAGACACCGCCCCTGATGCCAGCGGCAAGGACGTCAAGCCGCAGATCATCGACAGGTACGACGGCGGCGCCATCGACCTCAAAGGCGTCCCAGGCCTGCAGCTGAAGCCCGAAGAATTCCCGGAAATGCTTCACTACGTTGGAGAAACCCTCATCACAACGGACGGCACCACCCTCCTCGGGGCCGATGACAAAGCCGGCGTCGCCGAAATCATGACCGCCGTCCAGTACATCGTGGAGCACCCCGAATTCAAGCACGGCCCCCTTAAAATCGGCTTCACCCCCGACGAAGAAATCGGCCGAGGCGTGGTAAAATTCGACGTCAAGCGCTTCGGGGCCGATTATGCCTACACCATGGACGGCGGCGAAATCGGCGAACTGGAGTTCGAGAACTTCAACGCCGCAAGCGCCAGAATCCACGTCCAGGGCAGGAACGTCCACCCCGGCAGCGCCAAGGGCAAGATGAAAAACGCCATCCTCATCGGCCAGGAATTCAATTCCCTCCTGCCTATAGAGCAGCGCCCGGAATATACCGAGGGCTACGAAGGCTTCTTCCACCTCATCTCCTTCAAGGGCGCCGTTGAGGAGGCCGATTTCGCCTACATCATCCGCGACCACGACCGCCGGAAATTCGAGGACAAGAAGACCCTCATCGGCAAAGTTGCCGATTTCATCAACGCCAAATACGGAGAAGGGACCGTCCAGCTCACCGTCAAGGACCAGTACTATAACATGCGGGAGCAGGTGGAACCTCACTACCATATTATAGAGAAGGCCGTAAAGGCGATGGAAATGGCCGGCATCGAGGCCAAGATCCAGCCCATCCGCGGCGGCACCGACGGAGCCAACCTCTCCTTCAAGGGCCTCCCGTGCCCCAACATCTTCGCAGGCGGCCTGAACTTCCACGGAAAAATGGAGTTCGTCCCCCTCAGGAGCATGGAAAAGGCCTCGGAGGTTATCCTCAACATCGTGAAGCTTTTTGCCGATAATGAATAAAAAGGTAATTTACTTCGCCGGCGGATGTTTCTGGGGCGTAGAGCACTTCTTCAAGGGCGTCGACGGCGTCCTTGAAGCCGTGCCCGGCTATGCCAACGGCAATACGGAGAACCCTTCCTACAAGGAAGTTTACACAGACACCACCGGCCACGCAGAGACCGTCAAGGTCACCTACAACCCGGACAGGGTGGGCCTGGGAATGCTTCTGAAGCTGTTTTTCACCGTCACCGACCCTCTCACCCTCAACCGCCAGGGCCACGACGAAGGCACCCGCTACCGCAGCGGCGTCTTCTATGCCGATGATGAAGACCGCCCCGTAATCGAGCAGGCCTTCCGCGAAACCGAGTCCCGCCTTGGCGTTCCCATCGTCACGGAACTCGAGCCGCTTCGCTGCTTCTACCCGGCCGAAGAATACCACCGCGACTACCTGGACAAAAACCCGGACGGTTACTGCCATCTGTCCCTTAAGACGTTCATTTACCTGCGGCTGTACCAGGACATAAGGCTCTTCCTCGGAGACGAGGCCGATGTCACCGCCAAGATGGCCGACATATCGGCACTCATATCAAAGAAAATGAAGTTTTTCTGGACGGGATTTTACCGCGTTGTGGGCAGCGAGCTCGTTCTGGGGCCGTTCCAGGGAGATGCGGCCTGCCTGAGGATCGGCTATGGCAAGGGTGTATGCGGCACGGCATGGAAACAAGCGCGCACCATCGTGGTTCCCGACGTGGAAGAATTCCCCGGACACATCGCCTGCAGCAGCCTTTCCCGCTCGGAAATCGTCGTTCCAGTCTACTCCGGGGCCGATATTGTCGCCGTCCTGGACATCGACAGCGACGAGTATTCAACCTTCGACCAAACTGATGCAGTCTGGCTGGAACTTATCGCGCAGCTTGTTTGTGTTCATTAGTTTTTATAACTTTGCACTGTCCAAACGAAACGAACATGTCCAATACAGATCTCGAAACATGGTGGGCATCCCTTCCGGTCAAGGAGAAGGAGCGCATTGCCCGCAAAGGCCTCATGAAGGCAGGCGTCACTGACGAAACCCTTTCCTATTACCCGGCATGTACCAGATGGTGGGAATCTCTTGATGTAGAGCGCAAGAACTCAATCAAGACTCACTGCGAAGCCTCCCACGGAGACATCGTCCGCGAATGGGACGACGCTAATCCTTACGGAGACTGACAAGGTCTATATCCACGTCTTCCAGTATCGGCAGGAGTGCCATGTCGTGCGGGTTCGTTCCGGGAACGTCCTGCGGCACTTCCATGCCCAAAAGGCCGAACAGCCAGGTCCAGTATGGAGGGATCTCGCCCTCTGAGTTTTTCCAGTTCATCGGCTTTTCCGGAAAGATGAATTCGCCCTCCGGGGTGCGGTAGCTTTCCCTTATGAGCTCGGTGCAGTACAGCGCGCCGTTGTCAGGAAGGAAGGCGTTGTCATACGGCTGGCCGCACTGGGCCTTTGCATTGTCGATGAATTCCGGTCGGTAACCTTTTTTCAGCCGCTTCACGATGAAGGCGGGCATTTCGCCGTTTTTCAGCGTGAATTGCCCCAGCATGGTGTCAAGGGGGTGACGGTCCACTCCGTACTTGAGCGTTGCATCAATCACCCACACACCGTCATCGGCCACCTCCAGTATTCCCGCATGGATAAGATTCAATTCGTCGGACACGGTGGCATCAATAATTGCCGAATCCATGTCATCTTCTACCTGATAATCCCCGGGAAGGGCAACGAAAAACAGGTCTCCGGTTTTCAGTTCCTGCCTTGCGGGTGCGCAGGCTACGCACAGCGCCGCCAACGCTATTGACAATAATCTCTTCATAACGGGAACAAAGTTAGCATTTTTTATCCGAATGGGAAAAGGTGCCTAATACTCAATAAAACTGGCCGTATTGCCGCATTTGTATGTTTTGAAACAACGTTTTTACGAATTGACAGAAGTTTGGGCTCCCGTCTGATTATCTTTGAAAACTTAAAACAAACGACCATGAAAAAGATACTTTTGATTTTTGCCGCTTTAGCTGCACTGTTTATTTCCTGCGAGAAGAGCGATGACAATTCCGGCACCTCCTTGGAAGGAAGATGGGACGGCGTGATGGACGAAAGCCAGGTTGGTAAGGGAGATCAGCGCCTGACCTTCATCTTCAAAGGCAACAATGTCGATGTGTACATCGTGGCCTGGGGTGACCACCTAAAGGGAACCTACACTTACCAAAACAACATCCTGAACATCAACGTCACCGAGGCGTGGGATGCTCTTATCAAGAAGGAAGACTACTCAGGCTGGTTCATGTCAGACGGAGCCCTGGATCCCGAAACCTTCGAGCTCAAGTACACTGAAGAGCTGCCCTACCGCTGGTACGAAATGGAGGAGGAGCAGAGGCAGGAGGACATCGAGTTCCTGTCAAACATTGACTTCACCATTACCGGAAACGGCAAGGCCACCAGCAACACCCCCATGCCCCTCATCTACGTCAAGAGGTAGCACCACAGACGTGTACAGCCCTATAATCCCAAACCACCGCTTCAGGTCTCCGTGGGCCTAAGCGGTGGTTTAGCGTTGTTTATCGTCGCACTTTTCCCGTTTTTATGACCACTGCGTGATCCACGCCAATGCATCTTCCAGCGGCGTCTCTGTTTCGACATCTGGAGAAATCGGGTCATCACAAAAGACCTCTCCTGTTGAGGTATTTGATTTCGCTTAATTCTTAAAATTTTTAATTAAAATTTGAAACCTAAAAACAAAATGCAAGATTAAAACGAAAAGATATTATAATTTTTCTTAACAAGGCTTGCGTTTTTTGAAAATTTTTCCGTTCTTGTAGTCAGATTCGTAAAAACTTCATATGGCAAGAATCGAAAATATTAACGGAAAGGCCCCCAGGGGCAATATCCTCGTCGTAAACACGGGATCCATAACCACCAAATTCGCCTATTACCATGACGGTGACATTCTGATAGAGCAGAAACTGGAACACTCGGTCGAAGAACTCTCCAGATTCGCCGACGTGATGGACCAGGACGGCATGCGGACGGAAGCCATCCTCGGTGCCCTCCGGGAAAAGGGCGTCCGCCTGGAAGACATCGACATCGTGATGTGC
Source organism: Bacteroidales bacterium UBA4360 (assembly GCA_002393945.1). Taxonomy (GTDB): domain Bacteria; phylum Bacteroidota; class Bacteroidia; order Bacteroidales; family UBA932; genus Cryptobacteroides. Next base: position 10,350 of record DGSO01000028.1, read on the forward strand.
CGCGGCGGCCTCTTCACCCCCTGCATCACAGGCGTTTACAATGTGAATGCCGATATGCGCGAGGTGCTTTCCTCCAGCCGGGAAGGCAACCACGCCTGCAACCTGAGCGCCCTCATCGGCGACAACATCGCCCACGAAATCAACGCCCTCCGCGACAAGGAAGGCCTGCAGCCCCGCTTCGGCAAATGCATCGCCTATGTGGCCGATCCGCCCATGGCCGACGAGATGCTGCCGGAGTGCCATGTGGGCGGTATTCCCGAATTCCCCCGCCGCACCCTCTTCCATGCCCTGAACACCCGTGCCATCATGCGCCGCTACCTCAGGGATACAGGCCGCAAGGCCGATGAGACCACCGCCATCATCTGCCACATGGGCGGCGGTGTCACCATCTCCCTCCACCGGGACGGAAGGGTCATCGACACGTCCCACGGCCTGGGAGGCGACGGTCCCATCACCCCGGAAAGGGCCGGCTGCTGCCCTCCCTACCCGCTCATCGACATGTGCTTCAGCGGAAAATACACCAAGCAGGAGATCAAGAAAAAACTCATCGGCAAGGGCGGCGCCGTGGCTTACTTCGGCACCAATGACATGCGCGAAGTGGTCCGCCGGGCCAAGGAAGGCGAACCGGACTACGCCCTGTTCATGAAAGCCTTCGTGCTCAACATCACCAAGTACATAGTGGCGCAGGGCGCGGTGGTGGACGGCAAGGTGGACGTCATCATCCTCACCGGCGGCGTGGCCTACAGCAAGGACATCACCGACGCCATCGAAAAGAAAGTGAACTGGCTGGCGCCCGTCGTGGTGTATCCCGGGGAAAACGAGCTGGAATCCCTGGCCGAGAACGGTTACATCATCCTGGCCGGCGCCACCAAAATCCACACCTACAACAAAGACCGCATCATCGAAGACTAATCCTAATCAACTATGGCAGAGATAGATTACTCCAAACGTTCTTTCAACTATTATCCAACCAACGCCATCATCTATGCCAAGTGCATCGACGGCCGGTGGACCAAACCCGTTGCAACGAACGACTTCGACTTCTCCCTTCACTGCTTCGCGGGGGTGTTCCATTATGCCCCGTCCTGCTTCGAAGGGCTCAAGGCCTTCCGGGGCGTGGACGGCAGGGTGCGCCTTTTCCGTCCGGACGAAAACGCCAGGCGGATGGAGAGCAGCGCCCAGTACCTGGACATGCCGCATCCCAACATGGAGATGTTCCTGGACATGTGCATAATGAGCGTCCAGGAAAACTGGGATTGCATCCCCCCGTATGAGAGCGGCGCCTCCCTCTATCTGAGGCCCGTCCTGTTCGGCATCAACCCCCAGCTGGGCATCAAATCGGCCAATGACGTGATGTTCGCCATCATGGCTTCCGGCGTCGGCACCTATTCCGGCGCCAAGAGCCTGCAGCCCGGCACCGCCGTCATCTCCCGCAATTACGACCGCGCCGCCACCTACGGCTCCGGCGGCTACAAACTGGGCGCCAACTATGCCCAGTCCCTGCATGCCTACAACCTGGCCCACAGGATGGGCTACCGGGAGCTCCTGTTCCTGGACAGCGCCACCCATACCCACATCGAGGAGTTCGGCTCGTCCAACTTCTTCGGCATCAAGCACGGATGCTACGTCACCCCCAATTCGCCCAGCGTACTGCCGTCCATCACCAACAAGTCGCTCCGGAAGATCGCGGAGGAAATCGGCCTCAAAGTGGAACGCCGCACCATCTTCATCGATGAACTGGAGACCTTCGAGGAGGTCAATTCCTGCGGCACCGCCGTGGTGATCACCCCCATCAGCCGCATCGACGACAAGGTTACCCTGGAAAGCGGCACCATCACCCGGGAATACAAGTATCCGGACACCTGCGGCCCCATCAGCGAAAAACTGTACAACCGGATCATCGGCATCCAGAAGGGTCTGGAAGAAGACACCTACGGATGGTGCATGTTCGTGAACGATCCCAAATGAAAGAAAGGATAAAAGCTCTCCTGGACGCCGACAAGGCCGATGAGGCCATCGCCCTGCTGGAGCAATGGCGCTCCGGCGGCGGCGCGATGGACGACCGCCTCTTCTACCTGCTGGGCAACGCCTGGCGCAAGAAAGGGAACTGGCAGATGGCCATGAACAACTACCTGGAGGCCGTCCAGCTGAACCCGGAAAGCCCTGCCCGGCAGGCGCTGGACATTGCCCGGGAAATCCTGGATTTCTACAACAAGGATATGTATAACCAATAATTAATAACGTCCCCTATATGGCTAAAATGAAAGGAGCGACAGTTGTCGACATCGAGCGCTGCAAAGGCTGCGGACTCTGCGTAGTGGCCTGTCCCCTTCACGTCCTTGCCCTGACCACCAAGAACGTGAACCAGAAAGGCTACAATTATGCCGAAACCGTCCTGGAAGACACTTGCACGGGCTGCGCGTCCTGTGCAATCGTATGCCCGGACGGATGTATCACCGTTTATCGTAAAAAGGAGGCTTAGTTATGGCTGAAAAAGAAGTCACCCTGATGAAAGGCAATGAAGCCATTGCCCATGCCGCCATCCGCTGCGGTTGCGACGGATATTTCGGCTACCCAATCACGCCGCAGTCGGAGGTCCTGGAGACCCTGGCCGCGGAGAAGCCCTGGGAAACCACCGGCATGGTGGTGCTCCAGGCCGAAAGTGAGGTTGCATCCATCAACATGGTCTATGGCGGCGCCGCTTCCGGCAAGCGCGTCATGACCTCCTCCTCCTCCCCGGGCATCAGCCTCATGCAGGAAGGCATTTCCTACATGGCCGGCGCCGAACTGCCCGCCCTCATCGTGAACGTGTCCCGCGGAGGCCCCGGACTGGGGACCATCCAGCCCAGCCAGGCCGATTATTTCCAGACCGTCAAGGGCGGCGGCCACGGCGACTACCGCCTCATCACCCTGGCTCCGGCATCGGTCCAGGAAATGGCCGATTTCGTAGACCTGGCCTTCGAGTTGGCGTTCAAGTACCGTAACCCTGCCATGATTCTTTCCGACGGTGCCATCGGCCAGATGATGGAAAAGGTGGTCCTGCCTCCTTTCAAGCCCCGCCGCACGGAAGAAGAGATTGCCAAGGAATGTCCGTGGGCCACGACAGGCCGCATCGGCATGCGCAAACCCAACATCATCACCTCCCTGGAACTCCGCTCGGAAGAGATGGAAATCAACAACCTGCGCATCCAGGCCAAGTACAGGGAAGTGGAGAAGAACGAAGTCCGGTTCGAAGAGTACAGGACGGAAGATACCGAGTACCTGATCGTCGCCTTCGGCAGCGCCGCCCGTATCGCCAAGAAGGTGATCGCCATCGCCCGGGAAGAAGGCCTGAAGGTGGGTCTGCTCCGTCCCATCACCCTGTGGCCGTTCCCGACCAGGCGGATCGCCGAACTGGGCAGCCAGGTGAAGGGCATCCTCTCCCTGGAAATCAATGCCGGCCAGATGGTGGAGGACATCCGCCTGGCCGTGGAGTGCAAGGTTCCGGTCAAGTGGTACGGCCGCCTGGGCGGCATCATCCCCGAACCGGAAGAAGTGGTGGAAGAACTTAAGAAAATGACCATCTAATCAGCTGCGCCTTATGACAAGAGAAGAAATCATTCAACCGGAGAATCTGGTTTACAAAAAACCGGAACTGCTCAATGACGTGCCAATGCATTATTGTCCGGGCTGCAGCCACGGCGTAGTGCACAAGCTCATTTCGGAAGTCGTGATGGAAATGGGCATGGCCGACAAGACCATCGCCATCTCCCCCGTGGGTTGCGCCGTCTTCGCCTATAAATATATCGATGTGGACTGGCAGGAAGCCGCCCACGGCCGCGCACCGGCCCTGGCCTCCGCCGTCAAGCGCCTGTGGCCGGACCGCCTGGTGTTCACCTATCAGGGTGACGGCGACCTGGCCTGCATCGGCACCGGAGAGACCATCCACGCCCTCAACCGCGGCGAAAACATCACCATCATCTTCATCAACAACGCCATCTACGGCATGACGGGCGGCCAGATGGCCCCCACCACCCTGCTGGGCATGAAGACAGTCACCTGCCCCTACGGCCGCGACCCCAAACTCCACGGCTACCCGCTCAAGATGGCCGATATCGCCGCTTCCCTGGAAGGCACCTGCTATGTGACCCGTCAGAGCGTCCAGAACGTAGCCTCCATCCTCAAGGCCAAGAAAGCCATCCGCAAGGCATTCGAGTATTCGATGCAGGGCAAGGGCTCCAACCTGGTGGAAATCGTCTCCACCTGCAACACCAACTGGAGGATGAGCCCCGACAAGGCCAACAAATGGATGGAAGAGAACATGTTCCCGTTCTATCCGCTCGGGGACCTCAAGGACAACGGAAAATAATCGCAAGGCATTATGACACACGAAATTATCATATCCGGATTCGGAGGACAGGGCGTCCTCTCGATGGGCAAGATTCTGGCCTATTCGGGCCTCATGGAAGACAAGGAAGTGACCTGGATGCCGGCGTACGGACCCGAGCAGCGCGGCGGCACTGCCAACGTGACCGTGATCGTGAGCGACGAGCCCGTCTCTTCCCCCATCCTCTCTTCCTATGACACGGCCATCGTCCTCAACCAGCCTTCCCTGGAAAAATTCGAAAAGAAGGTCAAGAAGGGCGGAACCCTCATTTACGACGGCTACGGCATCAACACGCCCCCCACGCGGAAAGACATCCACGTGTACAGGATCGACGCCATGGACAAGGCGGCCGAGATGAACATGATCAAGGTGTTCAACATGATTGTGCTGGGCGGCCTGCTCAAGGTACATCCCATCGTGAGCATCGAAAGCGTGCTCAAGGCTCTCCGCAAAACCCTCCCGGAGCGTCACCATAACCTCATTCCCATGAACGAGGAAGCCATCCGCCTGGGCATGGACATCATCAAGGAGCAGTAAGTGGAGGCTAACTAGCTGAAACTAAGCATTTAAAAGGTAGTCCCTGTGTGTCTGCGGTCACACAGGGACTACTGGAAAAGTCGCGCGTGTGAGACCCGCTGAGGCGCGCGAGTTTTCCATATGGTCACAAATTTTGCAGGTTTTTGGATAGATTGCCCTTGGGAGTGAGGATAGAAGATATTTGCTGATTACAGACCGATAAATTTGACGTTATCTTCATTTTGAGCGCCAACTTGCCTCCGAGTGCGCCTACTGGTCCACACAATTGACAGAGTATAAGCATTTTAATCCATTTTTGCATATACCGGTCCAAGGTTTTCGCAGGGTAGCGTCACTTGACCGCATAATTCCGATTTACAGGTGCAAATTTACTGATTCTCCGCGACATCAAAAAGCCCCGGCCATCAGCATGATAGCAGGGGTACAGACACTGACTCCGTATTATCTTTGAATGTTAGAACATAATATTAAGGGCAATCCCTGCATTCGGCTGAATTGAACCAGTCGGAGACGGAACAAAAGAGACGGAAGGTGCGAATCCCAATTCAATCGGTTTTTCCCGTCCGATAAGATCCTGGTAATACATATTCTTTACTTTCGCTATTCTCCGGGCATCAATACTGGACCAGATGGCCAGTCCCAGATCGGCGCCGAGGGAGCTGAGCAGCACAATCATATTCGTCTTTCCCTTCTTTTCATCCGTATAGCCTGTGACAAAGCCTTTTTCATCGGTAATGGCGATCTTGTCAATGGTCGATGCGGCATCAACGATCAGACTCATCAGAATGGTTTCTCCACCGATGAAGGCAAGGCCTCGCCATATCTCGCCTGATAAGAGTTGACCTATTCCGGGGACGAAGAAGGAAGCGCACTCATACCAACCGACATTATACGGATCGGTTGCCTGCTTGACATACTCTTTATGGTCATACACTCCCTTGAGGTCCCTGTACTTGGCATTGTTTGCGTATTGTGCGTCAGCCGTTGCAAATGCTGACAAAGCAATGAGGATGGTAATGATTAAACGTTTCATGATTATTGTTTTTTGTACTGCAAATATGAGCACGAAAAACGCCCCCTCCAAATACCAGGGACAGATAGCTAAAACACCGGACGAATAGCTAATCGCCCGGACGGAATACAAAGGGAGAGGACAAAGCGCTAGGCTATATACGACTTTAGTTTGGGGACAAAAGAACGCGATACGGGTACGGTAGCAAGCCCGCCGCCAAGTTCCAGGACATAACCGTTGGAGTTTCCCTTGGCGGAAGTAATGCTGTTCAGATTCACAACGAAGGAGCGGTGGCACTGGAAGATGTTGCGATAATCATCAAGTTCATCAAGAACGGCGGAAAGCGTAGTTTGAACCTCTTTCCGGCCCAGCTTCCCTTTGTCCGCATAGTAAACCGCAACGTTATTCTTCTGCGCTTCCACATATAGCAGATCATTGAGAGAAACCCTCAGGTCATTTTCCCTGACACGGTTGTCATGGATCGTAACCTGAATCCCTTTCTGGTCCTGTGTTGTTTTGTTCAACAGGGAATCCAACTGTCCACGAATATACCGCTGATAAGAGATCGTTGTGGAAAGGACCGCAACAATAACACCTATAAGCGCCGTCCAATATACCATCTCCAGACAGGCACCTAACTTGATCGGATTATGGAGAAGGACGCATGATAATATAAAGTTGAACAGGCCGATTATCAATACTTCTACAAAAAGAGACAAGGCTTGATGCCAGATTCTCCAGGTTTTGGCCCGCTTCTGCAAAGGAACGACGATTAACGTATCCAGCGCCAGACTGCAGACAAATGTGACTAATCCGAAAGAGAAGGACACTAAAAACTTGTTCCCGTCATATTCGCTGAAACCAAACGGCTGTAGAAAAAACAAGATCAGAAACACTATTGCGAATGCCAGCAAGCCCTCTTTTGCAGGATTGCCATTCAACTCAAACGGATATTTTCTTTGAAGAAGTGATGCCATATTTCAGTATTCTGAAGAATTGATTTATTTACCCTTTCCAGCAGCTTGTAGAGCGATCTCCCCACTTTCCAAATCTGCGACTTATGTGTCCAGTATGTCAATTGGTCGCGTATATGTGCAACCAGGAGCGAAGATAGCCGATAAAGATTATCCAAACAAAAGTTTCCAATAACTATGATCTAATGTGTCTGGCGGGCACTATTTTATTTCAACAATTTTCGGGCATCTTCAGAATTCTCCAAAATACCCATCTGTTGAATTGCAATTTGATTCAGCTTCTTTAGTCTTTCGGACTGCGGAACGCCGTCATTGATGAAAAGGGCGTTAAGATTCTCCAGATTGGCAAGGCAGATAAGTTGATTGATTGTTGCATAATCTCGGATATTTCCTTTTAGTTCCGGGTTCTCCTCCCTCCATTCCTTTGCTGTTATTCCAAACAATGCCACATTTAGGACATCGGCCTCATTTGCATAAATAAAGGACATTTGCCTTTCTGAAACCTCGTTCGGAATCAAATTCTGCTTGATAGCATCCGTGTGAATCCTATAGTTGACTTTAGATAATTCGCGCTTTGCGGACCATCCTATTATTTTTTGCTCCTCTTCCTTCAACCGCTGGAATTCTCTGATTAAATACACTTTGAATTCCGGGCTTATCCACATGGCAAACTCGAATGCTATGTCTTTATGGGCATAGGTCCCGCCATAACGCCCTGCCTTAGAAAGTATCCCAATAGCCTGCGTTTTCTCTCCCCATTCTTTGGCACTTAAGCGAAAACTGTTAAGCCCTGCTTTACTTTTAATCCTGTCGAATTCGACATAATTAAAATTGGGATTGTTGACTTTCTCCCATACACCAAGGAATTCTACTGTATTCCTGTTTCTTAACCAATTGTGGAAAAAGAATTCTCCGTCTTTTGAACGCATCATGTCAGTAAGGCTGATGTAGTCCTCATTATCAACCTTTATCACGTTCACATTTACTCCATTTACATCAATCTTTGACATAATTCAATCTTTTTCCAAAGATAACGATTTTCCTAAAACCAAGATATAACAGCGGCCTTATTATTCTGACCAGCCTGCGCCGGAAGAACTGTGCCGGAATGTATCTTAGATAAACCCCATCGCACTATCGCATCGTATTCTATCACCCTATCAGATTAAGTTGAACACGCTTTCATCCTCAATACAGTTATGAAGACAGCCATCATCTTTTCTCGTTGTTCAAGTTCAGGAGCACTAGAAGCCAGACAAGATACCACCAGACAGGTAGAAGACCTTCAGCGCTATGCTACCACCAATCATCTCACCATCATCAAGATCTTCCAGGAGCACATATCAGGAGGGAAGGCCAACAAGGATAGACCCATTCTCCAGGAAGCCCTATCATTCTGCCTGGACAACTCTATCGACATCATCCTGGTATCGGAACTCTCCAGGCTTGGTAGGAGATGTGATGAGATCCTGGAGACCATAAAGTATCTCAAGGACAACCATATCAACTGTTACTTCCAGAAAGAACAGCTCTCCATCTTTGATACTGAAGGGAAGGAGAACCCCTATCTCACCATTATGACAGCAGTATTAGGAACGGCAGCAGAACTTGAGCGTCAGTCCATCTATTATCGCTTAAAGTCAGGCAGGGACAAGTATATCAGGGATGGTGGGAAGATCGGTAAGCCCAGGGGTTCAGGAATCAAGGACAAGGCACAGTTGGCCGCAGAGTACAAGTCTATCATCAGGTGTCTCCGATCTGGGGAATCGGTCAGGCATACTGCATCTATCACCGGCTATTCCCAATCCACAGTCCAAAGGGTAAAGAAAGTGTTCGGTCTATAGCAGCACATTGATAGAGGAATCCCCAGGATCTTTCCATCAGGAAATCTTCTGGGGACTCTTGACCGTGTGATCTTTATCGGCTATCTTCGCTCCTGGTCGTGACATATATGCGACCAATTGACATACTGGACATATAGGTCGCACTTTTGTGACTGGATAGATCGCACTACAAGTGATTGTAGGGGGTATTTGATAGGCTATATAGAGATGATCGTGTGTGCGGGCAGGTGACCCACTCCCGCTACAAATCAGCTTCCCTAACAAAGAAGCTGAACACATATAAGTCTTGGTTTGACTACGATCAACCAAACAGACTGAACTCTCTATATACCCGTCACAATAACCTGTGATGGTCTTTTTTATTTTATGGGGTGACGATCAGTGGAGATAGAATTGAATACGATCGCCCACCTCACAGAACAAGGCTTTCTATCCAAATTCAGTCCAAATTTGTGACCATATATCGCCTACAACAATGAGACTGGATGATAGAAGATATTTGCTGATTACAGACCGATAAATTGGAATTTAGTGCTCTAATTACTTCATACCATCGATTCGGAGTTATTCCTGAAAAGAATACCCGAACCCGGCCTTGGCGACAAGAGCATTTCCATAAGGGCCTATCTTCTTACGGATGCGTGTAATGTTCACATCCACAGTACGGGGTGTGACAATGACATCGTCAGGCCAAACGGCCGACAGCAGCTGATCCCGTGAAAACACTTTCCCCCGGTTCTCAAGGAAGAGTTTCAGGAGTTCATACTCGGTCTTCGTGAAGGAGACATCCGATCCGTCCACAGTCACCTTTTTGGCATCAGTATCTATCTGGATGCCCTGGTAGCGGATACCATTGCGGACAGCACCGAGCCGGGCTTCCACGACATTGATGATGTAGTCTCCCGTCTTTTCACATTCGCCCACGAGGTCGGCATAAACGGTCCCCTTGTCGTAGCCGTACTGATGATCGTCAAGATTATCGATATTCTGCTGTTTGAGTGCATTGCGGCATGCATTAATCCTGCGCTCAATATCCTCTGAACGTGCCAGGTCCAATTCTTCCTTGCGCCCGGAAAGTAGTTCGTTCATCCGGGAAAGAGCATCACCGACCAACGAGAACATCTCCTGGATACCTTTATTCTGCTGTTCGGTAAACTCAATCTTGTTGCTCCTTTTACGTCGAAGGATGCGGGCCAGATTAAAGCAGCTGTCGCCCACGGATTCCAGCTCTCCGATCTGCCGAAGCATCGCCCTGACCATCTCTTTCGTATCATCGGACAGATGGGCTGACCCGAGATCTCCCAGGTATCGGCCAATCTCGTTCTCCATCCGGTCGCTGCCTTCCTCTCCCTTCTCGATGCGATCATATAGTCTGGAGAAACTCTGCTCGTCTTTTGCAGCATAGAGTTCCCTCACCAGTGCAAACATATGCTGAGTCTTTTCTCCGTAAACGACAATCTCTTTCTGTGCTTGAAGCACGGAGATTTCCGGAGTCTTCATAATACCGCCGCGAATATATTGAAGGCGGAACTCATCTTCCTCGTCAGACTTCCTGGGCCGGACAATCTTGCAAACCAGTTTTTCAATCTGCGGAATGAACCAAATCAAGACAGCCGTATTGATGACATTGAATCCTGTGTGGAAAGCCGCCAGCGTAAAGGAAAGCAACGTGGTGTCCTGCTGAGGCGCCTCCGGGTCAAGCCCCACTATGCCACAGACCATCCTCACGAAAGGGAAAAATACAATGAGCATCCAGATGACCCCGAATACGTTGAACACCAGGTGAGCCATTGCCGTTCGTCGAGCCTGTGTGTTCGCGTTCAATGCTGCCAGATTCGCCGTGGATGTGGTGCCGATATTCTCACCCATGACCAGCGCGATACCCTGATAAATGGAAATGGCTCCCGTGGCGCAGAGGACCATCGTAATGGCCATCAGTGCGGCCGAACTCTGGAGAACAGCAGTAAGGATTGTACCGATGAGCAGGAACAGCAGTATGGTGGCGTAATTGGTTCTGAAACTTGAGAAAAACGCAACGACCGCAGGCTTGCTGGCCAGGTCCATCTCCACGCCGGCGTTCTTCAGAAGGACCATCGCATAGAGCAGGAAGCCCAGCCCAATCAGGAAGTCTCCGAAATACCGATGCCTTCCCATTTGAATGAGAATGATACCGACGACCAGGACAGGCCAGACGAGATTGACGATATTGAAGGAGAAGCCGGCCGACAAAATCCAGGCCGTAAGCGTGGTGCCGATATTGGCGCCCATGATAACTGAGATAGCCTGCGTCAGGGTAAGTAGCGCCGCATTCACAAAGGATACCGTCATCACGGTAGTTGCCGACGAGGACTGGACGGCTACAGTAATCAGGGCTCCGGTGGCCACGCCGGAAAAGCGGTTCCCCGTCATAGCCCCAAACAAATGACGAAGCTGGGGGCCGGCCATTTTCTGCAGAGCCTCGCTCGTCATTTTCATGCCAAATATCAAGATAGCGATGGCACCCAGAAGTTTCAATACAATCAGCATATTCATAAAATTTCAGTGCAAAGATACGCACGCAGACTGGATCTCTCAAGGCGCAAAATCAATTGTAACAGAATTTTAACCGCGTCAGACGCCATAGTAATCATACTGAAACATCAATATGCTATCTTTCGGAAAACTTGATGTAATATGAAAAAGATGCTCCTATTTGCTTTAGTCATAATGGCTTCCCTTTTCACGGGGTGCAAGCAGAGGATAGAGCAAGCTCCGGAAGAAGTCCTCAGTGCCTTTGGAACGATGTTTCCTGGCGCCACACACATAGAATGGAGCAGGCAAATCTCCACTTTCACGGCCAACTTCTATCACGAACAGCACGAAAAGCAAGCACAATTCGACAGTACAGGCATCTGGCTACAGACCAGAACGGAAATGTCGATCTATGAAGCACCGGCCCCTGTCATGGCAACCGCACGCAAACTCAGCGATCGCAAGATTGATGATGTGTACTTGTTTGAACAATTAAACGGAGCCGCAGCATACTATATGGTGGAATACAAACAAGAAACGCCTTTCTCCACCAGACAGATCAACATCCTTGCAAATGGAACAATTCTATCTGCGTTTTAATCAAATGGCTATTGGCCCATTAAATTCCGATTTATCTAACTGTCAAAGATAACGTTTTTTTCAATAGGATTTCTCAAAGGCATCCTTAACTTCATTCAAAATATTGTTTTGTAGGAGTTTTGCATAGTGCTGTGTTATTCTGGTTGTGCTGTGCCCAAGGAGTTTTGCTACCACCTCCAAGCGTATCCCTCTATTCAAACACCTGGTAGCATAAGTGTGTCTTGCAACGTGGGAAAAGATAGGTTTATCAATCCCACATAGGTCCCTGATGGTTTTCAGATAGACATTGAGTTTGTGGTTTCCAATGATAGGGAGTTTGAAATGATACTTTTTGAGAATCTCTACCCCTTGCTCCAAGATGACAGCGGTATAGAACACCCCAGTTTTGTTGCGCTTGTCGTGTATGTAGTATTGACCATCCTCTGTTATCTGGAAGTCTGTTGGCACTAGCTTAGCCATATCCGTATAGCTGAGCCCAGATGCAGCCTGGAACACAAACAGGTCTCTCACCCTGTTAAGGCTCTCATTATGGAAGTCTGTTGTACGAATCTTATCAACCTCCTCTTCTGATAGAAACTGTACGCTCTTTTCTCCCTTCCTGAGCTTGATTCCTGCGAAAGGATTTATCTTGATTTTACCGTTGTCTATCCCAAACTGAACGATAGTCTTCACCCTCTGGCAGTAACCATTGGTGGTCACGTAGTCCAGGTATTGGTTCATAGAGGCTTGATAGTCCAGTATGATTGCTTTGGTGATGGCAGAGACTGGCTCTTTGGGGGAGATGACCTGATAGAACTTGTCCCTAGCTATCTCATATTTCCTGTATGACTTTGCTGTCAGGTCTTTCCCCACCCTCTTTGATAGGATGTGCATATAGTCATTGAAGAGGTCCCCAATGGTATAGAGCACATAACCCCCATTCTGGAAGTAGGCTTTGAGTGCGTCAGCGGTCAAAGGCTGACCCTCCATAAGAAAGGTGGTGATAATCTGGTTCAGCCTTGCTCTTATACCATCCAGGTAGTCTATCAAGTCT
>DGSO01000028.1:23337-317767 GCA_002393945.1 Bacteroidales bacterium UBA4360
AGTTGGATGAAACACCTCCGTGTATTCAGGATAATGACCATCTCAATGGGGGCTAACCCATCCTTGTTTTTCTTGCTCTCACGGCAATAGAATGAAACATTTGCTGTGTTTCTACTCATAATTTGTGACCAGTTTAGTTTGCTGAATACACTGGTCGCATATATGGTCACAAATTTTGCAAGTTTTTGGATAGTTTGCTCTTGTCAGTGAGGTGGGCGATCGTATTCAATTCCATCCCCATCCCCTATAAACAAAAAACCATCACAAGTGGTTGTGACGGGTATATAGAGAGTTTTGTCTGTGAGATTGATCGTAGTCAATCAAGACATATGTTTTGTTGGTGTGGTAGCGGGAGTGGGTCACGATCCCACGACCTCCGGATTATGAATCCGACGCTCTAACCAGCTGAGCTACCCCGCCATACCGTGTTTTCAAAATAAAAACCAGCTTGCAAGAGGCTGATTTTTGTTGAGATAGAAGGACTCGAACCCTCACTGACAGAGCCAGAATCTGTAGTGCTACCATTACACCATATCTCAATAATTCCCGATTTGGGACTGCAAATGTACTGCTTTTTTTCGGATTGGCAAGAATTTTTTGAACTTTTATGCAGAATTAGCAGTATTTTTGCATGGTAAAGCCCCGAATATGAGAAAAACAATCATAGCTATAGCCCTGCTCCTGACGGCATCGGCAAACGCACAGAACCGTCTGCAGCAGAGGATTGGCAGCATAGTAAAGCAGAATCCGGCGCTGAGCGGCGCGGCTGTCGGCATTTCCGTCAAGGACCTTCAAGGAGCCGTCAGAGCGGAATATAACGCCGCAACCCGCCTCACCCCGGCCTCCAACACGAAGCTAATCACGACCGGGGCCGCGCTCCATACCCTTGGGGCCGATTACCGCTTCAAGACATCCATCGGCTACACCGGAACCATTGAAGACGGAACGCTGAAGGGAGATTTGTATATCGTCGGCGGCGGCGATCCCACCGTGGGCTGGGCCTCCGGTCCCGACGTCCCTCCCGCGCACTTCCAGAACTGGCAGCTCATACTGGACAAAGCCGGAATCAGGAGCATCGAAGGCCGCATTATCGGCGATTCAAGGCTCTGGGAGGGCTATCTGGAGTTCGGGGACTGGACGTATGAGGACATCGGCACATATTATGGAACGGGGGCCGATGCTCTATGCTTCTACGAAAACAGCATAGACCTGGAGGTTGCCGCAGGGGCGGAAATCAACAGCCCCGTCCAGGCGGTCCAGGCCTACCCGGAAACGCCCTGGATGCACTTCGCCAACCATGGAATCACCGGCCCCGAGGGCACCGGCAACAGCCTCTACCTGTACACCACAGACCTTGCCCCCTATGCCGAACTCCGCGGCACTTTCGCGCTTGACCGCGCCCCCAAGACCGAGCATTTCGCCAACAAGTTCGGCGCCCTCACCTGCGCCTGGTACTTCTGCAACTATCTGAAAAACATTGGCATAACCGTAACTGACGGGGCTGCCGACATCGACCGCGGCGGCTACATCCGCACGGAGGAGTTCGTCCCCCGGGAAAAGGTCGGAGAGCCCGAAATCATCGGCGCGGGACAGTCAGAGCGGCTGAGCGAAATAGCCCGCCAGACCAACCTGGACAGCGACAACTTCTTTGCCGAGGCCATCTTCCGCACCATGGGCGAAGAGGCCTCCGGCCATGCGGTCTACGACAGCGCGAGGGTGGCGGAAATATCGGCCCTGAAAAAATTGGGGCTGAATCCCGGACGCGTCACCATCATGGACGGCAGCGGCCTCTCCCGCAGGAACGCCATCAGCGCCGGCTTCTTTGCCGATTTCCTCGTCTCAATGGCCTCCAGCCCATCTTTCGACGCCTTCCTGAACACCCTTCCCACCCCCGGCGAAGGCACCCTGGTCACCCTCCTCAAGGGTAAGCCCGCAGCAACGCGCTTCCGCCTCAAAAGCGGCTCGATGGAGGGCGTTCTCTGCTACAGCGGCTACCTGCTTGACAGCAGCGGCACGCCTGTTGCAACAGTAAGTATCCTCGTGAACGGGGCATCGGCCTCAACTTCCCGCCTCAGAAAGGCCCTGGAAGCAGTGCTGAGCGCCATATCGGAGGAGATTCCGGAATAATTTATTATATTTGTAGACTTTATGAAAAGATGGCTTTTAATAGCTCTGATCGCCCTGACCGGGGTGTCGTGCAAGATGGTTCGCGAACTGTCCGACACCGGCGCCGTACTTGCGCACGGAGAGGTCATCGCACGCGTGGGCAAGCACCGCCTGCACCGCTCAGAGCTGGAGAAGTTCATCCCCACAGGCGTCTCCCCCGAAGACAGCACCGGCCTCGCCCAGCGCTACATCAAGGCCTGGGCCGAAGAGCTCATCCTCCTTGACATGGCAGACAAACAACTCTCTGTCAAGGAAAAAGACCTTACCGAAGAGCTGGAACAGTACCGCCGCTCCCTTCTCAAGTACCGCTACCAGCAGAAGTACATCAACCAGCGCCTTGACACCCTTGTCACGGACGATGAAATCGAGGACTACTACAACGCCAATCCGGACAAGTTCAAGCTGGACCGCCCGGTCATCAAATCCCGCTACCTGGTAATTCCTGCCGATTCCCGCAGCCTCAAGACCCTCCGGAAGAAAATCTCCTCCGAGGAAGGCGCTGTAGACCTTCTCACTGCCGACAGCCTCTCCCTCACCGCCGCCATCAAGTACGGCGACGCCTCCGACACCTGGATGGACGCCATCACCCTGGCCCAGGAAATCGGCACAGACTACCGCAGCCTTGTGAATTCAATAAAGAACGGCTTTGCCGAAATTGAAGACGAAAGCGGCATCCTTCACCTTGCCTACATAGTTGAAATGGTCCCCGCGGGAAAGACTGCCCCGCTGGAATACTGCTCAGAACGCATCAGGGACATCATCCTCAGCTCCAGGAAGCATGACCTGGAAACGTCGCTGGAAAACGACTTGCTGGAAGATGCGATAAAGAGCAATAAATTTGTAATATACTGATATGAAGCGTATCCTTAGCATAACGGCAGCCCTGCTTGCTGCAAGCGTCACCCTAAGCGCCCAGAAGTACAACGGCGTCATCGACAAAACCGTGGCCACCGTGGGCGGCGAAACAATCCTCCTCTCGGACGTGGAGGCCGAAGTCCAGCAGCGCCGCGCATACGGCATGGGCTCGGACCGCGACGCCCGCTGCGAAGTCCTGGAAGCCATGATGGAGTCCAAGATTTTCCTCATGCAGGCCCGTATCGACTCCCTCACCATCAACTCAGACATGGTGGAAGGCAACATGACCCAGCGCATCGACTGGTTCCGCACGCAGCTCGGCGGTGACGAAGAAATGGAGAAATACTTCGGCAAGCCGCTCTACAAGCTTCGCCAGGAATGGAAGAAAACGCTTGAGGAACAGAGCCTTACAGAGCAGGAGCGCTATCAGGTGGCAGAAAAGATTCCGGAAGTCACCCCTTACGATGTCAAGCAGTACATGGACACCACCGCAAAGGAAGACCTTCCCGTAGTCCCCCAGAAGTATCAGCTGAGCCAGATTTGCATCTACCCCGACCGCGAAGCCGCAGCCGTAGCCGTGAAGGAAAAACTACTTTCCCTGCGTGAGCGCATCATGAACGGAGAGCGTTTCTCCACCCTGGCCCGCATCTACTCCGAAGACCCGGGCAGTGCCCGCCGCGGCGGAGAGCTGGGCATGGCCTCCAAATCCATCTTCTGGCCGGCCTTCTCCGATGCAGCCATGGCCCTGAGGCCCGGAGTCATCTCCCAGATCGTCGAAACCCCCGATGGCTACCACATCATAGAGGTCCTGGAGAAGAAAGGCGACATGTTCAACGCCCGCCACATCCTCCTCAAGCCCCAGTACACTGCCGATGACCGCGAAAAGGCATTCTCCCGCCTGGACAGCCTCAAGACCAAGATTCAGGAGAAGGACATCACCTTCGAAATGGCCGCACGCTTCTTCTCCGAAGACCCCGCCACCCGCACCAACGGCGGACAGATGGCAGACCCCGCCACCGGTAGTTCCTACTTCGACATCGACCAGATGAAACCTGCCGATTACGCCGCCATCAAGGACCTCAAGGAAGGAGACATCTCCGCCCCCGTGGAATCCCTTGACAACGAAGGCTACCAGCAGGGCAGAAGCGGAAACCTCGTCTACAAGATCATCCGCGTGGACAAGATTATCCCCGCACATACAGCCACCTTCGAGAAAGACTACACCCAGATCCTGGAGAAGGTGACAAACGCCAAGCAGCGTGAGGCCATCGACGCCTTCCTGGAAGAGAAAATCAAGGAAACATACATAGTCATTGATCCCATGTTCGGAGAATGCGAGTTCGCCCGCGACGCATGGAACAAGCGTAAATAACCGTTGCGGAAGGCCCTTCATATCCTTCTTCTCTCCCTGGTTCTCACCCTCCCCATGAGGGCCCAGGATGCAGACCGCGTACGCCTTGTAAGCGCAAAGAGCGCCCAGCTCATCGACGAAAACGGCCAGAGCTACCGTAAGGTGGTGGGCCCGGCCCGTTTCTTCCACAACAACACCTGGCTCATCTGCGACACGGCCCTCTGGAACGTCAACACCAACATCATCGACGCTGTTGGCCACGTGCGCATCATACAGGACCGCACAAAGCTCACCAGCGCCACTCTGCAGTATGTGGTGGACGACAACATGGCAAAGTTCCGCGGAGACCTCGTCCAGCTGGAAGATGACGACAAGAACACCCTCAGAACCCGTTATCTGGACTACAACACCAAGGATTCCGTGGCCATATTCCAGGGCGGTGCGGCAATGCGTGACAAGGACGGACAGGTCATCGAAAGCCAGTTCGGAACCTACGACTCTAAGGCCCGCCTCTTCGTGTTCAACGACAACGTGAACATGTATCTGGACACCACCTTTGTCAAGACCTCACGCCTCGAATACAGGACAGACATCTCCACGGCATGGTTCGGCTTCAACACGGACATGTGGCAGGACGACAAGATGCTCTCCGCCAACGACGGCCGCTACGAAAGGGAAAAGGAACTGTTCTTCTTCCGCCGCAAGGTGCACATACTCACGGAAGACCAGGAAGCCTGGGCCGATTCCCTGTACTACCACAGAGCCCTCAACGACGTGGAAATGCTTGGCAACGTGGAGATTATGGATACGACGCGAAACGTCTTCGCCCTTGCCGGACGCTTTGAATACACGGATTCCCTGAGCCAGATAGTGATGACAAGGGATCCGGCCGTAATGTCCGTCACCGAAGAAAAAGGCGTCAGGGACTCCCTCTACGTGGGTGCCGATATCCTCCGCTACCGGGCCATCCCCATGTGCGATATCCCCGAAGGCACGGTCAAGTCCTCCGAGCAGCGCCTCAAGGACCTTTCCATAGACCCCGTTTCCGAATACCGCAAGAAAGCCGCAGAAGCCGCCGCCAAGGCCGCTGAGGAGGCCGCCAAAAACGACCCCAACCGCCCTCCCGTGCGCCCCGCAGCCCAAAAGCCTGCCGCCGATAAACCCGCTGCGGAAAAACCTGCCGCGGAGAAACCTGAGGAAAAGCCCGCCGAGAAACCCGCTGCCGAACGGCCCGCCCCCGCTGATACGCTCGCAACCCCTGCAGACACGCTGGCAGCACCGGCAGATACCCTTGCAGCTCCGGCAGATACGCTTCCCGCTCCGGCAGATACCTTGGCAGCTCCGGCCGACACCCTTGCCGCCCCCGAGCCCAAGGACACCACCAAGATGAACTTCATCTGGGGCTCCGGCAACGTGAAGATGTTCCGCAAGGACATGCAGATGGCAAGCGACTCCCTCGCCTACACAGACCTGGATTCCCTCGTGAGGATGTACAGGGACCCTGTTTTCTACAACGAAGGCAACCGCCAGTATGCTGCCGACAGCATAATGATGGTCATCCATAACAAGCGCGCAGAAAAGGCCCACCTCCTCTCCAATGCCTTCATCACAATCCAGGAGGACGAGGTGAGCTACGACCAGATACGCGGCGCCGAGATGGTAGCCTACTTCGACTCCACATCGGCCCTTACCCGATTCGACGCACTGGGAGGCGCCGCCACGATATTCTTCCTGGTAGAGAACAACGCCCTCGCAACCGTGAACAAGGTTGAGTCCAAGATGATTTACGCCACGTTCAAGGACGGCGACATAGAGCGCATGTACTACTATGACAATCCCAAGAACGACGGCTACCCTTCCGTCCAGCTGCCCAAAGACGAAAAGCAGCTGAAGGGTTTCCGCTGGGAACCGGAAAAGAGGCCGGCCTCACCGCTGGACGTCACCTCGCTCACGCCGCGCCGGAGTGAAAGGACATCGTACCTTGCACGCCCCCACGCCCAGTTCCACCATACCGACACCTACTTCCCCGGCCACATCAGGAAGGTCTACAGGGACATCGCGATAAGGGATTCCATGAAGGTGGTGCGCGCCCGTGAAGCCCAGCGCGTAAGGGATTCCATCGACAGGGCCCATGCCGATTCCCTGCTCCTCGCCCGGGCAGACACCCTCACGACTCCTGCCGATACCACATCGGCCATCATGCCGGCAGACAGCCTGGTGGCGCCGGAGACGCCAAAGGCCGCGGCAGACAGCCTCTCGGCCGCATCGGACAGTCTTTCCGTCTCTACCACGGTCCTGGACCCCAAGGAGCAGAAGAAACTCGAGAAGCAGCGCAAGGCCGAAGAGAAAGCCCGCAGGAGGGCCGAAAAACAGGCCGCCCGCGAGGCTAAATGGGCCGAAGAGGACCGCATCTACGAGGAGAAACAGGCCGCGAAGGCGCAGAAGAAGCTCGAGAAGCAGCGCGCCCGCAAACTGAAAGCCCTCAAAAAACTGGAAAAGAAAGCACAGAAGGAGTACAGGCTCCTCCAGAAATATATCCGAAAAGAACAAGCTAAAACCAAGAAACCATGAGCAAAAAGACTGTATTGGTATCCGGTGGCGCCGGATTCATCGGCAGCCATGTCACTGTGGAACTCATCCAGGCCGGGTATGATGTAGTTGTCGCCGACAACTTCTCCAACTGCGACCGCACCTGCTTCGAAGGAGTCCAGAAAATTATCGGCAGGGAGCTGCCTCTGGAGATTGTAGATTTCTGCGATGAGGCCGCTGCAAAAGCCATATTTGCGAAATATCCGATTGACGCTGTTATTCACTTCGCCGCCTTCAAGGCCGTGGGAGAGTCTGTGGCAAAGCCGCTGATGTACTACAAGAACAACCTGCAGAGCTTCATGAACGTTCTTGAGGCCGCTCAGGAAAAGGGCAATGTGAATGTGCTGTTCTCCTCATCGGCAACCGTCTACGGTGAGCCGGACGCCGTTCCCGTAACCGAAGACACTCCAAGGAAGCCCGCCATGTCTCCTTACGGCAACACCAAAACCATGTGCGAAGACATCCTCAGGGACACCGTAAAGGCATCTGAGGGCAGGCTCAAGGGCATACTCCTCAGGTATTTCAACCCCATCGGAGCTCATCCCAGCGCACTTATCGGCGAACTTCCCCGCGGAGTTCCCAACAACCTGGTTCCCTTCATCACCCAGACAGCCATCGGCAAGAGGGAATGCCTCTCCATCTTCGGCAATGACTATCCCACTCCGGACGGCACCTGCCAGAGAGACTATATCGACATAGTAGACCTTGCAAAGGCCCATGTCTATGCAGTCACTCGCATGGTTGAAGGAAAGATGAAAGAGGACTGCGAAGTTTTCAACGTGGGCACAGGCCGTCCCGTGAGCGTCATGGAGCTGGTGAATGCCTTCGAGAAAGTGAATGGCGTAAAGCTTAACTGGAAGTTCGCACCCCGCCGCCCCGGCGACGTCACCGCCATCTGGGCAGACCCCACCAAGGCCAACAAGGAAATGGGCTGGCACGCCACCCGCACCATCGAGGAAACTCTCAAGGCCGCCTGGGCCTGGGAATGCCACCTCGCCGGCAAATAAGCCGCCAGACATACCGCTACTGATAAAGGTTGGTTTCTATGAGGCCAACCTTTATCGTCATTATGCCCTTCCAGCCCTGTGTAGCCTAAAGGCTGGCGCAATCAAGGCTCATGTTTGGCCTTCAAAGGGAACATGTGGAGCGGATTGTCAAAAGGAAGGCTGGCGGGCGCTGAGCCATTGGCGGAAGGCCGGACGGTACAGCTCACTCACCGGGAGAGTAACCTGACCGTCAATGCAGACAGTCGAAGCGGTTGCTTCACTGATATGTTTCAGGGCTGCTATGTAGGAACGGTGAATCCGCATGAACCGGGCTGCTGGCAGTTCACCGGCCAGTTTTTTTAGACTGTACAGCAAGACTATTGGCTCGACCCCTCCTGAAAGGTGAATCTTCACGTATTCGCTCAGGCTTTCTACATATAGGATATTGTCCAGTTTCAGGGCAATGGTTTTTGTCCCGGATTTAAGGTAGAAAGGCTGCTTTGCCAAAGCGGCGTTTTGCATTTCAACGATATGTGAGAGCTTTTCTACCGAGCGGCGGAATTCCTCCAGGCTGAAAGGCTTAAGGAGATAGTCTACGGCATTCACCCTGAACCCTTCCAGTGCAAATTCGGCATAGGCGGAAGTGAAAACGACAAGAGGAGGCTTGTCCAGGGAGCGGACAAAATCCAAACCGGAAATATCCGGCATGTTGATGTCCACGAAAAGAGCATCGGCCTGGTTCAGGTAAATTCGCGCAGACGATGCCGACGTGCACGCCGCCAGGACTTCAATGCCCGGGACTTTCGAGGCATACATTTCGAGCTGGCGCAGCGCCAGGGGCTCATCGTCTATGAATAAAGCTTTCAGCATGTTGCGGGAATGACAAGGAGGACTTCATATGCCTTCTGAGACTCGTCTATATTCAGAGTGTAGCGGTCTCCGTATTGAAGGTCAAGGCGTTTCTTTACGTTGTCAAGGCCGATTCCATGCAGTGAATTATCCTGCGACGGGTGCAGGCTGTTCTCACACTTGAAAATTATCTGCCTTCCCTCAAGGCGGAGTTTGACGCGCACGAATGAGCGGGTTTCGTAACTGATTCCGTGCTTGAATGCATTTTCAACAAAAGACGCCATGACAAGGGGCGGCACAACTGCATCAGCATCTGACACTTGCGCATCCATCACTATATCTACTGAGTCCGGATAGCGCAGCTTCATCAAGGACACATAGTATTTCAGATATTCAAGTTCCTTGGACAGGGGAATCGTAGGGGCGTTCCCGTCGTAGAGGACTATCCGCATCAGCTTTGAGAACTCTTCAATGGCCTTTTTGGCCGATTCGGGGTCAATATCCACCAGAGCGTGGATATTATTGAGGGTATTCATGAAGAAATGCGGATTGATCTGATACCTTAGAAGTTCCAGCTGGCTGGACAGGTTCTCTGCCCGCAAAGCTTCCATTCGGCGTTGATTACGGAGGTTCTGGAAATAGAACTTCATCCCAAGGTCGGCAAGGATGACCAGAAAACCCATGATGAAAAGCATCAGTTCACGTTTTATGGGTCTTCCGCCACCTGGATGGCCGCCTTCGGGGCCGTCCATCGGATGGTCCGGCGGCATCATGTCCGGAGCAAATTCATTAAACGGTCCTCCGTAATGCGGCCCGGCCGAGTGAAAGCACCAAAGTCCGAAAACGCCCAGCAGCAGTGCCAGAACCGCGAAATACGCGACGTAATTCTGTTTTTTAAGGAAGGGATAGACGGCAAGGTCATGGCAAAGGAACATTGCCAGGAAGGGGAGCATGGCGCCCCAGGTCATAAGCATCTCTTGCCACTGGAAGACGAAGTCTCTTCCGGATACATAGTAATATCCGAATATAAGCGGCACGGCGGCAAATACCGCCACCCATATCAATGCACTTAGAGCAAACTCATGCTTTTTCAGAGTATCCATCAGTGCAAAAATATACATTTTTTACGAATTTATGTGATAAAGGTTGGCTCCGTAGAAACCAACCTTTATCACAAAGCGGGACGGGATGGCACGGCGCAGCACATGGGGGACGAGGCATTCGCTGAAAAAAAGCGGCATTTCGCTGAAAACCAATGGCGGGCACTCTTGATAGGCCGGTTTTTTGGTATTTTTGGATGCAAGTGTATTTTTAAACCTTGACCGTTATGAAGAAGTTAGAATTGTTCGGCCTGTGCGTAATGGTTGTTGCGTGCGGGTGCTCGAAAGAGAACATCTTGGGAACAACGACAAATGAGCAGTCCTCCACATCAGGAGTCGAAGGAAGCACAACCATCGAGACAGAAAGCGACGAAGAAGACCTCGTTGCCAATACCACATTTGCGCGGACCATCACCATTACATTCTCCGACAATGACGAAGCTTCGGTGGAGGGCGACGAAAACGGCATCGTAAGCATCAGCGGCAATGCCGTGACCGTCAACAACACCTCAACCACCGAAAAGGTGAAGTACGTGCTCTCCGGCTCCACATCCAACGGATACCTTAAAATATATTCCAACAACAAGCAGGCCCTTGTCCTGAACGGAGTTTCCATTACTAACCCCAGCGGCGCCGCAATCAACAACCAGGGCAAAAAACGCTGTTTCGTCATAGTCAACGGAACAAACACCCTTGCCGACGGCTCCTCCTACAACACTCCGGAAGAGGAAGATGAGAAGGCCGCCTTCTTCTCCGAAGGCCAGCTTGTCTTCAGCGGAGAAGGCACCCTCACCGTCACGGCGAAGGGTAAGTCCGGCATCACTTCCGACGACTATGTCCACTTCCTGGGCACCCAGACCGTGAATGTGAGTTCATCGGCAGGCCACGGAATCCGCGGCAAGGATTTCATAAAGGTCACCGACGGCACCATCACCGCCGAAGTTAGCGCTGCCATGAAAAAGGGCATGACCTCCGACTCCCTCGTAGTCTTCAACGGCGGCAACACCACCATCAAGGTCACCGGCGGCACTGCCTATGACAGCGACGACGCGGAATACAAGTCCAGCGCCGGAATCAAGGCCGATCAGTACTTCGTCATGAACGACGGCACCCTTACCGTCACGAACTCCGGCCAGGGCGGAAAGGGCATCAGCTGCGACGGCCCGGCATATTTCC
Organism: Bacteroidales bacterium UBA4360; assembly: GCA_002393945.1. Lineage (GTDB taxonomy): Bacteria > Bacteroidota > Bacteroidia > Bacteroidales > UBA932 > Cryptobacteroides. Next base: position 34,410 of record DGSO01000028.1, read on the forward strand.
AAGGCGGAAAGGTCTCCGTAACCGTTACCGGCAGTAACTATGGCAGCTCATCCGGCAGCGGCGGACGTCCCGGCGGCTGGGGCAACAGCGGCAGCTCCTCATCAGACAGCAGCAAGAGCGCCAAAGGAATCAAGGTCGACGGCAATATCTACATCAGCGGCGGCGACATCTATGCCTATGCCAAAAACCATGAGGCAATTGAGTCCAAGGCCGAAATCCAGATAACCGGCGGCACCGTCTATGCCCAGTCCAGCGACGACGCAATCAACTCCAAGGGCAACATGGCCATAACTGGCGGCCACGTATGTGCCTATTCCACCGGCAATGACGGCATCGACACCAACGGGAACTGCTACATTGAAGGCGGCGTGGTCTATGCCATCGGCAGCGGCAGCCCAGAAGTGGCCGTCGATGCAAACACCGAAGGCGGCTACAAGCTCTACGTGAACGGTGGCATCCTGTTTGCCATAGGCGGTCTCGAAGGCGGCTCCGTCCTGAGCCAGGCCTGCTACAGCACCTCCTGGAGCAAAAACAACTGGTACGCCATGACCGTAGACGGCGAAACATACTGCTTCAAGTCTCCCGCCAGCGCCGGAAGCACTCTTGTGGTCTCCGGCCCCTCAAAACCCACTGTCTACACCGGCGTAACCACTTCCGGAGGCACGACAGAGTTTGACGGAATGGCCGTGTTCGGAGGCACTGCCGACGGCGGTTCCCAGGTCACCATTACGTCCTACAGCAGCGGCAGCGGCATGGGCGGCGGCCCCGGCGGCGGATGGGGAGGACGTTGGTAATCCGACAATTATTCGTATCTTTACAAGCCATGAAAAAGATACTTATACTTGCACTTGCATCCCTGCTGCTCATTCCAGCAGCAGGGGCGCAGGAAACGCAGAAAAAAATCAATAAGAAGAACCTTGTCATCAAGGAGTGGAACACGGATCCAAAGGGCGGCAACAAGGTTCTGGACCACGTTACGACCTACAGTCCCGAGGGCAAGAAAATCGAGGAAATCGAGTACAATTCCGACGGGCAGAAATGGCGCAAGCGCTTTGAGTACGGGGCCGGCGAGAAAGTCTCCAAGGAGTACGTGTACGACGGCAAGAACCGCCTGCAGACCTACAAGACCTTCGAGTACAACGAATTCGCGCGCAAGAAGGTGCAGTACACCTACAACGCCAAAGGAAAGCTTATTTCCGTCAAGCATTTCGAGTATATAGCGCAGGATGCCGGAGAGTAACAGCATATCCTTTACGGAAGCGCTGGGAAGGATGAAGCCCGTCACCCTTGAGGAGATGGGCTCAGTCAAGCTCATGAACCGCATCGACACCAAGTACCTTACCAACGAAGTCACGCTCCTGGAGGTACTTGCCGATGCCGCCCTTGCCGGCTACCGCGTGCTCACAATCGGAGACAAGCGCATAAGCGGCTACAACTCAGTTTATTACGACACGCCAGCGCTTCGCATGTACTACGACCACCGCAACAAGCACCTGGTGCGCCAGAAGGTGAGGACCCGCGCCTACCTCGAAAGCGGCCAGGCCTTCCTGGAGATAAAGAGGAAGAACAACAAGGGACGCACCAAGAAGAAAAGGACGGAAATCCCCATCGGCGAGCTAATGGACTTCAAGGCCGATGACGCTGCCGTCAGCTACCTCGCAAAGCACTCCTGGTTCACCGTGGCCGATGTCTCCCCGGTACTTGCCACAAAGTTCCGCCGCATCACCCTGGTGAACCCCGCAATGACCGAAAGGCTCACCATCGACACCGCGCTGAACTTCGAGAATTTCAGGACGCACAAGGGAGCTTCGCTGGAAGACACCGTGATCATCGAACTCAAGCAGGACGGGCGCGCCGCCTCGCAGATGAAGGGCATACTGCTGGACCGCAGGGTCAAACCCACACGCGTGAGCAAATACTGCGTAGCTCTCACTCTCACAGACCCGGAAGCACGCCCGGGAAGGTTCAACCTCAAGGTAAGGACGATAGAAAAAACCATCGGCAAAAAACTAAAGACTTATGATATTGAATAACATCTTCCGCTTTGTGCAAGACGACCTTGCATCCTTCGGCAACGTGGACGCTGGAGACGACCTCCTCTACGATGTCCAGACCATCACGGACGCCATGATGACCACAGCCCAGAAGATCAGTGAACTTGGAATCCGTTTCGCCGTCAACCTTCTGGTGTGCTGGATTCTTGTGCACTTCTTTTATTACAGAAAGAGCAGAAGGCGCGACTACTACTTCACCTTCATCGTCTTCTCATCGGCAATGCTCACGCTGCTGTACATCATGGGAAATGTAGAGGTTGGAGTGGGTCTCACGCTTGGTCTGTTCGCCATTTTCGGGGTCATCCGATACAGGACGGAGACCGTTCCTATCAGGGAGATGACCTATCTGTTCGTCATCATCGCCCTGGCTGCCGTCAACGGCCTTGCCCCGCTGTATCAGATTGCAGACCTTGCCAGCAGCCCTCATTACGTCCTGAGCTGGGGAAATGTGGGCGTAATGGCCCTGGTTAACGCCATTATAGTACTTCTTATATGGGTGCTTGAGAGCGAAAGCCTTGTAAAGCACACCACAACCAAGCTGGTGCTCTACGACAGGATCGAACTTATCGTCCCGGAAAAGCGCGCCGAACTTATCGCAGACCTGGAGAAGAGGCTCGGCGTGAAAGTGGACAACGTGGAGATAGGCCATGTGGACTTCCTCAAGGATTCCGCCTTCATCAAAGTGTATTACCGCCTGGGCAAGGGTGAAGCCAATTCAGTGAACACCATTACCAGGGCAAAAGATTATGTGGGATGAAAAGGTTAGCACTTATTGCCGCCCTGCTGCTCCCGGTTGCGGCCTGGGCACAGGAATTCGGCGCCAGAACATCAATAGGGGCCGACTACAAGATTCAGAAAGGCCTTCACCTTGGCGTGGAGGAGGAACTCCGCGTCGGGGATGGAACGCTTGACAACCTTCGCACAACGCTCGATCTCTCCTACAAGGTGAACAAGTACCTCAAGGTGGACGGCGGCTACACCCTCATTAACCCCTGGAAGGTAAAGGACGATTATTCCGGCTTCTGGAATCCCCGCCACCGCCTGTTTGTGAGCGCTACCGGTCATTACAGGGTAGGAGACCTGCAGTTCTCCCTCAAGGAAAAACTACAGTATACCCACAGGACTGGAGACAGCCTCAACGTCTACCAGACAAACCCCAACGCCCTTTCCCTGAAATCACGCATCGGCGTCAAGTACAAGGGCTTCTCCAGCTGGGAACCCTTTGCCTACTTCGAGCTCAGGACCGCCCTCAACGACCCCTGGGGCGAGGTTTCCGGCAACCTCCAGTACACCAACAAGGACAGGGCGTACTACACCTACACCCACACGGGATACACCCACGTCTATAACAACAGGTACCGCTTCAACATAGGAACCGACTGGGCCCCCTCCAAGAAGCACAATTTCACCTTCGGAATCCTTGCCGATTACTGCACGGACTACGAAATCGACACCAACGGCCCTTCCAACTGGGAGAAAAAGGGAGTGAGGCTGTTCACGGAAACCACCGGCTGGGTGGACACCTTCCGGCTCAGCCTCTGCATTGGATACCAGTACAAGTTTTAACGGTTCCCGTCCTTAAAAACCGCCATTTTTAAGGACGACACCCCCTTATAATGACAGTCCATCCTTAAAAACAGCTGTTTTCAAGGATGGACCGTTGTTGTTATGTGCGGCTTGGACTTATTCGCCCAGGCCTTTCTTTACGGCTGCGCTGAGTTTGTCATACAGCGCGTCGGTGGATTCGAGCAGTTCCTTGCGGATATCTGTATAATATGACTTCTTTGCATCCTTGGGAGCGGCGATGATCTTGTCCCTGAGGGCATTGTACAGATCTACGGCGCTGTCGATAAGGTCTGCGATTTCGTCGGCATTCTTGCCGGCATGGATGTCGAGGAAGAGGGTGCAGTCATCCACGAATGCACCGATCACATACTCGATGTCTTTCTTGATGTCTCTTAAATTCATATCGTTCTGAATTAATTCGGTGCAAAGATAGTGATTTTTCTGGAATATCTTCTTAGTTATTTCTTTGACGTGTACCTACAGGTCCACCCGGCTGCACCCCTAAGCGCAAAAACGGCCAATTTTGAGCCTACCGGTCCATAATAATGGCAGGGTAGGCACAGTGCATGGCAAGCCTTGCCAAAATTTATGCCAGATATGGAGAAAATACAGTTGTTCGAGAACAAGAAGATCCGGACAGTATGGGATGAGGAGAAACAAGAATGGTTGGCAGTGTTCGTGGGGACAAATTGTCCCCAGGTAGAAATGCTAACCCCGACGGGAAAGCATCGAAAAACCTTGGCCGGAGAAATGAAAGTCATTTTTCGTATTATCGAGTCCATCCCCTCCAAGAAAGCAGAGCCTTTCAAACTATACGCACAGGACGCAACTCTCCTTGTCGACGCGGCCATATTGCCGAGGACCTTGTGCATGAATCCCGCTTCTGAGTGATTCGGTGCACATGGTCCCCGACCTGTTTCGCCACCTTGTGCAACGCAAAGGTCGTTTTTCACAATCGTCTTATAGTCAGTCAGTTGCCGAAAAACCATGAGCAATAATTCTGTCGGGAGTAATATGTATAAGTGACTGTATCACAACAACTTAAAGGAAATAGGGCATTATCTCCAGAACCAAAAGACGGCAACGGGAAGCACCTTTACCTATCTTTAAAAGAATTGTCCGTCAGGTTTAAAGGAATTGTACCCGTGCCGATGGGGATGTTGTAGTACCTTTAACGCATAAAAGGATATTATTTAAATAAAACCGATATGAAAAAAGCGTATTTATTTTTGCTTCTGGCGGGCGTAATGTTTGCCTGCACCGCCCCTGTCCAGCCTGAACAAAAGCCTGACAACCAGGATGAGCAGAATCCTAGCGGCAACAATCCGGATTTCTCTCCCGAGCCCTGGTACGAAACTAACTACTGGGAGCGTACAGACCGCGAGAAAATGGGCCTCAGGGGTCCTGTGAAGAGTTGGGTGGGCGTAAACTGGAGTTATCCTACCATTTATGAATTCGACCGTGAGGGCCATCTGATTTCAGAGAGGAGCACCGGCAATGAAAAATGGGATAGACTTACCATTTACACTTATGACGAAAAGGGGCGGCTCATCAAATCTGAAATGTGCCATCACGTCGGAAAGGATGAGAATGAACTGCCGGATTACAATCCTGCCAATAACCCCAATTATGAATGGGCCGGACGCGAGGTTTATGAATTTGAATATAACAACCCCGGAAAATATGTACTAGTGAGTCCTGATATAAATGGCTTCCATAGCAGAGGTTTCTGCAACCAGGGAGACCCTCGTGAAAGCATTTCTCCTATCGTCAAGGATTTATCAGCCATCAGATACTCCAATATCAATTACGCCTACGAATCAATCGGCCACATTGACACAGAATATATCTTTGAAGGAGACGCCATGTCTGTTTATTCCCATTCCTATGACCGCAAGGTGGTGACAGACTGGATTATTGATGAATACACCCTGTATGATGACTACGGTAATATCATAGGCGGCAGCTATTCCGGAAAACACGAAGGCGATATCCTTCCCGAGACTGAAAATGAATATACTCTCACAGGCTGCGTCTATAAGAATAATTACCCTTATTCCTTTATGGATGAGCGCTTTAGAGGTGTAACTTCAGTTACCTGGGCCGAAAACGGTATGCCCCTAAAGATTGAAGGAACTGACGGCACTACGGAATACTATCCCGGCAAGCGCCACATCAATATCAAGAAATGGACTTGTGCCCCCGGCAAGCCCGCAGACCTCCTACTGGGTTTCTCTTACTGGTATGAATATACTATCGATGAGAATGAAGAGTATGCCGGTTATCACGAAAGCCTGATGGAGGACGACAGCCGTATCCGCGAATTCAAATGGTACGACTACGTCTATGACAGTTATGGCAACTGGACGCAGTATACGTATGACCAAGAGGCTGTTTTCGCCGCAGGTACAGACGGAAAGAGCACCTACACCATCAAGCGACAGATAGAATACTACTAAATTCCATATTTGGCGGTAATTGCGTATCTTTGCCTTGATGAAGTACCTGGGAGCCATAGTATCGGCCCTAATCCTTGCGTCCTGCATCCAGGAGACATCTCCGGGGCAGGCGCTTGGAGAGGCTGACGGCGTGCCGCTTTACAAGATGACAGTAGAGCGGCTACCGGACTTTCCAAAGCCCCGGGGCGGGCAGCACACGATGCTCCTTGGAGACGAACTGACGGTCCTTGGCGGCATCACGGACGGCTTTGTGCTGGAACCAACCATAGCCTATCTCCGGGACGACGTATGGCACCAGGTCCCTATGAAATACCCCCACTACTACGGCTTCACTACCCTCCTTCAGGACGGCAGCGTGATGCTTGGTGGCGGCTGCTCGGAGAACTTCGGCATAGGCCAGAGTTGGGGCGTTGAGACATATAACCCCTCAACACATACCTGCAAGGCCGTAGGAATCATGGACCGGAAACGGGCGGGCGTTTCTGCAAGCGTCTTGCAGGACGGCAGGGTTGTCATTTCCGGCAACTGGTATGCCGATGACGCTATCGGCCTGTATGAACCCGGCAAGGGCTTCTCATTTGTAAAGGAGCCGGCCGTTCAGCGCGCTTATCCGCAGATTCTTCCTATCTCACCGGACAACGCCATTATCTTCAGTTCGGAAGACACCCACGGCAACTTTATGCAGGATCTCGTGGACCAGTTAAGCGGAGAACCCTTCACGGAACCGCTGCTGAAAGAGTGGAACATCCTGCCATATATGGTCAATCCTACATCGGCCGATGACCTCAGGACAGGCGAATATGCGTATCTTCTTCCGGCAAGCCACCAGGAAGACGGTCAGGCAGGCATCCTCCGCCTTACTGACGGGCACTTCAGCCTGCTGGAAACGGAGCGCCCGCTGCCGATGGCCCTGCCGGGCGGCGAGCCCCTTGTCTGGATGCACAGCCTGCAGGTGGACAGGGCATCCCGATGTGCCTGGATGTATGCGCTTTCCGGCAATGGACGCTTTGTTGCCGCAAGGATTGGCTACGATCCCATCTTTGAAGGCGGGAAAGCAACGCTGGAGATGTTTCTGGCCGATAAACCGGGCGGCGGGTCCTTTTTCAAAAACACCCCCAGGCTGCTTGAAGGAGGCCGGATTGTGCTTGCAGGAGGCGTATTGTCCGGTGCCCGGGACGACAGCAACTTTGAAGCAACCGCCGAAGTGTGGCTGTTCCATACCACTGCGCCGGCAAAGGATGCTTCCCTCTGGTGGTGGATACTTTCCATAGCAGGTCTGGCAGCAGCACTGGCTGCAGTATGGGCGTTCCAAAGAAAACGCCAGAATGAGAAGGAAGTTGAAGACCCGGCCAAACTTGAAAGGAACGACCTCCAGACGCGCATAACCGAACTTGTCGAGGAAAAACAACTCTTCCTGATCAAGGATCTGAAAATTTCAGATATCGCCCGGGAACTTGGCACAAACGCCACTTATATATCGGCCTGCATAAACGGGCAGATGGGCATTTCCTTCCCGGAATTCATCTCAAGATACAGGGTTGAATATGCCCTTAAACTGATGCAGGAACACCCGGAAATGTCTTCAGTAGAGGTTTGGGAGGCCTCCGGTTTCAATAACGAGAAAACCTTCTTCCGGCGCTTCCGCTTGCAGACAGGTTTGACACCCGCCGAATGGAAAAAACAGCATTTAACTAAATAGAGAGCTGAATTTACCAAGGCGCCTCATCACCTTGAAGACCAGCCAGTCCGGGAAATGGCGGAAAAAGGGAATGGTGAATGTCCCGCCAAGTTTTGAATTCTCCCATCGTGTTGTTATCTTTGCGTGAGAGTAGTTGGTTGAACTGTTATGAACGTAGACACATTGTTACATCAGTACTTTCCGGTAGCGGACAGCGTCTGCATAGAGATGTTCGATGAAAAGAACATCCAGCAGGTGTATCGTAGACTGGTTGAAGTGCTCATTCATCAGCCGGAAGTGGAAACATCCCTGCTTCAGGCAATGAGTTATTGTTTCTACGAAGTAATGGATAACGTACTTATTCACTCCGGCAAAACTGTAGGCATTGTCATTACCAATTACTCTGAAGATCAGCATTTGATTCAGATTCTTGTTGCCGATGATGGAATGGGCATTCAGGCGTCACTGGCGCAGAACAGCGAGTATTCTTCTATCACGGAACCGCAGGCACTTGAGTATTGCATCAAGGACAGGGTGTCTGACGGTAAGGGTATGGGCTTCGGCCTATATTCCACATCAAGATTGATCAATACGGCAGGCCACAAACTGATTATTCGCTCAGGCAATCACACTCTTTCGGCTAATGGCGATATGCAAATTGCAGAATCTGAGCCGTGGACGGGCACTATCGTTTATTTTGAACTTCGTTCCAATATGGATATTGATCCTTCTTCCGTGGTTGATCATAGAACAGACCCTGCTGAAGAATTCAACGAATTGTTTTTGGAAGATGATCCCGGATTAGACAAACTATGGTAGTATTTAAGTTTTCCAAATACGGAGACAGTATGGGGACACGTCTCCTTGGAGCCCAGATCAGGGCCGATCTCCGCCCACTTCTGGACGGGAAAGAGAAAGTTGTGCTTGACTTTTCCGGTATTGACACCGTTACCAATTCGTTCGCAGATGAATGCATCGCAAAACTTCTGCTTGAAATGTCGCTGGATGAATTGAAGGCAAAAACCACATTTACAGGTCTCACTCCAATGACAGAGCGTAGCATTCTGACGGCCTTGAAGCGCCGACAAATACAGATTTTACAAAATCAGTAAAGCAACAACAGGCCGCGCTAAAGCGGCCTGTTTCTAATAGAACTTGGCACGAATCTGTTCCAGGTCCGTCTTGAGCCAGAAGGGCCAGGAACGAAAAGGCCCTTATTTGTTCCTGGCCCGTATTTTTTTTCGCGGACCTGGAACATTTACAATTGTGATCGGATTTGAGGCAATTGTGTTGGATATATGGTTATTTTTACTAATTTTGCCGGAAAACACAAGCACTATGAAACATATAATCAGTACTTTAGCCCTGTTGGCGGTATGCCTGTATGCCTCTGCTCAAAGCCAGGAAAGCAGGGCGTCAATATATGTAAAAGCAGGATTGGGTACCCGTTTGGGACAGGCAAGTGGAAACACTGAGCTTGATCGGCAGCATGCGCAAAAATTGTCCAAGGGCTATTCTGCGCAGTTTGAGCTGGTGCTGAACAGGCCTTCGATTATTACGGCAGGGTTTATTGTAAATGATTTTCATTCATCTGCTACTGACAGAGTTGTAGTTACTTATACGGATGGCAGTAAGAAGACCGGTGATATGACCGATGTGGCCGATATATGGTCATTCACTCCGGCAACGTACATTCGCGGAACCATTCTGGACGGCCGTCTAGGCTACTCCTTGGCTGTTGGTGCGGGAATAATGGGACTTCGTGACAAGGGAGTCCTCTTGGATTATTCGGTCCTGAAGACCGGATGGTGCATGGGAGGCGTGACAGAAGTCTGTTTTGAGTATTACTTAACCCCCACTCTCGCTATAGGTTTCAACACGGAACTACTTGTTGGAAACCTCACATCCTACAAGACCAAGGAACTCTCCACCGGAAACGTTCAGACAACATCCAAAATCAGCGAACCAATCAGCCACGTGGATGCTTTGTTGTCGATAGCTTTCGCTTTCTGATTTACTTAAACAGAGCCCTCACCAGTGCCGGAATATCGGCAACCTTGACCACTTCTATGCCGTCGGGCTTTTTGTCAAAGTGGGTGTACTTCTCTCCGGGCAACCTGTACCTACAGGTCCACCCGGCTGCACCCCTAAGCACAAAAACGGCCGATTTTGAGCCTACCGGTCCATAATAATGGCAGGGTAGGCACAGTGCATGGCAATCTGGGAGGGCGATGAGCGGATTATCATACGCCAGATTAACCTGGCAGGGTTACAGGGTGATAACCAGCTCTTCGAGGGGTTTGCGTTCGGAGTGGAGCTTAGTGGGGTCGCCGGCGCCGGCGGCAGGGTGGCCGATGGCGAGCAGGCCGTAGATTCCGTGTTCCCTGGTCTCAGGAAGGGCTTCCCTAATCTTTGAAGGGTCGAAATCCCAAATCCACATATTGGCAAGGCCGGCGTCCGTTGCCGTGAGCATCAGGTGTGTCAGGACGATGGCGGCATCGGTTTTGGCGGCGTTAATGCCGTCACTTTCGCGAACCCATGCCTCCTCGTTGCGGCAGCCTACGATGAGCACGACAGGCGCATTGTAGCAGGGATGCACAGTCCTGAGTTTTGCAAGGGCTTCTTCGCTCTTCACCACCCAGATGCGCGTGGGCTGCATGTTCATTGCCGACGGTGCCATGCGCCCGGCGTCCAGAATCATTTCGAGTTTTGAATCCTGGACAGGAGTGGAGTCAAAACTATGACATGAATAGCGGCTTTCCAGAATGCGCATAAAGGCATCGGAACCATACTTGTACTTGGTGATTTTCTGATGTACATCGGAAAAGTTGGCACGGTGGGAGACCTTGGTAATGTCGCTTATGCGACTGAGGAAGCTTTTTTTCATCTGTATTAATTATTGGTTTGTGATTCTATTTGAATACGGCGCGCACCAGGGCGGGGATATCGGCAACTTTGACTACCTCGATGCCTTCGGGCTTTTTGTCGAAGTGGGTGTAGGAGCTGACGTAAATCTTTTTGAACCCGAGGCGGGCGGCTTCCACGGCGCGCCTTGCGGCCTGCGACACCGGACGGATTTCACCGCTGAGGCCGATTTCGCCGGCGAAGCACACATCGGCAGGGATGCTGAAATCGAAGTTGGAGGACAGTACGGAGCAGACTACGGCAAGGTCGCAGGCGGGGTCTGTGATGCGGAGGCCGCCGGCCATGTTGAGGAAGACGTCCTTCTGGCCAAGCTTGAAGCCGGCGCGGCGCTCCAGCACTGCCAGGAGCATGTTCAGACGCCTGACGTCAAAGCCCGTGGCGCTCCTTTGCGCCGTCCCGTAAACTGCCGATGCCACAAGCGCCTGAACCTCGAACATAAGCGGACGGTTCCCATCCAGCATAGCGCTGATTGCGGCGCCGGAAAGGCCCTCCTGGTGCATTGGGATGAGCATTTCGGACGGGTTCTCCACCTCCCTGAGGCCTGCTCCCGTCATCTCGAAAACGGCCAGTTCCGACGTTGACCCGAAACGGTTCTTTATGGAACGAAGCACCCTGTATGCCCCGCGGTTCTCGCCTTCGAACTGCAGCACCACGTCTACGATATGTTCCAGAATCTTAGGCCCCGCAATGGTTCCCTCCTTGGTAATATGGCCGATAAGAATCACCGGTACGCCCGAAGCCTTTGCAAAGCGAAGAAGCGTTGCCGCGACTTCCTTTATCTGGCTCACGCTGCCGGCGGTGGATTCCACCTGAGGGCAGTACATGGTCTGTACGGAGTCTACGATGAGAAGGTCCGGGGCAGTCTCTTCCGCTTCCTTCACTATCTCGGACATGTCAGTTTCGCTGTAGATGAGGCAGTTCGAGGCATCGCCGCCGAGGCGGTCGGCCCGCATTTTCACCTGCTTTACGCTTTCCTCGCCGGTGACGTACAGCGTCTTCAGCTCCGGCCTCAGAAGCGGCAGCTGCAGCGAAAGGGTACTCTTGCCGATACCCGGTTCGCCGCCCATGAGCACCAGCGACCCCTTTACGATGCCGCCCCCAAGAAGGCGGTCCACCTCTGCCGATCCAAGGCTCACCCTGTCTTCAGCCGTGGTCGCGACATCCTTCAGCGGCATGGGCTTCCGGCCCGCTCCGGGCACGGAAACGGCCACCTGGCGCTTGCCGGTGACAACTTCCTTCTCTACAAGTGTATTCCACTCCCCGCAGGAAGGGCATTTGCCCATCCATTTGGAGTACTCGTTCCCGCAGTGTGTGCAGAAGAACACGGTTTTGGACTTTGTGGCCATATACAAAACTATTTATGCACAAATATAAAAAAAGTCCCCCGGAAAACCGAGGGACTCTTGTCTTGAAAGTAATCGTTATTACTTCTTGATAGCCTCGACAGCCTTGTCACCGGCGGCGTTGATAGCCTCAACTGCCTTCTCGGTAGCGGCGTCCTTAACAGCGGATGCTGCATCCTGGGCGGCCTGCTCTACTGCGCTCTGTTCAGCAGCCTGCTCTACCTGTGCAGGTTCAGCGGCCTTTTCTGCCTTCTTGGAGTTGTTGTTGCCACAAGAAGCTGCGAGTACCATCATGGCTACTACAGCAGCGGACATAAATACTTTCTTCATGATACTATAAATTTAAAATTGAGTTAATTGCCTTATTTGCTGCAAATGTAGCCCTTATTTTTGAGAGAGACAAGACTTTTTTAAATTTTTTATTACGGATTGTAAGAACTACTTCAAATCGCCAAGTTCTCCGTCTTCAACGGAGCCGAACCATCTGGTCAGACGGGCCTTGGCCCTGGCTTTTATTTCAGGCGTCACAGCCTTTGCAACATATACCACTGCGGCAAGAAGGGCGGCCCAGTCATCGGCATAACCGATGGCGGGGAGAAGGTCCGGGAGGATGTCGGCAGGGAGGATGAAGTAGCCCAGTGCGCCGGCGATGACGGCCCTGTACTTGGCCGGCGTGGCCTTGTCTACGAGGACTTCATACAGCACGAGCGAGTAGTAAACCATCTTTACACCCACTTTGCGAGCTATTTTGCCGAGTTTCTTCCAGTAGTTGTCCTCGTTGTAGTGCTGCCGATACTCTGTAAGATTGTCTGAAGAGAAGTCGTTTTTCATAATGACAAAATTACCTGTTTTTAGCTATCTTTGCAAAAACTGTACTTATATGGATATAAGAACCGGAAACGGCTTTGATGTTCACGCTTTGGCCCCCGGCCTGCCAATGTGGCTGGGCGGAATAAGAATCCCCTCCGAAAACGGCTTTGTAGCCCACTCGGACGGGGATGTCGCAATCCACGCCCTCTGCGATGCGCTTCTCGGATGCCTTGCACTTGGGGATATCGGCCATCTGTTTCCCGACACTTCAGACGAGTGGAAGGGGGTCGACAGCAAGATCCTCCTTGCAAAGGTGGTGGCCCTGGTGCATGAAAAAGGCTACAAAGTGGGCAACGTGGATATTACCATTGCGCTCCAAAAGCCCAAGCTGGCGCCGCATATTGCCGCAATGCGCGAATGCCTCGCCGGGATTCTGGGCGTCGCTTTGGACCGCGTTTCCGTGAAGGCCACAACAACCGAGCGCCTTGGCTTCGTGGGCAGGGAAGAGGGCTGCGCCGTATGGGCCAATGCTATTATTTTTTATTAACTTTGCACTATGGCAGGATTCAATTTCGGGTTCTTCGGGAACCAGGAGCACAGGGTGTTCAATTACAAGCCCCGGTACTATGACCCGGAGGAGGAAAAGCGCCGGCAGATGTTCGGTGACGTCGACGGCACAAATGAGGAAGCCGCCAAAAACGGCACGTATACCCCCGGGAGCAGCCTGAGGGGCGCTTTCCGCAATGGCAATTACCAGAAAACCCGCTCCTCCATGGGCAAGATCCATGGCATCATCACCATCATCACGCTGCTTCTGATTGCCGCGGTGCTGGTGTTTTTCACGAAGTTTTTTGAACTGCTGTAGAGATTTCTCGACTTCGCTCGAAATGACAAAAGGGCGCTCGAAATGACAAAAGGGTGCTCGAAATGACAGGAAAATGGAATTAAGGATACTTCCAAAGAATATTGCCGACATGATTGCCGCCGGTGAGGTGGTGCAGAGGCCGGCTTCGGTGGTGAAGGAGCTTATGGAGAATGCCGTGGACGCCGGCGCAACCGACGTCAAGGTCATTATCCTGGACGCCGGGCGTACGCTCATACAGGTTATCGACAACGGCTGCGGCATGACCCCGGATGACGCCGTCCTTTGCTTCGAGCGCCATGCAACCTCAAAGCTTGCAAGCGTCGAAGACCTTCACAACATCACCAACTTCGGTTTCCGCGGAGAGGCCCTCGCCTCAATCGCCGCCGTTGCCGATGTCACCCTGCGCACCCGCCGTCAGGACGCCGAACTCGGCGTGGAAGTGACATTCTCCGGAAGCGAGCACACTGGGACAAAGGAAGTATCGGCACCTGCGGGAAGCAATTTCGCGGTGAGAAACCTGTTCTACAACATCCCCGCAAGGCGAAAGTTCCTGAAGAGCGACACGGTTGAATTCCGCCATATCGTGGAGGAGTTCCAGAGGGTGGCGCTCACCCGTCCGGACGTTGCCTTCACCCTCACCCACAACGGCAAGGACATCCACGTGGTGAAGCCGGGCCGCTCGCACAAGTTCCGCATCCAGGACCTTCTGGGCGCATCGGTGGTGGGTGAAATCATGGACATATCGGCAGAAACGTCCATCGGCACGCTTAACGGATATGTGGGAAGACCGGAAAGCGCGAAGAAAACGCTGGGGAACCAGTTCTTCTTCGTGAACGGCAGGTATTTCCGCAGCCCTTACCTGCACAAGGCGGTGATGAAGGCCTATGAGAACCTGGTTCCGGAAGGCGTCACCCCGTCGTACTTCATCTTCCTGGAAGTGGACCCTGCAACGCTTGACGTGAACATCCACCCCACCAAGACGGAAATAAAGTTCATGGAAGAGCAGATGCTGTTCCAGACCATATACGGCGCTGTGCGCGAGGCCCTTGGCCGTGCAGGCGCAGGCGGTGGCATCGACTTCGACAACCCCGAGGCCCGCGAGATGCCGCTGCCGGGAAGGAGCTTCCAGGAGTATCGGCCCGCAAGCATCCCTTCAGAGGGGGCCGATTTCACCTACAATCCCTTTGACCCGGTAGAGGACTTCGTTCCACAGGCGCAGCCATTCAAGGACTACGCCTCCCATGTGGACAAGCACGAAAACTACGGAGCCCTGTTCGAGGAAAGGACTCTTCCCGCAACGCAGATACTCGTCGTCCAGGGTAAATATATCATTACGCAAAGCGCCTCCGGACTCATGCTGGTGCATATCAGAAGGGCGCAGGAGAGGCTCCTCTACCAGCGTTTCTACAAGGCGCTTACGGCAGAGGCGCACGTAACCCAGACCGCCCTCTTCCCCGTTCAGGTGAACGTGGGAACCACGGGCAGGCTGGTGTTTGACGAGAACGCCCTCCTTCTGGAGAAGCTGGGCTTTGACATCGCCCCTTTCGGCAACGATGTCGTTGTGGTAAACGGCGTGCCGGAGGGCTTTTCGGCCGAACCCGGCAAGGCGGAAGAAACCGTACGGGAGATTCTCCGCGTGCTGTCCGAGGACAAGACCGCCCTTCCCGGCATCATGGAACAGACTATGGCAGAGAAGTTTGCGGCAGTGGGGGCGGCATCGGCACCGAAGATAAGTTCGCCCATCGAAGCGCAGAGGCTGCTGGACGCGCTCTTGCAGGGGGAGAACCCCGAATTCACCCCCTCCGGAAGGAAAATCATAAGCATAGTCCCGCTGGAGGATGTAGAAACACGTTTTTAAATGGCTAATTTTCTGGACAATATCCCGGTTGTAACCCGCAACCTCCTATATCTGAACGTAATCATGTTCGTGGCGTCCCTCATCAATCCGGACTTCATGAACAGCACCTTTGCGATGGCGTTTCCGCTTGCCGACGGCTTCCGCTGGTGGCAGCCTGTGACGCACATGTTCATGCATGCCAACTTCATGCATATCTTCTTCAACATGTACTCGCTGGTGATGTTCGGAATGGTGGTAGAAAGGGCGCTGGGAACGCGTGATTTCATTATTTTCTACCTCATTACGGGCTTCGGCGCGGTGCTTCTGCACTTTGGGGTGGAGTATCTTCAGGCACAGGCGCTCCTCCAGGCAAATCCCGGGGTGCCTGCACAGGCCATCTACAATTACATGCCCAGCGTGATGGGAGCCTCCGGCGCGGTCTACGGCGTACTGGTGGGCTTTGCAATGCTCTATCCAAGCGCCAGGCTCACCCTCATTTTCCCGCCCATAACGCTGGATGCAAAGTGGTGGGTGATAATCTTCATCGGCATAGAACTTCTGACCGGAATTACGGGCACGCAGATGGGTGTGGCGCATTTCGCACACCTTGGAGGAGCGCTCTTCGGCTGGCTTCTCATCAAGCGCTGGAAAAGGAAAGGTTCGCTTTAAATGGCAGAGAGGAAAAAGAGGCACTGGCTGTCAAGGCTGTCGTTCGGAAGTGTGGCGTTCACGGTTTCGGTACTGCTCTTCCTGGGATATCTGTCCGTCATAGTGGACCCTGCCAAGGCCTGGTTCTTCACGCTGTTCGGACTGCTTTATCCGGTGGTCTTCCCTATAGCGGCCATCCTGTTTATATGGGCCCTCATGAGGCGCTCCCACACAAGGGGGCTGCTGCTGGCGGCGCTTCTGCCGTCCCTTCTCTTCTTCGGCCGGTTCTACCAGTTCAAAGGCCCCTCGGACGAGGCCGAGCCCACCCTTAAAGTGGTATCCTACAACGTCGGCGTTTTTGCCCACGGGCATCTGAAAGACCGACTCGCCCTTGCCGATTCCACCGCCCGCTACCTCCGCACCCTCGATGCCGACATAATCTGCCTCCAGGAGTTCTGGCTGCCCAATTCCGAATCTCCCGACAAGTGGATCCGGAAGCATTTCCCCGGATACGGCTTCGAGTATTACGTTTATACCGGGAAGAGCGGACGCTTCGGCAATCTAACCCTGAGCCGGCTTCCCCTGGTCGGAAAGGGAAAGAACACCTTCGAACATTCCACAAATCTGGCCCTGTATACCGATGTCGGCCTGCCGAGCGGCGTCCTGCGCCTGTACAACTGCCATTTTGAAAGCTACAACATCTCCGTCGCCGGACTCGTGAAAAAGGACGGCGCCGTGGAAGAGGCCGAGGCTAAGATGAAGCGCTCCATAACGGAAAGGCCCCGCCAGGTGGCCGAAGTCCTTCGGGGGATGGACGCCGCGCCCATGCACTCTATAGCGCTCGGAGACTTCAACGACACACCCCTTTCGTATACATACACCCGCCTTCACCGTGGACGCAGGGACTCCTTCGTACAGGCCGGAAAAGGCTTTGGAGCAACCTACAGCACGCTTTGGCCACTGCTTCGCATCGATTACATCCTGTGTCCTCCGGAGCTTGAGGCCGTGTCCTACAAGGTGGAAAAAGTACCATATTCAGACCATTATCCAGTAATTGCAGAATACCATGAGAGACATTCTGAGTGAAGCACTTGAAGTGCTGCGCAGTGGCGGCACCATCCTATATCCCACAGACACCGTATGGGGCCTTGGCTGCGACGCCACCAATCCCGCCGCAGTGGCACGCATCTATGAAATCAAACAGCGCTCGGACTCCAAGTCGCTGGTGCTCCTGGCATCAGACCTGGACATGGTTGCAAAGTATGTCAAGGAAGTGCCGTCCATAGCTGTAGACCTCGTGGAGGTGAATGACGCGCCGATGACCATCATCTATCCCGGCGCCATTGCCGGTGAGCCGGAATCCGCCGGAGACCGCTGGCACCTGGCACACAACACCGTGGCGGAAGATGGCTCGGTGGGTATGCGCATTCCCATGATGCAGTGGTGCAAGGACCTCGTATTCAAGCTCGGAAGGCCCATTGTGAGCACATCGGCAAACATTTCGGGCGAGCCCACGCCGAAGCGTTTTTCGGAGATTCCGCAGGCTATAAAGGATGCGGTAGACTTCGTGGTTCCGCCGTCGGTAGACAAAGACTCCACCGGAAAGGCCTCGCAGATTCTCAAGGTTGGCCTCCGGGGAGAGATTGAAATTATCCGGAAGTAGTTACTTCGCCATTGCGGCTTCTACGTCGTCCGGGGCGATGGGAAGACGTTTGTGGCCAAGACGGCGGGCTCCGTTTTCCGTGACAAGGACGTCATCCTCAAGGCGGATGCCGCCAAAGTCATAGTACTCTTCCAGCTTGGCGTAGTTCACGAAGTCCTTGCCAAGGCCTTCCTTCTTGAACTTTTCGATGAGTGCCGGGATGAAGTAGATGCCGGGTTCGTCGGTGATGACGTGGCCGGGGCGCAGGCGGCGTGCCATGCGCAGGGAGCCAAGGCCCAGCTGCTTTGCACGCTTCTGGTCCGGATCGTAACCAACGAGGTTTTCTCCGAGGTCTTCCATGTCGTGAACGTCAAGGCCCATGTTGTGGCCGAGGCCGTGGGGCTGGAAGAGACCGGCGATGCCTTCTGCCACCATTTCGTCAAGGTCTCCCTTCACGATTCCAAGGGCGGAAAGGCCTTCCAGCATCTTGCGGGCCGTAGCCAGGTGGACTTCACGGTAGGTGATGCCGGGCTTGGTAAGGGAGAAGGCGTGCTCGTTGCACTCGTAGACTATCCGGTAGATTTCACGCTGCTTTGCAGTGAACTTTCCGGCGGTGGGATATGTACGTGTAAAGTCTGAAGCATAGTGGCTGTTCGCCTCCACGCCGGCGTCGATTACCATGAGCTTTCCGGGCTCTACAATCTTGTCGTGCAGATGGTTGTGAAGCGTTTCTCCGTGCTGGGTGAGGATGGTGGGGAAGGATACGCCCCAGCCCTTTGCAAGGGCCACGGCTTCCATCTTGCCCACTATTTCCTGCTCCACGATGCCTGGAACTATGGAATCCCTTGCTACGGAATGCATCTCGTAGCCAAGGTCGCAGGCGGCGTCAATGGCCTCTATTTCAATTGCTTCCTTTATGAGCCTCTGGGAGATGACAACCTCTGTGAGCGGCTTTGAAACGTACTTGTCTATGCGGGCGCGGTGCATGAGCTCCATGAGCTTTAGCGTGTTGTAATAACGCGAAGGAGCAAGGTAGTGGATGTCCCTTCCGGCCTTGAATGCGGCTGTTACGGCTGCGTCCAATGCGCCATATGGAGCTGTCTTTTTGACACCCGCCTTGAGAGCGAGGGAGGCGATGGTGGGCTGGGGGCCCATCCAGATGATATCGTCGATTTCGACGTCATCGGCAAAGATGGTCTCCTCTCCTGTGTCTATGTCAAGGATGGCGGCGTAAAGCGGTGCGTCCAGGCCGAAATAATACAGCCAGGTGCTGTCCTGACGCCATTTATAGCAATTGTCCTTATACTGGGCGGGAGCCTCTGCGTTGCCTATGAATAGGATGATTCCGCTCTGTGATGCTTCTCTCATTTTCTGCAGCAGCGTGCTGCGCCTTCTCGAATATACTTCCTGAGCAAACATATGTGGTACGTGTTTTGTTTTCCCAAATATAATGAATATTTTTGGCCTATGGAAACTTTTATCGCAGTAGTTGCCATCATACTTGGCATAGTTGGAATAATTGGAAGTGTGGCGCCCGGCCTGCCCGGACCGCCCCTCAGCTGGCTTGCCATGCTGTTTATCTACGCTTGGGGCGCCGGAACCAACGGCGCCGGAGAGCCCCTCAGCCTTACCTTGCTGCTTGTATGGCTCGGCATAGTGATAGTTGTGTCTGTCCTTGACTACGTGGTCCCTGCATATTTCACAAAGCTCACCGGAGGTTCAAAGTACGGCAGCTGGGGAGCAATCGCCGGCCTGTTCGTGGGCCTTCTGGTTCCTCCAATCGGAATGATAGTGGGCTCCCTCCTTGGTGCCTTCATCGGCGAACTCATCTTCGCTTCCAAACCGCCGGCAGACTCCGTGAAATCGGCTTTCGGAGCCTTTATCGGTTTCATGTTCGGAACCGGACTCAAACTCATTACAGCAGCGGTAATGATGTTCTACATAGTCATTTACGCTTTCTAAATGCTAAGGGAAGCGGCAGACTTACTGATGCCCAGGGAATGCCTGGTGTGCGGCAGGGAACTCTCCTCAAAAGAAGAGTTCCTTTGCATTTGGTGCGCCTCCGACATGCCCCTTACCTACTACTGGGAACAGCCCCACAACCCCATGGCCGACAAGCTAAACGCCGCCCTGGAGAAGCTGGACCCTTCCACCGTGCAGTACTCCTATGCCGCCGCCCTCATGTTCTACCACGAGGACAACCCGTACAAGAGAATTCCCCAGGCCCTGAAATACCAATACAATATTCCGGCAGGCCGATATTTCGCACACAACCTTGGCGAAAGGCTGGCAAAAGCGCCACAGTTCAAGAACGTGGACGCTGTCATTCCTATCCCTCTTCACTGGATGCGGAAAATCCGCCGCGGCTACAACCAGGCAGAAATACTGGCTTCCGAAATTGCGAAGTCCCTTGGTGCCAGGCTGCTTCCGAAAGCCGTTTCACGCCGCCGCAGCACCGTTTCCCAGACCACCCTCGCCGCCGATGACCGCTTGAAGAACGTCTCCGGAGTATTCCAGGTACGCGAGAGGCTTGAGGGCTTCAGCCACCTTGCAATCGTCGACGACACCTTCACCACCGGCGCCACCCTTGCCGCATGCATAACGGCAATCCGGGCCACAGTGGGCCCGGATGTGCGGATTTCAGCTGTTACGCTTTCCGTCGTGGACGATTAGAGATCAACCCCGCAGGGCCCTCATGGCGTTGAGAACGGCGAGGACGGTGACGCCTACGTCGGCAAAGACGGCCATCCACATGGTTGCAAGGCCGAAAGTGGCCAGGACAAGCACCAGTACCTTTATGCCGATGGCGAAGATGATGTTCTCCCTCGCAATGCGAAGGGTGCGGCGGGCGATCCTGACGGCCTGGGCAATCTTGGAGGGCTTGTCGTCCATGAGGACAACGTCGGCAGCCTCGATTGCGGCGTCGGAGCCCAGGGCGCCCATGGCGATGCCTACATCGGCACGGGAAAGGACGGGGGCGTCGTTGATGCCGTCACCCACGAAGGCGAGGCGTCCTTCCCCAAGGAGGCTCTCCACTTTTTCCACCTTCCCTGCCGGCAGCAGCTCCGCATGGAATTCATCCAGGCCGATTATTCCGGCCACCGCCTCGGCCACCTTGGCGCTGTCTCCGGTGAGCATGACCGTACGCTTGATTCCCTGCTCCCTGAGGGCGGCCACCGCATCGGCAGCGTCTTCCTTTATGCGGTCCGATATCACGATATGCCCGGCATATTCTCCGTCGATGGCAACATGGACGACGGTCCCTTCGTGATGGCAGGGACGCCAGGCCGCGCCGATTCCCGTCATGAGCTTGTCATTGCCCACGGCCACCTTGCGGCCGTTCACGCTTGCGATTATTCCGTGGCCGGCGGTCTCCTGAACGTCCTCAACGGTGCAGTCGTCCTGTTCGTCGGGATAGGCGTTTTTGAGCGCCATGGCAATGGGATGGGTGGAGTGGCGCTCCACATGGGCGGCAAGGTGCAGAAGTTCTTTCCGGTCCAGTTTCTCTGGATGGACTGCCGTTACTTCGAAAACGCCTTCCGTGAGGGTGCCGGTCTTGTCAAAGACCACGGTTTCCAGTTTGGACAGGGTGTCCAGAAGGTTGGATCCCTTGATGAGGATACCCTTTCTGGAGGCTCCGCCAAGGCCTCCGAAGAAGGTCAGCGGCACGGAGATGACAAGTGCGCAGGGGCATGATACCACAAGGAAAAGAAGGCCTCTGTATATCCAGGTGGCCCATTCGCCGGTGATGAGGCCGGGGATTATGGCAACCACCAGGGCCAGCGCTACTACTATAGGGGTATAAATCCTCGCAAAGCGTGTGATGAAGCTTTCGCTGCGGGATTTTCTCTCTGCCGCATGCTCTACAAGCTCCAGTATCTTTGCGGCGGTGGATTCGCCGAAAGCCTTGGACGTCTTCACCCTCAGGACTCCGCTCAGGTTTACGCAGCCGGAAAGGATCTCGTCTCCCTCGCGGATGCTGCGGGGAACGCTTTCTCCCGTCAGCGCAACCGTATCCAGACTGGATGTGCCTTCGATCACGGTTCCGTCCATGGGAACCTTGTCTCCGGGACGTATGACGATGATTTCCCCAACCTCAACGTCTTCAGGATGTACAGACAGGATTTCCCCGTTCCTCTCTACGTTCGCGACGTCCGGACGGATGTCCATAAGGTGCGAAATGGACTTCCTGGAGCGTCCCTCGGCAACTTCTTCGAAGAGTTCTCCCACCTGGAAGAACAGCATGACGAAGACCGCCTCCGGGAACTGAGTCTCTGCGCCGGGCATGAAACCTATGCCCAGGGCTCCCAGTGTGGCGATGCTCATGAGGAAATCCTCACTGAGGGCTTCACCCTCCAGAAGGCCCTCTGCGGCCTCCTTGAGCGTATCCCAGCCCACAATAAGATAAGGTACCAGGAACAGCAGCAGATACTGCCAGGTTTCCCAGCTGGTATTCTTCTCTACGATTATCGCTGCAACCAGAAGTACGGCTGCAACTATTATTTTGACAAGCCTTCCGTGCCCCTCTTCCTCCTCGTGATGATGGTGATGGTGCCCGTGCTCTTCATGGCAATGCTCGCAGTGTGCGTGTTCTTCCATAGCTTTACAGTTTTTTTCTTCTGCAAAGCTAACGCACTTTTTCTGCAACCGGGTTGCAAAAAGCTATTCCGTTACCTTCATGAGGGATTTTACGGGAGCGATATCCTCGATGGCCTCACGGCCGCCAAGGCCTTCAATCTCCACCAGGAACACGAAGTCCGTGACCTTGATGCCGTATTCCTTGCCGTTTACGACGATTTTCTGTTTCTCAATGCCTTCAGCAATGCCGCGGGCGGTGCCGCCGGTGGCGAGGATATCGTCAAAGAAAGTAACCTTGAACACATCGCCGTCGGGGACGCCTGCGGCAACGTCGGAAAGGCGGAAGTAAATCTGGTCCTTGCCATATTCTTTGGTGATGTCGATTCCTACGAGGTCTCCCTGGGCATAGGGCAGCTTGCCTTTCTTCCTGAAAGGAATGATGTTCTGAACCTTTTCACACTCCGTGAGCATGGGGGCGGCAAAGAGGAAGCCGCGCGCCTCGGGGGCTACGATGTTGGGACTTTCGGAAATACTTCCCAGGTCTTTTACGAGACAGCGGAATACTTCCTTGTTCTGTACAAACGGGATGATGTCCACGAAATTCACACCGGCGATGGGAAAATCGGGATAGAATTTAAGGTACTTTGTGTAGTCCATTACTCTACGGAATTAATATCGATAAGATTGTTCAGAAGCGCGTAAACCGTGAGGCCGGCCACGGTCTTTATGCCGGTCTTGCGGGTGATGTTCTTGCGGTGCGTGATCACGGTGTGGATGGAGATGTTCATCTCGTCGGCAATCTCCTTGTTGAGCATGCCCTTGGCGACGCAGACAAGGATTTCCTTTTCTCTGGGCGACAGGAGGGTGTCGTCGTCCTCTCCTTTGCCGCCTTCCTCGCCGTGGCGGCCTTCCAGGGCCGTTTCTTCAAGGAGGATGTGGCGGCGGATGTCGGCCTCCAGGATGCTTATGCCGCTGAGTACGCGGAAGGCTTCCTGCTGGTCTGCATTCTTGGGAAGGTGCGTCATGACCAGGCTCTTGAGGTCTTCCAGCGTCTCCTCGACACCGGAGTGGTCTTCTTCATAAGAGCCGATTGCAAGCTTTCCGGAAGGGTCGTTCACATAAGGGAAGACCTCCGTTTCTTCGTAGTTGAAGTGCTTGGTGAGCTCGTCCCTGAAGTTGGTGAAGAACTTCCAGATGACCTTCTGATGAGGGTCTTCGCAGGGGAACATCATACGGCCGATGCTTGCGGCCAGGTCCCTGAGGGCAACGTTGATGTAGTATTCGTGGGAACGGGACAGATAGGAGACGATGTCTGAAAGGTTGGCCTTTTCAAGGTCCTCCGGACCGGGGCGGTAGTCGGCATTCAAGTATACCTTGCAGATGAGAAGGAAGGTATATGCGTCGATTCCCTGGGAGCGGCAGACATCCTCTACCGTGGCGTCTCCATATCCGAACTTGAGACCCATTCTGGTGAACACGCCTATGAGAACGGGGTCCTGTTCAAGGAGTTCCGCCATTTTCATCGATGGAGAAAATGATGCTTCGCTTGCCATAGGGTGCGAATTTACTAAAAATACCGTATATTTGCAACCCTAAACGACTTGACAGATGGCACTCCAGAAACATTTTTCCACGGACGATATCACCGCCCCTCGCAAGAAGGGTGGCTTTTTTGCGCTTACTCCGCTCCTTGTTTTCCTGCTTGTGTACGTGGTTACGTCCATATTGGCGAAGGACTTCTACAAGGTGCCGGTTACTGCGGCGTTTCTCGTGGCGTCTGTATACGCAATGTTCATCACCCCGCTTGAAAAGACAGACGACAAGATTGCGGTATTCTCCAGAGGCGCAAGCAACGGAAACGTGCTTCTGATGATCTGGATCTTCGTTTTGGCGGGGGCGTTCGCAGCAACGGCAAAGGACATCGGCGCAATAGAGGCCACGGTCAACGGAGCCCTCAGGATCCTGCCCGGGAAGCTCATTTACGCGGGGCTGTTCCTGGCTTCCTGCTTCATCTCGATGGCCATCGGCACGTCTGTGGGGACTATTGTGGCCCTGGTGCCGATTGCAAGCGGCATCGCGGCGGAAACAGGGATGGGCGTCCCTTTCGTTACGGCAATAGTGGTTGGAGGCGCTTTCTTCGGCGATAATCTTTCCTTCATTTCGGACACCACCGTTGCGGCCACAAAGACGCAGGGATGCTCCATGAAGGACAAGTTCAAGGTGAACTTGTGGATAGCGGCACCGGCGGCGCTGGTGGTAACTGCGCTGTACGTGGTGCTGGGGCTTTCCGTCGAAGCCGCCCCGGCCGCAGAGAGCGTGAACCCGCTGCTGGTCCTTCCGTATCTTCTCGTCATCGGCCTGGCGCTTTGCGGGATGAATGTCGTCACTGTCCTTGCAACGGGGATAGTGGTGAACGGAATCATCGGCTGGTGCACGGGAGCCTACGATTTTGTGGGCTGGATGGCCTCTGTTGGCAGTGGCATCGGCTCTATGGGCGAACTGATAATAGTGTCCCTGCTTGCGGGCGGCATGCTGGAGCTCATACGGTTCAACGGGGGCCTGGATTATATCATCGGCAGCCTTACAAAGCACATTTCCGGCCGAAGGACAGCCGGTTTCACTATTGCCGCGCTGGTCTCCCTGGTGAACGTGTGTACGGCCAACAACACCATCGCAATCATCACCACGGGCCCTCTGGCGAAGGACATCACAGACCGGTTCGGCATGGATCCAAGGAAGACCGCGTCCATCCTGGACACCTTCTCCTGCTTCGTCCAGGGCATACTCCCCTACGGAGCGCAGATGCTAATGGCAGCCGGACTCTCCGGAGCCGGGACCCTGGCCATTATCGGCAATCTGTACTATCCTTTTGTGCTGGGTATCTTTGCGGTGCTGTCAATCCTTCTGCGCTTCCCCCGCAAGTATTCCTAGATAAACGGCCTCCACGGCTGTAACCGCGGCGGTTTCCGTCCTAAGGCGCGACGGGCCCAGATGGATGGGGACATAGCCGCTGCGGAGGGCAAGGGCGGCCTCTTCCGGAGAAAAATCCCCTTCCGGGCCGATGAGGACGGTAACTTCGTCCTGACCTTTTACCGCCTCTGCAATGCTCTGCCGGGGCGTTTCCCCTTCGAAACAGTATGCGATAAGCTTGCAGCCTCCGCGCTCCGTGCTGATGAACTCCTTCACGCTTACGGGCTCCTCAATCTCCGGAATGCGGGCCTTGAGGGACTGCTTGGTGGCCGACAGCGCTATACGCCGGGCCCTGTCCGTCTTGTAGACCTTGCGCTCTGAACGCTCGCCGATGAGAGGGACGATGGTGTCTACGCCCAGTTCGGTGGCCTTTTCGACAAACCATTCGAAGCGGTCGTTGTTCTTGGTGGGACAGCAGCCGACAGTGAGCCTGTAGGGGTGCGAGTGCCAGTTTTCTTCTTTGGAAAGGACCGCCGCCTCTGCGCCTTTGGGACTGTCGTCCGTGAGTCGGCAGCGGTAGAGTGTTCCAAGGCCGTCGATGACGTCGATTTCGTCTCCGGTGCGGTGGCGGAGCACCCTCACGCAGTGCGTGCTTTCTTCGGCGTCCAGCCGGCATGTGCGGCCGTCGGCCTCGTATGCATAAAAGAGTTCCATACTTTGCAAAGATATGCAAATATTTGCTATATTTAAGGCATGAAACGCATTATTATTCCTTTCCTGATGGCAGCAATCCTTTTTGACGCCTGCGCGCCCAAGACTCCCGTGACGCGCAAAGACAGCACCGTAGACAATTACTTCGGCACCGAAGTGCCCGACCCTTACCGCTGGCTGGAGGACGACGCCTCCGCCGAAACCGCCGCCTGGGTCAAGGCTCAGAACAAGGTGACGGACCATTATCTGAAAGGGATTCCTTTCCGTGCCAAACTCCTTGAACGCCTGAAGCAGGTGAGCAACTACGAGAAGGTGGGCGCTCCTGCAAAGCGCAAGAACGGCAAGTGGTACTTCTACCGCAACGACGGACTCCAGAACCAGAGCGTCCTCTATGAGATGGACTCTCCGGATGCCGAGGCCCGCGTTTTCCTGGACCCCAACACCCTGAGCGAGGACGGCACCGTGGCCCTCAAGGGCGTTTATTTCTCCAATGACGGGAAGTATGCCGCCTACACCATTTCCCGCAGCGGAAGCGACTGGGAAGAGATTTACGTGATGGATGCCGGAACGCGCGAACTCCTTGAAGACCACATCGTGTGGGCGAAGTTCACCGGGGCGGCCTGGTACAAGGACGGCTTCTACTACAGCGCCTACGACGCCCCCGCCGGCGACGGCCACGAGTTCAGCGGCAAGAACGAAGTCCACAAGGTCTATTACCACAAGATAGGAACGCCCCAGAGCGAGGACGAACTCTTCTACTCCAATCCGGCAGAGCCACTGCGCTTCTACCAGGTGAGCGTGAACGACGAAGAGACCATGGCCTTCCTGTATGAGGACGGGGCCGATATCGGCAACAACCTCTACGTCATGGACCTCCGCAAGCCCGGCGCCAAGTGGGTGCAGATTACCCGCGACATGAAGAACTCCTGCACCACGGCAGAGACCGACGGCGACAAGATCTACCTGTTCACCAACCTTGACGCCCCCATGAACAAGCTGGTGGTAACCGACATCAAGAATCCCAGGGTGTGGAAAGACGTCATTCCCGAAGGGAAAAGCGTTCTGGATGATGTTTCTTTCATCTCCGACCTCATAATCGCAAGCTACAGCGAGGACGCCTCCACGCATGCATACCTGTATGACCTTACAGGCCGCCGCGTAGAGGAAATCCGCCTTCCGGGCGTCGGCAGCGCCGGATTCTCCTGCCGCAAGGGCGAGCCCTGGTGCTATTACACCTATGCATCCTTCACAACTCCCGGAACCGTTTACAGCTGGAACATCGAGACCGGGGAAAGCAAGGTTTACAAGCAGCCCGAAACGGCCTTCGACCTTTCCGGCCTCGTAACCGAGCAGGTATTCTTCCAGTCCAAGGACGGCACCAGGATTCCAATGTTCATCACCCACAAGAAGGATATCAAACTGGACGGCAGCAACCCTGTATACCTCTATGGTTACGGCGGATTCAACATCTCCCTGCCTCCTTCATTCTCTGCCTCAAGGGTGCCCTGGCTCGAAAACGGCGGCATCTATGCGCAGGTTAACCTCCGCGGCGGCGGTGAGTATGGCGAAGCCTGGCACCTTGCCGGAACCAAGATGCAGAAGCAGAACGTATTCGACGATTTCATCGGCGCGGCAGAGTGGCTCATCGCAAAGGGCTATACCTCTCCTCAGAAGCTTGCCATCGTTGGCGGCAGCAACGGCGGCCTTCTTGTTGGTGCCTGCATGACCCAGAGGCCGGAGCTCTACGCCGTTGCCATCCCCCAGGTGGGCGTCATGGACATGCTCCGCTACCACAAGTTCACCATCGGCTGGAACTGGGCCCCCGACTACGGCACCAGCGAGGATTCCCCGGAAATGTTCGCATACCTGAAAGGCTACTCCCCGCTTCACAACCTCAAGCCCGGAACGAAATATCCCGCCACACTTGTCACCACTGCCGACCACGACGACCGCGTTGTCCCCGCCCATTCATTCAAGTTCGCTGCAACCCTGCAGGAATGCAATGCCGGAGACAGGCCGCAGCTTATCCGTATCGACTCCAAGGCCGGTCACGGCGGCGGAAAACCCCTTGCCAAGGTCCTGGAGGAGCAGGCCGACATCTACTCCTTCATTCTCAAGAACATGGGGCTGAAATACTGACAACAAAAAAATCCGGGTGATTCTTCCCGGATTTTTTTTGTATTTTGGGAAAAGTGTTATATTTTTGCAAAAAGTGTTATCATTATGAGAACTTCAGAAGCAAGAGTACAGACAGCTTTCAGGCTGAGACCGTCCCTGATAGCAAAGCTCAAAAGGGAGGCGGAAAAACAGCACGATTCCCTCAACGGTTACGTAGAAAACATCTTGGAAAGGCACGTGGAGCTGGAATGGCCCCGGATTCCGGCAGATTTCAAGGTATCGGATATTGTCCTGAGCATGAACGGCTCCATCCCCATGCCTTCCAAAGAAGAACTGGAAGACGATCCCCGAATGGCTCATATATTAGGTTATGCGTATGAAGATTAAGGTTTTTTTCGACACCAATATCCTGATAGACGTCCTGATGGAGGACCGCCCAATGACAGAGATTTCAAACAAGATCTTTCAGACGGTACTCTCAAACAAAGCAGAAGGAGTACTCGTCGCACAAAGCTTTGTTGACGCATCCTATATGTACCTGAGGAAAAATCCCGGAGGGTATGACAAATTCCGGGACTTTGTGGCAAAGCTCTGCAACTTCTTCAACATACACTATATCGATACTTTCGCCATCAATTATGCCTGCCGCCAGGACTCCGGCGACTTTGAAGACGACGCAATGTACTACGTTGCACGGTCATCTTTCTGTGACGTTATCGTCACGTCGGACAAGCACTTCAAGGAACGGCATCAGGGAGAGGATCCAAATATCCAGATAATGACGCCGGAGGAGTTTGTGGCAAAGATTACCGTCTCTTGACAAGTAGGGCAAGGCCGGCCATCGTGAAGAGGGCGTTCAGCAGAAGTATTTCGTAACTGAAATGATAACCGCCGAACCAGGCCTCTGAATTGAGGTCAAGGACAAGGCATAGTACTGGCGCCAGAATGGCAACTACGGGCACCCAGCGGTCGCGCACGGGCGTTTTGAACAGTATCCCAAATGCAAACAGGCCGAGGATGGGACCGTAGGTATAACTCGCAAGGCGGTACACGGCGTCAATTACGCTGGTGGAATTGAGGGCGGCAAATACAAGTATGCACACGGCCATAAGGACTGCCATCGCCGTGTGAACCCACACGCGGGACTTATCCTTTCCTCCAAGGATATCAATCGTAAACGATGTTGTGAGGGCCGTCAGGGCCGATCCCCCTGCAGGGAAGCCGGCCATTACAAGGCCTATTACAAAGAGGACACCCAAAAACTTGGGAATCGCACCGGACCAGGTGACGGCCGGGAACAGGGCGTCACCCTTGGCGTCTATTCCGTGCATGGCCGCAAATTGGTACATATATACTCCAAGCAGCAGGAATATGGCTATGAACACTATCTGAAGCAGGCTGGAAACGATGAGATTCTTCTGGGAATCCTTCACGTTTTTGCACTCGAGCGTCCGCTGCATGAGATCCTGGTCAAGGCCGGTCGCGGCCACTACGGTGAACATGCCGCCAAGAAGCTGCTTGAAGAAAAACTGCGGATGATTCACGTCGTCAAAATAGAAGACTCTCATCATGGACGTGTCCGGCGCACCAACCTGGGCGGCAATGAGTACGAGGGTGAGTACAACCGTGACCAGCATGCACACGGTCTTGATCATATCCACTCCTATCACCGCCTTCACTCCCCCGCGCACCGTGTATGCCCACTCCAGTAGGACGGTCACGACGACGCATACCCAAAGGGGAATCCTGAGAAGAAGCGTGAGCGTTGCGCACATGAGGAACAGCCTCACGGACGCCCCAAGCATCTTTGAAATGAAGAAAAACCAGGCTCCCGTCTTGTATGAAGACATGCCGAACCGCTGCTCCAGATACTGGTATACAGACACTACCCCAAGCTTGAAATACAGCGGGGTGAGTACGAATGCTATCACCAGATAGCCCAGGAAGAAACCGAGGCACATCTGAAGATACCCGAATCCGGCAACGCTCACCATGCCGGGGACTGAAACAAAAGTGACTCCTGAGAAACAGGAGCCTATCATTGCAATTGCAACCTTCCACCAGGCGGTGGAACGTGACGCGTAGAACTTGTCAGCCATTCTTGAGATTGTCTTTATATGCCCGGCCAACGGGAAGAGGCTCGTCTACACCAAGTATCGACACCTGTGTCATGCTGCGTTTCTCTATCCTCCATACCGGCACCACATATGAGCGGTGAATTCTCATGTATTTCCCTTCCGGAAGCATCTCCAGCACCGTTTTGAGAGGCATCTGGGTCACTACGTCATCCCCGTGGTCAAGATGGAAACAGGCATAGTTGTTCCTGGACTCCACATACTGGATAGTCGCAAGCGGTACGTGCACCGTAT
This sequence comes from Bacteroidales bacterium UBA4360, assembly GCA_002393945.1. Lineage (GTDB taxonomy): Bacteria > Bacteroidota > Bacteroidia > Bacteroidales > UBA932 > Cryptobacteroides. The sequence goes on from DGSO01000028.1 coordinate 64,923, forward strand.
TGTAGCCGGACTTGAGAAGGATTTCTGCGTCACCAACGGCCTCTGACGCCCGGCGCTGTATGGACGTCATCTCGTCCATGACGGCGTTTTCCCGAGTGAGATGGGCGCTCAGAACCTTGATCTGCGCATCCAGCATGCCTATCGGCAGTCCCATTCCGAGCACGGCAAAAAGCATGATCCACATTGCCCTCACATGAGGGGATATAGTCTGGCCCGGATCTATGGGTATTTCTACCGGGGAGAGCGTCATAAGGAAATTGACGGCGATTATCACGAAAACGGCGCCGGCAACGGTCAGGATGCCGCGGCGGCCTCCCCAGAGGAGGCGTCCAAGGACAAGACGGCACAGGAAATATACGGCGTAGAGCCAGATGATGAACACCAGCACATGGCCGGAATTCCACTGGGCCCACTCGCCAAGAGGGAAAAAGAACATCATCCCCGGCAGCACAACTGCCGCAAGGATGATGTCTATGATGTTAACCCCTTTCACGAGAAGGGATTAAAACTCGTAACCAGCAAACTCGACGTCGCGTGCTGCGCGCTCCTTGAAGCTCTCATTCTGGAAAGCGCGGCCAAGGAAGGACTTGACGCTGTCGGAATCTCCCTGGCGGGCAGCCACGATGGCCTTGAGGTACCACACCTTGGGATCTCCGCAGTGGGCCGATGACATGGCCTTCTCAAGCTGGTCGGTAAGGATGTAGGAGAGAACGGTGTTGTGGCAGCAGCCGGGAACATCGGCAAGGACGCGGGCGGCTTCTTCATAGCGGCCGGTCTCGATGAGGAGAGCGCCCAGGTTGATCATCGAATTGTCGTTTGCAGCGCGGCGGAAGCAGTCTTCTGCAGTGCTGTAGTCTCCCTTGCGAAGGGCGATAAGGCCCATGGCGTTGATGACGTCGGCATCGCCGGATTTAACCTTGGCGAGCTGGGCTTCGGCTTTTTCGTTCTTGCCCTGGAGTAGGTAGAGGGCTGCAAGGTTGTAGGTTGCACGGTCGCTTCCGAACTTGTTCACGGCCTTGTTCCAGATGCTTTCCTTCTGCTTGAGGTCCTTGGAGACAGTCGCAGCACGAAGGAGGGCTTCCTCGTCAAGGACGTCTTCGTTGGAGTCAAGGACGGAGAGGAGTTCCTCGTTGGAGTAGTTCTTGTACTCGATATTGGCGATGAGGCGTGCACGGCGGAGTTCGGGAAGGACTTCTCCCTTGAGGGCCGTATATACCTGGGACATGTTCTTGATTTCGTTCTCGCGGACTGCGGGGTCGGAATACATGGAAAGGACGCGAAGGATGAGGTCCTTGTCTTCAAGGTCGCTCTCGGAAACGAGCTGCTGGAAGCCTTCCCAGTCTTCACCCACGCTGCGGATGTTGGGGTCGGAATTGACGATGCCCTTGGTGACGTTCTTCCAGGCCTTGTCGGCAGAGGTGGAACGGTTGGTGGAGAGCTTGTCATTGAGCTCTACGGAGCCGTCAGGGGAAGCGTAGGCGACGATTTCGGTATTCTTGAGGACGGCACGTTCGTCTGCGGTGGCGTCTTTGAGGGCCTGCTGGAATTCCTTCACGGAAGCGCTCTTGAGCTCTGAATTGCGCACCTCGGAAGAGTTGACGTCATACTTTATCTGGCCTTCGAGGGTAACGGGGACCATTTCAAGATAGTCGCCGTCCTTGAAGGACACGCTGGCTGCGGGCTTTGCAAGCATGTAGGTGGTGTTGGCACCCTCGGCAATCTTCTGTGTGGGAAGGGCGATGGTCTTGCCCTTTGCCTTTACGCTGGAACGGAGCTCGAGGAAGCACTTCTCCATGCCTTCAACATAGTCGAAGTGGAGGTTTTCGGTAACGGTCTGGCCGGCGGAAGATACCACCTTGTAGTTGGCACGTACGTTTTCTCCCTGATATTTGAAGGGCTTCATGGCTGCTTCGCCGCCTTCGTAAACGATGACGGGGACCACCTCCATCACCACGCTGGGATTGAAGTAATCCTTGGGATAGGTAACGGAAACCGTGGCGTCGATGGTGCCGTTAATCACCTCGAGCACGGGGGGAACGCATTCTATCTTTACGTTTTCTGCCAGTTTGGCCATTTTTTCCGGAGACGAGCAGGACGCTGCTGCAAGAAGCAGGGCCGCCGAGAAAAATACAGAGAGTCTTTTCATATTCAGGTGTTATACTTGTTCGAATTACAAATATAAGGAATTTTTTAGTAAATTTGCGTTTGCTATGGATTTGCAGGCGTTAAAAAACAAGTACGACATTATCGGCAACGATCCGGCTCTGGGGGAGGCCCTGGAGACGGCTGTAAAGTTTGCCCCTACAGGACTGAGCGTCCTCATTCAAGGGGAGAGCGGCGTGGGAAAGGAGAACTTTGCCAGGATAATTCACCAGTACAGCCAGCGCAGGCAGAATTCCTTCTTCGTGGTAAACTGCGGCGCCCTTCCGAAGGAACTGGTGAACTCGGAACTGTTCGGCCACGTAAAAGGCTCCTTCACAGGGGCCGTAGAAACCCGCAAGGGCTATTTCGAAGAGGCCAACGGCGGCACCCTCTTCCTCGATGAGATTGCAGAGCTCCCTGCCGAAACGCAGGCCCTTCTGCTTCGCGTGCTCCAAAGCGGCGAATTCCGCAAAGTGGGTTCCAACAAGGTGGAGCACACGGACGTGAGGGTGGTCGCCGCCACCAACGTACACCTTTATGAGGCTGTAAAACGCGGCAAATTCCGCGAAGACCTCTACTTCCGCCTCTCTGCCGCGCAGATCCGCATCCCTCCGCTAAGGGACAGGAAATCAGATATTTATCTGCTGTTCAGAAAGTTTACTTCAGACTTCTCCGAAGTATACGGGATGTGCAAGATCTCCCTCAAGCCGGATGCCATCCGTCTGCTGGAGCAGTACCGCTGGCCCGGCAACATCCGCCAGCTGCAGGGCTTTACCCAGAGCCTCACCGCCCAGCTTTCGCAGAAGATAACGCCCACCCTCCAGAGGATAGAACTGTCGGCCCAGGACCTGGCTCCGTTTATGCCGAGGGAGGAAGGCGAACCCATCCCTGTCGTGTACGACGCGGCCCAGGGGCAGCAGCAATCGGCCTTCAATGCCGATGAACGCCAGGCCATCTTCAAGGCCATCTTCGACCTTAAGCAGGACGTTGACGTCCTGAAGGCCCGCCTGGACCGCCGCGAACTTCCCCTCCCGCCCGCACCGGCAGAAGAAGAGGCCGAATGGCAGGGCCAGGAAGACATCCCCCAGGAAACTGCCGCCTCTGCCCAGGAGCACACTCTTTCCATTCGCGAGAGCGAAGAAGAACTCATACGCGAAGCCCTGGAAAAACACGGCGGCAACCGCAAGAAGGCCGCCGAAGAGCTGGGCATGAGCGAGCGCACCCTCTACCGTAAACTTCCACCGGAATACCGCAAGAAATGAAAAGAACCTTACTCATAGCACTTGTGGCTTCCCTGGCCGTATCCTGCGGCATAGTCAAGTACTCCTTCACCGGCACTTCCATCCAGCCGGACGTGAAGACCATTACCATTCCCTACGTGGAGTACAAGGCCCTCAGGGTGAACCCTTCCCTTTCCAATGACATGACCGAAGCCCTTCAGGACAAGTTCCGCAAACTCACCTCCCTTGAGCAGGTGGAAATGGACGGAGACCTGGAGCTGGTGTGCGAAATCACAGGCTACGACGTCAAGGCCACGGCAGTCACCGCCGACGAACTCCCAGCACAGAACCGCCTCACGGTAAGCGTAAAGGCCGAATTCTCCAACCGCAAATACCCGGAAGACGACGTCTCCAAGACCTTCTCTGCATACGAGGACTTCGACGCCACACTGTCCCTGGACGCCGTTGAATCCAGCCTCTGCGAAACCATAATCGAGAAAATTGTTGAAGACATCTTCAACGCAACAGTAGCCCAATGGTAGGATATATTGACATTCACCGCCTCACCCTTGACGAACTGGCCGGCGTAGTGAACCTGTACCCCTGGTACGGGGCGGCCCGCGTTGAGCTCTGCCGAAGGATGGGTGCCGACTGGGGCCCCTCCGAAACCGCCTCCCAGGCCCTCTTCGTGGGCGACCGGCGCAAACTTGCCGCCATCGTGAGGAGCAAGGGAAACCTTGCCGACAAGGATGTCCAGGAGATTATCTCCTCCTTCGTCGCGCCGAAGCCTGTCGATGAAATACCCTCCGACCGTCACCAGGTAAGGGTTGTGGGCGGGGACTACTTCTCCCAGTCGCAGTACGACAACGTAAAGACCCAGCAGGACAATATCTTCACCCGTTTCGCCACCAAGGCCGCCGGTGCAAGCCAGGAGGCCGAAGATATAGCCACCGACATTTCGGAGCGCTTTGCTACCGAAACACTTGCCAGAATTTTTGCCGAACAGGGCCGTCCGGACGAGGCAAGGCGCATTTATTCGCGTCTGGTTTTGGATATTCCGGAAAAAAGTGCTTACTTTGCATCCCTTATTGACAAATTAGAAGAATAATACAATATGAACGCAGCATTTACAATCCTCGTGATTCTCATCGTCATTGCGGCCATCCTCCTTATTGCAGTGGTTCTCCTTCAGAACGGAAAGGACGGCGGCCTTGCAACAAACTTCACCTCGGCCAACCAGACCCTCGGTGTACGTCAGACAGCAACCATCCTTGAGAAAGCAACCTGGTATCTGGTAGCTTTCATCCTGGTACTCAGCATCATCACCGTATTCGTTGCACGCGGCAACACCCAGAGGGGCACCAATGACGCCCTCTCCACAGAGATTGTAGGCACCGCCCCCGAAGCTGCAGAAGACGCAGCCGTGCCGTTCCCTGTACAGGAAAATCCTGAGGAAGCTGAATAAGCAGTAGAACTGCCAAATTGTCAGTTCCCGCGGAAGGGAACGAAGATTGAACGATAGCCGATTGCCCGCAGACGGGTAACCGGCTTTTTTCATGCGGGCAAAAAGGAGAACAACAATATGGCAGAAAACACATTTTTACAGAGATTCGCTATCAATCTGAACGAGCGCGCGGCAAAGGGTCAGCTGGACCCTGTGATTGGGCGTGATGACGAAATCCGCCGTGTGCTGCAGATCCTTTCCAGAAGGACTAAAAACAACCCTATCCTGGTTGGCGAACCGGGCGTGGGAAAGACGGCTATCTCGGAAGGGATTGCCCAGAACATAGTTAACGGACAGGTTCCTGAGAACCTTAAGTCCAAGAAAGTCTATTCCCTGGACATGGGCTCCCTCATTGCGGGAGCAAAATACCAGGGAGAGTTCGAGGAGCGTCTCAAAGGCGTAGTCAAGGAAGTCGTTGACAGCGCAGGTGAGATCATCCTTTTCATCGATGAAATCCACACCCTTGTGGGTGCAGGCCGAACCAGCGGCGCCATGGATGCCTCCAACATCCTTAAGCCTGCTCTGGCCCGCGGTGAACTGAGGACAATCGGCTCAACCACCCTGGACGAATACCAGAAGTATTTCGAGACCGACAAAGCACTGGAGAGGCGTTTCCAGATGGTCATGGTGGACGAACCCTCACCGGCCGAGTCCATCGCTATCCTGAGAGGCCTTAAAGAGCGTTACGAGAACCACCACAAGGTGCGCATCGAGGATGATGCCCTGATTGCCGCAGTGAACCTTAGCCACCGCTATATCACCTCCCGTTTCCTCCCGGACAAGGCTATCGACCTTGTGGACGAAGCGGCCTCCAAGCTGCGTCTGGAGATGAATTCCGTGCCGGAACCCATCGACGACCTCAACAGCGCCATCCGTCAGAAAGAGATCGAGCGTGAGGCTATCAAGCGCGAGGGCGTCAACGCCAAGATGGAAAAACTCGAGGCCGAACTCAAGGACCTCAACGCCCAAAGGGACGTTCTCATGAAGCGTTGGAACGAGGAGAAGGAAATCCTGGAAGGCCTTCAGACATCACGTCAGGAGCTTGAAGACCTGAAGATTCAGGCATCGGCGGCCGAGCGCTCCGGAGACTACGGCAAGGTGGCCGAAATCCGCTACGGCAAGATGGCGGCGACGCAGAAGCGCATAGATGACCTCAGCGCCAAGGCGGCAGCCATAAAGGATCCTATCGTCACGGAAGCGGTCACCCCTGAAGACATTGCCGAGGTGGTCGCCAAGTGGACGGGCATTCCCGTAAAACGTATGCTGGAAAGCGAAAAGGACAAGCTCCTCCGCATGGAAAGCGAACTGCACAAGAGGGTGGTGGGCCAGGACGAGGCCATCAAGGCCGTTGCCGATGCCGTCCGCCGCTCCCGTGCCGGCCTTTCCAGCGAGAAGCGCCCCATCGGCAGTTTCCTGTTCATGGGTACCACCGGCGTGGGTAAGACCGAGCTTGCAAAGGCGCTTGCCGAGTTCCTCTTCAACGACGAGAACATGATGACCCGTATCGACATGTCCGAATATCAGGAACGTCACACCGTCTCTCGTCTTGTGGGCGCGCCTCCGGGATACGTAGGTTACGAAGAGGGCGGCCAGCTCACGGAGGCCGTGCGCCGCAAGCCTTACTCCGTAGTCCTTCTGGACGAAATTGAAAAGGCCCACCCGGACGTCTTCAACGTGCTTCTGCAGGTCCTGGACGACGGCCGTCTTACAGACAACAAGGGCCGCACCGTGGACTTCAAGAACACCATCCTCATCATGACCTCCAACGCCGGGGCAGATATAATCCAGAGCTACATGGAGCGCCTGCCCGAAGTGGACGGCGTCGACATCGAAGCTATCGGCAAGCGCCGCGCCCTTCTGGACGAATGCAGGGACCGCGTGGTGGACGTCCTCAAGCAGACGGTCCGTCCGGAATTCCTGAACAGGATAGACGAAATCATCATGTTCGACCCTCTCTCCAAGGCCGATATCCGCGACATCCTGCGCATGCAGGAGACCGACCTGCAGAAGAAACTTGCCGACAGCGACATCACCCTGCAGTTCACTCCGGAATTCGAAAACCACATGGTGGAGCACGGATATGATCCCGCCTACGGCGCGCGTCCTATCAAGAGGCTCATGCAGCGTGAACTGGTGAACCTCCTTGCAAAGAGCATCCTGGAGGGCTCCATACACAAAAACTCCGCCGTAACGGTGGACGTTTCCGGCGGAGAAGTAGTAGTCCGTAACTGAGCTATTCCACGGTAAACCTGGACTTGAAGTCCTGCCAGCGGTAATAAGGCCACATATCGGTTTCAAAGCCGATTGTGGCCTCTTTTCCGTTATGTAGGACCTTGAAGAGGATATCGTCACCGCCGCTCTTGCGGTAGAAGACAAATTGGACGTTCGCACCCATCGGCACCTGGCTGGTGCGGCACCAGGAGGAGATATCGTCGGGATTGTCCACTTCCTTGCCCATGCCGTTCACGTCGATTATCATCATGAAGGGAAGGATGGTGTAGTCATGGCCGAAGCGGAGGTCGGCACCTATCTCCCCGGAGGCTATCCTCTCATCGGCCTTGGCAATGACGTCATCAAGGATGGGACGGTAGCCCAGGTGGGTTTTCCAGGCCTCGGTGTAGAACTGGAAATTGTCGATTTTCCATAGGCCGACACGCTCCTGAGGGGTGAATATGTCGTAGAATTCAAGGTCTGTGTCCAGGGACTTCATGCCGGCCGCAAAGTAATAGAGATACGAGACGAAGTCCCACTGTTTGTTCTCCGGAAGGGCTTTGTCACTGTCTATGAACAGGCGGTTCAGAATGGCCTTGTAGTCCACTGTACGGGCGATATACTGCTCCCAGGTCTCTTCGAAGGCGGGAGGCGTAATCTTGTAATCGTTCTTCCTGAAGGGATTGCTGCCGTCAAGCGGGAGGATGGCCGGAAGGAAGAACTTGCCGAAGTTCTCGAATATGTCGAGCTTGGGGTTCTGCCCCTTCAGGCCAAGGCAGAAGGAGGACATGGTCATGACGCAGCGGGTGCTAGTAGATGTCCAGGCGCGCACATGGGCGTCGTTTCCGAATATCGACGGGAAGTTCGCGTACATCCTTTCTGCAAGTTCCTGCTGCTGCACCCAACCCTTGCGGGAGAGGTCTCCAGTGCGGTAGCGGACGTCCGGATACAGGCTCTCGAAACGGTCTCTGTAACTCTCTCCGAGCTCTGTGAGGTTACCGGTCTCGTGAGCCTCTCCCAGCACGTCGTGAAGGCGTTTGTACATGTCGCTCTGCCATGCGTAACGGGCTCCGTGGCGGCCATAATGGCTGAGGTAGAATACCTTGTAACCCTTTGGCGCCGGAGTCAGCTTCTCTGCTCCGGTGGGGCAAAGGAGATCTGTTCCGTCCAGGTATTCCGGGTGCTGCGCTACAAGCTCGTCGGCATCCACCGGGGCCATGACAGGTGTCTCTTTTGGGGTGTAGGGTGTGCTGCAGCACACCACTGCTGCAAGGACTGCGGAGATGATGGGTATTCTTTTCATGTGTTATTGAAGCATTATGCTGCGGAAGTCATCTATGTCTTTCTGGGATACTCCTATCTGGAGCAGGTATTTCTCTATCCTTTCCTGATACGTGCCGGATGTGGTTTCATTGAAAATGGTCTTGCGCACGGAAGGATAAGAGTAGTTGTTTCGTGTATGCTGGTAGGAGCCCTGGTACATGCTCCAGTCGGCAGGGGAGAAATATGTGAGCTCGTAGTCCTTGGCCATGTCGCTTTCACTTACGCCCAGGACTCCAAGAAGCAGGATGGCCATGGTGCCGGTTCGGTCACGGCCGGCAGCGCAGTGGAAGTATACGGGCTTCCCCTGCCTGAGGCAGTTCACCACGAATTCAAAGGAGAGCTTCACCTTGGGCTTGTTGTCACGCACCATGGTATTGTAGCCGCTGTCGAAGCCGGGGGCATAGAAGCTGACGCTGCTGCCAAGTGGCGAACTGGATGGGACGTCGCTGGACTCACGGAGGTCGAGTTCGGCCTTGATACCTTCGGCCAGCATTTCCTTCTTGCCGGTGCTGCTGCAGTATTTGCCATCGATGCGGCCGCCGCGGTAGAGCTTATGGTAGGCGAGCGTTTTCCCGCCAAGGCCTTTGTAGCCGCCAAGATCCCTGGCGTTGCGGACGTTGGGCTCGAAATAAATCTGGTGCAGGTTCCCGCGCGTCTTGAAACTGCCGCTTGCAACCACCTTGCTGCCGGATGTGACAATATACCTGTATGTGGTCCCGGGGACAAGATTGGTGACGGTCTGCTTTGACACGCCGGAAGACAGGGAGTATTCCCTGCTCCAGCTGCCTTCCCAGAGCTTGAGGGTCTGGCTGCCGGAAGCCGCTGTCCAGGAAATGGTGTAGACCGGAGGAATGTCGGCCTCGCCGGGGCCGCCGCCGGGATAGTCAAGTATGCGGGTGGTTTTGTAATCCGTGTCCGTGTACTCCACTTCTTCCATGAACTTCTGCACATACTGATTTGTGGCAAGGAAGGCTTCGGAGTCACCGTTCCAGCCGGGCAGGAGTTCCCTCGCAACCGCCTTGGAGAGGGTCCAGGTGTTGTCATCGGCCTCAATATTCCAGTACATCGCGCCCAGAAGGCCTTTTTCCTTGGCATAGGCGGCCTTGAGGCCCACGGAAATCTCGTCATCGTAGCTCAGGACCATCTTCCCGGAGGCATCGGCAAGGTAGGGCACCTGGGCGGTCTTGTCCCAGCAGACGGCGTATCCGGAAGGGTCGATCTCGTTGAAGTCCACGCTCTCCGAGGTAAAGGCCGAGCCGTCCCCATGCCCGTAGAACGGGATTCCAAGGACCATCCTGTCGTAAGGGACACCGGCGCTGTAATGCAGGGCAACGGCCTCGTCGCAGCTTCTCTTGGTTGCCGATGACTTATAAAGCCCGGAATTGTGATAAGGCGGCTTGCCCATGTCGTAGGTCATTATGTTCACGAAATTCAGATACGGCATGGCGCTTCCGAAGTCCACGTATTTCGCACTTGCCGACGATGCCATGGTGATGAGAAGGTCATCCCCAAGCGCAGCGCGGAGGTCTTTCAGAAGCAGCGTGAAGTTCTTCGTATCTTCCGGAGAAGAACTTATTCCTGCCGATGAGCTGGTGGGATACTCCCAGTCCAGGTCGATGCCGTCCAGATTGTACTTTTTCACGGCAGCGAGACAGTTGTTGCAGAAGTTCCTGCGATGCGACTCATCAGCCGCCATTTCACTGAAATTGCCTGCGCCCCAGCCGCCCACGGAAAGCATTACCTTGAGGTTTGGATTGCCGTTTTTGAGGGCAACTATTTTCTTAAGCCGGGATTCCGTCTTGATGTCCAGCGTCTCGAAATCGCTCTTGATATGGGCGAAGGAGTAGTTGATATGGGTAAGATATGACGGGTCCGGGATTGTGGTGTCCCAGTATGTCGCATAACCCACGATTACAGGACCGGCCACAGCGGGAAGCTGCGGCGGCTGGGGCTCTTCGCCGGTGCCCTGGTTTTCGTTGCCGGTATTGTCTCCTGTGCCGGTTCCGTTATCATCCTGGCCACCTTGGTTTTCTTCCTGGCCATTCTGGCCGTTCTGGCCGGAGGATCCTTGCTGCTGGGTGTTGGGTTTGAGAACGGGATCCGGAATGGTATATCCCTGAATGGGCTTCTCGCAGCTGAGGAAAAACGCGAGAATGCAGGTTATTATCAAGTGCCAATGCGATTTCATGTTTGCAAGAAAACGATTTTTATCCGTTTTCGTGGAACAATTTACGAAAAGATACTCGCAAATCGCGCATATTGCTCTCGCGCGGGCGCAGATGCGGTTCCCATCCCTGTTTTTGCCCAAATTTAAGGACGGACACCCCCCTACAAGGGTACCCGTCCTTAAAAAAGCCCATTTTTGAGGATGGCGCTACTCTGCTACGCAGCGGACAGAGCAACCACGGGCAGAAACAGTACTACTCAGCTTGTGTGTGCTTCCCACACGAACATCCATAATGTAAACGCTGCCGCTACTGCTGGAAGAATATGATGTCCAGGTAAATGCTCGTGAGCCCGGATAGTCAACATATTTTCCATTCTCGCAAACCAATCCGCAGTAAGGGAATACTGTTACAGGATTACCTATTGTGAAATAAGCTGCATTCCCGTCTGCGGCAGCATTATCACTCCAGCCTACAACTGCGCTAAGGTCTGAACTGTGAAGTGGTTGAGTAGTATCACGCTTTGGAACCCTGTAACCTGGAGGACAAGGATCATACATGGTCTTCTCCGCATCCTTCCACAGAGTGGCATCAAATGTCGGGCTCAACCAAGGGCCCCAGGAATCAGCCTCCGTATAGACCGCATAAGTAGTAGGATGGGCTATGGTTTCAGCCAATGTCATTTCGTAGCCTTTGGACATTGAAGTACCACTTACAGAGGCGAAACTGCTGTCAGATATACCTCTTGCCCCCACGAAAGGATCCTTACGCCCCCACTCATAGTGAAGTCCAAATGATTCTACGGGGACACTGGTGGTGGTTGCAGCAACCAAAGCACCGAGGTTGCGGTCCATTAATGCGCTGGAGTATATACCATACGTGTTTGAAGTAATCGTTGTGGAAGGAACCCAGATATGCCAACTCCAAAGTATGTTGTTAGAAGCGTCTCTTGCGGCAATGACGGCATTCCCGGCATGCAGCGTTTCAGGCATCTTGAAGCAAATCTCATAATAATCCTTAGCGTCTTGCTTATCAAAATCAGCTTCAAGAATAACAGAGTTGGCTTCAACGTCGGTGGCATTATTATAAGTCTCCCAAAGGACAGAAACTGATGCAATAGCACCGACATTGTTTTTACTGTTGCCCTTATAGGCTTTAAACTTGAACACCTTACCTGCATTGGATGCAACGCTGGCATCCACTATATAGCAGTTTGCAGTAGCGGTAGCGCCAAGGTCTGTCGCGCCGGCAATTGCCGGATGAGTCGCATCGTGCGTTGAGGGTGCAACATATTCATGAACTTTTCCTGCAGGAATAAGGCCTATCGGGAATAACTGGCCATGATTGACCGTAACGGGCTTTGTTGTGGTCACATAGTGAGTAATCGCACCGGCTTTCTTGAAATAAATGGTAAAACCACCGGAGAAACTCGCCGTGTTGGGAAGATAGATGAAGTTATCCGTAGTGCCGTCTGCGGCAACGGGTTTGGTCAGCACTGTAATGGGAGCAGGAGTGCCCGAGCCGTTACCGGGTTTCCAGTAGTTGCAGTATGATCCGGAGCCGTCATCTCGGACACGCGCCTGATAAACATCGTAGCCCACAGCCTCGTTGTTGTTTCCGAAGAAAACGAACTCGTCAAAGTCTCCGGCCACCTTGAAAGATATGATGCCGCACAGGTTATAGAATTCAAATGTATCACCAACATTACATGCGGCAAGAAGGAGTTTGTCTGTATCGTTGAAACGACATTCATAATACAGGTTTCCAGAAGGAACGGCGCTGGCCGGGTATTGCGCATAATAAGTACTGACTACACCGGCGTCTGATCTGTCGTAAGGGTCAAGTCCCTCAACAGTAAATGTCGCGGTCTTACCATCTGCACTGATGTCTCCTGCCGTAAGGGTAACAAGCTTTCTGGCTGCGCCGTCTTTTCCACCATGCAGCATAATCTCATCTCCCACTTCCCAAGTAGTTTTACCACTGGCAAGATTAACGGCAACCTTACTGTCCGACACCTCCTGAGGTGCGAATTTGCAGGTGAATGTCTTGACTGTAGTTTCTGTGGGTTCCTCAATTACGGTTTCCTTCTTTTCGCAGGAAAGGATTGTGGCTGCAGCAAGCGCGGCAGCGAGAATCATATAAACTTTCTTCATAATTGTTTCCTCCTTCCATTAGAAAATACCAGGGATGTCAATAAAACCAGGAGCATCGAAGAAGTCTCCTCCGGGAGGATCAAGGGGATTGTAATCAGAAAGGCCACCGGATTCGCAGAAGTTTCTGTCGACGGAAATCCTCTGGAGTTCCGTTTCGGGTGTTTCATAAGTTTTTAGTTTCATAGGTGTATGTATTAGTTTTGGTTATATTCAGACCTTTAAAAATAGCTTTTTGCATTCTGAAAATCAAACACACCGGACTATTTTTTGACGAAAATACCGTTTCGACTAGTTTCGAATCCGTTAATTTCTGTTTCAAATACTATTTCTTATGAAAAATCGTAAAGAAATATAATGTTTCCAACTATCATTTTTGAAACATTAAGAATTATTTATACGTTTCCGAATGTCTGTCCGGAATTAATTGCATATTATTGTTGTTCCTAAAGATTATGTATTATGGAACAACTCATCAAACCCAAACTCTACGTTAATCCCATGATTGACGTGGCTTTCAAGTACCTCTTTGGCACAGAGAAGAACAAACACCTTCTCAAAGGTCTTCTGGAGAACGTCTTCAAGAAGGAAATTGCTGATATCATCTATGACAACACAGAGCAGATTGGGGAGTCTGTCGATGCCCGCAATGCCTATTTTGACGTAGTATGCCGCAGTCCAAATGGCGAGGAGTTCATCGTAGAGTGCCAGGTACGTCCTCAGGACTACTTTGCCGAACGAGCCCTCTTCTACGTTTCCCGCGTCGTTTCCAGCCAGGCACCCAAGGGCCCTTGGGACTATGGATTCAAGCCTGTATACTTCCTTGGTCTTATAGATTTCGCCTTACCAGAGAGCGTAGGGCGTGGTCCCGGTTATGTGCAGCGTTATTCAATTATGAACGACGCAAACGGAGAGCACTTGACCGATGCACTTCAGTTCGTATTCATGGAGGTCGGTCCATTTGACAAGACGTATGCAGAATGTGAATCCTTTGAAGAGAAGTTCTTGTTTTATATGAAGAATCTGCCTATTTTTGTCGACAGACCCGACACACATCAGGAAGAATATTTTGACGAGCTGCTGCAGACAGCGGAATTTCTTGCAATGGATATGGAAACACAAGCTATGTACGAAAAGCGCCTCAAGGAAATGCGCGACATCCAGAACGTGGAGAACTACTTCCGCCGCGTCACCCTTGCCGAAGGCTTTGAGAAAGGACGAACTGAAGGACTGGTAAAAGGACGAGAAGAAGGACGGAAAGAAGGACGGGAAGAAGGACTTGCTAAGGCGAAGTCTGACGCCGCCCTGGGAATGCTCCGGCACGGGATTGCTCCAGAAGTAATTTCAGACATTACAGGCCTCGGCGAAGCCGATATCCTCAAACTTGCCAGCGAGCAGAAATAACCACGATTTCACAATTATCCCCATCCTTATTTTGGGCAAAAAACAAGGACGAACCCCCGCCAAACAGGGTGTTCGTCCTTAAAAATGGCCTTTTTTGAGGATCGGTGCTACTCTGCTACGCAGCGGACTGAGAAGCCACGTGCCTGCCGTTCATTAGCGACGCTTGACGTACCATCCGCATTGAGACGTAAGGGGTAAGCGGTCTTTATATTTACCCACGTGCTACTCCAAATGAGTGTACGCGACCCGGCTTCTCTTATGTAAGCTGTACTTTGACAACCATCCAAGAAGCCAATTATAGGGAAAACGATGTACGAGCCTCCGTCTCCCATCTTAACCCATTTGTGGGTAGAATCATACCCAAACCCTGTTGCTGATGAACCTTTCCATACCCCTTCACCATTCTTAAACTGAGGAACCACATATCCGGGAGGACAAGGATCGTTTATGGTTTTGCTTGTACCCCATAAGGACGCGTCGTTATCTGTCGCCCAATACTGATTGGAATCGCTTCCGGTAGCAACAAAGGTCATTGGAGAAGCATAAGAATCCGCCGCGTTCGTCATAACACCTCCGGCATAATTGAATGAGCCTGTTGTAGCAATGGGAGTAGAACTTATAGAGGCCGGTCCCGGGAACGGATCCTTTCTTCCCCACGCATAGAATAACCCGAATGAAGAAGCGGCAACATCCGATTCTGTAGATGCTTCGGTGACCGTTAAAGCTCCTAAATTACGGTCCATCCAGGTTTGACCACCAAGACCGTATTGGCTAGAAGTCACGTCAGAAGAAGGTATCCAAATATGCCAGCTCCAAAGAATATTACCTGCAGTATTCTTCGCTGCAATTACGGCATTGCCAGGCGTAATTTTAGCCGGCATCTTAAAGACGATGAAAGCATCTTGGCCATCCTGCTGGTCATAGTCAACTGAAGCAATTATTTCACCCACAGAAGGAGCCGTGGCCGAATTCTTTGTCTCCCAGAGTACAACAACATCCTTTATATTAGTAAGAACCGATCCGCCCTTACCCTTGGCGGCCTTAAACTTATAGGCCTTTTCTGCGGCAATATCAGTATTGGCGTCAAGAAGATAACAGTTAGCAGTGGCACTGGAGCTAAGGTCATAAGCGGTGCTTACATCCACCTCAATGGTATTGTCGTGCTTTGTCGGAGGTACATAGTCGTGCATCGCTCCAGCAGGAAGAGCGCCCAGATTGATCATATGCCCCGGTTCAATTACTAGAGGAGCAGAAGATGTAATATACTTTTTAAGATCTCCTCCCTTGTAAAATTTGATGGTAAAGCCGCTAGGAAGATATACCACATTCGCATAACGTTGGCTTTCCGTGTTATAAGTATATGGGCCAGACCCACTCCTTTGTGCATTAACGGGGAGGAAAATATGATTGACGGCAGAACCATCTCCGTTAACAGAACCCTGAATACTGGTCAGCGACCCAGTGGTTCCGCCATCATTATATTTTTGACGATACTGTCCCTCACCAAGGCTCCTTCTGTTCATTTCTACAACTAAAGTAGAATAACCTACAATTTCAGTCCCGGCCGCTCCGGAAAAAGTATAAGAATCGAAGTCTCCGCTTACAGAGAAAGTGATAGCCGCAGTTAAGTGATTGAGCACTATAGAACTATTGTCATCACTAACATGCCCTGCCATCAATAACTGATTTGTATTCTGGAAACGGGATCTGCCATAATTGTTATTGCCCGTACTCAAATAATATGGTTGGCCATCAGTATAAGGGTAGGCAACGGTGTAGGGATAATAAGTTCCTTCGCTCCCAGAGTTATACTGAACATCCAGATCGGAGAAATCTACATCAAAAACAGCCACTTCAGGATTTGTAATATCAGCCGCTTTGATTTCATGGACAATTCGCTTAGTGGCATCTGAAGAACTGGGATTGCCATAAATCACGATCTTATCACCCTCTTCCCACTGCGTTTTTCCCGTGGTGGTCAGAGAAACTTTTGTTCCATTCTGGTCTGTCATTTTAGGGAACTCACATGAGACTTTAGTAAGCTGCGGAGTCACCTCGGCATCTTTGACCTGATTTACGTCTATTGATTTCTCGCAAGAAAGAGCGAGAGCGGCCACACAGAAGTACGCCAAACAAAACTTTACATTTTTCATAAGTCTTTCCTCCTTTACTATGACCAGGCAGGGGTATATGGATCAACCGTCATATCTGGCACTCCGCCAGAGGCACAAAAGCTCACCTCGGCATTGATCAATAATAGATCGACCACGGGGGTTTCATAAGATTTTAGTTTCATAAGCTATAACGAATTTTGGTTATGCGATTATTGTTCCAAAGATAGTGAATAGCGCATTATCATTAATTAACAGATGAAACCACTTGGGCTAAAAAACCTTTCGAATAGTTTCACTTGTTAAAAACTATTACAGATTCGTAAACTCAACTTTGTGCAGCCAGGAGGGGTTGCCGCTGTCGCAGTCGTCGCCTATCCAGATGCAGTTGTTCTTGTGGTCCACGCAGACGGCTTCCGGATTCCAGTTGGCGAAATCGCCCACATAGTAAGTGTTCAGCAGCTTGCTGCCGTCGCCGTTGAAAAGGTAAAGCGTGAAACCAAGATACTGGGGCCGATCCTTGTTGGAGTTGGAATCAAGGACCCACAGACGGTCGCTTACGGGGTCATAGCAGAGGTCGCCAACCTCGGAAATGGTGGAAGTGACATCCCGCAGGCTCTTCTTCCAAAGCTGCGTGCCGTCAAGCTTGTACTCAAACAGCTGCGCACCTGTCTGCGTGCCGAAGTACAGGTTCCCCTTGTGCCAGGCGATGCCCTCGCAACCGGAGTTGCCCATACTCTCCACGCCTTCGACCTTGATTGAGAAATTATCGTCCTTGCCGTTGTAGCCCGGTGCAGGGACACGGTAAACAGACTTGGAGCTGCTCTCAAGGCCGATGTACAGGTCTCCGGTGGCGGGATCCATGGTGATGCCTTCAAAATCGGCCTCGCGGTACCACTGCTGCTGGAAGGTTCCGTCAAAATTGATCCTGAAAAGGGTTCCCTTGTCGTGTATGCCCCAGAGGAAGTCGCCGTCCTTGGAAAGGCACAGGCCCGACAGTTCCTCAACCATTGCTCCGCCCTTGGTTCCAAGGACGAACTTGGTCACCTTGCCCATGACGGGAAGCGCCTTGGGCTGGTTCTCATCGGGTCTTTCATATCGGCCCGGAGCATCCGGATTGCCGTCCATGGCATGCTTCAGGGCATGGCGGAGGGTGCCTTCCTTGTTATCCTCGCGGAACTCCCATATCATGGCGCCCAGCATATTCCTGGACTTGAGGAACTCCACCTTGGCATTGACGGATTCGATATCCTCGTAGCTGGCGTACATCTTGCCGAGGGCGTCGGCAAGGTACGGAACCTTGGCGACATCGTCCCAGACGCGGTAGTTCTTGCCCGCCACGCTCTTGCCATCGCATTCTCCCTTAAAGAAGATATCTTCGAGGTCCCCGTAATTGACGGTGCCGGGATAATAGTTCCCCGAGGCAAGCTTATAGCCGTCTCCGTGGCCGTAGAACGGCACGCCGAAGTTCATCATCTGGTAGGGGATGTTCTGCTGGCCGTGGAAAATGTCGTCAATCGCCTCCTGACAGGTGCGGGAACCGGCTATCTGGCTGCGATAGAGAGGAGAATTATGGTACGGAGGATTGCCCTCGTCATAAGTCATGACATTGATGTAGTCCACATACTGAAGGGCGCTGTAATTATCCGTATACTTGCCGCTGGAAGAGGCTGCATACGATATAATCTTGTCCGGCATAGCCTCCCTCATCTCCTTGAGGAGAGTGATGAAGTTGGTCCAGTCTGAAGGATCGGCACCGTTGACGTATTCTCCGTCCTTGGCGGCATAGGTGGGGTATTCCCAGTCTATGTCGAAGCCGTCCGTCCCATACTGGTTGGTAATGGCCACGCACTCGTCGACGAACGCCTTGCGCTTTGCATCGTCCTTCGCCATCTGGGACCAGCCGTCGGCATTCTTGCCCCAACCGCCCATCTGGAACTTCACCTTGAGCTCGGGATAGCCGGCCTTGTAGGCGACGAACTTCTGCACCAGGGAGATGGTTCCGGAAGGTATTTCCAGTCCCACGCCGTTCACCTTGTCCTTGAAGCGAACATGCCCCACATTGATGTGGGTGACGGTACTCTTTATCTCATCGAGGGAGGGGAACCAGTCAGACTTGGTGTACTCCGTATAATAAATCTCGATGATAGGAGTTATGCCGATACGGGCCTTCCTCTCGGGGTTATCCCAAGGATTATCCTCCGGAGTGGGGTCTACCGGAGTCACCGGCTCATCCCCGCCGGGATTGGCCGGATCCGTGGGGACCTCGCCCGCAGTGGGCTTGGTCCCCGGAGCCGGAGCTGTCATCCCCACACGCTCCTGCGTACAGCCTCCGCAGGCCCACAGAAGGCCTGCAACCAGAGGCAGCAAAAATATGTGAGAAGCTTTTTTCATAGGTCGATAAACTATTCAGCTGCAAGTTCGACGCAACGTACGAAACCACCACGAGCCTTAGGGCCCTCACCTGTAGTGTGAGCATTGCCATAATCAGCAAGACGGATATTCAGCAGGTAAGCCTTTACTGTTCCGGAGGCATAAGAAGACCAATATGCCACACGCTGATATACCTTCGAGAAGCTGCCCGGGCTATAGTCGTCACGATAACCGCAGACCGGGAATACTGCGACAGGGTCACCAATTGTAATATAGCCGTTAGCTGCATCCTCAGACCAACCTGCGAGTGCGGACAAGTCTCCGCTCATCAAAGGCTGGGTTTTGTCACGGGCGGGAACCTTGTATCCCGGAGGACAAGGATCGTAGACGGTTTTGACGTCGTTCTGCCAAAGGGTATTGTCGGATTCACCTGTGAGCCAGTCGGCATCGTTTGTATGACCGATAACGGTAGGCTGTGCGATGGTCTCTTCGATTGTCATAGTGGCATCAATCTTGGTCACTTCCGTGCCGGCCACTGTCGCATTGCTTCCGCTGGAAGCAGACTTGGGACCTACGAAAGGATCCTTGCGGCCCCACTGATAAGATGTTCCGAAAGATTCGGAGGTTGCGGGCTCGCCAACAACTGCGGCAACAAGCGCGCCAAGATTACGATCCATCATGGGCGTATTCCACAGACCGTATGTATTGGTTGTAATCGGCGTTGCAGGAATCCAGATATGCCAGCTCCAGAGAATTGCATCTGAAGCATCCTTGGCGGCGATAAGGGCATTGCCGGGCTTGAGCGTTTCAGGTGTTGAGAACACCACGAAACCATCTTCAACAGACACGGAAGCAATTACACTGCCTGCAGTAACCGCCTCGTCATTATTCCAGGTTTCCCATACAACGGCAGCAGATGCCACAGCACCTACGCTTTCGGCGCTGTTACCCTTCACTGAGGGGAACTTGTAGTCGCCGGCCTCGGTGACGATGTAGCAGTTTGCAGATTCCTTCTTGCCAAGGTTCTTGGGTCCGACCTCAACTTCCTCGGCCTCGATGGTGATATTCACGAAGGAGGTGAGACCTACCTTGGAATCGGCATAGGCAAGGAGAACTGCGCTCTCGGTGAGCTTAAGGGGGGTGATGGTGATCTTGGCGTCGTCAACCTCCACCTTGAAGGCCTTGGGGTTGTACCCCGATACGCCCACCACGGTCCCGGCGGTCTTTGCAGACACGGTATAAGGGATGGAGATGGGGTCGAGGGAATTGTATTCGAACTCGGTCGTGCCGATGTTCAGCTTGAAGGCCTCGGCAAAGGGGATGTTCACGACGGTGTTGTCGGAAAGGGTGAGGACAATCTTGTCGGCCTCTACCTTGATATTGGTAAAGATGCCGTCCTGGAGGGTTGCGCCGCCTTCCTCGATCTCGATCTTGCCCACCTGGGTGGTCTTGCCGTCAATGGTAACGGTGACATTCCCTTCCTCGTCGATATTGAACGTGGGAGTCTGATAGACGGTGACATCCACGCCGCCCACTTGGACTATGACGCCGTCAATTGCCCAGCAGAGGTCTCCGGCGCCGTTTTTCATGACGGTAAGGACAGGGGCGTTGACGTCGATGTCCGCATGGATCGTGAAGTATTTCACCTCTCCGCTGGTGTAGGTAACCTTGACGCCGGTGGTCTTACCGGTCTCGGGGTCTACGTATTCCTCCACCTTCTTGGCGAACACGCCGTCGCCGATGGCAGACTGCAGGGCCGACATTGAACCTTCCAGGGTTGTCACCCTGGTTTCGAGGCTGGAGACCCTATCCTTCAGTGCGGTGTCGTCATACACGCTGGTGCAGGCTGCAAAGAGCAGGACCGCAGCAAAAGCTGTCAAAATCTTTTTCATGGTATATCTGTTTTTTGTCATTAATTATTCAAGTACACAACGGACAGAACCCAGACGGGCCTTGGGAGCACCCTTGAGGGTGAATGTGCCACCGTCGGGACGGAGGTCATTGCCGGTTCCGGCGGCATCGGTGGAATTCTTCGCTGTCCAGAACAGGGTGCGCAGGCCCACTTTGGCCATGCCGCCAACGCTGTAGTCATCGCGGTAGCCCGCTATGGGCAGGACAGTTGCGGGGACGCCTATGGTAAGCCACCCGTAAGTGGAGTTCACGGACCAGCCCGCCTGGCTGCTGATACCGGCCCAGAAAGGAACGGCGGTGTTCATCGGCGGAACGCGGTATCCGGGAGGACAAGGGTCATAGATGGTCTTGTCGGTATCCGACCAGAGCTCGTTGTCCGGGGCTACCAGCCAGTCTCCGTTGTTGATGTGGCCAAGGAGACGGGGGTTCGCGATGGACTGCTCGAGGGTTATCTGCGCGGGGGCAACCTCGTCATCGGCACCGGCCCAGGTGGCAAGGGTATTGGCGTTTGCAACGCCCGCCGCAGAGAACGGATCCTTTCGGCCCCACTGGTACACGAGACCGTAGGAAAGCGGGTCTACGGTGGCCTCAACGGCCTCTGCCGCCACAAGGGCGCCAAGGTTGCGGTCCATTAT
Source organism: Bacteroidales bacterium UBA4360 (assembly GCA_002393945.1). Classification (GTDB taxonomy): domain Bacteria; phylum Bacteroidota; class Bacteroidia; order Bacteroidales; family UBA932; genus Cryptobacteroides. The sequence continues at coordinate 86,072 of DGSO01000028.1, forward strand.
GTCATTGCCCATGACTCCGCCGAAGGATGCCGTCACGATCTCTGTCTTCGGCACCCATATGTGCCAGCTCCAGAGGATGACGCCGTCGGCATTCCGTGCGGCCACGATGGCATTTCCGGGATGCAGGGTCTCAGGCATGTGGATGATGATGTAGTCCTCTGCATAGGAGGCCGATGCAACCACGCTTCCGGCCGTAACCTCGGACACATCGTTCCAGGTTTCCCAGAGGACGACGGCATCGTAAGGTTCGTCCAGGAAGGCTATGGGGTTGTTGCCCTTCACCGCCTTGAACTTGTAGCTGCCGGGCTCCGTAACCACATAACTGTTGGCATTGCCGACGGTATCGAGGTCCTTGATGTCGGCAGAGAAAGGATTGTCGTAATCCTGGATGTCTGCGCTCACGTCGCCGATAGCAACCACTTCGCCGCGGGTTATATCCAGAGGGTCAGTGTTCTTGTAAATCTTTACATATTCGCCGTCCTTCCGGAGTTTAAGGGAGAAACCGCTCTCAAGGGAGGTCCCGTCAGGAAGATATACGACGATGTCTCCACTGCTGATATCGGCCCCCACCTCGAGTACAGGAGTGCCCACATACTGGTTGTAGAGCTGCTCCTTGTCGGTGATTTTGACCTGGAGGAATTCATAGCCCAGGGCCTCTTTCTTGGGGGAAGAGAGCAGGTAACCGTCATAGCCCTCGCCTACGGAAAGTGATATGGCTCCGCATATGGGCTGGAAGGCAAAACGGTCTCCGGAGTCGTTGCAGGCTGCAAGAATCATCTCGTTGGTAGTGGAGAACTTGCTGTAGAAGAAGCAGTGCTTCAGGTTGTCCACCGCCGATGCCGGATAAGAAGCATACAGCGTACTGGAGCAGTCCTCCCTCTTGTAAGGATAGAGGCCGTCCACGGTCTTTGTGGCCGATTTTCCGTCAGAGGAGATATCCCCTGCGGCAAGGGTCACGGTGACCTGGTTCTTTGCATATTCGCCGTGAACCACAATCTGGTCTCCTGCTTCCCAGGCGGCCTTAGGGCCGTCCGGGAGCACGAAGGTAAGCGTACGGGTTTCGGGCTTTGCCTCTTCCTTTGTGGGAACGGGGTCTACGGGCTCCGTTCCGGGCTTGTTCCCACAGGAGAAGACCAGAAGGGCTGCCGTACTTGCAAGGAGTATTCTATAAATGTTTTTCATAGCAGTATTCCTTTTATTATTCATCCCAGTTCATAGGGGCTGTGTATTCGTACCATTCGAATACGGCAGAACTGCCTTCTCCCTCTTCGTCACAGCCGACGTACATATTGATGGACGAGCCCCATTTCACGGTGTGAAGCACCTCTGCCGACGTGTCGAAGCTGCCGGCCTCGACGCCGTTCACCAGATAGGTTACGTGGCAATGCTCCGCGCCGGAGGGGTCAAACTTGTAGGTAAGCTCTACGGGCTGGGCGAAATCGACGTCCGTGTAGGCGCTCAGGCTGGGCTTTGTGCTCACTCCTGAAGAAGAGGCATTGAAGTCGAAGCCTATCTTGGCGCTTGCGGGACGGATGTCGGCCTTGAGCTCGATGCCGTCCGAGAAGCAGAACCAGTGGCGCACGCGGGCACCGGGGCTGATGGCGCTCCAGCGGAAGGTATATGTGCCGAAAGGCATGCTCCTGTTAAGACGGGCCTTCGCAGCGAAAAGCGTTCCGACGTCCTTTGTATAGACCGGGGCGTTGGCCCAGTCGGACTTCCAAAGGGTAAGTTCGTCATTGTCAAGAATTTGACGTACAGGATTGATCTCGTATGCCTGCTTTACGGTAATCTCCTTCTCAACGGCATAGTCGCCTTCTTTGTCAACCACGTTCTTGAGGATGATCGAGCTCCTTCTCATGGTTGTGCCGGCATTGGGGGTAAGCGTGAGCTTGATGTTGCCGTTACCCTCTCCAGTAGGAGTGTCAATGGTGAACCAGTCGTCTGATTCCGAGGCCTTTGTCACCGTCCACTTGGTATTGGAAACCACTTCCAGTTCCGACGATGTCTGGTCAAAGCCGGCACGGAGTTCCGTTGAACCGGGCACCAGCTGGACGCCGTCCTGTGTGAAGAGGGCCGTTGCCATGGCCGCTCCGTGACGGTCATAGATGGTAACGGCGGCATAGCGCAACTCCTCAACATTCTCGGCGGCGGTAACGGTAACGGTGCCGTCGCCCTCACCTGAGGCGCCGTCGGCAATGCTCACCCAGTCGCCGTCTGTGACCTTCGAGCTCCAGGGCTGATTGGAAGAAATGTGAATCTGGTAGTCGCCGCCGGCCTTCACGACGTCAAAGGCAAGGTCTTCTTCCGGAACAGAAAGGAATGCGCAGCCTTTCTGGTTCACGGTCACCTTCTTGCCAACCCAGGTATCAGTCGCGATGATAAGCTGGTCGGTGCGGTCGTCAAGGTCCGTGTTGTTATAGTACTGGACACGGACGGTAGTAACCTCGGCCTTTCCGGTATGGACGGCGTCGGCATCCTGGCCGCTGCCTTCCTCGATATCTATAATGCACCAGTCAGGATGGGCGCTGGTTACCGTCCAGGGGTCCGTAGAGGCCACGAGGATGGTAATCTGCGGAGCGCCGGCGGCAGGAAGGTCGTAGCTGTCGTTCACGCGGTAGCGAAGATCGACAACCTTCTCCTCCTTCACCTCCTCCTTGGGGGTGCAGCTCCACAGTCCTCCTGCAAGGAGAACCGCAAAGACTGTGTAAAGTATCTTTTTCATGGCTTAGCCTTCGATTTCGGTTATGTCGCAGCTCTTTATCACATACCATGAGCCGTCGGAAGTGGCGGAATAGAAACCGAACCAGTACTTTCCTTCGGCAGTAGGGTCATCGGCAAAGACGGACAAGTAGTCAAGGGTTGTATTCTCCTCTCCGTTATACCAGAATTTCACAAGGTGATTAGGCGCTGTTCCAGGGATGACTTCAAACCTGTATTCCGTCATTGCATTCAGTGCATCCTTTGTAATGCTATTGAGATTAACATTCTTGTATGTCGACGTACCCGCAACTGGCAGGTTGCCGTCCTGACGGATACGGATGTTGCCGCCAAGTGAAATCTGGGTATATATGTTGCAGCCGCCGGCAGCTACCTGTGCCCACATCTGACCTGCATCACCGAAGTTTTTGTCGCCCATCGTGAGGACGAAGCTGGCATAACGGTAATTGTCCTTGGTGGTAATCCTGGAGCCGTTTGCGCCGTCAAGCTTTACAGAGCCGTCTGCCAGAACTTCGCAGCCTGTAAGATCGAAGTTCGTATCCTGGGTGAGTTCCAGCTCGTCATAAGCGCCGTTTGCGGTAGAGATGGACACCTTTCCGGTCTTTGCGGCAAAAATGTTGTTTGCCGGGGCCGTCACCTTGAAATGAGTGGCATCCGTCTTTTCAACGGTCCAGCCTTCGGCATCGGTGGCGGGAGTCCAGGTTGCCGTGGTGTTCACCTCAAGGGTGAGGGAACCGCCAAGACGGGGAAGTTCGGCACTTGCGGGAGCCACGATTTCGAAGGTGAAGCCGTTCTGGGTCACTTCGAAGCTCTCCTCCTCGTCTCCGGCCTCGACGGTCACGGTGGCGGTGCGGGCAATGCCTTCGTTTGCGGCAGCCGTGGCAATGATTGTCATGGTGCGGCCGTCAGGGTCGGGGGTGCCGTTCTCGCGGTTGAAACTGAGCCAGCTCACGTCCGTGCGCACGCTCCAGTCAACATTGGTGTTCACCGTGAAGGTGAGATGCCCGCCTGCTGCTGAATAATTCTGGGCGATGGGCGTCACATAGAGCCTGCCCTGGCGGGACTGCTGTATGGTGATGGTGACCGCATTCGCGATGTTGTCTCCCCTGAGGGTAAGGGTGGCGCTGCGGTCGGCACCGGTAGTATTGTTGTCGATTGCCACCACAACGTCGCTGATGAGGGCGGACATTGCGCTGGAAGAAGGGGTAACCGTGCACCAGTCGGCTCCGCTCGAGCGGGTGATGGTCCAGGGCGTGTTGGAACTCACGTTGAAGGTGATGTTGTCCGGATTCATTGCCTCGACAGTGTAGCTGCCAAGGGCGTCGCAGACCATTTTGATGGATGCCGCGGCCTTCTCCGGAGTCATCTGGGTGTCTATCTTGTACTGCTGGCAGGCGGCCATTCCAAGAATGACAGACAGGAATGCAATAGTTCTTAGTATAGTTTTCATATCGCTTTTGTTTTATCTTGGACTACCATCCGGTATTCTGGGGATTGAGATTGGTGTTGCAGAACAGTTCGCTCTGCGGGATGGGATAGAGGTTCTGCCTTGCGGCCCAGGTGCGGGTGCGAACGGTTTTGCGGCTGTAGGTGAGGGAGGAACCGTTTTTGACGATTTCCACACCGTCAACCTGGCCCTGCGTCGCCTGGCCGATATCCCAGCGGCGCACATCCCAGAAGCGGTGGTCTTCGAAGGCGAATTCCACTCTCCACTCGCGGCGCACGGCATCGCGGAAGGCGGCTGCGGTAGCTGCCGATACATCCGGCATTCCGGCATTGGCCCTTACCTGATTGATGGCGTCAAGGGCGCTCATGGTGAGGGTTGCATCGGTCTCCGAAGGGCTCTGGAAGTACTCGTTTGCTGCCTCTGCATAGCTCAGAAGAGCCTCTGCATAGCGGTAAACGATCCACTGGTGCTTGTAGTTCACGGTAGCCTCAGGAACGAAGCTGGTTTCTTCCTGGATGTATTTCCTCAGATAATATCCCGTAGGAGAGCCAAGGTCGCTGCGGGTGGCGGAATAGTCACGGCCGCCAACGAAGGTCTCGATGGTGCTGCCCTTGAAGGACATTCCGTTTGCAAGGATGGCCCTGGCAAAGCGGGGGTCACGGCCCTCATAGGGCTTGGTAATGTCAAAGTCGGGATCGGAAGTCTGCCAGCCGTTTGCCGTAAGGGTTATGTCATAGCCCTTTGCGGTCTGGAAGGCATCCACAAGATTCTGCGTAGGATAGTTTCCGGCGATGGAGGTCTTCTCGCCCATGGTGAAACGCACGGGGAAATTGTACCTCTCGAAGCTGCCGCTTTCAGAACGAAGGATTGCGAATATGACTTCCGGCGACATGTAGTTGTTTGCCTTTTCGGCCGGGTCGAGGCTGTAGGTGCCAAGGTCGATTATCTCCTTGGCGGCCTTTGCCGCTGCAAGCCACTTCGAACGGTCTCCGGAAGGATTGTGCAGCGGGGATGCCGCATACAGAAGGGCCTTGGCCTTCACTGCAAGGGCGAATCCCTTGGTGACGCGGCCAACTTCCTGCTCGTAGAAACCCACATGGGTTGCGGGCAGGTTCTGCGCGCATTCGTCGCACTCGGAAACTATGAAGTCGATTACCTCTGCAAAAGGCTTCTTCTCGATTACGTTGGCCTCTTCCGCCGTGAGCATCACGTCCACGGGCATTGCGATGTCGCCGTAGCGGCGGGCAAGCTCGAAGAAGTAGTAGGCGCGGAGGACGCGGGCCTCGTAAGGATAGTATGCCATGTAGTCAAGCCACTGCTGATACTTGCCGTCGTACCTGTACATGGACAGGTCGATGGACTTCATCGACTCCAGAAACTCGTTAGCGCTGCGAATGCCGTTATAGAGATCCCACTTGGTGTCCACGGTCTGAACGGCGCTCCAGTTGCCGTTGGTGAAGCGCTGCACGCTGGCGTCCAGGTCGGCATATTCGGCATCGTCGGAGCCGCAGTCGCGGAGGGCGCTGCCCACATCGGCAATGTCCTTGCCCGGCATATAGCCGTAGATGTTGGTGAGCATCTTCTGGGCATTGCTGTAGGTCTTGTACATGTCCTCGCGGGAGTACTGGCTGGAGGATTCATCAAAATCCAGGTAGTTGCAGCCTGCCGCAAGTATTATGGCCGAGAGTATATAAAGTATCTTTTTCATATCTTTTCCCGGTTTAGAAGTTGAACTTGATTCCAGCCCACCAGACCTTCATGGAAGGATAGTAGGCACCCAGCTGTTCGGGATCGGCAAAGCCTATGTTGTCAAGGCTGAAGAGGTTGGTGCCGTTAAGGGAAACCTCTGCGTCGCAGATGCCCAGGAACTTCTTGGGAACGGTGAAGGACACTCCCACGTTGCGCAGCTTGATGAACGAGCCGTCGCGGTACCAGAGGGAGTTGTTGCGATAGTTGTTGCTGTTCTCCTGCGTGGTCAGGCGGGGCATCGTGGCAAGCGCCTCACGTCCCGGAGCCCAGGTGACTTCCCTGTCGAGGAAGGTCTTGGAGATGGTCCCGTTGGAGACAAGCGGCTGATACAGGCGGGAATCCAGGAGGTTGACGGTAACGCCGGTGACACCCTGGAAATCGGCATACACCTTGAAGCCCTTCCAGCCAGCGTGGAGGCCGAAGCCGAACTGCAGAAGAGGCGTGGAGCTGCCGAACATCTTCACGACGTCCTGGCTGTCAACGACGCCGTCGCCGTTCTGGTCACGGTATTTGAGGTCGCCGGGCTTCACGTCGCCGAAGGTCTGCTGGGGGCTGTTGTTGATTTCCATCTGGTTCTGGAATATGCCGATGACCTCCAGGCCGTAGCGCTGTCCCACGGGATTGCCCTTGCGGTAGAGGTAGTCGTACATCTGGTAGGCCTGACCGTCGTCGATGACCTTGGTGAAGAGCCAGGCTCCGTTGGCATAAGCGCCGTAGGAGAAGTCACCCCTCTTATCGTTCCAGGCAAGGGAAAGGTCGATGCCCTTGTAGCTCTGCTTTCCAAGGCTCTGCTCCTTTACGCCGACGCCAATCACGCCGGAGATGTTGGAGGGCGATATGAGGATATTCTCGCGGGATTCCGCAAACGCCTCTGCAGTAACGTCCAGGCGCTTTTCAAAGGCCTTTACATTAAGGCCGATGGTGGCCTTCTTCGACAGCTCGGGGGCAAGTGTCACGGCAGCCATGTCGCCCTCTGCGCGGCCGCTGTAGGACGAACCGCCGCTGAGGCCGAAGTAGTAGCTCTTGCCGCTCACGTAATTCTGCCTCCAGAGCTCGTGCTCAAGGTCTCCGTCAGAGCCGGCAAGGCCTGCCGAGCCATAAACCTTGACGAAGGCAGGACCGTCAAGGACGACTGCGGCAAGGCTCAATGCCGGGTAGAGATGGAAGCGCTTTCCCTTGGGAAGGTATGCACTTCCGGACCAGTTTGCAACAAAGTCTGCGAAATACCTGTTATTCCAATTATAGCTCACCGTGCCAAGGACCTCCTGGGTCTTGGAGGAGTTGTTCTGGCCGCTCAGGATCCAAGAGCGCTGACGATAGGCAAGGTGGGTCTCGAGATGGCTCTTTCCCATGTCCTTTGCCCAGTTCAGACGGCCCTGAAGCTCGAATTTCATAGCAAGCGAGCTGAACCAGTGGCTGAATTCCACTATCTTGGAATTGACGCCGTAGTTGGTCTGGGTGCTCAGGATGTAAATCTGGTCGCCCGCGGCCGCCGTAGTGTTGGTGAGCTCTCCGTACTGGAAAGTCTTGGTGGCGTCCTCGGAGAGGCGGCCGATGTAGTCAAAGGCGATGGAGGCATCGGCCCAGAGACCGGGAGTTATCATGCCCAGATCCTGACGGAGGACGGCATCGGCAAGCACCTTTGTCTGGGAGTACTGCTTCTGGCCGCTGTCCTGGAGAAGGGCGACGGGGTTGTTGGCGCCGTAGACGGAAGATCCGCCGTAAGTGCCGTCAGGAAGCTTCACGGGATATGCCGCCGACGGAAGGCCGTAGATTATGCTCTCGAGCCTGCCGGAGTAGTTTCCCTTGTTGAATTCCGCGAGGCGGGCCATGACGCCTATCTTCATGGAGGTGGTCTCCGTGATGTTCACGTCCACGTTGGCGCGGATGCCAAGGCGGTTGTCGTAGCTGTTGGCGTTGTAGCGGTCGTCGTTCACGGCCTTGCGGTAGAGGAAGTCTTCCTTCACGTAATCCACGGCGGTGAAATAACGGAAGTTCCTGTTGCCGCCGGTGAAGGTGAACTGGGCACGGTAATTGTCGCCGTGGTCACGGTAGATCTGGTCCCACCAGTTCACGTTAGGATATGCATAAGGGAACTGACCTGAATAGAGGGCGAGGAGCTCGGCGTCGTTGTACTTGACGGGAAGACCGTCAAGGGTACGGGCCTCGTTCACGAAATAGCCGTACGTATAGGCATCGGCAAATTCGGGAGCGCGGAAGGGGGTTGCCCAGCCGTAATGGGTTGCGGCGGTTACCTTGAGAGCGGTATCCTTGCCCCTCTTGGTTGTTATCATCACAACTCCGTTGCCGCCTTTCACGCCGTAGAGGGCTGCAGCCGCGGCATCCTTGAGCACGGTCACTGACTCGATTTCGAGACCGGTGATGTCGTCAAGGTCGCGCGGGAAGCCGTCCACCAGAAGGAGCGGGCTGTGGCCGTGGAGGCGCAGCGCAAGCTTCAGGCGAGCCTGGTTGGAGTCGTAAGTACTGGAGGAGTTCCTGACCAGAAGGCCGGAGAACTGTCCGTACAGTGCATTTGCAATATCTACTTCCGGACTCTTGTCAAAGATAGCACTCTTCAGCGTTTCGTTCACGTTTGCCTTGAGCTGGAAGGCGTTCCCCACGGATATGGAATCCAGCATGGAACGCTCCTGCGCCACGGCTGCGGTGCCTGCAAGAAGAAGCGGAAGGACTATACTGTATATTATCTTTTTCATCTTCGGGTACATTTAGCGGTTTACCAACCCGGATTCTGAGTCATTCCGTAGGCCTTGTTGATTTCAATGGCCGGGATAGGAGCAAGATACCACTTGGTGTCCCAGGTGGTGTACCAGGCGCGCGGAGGATAGGCGTCCTTCACGGAGAAGGTGAAGACCGTAGCCTCGCGCTGCTTGTCGCCAAAGGAGGTGAGTCCGTGGAGAGGGCTCGTGAAGGCCGATGTGAGGCCATAGCGAACCATGTCGAACCAGCGGAACTCCTCGAAGCCGAACTCGAGTTCCCTCTCAAGGAGGAGGGCGTCGCGGAACTGGCTCTGGGTCATGCCCTCGGCAAGGCCGGGAAGTCCAACGCGGTTACGCACGGCGTTCACCCATGTGTAGGCCTTGTCTGAAGGGCCTCCGTCGGCCTCGTTGTAGGCCTCGGCGGCGTTCAGGAGCACCTCGGCAAGGCGCATCATGCACCAGTGCGGAGGATTGGTACGGTCAGAGCTGTACTGGAGGATGTACTTCATCTGGAGGAAGCCCGGGCAGCCGTCCTGGTGGTTGGCGTGGTTGTCGTAGGCGCGGCCCACGGTACCGTCACGCCAGATGTCTCCGGGAACGCAGATGTTCTCGTACAGACGGGGGTCGCGGGTTTCCGTGAAGGTGGAGGAGCCAACCTTGTGGGTGCCCAGCGGATCGGGCTTGAAGAAAGGATGCTCCGGCCAGTTGGATTTGTTCTCCCAGTCAAAATCCTCCGGGAAAGGAGTGCCGTCGGCCCAGGGGAACTTGTTCACCCAGTCAAGGGTGGCACCACTGCCGTAATCGGCTGTAATCTTGGCGTTTGCATCGTGATATGAGCCACTGTTGGACTTGCGGATGGAGATGATGGTCTCCGTGGTTCCGCGGTCGAAGTAGCCGCTGCGGTAGGCAAGGCGGTATGCGCGCGGGGTAATGAGGCCGGTGGCATCAGGTTTTGCCTGCACAAGTGCGTAGTAGCCGTTGGAGAGGAGTTCCTTCATGAACTCGTCTGCAGCGTCCTTTGCACGCTGCCAGCGGTCTGCGCTGTAGTTCATGTAGCACACGTACTCGTTGGCCTTGGGATGCCAGGGCGTGTCGGAGTTGAACGTGGGGCTCGCGGCAAAGCAGAGGATGCGGAGCTTGAGGCCCAGGGCGGCAGCCCTTGTCATGCGGCCGTCTTCGGCCTGGCTCACGTACCAGGGAAGGTCCGGAGCGGCCTCGTCGCAGAGCTTCACTATGTAGTCCACGGTCTCGGCAAACGTGTTGCGGGGGTATTTCATCTCCTCGTCCGTGCGCACGGCGTGGTCCAGGATGGGAACGCCGCCCACGTAACGCAGCATGTGGGCATAGGCTATTGCCATGCACACCTTGGCCTCCGCCTTTTTCTGAGCGAGGGCGGCAGGATCGGCATCGGGGATGCGGTCTGCGTTCTCGAGGAACAGCCAGGCGTAGCGGATCACATGGTAGTCATACTCGCTGCCGAAGCAGTAAGTCATGCCGGATGCGCCGCTGGAGAGGTTCGCGTTGAGGGCTCCCGTATAGTAGAGGTTGTTGGGGCCGTCGCCGTCGGAGTGCTTGTTGGAGATATAATGGTCGGTTATGGACTCGAGGAAGTCCGAGCCCATCTTGGTGTCGAAGTCGGTAACAAGACCGTACGGCAGGTAGTAATATGCAGTTGCAAGCACCTTGTCTGCATCCTTGAGGGATGCGAACAGGGTATCGGCCGTAGCGCCGGAAGTCTCGGGGGCCCTGGAAAGGCCGGCGTCTCCCAGCTTGAGGCTTTCACAGGCGACCGCAAGGCCTGCACCAAGCAGGACAACTGTCAGTATTTCAATTGCTTTTTTCATGGCTCGCCCGTTTATCAGAAGTTAACATTGATTGCGATATTGTAGGTCTTCACCAGAGGGTACTGGCCGTCCGAGGAGCTTGACTTGGCCTCGGGGTCCTGCAGTTTCATCTGGGAGAAGGTAAGGAGGTTGTAACCCGTGAACATAATGCCCAGGGAACCTATTCCAAGCTTGCTCAGCATCTTGCCTTTGGAGAAGGTGTAGCCGAAGCTGGCGCTCTTAAGACGCAGATAGGATGCATCCACGGTCCAGAGAGTGGAGTTGGCGGAGTTCCAGGGGTAATTGGTCTTGGTAAAGCGGGGAAGGGTTCCGTCCTCGCGGCCGGGGGCCCAGCCGCCGTTGTCGTCCGGAATCCAGCAGTTCTCGGCAAAATAGCTCAGGAGGCCGCGGTGGCCGGAGTTGGTGAACGGAATCCTGTAATCCATGTTGAGGACGCGGTTCACATTGGTTGCCGCCACCCAGTTCATGGTAAGGTTGAATCCCTTGTAGCCGAACCTCCAGTTGGAACCGAAGACATATTCCGGGCGGTTGGGATAGCCGTCCACCTTCATGTCGCGTCCGTCCACGATTCCGTCTTCGTTGAGGTCCTTGTACATGGCGTCACCGGGGTAGACGGTGGTCGTAGGCTGCGGCAGGGACGGATTCAGGCGCTGGACTCCGTTCTCGTCGGTGTAGAAGTCGCTCTTCTGGTAGAGGCGTTCGAACTGGTACAGGGAATACCTGCCGGTAGGACCTCCGGTCTGCTTCTGGTACTCGTATTCCGGTTCCACCTCGTCCATGTTGATGATAGTATTGCGTGCGTAAGTAACATTGGCGCCGATATCGTAGGTGAACGCGCCGATATGGTCTTTCCAGCCCACCTCAACCTCATAACCCTTGTTGTCCACGACGCCAAGGTTCATCTGCGGAAGTGACGTTGCAATGATTCCCGGAGGCGTATTCGGCGAAATGAGGATGCCGGTACGGTGCTCTTTGAAGAGGTCTCCGGAGAAGTGCAGACGGTAGTTGAAAAGGTCTGCATCAAGGCCGATGTTGGACTTGAGAGCGGTCTCCCAGGTAACGCCTGCGTTGCCAGGGGTTCCCATTGCATAGCGGGGAACGCCGTCGCTCTTTCCTGCGCCGAAGTAATAGGAGCCGGCCTCGTTCCACACACCCTCCATATACATGAAGCGGACGGTGCTGCTGATGTCATTACCCACAAGACCTGACGATGCGCGCAGTTTCAGGAAATCCACAGCCTTGACGTGCTGCTTGAAGAATTTCTCCTCGGAAATAACCCAGCCCACAGATGCGGACGGGAAGAAACCGTAACGGGTCTTGCCGGGGGCGAAGTTCTCGGAACCGTTGTAACCTGCACTCACGTCTACAAGATATTTGTCCATATAGGCATAAGTGGCACGGCCTACCCAGCCCACATAGCCGCGGGGCAGCCACTGGTACTGCATACGGCTTCCGTTGTACTCAGGGTAGTAGTCCCTTGACTGGTTGTACAGCAGGAGGCCGCTCACGGCATGTTTTCCGGCAAATTTGCGGCTGTAGTCCAAACGGGCCTCAAGGTACCAGTTCTTGTCGTCGGAAGTAGACTCGGAGTAGCTCATGGTGGGCTCGCTGCCGGAGATTACCGGAACATAGGAACGGTCGAAGTAAGGGTCGCTCAGGGCCAGGCCGGAGTCGTTTGCCCAGGATTCGTAGCGTATGGTCTGGTGGTATCCTCCGGAGCCGGAGCGCTTCTTGTTTATCTGCATCGAGGTGTCATAGCTGCCCCTCACGGATGCGCTGAGGCCCTCGGTGACGAAATCAAGCCTCTGGCGGATGGTCATATCCATGCCGAGGGTTGTCTTGTACTTGTTCTGGTAGCCTGAATAGTAGTAGTACTCCCAGCCGTTCCACTTGGTAAGGCCGTCCGGAAGGGCGTTGGTGTCCACCACCGTGACCGGCATGCCGTTAACCATGCCCGGAGACGCCGTAGGGTGCGCCCAAAGCATGGAAATCATCCAGATGTTGGTTCCGCTCGCGCTGGAAAGCGGTTCACGGGTGTCGCCGATGACGCCGCTGATGTTGAACTTCATGTCCGTGGTCTCGGTGAGTTTGAAGTCCAGGTTCGCGCGGTAGTTGTAACGGTTGTAGGAGTAGTTGTTGTCATAGGTCATGCCCGGAATCTGCTTCAGAAGACCGTTCTGGTACATGTAGCCCATGGATACGAAATAGCGCACCTTGTCCGAGCCTCCGGAGATGTTGATGTTGTTCTTGGTCTGGAGGAACGCCTTGCGGAACATGAGCTCATGCCACTGGGTGTTCGGGAACATGATAGGATCCGAACCGGTACGGTATGCTTCGATGGCCTCGCGGGAGAAGTAGAGTTTCTCATCGGTCTTGCCGTCATTGTGCTGGTACACGTTGTAATAACGGGCAAAATCGTAGCTGGAAGCCTGCGTAATGTATGACAGAGGCTGCTGGACACCGGTGATGGAGCTCACCGAAATCTTGGGCTTGCCGGCATCGCCGCGCTTGGTTGTCACGATGACGACACCGTTTGCGCCTCGCACACCGAACACGGCAGTGGAGGCGGCATCCTTCAAGATGGAGAGGCTTTCGATTTCATTGGGGTCCACGGTGTTCAGAGGGCGCTCGACGCCATCCACCAGGATGAGCGGGGATGATGTTCCCTCCGACAGGGAGCCTTGGCCTCGGATGTAGATTTTCGCATAGTCTTCGCCAGGCTGACCGGTTTCCTGAACCGTGGCAACACCTGGCATCTGTCCGGCAAGGACGTTGGTTACGTCGGCTACCGGGGCTTTCACCAAGGCCTTGTTGTCGATGGCCGTGACAGCTCCTGTAACGGTAGCCTTGGTCTGGGTGCTGTAAGCTACCACCACCGTTGCCTCAATGGTCTGGGTGTCATCCCTGAGGACAACGGTAATGTTGCGCTGCTTGCCCACGGTAATCTCCTCCGTGGAATAGCCAAGCGCTACAACCTCCAGGACAGAAGATTCGGCAGGAACGGTAAGGGTGAACTTACCGTCCATGTCGGCAGCCGCGCCGGTGGTGGTGCCCTTGATGGTGACACCAGCACCGATGACCGGCAGGCCTTCGGTGTCAATGACCGTACCCTTGACGGTTATACCCTTCTGGGCAAAGGCAGGAGCCCCGCCCAGGAGTATCATCAGACACCCAAGAACAGCCAGTCTCGATAAGTGGACTACTTTCTGTTTCATCGGTTAGTTTTATATTTAGGTGTTATTTCAATAGTTTCTTTACGATGGCGCCCACCTCGGCATTCTCATGCACTCCGGCAAACTCCTCGGCATGAGGACCATAGGCAAAAACGGGGACCACTATCCCGTCATGGCCCTTGGTGGAGAAATGCACTTTCACGGTGCGTTCCTCGATGCTTCCCTTCAGGAGGGTAAGGCCGCCGGTATTGTGGTCTGCGGTTACGACGACAAGGGTATGGCCGTCCTTTTCTGCCCATTTCAGGACGGCCCCTATAACCTTGTCGAAGTCAAAGAGTTCTTCACACATGTAACCAACCTTGTTGCGGTGTGCCCAGTCGTCGATCTGGGACCCTTCAACCATTAGGAAGAACCCTTTCTTGTTGTCCAGCATCTGTATGGCCTTCATGGTGCTCTCCATAAGGATGGGACCGCGGTCCAGTGCCGGTTTCAGATCATATTCGTCGTACAGGCCAAGGAACTTGTCTCCTTCTGCGCCTGCAATGTCTTCAAGCTTGTCTACGTAGGTATAGCCCTTGGCCTTCATCTCCTCTATGAGGTTGCGGCCGTCAGAGCGCTTGTTCCAGAAATGCGTGCCGCCGCCGGAAATGAAATCTATCCCGGAATCCACATACTGGGCGGCTATCCCCTCCTCGTCCTTGCGGGTTTCGGAATGGACGGAAAAGTCGGCGGGAGTGGCGTCATTTATGCGGCAGGTAACGGCAAGCCCTGTCTTCATGCCCTTTTTCTGCGCCAAGTGCAGCGATGTTTCAAAGGGATTCAGGTCCTTGTCTATGCCGATGTATCCGTACTTGGTCTTCTCTCCCGCGGCAAGGGCGGTGCCGCCGGCGCAGGAGTCGGTTACCAGCCTGTCCGTGCAGTAAGTACGGGAATAGCCGGCAACGGGCATCTGGTCGATGTTGAGCTTTCCGCCGTTGACAACCCAGCCCACGGACCACTGCGAAAGGCCGGTACCGTCGCCGATTAGGAAGATGACGTTCTTCACCTTCTTGGACTTTGGCTGCTTCACGGTAACGGTCTCGTAAGGGGTCTCCACGGTATACTGGTCGTCCTTGGAGAAACTGTAAGTGGCGTATTTTGACCTGTCGCGGTCAAGGTCTTCCGGAGTCTGCGCGAAAAGCGGAAACGCCAGAAGAAGGGCAAGGGAGAATATGAGGTTTCGTTTCATGTTAATTCCAAGAGTCGAGTTTGATTTCAGCGCCGGGGGCGGTGCAGAGTACGGTGCGGGATTCTCCGGGGAGCAGGGAGATGAAATTGTCTTCCCAGACAGGTCCGCCGATGAGTTTTCCGTCGGCCCCGAAGGCCTTCAGGATGTTCTGGAAGGAGACCACCTCGGAGTTGTTGGTGAGCTTCACGCTGATGCCGCCGTCAACCGGGGTGGTTTCAAGGGTGACATCGGCCTTGGGAAGGGCGGAGACGAAGGAAAGGTCGGCATAGCCGGTCATGGGGATGCCCCACCAGTCGGCCTTGTCCCAGGCGTATTCGCCGTTCTTTGCAGGAATGCAGTAGAAGTTGCGGGCCGATACGTTGCCGGCGGCATCCCTGAGAACGAGGGAAAGAAAGCCGGGAACGCCTGCAGGCAGCTTTTCAAGCCTCACGGGCTTTCTCTCCTCAGAGAGGAAGGAGACCGTTTTGCCGATGAGTTTCCTGCTGTCGGCACCAAGGAAGGTGATTTCGGCACTGTAGGTTGCCTTGGGGGCTGCGTCGTTAACGGCATAGACGCTGCGGTCTCCGTAGTTGAATATCAATTGTACGGGCGCGCACGCGTGTTTTACGCCATAGTATCCGGCCGTGGGAACACCGTACCAGTCGTAGAGCTGCCAGTAAAGGGACGGCCAGGCGCTGCTGAGCATCCAATTGACGATACCGGTAGCCTTGCCGATATTGCAGCGGAAGGCCTCGTACATCGAACGCGTGGAGTCATAGTCCAGGGCGTGGGCCTTCTTCACGAAGTCCTCGAAGGAATCGGCCTCCCCGTATGTTCCGGCGACGGCCGCCTCTTCAATCTTCGTATTGTTCATGTGCGAAGAGGACGCCGTGCAGTGGTAATCCCATGCCGGGCCGATGGGCCAGGCCTTCTCGCCTCCAAGGAGACGCTCCACGTTCTCCTTCTGGGGGATGTTCATGCCGGGGTTGGTCTCGGTATTGAAGCCGTATGCGCCACCGCGCCTGGTGTCGATGAACCAGTAGTCCGGGCCCACATACTCGTAGGGACCGGCCATCTTCATGCCCGAGGGACCTGTAACGGGGCTTTTCACGCCGGAGGCAGAGCACACATAAGGCCTATACTCAAGGGCGTTGTAAAGCTCCATATACCTCTCCTCGAGCTGCGGCAGCGGCGCACGGTCGCTTCCGGTGAGCCAGCCGATGAGGGAAGCATGGTTGCGAAGGCGGATGAGCTGGTCGTGGAAATACCTCACGGCCATTGATTCCCAGGGTTCGCCTTCAATGCAGCCGTTGCGGCGGGTTTCAGGAAGGCCGCAGTAGCTTTCCCACTCCCACTGGCAGCTGAAGCCCATGAGGGTAAGGATGCCAAGGCTGTCACACACGTCGTAAACGGTGTCGTCCTTGCCCCACACATTCTCAAAGCGGATGTTGTTAAGGCCCATGTCCTTCACCATCTGGACCTGGCGCAAAATGCTCTCGGGAGTGTCCTGCATGAAGATATCATCGGCCCAGCCGGCGCTCTTGACGAGCACCTTCTTTCCGTTCAGGATGAATTGCCTGTGCCCGTCGGGGGTGAGTTCGGAAGAAATGTCGCGAATGCCGAAACGCACGTTCTTCGAGTGGGAATCCCCAAAGCTCACAGTCATGTGATAAAGCTCCGGCGAACCCATCTCCGCGCTCCACCAGATACGGGGGTTCTTCACGGTCTCCGTGTGCCTGAGAACCTTCGTTTCCGAGGCCTCCAGCTTCACGGGCATCTCAAAGCATATATCCTCTGCCGATGCCTTCACAACCCCCTCTACGGGCTTGTCCAGAAGGTTCACCAGAGTAATCTCCACATCTATCCGTGCCTCAGAAAAGTCATTCACGTTCACAATTGGCTTGACGAAAACGTCTTTCACCTCAACGTCCGGTGTTGAAATGAGGCGCACCGGTCCAAGGATGCCCATGGTCTCGTCCACGGGGCGCGGATTCCAGTCTACCCACCCGTGGTTGAGGGACTGCGCCGGCGCCTTGTGAACGGTGACCTTCAGCGTATTTGACGCCTTTGCCATGCCGGTAATGTCGAATTCACGCACGCAGAAAGGGCCCACGGTGGTGTCCGCCGTGGCAAGGGTTTTCCCGTTGAGGACGATGTCTGCGCTGTACCCCAGGCTTTCGAAGCGGAGGACGTGGCGCTTGCCCTTTTCGACGCCGAACTTGGTGGTGAACACCCAAGGCCTGTCGAAAACGGACTTGTCGATATCCTTGTAGCGGAGGCCTTCGAGAACGTTTTCGCCGAAGTAGCCGGCCTCGTTGAGGGCACCCGCCACCGTGCAGGGAGCCTTTACGCTGTAAACGCTTGAAGAGCCCTCCTGTTTCATGTTCCAGTCAGTGAGTTCACTTACAGGAGAAGGTGCCGAACATGCCAGGCAAAGAGCCATGAATGATATGATGGAAATTGTTTTCATAGTCTTTATTTAAGTTCTGCCGCTCCAAGGACGGCGATTTCGCCCTGGGGCATTACTTCGATACGGAGAAAATCGAGGGGATAGGGATAAGCCTTCCTGAGGGTTTCCCACATGCTGTCTTTGAAATGGTCATAGGAATTTGCCACGCCGCCGCCAAGGACGATGCAATCCGGGTCGTAGGCAAACATCACCAGGGCGAGAAGGTTCCCAAGGTGCATGCCGAATTCGCGCTCTATTGCAAGCGCCTCGGGGTCTCCGGCGGCAGCCTTCCAGCCCAGTTCCTTGCCGCTCCAGCCGCGCTGCGTGAAGAACTTCTTGGAGCAGAAGGTTTCATAGTCGGCCCCGTTGTACTGTGCAGAGCCCAGCTCGCCTATTCCGCAGCGGGTGCCGCACAGCAGCTCCCCGTCCTTGATTACGCCCATTCCAAGGCCGGTGCCGAGGGTTATGCCCACCATGACGGGATACACTCTGTCCAGCTTTGCAGCCGCTCCCACGGCAAAGCAGTTGGAGTCGTTGTTGATATGTACGGGGATTTTAAGGCGCCATTCGAGCTCATCCTTCAGGCAGACCTCGTCCCAGGACGGTATGTTCACCGCCTGGTAGACTATGCCTTTCACGGGATCAACGATGGAGGGAACGCCTATGCCGACGCTCTCCACTTCCGGGACGAGCGCTTTCGTGATAGCTTCCGCGAGATAATTCAGGGTTTCTGCCTTGGTGGCATTGGGGGTAAAGGAGGGTATCGTTTCAGTCCTTATAACACGGCCTTCTTCTACAAGACCGATATTAATAGTGGTGCCTCCGATGTCGATTCCAAGTAACATCCGATAATAATTAGTAGGTTAGTACCACAAAAATAGTATCGGAATTACCGGTTTTTGTCTCAATTTACGTATTTATACTCCCAATTTGCGCAGTTCACGGTTCCTGTACTCGGATGGAGTGCATCCCTTAAGCTCCCTGAAACGTCTCGAAATACTTTTCGTATCGGGTTCGTCCATCCTTGCCGCTATTTCGGAAATCGTGTCGTTAGTGGTAATGAGCTGATGCGCGAAATACTCCATCCGGAGCACCGACATCATGTTGTATATGGTTGTTCCCACCACGTCCTTGAAGCGCTGCTCCAGGAGACGGCGGGACACCGGAACCTGTCTGAGAACGTCCGAGACGAGGATTTTGCGGCTTCGGTTGTCGTAGATATACCGGATGGCCGTCGCCACCACTTCGTCCTTGGTGGCCACGATACCGGTAGAGGCGCGGCCGACGACGGAAACCGGCTTGATGACCACGTCCTCCCCTTTGTAGTTCGCATCCTCAACCATGTGGGCAGCCATTTCCGCCGCTTCGTAACCTGCCTTCTCGATATCCATCTCTATGGAAGTGATTGCCGGGGAAGACAGGTTGCAGGTAACCTCGTCATTGTCCACGCCGATGATGGCTACGTCCATCGGCACATTGATTCCGGCAACGTGGCAGGCCTCGACGAGGATTTCGGCCTGGTTGTCGTCACAGGCAAAAATGCCGATGGGCTTGGGGAGCGTCAGGAGCCACTGGAGCAGTTCGGGGCGGTCGTAGTTCCACAGGCTGTTTATCTGCTGACGGTCATAGACATGGAGCTTGTCGCCAAGGCCCTCGGCCTCGAGACGCCTGCGGAAGCCCTCCAGACGGCCGTCGCTCCAGCACACGCCGCTGTAGCCGAAAAAGCCGAAGTTCTTGAACCCGTGCCCGAAGAAACGCTCTGCGGCCATGGAGCCGGTGAGCCCGTAATCGGCAGTGATGTTGGGGATGCTGCTGAAGGGGGACACGTAATCCTGGGCTATGGCCACAATGCCGTTCTTGCGGAAAAGGGAGACGTCGTCCTTGGGGGAGAACTGGCCGATTACGGCATCGGCCCTCCACCTCTTGGCCCAGGCCACGAATTTCTTCAGGCCGATCTCCTTCTTGAAGGACGGTGGCATCTTGCACACCTCCCATACCTGTCCCGTCCGCCTGGAATAGTCAAGGATTCCGCGGAGGAGCCGGTATGGGAACTGCTCGGTAAAATCTGAAATGAAAAGAAGGCGCATCAGTTCTTGTGATAGGAAATGCCGAGGCTGTCATAATAGGGGAACTCCCACTTCTGAATGATGCTGTAGAAGCGGTCGAAGTCGGAGAGGAAGCCGGGGTCGTCGGCCTTTGTCGTGCCCTGCCAGGAAGGACTTGCGTTCCAGCCCCTTTCCAGAAGGCCCAGCGCCTTGGGGAAGAGGTAGTAGGTCACGTGGTCGAAGCTGCGTATGGTCTCGCTCCAGAGCTGTCCCTGCACGCCGATAATGTTCCGGGGAGCCTCAAGGGCGGTTTTTCCCTCGGTCGCGCGGGAGATGTCCTTTATCCTGCCGTGGTCGTCCCAGCGAACCGAACGGTACATGTCGTAAGGCAGCAGGGAGAAGGAGCGGCGCTCGTCCACGAAACCGCCCCAGGAGTGTCCTCTCTCAAGCGGAGAATCGTTGTAGGCAAAGTCGAAATAGGCATTGGGGGCCGATGAAATGACCACGGGAACACCCTTGTTGGCAAGTTGGTAAGGGAGCTCTTCACGTCCGCGGGATACGGTCCAGACATTGGTGAAACCAAGGCCGTCCGCGAGTTTCGCTTCTGTCTTGGGGCTGAGTTTCAGCACAAGCTCCTGCCAGCCGGCTATCTTTACGCCGCGGCTCTTTGCAATGTCCAGGACACGGCTCACATAGTACTCCTTGAGCCTGTCTACGCTCTTCCAGCCGTTTTCATGCATAAGCTTCTGGCATGCGGGGGAGCCCAGCCAGGCGCCGTCGGGCACCTCGTCGCCGCCCACATGGATGGTTTCAAGCGGCGCACCGGCTTCCCTGTACAGGGCGATGAGACCATCAAACACGGTCTCCACAAACTTGTAGGTAGATTCCAGGGCAACGTTAATGGCATTGTCGGTATAGTCCTGCACTGAAACGTACTTGGACCGGTCTCCGGGCTCGGAAAGGAGGCAGGAGGTGTCTCCCGTGAGCTGAGCCCTCTTCTCCATCGCCTTGATTGCTGCACGCGAATGGCCGGGAGTGTCAAACTCCGGAATCACCTTTATGTGGCGCTCGGTGGCATATTTCAGTATCTCCACAAAGTCCCTGTGGGAGTAGTAGCCGTTTGCGGTAGTGCTCCTGTCGTTCCTGTCCAGGGCAATGCAGTAGGTGGGCTGCAGAGCATCGGGTTCGGAGATGGTGCCGTCTTCGTTCAGCACCGGAAGGCCGCGGAAGGCGCCGTAGGAGGTAAGCTCCGGCAGGGCGTCTATTTCCACTCTCCATCCTTCGTCGTCGCCCATGTGAAGGTGAAGGACATTGGCCTTGTAGTGGGCCATGATGTCCAGAAGTTTGAGAACACCGTCCTTGGAAGTGAAATTGCGGCTCACGTCCAGCATGAGGCCGCGGTACTGAAGGTCCGGCCAGTCTTCGATGACCATTGCGGCAACGGGCTTTCCGGCGGCGCGGTTGTGAAGCTGTTCAAGGGTGTTCTTTGCCCAGTACGCTGCGTCAGAATCGGCAGCGGAAAGCTCTGCACGGTCTTCGGAAAGGGTTATCCTGTACCAGCCAGGCTTGTGGCCGTCAAGGAAAGTGGTGGAGGAGAAACTGTCGGGGACGATGGTTGCGGCGGCGCTAAGGGGCGTCACGCTCTTGAGGGCGGGGATCATGTCCGTGATGCCAACGTCCACCTTGTTCCACTCGAATGAATGCTTGGGCTGGGCGGGCTGGTAGGTGTATTCGGCCTTGATTCTTGCGGGCGGGAAGCCTTCTTTCACCATTACAAAGCCTTCAGGGGCGCGGCACTGGTTCACAAGGGTGCGCGCCTGGTACTTGAGGTGGAAGGTTTCGCCCTTGGTGTCCACTGTGGGGACAATGCGGTATAGGGTTCCGCTGACGTGCTCTATGGTGCCATCGGACTCTTCCAGCATGGTTACGGGAGTACGGAACTGGCTCATCCACACATACCATGAAGTGCCTGCCGGAGGATTGGCAATGTCCAGCGTGAACACGCTCCTGCCGTTTCCTGCGGGCTCCCCTTCCGTCCAGCTCACCAAGGGCCTGGTGCCGTATCCGAGGTAGGACTTGTAGTCGTCCCAGTCATAGTAGGGGCCGCCTTCGAGGCCGATGACGCGGATCTCCCTTTCGTTCATGAGGGGCTTCACGAGGACGTTCCCTTCCTTGTTGCGGTAGAATATGAGCTGTATGTTGGCGGCGAAAGGTGTGTAGCGCCAGCCGGGCCAGTTGACGCAGGTCTTGCCGTCAAGGCGCTCTGCAACCCCTTCAAAGCCAAGGAGGGATGCAAGGGCAAGCACCTGGTAGTCATGGCCGTAGCGAAGGTCGGCGCAGTATTCGCCGGTGGCGATGGCGGCATCGGCCTTGGTGACGATGTCGTCGAGACCGGGACGGGCCCTTTCCATGCGGGAATCTCCGAATTCTACGGAGTTGCACTGGCCGAGGTAGAAATTCATGGCGATGGCCTGCGCATACCAGTAGAGCTCATCGGCACTGAAAAGGCGGAAGAGGCGGTCGTCCAGTTCGAAGGCGGGGCAGGTGGTGGCCATGTTGAAGGTGTTCTGCATGAATTCGGTGCGGCTTCCCACTATCTCGCGGGCCTTCGCCGGGTCTGTGAAAACCTTGGCGAAGAAGGCAGTGGGGTCCGGCTTGTGCTGCTTCCAGTAATCGGCAAGGATGCCGTGGATGCCGGCGCGGGCTTCCCGGGTGTGGTCGGAGCTGATGTACTTCTGGAAGGTCTCCCCGGCATCAAAACGGATGTCCAGGTCCTTCTGAAGCGAAAGCAGCTGCCCGGTTGCTGCGCTCATGGAGACGATGCAGCGCGGGACCGTGCTGGATATTGCCGACACCTTCTTGCTGCCCTTCTTGAATACCTGCTTGTAGTTGTTATACATGCGGGCCGCTATCTGGCGGTGCTCCTGCTGGCCAAGAGGGGTAAGGCGGCCGTCCATGTGGTCATGAAGGCGCACGGCCTCGGCAATCTGCTCGCGGGCGGCTTCACCTTCGGCAGTGAGGATGCCGGCCTCGTGGGCCTTGTTGTACTTTTCAAGGATGTCGGCATACATCTCTCCCTCCCAGTTGGAACGGGAGCCGTGACGGCCGTAATGGCTGATATAGAAGGGTTTGTAACCCTTGGGCGCCGCAGTCTGGGGACCGGGGATATACTCGTAGGGGTCCATGTTCGTTGCCGTGCGGAACAGGTTTTCCTGATATTCGGCATAGAGGACGGGATCCTTCTCCTGGGCTCCGAGGGCCAGGGAGAAAACGAGGAGGATGGATATCAGCAGTCTTTTCATATTGTGTGGTGTTTATTCTTCTTGCCGCGCCTGGGAAACGCTTATCTGGCGGCCGTCCCTCCAGGCGATGATGACGGCGTCGGGGAAGCCCTGTGCACGGACGGTATTGAGTTCGGCAAGGGCCTCGTAATAATGCTCAAACAGGCCTACGGAGTATATGTAGCGCAGATTTGGCGAGAGGATGCGGTATACCGGAGTAAGGCCGCCGAGTGCCTCGACGTCAAGCGTTCTGGTGGCCTGGGCGAACTGGATCTGGTACACGATGCCGGGCGGCAGGGTGTTGTCCGGAGCCATTCGGCCCACCGGCATCACGCGGAATGACGTATTGGGGCGCGGCCTGTCTATCTTAATTCGTATCCTGGGGCCGATGGTGTTCTTGGTGAAGGTGTAGCTCAGGCCTTCCCCGGCTATTTCCTTGTCCTCCTTCTCCGTCACCATGCCCGTTTTGAGGAAGGAGTCCGACAGTTCGTTCTTCTTCTTGTTCAGCTCCGTGATCCGGGCCATGATTTCGTCGATGCGGGCCGTGTCGGCATCTCCGGCGTGGGCCGCAAGGGAGTCCCTGAGGGCCCTGATTTCGGCATTTACACGGCTGTAGGTAAGGGAATTGTCCGTTTCCTCCACTTCCTCCATGAGGGCATCCTGGTCCATTCGGCCAAGTTCCTCAACCGGAGTGAGGGAGGCTATCCTCACGATGTCTTCATGGTCGATGACCATCTTCCTGTCCCTGGAGCCGGCATAGTCCAGGACGTAGACATAGACGCTGTCGGCAGAGCAGTCGCGGTTGGAGGCGAAGATGGTGTATCGGCCGTCGTCGGTATCCATGAGAAGGAAATCGTCGCCCGGGGAGCTGAAGGGGAAGCCCATGTTCTGAGGCTCGCTCCAGGACTGCGTCTCCTCGTCCCAGTTCGAGAAGTAGAGGTCATATCCGCCGATGCCGTAGAGGCCGTCGGAGGAGAAATAGAGGGTTTTCCCGTCCGGGGACAGCATGGGGTAAATCTCGTTCCCGAGGGTTGTAAGGCTTTCTCCCAGAAGGCGCGGGGCCGTCCAGCTGCTGTCTGTGCTGTGGGTGAAATAGAGGTTTCGCACCTTGGCCCTGTCCTGTGCCGAAAAAATCAGGCTGGTTGCGTCTTTCGGGAAATAGGTCGGATACCCGGCAAGGGAATCCAGGATATTGGGGCTGGAGTGCCAGCTCTGCGGCTTCACGGGATAGTACTGGAAGAAGTCTTTCCTGGAAAAACGGTCGCGTGCCACCACATGCGGGTCTGCGCAGATTTCGGTCATGTTTATGGCGTACTGGACCTGCTGGCCGCGTTTTTCCAGAAGGCGGGCCGTGGCCGGATCGTCGGCCAGATCCATTGCGCTCATGTATTTCTCTATCGCCTGGTCGAACAGATAGAGGCGGTGAAGACTGTCGCCCTGGTGCATCAGGCGCTCGACGGCAAGGTCCTGCCCCGACAGGTCAAGTCCCGCCGCAACCAGCATCAGAATTATGCCAAGCAGTCTTTTGCGCATTTTGAGTATAAGCTTACAAAAATAATAAATAGTTACGACAAACTTCCTTCTATAAGGAAAAAACTAAAATAGTTGGGCTAAAGTTCGGTTTATCAGAAAAAAATCGTAAATTTGCAGCCTATTTTGCCCTGGCGTGTATATGCGCCGGGGTTGAATGGGCATGAACAAGTATAATTAAAACATAAAGTACAATGCAAAGCAAAGGTTGGATACGTTTTGTAGCTATCCTGCTCGGTCTCGCAAGCATCTGGCAGCTTTCCTTTACTGCGATTACCCGCATCCAGGAAAGCAAGGCCCGCAAGGCTGCCGAGGCTCAGGCGCTTCAATTCGTCGAAGCTAACAACGTCGCACCGGAAGTGCGCGAATTCGTCCTGGACTCCGTATCAAACATCAGGAACAGGGCTTATATTGATTCCATCGGCTCGGAAAAGGTATTCCTCGGATACACCTACAAGAGCGCCAAGGAAAAGGAAATCAACCTTGGTCTGGACCTCAAGGGCGGTATGAACGTCATGCTGCAGGTCCAGCTTGAAGACCTGGTCAGGGCCCTCTCCGGAGGCAGCACAGACCCGGACTTCGTAGCCGCCATGGCCGAAGCAAAGAAGAACAACGTCAACTCCAGCGCAGACTTCATCGGCCTGTTCCGTGAAGCTTGGGAGAAAGTGGCTCCCGGCCGCCGTCTCGCAGAGGTTTTCGCGACCTATGAACTCCGCGACAAGATCTCCAACGACGCCACCAACGACAAGGTCATCGAGGTTATCCGCGCAGAGGCGAAGAGCGCTGTCGACAACTCCTTCAACGTGCTCCGTAACCGTATCGACCGCTTCGGTGTCACCCAGCCCAACATCCAGCAGGTAGGCAACTCCGGCAAGATCCTCATCGAACTTCCGGGTGTCAAGGATCCTGAGCGTGTGCGCAAGCTCCTCCAGGGCACCGCATCCCTCGAATTCTGGCCCACCTTCCAGGGCAACGAGGTAGACCTCTACGCCGTCGATGCACGCGTAAGCGAGATTCTCGGCAACCTCGGCGACTCCACCGCAGTTGCAAATCCCCTCTTCAGGGTTCTGAGCCCCAGCGGCTGGAACAACGCCTGCATCGGCTTCGCACAGGGTGTCGATACCGTTACCGTAAACCGCTACCTGGCAATGGCACAGGATGTCCTTCCCCAGGGTTTCCGCGGAATGTGGTCGGTAAAGCCCACCGAACTCGTCCAGGGCAGCAACCTCTACGAACTGGTTGCCATCAAGGTCAACTCCCGTGACGGCAAGGCTCCCCTTGACGGCGGTGTAGTCACCGACGCCCGCGTCAACTTCAACGGCGCACAGAACGGCGGCAGCGGCGCTCCTTCCGTATCCATGACAATGAACGCTGAAGGCGCTTCCATCTGGGCTCACCTCACCAAGGACAACATCGGTAAGCAGGTTGCCATCGTCCTCGACGGTCTCGTGTACTCCTATCCTACCGTCAACGGTGAAATTACCGGCGGTTCTTCCGAAATCACCGGCAACTTCGACGTCCAGGAAGCCGAGGACCTTGCAAACGTCCTCAAGAGCGGTAAGCTTCCCGCACCTGCCACCATCATTCAGGAGCAGGTTGTAGGTCCTACCCTCGGTTCCGCATCCATCAGGGCCGGTCTCATCTCCTTCATCATCGCATTCTGCCTGGTGCTCATCTACATGGTATTCTTCTACCAGGGCGCCGGTCTCATTGCCGACGTGGCTCTGCTCTGCAACGTTCTCCTCCTCTTCGGTGTCCTCGTAAGCTTCGGCGCCGTCCTTACCCTCCCGGGTATCGCCGGTCTCGTCCTTACACTGGGTATGGCTGTGGATGCCAACGTTATCATCTATGAGCGTATCAAGGAAGAGCTGGCTGCAGGCAAGGGATTCTCCCTCGCCGTTGCAGACGGTTACAAGAACGCTTACTCCGCAATCATCGACGGTCAGCTCACAACCCTCATCACCGGTATCATCCTCTACATCTTTGGTTCCGGTCCTGTCCAGGGCTTTGCCACCACCCTCATCATCGGTATCATCACTTCCGTTCTTACCTCCATCTTCATCACCCGCATCATCTTCGATGACCGCATCAAGGCAGGCAAGACCGTATCCCTCTCCAACAAGCTCACCCAGAATATTCTCAAGAATACCAAGGCAGACTTCATCGGAGCAAAGAAGTGGTCCTACACCATCTCCGGCATCCTCATCCTCATCTCCATCGCTTCCATCGCATTCAAGGGCTTCAGCTACGGTGTAGACTTCACCGGCGGCCGTACCTATGTGGTCCGCTTTGACAAGGCCGTCACCGCAGAAGACGTGCGTGCAAGCGTAGAGGATGTGTTCAAGGCTGCTGCAGAGGCAGAAGGCATCGACCAGTACTCCGTCGAGGTAAAGCAGTTCGGTGGAGACTCCCAGATGAAGATCACCACCCAGTACAAGAACGACAACGAGAGCACCGCTGTTGACGCAGAGGTCGAAGGCCTCCTCTTCAACGCCCTCAAGGGCTTCTATGCAGAGGACATCCAGCTTGCCGACTTCACCTCCACCCTGGAGAACCCCAACGGTATCATCTCCTCCGACAAGGTTGGTCCTACCATCGCCCGTGACATCACCCGCAGCGCAATTATCGCCGTGCTGCTGGCCCTGCTTGCCATCTTCATCTACATCGCATTCCGCTTCCACGGCTGGACCTGGGGTCTTGGCGGTGTGGTCTCCCTGGCACACACGGCTCTCATCGTCATCGGCTTCTTCTCCCTGTTCAACGGTATCCTTCCGTTCAACCTGGATGTAGACCAGACCTTCATCGCAGCTATCCTTACCATCATCGGTTACGCAATCAACGATAACGTGGTTATCTTCGACCGTATCCGTGAGCAGAGGGGCCTGCACCCGAAGGAAGACTTCCGTACCACGGTGAACACGGCTCTCAACGCCACCCTCACCCGTACCCTCAACACCTCGGTGTCCACCCTCCTTCCTATGATTGCAATCGCAATCTGGGGCGGTGAATCCATCCGCGGTCTTGCAGTGGCTCTCTGCCTCGGTGTCATCATCGGTACCTACGCCTCCATCATGATCGGTACTCCTATCATGTACGACGCCACCGTAGCCGCCGCCAAGAAAAAGGCCGAGAAATAATCCCGGCCCCTGACAATCTGCCTTCCGTCCTTGAAAACGCCCGTTTTTGAGGACGGAAGTCCGTTTATAGGGGGGGCCTGTCCCTGAAAATGGCCGATTTTGAGGATGGAAAAGAATTTGTCCCAAAGCTTTTGTATATTTGCATGAGACAAATGACCACGCATGAAACGAATACTTACCGCTTTACTGATAATAATCCCTATTCTGGGCATTGCGAGGGAGAAAGAGCGCTTTGACGCAGACTGGGAGTTTGCCTTTGGAAATGCTTCGTCTCCGGCCCTTGACTTCGGGTGCGGGACGGAGTATTTCAATTATCTCACAAAGGCGGCGTCAATCCACAATACCGGACCCTACAGCCTGAAGTTCAACAAGGCAGACTGGCCGCAGGAGTGGAAGAAGGTGAACCTCCCGCATGACTGGGTGGTAGACCTTCCTTATGCCCGCGAGGCAAGCCACAGCCACGGCTACAAGACAGTTGGATACAAGTATCCTGAAACCAGCGTGGGCTGGTACAGGAAGACTTTCACCATCCCTGCAGAGGATGACGGAAAACACATCAGCATCCGCTTTGACGGCATTTTCAGGGCCGCAAACATCTGGGTGAACGGCTTCTGGCTGGGAATGGAGCCAAGCGGTTATGCAACCCGCACCTATGACATATCGGAATACCTCAATTACGGTGGAGAGAACGTGGTTGCCGTGCGCGTAGACGCCACCCTGGAAGAGGGCTGGTTCTATGAGGGAGCGGGTATCTACAGGCACGTGTGGCTGGAAAAGACGGAGCCGCTGCACGTGGCGCCGTTCGGGACCTTTGTCCACAGCGCCTTGATGGCTCCCTACAACACTGCAGACATCACCGTGGAAACAAAGGTGCAGAACAGCGGTGCGGTCAAGGGAGAATACACGCTTCGCCACACGCTTAAGGATCACGCAGGCAATGTGGTCGCATCTACCACCGTACCCCGCCGGAGCGTCCTTGCAAAGGCCGTTTCCGAGACAAAGGCAAGCTTCACCGTTAGCAATCCCCACCTCTGGAGCACCACGGACCCGTATCTTTACACGCTCACTACGGAGATAACGGAAAGCGGAGACTCGTATGAAACTATCATCGGCATAAGGGATATAAAATTCGACGCAAACGAAGGCTTCTTCCTCAACGGCGAGCGCCTTGAAATAAAAGGAGTAAACCAGCACCAGGACCACGCAGGAGTGGGTTCCGCGATTCCGGACGCCCTTCAGGTATGGCGCATCAGGGAGCTCAAAAAACTGGGCGTAAACGCCATCAGGACAAGCCACAACCCCGCTACGCCGGAGTTTCTGGATGCCTGCGACAGCCTTGGCGTCCTTGTGCTGGAAGAGAACCGCCTTACAGGCATAAACGAGGAGCATATCCGCCTTCTGAAGGCCATGATAGAAAGGGACCGCAACCACCCTTCAATCATCCTTTGGAGCGTCGGCAACGAGGAATGGGGCCTGGAGTGGAACGACAAGGGCACCCGCATTGCCGAATCCATGCGCGAATACTGCCACCGTCTTGACCCCACCCGTCTTTCCACCGTCGCCACCAGCAGCGGCCCGTACATCGTCATACCTGCCGATGTGGCCGGCTACAACTACATGATGCAGAACCCAATTGACCAGCATCGGCAGAAATATCCGGAGAGGATCGCCCTGGGAACGGAGGAGACAACCGGCTGCGGCACAAGAGGCATATACTTCGACGAGCCCGGCCGCATGGCTTCGATGAACCGCACTCCGGATGAGAAGGACGGAACGCTGAACCGCATCGGCAGGGGGTGGAATTTCTACAGGGAGCGTCCCTGGCTGGGCGGCCTTTTCTACTGGACGGGATTCGACTACAGGGGCGAGCCCAATCCCCTGGAATTCCCCGCCACAGGCTCTGAATTCGGCATTCTGGACTACTGCGGCTTCCCCAAGGACGAGGCCTTCTACCTCAAATCCTGGTGGACCCGCGAACCCGTCCTCCACGTCTTTCCGCACTGGAACCTTGCCGGTCACGAAGGCGAAACCGTGAGCATCTGGGTATACTCCAACTGCGACGAGGTCGAGCTCACCGTGAACGGCAAGCGCCTTGGCCGAAAGAAGATGGAAGACGGCGGATACCTCAGCTGGGACGCCATTTACAAGCCCGGCCGCATCAAGGCCGTGGGCTACAGGAATGGCCGGAAAGTGCTCACCCGGGAGATTCAGACCACGGGAAGCGCCGCCCGCATCAGCGCATCGGCAGACAGGACTTCTCTCAAGGCCGACGGGGCCGATGTGGCCGTCGTCACCATTTCCCTGACAGATTGGAAAGTCCGCTTTGTTCCTGACGCCTGCGAGGATATCCGGATAAGCGTTGACGGCCCCGTCCGCATTCTGGGCGTTGGCAACGGAGACCCCGCCTGGCAGGCCCTTGAGCGCCCTTCAGACCCAGACGCCCGCACCTTCAGCATCAAAACCTTCAACGGCCTTGCCCAGGTGCTGCTGCAATCCTCCAGCGCAAAAGGCTCCGCCACGCTCACCCTTGAAGCCGACGGCATGGCGCCCTTCACGCTTGACATCGAAACAAAATAATAGCTTCCGTCCTTGAAAACGCCCGTTTTTGAGGACGGAAGTCCGTTTACAGGGGGTCTCGTCCCTGAAAACAGCCGTTTTTAAGGATGGGGCCGATTGTTGAAAACTTTATTGCGGAGTTTCGGCACAGAATTCTTATCTTTGTTACATGAGTTTTGTGCATCTTCATGTCCACACCCAGTACTCCATTCTGGACGGACAGTCTTCCATAGATAATCTGTTTTCCCGGGCCGAAGAGCTTGGCATGCCGGCGCTTGCCATCACGGACCACGGCAACATGTACGGCGTCAAGGAGTTCTTCAAATTTGCGAAGAAGCACCCTGCCGTCAAGCCCATAATCGGCTGTGAGATATATGTTTCCAAGGGAGACCACAGGAAGAAGGAGAAGGGCTACTACCACCTCATACTGCTGGCGAAGAACTATCAGGGATACCTGAATCTGGTGAAGATAGTCTCGGAGGGCCACGTTAACGGCATGTATTACAAGCCGCGCGTGAGCCATGAGGTCATAGAAAAATACCATGAAGGGCTTATCTGCAGCTCTGCATGCATTGCAGGAGAGGTTCCAAGAGCCATCCTCGCACATGACGACGAGGCCATCGACAAGGCCATAACATGGCATAAAAGAGTCTTCGGGGAAGACTACTACCTTGAGGTGATGAAGCACAAGACGGAAGTCCCCGGCCTTGACAACAAGCTGTACGAAGAGCAGTGCTATTACACGGACCGCATCTTCGAGCTGGCAGAAAAGTACGGCATCAAGGTAATCGCAACCAACGACGCCCACTTTGTCCGCAAGGAGGACGGCCCCGTACACGACCGCCTCATCTGCCTCACCACCAACGCCTACATCGACGACCCTGACCGCCTCCGCTATACCCAGCAGGAATACATCAAGTCCGAAGAGGAGATGACGGCGCTTTTCCCGGACCATCCCGAAGCCCTTGAAAACACCCTTGAAGTGGCCTCCAAGATAGAAAGCTACTCCATCGACAGGGATCCCGTTCTTCCGGTTTTCGAGATAGATCCGGAGTTCATGAAGGACATCGACACCTACCTCGAGAAGTACAAGGACATCATCGACGCCGGCCGCTGCGACAAGCACGGAACCTACCGCGGAGACGGTTTCTGCAACTCCGTGGCATACCTCTGCCACCTCACCTTCCAGGGAGCGCACAAACGCTACGGAGAAACCCTCACGCAGGAGCAGGCAGAACGCATAGACTTCGAGCTCAAGACCATATGCCGAATGGGCTTCCCGGACTACTTCCTCATCGTCCAGGACTACATTGCCGCATCCCGTGCGATGGGCTCCATGGTGGGCCCCGGGCGTGGTTCCGCGGCAGGATCGGTGGTCGCCTACTGCCTGAAGATTACTAATCTGGACCCCATCAGATACCAGCTCCTGTTCGAGCGTTTCCTGAACCCGGACCGTATCTCCATGCCGGATATCGACGTTGACTTCGAAGACCTCACCAAGGCCCATGAATACGTGGAGAAGAAGTATGGCGCAGACCACGTCTCCCGCGTCATCACCTTCGGCACCATGGCGGCAAAGAGCGCCATCAAGGACGTTGCCCGCATAAGCCACGTTTCCATTGACGAGAGCAACCGCCTCACCAAGATGGTCCCGGACCGCCTGAGCGAGAAGATGGAGAAGGAATACCCCTTCAACCCCAACCTGGACGAGCTCAAGCCCGGTTTCAAGGTGGTTGAAAAGGATGGCAAAACCTTCCAGAAGGGCCTCGAGGACGTAGATGTCAAGATTAACCTGAAGAACTGCTACCGCCTTGTGCCGGAGTTCAAGAACGAGCTCGAAAACGGCCCTGAAATCAACAAGGAGGTGCTAAAGTATGCGGCCGCACTCGAGGGCTGCGTAAGGCAGGTGGGCGTGCATGCCTGCGCCACCATCATCGGCAGGGGAGACCTTACCAATTACCTGCCGATATGCCTCTCCAAGGACAAGGAAACAGGGGAAGACGTACGCACGTCCCAGTACGACGGTCACTATATCGAAGACGTGGGCATGCTCAAGATGGACTTCCTGGGCCTCATAACCCTGTCCATCATCCACAACTGCCTGGACCTCATCAAGGAGCACCACGGGCTGGATATCGACATTGAGTCCATCCCCATTGACGACAAGGCCACCTACGAACTCTACGGCCGCGGAGACACCACCGCCGTATTCCAGTTTGAATCCGAGGGAATGAAGAACTGGCTGCAGAAACTGCATCCGGAACGCTTCGAAGACCTCATCGCAATGAACGCCCTCTACAGGCCGGGGCCGATGGATTACATCCCCGACTTCGTTGCCAGAAAGCTGGGTGAACAGGCCATAGAGTACGACCTTCCCGAGATGGAGGAATACCTCCAGGACACCTACGGAGTCACTGTCTACCAGGAGCAGGTGATGCTTCTGTCCCAGAAGCTTGCAGGCTTCACCAAAGGCGAAGCAGACAAGCTGCGCAAGGCCATGGGAAAGAAGCAGATAGACATACTGAACTCCCTAAAGGACAAGTTCATGAGCGGCGGTGTTGCCAACGGGCATCCCGAAAAAGTCCTTGACAAGATATGGAAAGACTGGGAGAAATTCGCCCAGTACGCTTTCAACAAATCCCACGCAACCTGCTATGCCTGGGTTAGTTACCAGACCGGCTGGCTCAAGGCGCACTACCCTTCCGAGTTCTTCGCCTCCTGCCTCAACTGCGCAAAGTCCATGGATGAAATCACCAAGATCATGGACGACTGCAAAGGCCACGGAATTAAGGTTTTGAACCCCGACATTAACGAAAGTACCGGAGAGTTCACCGTGAACAAGAACGGCGACGTGCGCTTTGCCCTGAGTTCCATCAAGGGCTTCGGCGCCAACGTGGTCGACGCCATCATTGCCGAAAGGGAGGAAAACGGCCTGTTCACGGACATATTCGACTTCGTGGAACGCATGGCCGGCAGCGTGAACCGCAAGAGCCTCGAAAGCCTGGTGAACTCCGGCGCCTTCGACAGCTTCGGCCACAAGCGCTCCATGTACTTCCAGCCCGGCCGCTCCGGAGACCTCTTCCTTGACGAAATTTCCCGCTACGGAGACCTCTACAAGGCCGATACCGTCTCCTCCGGATCATCCCTGTTCGGAGACATGGAAGAAATGAAGCCGGAACGCCCTGCACTCCCCCAGAACGAGGGTGACATGGACATACTTGAGGTTCTCCAGAGGGAAAAGGACCTGGTGGGCATGTACCTCAGCTCCCATCCCCTGGACCGCTACCGCTTCGAGATAGACAACTTCACCACTGTGAAGCTCAACGACCTCTCCAATTTCGTTGCCGACTGCGAAGCACGCAAGCAGACCGCCAAGGTCTATGCCGCCGGCATCGTCACCAGCGTGGAGCAGAAGACCACCAAGGCCGGAAAACCCTGGTCAAAGACCATTCTGGAAGACTACAGCGGCTCCTACGAACTTGCCCTCTTCGGCAAGGACCACGAAGTTTTCATGCAGTACATGACCCTCCATGCCAACCTCTTCCTGGAAGGCACCGTAGAGGAAAAATACTTCCTCAAGCCCGAAGAGCGCGCACAGGGAAAAACGGCTCCCTGGGCCTTCAAGCTCAAGAAAGTGACTCTTCTTGGCAATATCTCAGACGACATTCTGACAGGCTTCAACCTGGACATTGACACGCCCCAGCTCACTCCTGAATTCAGGACTGCTTTCGTGAATGTCATCAAGAAGCACAAGGGAACCATTCCCCTGAACATCTTCATCTACGACCCCGTCACCCACTACCGCATCCAGTTCTTCTCCAAGAAGTACCAGGTTGCAGTGACCCAGGAGTTCATCCAGGACCTCCGCCGCATCGGCATCGACAAGTACGAGGTCTCCCGGCGCTAGCGCTCCCGGTGGTCCACTCGGCGGGACACCTGGAGCACCCATCCTTAGAAATGGCCATTTTCAAGGACGAGACCCCCTGTAAACGGACTTCCGTCCTCAAAAACGGGCGTTTTCAAGGACGGAAGCGATTCAGTTAGGCAATTTATTGCTGCTTGGCGAGGTTTACGCCGATTTTGTAGTTGTCGTAGCCCTGTGCGAGCTTTGCGATAGTGCCGATTTCGTTGTTCTTCTGGCCAAGCTTTTCGATGGCTTTCTTGAGGAAGGCGGTCATCTTGTCGGAGGTGAAGAGGAGCTTCACGCCGCCGTCAAGGCCTGCAAAATCTACGGTACCGGTCATGCAGAAGTACTGCATTGTGCGGCCGAAGGTCATTGTAACGGTCTTTTCTCCGTCGCCCACCTTATAAGTTCCGTTAAGGGGGAAGCCGCCGATGGTCCAGACGAAGGTGTTATCCTTGTTGTCGAAGGTGATGGTCATGTTGCCTTCCTTGATGCCGAATTTGGCAAGGACTTCGTTGATCTTGTTCTCGATCTGGGTGGTTGCAGCGGTTCCTGCAAGGTTGGTAAGGACATTGCCGTTGCTCTGTGTCATGGAAACTGCAACACCCTTGTAAAGGTAAGTTCCGTTAAGTGAAGGAGCTGCCGAATAAACGGTGCCGAGAAGGCTTCCAAGGACGTTTCCGATAGTCTGCTGAACAGCAGCGCCATCAGTGGAAGAAGTTGTTGTAGAGGTGCTTGATGTGGTCTTTCCGCCACCGAGGAGGCCGCCAAGGAGATTGCCAAGGCCGCTCTGTGCCTGAGCGGAGCCAAGCATGGCAACCGACAGGGCGATTACTGCAAAAATTTTCTTCATATAGCGATAAAATTAATATTCCGGGCGTAAATATAGCAATTATTGTGCTGAACCCTCTGGCCAGCCCTGGGATTTCATCGGAAATTCCACCCCTTCCGGCGTCACCAGGACGTCTCCCACTTCCGGCTGTGCAAGGTGGCCGATTACGTCGAAGGTCTGGAAGTCGCGGCGGAACTTCTCCAGGTGAAGGATGGGCACCACGAATAGCAGGCGGTTGTCGTCCCCGCCGTTCATAGCTGCCGATATCGGGTCCATGTCAAGCTCCTTCCCCAGTGCGAATGAATTGCCCTCGAAGGGGATTTTATCGGCATAAATCTTTGCCCCGAGGCCGCTGTCGCGGGTGAGGCGCTTCACCGCATCGGCAAGGCCGCGGGTGACGAAATAGCCGTAGGGAGGGTAGATTTCGAGTTCCTCCAGGTGCGAGACGATGCCTGAATCCAGCGACGGACGAAGGTACTCTCCCACCAGCATCTTGTAGGCCGACATGTCCGGCTGGACGCCCTTCTCTGTAAATTCCCTGGCGCCCCTTTCCAGCACCTGCAGGCCGAGATATGCCGCCCCGAGGCTGCCTGAAACGCATATGAGGTCCTTTGATTTTGCCGCCATCCGGCGCTTGTCCGTAAGGAGCAGGGTCTCCCCCGTCACCGCCACAGACACATACAGCCCGTTTGCCGACGGCTGCAGGTCCAGGTTCACAGCCTCGAAGCCGTGCTCCTTCGCCGCCACCGTAATCCCCAGCCACAGCTCCTTCACCTGCTCAAAATCCAGCTTTGCCGATACTCCAAGCACCACGTTCAGAAGCTTTGGATGCGCCATCCGGGCATAAAGCTCACCCACCGTGCTCACCACGCACTTGTAGCCCAGGTGCTTTAGCGGGAAGTACACCAGGTTGAAATCCAGCCCCTCCAGGAACATCCTCGAGGCCGATGCAACCACCCCGCCCCCGCTGCGGTAACTGAGCCCGCTCACGGGATTATACGCAGAAAGGCGATAGAGCTGTTCTATCGCCTCAATTTTACCGATATCCGAGAATTTGTCTGCCATATCTTTCAGAAGTGAAAACTTCTGCAAAGATAGCAAAAACAATCAAGAGGCCGAAACGAAAACGGCATCAAGGTCTGCCTGAAGACGTCGAAATCCCTTTTCAAGGCGACTGACCTGCTCTTTGCGTGGTTTTGTGCCATGTAAGTATGCCCAGATTTGTTTTTGATTGATTCCGGTAATTCTTTCAACTCCCGCCAAAGACAGAATACCACTTTCCACATAGTATTCTATCAAACTGGGCATGTCTACATGATAGTGCACACTGAACGGCTGGTCAAGAAAAGAGGGATACTTGAAACCCTCCTTCAATGCTGTTTCCCTATAGAAGGACATCTGCCTTGCCATATCCTCCTTGGCCGCGGCCAGGGTTTCCCCCGCCCCAGAAAAGATTTCATCTTTACAATAGACAGAATAGGTCCCGTCTTTAGCCCTTTCAATAATTGCCTCAATAGTTGTCATACCAAATGCATGTCTTTTCTAATTTTTCTCTCCAGTCCCTTTCCTATTTCCTTACCTTGGTGGTATGGAACCGGATATGTCTTTGTCCCTTTCCGGTATATCACATGGCTTCCGGATTGTCTTATTACCACCCATCCATTCTTTCTGGCTAGTCGATGGATTTCCTCGTACTTCATCGTTTACACGCAAAAATAGTTATTTTTCTATTAAAAACACAATCTATGAATAGAATTTTGTCTATTCTTGTCTTTCGTTTGTAAATATCGTCATTGCGCTTCCAAGAAGAAAATTTTGGCAAGGCTTGCCAAAATTTGATAATTGTTCAATTTTCGCCATAACTGGAATTGCAGCTCGGGCACCAAAGGGGCAAATCGGTGTCCGAACGGGCCAAAAAACACCGCACGGACACCAAAACCGCTTTCTGGTGCCCGTGCGGAGAGAAATTACAGTACGAGGCCTTATTTTTTCAGGGAAGGGGTGCTGACCTTGAAGTCGTTGGTGGAGTTGTTGGAGTCGATGAGCCTGTTGTCAACAACCTTGCGGGCGACGGATTTGCCGCTGTTGTTAACGTCTTCGGAGAAATTGCCAACGCCGGTCCAGCCTGCATCGAACTTGGGGCCCCAGGGATTCTGGTAGTAGGAGTCGGGGGTTGTGCAGTTTACAGCGTCAAGAACCCATTCCGCGGGAATCACAAAGGCATCATCTTCTGCAATGTCATTCTTAAAGTCCCACTCCTTGAAAATCATGTGCTTTTCGCCGCTCCAGTGACGGTTGGTCATGATGCTCTCTGCGGTCTCGCCTTCGGGGACACGCACAATTGCAAAGCTCTCAAGGCCGCGGTGGTGGAAGATGGTGACCGTGAAGGAGCTCTTGAACCATACGTCGAGGTTGGGGACATCGGGGTTGTCCGTGTCCGGGAAGAACTCGTTTTCTCCGTCATAGAACTCGAAATCGGCCTTGGAGAGGTCCACGGCGTTGGGGTTCTCGTCAACAT
The DNA here is from genome assembly GCA_002393945.1 of Bacteroidales bacterium UBA4360. Taxonomy (GTDB): domain Bacteria; phylum Bacteroidota; class Bacteroidia; order Bacteroidales; family UBA932; genus Cryptobacteroides. The sequence goes on from DGSO01000028.1 coordinate 123,179, forward strand.
ACTTGTTGGCGTGGATGGCGATTACGATGCTCTTTCCCGCTGCGATGGGATGATCCTTGCCGCTTCCGGGAATCATGAACATGTCCGTGACAACAAGGCCGTCGGGAAGTTCAGGATAGGTATAGTAAGCACCGGTTTCGGTTATGAAGCCTTCTACATAGTTGTTCACGAACATTACGCGGTCTGCATAAATAGTTTCAGATGAGGTGTTTGTGAGTTTGATGTACTGGTCATCGTCTGCCGACTCGCTGCCCTCTACAGGGCTTCCGGTAAAGTAGATTTCCTCAATTACCAGTCCTTTTGCATAGTGGACCTCCGTTCCGTCTTCGAGAACGGTCCCTTCGGGGGTCACGAATTCCGGTTTGGTGCAGGCTGCAACCGCTACGGCTGCAATGGCTGCAAAAAGCATTGTCTTTTTCATTTTATAAGAAATTTAAACCTATTGTTATTCTGTATATTGCCGACTGTATTGAATCGTAATAAATCCCGGCAGACACGAAAGCGGACATTCCACGCGTGACCTGCCTTTCGGCATGGAGCCCTGCATCGGCCCCAAAAACCATGGTCTGAAGGCGCTGGAGGCGGGTTTCGTAATGGTCCATAAGGGCCGGCATGGTGTACTGCTCAGGAAGAATCATCTCTGCCCCGAAAGGCACATACGCCTTTGCCCCAAGCTGTGCCGATATGAACCACAGCCTGCTCCTGAAAGTCCTTGTCGCCCCTGCCGATGCTTTGATGCCGCTTGTCTGCAGCAGTCTTCCGGGATAGTTGTGCTGGGCCTGGAAGCCCTTGAAGGCAGCATTGGCGTCAAAGCGCCACCCGCCGGCGAGGAGGGCCGCGTCAAGACCGGCTTCATAATCCACGGCAGAAAACATTGCAAAGCGCATTAGCGTCTGCAAAAGACCGGCGCTGCCGTTGTCAAGCACATACTCAAGGCCGCTTCTGAAACCAGCCTTTGCATATGCTCCTGCCTTCCAACTACCAGCAATACGCTCTCCCTTCAGAGAGACCTTCCTGGACACGCTTTCCTGATAAGGAGACTCATTCTGGCTGGGGAGGTAATGGATGATGTCCAGCATGTCATATACCAGTGATGCATACCAGCCCTTTGGGGAAACGGGAAGGAGATTCACGGCAAATCCGGCTCCGTTACCGGCATAACGGGTATATGTAGTAGATGAATTTGTTCCGGCAAAACGGGCATAATGGCTGCCAAGCCCCGTAAGGTGGAAAACGGAACTGTTGGCCCCGCGGGGATTATAGAATTCCACGTCGTTGCTCTGGCTATAGCGCCTGTAAGAGGCCGAAAAATCAATGATATAGCCACCTCCAACGCGTTTTCCGGCACTTGCCGATGCAGTAAGGTCAGACACAATGTTCCTGGGGCGGGGATCTGTCTCCCGCCATTCATGAAGAGCCCTGTAGCTGCCGCTCAGACCAAAATACCAGAGCCCTCTCCGGAAAGCGTAACCTCCCGTAAACGAATATAGTTCGTTCCGGAGATCTCCTCCCACGGAATCTGCAACAGCATAAGGATATATCAGCCGATAATCGGAACTGCTGTTCCACAGGACGCCTCGCCTGATGCCATTGGAGTATTTCACATTGCCGCTCACCGTAGAAAGGCTGTCTGTCCTTACCAGGGTTGCAATGTCAAGCCGCCCTTCAATGTGCCCGTCTCCCTCTTCCCTCAGAAGCGGCTTCCTTTCTGAATGTCCGTCTGCCGATGCCTCTGCCGAGGTAAAGCTGTCAAAATGCGACAGCAGCGCCGCAGAAGGCGTCTTATCGGCCATCTGCACCAATGACGTCTGACGCATTTCACTGCGCTCCACCACGCCCAGGCTGTCCGGCGCGGAAGAAAGAAGCAATATGGAAAGCAGCAGTGTCATATCAGTCAAGGTATATCAAGTCCAGCGTTATTGTCTCAGAAGCGTTCAGGAGATTCACGGCATTTACCGGCTCTATATGGGAATAGTGCCTTACGCGGCGCTTTACGCCACCTGAAAGGGTTGCAACCCCGTCAAAACCTATTACATAGACGCCCTTCTGGACCCTCATGCTGCAGTGATTGTCTGAGAACTGCGGGATAGTGTAATTGATGCCGGTGTTAAGGTTCCTGAACTGGTTCCCCTCTATTGATGGGCTCACAGTCATGGAGACTACGGATGCACCGTCCTCAGTTGACAGCACTACGTCAACTACAGAGAACAGCTCCGGTTCTGTCTTTGTACCGCATGACATGGCACAGAAGAGTGTACAAATCAATATGAAGAGCCTTTCTTTCATATCTTGAAACTTATCTCCATACCGAAGTATGGCGTGCTGGAGCGGCGTTTAACCACTCCGTTTATTTCATAATCCGGCGCAACCGTGAAAAGGCGGTTCACAAAAAGGGAAGCTACGGCCTTTTCCCTGAGCAGCGTCTTCGATATCTTAAGGTTCACGTTCATGTAAAACGGCTCGCTGCGGTATTCCAGCAGCGATGAGGAGAACTCCCTCACCATACGGTGGAGGACTCCGTCGGCATCGGATTCGTCCGTGAAAGGATGCATCTTGAGGTCCTTGTCCAGATAGGCCACGGGACGGGAATCATCGGCCTCATACTGCTGCCCTGAGAACCAGACGCACTGGAAGGAGGTAGTGAAGATAAGCCCGAGGCTGGGGACCTGTGTATCCAGAAGGAAATTGGTGTTGAAGGAGTCGTACATGCGGCTGTCGTTCTTGTCATAAAGGCCGATATACGGATAGTTCTTGCCGTTAATCACTACCGACGGGCGCTCCCATTCGGGCTGGCTGTTCATGTAGCGGGTCTTGAACCATGCTCCGTTCACGGTCACCCTGGTGTTCACAACCGGAATCCTGGGAGAGGTGAACGTATACTCCACGCCCCTTTTAAGCGTCCGGCTGCCGTTGGTAGCAAGTCCATAGGCAACAAGGTTGGTGTCAAGCACATAGGGAAGGTTTTCCGTTGAGGGCGGTCCCGTGAGCGAAGACTTGTCGATGGCCGTTTCGTCGTAGTCCTTTGCCACAACCCTCATGTAATCGGAACCGCCGCGGAATCCGGAGGTCATATCCTCGGTGAAGAAGTCGACGGAGGCCGTCCAGCCGTTCCAGGAGGCATCGGCACCGATTTCCCATTTGAGATTTCTGGCGGGGCCAAGCTCGTAGGGAGTCGTGTCGATTGTATAAACGAGGAAGTTGATGCGGCGGAGCTCTTTTTCCACAGGCCAGTAGTTGAGTTGGATCTTGTCCCGGTACTGGAGTTGGGGGTAGAGCATATCCATGGTGGGGAACTTGGTGTGTATGCCTGCCCCGCCATATATGCCGGCTTCCAGCTTATATCCGCCTATCACTGTCTCGGGGAAATTGAGCCTCAGATTGGCCCTGGGGTCGATTGCGACCTTTCCGCTCATGGCATAATCCCTTGACAGGCCGGGCATGAAGTCCGCTCGTATGCCGGCCGACCATTCCAGGCCGAAACCGCCCAGCGCCGCCTTGCCGTTTTCCTCGGCAAAGAGGGCGATGTTGCTGTCGGCAGGGATTTCCTTGTAGGCGCGGGGGCGGGTGTTGGAGCCGGTGGAAAACGGCCTCAGGACATCGAAGACGGACCCTTCGCCGAAGTTCTTGTCAAAGGTCCACTCGGCACCGGCCATGACGTTCTGGCCAAGCAGACGCCAGCGGGAAACGGCCCTGAGATAAGCGTAGAACGGCTTTCCGTCCACAACGAGCGTGGCTTGATACCTGGTTGGGACCATGATGGCGTCAAACTCTCCCGGCACACGGGAAACGGAAATCGGCTCCTCAGATGTGAGGATAACGTTCTTCCAGCGGTCGATGACGTCGTGGCCATAGCTTAACGACGCCGTAAGAACCATGGAACGGAAGAGGGACTCATCGTTCTTTGCAGACAGGGTCCAGTCGGCACCAAGATCGATATGGTTGTTGGTGCTTTTATATGTTTCGGCGGGGATGCCGTCGAACTCGTCAAGGTCCTTATCCGACTTCTGGTCGTCGAAGGAGCCTGTGTAATCGAGGTTTGCCGTAAGGATGCTGTGGAACTTTTCATTGCTGTTCCACGTGCGGCTTCCACGAAGGCTCGCTGTGAGTCTCTTGTAGTTCTGGCGCAGGTTTCTGGGGTCTGAGCGGGAGTCCAGATAATTGACGCCGATATTCACCGTGCGCTTTTCGCTCCCGCCCCATTCCCAGCCCTTCCCGGCATAGAAGAGCTTGGAGCTCATGTCAGACTTGAACCTTAGGCGGATGTCGTTTCCGCCGCGGCGGCGCTTTATCTGTATGAGGCCGCTTGTGAGGTCTCCGTGCTCTACAGAGGCTATGCCCCTCACCACGTCCATTGACTCAATGTCCTCCGTGGGGATGGTGCGCATGTCAGTTCCAAGATTGACGAAATCGGACCCGAGGTTGCTGTAAGCCGGGGTATACTGCAGATTCGCATCATTGAGAACGGGTTTCCCGTCTATCGTAAACCGCGTTCCAAGGGCCGATGTGGTATAATCCGCAGACAACGAACCGGCCGCCCTCAGATTAACCACTTTTGGGGAGCCGAAGGAAGGGTCGCGCGACACTCCGCCGGGCAGGAGTTCGAGAAGATCGGCAACGCTGGACGGCTGGATATGGCTGATGGCGTCCTGTCCTATCTTGGTTGCCGATGTGAGTCCGTGATTCTCCTGTGCCGTAACCACAACCTCGCGGATGTAGAACACATCCGGCTGCAGGCGGTAGGTTGCGCCCTGCACCAGGGAGGCTCTCAAAGTCTTGTACCCAAGGGAAGTGAAAACGGCTGGGGACGAGGCGTTTGCCTTGATTCTGAACCGGCCAAGGGAGTCTGTGAGGGCCCAGGACTGACCCTGGGTTATGGCTACGCCCACAAGGGGCTCATGCGTCGATGCATCCTGAACCCTGCCGGAAAAATAATCCTGCCCCTCTGCCTGCAGACAGAGGAACAGGAAACCCATCATTATTACATAGGAACGGATAAATCTCACAGTCACTACTCAATTGGACTGCAAATTTACCCTCTCTTTACGCGCGCGACAATCCCCAAAAATGGGGATATTTTTACTCTCTGAAGCCCCTCAGACGCGGTTTTACCCAGCCGTCGCTACCGGAAGTATAACGTATTCCGGGGATGGAGAAGTCCTTGGGGTAAGGACGCTCAAGGGTGTCGACGAGGGAGAAGTCATCGGCCCTGAGGGCATAGAAATGTTCGCCGTCGGAGGTGGAGGTTTTCACCGTGTAGAAGAACATGTCGCCAACGATGAGAAGGTCTTCCTTGCGAGGGTCGAAGGGGACTTCGGCGGGGACGACGGTGCCATCGGCCTTGAGGATGTTCAGAAGGCCGTTTTTGTCAACTATGTAGGCAAGGGTGGCGCGGTTCTCGAATTCGGTTATCATGAGCCAGGAGGGGTGGAGGTTGTCGGCCTCGGGGAAGGTGCGGATCTCGATGAGGCCGTTCACCTGCTTGAGCTTGAAGAGACGGTCAGCAGAATCGGTTACCAGCCAGCCCTCGTCATATTCTTTTCGATGGGAGGGTTTCCCGGCAAAAAGGCGGGCAGGGAAGGTGAAGCCGTGTGCCTTGAGGGCGGCGTTAAGGCTGTCCGATTTCGCCTTCAGAAGCTCGTTGGAAGCCATTTCGTATATGTAGATGCCGTCCTTTCTGGAGACCATCGCTTCCTCTGCGTCCTGAAGTTCGAGCCTCACCGGGACGCTTTCCATGAGAAGGTATACCGGGGCCTTGGTGCGGTTCACGTCCTTGGGGTCCGACGATGCGATTATTGCATTGCGCTCTATCTCTTCAAGCGTCACTTTACGGCCTTCGATAGTGTCCGGGAGGGCGCCCTTTGAAGCAAGGACAGAGGCGTAAAACGTGGGCTGGGCCTCATCTCCGTGCACATTTCCTTCCGTGTCGATAAAGCGGAAGCCCTTGCCGTCGCTTCTGTCAAGCGAAGTGAAATCGTGCACCGTGCAGCTGTACAGCGTGAACGGCGTTGAATAGGGCTTAAGGCTTATTAGGGTATAAAGCCAGGGGAGTACCCATGCGGCAAGAAGTACTGCCGATGCTATGATGAATATCTTTCCTGCTGTTTTCATGGCTAGTCTTGTTTACCTTCCTTGAACCGTGCAACTCCATAATAAAGAAGCGATACGGAAAGGACTACATACAGTAAGAGGACGGGGAAAAAGCCGTTGTAGGCCTCCGGGACCTCGCTTTTGAAAAGCAGGGCCACAAAGCCCGCGGCAAGCACAAGAAGCACTGCGCGCATTTTCCAGGTAGGCTCCAGGCACACGGCTGCGGCAAAGAGATAGCCCGCCCATCCGGCCAGATACCACACCGCCATTGTCCTGAGTATCCTTGCAACCAGCTCCCATACAACCCATTGTTTAAGTATAAGTGCCGATACCAGCGCCTGCAGCGCGAAGATGACGGCAAGCACTGCAAGACCGTACAATGCGATATTCAGCAGCATCCGTCCCTGCGGATAGGGAAGATGGAGGGTGAGCTTCAGGCGTTTATGGGTAACCTCGGGAAGGAACTGGCATGCCGCCAGGATCACTCCGGCCGCAAGCGGAAGATACTTGAGGATTTCCGTCAGCACGGTATCTTTCTCCACCAGGGCCTCCCAAAGGAGCTCTGCCCCACGTATTTCCACAACCTTTGAAAGGTTCAGGAAGCAGTAAAAGGTCACGGCCGCAAAGGTTAGCACCACTCCCAGCAGCGCCCACCGTGTCTTGAGCCATTCCTTGTATATTATCATTTTGTTCATATTCAGTATGAGATTTCTCCACTCACTTCGTTCGGTCGAAATGACAGAATTCACTTCGTTCGGTCGAAATGACAGAGGTCACTTCGTTCGGTCGAAATGACAGAGGTCAATATTTTCCTGTAAGGTCAATGAAAATGTCTTCCAGGGTTTCGCCGGGGTATTTTGCCATGAGGGTCTTGGCGGACTCCTGGACCAGGATACTGCCGTAATCCATGATAATCACTTCGTCCACAAGCTTTTCCAGGTCCTGGATGATGTGTGAGGTAAGGAATACGGTCTTGCCTTCGGCCTTGGCGTAATCGCGAAGGTATTCGCAGAAAAGACGGCGGTAACCGGGGTCCAGGCCAAGGGAGAAGTCATCGAGGACGAGAAGGTCGGCATTCTGGGCGAGGATAAGGCCAAGGGCCACCTGGGAGCGCTGACCGTTCGACATGCGGGAAATTATCTGGCCGGGCGCCACCTTGAGCTTTTCCATGAGGCCGTAGTAGGCGTCCTTGTTCCACTTTGGATAAAAGGCGCTGTAGAATTTCTCTATCTGGGCAATGTTCATGTAGGAATACTGGACATGGCCTTCGAGAAGAAGGGCTATGCGCTCACGGGTGGCGGGGGAGATGCGCTGCACGTCCTCCCCGAATATCCTGCAGCTGCCGCCGCGGGGCTTCAGATACCCCATGAGGATATTTATGGTGGTGGTCTTTCCGGTACCGTTCTTTCCAAGCAGCCCCACTATGTTCCCGGGGGCCACCTCGAAGCTCAGATTCTCATAGATTTTCCTGTTCCCGTAATAATGGGTAAGGTTTTCACAAACAATTACTGGTTCTTCCATAGGATGCATATTTAGCAAATTGCCTCCAGGTCCCCAAAAACCGGCTTTCGGTTTTTCCTGAAGGCAACTTGTCTGGTAATACACATAACAACACTGCAAAGGTAGTCACCCCTGCAGCCTTTTGAAATACCAACTTATGGGGATTTTGCACAAAAGTGCTATATTTGCCATGATGAAAAGGACCGCCTGCATACTTGTTTGCACCGCACTGCTCGCAGCAGTGTCCTGCAGCCGCGTTCCGGAGCTCCGGGTGGCGGAAAAGCTGCTGGAGACTAATCCGGACAGTGCACTCGTCGTGCTGGACGGTATCTCTCCGGAGAAATTATCGGCACGGGAGAAGGCAGACTACGACTACCTGAGCGCGGCGGCCTTTTACCGCAGCTATTACTTTTTGGACGATGCGCACTCGGAGGCGCTGGCATCGGCATACCGTTATAAGGAGCAGCAGCGGGGGAGGACGGCCAACCTCGCACTTCTGATTGCCGCAATCCTCGCGACGCTGGTCCTCTATTTCTGGGCACGGAAGGCGCAGACGGAAAAGCTGCTCATTCTCCAGAGGGAGGAAAACGACCGCCTCCTCTCTGCCGCCGAGGAACTCCGCTCCCGCCTTGGCTCCGTCCAGAAGTCAGACAAAAAGGCCGATTATCTCGCCACCCTTGACCGCCTTTGCGAGCAGTACTACATCTATGAAGGGACGGACAAACTGCAGCCGCGCATCCTCGGGGAAGTGCGCTCGATAGTGGAAGGACTCCGCTCCGATCCGGAGGTCCAGAAGTCCCTCGAACGCTCCCTCGACAAGGAGCATGACGGCGCCGTCTCACGCCTTCGCGAGGACTTCCCGAAGCTCAAGGAAGAGGATGTCCTTCTCTTCTGCTTCGTGGCATCAGGCTTTTCTGCAACCACCATTTCCACCCTTATCGAGAAGGATAAACCTTACGTCTACAACCGCATCTACCGCCTCAAGGAGCGCCTGAAAACGGCCCCTGAAGCCCATAGAGAGCTGTTTTTAAGTCTTCTGTAGCCTCAAAGGGTAAACTGCAAAATTTTGATGGTTTTCGGCAGGTTTTCACCCCTGTGCGAGATTTTTCCCCGTCACATGTTTTGTAAACGCTTGAGAAACAGCGCGTTATAAAACGCGGTTTGCGAGATTCTTTACGCGCGATTGTTTTGTGGTGAAAAAAAGTGTTCCTACCTTTGCATCAGAGATAATTTACACTTAAAATTTATAGTTATGGAGATCAAGAAAAGCGAAAAAGCGAGCCTCGAAAACAAGAGACTCCTCCTTCTCGAGGTAGGTCTCATCGTGGCTCTTGCCGTAGTTTACGGCGCCTTCAACTACTCCTCCAAAGAGAAGAGTGTTGCAGCCCTTGAAGACACCACACAGGTACTCGTAGAGGAAGAGATGATTGCTATCCAGAACGAGCTCCCTCCGCCCCCGCCCGAAGCACCTTCAGTTCCCGTGCTTTCCGACCAGATCGACATCGTTGACGATGACATCAAGCTCGATGACGACATGTTCATCAACCTTGAAGACGACAACACCGGTGTAGAGATTCAGGAATACAAGGAAGCAGAGGTTATCGAGGAAGAAGAGGAAGAGGAAGCAATTCCTTTCCAGCTGGTAGAACAGAAGCCTTCCTTCAACGGCGGAGACGCCAACGAGTTCTCCAAGTGGGTTAACTCCCGTCTTGTCTATCCTGAAATTGCAAAGGAAAACGGCGTTCAAGGCCGTGTAACCCTGCAGTTCACCGTAGAATCCGACGGCCGCGTAACCAACGTGAAGGTTCTCCGTGGCGTTGACCCCTCACTTGACGCAGAAGCCGTACGCGTGGTAAAGACTTCCCCCAAGTGGAAGCCCGGCCGCCAGCGTGACCGCGCCGTAAAGGTCACCTACACCTTCCCCGTTATTTTCCAACTTCGTTAGCGCATACCACAAAACTAACGCCCGGCCGCTTGGCCGGGCGTTTTTTGTTCTCTACAGATTCCTCAGCAGGTTCACCAGGGAGACTTTCTTGTCGATCATGGCGCGGAGGTCTTCGATCTTGACGCGTTCCTGAGTCATGGTGTCGCGGTCGCGTACGGTCACGCAGCCGTCATTAAGGGTGTCGTGGTCAATCGTGACGCAGAACGGGGTGCCGATGGCATCCTGGCGGCGGTAACGCTTGCCGATGGAGTCTTTCTCGTCGTACTGGTAGGAGAAGTCGTACTTGAGCTCGTCCACGACCTTCTGGGCAACCTCCGGAAGACCGTCCTTCTTGACGAGGGGCATGACGGCCACCTTGATAGGTGCGAGAGGGGCGGGAATCTTCATTACAACGCGCTCCTCGCCGTTTTCGAGCTTCTCTACGGTGTAGGAATGAGCAAGCACAGCAAGGCACATGCGGTCTACGCCGATGGAGGTCTCGATCACGTAAGGAGTATAGGAGGTGTTCTCTTCGGGATCGAAGTACTCGATCTTCTTTCCGGAGAACTTCTGATGGTTGCCAAGGTCGAAGTCGGTACGGCTGTGGATACCCTCAAGCTCCTTGAAACCGAAGGGGAAGTTGAATTCGATATCGGTGGCGGCGTTTGCATAGTGGGCAAGCTTCTCATGGTCGTGGAAGCGGTAATTTTCTGCTCCCATGCCGAGGTTTACATGCCACTTCATGCGGGTTTCCTTCCATTTCTTGAACCATTCCATCTCGGTTCCGGGCTTGATGAAGAACTGCATTTCCATCTGCTCGAACTCCCTCATGCGGAAGATGAACTGACGGGCCACAATCTCGTTGCGGAAGGCCTTGCCGATCTGTGCGATACCGAAAGGAATCTTCATGCGGCCGGTCTTCTGGACGTTGAGATAGTTCACGAAAATGCCCTGGGCGGTCTCCGGACGCAGGTAGATAGTGCTTGCGCCGTCGGCAGTGCTGCCCATGGAGGTGGAGAACATCAGGTTGAACTGACGCACCTCTGTCCAGTTGCAGGTGCCGGAAATAGGGCATACTATATTACAATCGATAATTATTTGCCGATATTCAGCAAAATCGTTGGCCTTTTCGGCTGCGACGTAACGGTTGTGAATCTCATCCCATTTGGCCTTTTCGCGAAGGACGTTGGGGTTGGTTGCACGGAACTGAGCCTCATCGAAGGCGTCGCCGAAACGCTTGCGGCCCTTGGCCACTTCCTTTTCGATCTTTTCCTCGATCTTACCCAGGTAATCCTCGATGAGGACATCGGCACGATATCTTTTCTTGGAGTCCTTGTTGTCGATGAGGGGATCGTTGAATGCGCTAACGTGGCCTGAAGCCTCCCAGATGCGGGGATGCATGAATATTGCGGAGTCGATACCCACGATATTCTCGTTCAGGCGGGTCATCGCTTCCCACCAGTAGTTCTTGATGTTGTTCTTGAGCTGTACGCCCATCTGGCCGTAATCATACACTGCCGCAAGACCGTCATAAATCTCGCTGGAGGGGAATATGAATCCGTACTCCTTGCAATGGGCTACAAGCACCTTGAAAAGTTCTTCCTGTGTCATATATATCTATTCTATTGTCATTTCGAGTTTTTACCCTCTGTCATTTCGAGCGAAGTCGAGAAATCTCGCAAATTTACTCAAATATTTCCGGAAAAGCACCCCGAAGTGCCGGTTTTGAAATCTCCAGCAGCGGCTTCTTCACGAAGTCGCGCTCCGCAATTCGCGGGTGTGGTATCGTAAGCTCCTCTGTCTCAATTGTTTCGTTGCCGTAGTAGAGTATGTCTATATCTATCGGCCTGTCATGATAAATGCGGGAGCCGTCGGGGGCATATTCGGGGGCATCGGCACGGCCGAGGGTGCGTTCTATCTCCTTAACCTGCCGAAGAATCTTTGTCGCATGCTCCTCAGGCGTTCCCTGGCGGGGAAGGCGGTACAGGAGGCACATGTTCAGAAAAGGCTGGCCGTCGAAGCCGTCGGCCTCCGTCTCAATGATGCGCGAAATACGCTCCGGATGCGTCCCGAAGGCCTCATCCATGAGATTCACGGCCCTCATGAGCATAATCTCCCTTTCGCCCATGTTGGACCCCAGACCAAAATATACCTCTACTCTTTCCATATTCTTGTCATTTCGAGCTTTCCCTTGTCATTTCGAGCGAAGTCGAGAAATCTCAATCATTAAGTTTCGAATAATCATCATCCTCATAATCCAGCCCAAGCTCCACGCGAGCCTCTTCGGAGAGCATGGAGCGGTCCCATTCGGGCTCGAAAGTGAGCTCGATCGTGCATTTGGTAACGCCGGGAACGGCTTCGACGCCCTCGCGGACCTCGGCAAGAACCTGGTCGGCCATGGGGCAGTTGGGGGCCGTAAAGGTCATGAGGATATATACTTCGTGGGCCTTGCTTATGGTAAGTTCATAAATAAGTCCAAGATCATAGACGTTTACGGGGATTTCCGGGTCGTAAACCTCCTTTATTGCGGCTATAACGGCCGCATACATAGGCTGCAGGGCCTGGACATCTTCCGCGCTTAAAACTTCGTTATTCGGCATTTTCTGCGATCTCCTTAATTGTCTGAATCATCGATGCAAGCCCGCCGGCCCTGGTAGGGGAAAGGTTCTCCCTCAGGCCGATTTCCTCGACAAAGCCAAAATCATCGGCCGCAATCTCCTGAGGCGTCGCTCCGGAATAAATGCCGATAAGAAGGGAAATGATGCCCTTGGTGATGATGGCGTCGCTGTCGGCAGAGAAAAAGAGTTTGCCGTCCTTGAGCTCGCTGTCGAGCCAAACGCGTGACTGACAGCCCTTTATAAGGCGGTCTTCAGTCTTTTTTTCCTCGGGAAGGGCGTCGAGGCCCTTGCCCAACTCAATCAGGTATTCGTACTTGTCCAGCCACTCGTCGTAACTGGAAAAGTCCTCTATAACCTGCTGCTTCTTTTCATCAAGTGTCATATCAACATACCGATTGCCTTATTCAGGCATTCAATAAAATATTTAGCCTCCTCGAGTGTATTGTAGGGAGCAAAAGATGCCCTGAGCATGCCTGTAACGCCCATTCTGTCCATAAGGGGCTCTGCGCACATCTGGCCGCTTCTGACGGCTATGCCCATCTTGTCCAGAATCAGGGCAAGGTCTTCATGGTGAGCACCTTTTACCGTAAAAGAGAACACGGGGGCCTTCTCCTCCGTTCTACGTGGAACGCCGTAAAGGTGGATGAGCTTGTTCTCCTGCAATGCCCCCAGAACGTATTCGAGGACCGATTTTTGCTCTGCGGCAAGGTCCTCATCGGCCCTTATTTCATTGACAAAGGCGATGGCGGGGACAAGCGTAGGGGTGGAATTCAGGTTCTGCGTGCCGGCCTCGAATTTCTGGGGGAGAGGGGCATAAGTAGTCCCGGAGAAACTCACTGTGCCGATCATCTCTCCGCCGCCCATATACGGGGGCATAGCATCAAGCCATTTCTTCTTTCCGTAAAGGACGCCGGTTCCGGTAGCAGCATAAAGCTTATGCCCGGAAAAGGCGTAAAAGTCGCAGTCCAAATCCTGGACGTCAACTTTCTCGTGAACCACGCCCTGGGCACCGTCAACAAGTACCGGAACGCCGTGATCATGGCATATTTTCACAATCTCCTTGACTGGATTTACAAGACCTAAAACATTGGAAATGTGAGAGATAGCTACAATCTTGGTCTTCTGAGAAATCAATTCCTGCAGCTTCTCCACCTGAAGGACGCCATTTTCGTCAACGTCAAGAACTTTAAGGGAGGCTCCTTTTCGCTCACAAAGCATCTGCCAAGGTACGATGTTGGAGTGATGCTCGGCTACCGAAACTATTATTTCATCGCCTTCATGAACGAATGCCTCGCCAAAAGAAAAGGCCACAAGATTTATAGAAGCAGTAGCTCCGGAAGTGAACACAATCTCTTCCCTGGAAGACGCATTGAGGAATGCTTTTACCGTATCCCTTGCCCCCTCATATTCACGCGTAGCTTCATCGGCCAGGCGGTGAACCGCCCGGTGGATATTAGCATTGCGGGTATTTACAAGTTCGTTCCACTTGGAAGACACTGCAGCCGGCCTCTGGGAAGTAGCTGCATTGTCCAGGTACACGAGCGGTTTGCCGTACACGCAAGTGGACAGAATAGGGAACTTGTCTCTTAACTCTTTTACCTTCATTTTGGTTGTATAAGTCTGCAAATTTACATATTTTTGCGTTATGATTGATTATATTAAAGGACAAATAATAGAACTTACGCCCACAGAGCTGGTTCTTGACAATCACGGAATAGGATACAGCATCCTCATCTCCCTCCAGACATACGAGGCTTTCCAGCTTAAAACTGACGCTGTAGCCTACATCCACCATTACATCAGGGAAGACGAAGAACTGTACTTCGGCTTTGCCACTAAGGACGAAAGGGAGCTCTTCCGCCTGCTTATAAGCGTATCCGGAATAGGTGTTGCATCGGCCAGGATGATGCTGTCAACGCTTACGTCAGAGGAGATCCGCCAGGCTATTTTGAGCGAGAACATAAGCAAAATCAAGAGCGTAAAAGGCATCGGACTCAAGAGTGCCCAGAGACTGGTCCTGGAGCTGAAGGACAAGGTAGTGAAGGGAGAGGGCAGCGCCGCTACAGAACTCTTCAAGCAGGAGAATTCCGGCATTGCAGAAGAAGCTACAACCGCACTTGTAATGCTGGGATTCAGCAAAGCGAACATCGGAAAAGTACTGCCCGGTATAATGAAAGACATCCCCAACGCGAAGGTCGAGGATGTCATAAAAGCGGCTTTGAAGAAGCTCTAGCGCCCAAAATAAACAAGCAGCACAGAGATGTCGGCAGGCGAAACGCCGGAAATTCTGGACGCCTGTCCTATGGTTTGAGGATGATATCTTTTTAGCTTTTGGCGGCACTCTGTAGACAAACCGGTCAACCTGTCGAAGTCAAATCCGGCAGGTATTTTTATATACTCAAGCCGATTGTTTTTGTCTGCCTGAAGCTTCTCACGCTCTATATAACCGGAATATTTGATTGAAACTTCAACCGAAGTAACAACTTCGTGTGAATAAATCTTGGCCGTTGTTCCACGTGGAACAATTTGGAGTATTTCCTCAAGAGAAAGCTCTGGACGCAGTGCTAATTCCGAAATGTGCTTAGAATCTGTAAGGGGCGCAGAACCCTTTGAGAGCAGGAATTGCTCTGCCGAAGATGCTTTAATCTTGGTACGTTCACAGAAATCTTTAAGATCCTGAACGTCCTGCTCTTTCTTCTGAGCAAGCGCATAACGGTCTTCAGAAGCCAATCCAATGGCATGAGACAATTCAGTAAGGCGGAAATCGGCATTGTCCTGACGCAGAAGTATCCTGTATTCTGCCCTGGAGGTAAACATTCGGTAGGGTTCGTCCACTCCCTTATTGATAAGATCATCAATCAAGACGCCTATATATGCCTGATCTCTTCTTAAAATCAGCGGCTCTTTGCCGTGTAGTTTAAGGTGAGCATTTACGCCTGCCATCAAACCCTGTGCTGCAGCCTCCTCGTATCCGGTAGTGCCATTGACCTGGCCGGCGAGGAAAAGATTCTCGACAACCTTGGACTCAAGAGAATATTTCAAATATTGAGGATCGAAATAATCGTATTCTACAGCATAAGCCGGTTTGAAGACCACGGCATTTTCGAGCCCTTCAATTGCATGAAGAGCATCGAGCTGTACTTCGAGCGGAAGCGAAGAAGAGAAACCCTGAAGATAATACTCAGGAGCATCGGCACCTTCTGGTTCCAGGAAAAGTTGATGCGAATCCTTCCCCGCGAAAGTCTTCAGCTTGTCTTCGATGCTTGGACAATAGCGGGGACCCTTTCCGTGAATGCGTCCGGTGAAAAGAGGTGAGCGGTCAAAGCCGGATTCAAGAATCTCATGAACCCTGGGATTCGTATGAAGTATGTAGCACTTCATTTGCCGCCCGGAAGACTGAACCGCAGAAGGGACGTCAAGGAAAGAGAAGCGCTCTGGATTTTCATCACCTTCCTGAGGAAGGAGTTTGGACAGATCCACGGAGCGAATGTCTATACGGGGAGGAGTTCCTGTCTTCATCCTCTCTGTGGGAATACCCATCGAGGAGAGTTGGTCGGAAAGACCGTAGCTGGATTTCTCTCCAATCCTGCCACCCTCGAAGGAATGCTCGCCTATGAACATCTTGCCGTTCAGGAAGGTCCCGGCGGTCAAAATAAAGGCCTTAGCTTTGAAAATTGCCCCGGTAATTGTCTTAACTCCGCAGATTTTTGAATTCTCAAAGAGAAAACTTTCAGCAAAATCCGCGTAAATGCTTAGTTTTGAATTACTTAACAGGGTTTTGAGCCAGGTTTCAGAAAAGAGCCTTTTATCACACTGGGCGCGGGGGCTCCACATTGCAGGCCCCTTCGAGCGGTTGAGCATCCTGAACTGGAGCGTGGCGGCATCTGTTACCAAGCCGGTATAACCACCAAGAGCATCTATCTCTCGGACGATCTGACCCTTGGCAATTCCTCCCACTGCGGGATTGCAACTCATCTTTGCCAGAGCATGAATATCAGGAGACATGAGCAAAACGGACGAGCCCATATTGGCCGCGGCCATCGCCGCTTCACAGCCGGCATGGCCGCCGCCTATGACAATTATGTCAAACTCTCCGGTCATACTTTTTCACGCTGGGAAAGATAGTAGTTTTCCTTGGACCTCATTACTTTTATGTCCTCTTCGGTATGATCGTCATAACCGATGAGGTGAAGAACTCCGTGAACAATAACACGGTTAAGTTCATCGGCAAATTCGGTCCCGTAAAAAGAGGCGTTCTCACGGACTGAATCTATGCTTATGAAGAGGTCTCCATTCAGCTTGTTTCCCTCGCAATAGTCGAAGGTTATAATGTCTGTAAAATAATCGTGTTGCAGATATTTTATATTGACATCCAGAATATAATTATCGGAACAGAATATAACGGAAATATCTCCGAGGCGCTTGAGTTCACTCTCTGCAACAAACTTGAGCCAGCGGTTCGTCAATCTTCGTTCCTTGAAATTGAATGATATATCTTCTGTATAATAGGAAACCATAACTGAAAATTTGCACAAAATTAGTAAATTTGCATGAATTACACGCGCGCGTGTGCAAGAAATCGGCAATTGGTCAGTTAGTAAAGTAATGAGCGAATTCAAGACAAACAAGGCAGTATTTGTAGGTGTCATTCTGGAAAAGGGTGGCGAAGGCCGTGTACAGGAGTATCTGGATGAACTTGAATTTCTGGCCGAAACCGCCGGAGCCATCGGCGACAAGAAATTCACGCAGCGCCTAGACAGGCCGGACAAGGCAACTTACATCGGCCCGGGAAAGCTTGAAGAAATCAAGAACTACTGCCAGGAAAACGAGATTGAGTACGTCATTTTTGATGACGAACTCTCCGGCATGCAGCAGCGAAACATTGAAAAGGTTATCGCCTGCTCGGACGTTATCGACAGAACGAGTCTCATCCTGGAAATATTCGCCCAGAGAGCTAAAACTTCCTACGCGAAAATGCAGGTGGAACTGGCCCATTACCAGTATATGCTGCCCAGGCTTGCCGGTATGTGGACACACCTTGAACGCCAGAGGGGCGGCATGGGAACACGCGGCGGTATGGGTGAAACCCAGATAGAAATTGACCGCCGTATCGTCAAGCAGCGCATTTCAAAACTTAAGGAAGACCTCAAAAAAGTCGACAAGCAAATGGCAACGCAGAGAAGCAACAGAGGATCTCTCGTCCGCCTTGCACTGGTCGGCTACACCAACGTAGGCAAGAGCACCATCATGAACATGCTCGCAAAGTCGGACGTGTTTGCCGAGAACAAGCTCTTCGCCACCCTTGACACAACGGTAAGGAAGGTGGTCATCGAAAACGTCCCCTTCCTCCTTAGCGATACTGTAGGTTTTATCCGCAAACTCCCCACTCAACTTGTTGAAGCTTTCAAGAGCACCCTCGACGAGGTCCGCGAGGCCGATGTCCTCCTCCACGTAGTTGACATCTCCCACTCCGATTTCGAAGAGCAGATGACCGTCGTAGAGCAGACGCTGAAAGATATCAGCGCCTTCAACAAGCCGGTTTACGTCATCTTCAACAAGGTTGACGCATACACCTACGAGCCGTACGATGAATTCTCCCTGGAGCCCAAAAAGCCCATCAACCGTACGCTTGAAGAACTTAAAAACAGCTGGATTGCCGAAGAGAAAACTCCCTGCATCTTCATATCGGCAAAAGAGCGCATTGGTATAGAAAAATTGAGAAACGACCTTTACAAAATAGTGGCCGAAATCCACGCCGGCCGCTATCCTTTCAATAATTTTTTATGGTAAATCAGGCGAAGACCATCAAAATTCTGGCGTTTGCAATTTATATTGCCATAGGCAATACGGTATCGGGGTTAGCTCAGGATAGAAAAGATGTTGTTTCTTATCTGAAGGACTCAGGACCTCTTTCAACACTGATGAGAGGTCAAAAACCAGCACAATACACATTCCTATACAATGGGACCCCATATATTGAAAGTCCCGAATTCAAAAAAGGAGATCTCCGATACAACGGAAGAACATATTTCGGTGTTCTCCTGAACATCGACGCCGCTGCGATGGACGCTCTCGTAAAAACGGATGCGAATGTCGCGGCAACGGCAACATTACGCCGGCAGACCGCATGGCTCAAAATAGAGAATCGGCTATTCGTGAATCTCGAATTCCTCGAAGTGGAGATGGCTCCTGAAGGATATTGCGAGGTTGTTCTGGACGGCGAAACGCCCATCGTAAAATTTGTAACAAAAACCCTTCGCACCCAGACTGGAAATCACAACGGGAAGGACATCGGGATGAACGACCCGGAATACAGGGAGGATGTGCCAAGTTATTTCAGACAGGAGGAAGTGTACTACATAATTAAAGGGAACACGGCAGAAAGGATTTCAGCAAGGAAAGCCAGGATGGCTGTCTCAAAAGCCGCTCATCGGAAGGACGGCATCTCCTGGTTCAACGAAGAAAAACTCAACCGTGTTAAAGGCAGCAAGGAGAGGTCTGCCGGACATGAAACATACGCTTTTAAGCCCTCCGGATTAGGCCTGCCGGATGGATATTTCAGCCGGGAAAATGAAAAAGCCTCGGTTCCTGACACGTATGATGAGACATATGTCAAGGCATCCTACAGAAACAAGATTTATACGATCGGGAAGGGCAAGAACAGTGGGAAAGCACGTGTGAGCGGCTCTGTACGGGATCTTGAGAGCAAGGAAATGCTAGCCGGTGTTCTGGTATATGACAACAAGACATCGACACATACACTCACGGAAAAAGGCGGTCGGTACTCACTGACGCTGCCGGTTGGAGAAAACGTCATAAACTTCAGTCTGGAAGGTAAGGAAACCATCAGCCTTATGGTGGAAATTGAAGGAGACGGGCTACTGGACATCGACCTTCCCGATAAAATAGAACTCCTTAAAGCATCTATAGTGTCGGCAACAAGCATGGAAAGCCACCACACTACCACCATGGGTGTGGAAGAAGTGAGCATGAAGACAATGAACAGAATTCCGTCGGCCTTCGGAGAGGGCGACATCCTCAGATCCGTACTAACGCTCCCGGGAGTAAAAACGGCCGGAGAGGCGGCTGGCGGCTTCAACGTGAGAGGAGGCTCCCAGGACCAGAACCTTATCCTTTTCAACGACAACACAATCTACAACCCCAACCACCTGTTCGGCCTATTTTCTGCCTTTAACCCCGATGTGGTAGAGAATGTTGAACTTTACAAGAGTTCCATCCCTGCTGAATACGGCGGAAGAATCTCCTCCGTAATGATCGTGCGCTCAAAACAGGGAAATACCAATAAATTCAAAGGTTCTGCCGGCATCGGCCTTCTAACAAGCCGCCTGCATCTGGAGGGTCCGATAGCGAAAGGGAAAACCTCGTTCATACTTGCCGGGCGCATGACTTATTCCGACTGGATTCTCCGCCTCATGCCCAAAGACAGCTACTATAGCAACGGCTCAGCCAACTTCTACGACATTAACGCCGGCATTACCCACCGTTTCACAGACTCTGACGTCCTTTCTTTCAACGCCTACTCTGCATCGGACAAATTCAGTTTTTCTGCCGATACCCTCTTCCGCAACAAGAACCTTAACCTGTCCCTGAATTACCGACACAAAGGCCGTGACGGCAGCGCATTCAGCATGGTTTCAGGATATGACCGCTTTGAAAACAACACCGGCCTATATGCCATAGAAAGCCTTGCTTATGACCTTCGGACCAGGATAGAACAGGTATTCGTCAAGGGCTCACGCACACAGACTGTCGAAAACCATGCCATCATGTGTGGTGCCGACATCGTCGGAATGATGCTGTCCCCCGGCAGCATTATAAAATACGGGGAACAGTCCCTCATAAACAACAAATCGCTGGCGCAGGAAAACGGCATCGAACCGGCATTGTTCATTTCCGACAATTGGAGCATCTCTGACAAGGTTTCGGCAGAAGGCGGAGTAAGGTTGTCGGCCTTCCTTTCCCTCGCCGACAAATCCTTTTTCGGAGGCCCGGAATTCAGATTTTCGGCAAGATATTCTCCTCTCCCCAACCTTTCCTTCAAGGGCGGAATCAACACAATGAGGCAGAACATACACCTCATAACCAACACCGCAGCCATCTCGCCGATGGACACCTGGAAGCTCTCTGAGGCAGGGATAAAGCCCACCACTGGCTGGCAGGGAGCTGCCGGAGCCTACTGGACCCAGCTTTCAACCGGAATCGACTTCTCTGCCGAACTCTACTGGAAAGAAACTGCCAACGAAATAGATTACAAGTCCGGCGCTACCCTTGTCATGAACGAAAACCTTGCCGATGACCTGGTCCCCGTCCAGGGCCGAAGCTACGGTATCGAACTGATGATGAAAAAGAGCACTGGAAGCATCACCGGCTGGCTTTCCTACTGCTACTCCAGGGCAATGCTGCGTGAAATCCAAGGAAATGCGCCTCCCGTCATCGCCCATGGAGAATGGTACAACGCCCCGCACGACAAGCCCCATGAGGTCAAATTGGCCACAAACTGGGCCCTCACGCACCGCTACAGCATCTCCGTGAACCTGGACTACTCTACCGGCAGGCCGATAACAGTACCCAGCGGCCACTACTATTTTGGCGGAGCATGGCGCTTGGCCTACTCACAACGCAACAGTCATAGGATTCCGGACTACTTCAGGATTGACGCTGCCCTGAATATAGACCCGGGGCATTACCTTAAGGCTATCGCACATTCTTCCATAACAATAGGGGTATACAATATAACCGGAAGGCACAATCCATATTCCGTCTTCTTCCGCAACAACACAGCCGGCCAGATACAGGGCTACATGCTGTCTGTTTTCGCTACGCAGATTCCTTACATTAACCTTAACATTCTGTTCTGATGAAAAGGATATCGGCATATATACTTTTACTCGCCCTCTGGGGCTGCATTTATCCGTATGACGCAGACCTCCCTGAAAGCGAATCCCCATCCCTCGTCATCGAGGGGAACATTCGCATCGGAGACATCTCCGAGGTCACGCTGAGTTATGTGTTTCCGCTGGACAGGGTATTCACTCACGTCGTCCCAAACGGAACCGGCTACATAGAAGACAACAGAGGCAACAGGTATAATCCGGACAACTCGCTTTCTACAGGCAACCATCTGGTCTTCAATACTGAAAAGCTCAAGTACAACCAGAAATACCGTCTCGTCATCGAAGCCGACGGAGAGACATACACCTCTACACTGACCAGCCCGACGGTTTCGCCTACTATACAGTTAAGCACAGTTTATGCCGACGGTCTGAGTGTTTTCATCTCTTCCAATATTGATGCATCAGAATGCAAGACTCCATATATTGCTGTCAGATACGACGAGGTTTGGCAATTCCATTCCGACTACATCAAGATGTATGAGTTCGATCCGGAATGGGGTGTTCCCGTTCCAATCGCAAATCCTGACATGACACACTACTGGTGCTGGAATACCAATAAAGTAATGCTTGAGAGAATTGTCGATCTCAGCAATAGCGCAGGCCTTGTGAACAACTTGGGAATAATATCCTTCGCCAGGACAGACAATAGAAATCATAAAAATTACAAGGCAAAAATACATGTAAGAAGCGTTACCGAAGAAGAATATCGCTACCGAAATGCCCTTGCTTCCAATTCCAATTCGAACGGATCCCTGTTCTCCCCGAATCCGGGAGAACTCATAAGCAACATCACGTGCGAATCTTCTCCTTCAAAGCCCGTTTACGGATATGTGAATGTCTTTATGGAAGACTATGATTACGTCTTTCTTGACAATAAGTATTACATCGAATTCCAGCGCGATCTTCTCATTCTGGAAGAAGAGCAGTACATGTCTTACTACCGGAACGGTTATTCTCCTGTGAGCGACTACCTGGGGCGCAATGGCATGCTTGGTATCGGATGGGGGACGGCCCGCTGTTATGACTGTGTAGCTGCCGGCGGAACATTGACTAGACCTGACTTATGATGAAACGTTTCCTGCTTCTCCTCGCCTTTTGCACTGGAGTCATTTCACACGCTGCAGAAAGAGTATATGTCTGCACAGACAGAAACATCTATATTGCCGGAGATCGCATCTGGTGCTCATTATACTGCCTGGACGGCATGACACAGAATCTTTCCCGACTTAGCTCGGCTGCCTATGTAGAGCTGGCTTCTGCCCAAGGGGTGGTCTGTACTGCAAAAATAAGCCTTATTGACGGCTGTGGCGCCGGAGCCTTCAATATCCCGGCAGATGCTCCTACGGGAAACTACGTCCTGCTGGCCTATACGCGCGTCAGCGGTGCCGAGGGATGCCTTGACGGAGCAAGAATTCTCTCTGTTTTCAACACCTCTTCCACCGCCCGGGTTAACGGTGGTGTCGAGATCGTGGACAACAGCCTGTATACTTTACCCGCATTCAGGGACGAGACGCGCGGTATTGGCATTTCTTCCTCCGGCTCACATGCTTGTGGAGCTTCTTTCACCATAAATGTAAATAGTCCCTCGGATGCAACAATAAGCTTGTCTGTCTACAAAACAGACAATATTCTGCCCCCTCCGGCAAATGATATCATAAGCTTTTACAGCAATGTAGTCAAAGACAAATCGGCAAGCCAGCCCGGTAAGGGCACCATTGAATACGAAGGAGAAATTATCCACGGAACAATCAAAGGTGAACGGACGCGCCTGAGCACAATTTCGTCTGCCGGCTCTCCGTCTGACTTTTATCTAGGGCGGGCCGACGGTAACGGAAATGTCTATTTCTACACCAACAACATTTTCGGAGACCGCGAACTGGTTTGTTCCACGGCCGACAAGGGCTCGTATCTTACAATTGAAGAGCCCTTCATCCATCCGGAACCCGGGAACATCCCCGCACTTGCCATTGCGCAGTCCATTTATACATCCCTGGTATCAAGAAAGGCTGCGGCTGCATCGCTGGCAGGTATTCCTGCAGACACATTGGAAACTAACCTGCCACGCCGCAAAGACATACTATTGGAAGGTTGCTCCTATAAGAATTATCATCTGGACGACTATACCCGTTTTACTTCTCTGAAAGAAATTATCGTCGAAATAACAAAGGAGCTGTCAATAGTAACGGTGCGTGGGAAAGAGGTTCTCAAACTCAGGGAAAGAGACAAAAACACGGGCCAGTCTTTTTCCTCAGACAACCTCCTCACAATGATTGACGGAGTTCTTATCAACGGAATAGCGCAGATAAAAAGGCTGGACGCGATGCTTCTGAGCGACGTGGAAATATACTCGGGAAGCATTATGATCGGCGGCCTCGTATATGGAGGAGCGGTTAATTTTATTACAAAAGAGAACTATGTGGAGGCTCTGGATTTCCCTTCAAACGTAAGGGTTGTAGATTTCAAGGGCTTCTGCTTCCCTACTGCATACACGGGTGCTGTTCCTCAAGGACAAGACAACAGATACCTTTTGTATTGGCATCCGATTATGCACTTGAGGGGCGGCGATACTTCTCGCATCAGGGTAACAGCGCCTTCTTCTCCTGGAAAATACACTGTTGCTGCTGAGGGATTTGACGCAACAGGACACCCGCTCAGGAGTGTATATTACATAGATATCAAATAAAAAATCGGCACCCCTTGATAGAGGTGCCGACATTGTTTTACATACCAGAATGGTTTTTAGTCTCCAGGAGAGAATTCATCATCGCCATATCCAAGGTTTCCGGCAGTAACATTGTACTGTGTCCATGCTATTACATAGTTATGATCCGGATAGAAGACATTGTATTCAAGGTAGCTTGAATTGTTCTGCCATGTTGAAACGTCACGGGCAGAAATCATACCGTAGTTTCCATAAGTGAGGCCTGTTTCTTGATTTGCTATAACAATGTTATAGAAAGTATCTCCCTCGTCATCTTTCTGAGCTTTTCCGCTAATATTAAATACACGGTGATATCCATTAGCGAACAGGTCCGGGAAACGGTAGCGGCCTTCAACCTGATCACACTTCTGTAGTTTTGCTGGGATTGAAGGCAGCCCTAGCTTAGTCATTGTTTCGGACGAGAATGTTCCGCTTGCAAGATCAGTCCATGTAAGGCCAACGAAATCGGCATTTGCAATAGAATAGTTGCCGGAAGAAACTCCTACTGCAACAATCTTGCTTGCACCAAGAACATTGGTAATAATGGTATTGAAGTACTTGCTGCCGTTGAACTCAAGTGTTTCGAGTGACGCTTTGGTACCATTTGCCTTGACGTAGTCAGCATATCCACTTTCTCCTTTGGATTCAAGGTTGGCGTTGAAATCATCGACCTTTTCAAGCAGATAATAAACCTCATCAACAGCTCCGTTAGCGGTTATTTTGACTGCGACATCATTATCCGGATTATATCCGGCTCCAGGGTTGTATGTATAAACGACAACTTTCGGAGAAGCGTCTGTACCGGGCTCGGTTCCTTCCTTTGCAGCACAGCCGGAAAGAATGAGCGCGGCTGCCGATGCTATGATAGAAATATACTTCTTCATAATGTTGCGGATTAATTAAAGTTAAAAGGATCTGAATCCTCAGTAGGAGGAATAGGTGTAGGGTTCTGGACCAGAGCCTTGTTATAGTTGGCCTCGGTTCCTACGAAGCAGAGAGTCATCCATGCGGGAACTTCTGTTGTATTCCAGAGGTAACCCTCGATATGGTTAGTACCGGCATAGCTGCGAATGATACCTTTAGAAAGACGCTTGATATCAAAGGTAGCCAAACCTTCACCCCAGAATTCTACACGGCGCTGCCACCAAACTTCGTTCTGGAAAGGAGTAGCGAAAGTGCTATTGTAACCCTCGTTGTGGCTGCCATAAACATAGGAAGCGTCACGGGTCTTTGCAAAGGCCTCAAGAAGAGCCTGTCCTTCTGACTCGTTAAGCATGCCGGCAGCTTCAGCCTCGATAAGGTACATTTCCTCTACACGCATGAGCGGAACGGATACCGTGAAAGCTGCATACTGGTCAGCGTGTTCACCATCCTTGGGACGGAATTTCACGGGCATCAGACCAACAGACTGACGTGCACTTACCTGATATCCTGTGGTGAAAAGGCCGTTTGGATCATCGGAATATGCAGCAAGAGCAGCAACCATATCAGCTTTTGTCGTAAGTTCATCGATGGCAGGATCAATCCAGCACATGCGGCGGAAATCCGTTGCGGGGATAGTGCTGTAAAGATGGGCATCGATACGCTTGGGGCCTACATAGTTTGCAGAATAACCGCAACCGGAAGGAGAAACCTCGATAATCATCTGTGAACCCCAGCAGGAGTCTGCATCGTTAAGCTGAATGTTCTTGTCGTCAGGCTTGAATGTGCAGGCGAACATCCAGGAATCGTTGGGCTTGTTGAAACCATCTGTCTGGCTCAGGTACTGGGCCTGATTCATCAAGGTATAACCAGCCTTTGCCTTCTGGGCAAATTCCTTTGCCTTGCTCCAATCTCCTGTCTCAAGATAAGCGCGGGCTTTCAGGCCGTACACAACAGAGACGTCGGGAACGTTCTTGTCGGCACGGACAAATCCCTCAAGTTCGGTTTCTGCCTTGTTAAGGTCATCAAGGATAAAGGCCCAGATTTCCTCATTGGTAGCACGGGGATTATTATTGGCCTCGTCGGTTGTTGTAGTCTCCTTGACGATAGGAACAGTGGGGGAATTCTTGTCCTGAATATAGTTCTTGGAAGTATACATACGGGCAAGATCCATGTAGAACATAGCACGCATTGCATGTGCAATACCAAGACCCGCCTTTCTGTCATCGGAAGGATTCTCACCTGCAGCGGCAATAACTACGTTGCAGTTCTTTATCCAACCATAATAGTAGGTCCAGGGAAGCTGGGTGATAGCATAACCGGGGCCCAATGCGGGGCCGCAAGTATACCAGGTGGTATACCACTCGGAACCGGAATCCTCTACAGCTATATCCTGGCCCATTACATCCCTCTGAAGGAAGAATGAAGGATAACCGAAGTCCCAAGGGGAAGTATTATCATTTCCATTATATGTGAACTGGCCACAGAGAGAGTTTGTGATTGCATCAACAAAGTTCTGGAAGGCACCAGGTGCGTTCGCAGCCTGTTCTGCAGTAATTGTACTTGACTGCGGGTTTGTCTCCTGAATACATGAAGTAAACAAGAATGCGGCAGCGAGAGAAACAATTGCAAATATCTTTTTCATAGTCATTTCTCCTTTATATTAGAATGTAATCTGAACACCACCGGAAACGGTGCGAACAGGAGAATACACAGCGAGAGAAGCAGTTCCGGTGAAGGAATAGCGAGGATCCAGACCCTTTCTTGCAGACCAGAATCCAAGGTTTTCGCCAGCGGCGTATACACGGATCTTGGAGATGCCCTTGATGGATTTTAAAAGTGTGTAACCCACGGTGAAAGACTGGAAGTTCAGGTAGCTTGCGTCTGTGAGGAAGCGGTCAGATGCAGAAGTCGTATAACGGTCTGTATACTGCCAGCGAGGAATGTTGCTTGATGTGTTGTTCGGGCTCCAAGACTTGATCCAGTCCTTATGGAAAGCAGAACCGGCATCTCCGGAGGAGACGCAAGGGCTCATATAGCCAGCATAACGGGAATCATAGATAAGTCCGCCGATCTGATAGTCAAACGTGGCAGAGAAGTCAAGGTGGCCAAGACGGAGAGAAGTTCCGAAACCGCCAAAAGCCTTGGGAAGTGAGCTTCCAAAGTTATAGTAAGAAGCATCAGACCAAACAGTGGTGGTCCTGGAATGGTTGGTACCGGGACGGTTCACAGCACCTTCAAGGTCGTCATCAATCCAATAAAGGGCCTCACCCTGTTCATTTACGCCGGCATAAGCTTTGCGGAAAATTGCATACATGGAACCACCTTCTTCCATCCACCTTGAGCTTTCTGTGAAGCCCCTGACGCCATTTTCAGGATCAACCATCTTGGACTCAGGAAGAGTGATAATCTTGTCGCTGTTAGTGGCGATGTTGAAGTTTGCGCTCCATACAATGTCACGGGTACGGATAAGGTCAGCATTGAGAGATAATTCAATACCCTTGTTCTGTATCTTACCCATATTGCCGTAATATCCGCGGGAACCAACGGATTCTGCTACAGAAAGCCAGAAGAGCTGACCGTCTGAAATCTTGTTGTAGAAGTCGATGCTTCCGGAAAGGCGGCCCTTGTATAAGCTGAATTCCAAACCTACGTTGGTGTTTGTAGTGGTTTCCCAGGTAATATTGGGATTACCGATACGGGCAAATTCAGGAGCCATCGTGTATTCACCGGAGGTAGTGATGGTATAAAGGTCGGTGTAGCAATATGCACCAACGCCGTCGTTACCCTGCTGTCCGATGGATGCTTTGAGCTTCAGAATGTCGATTATATCGGAAGATTCGAAAATTTTCTCCTTGGAGAGAATCCAAGCACCGCCTATAGACCAGAAGTTACCCCAGCGGTTTTCCTTTGCGAAATAGGAAGTTGCATCCCTACGGAAAGATGCTGACAGATAGTATTTCTGATCAAGATTGTATTGTGCACTCACAAAATATCCTTCTACATTATACATGCTAGATGAAGAAGCAGAGGTGAGTTTCTTTGCAAATGCATTTATTTCAAGAATTTCAGGGGTATACGCACCCTGTGCTACAGCTTCGAGGGAAGATCCATTGGTCTTGTAGTATTCGTGACCGGCTGTAATATTCAGAGAGCTCTTGCCAAATTCCTTGACATAGTTGAGAGTCTGAAGATTATTGGTACGGAGGTTAACTGATGAATACTTGGTAAGTTCACCATGGACACCAACCTTGGGGCCATAGAGACCATTATCATAGAAGGTCTGGTTTGTAAGACCAAGAATGGCTGTTGTAGTAATATTGAAAGTCAATGAAGGGAGAATCTGGAATTCTGCAAACATGTTTCCATTGAGCTGGTTGCCATTAGATCTGGAAACATTGTACCTGTTTGCTCCAAGAGGGTTACCAGTCTGGAGGAAAGCACGGGCAACAGGATAATCCTGACCGGGACGACCATAGTCATACTGGGGATTTCCGTTTTCGTCTGTACGGATGTAAGGCTGACCGTATGTAACCTTGCCGTCTGCGCCTACGACAGCATCAACTCCACGCACATAGATAGGATAGATAGGAGCAATGTTGGAGGTGTAGTACATCAGGTTGGTGGAACCAAGCTGGGAAGCACTCATGTTGGGGTTGGAAGTGGTAACTGAATTTACGAAACCTACATTACCGCCAACCTTAAGCCAGTTCTTTGCCTTATATTCGGCCTTAAGTCTTGCAGAAAGGCGCTCATAACCGGAGAATTCAATAATACCGTCTTCATTGAGATAGCCGACGCTTGCATAGAAACTTGCACGGTCGTTGCCGCCAGTAACACTGACATTATACTCCTTGCGGAGAGCTTTCTTATATGCCTCATTGGTCCAGTTGTCGGGCTGCAGCCAGTAAGACTCCAAGATATTTCCCGACTCATCGGTAACATCCAAAGCATAGCCAAGTGTTGCATTGGGATTGATTTTACCATCCTTGCCGATAAGAAGTTCGGGAAGGCCGGTCTCACTATTCACGGGAGTCGTGAACACCTGATAACCAAGATGGTTGATCATCTGGGTATTGGCCCAGTTGTTTGCATAATCTACAGTATTGTTCTGACCATAGTATGAATAGTTGAACAACTGTGCATAGTATGCCTCATAGTAAGCAGCGGGATCGGTTATGACATCATAATCCTGGATTGCACGAGTGTTGAAGCCATAACGTGCGTCTACATTGACGACTGCATCACCGCTACGTCCTTTCTTTGTTGTAACAATGATTACGCCGGCAGCACCACGCGCACCGTAAAGAGCTGCGGAAGCAGCATCCTTGAGGACTGTCACGGATTCAATATCACTCTGGGGAATGTTTGACAAGCTTGCCGAGTAGGGAGCACCGTCAACGATGATGAGCGGGTCTGTTGAAGCATACATGGAAGCAATACCACGGATGTTCATAGAACCTGCGCCGGCACCAGGGGCACCGGACTGACCTCTCATCTGAAGGCCGGGAACATTACCCACAAGGGCATTGGCAACATTTGTG
Source organism: Bacteroidales bacterium UBA4360 (assembly GCA_002393945.1). Taxonomy (GTDB): domain Bacteria; phylum Bacteroidota; class Bacteroidia; order Bacteroidales; family UBA932; genus Cryptobacteroides. Next base: position 152,389 of record DGSO01000028.1, read on the forward strand.
GTCTGGCGCTTCTGTAGTTCTTCAGCCTTAACAACTGCTGCAGATCCTGTAAACGCCTCTTTTGTCGTTGTACCGAAAGCAACAACAATAGTTTCATCCAAAAGCTGACTGTCCTGCTCAAGAACCACATTGACAATCTTGCGGCCATTAATAGCAACTTCCTGTCCAATGAAGCCAAGGCAGTCTACCAGAAGAACGCCGTCAGATGGAGCTTTGAGCGAGAACTGACCACCTGTGTCGGTAAGGGCATAAACGCTGGTGTTACCCTTCAGAACGATACTGGCACCTGGGATAGGATCGCCATTCTCGTCAGACACCTTACCGGAGACGCTGCTCTGAGCCATTGCGGTAAAGGACACCAGGGTCAAAACCATTGCCGAGAAAAAAACACATAGTTTTTTCATAAGCATGAAAGATTAGTTAAACATAAATATTGATACAAAATTCTTTTCTTTGCATCTGATACACTACTAAACGTCCGTTTAATGAAACATTTACTAACTTTAACAAATCTCCCCCTTTTTGATAAAAATGATTTATGCATATATCCGTGTGAGTACGGAATTGCAGTCATATGAGAGCCAGAAGTTCGAAATCGAAAACTGGTGCAAGCGCCGGGGTCTGACCGTTGACAAGTGGATTGAGGAGACTGTATCCGGTACCAGGAAAGTGGAAAAAAGGGTCCTGGGCCGACTTTTGAAGCGTATGTCCCCTGGAGACACTCTTGTATGTACAGAACTTTCCCGGCTTGGGAGGAACATGATGATGGTCATGTCTATTCTCAACACCTGCTCTCAAATCGGCATCCGTATTTATTCTATCAAGGACAATTTTGAATTGTCCGACACTCTGAATTCCAAGATCATTGCTTTCGCGTTCTCCCTTGCAGCGGAAATAGAGCGCAACCTTATTTCACAACGCACGCGCGAGGCCCTTGCCGCCAAAAAGGCAGCAGGGATAAAACTTGGCCGACCAGTAGGTAAATCCAAGGAATGGTATCGTTTTCGGCAGCAGTACCAGCTTGTTCAGAAGCTAAAAACCGATGGAAACAGCCTTGGCAGCATCGCTAAAACGCTGAAAATCCACAGAAATACCCTTTCCAGATACTTGAAAGACATAGAATTAGAACAAAAGAAAGAGAAAAAGTAAATTTCTAAAAAATTTTTAAAATTAAAATTTATAAGATTATTTGTTTGATTTGTGTGAATTTATAACTAAATTTCGGCAAACACAAAACTAAAAAACCTTAAAAACTTGGAATAACCTTATTGTATCGCATTTAATACGCGTTTTCGGCCGTTTGCATTTTTGAAATTGTTTTCTCATTTTTGCAACGACTTTCCGTTACTTTAAACGGACATATAAAAAGGCAAAAAAGTGTATCATTTTTTATGTTTAACTAAAACTTACAAACTATGGGTAAGAAACTCTTAATTTGTGCATTGGGAATTCTGCTTAGTGCGGGATTCGCATTTGCTCAGAACACAGTGAGAGGAAAAGTCGTCTCTTCTGAAGACGGATCTCCTGTCGCAGGAGCTTCCATCGTGGTTGAAGGAACCACAGTGGGCACCTATGCTGACGCAGAAGGTAACTTCGAAATCGGCAAGCTTCCCAAGAATGCAAAGTATGTCATTGCAAGTTTCCTTGGAATGAAAGATGCAAGAGTGGAAGTGGCTTCATACATGGAAATCACACTTTTCCCTGACGAAAACACTCTGGATGAAACGGTTGTCGTTGCATTCGGTACTCAGTCAAGAAAATCCATCACCGGTTCAGTTTCCCAGATTGATGACAAGAAACTGGCGCAGCGCGTTGGAACATCCGCAACCGGCGCCCTTGAAGGTGCAGCCCCTGGTATCCAGGTAAACAACACCTACGGCGAACCTGGTGCAGCCCCTTCCATCCGTATCCGTGGTTTCGGCTCCATCAACGGAAGCAACTCTCCTCTGTTCGTAGTTGACGGTGTAGCTTTCGACGGAAACATGTCCGAAATCAATCCTGCCGATATTGCAAGCATCTCTGTTCTCAAGGACGCTTCTTCTGCAGCTCTTTACGGTTCACGTGCAGCTAATGGTGTTGTCCTCATCACCACCAAGAGCGGTACCGGTTCCCAGAAGCCTCAGGTAAGCGTAAGAGTCAACACCGGTCTGTATACCCGCGGTATTCCCGAGTATGAAACACTCGGTGCAAACGACTGGATGGAGGTTTCATGGATGGCAATGAAGAACTTTGCAATGAATTCAAAACTTGGTCTTTCCGAGGCCGATGCAAAGACTTATGCTACCCAGCACCTCATCACAGACTACACCAAGCTGAACATCTACGATAAAGCAAATGACGCTCTTTTCGACGAAAACGGTAAACTCGTAGCTACCATGAACCCCAACTTCACGGACCTCAACTGGTTCGATGCAGTTCAGAGAGTGGGCAAGCGTAAAGAGTATTCCGTATCGGGAAGCGTTTCTTCCAGCAAGTTCAACGTGTACGCTTCTGCAGGTTACCTCAACGAGCAGGGCTACGTCCTCGCTTCTGACTATGAGCGTTTCACTGCACGTCTGAATACCAACTTCACTCCCAACAAGTGGTTCAAGACAGGTATCAACGTCAATGCAACTGTTGCAGACCGTGACTACAACTCCAACGCAACCGGCAGCTACTATGCCAACCCGTTCAGCCAGGCCCGCAACATGGCTCCTATCTATCCTTACTACCTGCACGACCATGAGAACGGTGAAGCAATCGTTATCGATGCAAACGGTGAAAAGGTTTGGGACACACAGTCTTCCTATCTGACCAACCGTAACATTGCATATGAACTCCGTACAGACAGCAACAAGGCACACAGAAACGTTCTGGGCGGTCAGGTATACGGAACCCTTATGCTCCCTTACGGCTTCTCATTCACCATCAAGGGTGACATGAATCACAGCAACACCAACAGGAAATCCTACAACAACCCCAACATCGGTGATGGTGCTACCAACAACGGACGTCTCACAACTTACAGCTACCGTTATCTCACCTATACCGCACAGGAACTCCTGAACTGGGACCGCAACTTCGGAAAACACCACATCGATGTTCTCCTCGGTCATGAGAACTACGGCTACGATGCCTTCTATGACTATGCAATGAACACCGGCATGGCAGTCCCCGGAATCCTTGTGATGAGCAACTTCCTCACCAACTCCTACACTCAGGGTTACAACGACTCAGACCGTACAGAAGGCTACATCACACGTGCACGCTATAACTTCGACGAGCGCTTCTTCGTAGACGCTTCCTGGAGAAGAGATGCATCTTCCCGCTTCCATCCTGACCTCCGCTGGAGCAACTTCTACTCCATCGGTTTCAGCTGGAACCTCCTCAAGGAAAGCTTTATCAACACAAATGTATGGAACGACCTCCGTATCCGTGCTGCATTCGGCGAAGTAGGTAACAACGCAGGTGTAGACCTCTATGCATACCAGGCACTTTACGAAGTGGACAAGAACGGTGGCAATCTCGCTCTCCTCAAGCAGAGCCTCGACGCATCAAACATCAAGTGGGAAACCACCCGTACCTATGACCTCGGTCTCGAAGGTTCAATGTATGACAGCCGCGTCAACTTCGTAATCGGCCTCTTCGACAAGCAGTCCGTCGACCTCCTCTTCAGCGTTCCTCTACCCCTTTCCGCAGGTGCATGGAGCCATCAGGATGGCGGTTGGAACATGTCTCAGTATGAGAATATCGGTTCCGTATCCAACAAGGGTATCGAACTTTCTATCAATACAGACATTGTTCGCACACGCAACTTCCAGTGGAACTTTGGTGTAGACGCTACATTCCTGAAAAACCGCATCATGAAGCTTCCTAACGACAATGAGGAAATAAACAACGGTATCCAGAGATTCGCAGTGGGCAAGTCCATCTATGAGTTCTATACATATCACTTCGTAGGTGTAGACCAGATGACAGGCCGCTCCCTCTATACTCTTGATCCTGAAGTAAAAGACGATGCAGCAAGTGCAGGAGAACTCGTTACTATCAATGGTGTTGACTACACAACTGATACTTCCTTCGGTAAGAAAGACTGGGCAGGCACCGCTCTTCCTGACGTTTACGGTTCCTTCAACACCAGCCTCCGCTACAAGAACCTTACCCTGAGCGCCCTCTTTACATGGAGCCTTGGAGGCAAGATGTATGACGGTATCTATCAGAGCCTCATGTCACAGAACTCAGCATCCAGCGCAAGCGCTAACCATAAGGACCTCCTCAAGGCATGGAACGGCGTTCCTGAAGGCATGACAGAGACTTCTGCAAACCGTATAGATCCCAACGGCATCCCTGCTCCCGACTTCGAGCGCAGCTCCTACAGCAACGGAACTTCCGACCGCTGGCTCACAAGCAACAGCTACTTTGTCATCAAGAACATAAACCTCTCATATTCTCTTCCCAAGCGCTTTGCAAAGGCTCTTGACCTCGAGAGCGCAGCAGTTACTGCAAGTGTTGAGAATCTGCTCTCACTGTCTGCACGTACCGGTATGAACCCTCAGTACAGCTTCAACGGAAGCTATGACAATACCTACGTTACCGCACGTGTATTCAACCTTGGTGTTACCCTGAACTTCTAAAAAGGAAACAATATGAAAAATATATTCCAGAACGCATTTGTTGCATCACTTGCAATTTGCGCAAGTTTGGTGGCTTCCTGCAGCAAGGATTATCTTCAGACATCTCCTACCAATGCTGTAGGTGCACAGGATGCAGTTGCAACTTATGAAAGTGCTATCGGTGCCCTTAACGGAATTGCTCTCACCATGTGCTCACAGCAGTACAGCGGAAGCCAGGGTGACTGCGGTGAAAACGCTATCATAAGGTTATACGAAAACTATCCCAGCCAGGACTATAACTATAACGCTTATGCATCAGGTTGGGCGGCTATTCATAACCAGACCTTCCATTTGAGGAAAGATTCTAAATATGATTACTACGCATGGTATTATTATTACAATATCATAAGCCAGGCAAACTCAATCATAGCAAACATCGATTCCTCTGAAGCTACAGATGAAGAAAAAGCATTCATTGAAGCATCCGCACTCACTTTCCGTGCTTATGGCTTCCAGAAGCTTGTTCTCTACTTCTGCCCCCGCTGGCTCGATTCCAACAACGGTACATCAGATAAAGGAAAAACCATCGTTCTCCGTATTGACGACAGCACAGGAGACCTTGCACCCTCCACAATGGCAGATGTATACAAGCAGATTTACGATGACTGCGAGAATGCTATCAAACTCTTTACAAAAAGCGGCTTGAATCGCCCTGCAGGAAGGATTTGGCTTCCTAATATCAATGTAGCCCATGCTGTTTACGCACGTGCAGCTCTCAACAGGCTTGACTATGCAAAGGCACAATCCGAGGCAAAACTCGCCCGTGAGGGTTATGAACTCGTGAGTGGTGATGAATACAATGACGGCTTCATGACGCCTAACAGCGAATGGATATTCGGCAGTTATGGTGATGCTTCTGAGAACCAGTGGTACTGGACTTACGGAACCCAGTTCTCCTGCAATGGCTACTATGCTTCCAACACGGAAAATGCAGGTGGTTCAATCAATATTGAACTTACCAATCAGATTCCTGACAATGATGCACGTAAAGCCCTGTTCCTCACACCTGACAAGTTCCCTTCATATTCACTTGCTGGCGTCGGATCAAAGAGTGCACAGTATTACCTTGGTCTTGATGTTATTAATAACAGTTATGCTATGATCAGCAGTGCACTCTACGGCGAAGTGTACAATTATATTGAAAGTATGGCTGTAAAGGGTGTAGATGCTCCTCTTGCTGCAGGTATTCCTCATCTTGGAGACCATATCAAGTTCTATGTATTCGACTCTCCAGGTGTAAGTTATCTTCCTTTCATCCGTTCCTCAGAAATGGTTCTCATTGAAGCTGAAGCAGCTTTCAAGCAGAACAAAACAACTGAGGCTCAGGCAGCCCTCGTGGAACTCAATGCCACAACAGGCCGTACTCCAGGATATACTTGCACGAAGACAGGTGATGACCTCTGGACAGAAATCATGAACTACCGCACCCTTGAACTTTGGGGAGAAGGCTTCGGCTGGTCAGATTTCAAGCGCTGGAAGCGTCCTATCGTAAGGCACACACTCGCAGACGGCGGTAATGCCCACGCAGCAGTTGCCATCACAATCGGTGTCGATGAGGTAAACAACTGGACATGGGTTGTTCCTCAGAGAGAAACCGACTACAATAAGGGATTCAATACTGAAAAACCCGAAGCATAAACATATATGAAAAAGGCCTGCAGTTGATTGCAGGCCTTTTTCTTTAATCTTTAAAATTACTCACTGAACCGCGCTTTCAGGTATTCCCTGTTCAGGCGGGCAATGTGGTCGATGGTTACGTGCTTGGGGCACTCCATCTCGCAGGCGCGGGTGTTGGTGCAGTTACCAAAGCCGAGTTCGTCCATCTTAGCAACCATTGCGCGGGCGCGGCGTGCGGCCTCCGGCTTACCCTGAGGCAGAAGAGCCAGTGAAGATACACGTGCTGCCACGAACAGCATTGCAGAACCGTTCTTGCAGGTTGCAACGCATGCACCGCAACCAACGCAGGCAGCTGCATCCATGGAGAGTTCAGCATCGTCATGGGAGATAAGGATGTTGTTTGCATCCTGTGCAGCTCCCGTGCGGACGGTGATGAAACCGCCGGCCTGCAGAATCTTGTCGAATGCTCCGCGGTCTACTACAAGGTCCTTGATCACAGGGAAAGCACCGCTTCTCCAAGGCTCAACGGTAATAGTTGCACCGGGTTTGAAGTGACGCATGAAAAGCTGGCAGGTTGTAACCTGGTCGTCCGGACCGTGTGCACGGCCGTCTATATACAGTGAACATGCACCGCAGATACCTTCACGGCAGTCATGGTCAAAAGCAATCGGCTCGATTCCCTTGCGGATAAGCTGGTCATTGAGGATATCAAGCATTTCCAGGAAGGAAGCGTCTTCCTCAACTCCCGTAACATGATAAGTCTCGAAATGGCCTTTTGCCTTGGCGTTCTTCTGACGCCATACCTTAATATTATATTCCATATCAGTCTTTGTAGTTACGGGTTGCTATCTTGATGTTTTCATACTTAAGGTCTTCCTTGTGCAGTTCAGGGGCCACACCTTCTCCCTTGTACTCCCAGGCGGCAACATACATGAAGTTCTCATCGTCACGCTTGGTTTCGCCTTCCTCCGTCTGCATTTCCTCACGGAAGTGACCGCCGCAGGATTCCCTTCTGTTAAGGGCGTCGCGGGCCATGAGTTCTCCGATATCGAAGAAATCAACGAGCCTCAGGGCCTTTTCAAGTTCCTGGTTGAACTCCTCGTTGGTTCCGGGAACACGCACGGTCTTCCAGAATTCCTCGCGAAGTTTGCCGATTTCCTCGATGCCCTTCTTGAGGCCTTCCTCGTTACGTGCCATACCCACATACTCCCACATAATGTGGCCGAGTTTCTTGTGGATGCTGTCTACAGTCTCAGTACCATTCACTGCAAAAATCTTTGCTATACGCTCCTTGACGGCCTTTTCCGCCTCTGCGAACTCAGGTGCATTGGTATCCGTCTTGGGCTCTGCAAACTTATGGGAAAGGTAATCGCCGATGGTGTAAGGCAGGATGAAGTAACCGTCTGCCAGACCCTGCATAAGGGCCGATGCGCCGAGGCGGTTTCCGCCGTGGTCGGAGAAGTTAGCCTCGCCGATTGCATACAGGCCGGGAATGGTTGTCTGGAGATCGTAGTCAACCCAGAGACCACCCATGGTATAATGGATTGCGGGATAAATCATCATAGGCTCCTCCCAAGGTGATGAGGAAGTAATCTTCTCATACATCTGGAAGAGGTTTCCGTAACGCTCTTCAACCCTCTGGTGGCCAAGACGCTTGATGGCATCGGAAAAGTCCAGGAACACGGCAAGGCCGGTTTCGTTTACGCCGTAGCCGGCATCGCAACGCTCCTTGGCGGCGCGGGATGCAACGTCACGGGGAACAAGGTTTCCGAATGCCGGATACCTGCGCTCAAGATAGTAGTCACGATCCTCTTCAGGAATCTGGGAAGGCTTGATCTCATGCTTGCGCAGTTTCATCACGTCTTCCATCTTCTTGGGAACCCAGATGCGGCCGTCGTTACGGAGAGACTCACTCATGAGGGTAAGTTTGCACTGCTGGTCTCCGTGAACGGGAATACATGTGGGGTGAATCTGTGCAAAGCAGGGATTTGCGAAGAAAGCGCCCTTGCGGTATGCCTGCATGGCTGCAGAACCGTTGGAGTTCATTGCATTGGTGGAAAGGAAATAGGTATTTCCATAACCGCCGGTTGCAAGGACAACCGCATGTGCACCGAAACGCTCAATCTCACCGGTAACAAGGTTGCGTGCAATGATACCCTTTGCCTGGCCGTTTATAATGACAAGGTCAAGCATCTCATGCCTGGGGTAGCTCTTTACGGTACCAGCTGCAATCTCCTTGTTAAGGGAAGCATAAGCACCCAGAAGGAGTTGCTGGCCGGTTTGTCCGCGGGCATAGAAGGTACGGCTCACCTGCACGCCGCCGAATGAACGGTTGGCAAGGTATCCGCCGTATTCACGGGCGAAAGGAACGCCCTGTGCAACGCACTGGTCGATGATAGCAGCGCTCACCTCTGCCAGACGGTATACGTTGGCCTCACGTGAACGGTAGTCACCACCCTTGATAGTGTCGTAGAAAAGGCGGTAGATGGAGTCGTTGTCGTTCTGATAGTTTTTTGCTGCATTGATACCGCCCTGTGCTGCGATTGAGTGAGCACGTCTGGGAGAGTCTGAAATGCAGAAAATCTTGACATTGTATCCCAGCTCACCAAGTGATGCAGCTGCGGATGCTCCGCCAAGACCTGTTCCTACCACGATGACTTCCAGTTTCCTCTTGTTGTTCGGGGAAACAATGCGGATTTCGGCTTTGCGCTTTGACCATTTTTCAGCAAGCGGGCCATCCGGAATCTTGGAAATAAGTTTAGGATCTGACATATATTGTACAGTTGGTTTACTAAATTCTCGCAATTTTACATAAAAATACGTAAAACTACAAGCTATTTAGCACAAAATTATATTAAATTAGTACTATACGTGCTAAAAAAGACTTCCACCTTCGTCCTGGTACTTCCTCTGGGACAGATACTGCTCCATTCCAAGGTGGCTGTATGCCAGTTCAGTCGCTACACGGCCCCTCTGGGTACGTATGATGAATCCTTCCTTGATAAGGAACGGCTCATATACCTCTTCCAGGGTACCTGCATCCTCGGAAATAGAAGTTGCAAGGGTTCCAAGGCCCACCGGACCGCCCTTGAAAGTAATAATGAGAGTACGCAGAATCTTGTTGTCAATGGCATCGAGTCCCCTCTTGTCAATCTTCAGCTTGTTAAGCGCAAAGCGGGAAATATCAAGGTTAATCCTGCCGTCTCCGAGTACCTGGGCAAAGTCACGCACACGCTTTAAAAGCGCATTTGCAATACGCGCCGTACCGCGGCTTCTGAGGGCAATCTCGTAGGCAGCTTCGTCGTCAATCTCTATATTCAATATTCCAGCACTGCGAAGGACTATCTTCTTCAGATCGTCCACGTCATAGTACTCCAGGGCGCAGTTTATTCCAAAACGGTCACGCAGCGGAGCCGTCAGGAGACCGCTTCTGGTAGTAGCGCCTATCAGAGTGAAAGGACTAAGTGAAATGCGCACCGAACGCGCTCCGGGGCCTTTGTCTATCATAATGTCTATCACGTAGTCTTCCATTGCAGAATAAAGGTATTCTTCAACTTCAGGTGACAGACGGTGAATCTCGTCTATAAACAGGACGTCTCCCTGCTCAAGGGAGGTAAGAAGGCCGGCAAGGTCTCCCGGTTTGTCAAGAACAGGGCCGGAAGTGACCTTCATGTTCACCCCCATTTCGTTGGCTATGATATGGGCAAGCGTAGTCTTTCCAAGACCGGGAGGGCCGTGGAAGAGTACATGGTCCAGGGCTTCGCCCCTCATCTTCGCGGCCTTTATATAGATACTCAGATTTGAGACTATTTCTTTCTGTCCTGTAAAATCATCCAGCTCCTGCGGTCTGATTATTCCGTCTAATTCACTATCTTTGCGGTCTACAGTTGAGTGTGGATCAAATTCGCTCATGCGTCTTAGGATTCAATTCAGATACAAATATAGTTTTTATTTTTAAGAATTGTTGTTTTTTTATGAATCTGTTGAAATGTTGAAAACTATACAGAACTAATTAAATATCAATCTCTTAAGTATAAAAAGCAAGTGTTGAAAACTCTTTGATGAAATGTTTATTTACTGTTGGTAATTGACTCAGGTATTTTCATACTCCGGAATCCGCAGGTTATAAACAGGGTTATCAACAGGTTTTCAACAGTAAAAAAGGCTTAAATGTTAATAAGTCAAAAATCATCGGCGCTCCTGCAGGAAAAGCTCAAAAAACAGTCTGAGACTTTCTGCAGCGGGCTTTTCCTGTCTGCACGCTGGCAGGTTTTATCCCAGGTTGCAACTGAAGGGACACATTTCATTATACTTCCCACAAGGGAAAGTGCAGAGTACTGCTCGGCCGACCTTTACAACATGGTGGAAGGAGACTGCGTCTTCTTTCTTCCCGAAAGTGGCAAAAGCGTGGAAAGAAGCAACTACAAGTCCTCCCTTGGCGTCCAGAGGACGGCGGCAATCGGCAAAATCCTCCAAAAGGACGGGGACAGGGTTTTCATTGTCACTTATCCCGAGGCCATCGAAGAAGGTGTCCCTTCGGAAAAAAAGCTTGCCGATGCCCTTTTCTCGATAAGCACCGGGCAGCGCCTCCCCTACGATGAACTCCGGGCAAAACTCATTGCCGAAGGCTTCGAAAAAGTAGACTTCGTCTCCCAGCCGGGGCAGTTCTCCCTCCGCGGCGCCGTCATCGACATATTCTCCTATTCCCTTGAAAAGCCCTACCGCATCAGTTACTTCGGCAACGAGGTGGACAGGATAAACACCTTCGACCCTAACACCCAGCTCTCCGTCGAAACGGTAGAGAAGGCCGATATTTTCCCCGACATCGCCGCCAGCGGTGAAAGTGCCGGAGAAGACTGCGTCAGCCTCATATTCCTCCTCAGTGCCGATACCACCCTCTGGCTTGACTCCTCGGACATGTACAAGGATAAGCCGTTCTTCGGGGAACTGTCCGCCTTCAAGAGGGTATATATGGAAGTTCCCATCGGCCGTGACAAGGTGAGTCCGGTGAAATTCCAGATAGCCCCGCAGCCCATTTTCAACAAGAACTTCGAACTTCTCATTTCCGATATCAGAAGTAAAAGGGAAAGCGGCTATAAAGTATATATAATAGGTGAAAAGCAGTCCCAGCTTGAACGCCTCCGCTCCATCATGCTCCAGGACGAACACGCCGTCCTTCCTGAATTCATAAAGGAAAAGAACATCCACTCCGGATATATAGACCAGGAAGACAAAATATGTGTCTATACCGATCATGAGATATTCGACCGCTTCCACCGTGTGCGCCTCCGCCGCAGCGTAGAAAAAACCGAGCAGCTCACCCTGAACGACCTCAGTTCCTTCTACCTTGGAGATTATGTAGTGCATATAGACCACGGTGTGGGCGTATTCGGCGGCCTTGTGAAGATGAAGGATGACAAAGGCCGGGTGCGCGAGGTTGTAAAACTCATGTACAGCGGCGGCGACGTGGTATTTGTTTCCGTCCATTCCCTTAATAAGATATCCCGCTTCCGTTCAAAGGAAGGAGAGGCCCCCAGGATAAACAAACTCGGGTCGAAGACCTGGTCCACCCTCAAGAGTTCGGCAAAGTCAAGGGTAAAGGACATAGCCAAGGAACTCATCCAGCTCTACGCCAAGCGCCGTGCCTCCAAAGGCTTTGCCTTCTCTGCCGATACCTACCTCCAGGAAGAACTTGAATCCTCCTTCATGTATGAGGACACCCCGGATCAGGAGAAGGCTACAAAGGCCGTAAAACAGGACATGGAGGCCGATTATCCCATGGACCGCCTCGTTTGTGGAGACGTAGGCTTCGGCAAGACCGAAATCGCCATCAGGGCAGCCTTCAAGGCCGTTACAGACTCAAAGCAGGTTGCAGTCCTCGTCCCTACAACAATCCTTTCACTGCAGCATTACGAGACCTTCAAGTCCCGCCTTGGAAATCTTCCGTGCACTGTTGAATACGTGAGCCGCCTCAAGACCGCAAAACAGGTAAATGACATCAAACAGCGCCTCAAGGAAGGAAAGATAGACATACTCATCGGCACGCACAAGATACTTGGCGCCGGTTTTGAATTCAAGGACCTTGGTCTTCTTATCATCGACGAAGAGCAGAAGTTCGGCGTGAGCGCAAAGGAAAAACTGCGCCAGATGAAAGAAAGCGTGGATACCCTCACCCTCACCGCAACCCCTATTCCCCGAACCCTGCAGTTATCGCTCCTGGGGGCGCGCGACATGTCCATCATCCAGACTCCTCCTCCAAACCGTATCCCCATCCAGACGGAAATAATCCTTTTCAACCAGGAAGAAATCCGCAGCATCATAAACTATGAACTAAACCGCGGCGGCCAGCTCTTCTTCCTTCATAATAAGGTAGAGGAACTGCCCTCCATAGAGGAAATCCTCCACAGGCTGGTACCCGATATGAAAATATGCGTGGCACACGGCCAGATGGAATCAAAGGTACTGGAAGACAGGATGCTCTCCTTCATGAGGGGAGACTACGACATGCTTCTCTGCACCACCATCATCGAGAACGGCCTTGACATTCCCAACGCCAACACCATCATAGTGAACCAGGCTCAGAATATCGGCCTGAGTGACCTTCATCAGCTGAGGGGCAGGGTTGGCCGATCCAACAGGAAAGCCTTCTGCTACCTTATCGTACCACCTCTTATCAGTCTTACGGATGAAGCACGCCGCCGTCTCAAAGCCATAGAAGAATTCTCAGACCTTGGCAGCGGCTTCAACATTGCCATGCAGGACCTCGACATCCGCGGCGCCGGCAACCTCCTTGGGGCCGAACAGAGCGGCTTCATCTCCGACATGGGCTACGAAACCTATCAGAAAATCCTTTCCGAGGCCATGGAGGAACTTGGCGTCGAAACCGGAATTTCCCAGCTCCGGGACAGTTTCTTCGTTGAGGACTGCACCATCGAAACCGACCAGCCCGCCTTCATCCCGGACGATTACATAGATATTTCGGCCGAAAAAATCCGCCTCTACAAGATGCTGGACGCCCTCACCGACGACCGCGAGATAGACCGCATCGCCGCCCAGATAGAGGACCGCTTCGGCCCTGCCCCGCAAGAGCTTAAAAACCTCCTGGACGTCGTTAAAATAAGGAATCTTGGCCGAAGCACCGGCTTCGAAAAGATAATTGTCAAGAACGGTATGCAGATAATGTTCTTCGTGAGCAACCCCATGTCTGAATACTACCGTTCAAAGCAGTTTGACAGGGTTATTGAAAAGGTGAATGCGAACCCCGCGCAGTTCAAGTTCAACCAGGACGGCGGGAAACTCAGGACCGTTTCCCGCGGCGTCGATTCCCTTGCATCGGCCCTTCTTATTTTGAAAAAACTGCAATAATTACTATCTTCGCAGGCTATGTCTAATTTAATAGTGGAAATAGGAAATACCGCCGTGAAGGCCGCCTGGTCAGACAGAGTGACCCTGGGCAAGACCTTCCGCTATCAGGGAGAGAAGTATCAGGAGTTCATCCTGTCCCTCCTCCGGAAGGAAAAAGCGCGGGTGATGGTGGTATCGTCAGTTTTTCCGCTCACGGAAGAAGACATATCGGCCTTTTCTGCCGAATGCGGCGCCCTCTATATCCTGGACCGTGGCCATAAGGAGCTGCTTTCATCCTTCGGCCTGCCTCCGCATCTGTCATACGACAGGGCTGCGTCCATCATAGCGGCGCGCTATCTGTTCAAGGGAAAAGGCTGCACCATAGTAGACTTTGGAACCACCCTTTCCGTGGATTTCATATCGGAGGACGGCTCTTTTTCAGGAGGAAACCTTTCACTTGGTTTCCGGACGCGTTTCAAGGCCCTCAGCAGGTATTCGCGCTCGCTTCCTCTTGTGGAAATTCCTGAAAATCCGGAACCCGTAGGGCACGGAGAAATATCATCAATTGAAAGCGGAGTCGTTTCAGGCATTGTTTTTGAGATAGAGGGCTACCTGAAAATGCATCCGGACAACGTGGTGGTATTCACCGGCGGAGATGCAAATTATTTTGCAAAAAGGATGAAAAGTTCCATATTTGTAATTTGCAACCTCGTTTTGATGGGGTTGGCACTAATAGCTGACGATTATGCACGGAAGATTGGGTAAGAGGCTTGGTGCCCTGGTAGTGTATGCACTTGTTTCCGTTTGGACCTTATCGGCCCAGACGGACGGTACCTATGTAGGTTACTCCCCGTATTCCGTATATGGTATAGGTAATCTCCATACTCAGGGAACGGCCTGGAGCAAGGGAATGGGCGGTATCGGTATAGCCACAAGGAACAAGAGGTTCATCAACACTATGAACCCGGCGTCGGTAACAGCCCGTGATTCCCTGTCCTTCATGTCTGATTTCGGCCTCAGCGGCAAACTGTCCTATTTCCGTGAAGGAGACAAGGCCGGATACAATCCCGCATTGAACATCGAGAACTTCGTGATTTCCTTCCCCATGTGGAAGAATACCGCTTTCATGGCAGGTATTACGCCCCTCAGCGAGGTAGGCTACAGGATTTCAGACACCAGGATAGACTACTATTCCACTCAGGAAAATTTCTATTCCGGAGGCAACGGAGGTATGTATCAGGTGTTTGCAGCCGCGGCTATAACCCTCTGGAACCGCCTTTCGATAGGTGTTCAGGGCATGTATAACTTCGGCAGCATAAGCAAGTCGTCATCAACCTCTTATTCCGACGACAGCCACCTTAGCTTCAGCTCCGGAGACTCCCTCCAGGTGAATAACGTAGGCGTAAAACTGGGCCTCCAGTACGAACAGCCCCTCTCTTCGACGCATTACCTCACCGTGGGAGGAACTTACCGCCTTTCAACGCCCGCCGGCGGCAACAGGATCCACTACCTTTCAAAGGGATCGCTCAACCGCACACGCACAGACACCCCCATTTCCGATGACAACATCCGTTTCGGCGATGAAATCGGCGCAGGCGTCTCCATCCGCAAGTCCGATATATGGTCGGCCGAATTCGACTATACCAGGACCTCCTGGCAGAATTCCGGATTCGAGTCCGTCCCCGGTTTCTCCAATACGGGAATGGAAGCGTCCTTCGCTTCATCGGCAGGGCAGGCTTTCAGGGCCGGCTTCGAGATAACCCCCAACCGTAACGACATCCGTTATTTCTTCAGGCGCTGCACGTACCGCGCAGGTGCATATTTTGACAGCTCCTACTATACCGTAAACGGGGAACACGTAAACTCGGTGGGCATCACCCTGGGCATGACCCTTCCTGTTTTCCGTTGGTATAACGGCGTCACAATCGGCCTTGACCTTGGCCGCAGGGGCCTCGCCTCATCCCAGATAAAAGAGACATACGCGGGCTTCAACATGAGTCTGAATATGTTCGATATTTGGTTCAAGAAACCAAGATACGAATAGTTTAGCACGATAATTGATTTACCTGTACACACGATAACTCAAAAAAACTTATCCGATATGAAAAAGTTAACCATCATTCTTCTCACTGTGCTGGCAGTTTTCGGCGGACAGTTCAAAGCTTCCGCCCAGGGAAAATATGGTGCAGACAGCGCACAGTGCCTGCTCTATCTCTCCTATTATCAGGAGTACTGGAAACAGAAGAATTATGACTCCGCACTTCCCAACTGGAGAAAAGCTTATTCAGTCTGCCCTGCTACCGCTTCGCAGAACATGTTCATCCACGGAACCCGTCTGATGACCCGTCAGCTTGACAAGATCAAGGATCCTGCACAGCGCGCAGCCATCATCGACACCATCATCACCCTTCAGGACCAGCGCATGGCCGCCTATCCCAAGAAGCGTGTGGAAATTATGAACAACAAGGGTCAGTATATGATCAACTATCGCGGCAGCGACAGCAAGTATATTTATGACAACCTCAGCGGCATAGTTGCAGAACTGGGCACCCAGTCCAGCGGCAGCATCCTCGTGAACCTGCTCCAGAGCGGTATCGCCCTTTACAGGGAAGACAAACTCAGTGCCGACGACGTCATCGCCCTTTATGACACCGTTTCCGATGCCATCAACGGCGCAGATGCCAAGAATGATGCAGAGGCAGAGGACAACGCAAAGGCTAAGGCTACAATAGAGTCCATCTTTGCTGACAGCAAGGTGGCTTCCTGCGACAACCTCATCGCCATCTTCACCCCTCGTTACGAGGCAGATTCCGACAACCTTGCCCTGGTTTCCAACATCGTGAAACTCATGAACAACGCGGAGGACTGCGCATCCAATGACCTTTATCTGAAGGCTGTCACATCCATGTACAAACTGGATCCTTCATATCGCAGCGCTTACGCTCTGTTCCGCCTGAATTCCGCACGTGACAACGTCGCCGACGCCGCACGTTACATCGAGGAGGCAATCGCAGACCCCGAATCCGACGAAACGGTTGACGCACAGTACAACTACGAACTTGCTCTGTTCGCATACAAGAACGGTATGAGAGGCAAGGCTTACGAGGCCGCCCGCAAGGCAGTTGACCTTGACCACGGCTATGCAGGAAAGGCATACCTCCTCATCGGCAACCTCTGGGCAAGTTCAACCTGCTCTGACGAAGTAGACAAGTATGCACGCTTCTGGGCTGCAACCGACTACTTCCAGAAGGCCCGCAACACTGATCCTACCTTGGCAGAAGACGCATCGGCATCCATCTCCAGCGTAAGCAGGTACTATCCCGAGGCAAGTGAGATCTTCATGTACGACCTCACCGCCGGCCAGAGCTACACCGTTTCCTGCGGCGGTATGACCGCAAGCACTACAGTACGTGTAAGTGGCAGATAGTGAATAGAGGACGCATATCTACAGCGACGGCAACCGCTCTGGCGGTTGCTTTCGTCGTTTATTCATGTGGTGGAAACCTGTCGGAGGCAGAGAAACTGAATCTTGACAAAATTCCGCTGCAGACTGTAGACAGCATGTTTTTCATCCAAAGCGAAAACGGGCGCCTGAAAATGAGGGTAGAGGCCGCCAGAATGGAGGTTTACGAACACGACACCATCTCATACGACCTTTTCCCCGCCGGTCTCAAAGTATATGCTTACGGAGAGAGCGGAGTGTTGGAAACGACCATTTTTTCAGACCAGGCCAGGCACGACAAAACCGGGTCGGAGCAGTGGTCGGCCTTTGGAAATGTGGTGGTGAAGAATATAGTCAAGAACGAGACCATGGAGACGGACACCCTCTACTGGGATGCCACCAAGCATGAGATATGGACGGACTGCTACGTCAAGATGTACTCTCCTTCCGGCCTCATGCAGGGCTATGGCATGCGCTCCGATGAAATGGCCCGTAACTCCATCCTAATGAACCCGTTCGACACCGAATTCCTCTTGGAAGACGAGGATAATCCGCCAGTTCAGGTTGATTCGGTCAATTTTATCGGCCCTATTCCAAAAAAATAATGGTTATTTGGAAGAAAATCACTATTTTTGCGGTCCTTTATTTTTGAATAGAATATAAAAACTGAATAGAAATGGCAGCACTTGAGACCATCAGAACCAAATTCGGCATTGGTGCATCTATCATCATTGCCTTCGGTCTGTTACTCTTCCTTGTTAACCCGTCAGACATTATCCAGACCATCCAGTCTGCATCTACGAAGTATGACGTGGGTAAAATCAATGGCAAAAGAATTACTTATCAGGACTTTGACGCCCAGGTAAAGCGCCTGTCCGACATTCGCGAAATGACCAGCGGCACATCGGCTTCTTCCGAGCAGGCCCAGCGCCAGACCCGCGAAATGGCATGGCAGGAACTGGTTCAGGAAAACCTCGTCATTCCCACCATCCGCAAAGCCGGTATCAACGTGGGACATCAGGAGGAGATCGACCTCTTCGTAGGCGAAAACCCTTCACCCGTGGTCACCTCTTCCGGTTTCTTCATGGACGAGAACGGAAACTTCTCTCCTGAGCTCGTGCGCAACTTCATGGAGCAGGCCTCTGCCGACGAGTCCGGCCGTGTACTCCTTCTCAGGAACTACATGCAGAACTCCGTCCGCAACAGCCGCTACACCGAAAAGTACGGCACCCTGTTCAGTGCAGCCTCCCTGGTGAACTCCCTTGAGGAGAAGAAGGCAATTGCCGAGAACAACACAACCGCTTCCGTAAGCTTTGTAATGGCTCCCAACACTTACTTCCCCCAGGATTCTTCCGTAGTCGTTTCTTCTGCCGATATCAAGAAATTCTACAACGACCACAAGGAGAATTTCAAGCAGAACGCCAGCAGGGATATCGAGTATGCCGTTTTCGAGGTTGTTCCTTCCGCAGCTGACATCGAGGCCCAGAACCAGGACTTCGTTGCAACTTATGACGAGTTTGCCACCACAGACAACGTGCGTGCATTCCTCCAGAAGAATTCAGACCTCCAGTGGCAGGACCGCTGGTACAAGAGCGGCGACCTCCGCAGCGTAAACGCAGACGTTGACGCTTTCGTGAGCAGCGCCAAGGCCGGTACTTCTCCCGTCATCAAGTCCGGAAACAACTTCTATGCAGCCCGCATCATGGAGCTTGGTAACGTTCCTGATTCCGTGCTCGTTCGCCACATCATGTTCCAGGGTGCAAATGCCCGCCACGCAGCCGACAGCCTCATCAAGCTTGTGAACAAGAACAACTTCGCAGCCCTTGCAGAGGCCAATTCCGTCGACAAGAACAATGCTTTCGACGGTGAATTCGGCACCCTTGGCTGGATGACCCAGAACAGCATGATCCCCGGCTTCGAGTCTGTCCTTACCGCAGCTGTCGGCAAGCCTTATATCCTCAATTCACAGTATGGCACCCATATCGTTGAGGTTGTAAAGGCCACCAAGCCCGTAGCAAAGAAGAAGGTCGCCATCTATGAGAAGGCCACCCTTCCCAGCAAGGAGACTTATGCCGCAATCTACAACCAAGCAAACATCCTGGCAGTGCGCACCGCCGGCAAGTATTCCAACTACAAGGCCGCCTGCGACTCTACCGGCATCTACTCCCGCAGCCTCACCATCAACGAGGGCACCGATACCTACGGCTCAATCTCCCGTGCAAAGGAAGTTACCCGTTGGGCATTCGACAACAAGCCCGGCAAGGCTTCCGGTATCATCACCGTGGACAACAACTACTTCTTCGTAGTTGCAGTCAAGGGCGCCCACAAGGAAGGATATGCATCCGTAGACGAGGTTTCCACCCAGATCAAGAACCAGCTCTACCGCGAAAAGTACTCCCAGAAGCGCTGTGCCGATGTAGCCTCCCAGATTGCCGGACTTGGCACTCTTGAGGAAATCGCAACCGCTCTTGGAACTACCGTAAGCGAGGTTTCAGACGTAACCTTCTCCACCAACTCCGCTCCTACCACAGAGCCTGCATTCGTAGGTGCCGTGGCAGCTGCCAAGGAAGGCGTGATTTCCGGCCCTGTTGCAGGTATCATGGGAACCTATGTATTCAAGGTAAACGGCCGCGAGACCGGTTCCTACTATACAGAGGACGATGCCAAGAATGCACAGGCCCGCATCGACCAGTATCACCAGCAGATGCTTCTCCCGGTGATGATGGAAGGTACCGTAAAGGACAACCGTGCCAGGTTCTATTAATAGTTCCTTCCTGTCATTCTGAACGTAGTTGAAGAATCTATGTCTTTGAAATGTGGAATAGTAGGCTTGCCTAATGTGGGCAAGTCTACTCTTTTTAATTGCATCAGCAGCGGAAAGGCCCAGAGCGCCAATTTCCCGTTCTGCACAATTGAGCCCAATGTCGGTTCAACCTCCGTTCCGGACAAACGCCTGGAAGTCCTCACTGATATTTGCCAGCCCAAGCGTACTATTCCCGCCACTGTGGAAATTGTGGACATCGCCGGACTTGTAAAGGGAGCATCCAAGGGTGAAGGACTTGGCAACCAGTTCCTTGCCAATATTCGTGAAACAGACGCCATCCTGCACGTCCTGCGCTGCTTTGACGACGGCAACATCGTCCACGTAGACGGCTCTGTAGACCCTGTGCGTGACAAGGAAGTAGTAGACACAGAACTTCAGATAAAAGACCTTGAAACGGTAGAAAACCGCATCAAGAAGGTAGAGAAGATGGCTACAACCGGAGGAGACAAGGACGCAAAGAAACTCCTCCAGCTTCTTCTCCGGTATCGAGAGGCCCTTCTCAAGGGTGAATCCTGCCGCACGGTAGTTCCCGAGAATCAGGAAGAAGAGCAGATGGCCCATGACCTCTATCTTCTTACCAACAAGCCTGTGATGTACGTCTGCAACGTAGATGAGGCATCGGCAGCAAGCGGAAACGCTTACGTTGAGGCTGTGCGCAAGGCTGTTGCCGCCGAAAATGCAGAGATTCTTGTCATCGCAGCCAAGACAGAGGCCGAAATTGCCGAAATCGAAGACTACGATGACCGCCAGATGTTCCTGGAGGAAATGGGCCTGGAGGAAAGCGGCGTCGTCCGCCTCATCCAGGGTGCATATAAACTCCTGGGACTCAGGACCTTCTTTACCGCAGGTGCCGATGAATGCCGCGCCTGGACCATCGTCGCAGGTGACAAGGCCCCCCGCGCCGCAGGCGTCATCCACACCGACTTTGAACGTGGCTTCATCCGTGCCGAAGTCATCAAGTACGAAGACTTCGTCCAGTACAAGACCGAAGCCGCCGTCCGCGCCGCCGGCAAGATGGGCATCGAAGGCAAAGACTACGTCGTCCAGGACGGCGACATCATGCATTTCCTCTTCAACGTTTAACCCACCTGTCATTTCGAGCGCCACCTGTCATTTCGAGCGCCACCTGTCATTTCGCGCGCCCACCTGTCATTTCGAGCGAAGTCGAGAAATCTCTTTTCAGAAAGTTTTACTATATTTGTAAGACATACGCAAACTAATGACTACAAATATATGAAACAGAAAATCCAGGAAAAATTCAAGGCCCTCTTCGGAGAGGAAGGCGTTCTCTATGCATCGGCAGGCCGTATCAACCTCATCGGCGAACACACAGACTACAATGGCGGTTATGTGTTCCCCGGTGCTATCGACTGCGGAATCATGGCAGCAATCAAGGTCAACGGCACACCCAAGGTGAAGGTGTTTTCGCTGGACTACAACGAGAGTGCTGAATTCGGCCTCAATGAGGAGGATGTTCCCGAGAAGCAGTGGGCCCGCTATATCTTCGGCGTATGCCGTGAGACCATCAAGAGAGGCGGCAAGGTAGAGGGATTCAATGCCGTGTTTGCAGGCGATGTGCCCCTTGGCGCAGGCCTCAGCTCATCGGCAGCACTGGAAAGCTGCTTTGCCTTTGCCCTTAACGACATCTTCGGCAACGGAATCGACAAGTTCGAACTTGCAAAGATTGGCCAGAGCACAGAGCATAACTACTGCGGTGTCAAGTGCGGCATCATGGACCAGTTCGCATCTGTATTCGGCAAAGAGGGCGCCCTTATCCGCCTTAACTGCAAGACCCTGGAATACAAGTATTTCCCCTTCCATCCCAAGGGCTATAAGCTGGTTCTCATCGACTCCTGCGTAAAGCATGAGCTCGCTTCCAGTGCATACAACAAGCGCCGCGCCTCCTGCGAAAACGCCGCTGCTGCAATCCGCAAGAACCATCCCGAGGTTGAATTCCTCTCGGATGCAAAGCGTGTCTGGCTTGATGAGGTCCGCGAACAGATTCCCGAGGAAGACTTCCTCCGTGCAGAATACGTAATCGGCGAAGTACAGCGCGTCCTCGACGTCTGCGACGCCCTTGAAAGGGACGATTATGAGACCGTGGGTGAAATGATGTACCAGACCCACTTCGGCCTCAGCCGTCTGTACGAGGTCTCCTGCGAGGAACTCGACTTCCTGAACAAGCTCGCCCGCAAGATGGATGTCACCGGTTCCCGCGTAATGGGCGGCGGCTTCGGCGGCTGCACCATCAACCTGGTGAAGGAAGAGCTTTATGACGGCTTCATCGCAGCTGCCAAGGAGCAGTTTGCAGCCAAGTTCGGCCACGCTCCCAAGATTTATAACGTGGTAATCTCTGACGGCGCACGCAAACTCTAATGACAGCCGTCTGTTCACACTGCGGTTCCTCGTTTGAGGCGCAGGTTTACCAAAGCATTAATACCGCCCTTGACCCGTCTCTTAAGGCCCGGGTCAGGGACGGTTCCATTTTCGTTGCCGAGTGTCCCTACTGCGGCACCCGCAACCTGCTTAAATATCAGACGCTGTATCACGACCCCGAGGCCAAACTCATGATCTGGCTCCTCCCCGGTGATGCGGTTCCCCCGCAGGCTGCAGAAGAGGCCGTGAAACAGCTTGAGGGCTATACTTTCCGCCTTGTGAGAGAAGCCGGAGAACTCATCGAGAAGGTTAACATCTTTGCCTCCGGCCTCGAAGACACCGTCATGGAAATGTGCAAGTGGGTCACCCGCCGGGAGCTTTCCGCCAAGAACCCTCAGGCAGCCGACGCCCCCCTCAAATTCATGCGCACTGAAGGTGCCGATAACGACATCGTCATGGCCTTCCCCCTTAACGGCCAGATGAACGTCATCAACGTTGGCTTCAACGTCTACGAAGACGCCCGCGCCATCCTTTCCCGCAACCCCGCCATCGCGCCCGATTCCGGCTTTGCCCAGGTCGACCACATCTGGCTCTCCCGCTTTTTCCGGTAATAATTCAACCTTGTCCAAAAAAAGTTATATTTGCATCAGAAAAACAATAAAGATATGAAAAAGATAGTGCTACTAGTATTTGCGCTGCTGCTATTTGGGCAGGCATATGCACAGAGCCCTTTTGCTTTTGGGTGGGGTCAGGAAGGAGAAAAAGCAGTTGCGGCGTCTTGTTCCAATATGTATGACATGAGGCCGTTTGACAATAAGGTTGGAATAACGGTTTATGGCAGTGATTACAGGAAGGCGCTAGATACCAAGAGATGGGGCCAAGGGCTTGTTTTTGGAGGAGCGTTGGCTTTGTCCGCAGGCTGTCCACTAATCGAAAAGAATGGAATTGGCCAGGAAATAGAGATCGCCAATGCCGTTTTAGGGGCCGCGGCCATTGCCGCCGGTATCCCCATGTGGATTCTTGGCCAGAAGAAACTTGATAAGTTTATAGACGACTATTCCCGCCGATATGCACCCGCCCCGCGTGTTTCTGTCGGCGCTACCGACAGCGGCCTTGGACTGGCATTGAACTTCTAATTTTGGCGAAGGTCTGTTTTTAGGCCGCAGACCTTAGCCGCACAATCGGCCATTACGCTACTGTGAGGCAATATTTATGGCGAAGGACTGTCGCAAAATAACAGACCTTCGCCATTGACGTTTACTCCGCGGTCCGCGCCACCACCCACACCGGGCAGTGGTCGGAGACGCCGGCGCGGTACCGGGGGCCGGTGTAGGTGCGAAGCGGTTTTGTGCCGCCGTGGGCAGCGTCAGGCTCCTCCAGAAAGGGAATATGAACTATTTCCATTGTGGCATCCATGCCCGAGGAGAACACAAGGTCGATAAGTTCCCAACTGCCGTCATACTTTATAGTGCCATGGCCTTTCCGGTGAAGCGGAAGAGCCAGGTTTTTCATTCCCAGAAGCTCATAAGCGGGATTGTCCGGGGTGTCGTTGAAATCCCCGATGGCCAGAATGTGCATAACTCCGGCGTTCTCCAACGAGTCCTTGACTGCCCTAAGCCGCTCCACTGCCTTGAGGCGCCGGGGCTCGGAAGCAGCGCCTCCATACTTCGATGGATGATGGTTCACAAGCACCGCTACATCCTCCCCGTCCGGGCCGGTGAAATGTGCCAGCAGAATGTCCCGTGTTGCCATTACGGTACTGTCCTGAAACAGGTGGCATGGCTTGGAACTCACAAGCCTGAGGCGAGATGTGCGGTATAGCAGCGCCACGTCGATTCCGCGCGGGTCCGGCGATTCGTAGTGAACAATCCGGTAGTCCAGCTTTACGAGTGCTGTACTTTGCAGTAAACGCCTGAGTACAAAGGAGTTCTCTACCTCGGCAAAGCCAATCACGTCCGGCAGGCCGCCATACTCTCCGGCAGTCCACAGCAAACCTTTCGCTATTGCATTGCATTTGGCGTAAAAACGCTTCTTTGTCCAGCGCCTTTCTCCCATCGAGGAAAACTCCGCATCGGATACGCTGGTGGAATCATTCCGCCAGTCAAAGAAGTTCTCAAGGTTCCAGAACATCACCCTCAGGGAATCCCTCTCCCCTCCACGCGCCACCAAGGGCAAGCAGCACAAAAACAGAATCAACACCCACTTTCTCATAGCGGGTGCAATATAATAATAATTGATTAATTATTCCAACCCGTCCTTAAAAATGCCCCTTTTTAAGGACGCTACCCCTTCGCAACGGCATGTCATCCTTAAAAATGGCCTTTTTCAAGGACGGACCTATCTAAAGTAAAGCGGTCAGGCCAACAATGACGATTCCTATCGGTGCCACGTAACGGATGAGGAAGTATACCAGGCCGAAGATGCGCCTGTTGCGCTTCCCTCCGTTTGTAAACTCGTCGCGGACGTCGGCCTTGGACATCTTCCAGCCGACGAAAATCACGAAGAGAAGCCCGCCAAGAGGCATAAGCACATTGCTGCAGAGCTTGTCCAGAAGATCGAAGAAGCTAAGGCCGATGACCTTCACTCCAGACAGCGGGCCGAACGACAGCGAGCACACGACACCAACAGCCCACGTGATGAGTGCGAGCAGAACGGTGCTCTTTGTACGGCTCATACCCTTTTCCTCCGAAAGGTACGCAACCCCAACCTCCAAGACGGAAATGGAGGACGTGAGCGCCGCCACAAGAACGGTAAGGAAAAACAGGATGGAAACAACCGCCCCCACTGCCGAATGCATCTGGTTGAAGATAAACGGCAGCGTATCGAAAACCAGCCCGGGGCCTTCTCCAGGGGCTATTCCTGCAGAGAACACCGCCGGCATCACGGCAAAACCGGCCAGCAGCGCAAAGGCAAGGTCTGACACCTCCGTGCCGATCCCGGACGTCACCATATTCTCATCCTCGGGCGCATAGGAAGCGTAAGTGAGTATGGTTCCTACGCCAAGCGACAGCGAAAAGAACGCCTGCCCCATCGCCGCGGCAACGCTTCCCGGCGTCAGGCGGGAGAAATCCGGCTTCACAAGGTACTCCACGCCCTTGAAAGAGCCCGGGAGAGTCATCCCGTAAACAGCAATTGCCACAATCAGCACAAACAGCAGCGGCATGGCCACCTTGGAGAACTTCTCTATGCCGTTCTTGACACCCAGCAGAATCACGAGGGCGGTAAGGGCCATGAATATGGTGTGCATGATTATAGGCTCCCATGTCTTGGAGATGAAACTGCCGAAGAGCCCCCTCGGGTCGTTTGCAAAGGCGCCGGTGCATGCTTTCCAAAGATAGTCTACAGACCAGCCGCCTACAACGGAATAATACCCTAGAAGGATGATCGGAGTGAGTACGGTAAGGAGTCCCACCCATTTCCACCGGGTTCCGGGAGCAAGTCTCTCCATCGCCCCGAAAGTATTCCCCCGACCCCTTCTGCCGATGATGCTTTCTGCAAAGAATATCGGCAAGGCAAGGACTGCGCATGCAAGGATATACACTATAACGAAAGCGGCACCTCCGTTCTGTCCAACGAGGTAGGGGAATCTCCATATATTCCCAAGGCCGATAGCACTGCCTGCCATGGCGAGAACCACAGCAATCCGGCTTCCGAAATTTTCTCTTGACTGTTTCACGTCAGCTTTTACACACCTCTTGCAAAGATAAGTAAATTGTGCTAATTTTGTGTGTTATGAAGCAGTATTTAGACCTGTTACGCCACATCCGCACAAACGGAGTCATGAAGGAAGACCGCACCGGAACGGGAACGCAGAGCGTTTTCGGCTACCAGATGCGCTTCAACCTGGCCGACGGCTTCCCCCTCCTCACTACCAAGAAAGTTCACCTCAAGTCCATCATCTACGAGCTGCTCTGGTTCATTGCCGGAGACACCAACGTCCGCTACCTCCAGGAGCACGGCGTGACGATATGGGATGAATGGGCCGATGCAGACGGCAATCTTGGCCCCGTTTACGGCCATCAGTGGCGCTCTTGGCAAACGACAGGACAAAGGACAATCGACCAACTTTCACAGGTAATCGACCAGATTAAGCATAATCCGGACTCCCGCAGGATGCTTGTGACCGCCTGGAATCCCTCCGACGTAGAGAAGATGGCCCTCCCTCCGTGCCACTGTCTTTTCCAGTTTTACGTGGCAGAAGGCAAGCTTTCCTGCCAGCTTTACCAAAGAAGTGCAGACGTCTTCCTTGGCGTTCCGTTCAACATCGCTTCATACGCGCTCCTTACCATGATGATAGCCCAGGTATGCGGCCTGCAGCCCGGAGAATTCATTCACACCACAGGAGACACGCATATCTACAGGAACCATTTCGAGCAGGTGGAACTCCAGCTCTCCCGTGAGCCCCGCAAGCTCCCAACCATGCATATCAACCCGGATGTCAAGAGCATATTCGACTTCAAGTATGAAGACTTCACGCTTGAAGGATATGACCCCTGGCCGGCCATCAAAGCACCCGTCGCAGTATGAAAAAATGTCTGATAGTAGCCGTAGGGCAGAACTATGAAATCGGCGTGAAAGGCGCCCTTCCATGGCACATCCCCACAGATCTCCAGTACTTCAAGAAGACCACTCTGGGCTGCCCCGTAATCATGGGCCGCACCACCTATTTTTCCATCGGCAGGCCCCTTCCCGGCAGGAAGAACATCGTCCTGAACCTGGGCGGAGACCCCATTGACGGCGTCACCTGCGTCTACTCCTTCGAGGAGGCATACAGGGAAGCGGAAGCCACCGGAGCGGAAAAGTGCTTCATCATCGGCGGCGCCTCCGTTTACAAGGCCGCAATGCCGGAAATGGACCTTCTGTACATCACCCGCGTGCACAAGGACGTCCCTGGTGCCGATGCCTTCTTCCCCGAGATCAAGCCCGCGCAGTGGCATCTCGACAGCACAACCACTGCAGAAGACGAGGCTTCCGGCTTCAAACTGGACTTCGAAGTTTATTCTCCCGCTAAAAATATGATAACCAAAGAACTCTGGGGAACAGCCCCCGACGGGAAGGAAATCTTCCTGTATACCCTCAAAAACGCCTCCGGAGCATATGTAAAGCTCTCAAGCGTAGGCGCCGGCATCGTGTCCATCGTGGTCCCGGACAAGGACGGCAAGCTGGACGACGTCGTCATCGGCTACAAGAACGCCCTCGACTATTTTGCCGACGGTCCCTGCTCCGGCAAGATTCCCGGCCGCTTTGCAAACCGTATCGCCAAGGGGCATTTCACCCTGGACGGCACAGAGTACACTCTTCCCATCAACAATGGCCCCAACCACCTCCACGGCGGCCCCGAAGGCTTCCAGAACAAGGTTTGGGACAGCCGCATTGACGGTGATGCCGTAGAGTTCATGTACTTTGCCGAAGACGGAGAAGCCGGCTATCCCGGCGCCCTCAAGGCCGTCGCCCATTACACCTGGGGAGATGACAATTCCCTGAAACTCGTGCTCAC
Organism: Bacteroidales bacterium UBA4360; assembly: GCA_002393945.1. Lineage (GTDB taxonomy): Bacteria > Bacteroidota > Bacteroidia > Bacteroidales > UBA932 > Cryptobacteroides. Next base: position 180,141 of record DGSO01000028.1, read on the forward strand.
CGCCGAGGCCGACAAGCCCACCGTGGTGAATCTCACCAACCACGTCTACTTCAACCTCGACGGAGAGGGCTCCGGCAGCGTTCTGGACCACGTTCTTGAACTCAACGCCTCCCAGTACCTTCCCACGGACGAAACCCTCATCCCGCTTGGAGAGCCTGAAGACGTAGCAGGAACACCCATGGACTTCGTTGAGGCAAAACCCATCGGCAGGGACATAAATGCAGATTTCCCGGCCCTCAAGTATGGTAAGGGCTACGACAACTGCTACCTTATAGACGGCTATATTCCCGGCCAGCTGGCCACCGCTGCAGAGCTTTGGGCTGCAAAGAGCGGCCGCCATCTGGAGGTTCTCACAACCCAGCCCGCCGTGCAGATTTACACCGGCAACTGGCTCAAGGGATGCCCTATGGGCAAGAGCGGCCGTGCGTACGAAGACTACGACGGCGTAGCCATCGAATGCCAACACTGCCCCGATTCCCCCAATCGTCCGGAATATCCTTCAACGGTCCTCAGGCCTGGAGAAGTGTACGAAGAGGCAATTATCTTTGCATTTGACGCATAAACGTAAGCACCTTCTCCACCGTAGCGTCTTTCAGAATGACGCGCTTGGAAGAATCCAGCAGGTACAGCGACGGAATGGCGCGTACATTATATATAAGGTCTTCCCTTATCGTGAAATTATGGTCGTAACCGTTTATCCAGTTCTTTGGATAGGTTGCGGCCTTTGCTTTCCATGCATCCACCTCGCGGTCAATGAAGATATCGGCAACTTTAAGCTTTCCCGAGGCCTCCAGATCGGCAAATTCATGGTAGGCGTTCATGGTCTCCAGCAGCTCTTTGCAGGCGGTGCAGTCCGGGTTGCCGAAGATGAGAAGGAGTATGTCGGCCTTGATTGAATGCATGGTACGGCGCCGGCCGGAAATGTCCGTGAACTGGAAATCGGCGGCTATGGTTCCGGGCCTGTTGAGGGAGCACATGCGGGCTTCCCAGGCATATCGGCCCCGGGCGGTTTCGTCCACAAGCTCAGACTGCGACAGGCGTGTGGCCAGCGGCAGCCAGCACTCTTCGCTGCGAAGAGGGGAGTTGGGGTCGTAGAAATAGCGGGATGCAAGCTCCGTCATGGGCCCGAAAACGGCCGGAGCAGAGGAGATATTGTCGAAAAAGGCCGACATGGCTTTCTCCGGAGAGGGCAGCATTCCGGCAAGAGAAGCAAAAATGCCCATCTGGCGCTCTAAGTCCTCGTTTGCCACTCCGGCTACATGCAGCGAATCGGTAAGAAAGTCCCCCTTCACAAAGGCGTCCCAGAAATGCACCGCCGCATAATCAACCCTTTCCTCTTCCCCCTCCAGCATGGCCGGAATCACCACCTGCGGGAAATCCCTCTTCTGCGGCACCGGGGCCGATGTTTTCTTTGGTCCGCAGGATGCCAGAACGGCGATGGCGGCAAATACAAAGGCTAACTTTCTCATCATGAAAGCAAAGTTAGCCGATTTTTCTTAACTTTGTCAATTGTATGAAGAAAACATTGCTATCGGCTATAGTGGCCCTTGTGTCGCTCAGTGCATCGGCCCAGTTTTATACAAACGGGGACGACCCCGCCTCCCTTCGCTGGTTCAGCGTAGAGACGCCTTACTATAAGATTATCTATCCCCAGGGGGCCGATTCCCTTGCCCGCGTGTACGGAACCCTGCTGGAGCAATACCGCGTGCCGATGGGAAAATCCATCGGCATGACCCCCGGAGACGCCCCCAAAGGCAAGATGCCCGTGGTCCTTCATACCCACAACATGTATCCGAACGGGTCGGTAGCATGGGCGCCCCGCCGGATGGATCTCTACACCCTCCCGGAGGCTTACGGAAGCGACCCATACCCCTGGGAAATGCAGCTTGCTGCGCACGAACCACGCCACCAGGCCCAGATGCAGCTGGCGTATAAAGGCGCCCTCAAGATAGGCACCCGGCTCATCGGCGAAGGCTTCAGCCCGCTGGCTTGGATGATGTTCCTGGACGGGCCCTTCGGCGAAGGCGACGCCGTGGTTGCCGAAACCGGCCTCTCCACAGGCCGCACCCGTACCGCCGACTTCCTCAACTACTTCCGCGTAGCCTATGACAAAGGCGACTGGCGCACCTGGAACCGCTGGCGCTACGGCTCTTTCAAATACATCGCTCCCGACTATTACAAGATAGGCTATATGACCATCGCCGGAGCCCGCGTCTTCGGAGACAATCCCCTTGTGGTCAAAGACCTCATGGATCACAGCCCCAAGGCCCCTCTGGACTGGTCTCCGTACAATCTCAACGCCACAAAGAACTACCGCAAATACGCAGAAGCCTTCAACGCCATCTGGCAGGAAGAAGACCGCGCCCGCGCCCCGTTCATGGAAGAGGAGAGGCTCTCTCCCAAGGAAGACTTCCCCGTAGATTACAGCTCCCCGATAGACCTCAACGGCGAAATTTATCTCCTTCGCGAGGGCTTTACCAAAAATAAGGAAATCGTGCATTACAAGAACGGTTCCTTCGAGAAGGTATGCCTTTATCCCTTACATTCATCCAGTCTCTATCCCGATGGTGAACGCCACCGTATCTACTGGTCGGAAACCATACGCGATCCCCGTTGGGCCCTTTCCGGAAAGTCCATCGTATGCTACTACGACGCCGTTTCCGGCAAGGTTACAGACCTGACCAGGGACGGGCGCTACTACAACCCATATCCCGCAGACAACGGCGAAACCCTTCTGGTCCAGGAGTATCCGCATGAAGGCGGCTCTGCCGTTGTCGTTATCAGCGCCGACGACGGCTCCGTCCTCAGGCGCATGCCGGCCCCTTCCGGCGTCCAGGCCGCAGAATCAGTGTACATGGGAGACCGAATCTTCGCTCTTTGCGTGGAGGCCGGCGGCTACTCCATCTATGAAATTGTGCAGGATGACTCCTGGCACAAGGTTTTTGGACCGGTAGTGTCCAAAATCGTGAACCTTGACGGCTGGGAAGACAGCCATCTGGAGTTCGTTGCAGACCTCACCGGCGTAAACGAATTCTACCGCTATTACCCTGATACCGGAAAGCTTCTCCAGGTCACATCCCTGCGTTACGGCGGAACAGACTACTGCGAGACCGACGACTACCTGTACTATGTGTCCCAGGAGCTGGACGGAATGGTGTTCAAGCGCTCTCCGCGCGCTGCCTATGCAAACAGGCCGGCGCAGCTTGTGCCCCACACATACAAGGTTGAGGACATCCTCACCGCCCAGGAGACGGCCCTTGGCGCCAAGGTGGATCATGCTCAGCCGGTAAACATCTCTGAGCCAAAGCGCTACAGCAAGCTTCTGAATCCGCTCAAGTTCCACACCTGGGCCCCGATTTTCATAAACTACGACTCCTTCATGGGAGACACCTTCGACTTTACCTATGACAACATATCCCTCGGCGCCACGGCATTCTTCCAGAATGACCTTGGGACCCTTTCCGGAGCCGTGGGACTTGGCGTCCATCCCGACGAAGACAAGGAAGAAGGCTGGCGGGGCGCCTTCCACGGCACCCTGAAGTATTCCGGTCTGTATCCGGTAATAGAGGCGACGCTGGATGTTGGAGACCGCCTTAACAGGCAGTACAGGGTAGGTGAGTATGAGGGTCCCTCAAGCGTTGCCGCCCATACTTCGGCATCGCTGTCCGGGTCACCGCTCGTCCTCGCTTCCGTTACGGCGTCCGTTCCTCTTTCATTCAGCAAGGGCGGCCTCCTGAGCGGCGTTGTGCCCAGGCTGCGGTATTCCGTGTCCAATAATATGTTCCTTACGTCTCCGCTCATGTTCAAGGCTCCTTCAGGGGTGTTTGACGGCATTTCCACGCATTATGTCTTCAGCGGATTCGGAGACGGCGGCAATACGATCATGCAGAGCCTCGGCGCCTCCGTAAGGGGTTACGCGATGCTTCCTTCAACGCACAGCCGGGTATATCCCCGCCTCGGTATCGGCGGAGAAATCGGCGTGCACAGCCGCCTTGGGCTCGAGAATGTGTTCGCCCCCGACATATACGGCTATGTATATGGATACCTTCCCGGCCTGTACCAGACGCACGGCCTCAGGCTCAGCGCCCTCTGCCAGCAGCAGCTCAGAACTGCCGATACCATCTTCGGGGAAATGTCGGCAAATGTGCTTCCGAGGGGCTTTGACAGCTCCGTAGGCGCCGTAGTTGCAATGGAAAATCCCTGGCAGGTGAAGCTGTCGGCCGACTACGCCCTTCCTTTCACCATCGGCGGAGACCTCTCCCTGATGCCGGCGCTCTACATCCGCAATTTTGTCCTCACCCCCAATGCCGATTTCACCCTCCTTCCAAAGGGTAACCTCTGGAGCGTTGGTGCCGACCTCACCGCGGAGCTTGGCTTCATCGTGATAGCCCTTGACGCCTCCCTTGGCGTTACCTTCTCCTACAACGGAGGCACCTGGTTCGGTCAGTCCGGCCAGAAGGATCCCTTCTTTTGGGGCCCGGTGTTCTCAATGGATTTCTAGAAAAGCGAAGGATTACTTCCACACCCAGACGAGGGGTACATTAGGATAATCATCCACCGAGTAGTGGCTTTGCTCCATGAACGGGAGACTGTATTCGACGCAAGAGCGAGGGCAGACAAGGCCAAGCCCGCCCTCGACGTTCATCGGCGGGCGAATCGACTCCGCCGTGCCGAAGTCGAGAACGATGCCTTGGTCGATACTGTCCTTGATCATGAAATAGTCTTCCTGAGAGATGGCGGAAACCCTTACACGCAGGTCTACCTTTCTGGAATACCAGACTTTTTCCAAGACAAACTCGTGTGCGTTTTTATCGTAAGTCTGATAATGGCTGCTCATGGAGTGCGGTATGATGTGGTTGTCAAGCTCTATTATTTTCGTAATATCATCTTTCCCGTAAACCACGTCGGCAAGAGTGCCGTTGCGTCTTATCGTCTTATCGGAAAACACCCTGCTTCCGCAATATCCCGAGCTTTCATCTTCCAGCTCCCCGGTATTCTCAATTATTGCGGTTTGCATGAGCCAAGACTCTACAAGATAGTATCCGGAAACAAAGTCATCATCAAAACTGACAGAGACGCGAAGTATCTTTTTTTCCGGATTGTAACCGTCAATCTTTACGCTTTGAATACGGGGGTATTCAGGGATGGTTGTCTTTGACGAAGCCTTCCCGTATGGCGTTTCGGCCACGAGTTCCACAACGTCTCCCGGGACAATGTCTGCATGGACCGTGTACACGTTTGTGGGGTCCGGGGCGGGTGCATATTCATCATGCCGCATGGCTGTCTTTTGCTTTGCCTCGATACTGTTGCCGTTAAGAATCATCTTCACAGATGCATCGGTGGCTTCTTTTGTCCCGTGGAGGTATGAATAGTCAACAGTCACTTCATGTTCAGTGTCAGCCGTTGAAAGACGTGCGTTCATTACAGGCATCACTTCCGGGCCGTCAAGGGGCAGCATTATTTCTCCGCGGCAGGAAACCACGGCGGCAAGAAACAGCAGATATATAATAGTTCTTTTCATCGTCAAAATTCTCTGGAAAAAGATATGGTGGGGATAAATGTCAGGATAGTCCAGCGCTCCAGGACCGGTGTGCCCTCAGGAAGCTCCGGATGGTAACACGTATCATAAGAGTTGGCAGAAGCAGAAACCGGCAAAACGGCGTCGGGATTCTGTGCCCCGTAAAGGTTGTACAGGCCAAGTGTCCAGGTCCTGGTTCCTTTCCTGCAAGGGCTGTGCAGGTTGATGTTGAAATCGGCCCTGTGAACCGGTGGAAGGCGGAAATTGTTCATCGACGATGAGTAGAAGCCCATGGTTGAATACCGCTCCGGAACAGTTGCCGGCGCCCCGGAAGCAAACGTCCATGACAAGGTCATGTTCAGGCGTTGTCCCATCTTGTAGGATGCCAGGAAGTTGATGCGGTGGCGCCTGTCGACAGTGGCCGGGAACGAGGCTCCGTCATTGATGTCGGGGAAGACCCTGTCCGCCTTTGAAAGTGTATACGCAAGCCACCCGGTAAGGGGGCCGGAGGTTTTTCTTATGAGGAACTCTGCTCCGCGTGCCGTTCCGTCGCCGGATACAACCATCTCAGACCAGTCATAATAGTCTACGCTTATCGACGGGAACGTATTCCGGTATTCTGTAACTCCATGCACCTTCTTGTAATACAGTTCAGCCGATATTTCCCACCCTTCAAGGCCGGCAAAGCAGCCGCTCAAAGAGAACTGGTCTCCGACCATAGGGGGAACATCGGCACCGGAAGGGCGCCAGATATCTAACGGCAGAATGGTAAAGCCGGACTGCATGCGGTGGTAGCCTTGCGTCATCCTTGAGTATCCTGCGTTTATCGTCCAGCCCGCTCCTTGCCACTGCACGTCAAAACGGGGCTCGGGATATACGTAGACCATATCCTTTGATCCATAAATGCTGAGCCGCACGCCTGGAGAGGCTGTGAAACCATGACCAAACGGAACAGCCGCGCCTGCATAAAGTCCGGCTTCAGCGGCTGTCATGCTTTCCGGGGCAGAGTAATTCTTCCGCCACCAATAGTCTTTTTTGCCGTCTGTGTAAAGACGGGACTCCCTGAATGAGCCTCCAGGGTGAAAGCCATGCAGGCTGGCCCAGCCGCCGAAAGAGAACGGTCCGAGGTTCCAATCCGTGCTGAGCCGCAATTCGTCGTCATGAGCTTCTGTTTCACTCCGGTTTTCTTGTTTCGAAACATGAATGTCGGAATCATTTGTAAGGTATTGACTATTATTTGCCAACACCATGTTGTATCTGCTCCAGGACAGGGCGGTTCTGCCGTTTTCGGCATGATTCCAATGCAGCGCAGCCAGGCCGGTCCCCCACTCCAAGCCCTCGTAGCCGATATCGTCCGTCCAAATATCGTAGGCTGCATAATTATCATCATAGGTGTGTTGATATTTCTTCGCTGTATTTTTCTCCCTGTACCAGTCCGTCCCGTTATACAGCGTGAGATAGAGAAGGTCCTCGCTTCCGGCCTTCCAGTCCAGGCGGGCGTTCACGTCATAAAACCAGTAATTAAGCTTATTGTCGAGCAGGGCCAGGACGGGTTCGGCAAGGACCGTATGCAAGAAACGCCCGCTAACGGAGTAGGAAAGCCTCTTGCCAAGGGGGCCGTCGGCATGGATTTTATCGGCAAGAAGGCTGATGGTATAGCCCCAGCGCAGGGAATCGCTGTTTCCGGGGGCCGACTGTATGTCAACCACGGAGGACAGGCGCCCGCCGAACCTTGCCGGATAATTGCCCTTGTAGATGGTTGCGTCGCTTATGGCCTCGGCAGGGAAGGCGGAGAAAAGCCCGAAAGCGTGCTCTCCCTGCCATACCGGGACGCCGTCCAGGAGGATGAGATTCTCGTCGGCATAACCACCCCTTACGCTAAGGCCGGAAAAGCCTTCGTTGGCGGCCTGGACACCGGGAAGAAGCTGCAGCATCTTGAGCGCGTCTTTCTCGCCGAAAACCACCGGAAATTCATCCAGGGTAGTCCTGCTTATCCCGAGGGCACCGGCGCCAGGATGTGAAAGGACCGGCTTCCTCCAATCTACCAGAAGGGCCGAATCCAGCAACTGCACCTCCGACAGAGACGTATCTGCGCGCCGCGGCCGCCTCTGTTTTTTCTTCAGCACCACCTGCCTCTTCTTTGCCGATGCCGATATGTCTGTCCCCGCGAAGAGGCGGCGAAGGTCGGCCTGGAGAGACTTCCCCTCAAGTTTTTCTCCGGCATAAGGCCGGTCGAGGTTTATGGCGGGATCATATATGAAAGTGACTCCGTACCTGTCCTTTATCATCTGCACGCCTTCCTTCAGCGTGGTCTGTGCAAAAACGGTCTCTGCAAGCAGCAGAAAGGCCAAAAGAATACCTGTCCTTTTCATTCCCCCCTCCTCTTTGTGGATACACACTTGAATCTGTATGTCTCCCTGCCGCTGATCTGCTTCCCTTCCGCAAAGTCGTAGAAGGACGTCTCCCCTGAGATTACAAGTATATCTCCGTCCAGATAAACGCTTTCGCCGTCAAACCGGCCCGCGGAATGGTCTTCATTCAGCGGACTTGTAAAGGCGAGATCGTTCATGTGGTGCTGCGAAAACGTGAATTCTCCGCTTTCAGAAACAGAGTACTCATATTTCAAGGTCATAAGGGAGTACTTGACAGGCCAGTCTATAAAACCGATGAACAAATGTGCATCGACGTTCGTTCCTTTTCCAAGTTCCGACGCAGGTGTCACATATACAAAGGGGCCGCCGGGGTCCTGTATTCCGTCCCATGGCCCCTGAAGCAGTTCCTCCAAATGTGTAGGAGCTATTATCCCGTCGCCGTTGATATCGGCCTCGGGGCCGTCCCAGGTGAGAGATTCAACTTCATATCTTCCGCAGAGTTTATCCACTGCGTTCTGCGCCGTCCAGCCCATGGACGGGCCTGGCCTTTCCGAACAGGCGCAAAGTGACACAACCGCAATCACTGCGGTCAAAAGCTGTTTTTTCATGATGATTACTTTACAACAATCTGCACATCCAGTGCATCCTCGATAAGAAGGATAATCTCTTCCAGGCTCTCGTCAGTAAATTCGGCAGAAAGTCGTTTGCCGCGGGATGCCGATGACAGCTGCACCCCAAAGCGTTCAGACAGCGCTTTCAGCACTTCTTCCAGCGGGGCGTCTTCGAACACCAGCTCCTTTACGGCCTTCCCGTTTTTCACCCGGGCCGATTCTCCTGCAGTGAGAATGACTCCGGGGGCGTTTTCAGACAGCGAAAAGCTCACGCGCCCTTCCTCGACATCCACTCTTGCCGGGCTGTCGCTCACGGTGAAAACAGTGCCCAGCACTTCCACAAAGGCGTTTTTTGTCTGCACGGTGAAAGGGTGCTCCGGGTCTTTTGTGACAGAAAAGCGAATTGTTCCCGTCATGTTCACCGCCCTTGGATTGCGGTGCGGCTTCAGGCTGAGTGAAGAACCGGGGGAAAGTGTAACCTCGGTCCCGTCCTTGAGCGTGAAACTCTGGCTGACGTCATAGGCATAGTACCGCATCTGGGAATTCTGTCTGGCGGTAAAAAGGAAAACGCCAAGGGCAATGGCGGCGGCTGCGGCTATGCCAGGCACGAAATAGTACCTGCGCGGCCTGCCATAGAGTTTAGCATAGGCTTTCTTTCCGTCAAAACGGCCTTCGCGGAAAAACCTCAGTATGAAAGAGAGTGTATCCATTGTTTTGTTTTTCGGACATTATGACAACGCCCGGGCAAAAAAGTACTATCAGAAAAACAAAAAAATGAAAGAAATCTCTTCCTTGGGCAATCCTCTCAAGCTCTCAAGGGCCTGGGCGATGTTGTTTTTCACTGTATTGCGGGAAATGCCAAGCTCTGCGGCTATCTCTTCGTAGCTCATGCCGTCGCGTTTGGACAGTACAAGGCACTGCCTGCGGCGGAGTGGAAGGCTTTCGACGGCATTCCAGACGCGGGTTTCACGGTCGCTCCTTTCGGCAGCTTCTTCGTATGGGAGGTCTTCCGGAAGGGGAGACTGCGGCTTGTGCTCCTTGAGCCAGTTCAGTGAACGGTTTCTTACGGCAGCATAAAGGTACGGAACGGGGTCTTTCGCCTCTTTGGAAAGGATGGCGATGAAACTCTCCTGGACAATGTCCTCGGAGGCGTCCGGATCCATGGTGAAGTGAAGCGAATACAGGCACAGAGGACGGTAATAACGCCGGAAAAGGCCTTCTATGTCGTGTTGTTTGGTCATTTGCGCCGCAAAGATACGAAAAATCAACTATTATGACTATTGTTGCATTAAATAGTACTATTTTAAGATGAAAAAAAATCTTGCAGCGCTTGCCCTGGCGGTGAGTGCATTTTTGGCGAAGGTTCGGCGAGACTCGGAGCCACCAGTTACACGAAAACCCGCAAAAACGTGCAGCAGGTGGCTCCCCCTAGCCACCTGCTGCAGAAAAACGCCTGAAAACGTGTCACGGCTGGCACCTTTAATTAAAAATCAGTACCGTGCTTCTTATTATATTCAAGTATTTCTGCCTCCGTCAATATAATACCGAAATTATGGTATAGCTTTTTCTCGTCCCACCCAAAACGGTCTGTCAGAATACTCTCAATTTCTTCTGAAAACGCCTGAATATCTTGCTGTTCCTGTGTCCCAAGTGTATATGCTTCTGGGGTTAATTTTGAATAAAACTCCTTTACGATTTGTTTCTCCTCTTCACTCAAGTCTCCATTAGACATTACATCTTGAAGTTTTATTGTCCAGAACTCTGCTTTTGCCTTTGGGCTTGCCGATTTTACAAATTCGTCCAATGTTGCAAAATCCATTGCGAGAAGGTCGTTCCGCACTACTTTATTCTCTCTTCCGCTACATCCCGTTAACACAATGATTGCAATAGAAACTATCGCAAATAAATAACTCTTAGCCATAGAATTGATTGTTTAAGTATTAATATTATTTACAAACACCATTACATGAGGATGTTCCTAAAACGCCACAACTCTACTTTTTTCATAGGTGACAATCCATTAAAAACTGCCCTTTGACGCGAAAAAGGGAGCGATACGATTTCCACCCTTTCCGCGTGTTCAAAGAGCGTAACGTTTTGTTTCGCCCATGAATTAATTTCTTCATTACAGCTAAGCACCTGATCATTGCATGAACAGAGCACAATACAATAAATAAACAAAACAGAAATGCGGGGATTCATAAGATAATAGTTGTCGTTTTTACAAATATATAACATTTAATTTGAATTACGCTCAAAGATTCAAAATACCAACTATTTTGACTATTTTTGCAATAAATAGTACTATTTGAAAATGAAAAAGATTCTTGCTACCATTGCAGCCCTCGTCATGACGGTGAGTGCATTTGCAGATGAAGGCATGTGGCTCCTTCCCCTTATCCAGAAAATGAACGGAAAGGCCATGAAGGAAGCCGGCCTCAAACTCTCCCCCAAGGATATTTACAACATTAACGGAAGCTCGCTCAAGGACGCTATCGTCCAGTTTGGCGGCGGCTGCACCGGAGAGGTCATCTCCGGCCAGGGCCTGGTTGTGACCAACCACCACTGCGGCTATTCGGCCATCCAGAGGCTCTCTTCCGACGAGCACAACTACCTCATGGACGGCTTCTGGGCCAGGACCATGAAGGAAGAAATCCCCGCTCCGGGCCTCTCCGTGACCTTCCTCGTATCCATGCAGGACGTCACCAAAGACCTTGCAAAGATAGAGAAGAAGCTTTCCAAGAAGAACTTCGGCAAGCAGCTGGAGGAACTCATGGAAAAGGAGCAGGAGAAGATAATTGAAAACGCAAAGAAGGACAACCCCGACTGCGAAGTCGAGATCCAGGATTTCTATAACGGCAACGTCCTCTATCTCATGGTTTACAAGACCTACAGGGACGTCCGCTTTGTGGGTGCTCCTCCGGCATCCATGGGCAAGTTCGGCGGCGAAACGGACAACTGGGTATGGCCCCGCCACACCTGCGACTTCTCCATGTTCCGCATCTATGCAGATGCCCAGGGCAATCCTGCCGCATACTCTGAGACCAACGTTCCCCTCCGCTGCGAAAGCTTCCTCAAAATCTCCGTCGCAGGCGTCAAGGAGAACGACTACGCAATGGTCATGGGCTATCCCGGCAGCACCCAGCGCTACCAGACCGCAGCCCAGCTTGAGCAGATGATCCGCACCAACCGCATCCGCATCGACGCCCGCACCATCCGTCAGGACATCATGTGGGAGGCTATGTGCGCAGACCCTTCCGTGAACCTGAAGTATGCAAACAAATACGCTTCATCGGCAAACGGCTGGAAGAAGTGGCAGGGCGAGGAGCTTGCATTCGAGAACCTCGACATCATCGGCCGTGAGAAGCAGAAGGAAGCCGGCCTCACGAACTGGATAAGAAGCCAGAAGCCGGAAAAGATTGCCGAATACGGCCGCGCAATACAGGATATCGAGGCTGCCGTTGAGAAGCGCAAGGACGCCACCCGCGCCATGACGCTCCTCACCGAGGCTCCCGCCAACATCGAGCTCATTTCCATCTGCGGAACCGTTACCAACAGCTACGGACGTGCAATCGCCACCCCTGGCGCAGACAGCACCGCAGCCCTGGAAAACGCCAAGAAAGCCACTGCACGCCTCTTCAAGGACTACGTGGCCGACCTTGACAGGAAGGAAGCATCGGCCCTCCTGAAGTTCTACCGCGACAACGCAAAGCCGGAGGACTTCCTCCAGATTCCCGGCAGGGACTTCGCCACCATGGACATCGACGCCTACGTTGAGGACCTTTACAGAAGGAGCGTTTTCACCTCTCCTGAAAAGCTCGCCGGTGCCGATGCCCCCACCATCCTCACAGACCCGGCCTACAACCTCTTCGTGGCGGTGATGACCCCGCTCATGAAGTACTATACCGAGGTGCGCGCCAACCAGGACGAGAATTTCACGAAGGCCCGCAAGTCCTTCACCAAGGCCCTCATGGAGTGGAAAGACGGCGAGCCGATGTATCCGGACGCCAACTTCACCATGCGCCTCACCTACGGCAACGTGCTCCCTTATTCCCCCAAGGACGCCGTCCTTTACAAGTACTATTCTACCGACAAGGGCATCCTCGAGAAGGCAAAGGAATATGATGGCAACCCCGAATTCATCATCCCCGAAAAGCTCCGCAGCACCCTTCTGAAGAAGGATTACGGCCAGTGGGCCGATGCCGACGGCTCCCTCCACACCTGCTTCCTTACAAACAACGACATCACCGGCGGCAACTCCGGCTCGCCTGTCCTCAACGCCAAGGGCGAACTCATCGGCCTTGCATTTGACGGCAACTGGGAGTCCATGAGCTCCGATGTCATGTTTGAGCCGGACCTCCAGCGCTGCATCTGCGTGGATATCCGCTATGTCCTCTTCACGGTGGAAAAGATTGGCGGAGCAGCCAATATCATCAGTGAACTTACCCTGGTAGGAAATGATAAGAGAAAGTGATGTATTAGGATGGCTTTCATCCGTTGAGCACCCCGGCCAGGGGGACAGGAGCATAGTCTCCCTTGGCATGGTGCAGAATGTAGAAATCAGCGAGGACCGCGTAAAAGTGGTCCTCGGTTTTCCTAAAAGACCGGATCCCCTCAAGAATTACCTTGTGGGAGCGGCACGGGCGGCTGTTTACCGCAACGCTCCCGGCGGCGTCGACGTTGAGGTTGAGACCGTCGTCAAGGAGCCCGTATCCAAGCCCAACAAGCCGGCAGAGTTTAATCTGGAGCAGCTGAGGAACGTTGCCCATATCATCGGCATAGCTTCCGGAAAGGGCGGCGTGGGCAAGTCCACCGTTGCCGTGAACCTTGCCGTGGCGCTGTCCCGCCTTGGCTACAAGGTGGGCCTGGTGGATGCCGACGTTTACGGCCCCTCCATCCCCACCATGACTGGAACGGAGAACGTACAGATAGAAATGGAAGGCGAAGACGAGGACACCAGCCTCTTCCTCCCGGTGGAAAAATACGGGGTGAAGTGGCTCTCCATAGGCCATGTGACGTCTGAGGGTCAGGCGCTTATCTGGCGCGGACCCATGGCCACATCGGCCCTGAAGCAGCTGGTGCTGCAGACAAAGTGGGGCGTGCTGGATTTCCTCCTCATCGACATGCCTCCCGGAACCGGAGACATCCATATCTCCCTCATCGGAGACGTTCCCATGAACGGGGCCGTCATCGTCACGACGCCCCAGAACGTCGCCCTTGCCGATGTGCTCCGCGGCGTGAACATGTTCCGCAATCCGCAGGTGCAGAAGCCCATCATCGGCTTGGTGGAAAACATGTCCTGGTTCACACCGGAGGCCCATCCCGAAGAGAAATACTACATCTTCGGGCACGGCGGCGGAGAGAAGATGGCGGAAGTCCTCAAGATTCCTTTCCTTGGACAGATTCCGCTCGTACAGGGCATACGCGAGACTGCCGATGCCGGCGAACCCGCAGCCCTTGGCACCGGTCCTGACGCCGCCGCCTTCCTGGATCTTGCAGGAAAGGTAGCCGGGGCTGTTATCTGATGAAACCTTCACTGAAGCAATATCTGGAACCCGGGAGGCTTGAGGCCGGCTGCGATGAAGCCGGCCGCGGGCCTCTTGCCGGTCCGGTATATGCCGCAGCCGTCATTCTGCCGGAGGATTTTTATCACCCCCTCCTCAACGATTCCAAGCAGATGACGGAAAAGGCCCGGGAAGAGCTTCGCCCCATAATCGAACGCGAGGCCATAGCCTGGGCTGTAGAGGCCGTAAGCGCCTCGGAAATAGATACTTTGAATATACTGTGGGCCTCAGTCACAGGCATGCAGAGGGCCGTTCTGAGGCTGGATCCGGCACCGGAATTCCTGCTCATCGACGGCAACAAGTTCAGGCCGTTTGACCGTTACGGCTTCAAAGACTTCAGGACCGTGGTTCACGGCGACGCGACCTATGCCAGCATTGCCGCAGCAAGCGTTCTTGCAAAGACCTACAGGGACGAATTCATGCGCTCCATCGCTGCGGATTATCCCCAGTACGGCTGGGACCGCAACATGGGCTACCCCACTCCGGAACATATAGAGGCCATACGGCGCTACGGTTATACACCGTGGCACCGCAAGTCTTTCCACGTCAAGGAACTTGAGCCTTCGCTTTTCTAAGCCAGCAGTTACACGTTTTGAGGCGTTTTTGTGTAATGGGTGGCTAGGGGGAGCCACCTGCTGCACGTTTTTGCGGGTTTTTGTGTAACTGGTGGCTCCGAGTCTCGCAGAACCTTCGCCAAAAATGCTTATATTTGTACTCTTATGAAAAGAGTGCTGGTCATAGCGTATTATTGGCCGCCGTCCGGGGGCTCCGGGGTGCAGCGGTGGGTGAAATTTGCAAAGTACCTGCCTGCAGAGGGCTGGGAACCCGTAATTTACACGCCCGAAAATCCCGATTATACCGCAATAGACCGTACTCTTGAGGCAGAGGTTTCCCCGGACCTTGAAGTCATCCGCACTCCCATCAACGAGCCGTACAATATCTACCGCAAACTCATGGGCCGCGGTGCCAGCACGGATATGAAAACCCTCACGGCGGGGGCCGCCGGCGGTGCCGTGACTGAGATATCGTCCGGAAAGAAATCACTCAAGCAGCGCATTTCGCTGTGGATAAGGGCCAATCTCTTTGTCCCGGACCCTCGCGTCTGGTGGGTGAAGCCAAGCGTAAAGTTCCTCACCGAATATCTCAAAGGGCATCCCGTAGACGCCATCGTCACTACCGGGCCGCCGCACTCGATGCACCTCATCGGCAAAGCGCTTCATGAGAGGCTGGGCATACCGTGGATTCCCGATTTCAGGGACCCGTGGAGCCGGATGTATTACCTGAAACACCTGCCGATGACAGGCACCTCCTGGAAGAAGCTCCGCGCCCAGGAACAGGGCGTTCTGGACAGCTGCTCTGCCGTTCTTGCCGTGACGCCGCTCGTCCAGGAAGAGTTCCGCGCCCAGACCGGGACGCCAGTCGCCATGATTACGAACGGCTACGATTCTGCCGATTTCGAAGGCCCGGCGCCCGAGCCCGACGGCTTCTTCAACCTCACCCACACCGGCCTTTTCGCCGCCGACGGCAATCCACTGGGCCTGTGGAAGGTGCTGGGAGCGATGCCATCGGCCTTCAAAGAAAGACTGCGCATACGCCTTTCCGGAAAGGTGGACGCGGAGGTGATGCAGGCGATTGAGGCCGAAGGGCTTAAGCCGAATGTCGTAACCCTTGGATACCTTAACCACGCTGCCGCCGTGCGTGAACAGCGCGCTGCAACCGTCCTGCTCCTGCCCCTCCGCAACGACCCCGAATACCGCCCCATCCTCCCCGGAAAGCTCTTCGAGTACCTCGCCTCCAGAAGGCCGATACTTGGCATCGGCCAGACCGACGGCGCCATGGCCCGCGTGATTTCGGAAGCCAAAGCCGGCATTACCGCCGACTGGGCCGACGAAGCCGCCATGGCGGCCTTTCTGAACGATGCGTGGGAACTGTTCTGCAAAGGCGGCGTTCCCGCTACTGAAGGAAATATTGAAAAATACAGCCGAGAAAGCACCGCCCGGGAGCTTGCAAGGCTTCTTGACAGCATAGTATGAAAGATATCTGGAAAAAAATAGCCATTGCGTTTGGCGTCATCGTTTTCTTCCTTGTCCTGAGTTATGGATTTGTGCCTCAGGTGCTTGACGGCAAGATTGTGGACCAGAGCGACATCTCCGGCTATGTGGGAATGTCCCACGAGATGAACGAGTGGAACAAGGCCCACCCCGACGACCAGACCTACTGGACAGACTCCATGTTCGGCGGAATGCCCACGACGGCGATTTCCACTCAGAACGGGGGAGACTTCACGCAGTGGATATATGACCTCCTCCTTACCGGAAAACGCCCCGCAACATATCTATTCATCGCGCTTCTGGGGGCGTTCCTGCTGCTTCTCGCCTTTGGCGTAAGCTGGCCCATAGCCCTTGGCGGGGCCATCGCCGTGGCCTTCTGCAGCTACAATTTCCAGATTATCCAGGTTGGCCACAACACCAAGATGCAGGCCATCGCCTTCATGCCCTGGGTCCTTGCCGCCCTCGTATATACCTATCGGTCCAAGGGCTTCTGGAAAGCCCTCCTGGGCGCAGCCCTCTTCGGCCTTGCCCTGAGTATGCAGGTAAAGGCAAACCATCAGCAGATAACCTACTATCTTGCCATAATGGTGCTGCTCTATGCGGTGTTCGAACTGGTAGATGCGGTGAAAGGGAAGCGTTTCGGTCGGTTCATGACGGCATCGGCACTGCTGCTGGTGCTGGGATGTGCGGGCATTGCAACCAATGTGAACAAGCTGCTGCCGCTGGCAAAATATACGCCCAACACAATGCGTGGCGGCTCCGAGCTGTCCAAGGACAGCGGTTCCTCAAAGGGTCTGGACCTCGACTATGCCACCGCCTGGAGCTACGGCTGGGAAGAGCTTCCCAACCTCATGATTCCCAATTTCAACGGGGGAGCATCGGCACAGGCCGTGAATCCGGAAAAGTCGGAGACGATAAAGCTTCTCAGGCGGGCGGGGCAGCGCAACCTCAAGGAAACCGCCAAAGCCCTGCCGATGTACTGGGGCCCCCAGCCCTTCACCGCCGGGCCTATGTATATGGGCGCCATCACCGTGTTCCTCTTCATCCTGGGTCTTTGCCTTTGCCGGAAGAAGGAGAAATGGTGGCTTCTCGTCTGCTGCATAATTGCCGTCCTGATGGCCGTAGGAAGCCATTTCATGGCGTTCACGGCATTCTGCTTCAAGTATCTTCCGTTGTATAACAAGTTCAGGACTGTGTCCATGGCGCTGGTGGTGCTGCAGGTTGCCCTGCCGGTGCTGGGCTTCGTGACCCTGGACCGCATCGCAAAGGAAGAGTATGACGCCAAAACCTTCCGGAAGGGCGGGCTCATTGCCTTTGCCGTAACGGCCGGCTTCTGCCTTCTCTGCTGGCTGGCCCCGGGGCTTTTCGGTTCCTTCTCTGGCGCCTCCGATTCCGGCATGCAGGACGTACTGGTAGAAGCCCTCGTGCAGGACCGCATCGCCATTTTCAAGGCCGATGCCCTGCGCTCCCTCATGCTTATCATCGCAAGTGCGGCCCTCCTTTTCTGGGCCTTCATGCCCAAGGGGCAGACAGAGCACGCCAAGTCCTTAGCCGGCTTTGGCCGCAAGTGGATTGCCGCCATGGCAATCTGCGTCCTTGTGCTTGTGGACATGTTCTCTGTCGGAAAGAGATACCTGAATGCAGGCCATTTCACCACTCCCAAGGACTTCAACAAGCCCTTTGCAGAGCGCATGGCAGACAAGATCATCCTCGAGGATGAAGACCCGCAGTACCGCGTGCTCGACCTCACGGTGAACGTGTTCAATTCGTCGGTCCCGTCATACCGCCACAAGAACGTGGGCGGCTATTCCCCCGCCAAGCTCCAGCGCTACCAGGACCTCATCGAGCACTACCTCACCGGCGAAATCAACGGCCTGTACAAAGTCCTTTCCGATGCCGAGACGCTGGATGACGTTTCTGCATACATGGCCTCCTCTACACCCGTTCTGAACGCCCTCAATACCCGTTACGTGATAATCGACGGCAATTATACCCCCGTGGTGAACAGCGCCGCATACGGTCCCGCCTGGTTCGTCTCCGACCTTGTCACCGCCGCCACCCCCGACGAAGAAATCGCCCTCCTGGGTACTGTAGACCTTGGTACGACGGCAGTCGTTGCCGAAGAGATTTCTCCACTCGCTTCGCTCGGTCGAAATGACAATGGTGTCATCGAAATGACCTCCTACGCCCCCAACCGCCTCAAATACCACTACAGCACCCCTGAAGACCGCGTAGCCGTATTCAGCGAAATCTACTACCCCAACGGCTGGTCAGCCACCGTGGACGGCAAGCCCCTGGAGCTTTTCAGGGCCGACTGGACCCTCCGCGCCGCACTTCTCCCCGCCGGCGAGCATGACATAGAGATGCATTTCCTCCCCGCCAGCTACAGGACCGGCGCCGCCGTATCCCGCATCACATCCATCCTGCTTCTGCTTGTCCTTGCAGGAGCCGTAGTGCTGCTGGTGGCAAAAAAACATTAACTTTGTACTGATATGGCAAAAGTCGCAGAAGATACTCCTCTACTCAGGCAATTCTTTGAGGTGAAGGCCCAGCACCCGGAGGCAATGCTCCTCTACAGGGTGGGAGACTTCTATGAGACGTATTCGGATGACGCCGTAACCGCATCCCGCGTGCTTGGGCTTGTCCTTACCAAGAAATCCAACGGAGACAAGGGGCCTGTTGCCATGGCGGGTTTTCCGCATCATGCCATAGAAGGTTACCTCACCAAACTTGTACGTGCCGGTTTCAAGGTTGCCGTGTGCGACCAGCTGGAAGACCCTAAATTCGCGAAGAAACTCGTAAAGCGAGGTATTACGGAAATCGTTACTCCGGGTATTTCCTTCGGCGAAGGCATGCTGGAGCAGAAGGAGAACAATTTCCTCTGCGGCATTACCGTGGAAAAGGACAGGTGCGGCGCTGCTTTCCTGGATGTTTCCACCGGACAGTTCCAGGTGGCCCAGGGAACGCTGGACTACATAGGCACTCTGCTCGGGTCCATGAGGCCAAGGGAGCTGGTGGTCCAGAGAGGCTATGAAAACGGCCTCAGGGAGCGTTTCGGAGACTTTTACACCACATCAATAGACGAGTGGGCGTTCGTATATGACGCCGCCGTGGAAAGGCTCAAAAGGCAGCTTGGGGTAGACAGCCTCAAGGGCTTTGCGATAGACCCGTACCCACTTGGGGTGTGCAGTGCGGGGGCGCTTCTGGTGTATCTGGAGCAGACCCAGCACTCTGGGCTCAGGAATATCTGCACCATCGGCAGGATAGATGAAGGCAGGTTCGTGTGGATGGACCGTTTCACCCTTCGCAACCTGGAGGTCCTTCAAAGTGCCGCCGGGGCCGACGGCGTCTCCCTTGTCCAGGCCCTTGACAAGTGCTCGTCGCCCATGGGCGCCCGTCTTCTCAGAAGCTGGCTCACCATGCCCATAATGGACCTCAAGGAGCTCAATTCCCGCTACGACATAGTCCAGTACTTCACGGAGAATCCCGAGGTGCTGGCAGACGTGCAGACAGACCTCGGCAAGATAGGTGATACAGAGCGCATTCTCGGCCGTATAGCAAACGGGAAAGCCTTCCCCAGGGAGGTTGTCCAGCTGGGCCGGGGCCTTGCGATTTCCGGTTCTGTCAAGGAGCGTTTGAAGGATGCCGCTCCGCTTGAAAAGCTCCTGCACGGCCTCAGAAACTGCGAAGCCCTCCTCAAGGAGATTAACCGCGTCCTTGCACCCGAACCCGCCTATCAGGTTGGCAAGGGACCCGTCATCGCCACTGGCGTAGACCCCGAACTGGACGAACTCCGAACCCTGTCTGCCGGCGGCAAGGACTACCTTCTCCAGATGCAGCAGAGAGAGGCCGAAAGAACCGGTATCTCCTCGCTCAAAATAGCCTACAATAACGTTTTCGGCTATTATATTGAGGTGCGCAACACCTACAGGGACCAGGTGCCTTCGGAATGGATCCGCAAGCAGACGCTTGTCAATGCAGAGCGCTACATCACCGAAGAGCTCAAGGAATACGAGCAGAAAATCCTTACTGCCGAAGACCGCATCTACGCCATCGAGACGCAGCTCTATGCCGACCTTATCTCCCGCATCCAAAAGGACATTCCTGCCATTCAGGTGAACACCCGCATCCTCTCCAAGCTGGATGTGCTGGCCGGCTTTGCAGAGCAGGCGGTGGAGCGGGGATACTGTCGTCCGGACCTTAACGACGGCAAGGCCATCGACATCCGCGCGGGCCGCCATCCCGTCATCGAAACGCTCATGGCTCCCGGAGAGGAGTATGTCCCCAACGATGTCCTCCTGGACACGGAAAAGCAGCAGATTATAATCCTCACAGGTCCCAACATGGCCGGTAAATCGGCCCTGCTCAGGCAGACGGCGCTTATCGTCCTTATGGCGCAGGCGGGCTCTTTCGTACCTGCCGCAGAGGCCCACATCGGCTATGTGGACAAGATTTTCACGCGTGTGGGCGCTACGGACAACATCTCCCGCGGCGAATCCACTTTCATGGTGGAAATGCTGGAGACGGCCATGATCCTGAATAACCTAAGCGCCCGTTCCCTGGTGCTGCTGGATGAAATCGGCAGGGGAACTTCCACCTACGACGGCATGTCCATCGCCCGCGCAATCGTAGAGTATATACACGAATACGGCAAGGGCGCAAAGACCCTCTTTGCGACGCACTATCACGAGCTGAACGACCTGGAAGGCACATTCGCCCGCGTCAAGAACTTCCACATTGCCGTGAAGGAAGTGGGCAGGGAGGTTATCTTCCTCAGGAAGCTGAAGGAGGGCGGCACGGCCCACAGTTTCGGTATCCATGTAGCCCGTATGGCGGGAATGCCCAAGGAGGTGCTTGAAAGCGCAGAGCGCACGCTCAAGACGCTCGAGAACAGCCAGGCGCTGGAGCACTTGGGCGCACTCACGCCGGTGAAGCCCCACAATACAAAGGAAGGCCGGGTTGAAAGCGACGGCTCCCTTCAGCTCTCGATGTTCCAGCTGGACGATCCGCTCCTGGAGTCGCTCAGGGACCGCCTCCGCGCCACTGACCTAAACAATCTTACGCCTCTTCAGGCTTTCGACCTTCTGCGTTCGATGAAGGACGAACTCGGTATTTAGTCAAAAAAATACAAATTTTTTAAAATATCGCTTGCGACATAAATTTTTTGTTGTACCTTTGTATCGCAAACGATATAAATAACTAAATACATATAATTACGAACGCACAGCTTTCTATCCAGATTCTTCAGGCCTATGGACTGCTGCGCAAAACAAAAAAGAAATGGCAACTATCTACGATTTCAAGACCAAGAGCAACAAGGGCGCAGAAGTCGACCTTGCTCAGTACAAAGGCCAGGTGGTCATGATAGTGAACACCGCCTCAAAGTGTGGCTTTACTCCTCAGTACGACGGCCTTGAGGCCCTGTACCAGAAGTACAAGGACCAGGGTTTCGTAATCCTCGGCTTCCCATGCGACCAGTTCGCCGGCCAGGAGCCCGGTTCCAATGAGGAAATTGCAGAATTCTGCCGCCTCAACCACGGTGTGACATTCCCTCTCATGGCAAAGACCGACGTTAACGGCGCCAAGGCCGAACCCGTATTCGAGTTCCTGAAAACCCAGGCTCCCACCGAGGAGTACAGCGGTTTCAAGGCGAAAGCCACCCACAAGATGCTCAAGGCTATCAGCAAGAGCGTGGAGAAGGACAGCGACATCCTGTGGAACTTCACCAAGTTCCTCGTATCAAAGGATGGTCTCACCGTAAAGCGTTACGCTCCCACAACCACTCCTGAAGACATCGAAAAAGACCTCAAGTCCCTTCTGTAATGCAGGAACAGCTCAAACTGGACAACCAGCTCTGCTTCAGGCTGTACACAGCCTCGCGGCTCATTACGCAGGCCTATCATCCTCTTCTGGAGGAGATAGGTCTGACGTATCCGCAGTACCTGGTGATGATGGTTCTCTGGGAGCAGGACAACATGCCGGTAAACGACATTGCTAAGCGCCTGTACCTGGAGACCAACACCGTCACTCCCCTTCTCAAAAGAATGGAGGCCGAGGGTTTCATAGCACGCAGAAAAGGGGAGAAGGATGCCCGTCAGGTAATCGTAAGTCTGACGCCCAAGGGCCGGAAACTGGAGGGAAAGGCCTCCTGCGTGCCCTATCAGATGGGACAGGCCGTAGCCTGCCGCTCCATCACTGAGAAAACGGCACCGGAACTCTTCCGCACGCTGGACGATCTGATTGGCACTCTTTCAAAATAAGCCTGATTTTGCCTATCTTTGCAGAAAAGACAGGTTTATGGCAATAAAGAATATGCCCTATTGGAAGTGGGCGCTCCTTCTGGCAGCATCGCTTGTTCTGGCGGCGCTGCTTTATGGTTTAAGCTCCGTTACATCCCTTATCGGCCTATACTGGCTGCGCTGGGTGGCTACCGTGGCGGTTGCCTGCGTAATGCTGCTACTGTATTCCCTGTTTGTAAAGTGGTTCGAAAAAGAACCGACAAAGGACCTGCCGATGAGAAAGTGCGCCGCCCATACCTGCAGCGGCCTTCTTGTGGGCTTTTGCTATTTCGTCGCGGTAGTGGGCATCATGATGATTGCCGGCTGTTACCGCATAGAAGGCTTCAGACACGATGCGGTGGGCATTCTGGATGCATTTTTCATGTTCCTGATCGTGGGTATAGGCGAGGAAATCATGTTCCGGGGAGTGCTGTTCCGCTGGATAGACGAGAGGTTCGGCTTTGCTGCGGCGCTCATCGTGTCGGCATTGGTGTTCGGCCTCGTGCATATTGCCAATCCGGGGGCGACGCTATGGTCTTCAATCGCCATCGCAATCGAAGCCGGACTGCTGCTGGGCGCGGCATATAAGTACAGCGGCACGCTGTGGCTGCCTATCGGCATACACTGGGCATGGAATTTCTCGCAGGGGAATATTTTCGGCTTCGATGTGTCCGGCGGGGATGCCGGCTCAACGATGATTATCCCTTATATAGACGGACCGGAGCTTCTCACCGGTGGGGATTTCGGGGCAGAGGCGTCCATTATAGCCGTGGTGCTGGGAGCGGCGCTGGCGGCGGCATTGATCATTCCCGTCCTTAAAAACGGCCGAAAATAAGGACGAGACCCTTCCTGGGAGGGGTCCCGTCCTCAAATTTGGCGTTTTTTAAGGATGAAGCCTTAGTCCTCGTCCTGTTCCTGTGCTGCGTACTCTGCCAGGAGCTTGGTCTGGACATCGGCAGGAACCTGCTGATATTCGGCAAACTTCATCTGGAAGGTAGCTGAACCACCGGTGAGGGAGCTCAGGATGGTGGAGTAGCGATAGAGCTCTGCCAGAGGAACGCGGGCGTGAAGCACGGTGAAGCCCTTGTCCATATCCTGGTTCATAATCATGCCGCGGCGGGTGTTGAGGTCGCTCATGCAAGGGCCTACATACTCGTTGGGGGTGATGATGTCCACGTTGTAGATAGGTTCGAGGATCTTGGGACCAGCGTTGCGGAATGCCTCCTTGAAGGCGTTACGGCCGGCGATGATGAAGGCGATTTCCTTGGAGTCTACGGGGTGCATCTTACCGTCGTATACATATACGCGGATGTCACGTGCGTAGGAACCGGTGAGAGGGCCTTCCTCCATCTTGGACTTGATACCCTTGAGGATAGCGGGCATGAAGCTCAGGTCGATGGAACCGCCGACGACGCAGTTGTAGAACTCGAGTTTGCCGCCCCATTCGAGGTCGGAGATGTCCTGTGTCTTGAAGTTGAAGACAACATCCTTGCCGTCAATCTTGAAGTTGTGGGGTGCTTCCTGGCCTTCTACGTAAGGGCAGACGAGCAGATGGACCTCACCGAACTGGCCGGCGCCGCCGGACTGCTTCTTGTGACGGTACTGTGCGGTTGCAATCTTGGTGATGGTCTCACGGTAAGGCACCTTGGGAGCGTAGAGTTCGATGTTCTGCTTGAACTCGTTGTTTATTCTCCACTTCACATAGTTGATGTGCTGTTCGCCCATACCGGAAAGGATGGTCTGACGGAGTTCCTTGGAGTATTCCACGGTGATGGTGGGATCCTGTGCGGCAATCCTGTTGAGGGCGTCGCCAACCTTGGCTTCGTCGTTCTTGTCAACAGCCTTGACTGCGCAGCGATATTTTGCATCGGGGAATACCATGTGCTTGATGGCCTCTACGCCGCTCTGGGCCAGGGTGACGTCTGTCTTTCCGGCCTTGAGCTTCATGGCGCAGCCGATGTCACCGGCGCTGATGGAGGTGACTTCTTCCTTCTTTGCACCTGCGACTGCATAGATGGCGCTGAGGCGCTCGCTGTTGCCGGTTTCAGGGTTCACGAGGTCTGCACCCTTGTTGAGGGTACCGCTCATCACGCGGAAGTAGGAAACATCACCGAGGTGCTGCTCGACGCTGGTCTTGAAGATGAAGATGGAGGTGGGTGCACCGGGATCGCATACAATCTCGCCGCCGTCCACGGTCTCTTCCTTCTTGCCTTCCGGTGAAGGAACGACGTTCACGATGAATTCCATGAGGCGCTTTACGCCAACGTTCTCCTTTGCTGCGGTGCAGAACACAGGGATGGTTTCTCCCTTTTTCAGGCCGGCGCGGAGACCTTCGCGGATTTCGTCGGTGGTGAGTTCCATGGTCTCGAAGAATTTCTCCATGAGCTCGTCGGAGCCTTCTGCAGCCTTCTCCATGAGTTCTGCGCGGAGTTCTTCGGCCTCGTCTGCATAAGCGGCAGGGATTTCGAGTTCCTCACCCTTCTTGTTGTAGAACTTCATGGTGATAACATCCACGAAGCCTTCCAGGCCAAGACCGGGGTTCACGGGGAACTGGCACAGGACGGCCTTCTTGCCGAATTCTTCGGAGATTGCAGCACGTACGCCGTCCCAGTTTGCCTTGTCGTGATCCAGCTGGTTCACGGCGATGATCATGGGGATGTTGTACTGGTCTGCATAGCGGGCGAAAAGGGTGGTGCCCACCTCGATGCCGGCAGTGCCGTTCATTACCATGACAGCAGCCTCGACCACCTTGAAAGCGGAGAGGGCGCCGCCGGAGAAGTCGTCAGAACCGGGAGCGTCGATGAAGTTGATCTTGGTGCCGTTGAACTCTGCGTACAGAGGGGTGGCGTTGATGGACTTCTGGTTAGTCTGCTCGAATTCGGTGTTGTCTGAAACGGTGTTCTTGTCTTCTACGGAACCACGGCGGTCTATGACCTTGCCTTCGAAGAGCATGGCCTCGGAAAGGGTGGTCTTACCGCTGCGGGGTGCGCCGATAAGGACAACGTTGCGGATGTTTTTGGTTGTGTAAGTCTTCATTTTGGTATATAGATTTTTGCGTTTTTCGCGTTAGTCCGCAAATATACGGAATATTTTGCATCATAACAATAGTGAATTTGTTAGTAATAAAAACTTTTAATAATTAACTTTGCACTGCGAAAAAAGGCTTGAAGGGACAGAAACGGATATTACCTTACCTAATATACCAAATCTATGAAGCCTGTTTTTGAAAAACTCTTCGGATTCGATTCCAAAGTGCACAATGTCCGCACGGAGATTGTAGCCGGAATCACCACCTTCCTCACCATGGCCTACATCCTGGCCGTAAACCCTGGAATCTTCAGCGCACTACCCGGCATGCCGGGCGGTTCTGTTTTTACAGCAACCGCACTTGCCGCCATCGTCGGTACGCTGGTGATGGCACTCTATGCAAAGAAGCCCCTCGCCCTCGCTCCGGGTATGGGTCTCAATGCATTCTTCGTGTTT
The DNA here is from genome assembly GCA_002393945.1 of Bacteroidales bacterium UBA4360. Taxonomy (GTDB): domain Bacteria; phylum Bacteroidota; class Bacteroidia; order Bacteroidales; family UBA932; genus Cryptobacteroides. The sequence goes on from DGSO01000028.1 coordinate 206,018, forward strand.
ACCGTCTGCCTTGGAATGGGACACAGCTGGCAGTTCGCACTGACCGCCGTCTTCCTTGAGGGTATCCTCTTCATCATCCTCACTCTCACCAAGGTCAGAAACTGGCTTCTCAACTCTATCCCCGGAACCCTGAAAAAGGCTATCGGTGCCGGTATCGGCCTGTTTATCGCCTTCATCGGCATGCAGAATGCCGGTATCATCGTCAACAATGACGCTACCCTCGTGAGCCTCGGCAGCATCACTGAAGGCAAGGCTCTTGTGGGCATGATCGGCCTGTTCATCACCGCCGGTCTCGTGATGGCCAAGGTGCGCGGCGGCATGCTTATCGGCATCCTCGTGACCACCATCATCGGCCTGTTTATCAAGGATCCCGCAACCGGAGAGGCTGTCACCCAGCTTATCCGCAACGAGGCTGGCGGCATAAAGCTCATCGCCCTCCCCGACAGCATCGCCCCCATCTTCTGCCAGTTTGAATGGAGCCAGATTCTGAGCTGGGACATGCTCGCCGTCGTATTCACCTTCCTGTTCATCGACATGTTCGACACCATGGGAACCATCATCGGCGTTCACCAGAGCTCCGGCCTCATCCAGAAGGGCGGTGACGAAATCCCCGGCCTCGAGAAGATGTTCCTTGCCGACTCCATTGCAACCGTCGCCGGTGCCTGCTTCGGTACTTCCACAACCACCACATACGTAGAAAGCGCCTCCGGCGTAGGTGAAGGCGGCCGCACCGGTCTCACAGCCTTCTCCACCGTCATCTGCTTCGTGCTTGCCCTGTTCTTCAGCCCCATCTTCCTCGCCATCCCGGGCGCAGCTACCGCACCCGCACTCATCATCGTCGGTGTAATGATGATGGGCAACGCCAGGAACATCCACTGGGACGACTACTGCAAGGCAATCCCCGCTTTCCTCACCCTTATCATGATGCCTCTTGCATACAGCATTTCCGACGGTATCCTCATCGGTGTCATCTCCTACGTAATCTGCCACGCCGTTGCCGGCAAGTTCAAGGAAATCTCCATTCCGATGTGGGTCCTTGCAGCGCTGTTCATCTGCAAGTACATATTCATCTAACCAGTGCGGAAGAGGCCCCGGGGGCCTTGTCCTGCACATTTTGACATTATAAAGATTCAGCCGGGGGCTTCCGGCTGAATTCTTTTTACTATCTTTGCACCTGTATTGAAAGCGAGAATCCTCATATTGGCCGCGGCGCTGCTCAGTTCCGTCTCATGTGCTACCATTTCCAGGAGCATGAGAAGCGCGCCCGTCGGCGAAACCCCGGACCTCCAGGACCCCGTCTATGACAGCATAGACATACGCTGGAGGCCGATGGCCCGCAATCTCGCCTTCCTCGGCAAGATGAATCCCGTGGGCGGAAACACCATTAAAATCTACACCGAAGGCCGCACCAAGTTTGCCGATTTCAATGAAGACCTCCGTGGCGCAGAGCAGTACATCGACATGGAGTACTACCGCTTTGCGGCCGACACCATTGCCGGCATCGTCAAGGAAATCCTCCTGGACAAGGCCGAAGAAGGAGTCCCCGTGCGCATGATCCTCGAATCCCGCTCCAACTCCCCCAAGTTTTCATTTTACCGCCAGCTCAGAAGGGCCGAGGGCATCCATACCGTAGACGTCCAGAACCCGGGCGACATAATCGGCGGAATATGGAACATAGACTTCAGGGACCACCGCAAAATAGCGGTCGTTGACGGCAAGGTATGCTACACCGGCGGAATGAACATTGCCGATGACTACCACACCAACTGGAGGGACACCCACGTAAGGCTGGAAGGCCCCATCGTCGAGGATTTCGAGAGCATGTTCGACGATTTCTGGATATACTTCGGCGGGAAAAAGTTCGCCTGGAGGCCCCAGGAAGAGAATATTCACGAAAACGGCGCCATAATGCAGGTGGCGAGCGGCGGCCCGTACACCCCCGACAAACCCATCCAGGAAGGCTTTGAGCAGGCCCTGGCTACTGCGCAGGACTATTTCTGGGCACAGACCCCGTATCTCTGTCCTCCCAAGTCCACAATCAAGGCCATGAAGACCGCGGCGGACCGCGGAGTGGACGTGCGCCTCATGCTCCCAAAGAACCAGGACGTTCCCGTGATGCTCTGGGTGAACCACGCCTTCTACAAAAAACTGCTCAAAAGCGGCGTCAAGCTATATGAAAGGGACGATCCCTTCATGCACAGCAAGACTTATGTCACCGACGATTATGTGAGCTGCTACGGCTCCGCCAACATCGACAACCGCAGTTTCGGGCTCAATTACGAGAACAACGTCTACATCTATGACGAGCCCACCGCAGTCAAGAGCAAGGAGATTTTCCTGGAAGACCTGAAACACTGCCGTGAAATCAAGCTGGAAGACCTTAAATGGCCCTTCTGGGAAAAGTTCATGCAGGGCCTTGTCATTCTTTTGGGGTATTCCCAGTGGTAAACCTTCCTTTGGCCGGAACCACCAGGCGGTCCAGCGCGGCGAGAACGCCGGGCAAGACAAGCAGAATCAGCACTATTACCGAAAGGGCACCCATCGCAAGGCTGTGGAAAATGGTACCGGTCAGGCGGTCCTTCACTATATAGGACATCACCAGCGGCACCAGCGTAATGATGAGTCCCGACGTGAGTATGGAGTTGAACGTCCTGTAATATGTGACGGCAAGGGATTTCCTTACCCCCATTATTGTGCGGCAGTGCCTGTAATAGCTCGTGAAGAGGATGGAATAGTCAATGGTGGCACCCATCAGCACGCCCTGGATGATGAGGTATGAGAGGTAGAGCATCGGCTGTCCTCCTACGCCGCTGGCATACACGTTCACGTACACTCCGGAGAGGACGGTCATGATGAGGATGATCGGAATGACCAGGGATTTGAAGGTAAGCGCCACTATGATGAAGATGGCCAGAACGGTAAGCGTTGTCAGAAGCAGCAGTTCCTGGGGGAAGCCATCCTTCATTTCCTTGTACATGCATGATTCGCCGATGAAGTAGCTGGGGCCTTCGAAGCTGTTTGCGGTAAGGTTTTCGGCCTTCTCCAGGAAGTCGAACACCTCGTGTGATTCGGCCTCGAACGAGGTGAGTATCAGCGACAGCGAGAAGTCTTCCCCGCGGAGTTTCCCTACGCCGGAGTTGAAGGCGTCCCTTGCCTTCGACACCTGTTCTTTCATGTCCGGCGTGATTATCTTCTCGTAGGCTGGATTCTCCAGCATCTCATCATGGATGAAATCCAGGAGCTCGCCCACGGACATCGTATAGCTCTTGTCCGTATTGAGCCTTGCCCCCGTATAGAGGTATAGAAGATCCATCTCTTCCCGGCTCACCTTCATGCCGCAGCCGGAAAGAACCTTCTGCATCTTTGCCGATGAGTATTTTCCGTCCGTGAACGCCATCTCCGCCAGCTCTTCCAGCGGGGTGGGAACGTATGGCTCGGGTGTGGTCACAGTTGCCTGCACGGCCTGTTCGGGAGCCTCGACAGGTGGAATGAACTCCGGTTTCCGGGGAACGTTGACGGTGTCCGGCAGCATGGGGGCGTGGACATCGGCAAGGAGCGTGTCGACCTTGATTACCAGAGGGCCGGCGGCCACTATTGAATCCAGCTGGTTGCCGATTTCATGGATGCGCCCGGCCTCCTCCTTGGGTATCATCTTCGAGAAGCGCTTGTCGGCAAGCACCTTTTCCCTCACGAAGCGCACCAGGCGGTAAGGTTCCATCTTTGCGTCTTTCCCCTTCTCTCCCGCCATCCTGTAGACCATGGAGATGAGTCTCCGGTCTGTTCCCACCAGGCCCGCCACCTGCTCTGCCGTGAGCGGTGTGGTCGCCTCTTCATACGTCATTCCGGGTTCTGCGGCAGGCGCTTCTTCCATGGCAGGGGCAACGGTCTCAACCGTATCTGCCACAACGGCCGCACTTTCCTCCTCCACCTCCGCCGCCACAGGCATCTCGCTCTGCGGCTCTGCAGCCTCTTCGTCTGGTACCGATTCGGCCAGAGCCTCCTTCTGTCCACTGTCATTTCGACCAAGCTCCTGCCGCCCATTGTCATTTCGACCAAGCGGAGCGCGTGGAGAAATCTCCATCTCCGGCATATCCAACGGCTCGATAAGCCCCGCATCGGCAAGCATGCCTGCCGATTCTTCCAGTTGCGACAGGCGCAGGCGTTCATCCCTGTCCGGGTGGGCCTTGGCGTAGTACACTATGTCCAGCAGCTCTTCCGTGACAAGCGGCGACAGGCTCTGGAACCGCTGCGCCATCTCTGCCGACGAAAGCTTCTTTATCGCCATGGAAGGATAACTCACCGCCGAAAGCACCTTGGGGTCCTTTGAAAGGCTGTCCAGGAAATCCGGGACGGCGTTTTCATCGGCAGTGGAGTACAGGACCATGACCGGATTGTCCGGAGGGAATTCGTTCGTGATCCTGGTGGGCCATATTGAGGAGAAGTTGATTTCCGTCTTCCTCTGAAGGAGCGCCGCGGCAACGAAAACCGCAACGAAAAGCACGGTGAGAGGCCAGCGGAAGGCCCTTTCAAAGCGGGCGATAGGGGCCACGGGGAAAGACGGCGTGCGCTTTTCGGTCTTTTGGATGGCCTTGTCGAAGGTTATGATAAGTGCCGGCAGTACGGTGAAATTGCATACGAGGCTGAACACCACGCCCTTTGAAATGACCCAGCCGATGTCCGCTCCGATCTTCAGTCTCAGGAACACCAGCATGACGAGGCCCACAAAGGTGGTAAGGGCGCTCGAAAGGATGGTTGGGGCCGACAGGCGGATTGCCGCCGCCATGGCTTCCGGAAGGCTGCTGCGGTACTTTTTCTCCTCCCTGTAGCGGTTCATCAAAATGATGGAATAGTCCATGGACAGCACCATCTGCAGGATGGCCACGATGGAATGGGTGACCAGTGAAACCGTGCCCAGGAAGTAGTTGGTGCCCATGTTCATCACCACGGCGATGCCCGTCGTAAGGAGGAACAGGAGAACCTCCATGAACGAGCGGCACATGATTATGAGGAGGATGAAGATAAGTACAAAACCGGTTCCGACGACGGTTCCTATGCCGTCCATGACCAGGTTTTCTCCGTCAACCTCCACCACGGCTCTGTCTCCGTAGTGCTGCAGGATGCGTTCTTCAAGGGCTTCCGTGTCCGTCTCGCTGGTGAGATTGAAACGGTAAAGCGTGAGGTTTTCCTTTTCCCGTACGGAATCCAGCGTCAGATGACCGGTGAGAGAGTCCAGGACCGCGGGGGCATTGGCACGGAGGCCGGAATCGGTGAGCATTACGCTCATCAGCCTCATGTGCTGGTCCAGAAGCGGCAGGGACTTGGTAATCTGCTCCATGCCCTTTCTCATCGGCGAATCGTCCGGCAGGTACAGGGCCATGTCTGAGTTGACATTGACTTTCGGGATAAGCAGGCAGCAGACGGCGGCAAACGCCACCATCACAGCTAAAAGCAGATTTCTCCATTTAACCAGAAATCCCGAAGGGCCGGACATTACAGATTATGTTTTAGTCTGCAAATTTACCGCTTTTTTCAAAACTATTTCGTAAATTTGGAAACTAAATCATTCTTTGATGAAAAAATTAGTGAAATCCGTAATGATTGCCGTTCTGGCGGTCTCCATTGCAGCCTGCTGCAACTCCCCAAAAAACTACACCGTTGTCATTTCTCTTGATGGATTCCGCTGGGATTATCCTGACATGTACGAGATGCCTTTCATGGACTCCCTTGCATCCGTTGGTGTCAAGGCAAGGATGGAACCTTCCTTTCCGTCATCGACCTTTCCCAACCATTACACCATCGCAACCGGTCTTGTCCCCGACCATCACGGCCTGGTGAACAACTCCTACTGGAATCCCGACACCAACCACGGCTATTCCCTCAAGGATCCCGAATCCCGCTACAGCCCCGAATACTATGGCGGGGAGCCCATCTGGGCAACGGCGCAGCGCCAGGGCGTGAAAGCCGGCGTGGTTTACTGGGTGGGCTCGGACATTCCCATCGGCGGAGTTTATCCCACATATTACCGTAACTGGGACGAAGACCCCCACTGGACATTCGAAGAAAGGGTAGACGAACTTGTCCGCCTCCTTTCCCTGCCGGAAAAACAGCGTCCCCATCTGGTTATGGGCTATTTTGACGAACCGGACCACCAGGGTCACGTCTTCGGCCCCTATGCTCCCGAGACCAAGGCCATGTGCGAACACATGGACAGCCTCATGCGTAGTTTCTACAACCGCCTGAAGGCGCTTCCCATCGCAGACAGAATCAATCTCGTCATTACCGGAGACCACGGCATGACTGAAATCTCCCCCGAAAGGTTCATCTCCATCGAGGAAGCCTTCCCCCAGGAATGGGCAATCCGCATCTCTGGAAACACCCCTACCAGCATCTGGGCCGCTCCAGGCTGTGCCGACAGCCTCTACAACCGCCTGTCCAAGATGGAACACATTTCGGTCTGGCGCCATGGAGAAGTTCCCGAAAATCTCTGCTACGGCACCTCCAACCGCCTTGGAGACATCATAGTGAGCCCGGATCTTGGCTGGCAGTTCAACTTCAGGCCGTCCCACAACAACGGAACCCACGGTTTCAACTGCAAGGAGACGGACATGCTCGTAGCCTTCCGCGCCATCGGCCCCGACTTCAAGTCCGGCTATGAAGCGCCCCTCACAGAAGGAGAGCCTTCAGCTTTCCGCAACATAGACATTTATCCTATGGTGTGCAAGCTCCTTGGCATCAAGCCCGCACCGGTGGACGGCAAACTTGAAAGAATCAGTAAAATCCTCAAATAAATCATGGCAGCAAAGCATTTCACCCTTCCGTATGAAGGCGGCCTTATCGAAAAAGACCTGCCCGCCGGCATTCTTCACACCTATGAGAAGATCTGGACACATGTTTACCCGGACTCCCATCCGGCGACATATGAAATCGCAGACACCATCATCGAGGCCATCAAAGCCAAGAAAGACGGCCTGTTCCGTCTTGGAATCACCACCGGCGTCACCCCTGCAACCCTTTACAGGGTGCTTGCCAGGCGCCACAAAGAGGGCGAGTTCTCTTTCAAGAACGTAGAGATAGTTTCCATCGACGAATACTATCCTTCCTCCAGCAACGAGGCCCAGAGCCGCAACCGCATCATCCATGAGGCCCTTATCGACCATATCGACATCCTCAAGGAGAACGTCCATATTCCCGACGGCACCGTTCCCGCTTCGGAAGTGACGGAGTACTGCGTCAAGTACGACGCCATCGCCCGCAATCTGGACCTTCTGGTCATCGGCGTAGGCGAGCAGGGCCAGGTTGGCTTCAACGAGGCCGGCTCCAACGAGAAGACCCGCACCCGCGTGGTGCGCCTCTCTTACGCCTCCCGCAAGCGTCAGGCCCCCAATTTCAACAACGATATCTCCGCCACCCCGGACAAGGCCATAACCATCGGCATCTCCACAATGCTCAGCGCCAAGAAAATCATCCTCATGGCCTGGGGAGAGGAAAAGGCCGATGCCGTCAAGGCCATCGCCGAGGGCCCCAAGGATCCTTCCTGCCCCGCCTCCCTGCTTCAGTCCCACGACCACATCAGCTTCTACGTGGACGAGACCGCGGCAAGCCTTCTCACCCGCAGCGAGGCCCCCTGGCTGGTGGGTCCCTGCGACTGGACTCCCAAGTTCGTCCGCAAGGCTGTGGTCTGGCTGTGCCAGAAGGTAGGGAAGCCCATCCTCAAGCTTACTGAAAAGGATTATCTGAACAACGGCCTCAGCGACCTTCTCGAAAGCCAGGGCAAGTTTGACAAGATAAACATCGACGTGTTCAACGACCTCCAGCACACCATTACCGGATGGCCCGGCGGCAAGCCCAATGCCGACGACACCACCCGCCCGGTGAGCGCAAAGCCCTTCCCCAAGACCGTCCTTATCTTCTCCCCGCACCCCGACGATGACGTGATCTCCATGGGTGGAACCTTCATCCGCCTGGTCTCCCAGGGCCACAATGTCCACGTCGCCTACGAGACCTCCGGCAACGTTGCCGTCCATGACGACGTCGTCCTCCAGCACATGGATGCCGCATACCAGCTTGGTTTTGCCGATGAATTCGCCCGCGTCAAGGCCCTTGTGGACAGCAAGGTCCCCGGCGAGCCCGAACCCCGCGCACTCCTGGAGATGAAGGGCGCCATCCGCCGCAGCGAAGCCCGTGGCGCCGTCCGTTCATTCGGCCTCAACGACAATACCAACGCCCACTTCCTCAACCTCCCGTTCTATGAGTCCGGCGGCATCAAGAAGAACCCCAGGACCCAGGCCGATGTAGACATCATCAAGAAGCTCATGAACGACCTGAAGCCCGACATGATCTTCATGGCCGGCGACCTCGCAGACCCTCACGGCACCCATCGCGTCTGCACCGAGGCTGCCATGGAAGCCCTTGACCAGATTCGTGAAGAAGGGGCCGAATGGGTAAAGAACACCCATGTATGGCTCTACAGGGGCGCATGGATGGAGTGGGAACTTGGCCGCGTAGACATGGCCGTTCCGCTGTCTCCAGACGAGGTTGTCAAGAAGCGTCACGCCATATTCCGCCACCTCTCTCAGAAGGACATCGTCCCGTTCCCGGGCGAAGACCCCCGCGAATTCTGGCAGAGGGCCGAGGAGCGCACCCAGAACACCGCCCGCCTGTACGACCAGCTTGGAATGGCAGAGTACCAGGCGATAGAAGTTTTCCTGAAATTGTATTAGAATTTCTGAAAAAGTACTAAATTTGCATTCCGGAATTCCTACCGCCGTTGTATGGAATTCCGGTTTTAATTTTTTACTTAAACATCTAAAAGTATGAAAGTTATTATCAGGAAGAACTCCGCCGAGGGTTCCCTGTGGGCAGCACACTACATTGCCGCCAGAATCAACGAAAAGGCAGCCCGTACAAACGAGCCTTTCGTAATCGGTCTCTGCACCGGTTCCACCCCCATTGAAACTTACGCCGAACTCATCAGAATGGTCAAGGCAGGGGAAGTGTCCTTCAGGAATGTGATTTCCTTCAACATGGACGAATACGTGGGACTCCCCGTAGAGCATCCCGAAAGCTATCACAGCTTCATGCACCGCTACCTTTTTGACCACATCGACGAAAAACCCGAAAACATACACATCCTTGACGGAAACGCAAAGGACATCGAGGCCGAATGCGCAGCTTATGAGAAAGCTATTGTGGACGCAGGCGGCTTTGACCTGTTCCTCGGCGGCGTGGGCGAAGACGGCCATATCGCTTTCAACGAGCCGTTCTCCTCACTTGAGAGCCGCACCCGCGTGGTCACCCTCACCCAGGACACCCGCGAGGTCAACGCCCGCTTCTTCGACGGAGACTTCAACAAGGTCCCCAAGCAGGCTCTCACCGTAGGCGTAGCCACTGTCCTCAGCTCCAAGGAGGTTGTAATTCTCGCCTTCGGCTCCAAGAAGGCACGTGCCCTCAAGGACGCCATCGAAGGCCCCATGTCCCACTACTGCACCCTCAGCGGCCTTCAGGCCCACCCCGCCGGAACCATCGTCTGCGACGAGAGCTCCATCGGCGAGGTCAAGGTGAACAGCTACCGTTATTTCAAGGCAGTAGAAGAAGCAGAGAACGCATAGTGAACATCGCCGTCATAGGCGCAGGAAACCGCGCGCGCAAATACCTCTCCTGTTTACCGGGAGGGGTTTTTGTGCGTTATGTGGTTGAGCCCGACAGGCTCAGGCTGTCTCTGGCGGCAAAGCACTTCAACATCCCGCAGGAGGGATGCTTTACAGACAGTGAAGCCTTCTTCGAGAAGGCCCGCGACATAGATGCCGTCATAGTTGCAGCTCCGGACAGGCTGCACGTTCCGCTGGCGCTCAAGGCGGTCGAAAGAGGCTGGCATGTCCTTCTGGAAAAGCCCGTTGCCTCATCTGCCGATGAGTACCGGACCCTGGAAGAATCGGCCCGGAAGGCGGGCGTGCAGGTGGGAGTGTGCCTCGAGATGCGCTTCCATCCGTATTTCCGACGCATCAAGGAACTGGTGGATTCCGGCGCCGTGGGGAAGGTGCTGGAGGTGGAGCATACAGAGCATATCGGCCCGGACAGGATGGCCCACACTTTCGTTCGCGGTCTCTGGTCCCGGAAAGAGGATTCCGGCCCCATTTTCCTCTCCAAATGCTGCCACGATGCCGATTTTCTCCTCTGGCTCACCGGCGGCAGCGTGGTTTCGGCAGAGAGTACCGGCCGCCTGGACAAATTCGTCCCCCGTGCCGACAAGCCCCTCCGCTGCACCGGATGCCCTGACCTTTCCTGCCCGTATTCCGCCGTAAGGCTGTACCACGAAAGGAGGGAGTGGGTGGACGGTTTTGACGTGCCTGAAGGCAGCAGCCTTGATGCCGTCATCGACGCCGAGCTCGCTTCCGGAAGGTATGGCAGATGCGTGTATCACTGTGATAATGACGTGTTTGACAGCCAGGATGTAAAGGCCGTCCTGTCGAATGGCGTAAAGCTGAACATCCGCCTTGAGGGAACTTCTATGGAGGAAGGCCGCGAAACGATTATCCGCGGCACATCCGGCACCCTTGCAGCCCGCGGCGGCCGCATAATCCTTCCGGACGGCACGTCCGAAGACTACTCAGATATCCTCTCACAGCCGCTCCACGGCGGAGCAGACCGCGCCCTTGTCGAGGCCTTCTTCTCTGCCATCGGGTCCGGCCGCCCCGTCGAGGCTTCTCTGTCATCGGCCTTCGAAGGGCACCGGCTGTGCTACCTTGCCGGTTAATACTTGTCTTCCACGGGACACAAGCAGAGCCTTAGTACAGGATAAAGTGCGGCTTGGTGTCGATGGAGAGGAGGCCGCCGGAGGAGGCTGATTCGGCGCGGAGGACGCGGATGGCGTTTTCGTTGTCTATAAGTTCGCTGCTTTTAAGCCGGAATGTCTTGTTCCACTCAATCAAGGGATTGGGCGTGCCGGTATAGTAGTCCGTGCGCTCCGTGGTGGCCAGGTACTCGCTCACGGCAAGGGTTACGCTGCAGTCGGCCCAGTCTCCCGTCCACTTGCCGTTCTGGTAGATTATGATGCCGTCCTTTTCCAATGAATAAACAGAATAGGTATTGTACGAGCCGTGGTTGGTTTTCACAAATCGGCAGTCAATACCGGTCATGTAGGAGAAGAGGGCCTCCCCGCCGCTTGTCATAGAGTACTCGAGAACCTTGAGCAGTTCGGCATAAGTGAGACTGTAGATGTAAGTGGTGTTGTTGAATGGGAATAACTCATAGACATCGGCAACCGTTATATCCCTTGAAGAGCGGCCGTTAAGCGGCATTGTGGTGCGAACTCCGCCGGCGTTGACGAATGAAACATCGGCCTCTCCTATCCTGCGAAGGATGTCGCACATCCAGTTACCCATTACGGTGGCTCTTTCTCCGCTGCCGGAGATAGGATAGGACGTTGCACTCACATTTATGTGGCCTATTACCTCGTTTTTGACATCGGCAATGGAGGACAGGGCATAATCGGAGACGGCGAGGATATCGTCAGACAGGTCTGAGGCATTATGCCCGGGATAATCGTGCCGGTCTCGCGAGGAATCCACCACCCAGCCGGTGAGTTTGTCGGCCTTGTTAAAAAGGATGCGGCCGTTTTCGTCAACGGTAAAAACAAACTCGGCAAAGGCGTAATGTTCACAATAGCGGCCGCCCTGGATATAAGGTATGCCTGAGGCTGTCCTTCCGGCCTTTGTCTGATGGGAGTGTCCCCCGGCCACAAGGTCTATGACGCTGTCCCTGCCGATTTTATCGGCCACCTCATCGGCCATTCCATGGACAAGAAGGATGGTGGCGTCGCACTGCCCGGAGGCCTCCAGTTCCTTTGCTATGCTATCGGCGATGGAATACTCCTCCTTGATCGTATATCCCTTGCCGATGAACTGCGCAGTCATGATGCTGCCGGCATAATCCACGGCGAAACCGATGATGCCGATACGCACCGGAACCACGTCTCCATGCGCGTTCGCGGCCGATTTTTCCACTATCACATAATCCCTCGTAGCAGAAACCCTGCTGCCATTCTGATACAGGTTTGCACAGACCACGGGGATATCGTTCACATACGAAACGCCCTCCCAATCATAGTCCGGAAGAGTGGCATCGTCATCTACCATGTTCTCGAAACCCCAGTCGAATTCGTGATTGCCAAGGGCTACGGCATCATACCCCATCTTGTGCATTGACACATATACCGGCCAGCCCGACATGAGATTGGAAACGCTGGCTCCCTGATATAGATCCCCTCCGTCGATGAGCAGCAGCCTGTCTTTCCCTTCCTGCCGATAGTCTTCCACCTTGTCGGCAATATATGCCAAGCGGTAATGTACGCCTGTGTTATCTGTTTCAACAACATGGCCGTGAATATCGGTGGTTTCGATTATGGGCAGAGAGTATACCCCCGGAACCGTCCCATCTGAGGCTTGCCCGCCAATGGGCTCGATTTCACGGCAAGATGATACAATGCCGACAATCAATAACAGGTATGTCAGAATTCTCTTTATCATAAACCACTGTGCTAGCGATTGTAAAGATAATGAATTTATTGGTAAATTTGCAGTATGAAAAGAATCGTAACAGCCGTTCTGGCAGCATTTGTTCTCTTTGCTCCCACCGCGATGGGGCAGAGCAAAAAAGAGACGTCTCTGTATAACAAGACTCTGAAGAAGCTATCTATAAAGAGTGCCGACAAATTCCTGAACAAGTATCCGGAGTCTGTGTACGCCCCGGAAATCACCCGACTCAAGGACTCCATCATAGTGAGCATGAACACCAGTTTCATCGGCAAGGAGGAAGCCCTGCAGAAGGCCGGAGCATGCCTTGACGCGGTGGGCTGGAAGAAGGACGGGAAAGAGCACATCCTCGCCCTGGACGAAGGCCTTGCCCTCAGAATCCTCGGGGCCGACGGCACTCTCCAGGAAACCCGCTACATCCCGCATTACAACATAACTGACGGCCTCACAAAGACCAACCTCATAGGGCCGATGGAAATAGTAAACCTGGGCCACAACCACTTCTACGTGCATTTCTCATACCTTAACGAAGGCGACGACAACCCTGAAAAAGAGTACGTGGAAGCGCTTTACAGCCCTGATACCGACATCACCAACAACGCGATGTTCTACGGCAAAGCCCTGCCGGCAGGTGACGGCGAACCCTTCCGCATCGAAGGCCAGAGCCCAGAAGACATCGACGGAATCACGCTCAATGCCGAAACCCTCTGGCTCCTTGAGCGCCTGAGCGGAAATCCTTCCCTCGTCCCCCTCTCCAAGGCAAACCTCCTCTCCGACGAGTCAATCAAATGGTGGCGGGAGAAGAACCCAAAGGCAGAGACATCGGCCTCAAAGCTCACTTTCGGCACGTTGGATGCAGAATCCTCCCTGGTAGAAAAATACAAGAAGGCCTCCAAAGAAAGGGGCAAAACCTGGAACGCCGCCATGTTCGTATGCAGAGGCTGGACAGTCATCGTTGCAGGAAACAGGTCTACAGGCGGCTACGCCCTTGTCTGGGCAGAGCCCGCCCGCGGAAGCGCCGGCCTTAACAGCATATACTTCGAAAACGACGGCTACACCCTGGACCTTGTTTACTACAAGGCCAAAAGGATGTCCAAAGTCAAGATTTCAATGGCAAACGCTTCTGTGAAGAGGCAGAAATAGTCATAAACAAGACGCAGAAAAAGATATTTGTATGAGTCAGAAGGAGGCACTCCAACTGTTTGGAGACAAAACAATAAGAACCGTTTGGAGCGAAGATGATGAGAAGTGGTACTTCTCAATTATTGATGTGGTTTCCGTGCTTACAGAAAGTGTTGACGCTTCGGCGTATTGGAGAAAACTAAAAGAGCGCCTACTCAAAGAGGGAAACGAAACCGTGACAAATTGTCACACTTTCAAAATGAGAGCGGCCGACAGCAAAATGCGTCAAACAGACGCTGCCGATCAGGAACAATTGTTCAGACTGATACAATCTATCCCTTCGCCCAAGGCAGAACCATTCAAACAGTGGATGGCCAAGGTTGCCAGCGAGAGGATTGACGAGATGCAAGACCCCGAAAAAGCTATCGACAGGGGTTATGAGTATTATCGCCGTCTCGGGTATTCGGAAGCGTGGATTAACGAGCGCATGAAGGGCAAGGATGCACGCAAGGCACTCACTGACGAATGGCAGAGAACAGGTGTCTCTGGCCAGCAGTACGCCACGCTTACAGATATCATCACCCAAGAATGGTCTGGAATGACCACTCGTCAATACAAGAGTTTCAAAGGATTGAAAAAGGAGAATCTCCGGGACCATATGACAAGAACGGAGAGCGCCCTAAACACACTTGCAGAAGTGGCTGCGACTGAGCTCTCCCAAAAAGTTGACCCAAAAGGATTCATAGCACAAAAATCCGTCGCCAAGCGAGGTGGTAAAGTTGCTGCCACTGCCCGCCGGGAACTTGAGAAGCAACTTGGGCAAAGCGTTGTCACTCGCCAAAACGCCAAGGCGTTATATGGCCCGGAAGCGCCAAAAGAGATAGAGGAACAATAAAGATGTCCGATAACAGCGGACATCTGAAATGAAAGAAAAGCATCGCTTTCGGCGATGCTTTCTCGTGCCCAGAGCGGGAATCGAACCCGCACGATATTGCTATCACAGGATTTTGAGTCCAGCGCGTCTACCAATTCCGCCATCCGGGCTAACGGACTGCAAATTTAGGGGAAATTCACTTAACTGCAAAATTTTTCCCTTATCTTTGTAATCTATGGCAAGTGAGTTCAGCATCAGTTTCAACCGTAACATTCAGAGCCGTATCTGCGGTTCGGAGAACCTGCGTGACGTAGCCGCCCTCCTTGAAGGGGAGCGGGAGATATATGTGGTATATGACGAAAACGCATCCCACTTTGCTGCAGAGGTGGTTGGCTTGCTGGACTCGGTCAAGGGTTGTTTTGCCATCGACACGTCAGAGGAGCTCAAGACCGTGGAGACGGCGGTGCTCATTTGCCGGCGGCTCATGGAGGCGGGCGCTTCCAGAAAGGCGCTGGTGCTCGCCGTCGGCGGAGGAATAACCACCGACTTAACCGGCTTTGCCGCAAGTATTTACAAGCGTGGCGTGCGATACGCGAACATCCCCACCACGCTGCTTGCACAGGTAGATGCGGCAGTCGGCGGAAAGACCGGCGTGAACCTTGACGACTACAAGAACATGCTGGGCGTCATAGTGCAGCCGCAGTTCACCTTCCTGTGCCCGGAGGTGCTCAGAACCCTCCCCGTCCGTGAACTCCGCGCCGGCATCGCAGAAATGCTCAAGACCTTCCTCATTGCCGATTCCGCCGCCTACTCCGAGGCCGTCACCACCCTTCCGGACACGAAAACACCCGTTTCGGTGCCCGAACGGTCGAAAAATGACTGCCCGGACACGAAACACCCCGTTTCGGTGCCCGCGGGCCTTATCCTAAAGGCCGCCGCAATAAAGGCGGCCATAGTGGAACGGGACCCGTACGAGGCGGGCGAGCGAGCGAAGCTGAACCTCGGGCATACCTTTGCCCATGCCATCGAACACGAGGCGCGCATGAGGGGAGACGACATCGTCCACGGGGAGGCGGTAGCCATCGGCATAATCATGGCAGCAGAGATGGCCGAGAGGGAAGGACTTGCCGAAAACGGTCTTGCGGCGCGCCTGAGGGCCGATTTTAAGCGTCTTGGCCTCCCTACGGAATGTCCGTATGAAACCCTTGAATTCGTCAAGGACAAGAAGGCCGCAGACGGAAAGGTGACGTTTATCCTTCCCGTAAGGCCCGGCGAGGTAATAATGAAAGCGTATGATCTGCACCACAATACAGAATAAGGAACTGCCCGAAATACTGAAAGCGCTGGAAGGTCTTGAAATGGCCGAAATCCGCCTGGACCGCTGTGCGCTTGAGGACGAGGAAATCGAGACTCTTTTCCAGGGGTCCGACATCCCTCTCGTCGCCACATGCCGCATGGCGGAAGAGCCGGACGCACCGCGCCTTCTGGAGCTTGCCATCATGTCCGGGGCAAAGTACGCTGACCTCGAAATGGAGGCGCCCGCCGCCGTCGGAAGGCGCATCCGCGAGGCCTGCCGGAACTATGGAACGGTGCTTATCAGGTCATACCACAACTTCGATAACACCCCCTCCCGGGAACTGCTCAGAAGCCTTGCCGAAAGATGCCGCTCCTTTGGCGGCGAAGTTGTAAAAATCGTCACCACAGCCGCCTCCAAGACCGATATTGCCGCCGTCCAGTCCCTCTATGCCGATGCCGCCCCGGGCTCCCTCATAGCCTTCTGCATGGGCGACGAAGGCCGGGAGTCGCGCCTTGATGCGCTGAAGCTTGGCGCTCCCTACACTTATGCCTGCCTGTCCGAAGAGGAATCGGCCGCCCCTGGCCAGTGGGCTGTTGCTGACATGACGCAGGCGGTTTACGGTTCATGGCATCCGGTAAAGGCTTCAGGCCTTCGCATGCCCGCCTCCAAGAGCTTTGCCCAGCGCGCCATAATTGCCGCCGCCCTTGCCGACGGCGAATCCCGTCTTTCCGGTTATTCTCCATGCGGGGACAACGAGTCTGCCATAAATGTAGCCCGTAGCCTTGGAGCAAGTGTAAAAGAGGAGGGTAACATTCTTGTTATCAATGGAATCGCCGCTGCTCCCGGCAGCCTGAAACTGCAGGAAATCCATACCGGAGAATCAGGTTTTCTTACACGCCTGGCCATTCCTGTGCTGTCTGCGGTGAGTTCAACACCCGTGAGGGTGACCGGAGAAAAGACGCTCCTTGGACGTCCGCTTTCCGGCGCCCACGACATCATGGCATCCTGCGGAGTACGCCTGTATCCGGAGCAGAACAACTCTGTTACATTTTCTGAAAATGGGGGTGATTTTGGAAACAAACCTGTTTTATCACCACGAAAATCAGATTGTTATCTGCCGCTTACTGTGAGCGGTCCGCTTATTCCCGGCCGTGCGGACGTTTCCGGCCGCGGAGGTTCCCAGCTGATTTCCGGCCTGCTTGCTGCACTCCCTCTATGTGACGGTAAATCAGTTCTTTACGTAACCGAGCCCAAGAGCATCCCGTATCTTTTCATCACGATGGACGTGCTTGGCAAGTTTGGAGTGAAGATAGGTTCGGAAATGGAAGGCGATGAAAGCTTCCTCGAAACGCAGGACTGGAACCTGTGCTCCGGCATAACTTTCAAGATAAAAGGAGGCCAGCGCTACCACGCTGCCGATTTTGACATCGAAGGCGACTGGTCCGGCGCCGCACCCTTCCTTGCCGCAGGAGCCATCTTTGGGGACGTAGAGGTGGAAGGCCTTGATACAGAGAGCCTTCAGGCCGATATCTCCATCATGGACATCCTTATCCAGGCCGGAGCCAGCATGTCCCAGCTGGACGCCCCCCGCGGGCCGATACACGTATCCAGGGCCCCTCTCAGCGCCTTTGACGCAGACCTGTCCAACTGCCCGGACCTCTTCCCCACGGTGGCGGTCCTTGCTGCCTTCTGCCCTGGTGACACGCACCTTTCCGGAGTGGAGCGCCTGCGCCACAAAGAGACCGACAGGGCCGCTGCAATAGAAGAAATGCTGTATAAAATTGGTGTCCCCGTAACCGTCGAGGAAGACATGATGACGATAACCGGCATGGCTCTTACCCAGCGCATCCTTACCGGAAACCTCCTCAAGGGAGGCAAGTTCACCTCGTATGGAGACCACCGTATGGTTATGGCGCTCTCCCTGGCTTCCCTTGGGGCTTCCGGCAAAGTTGAAATAGACGACAGCTCCTGCGTCGCCAAGTCCTTCCCCTCCTTCAACGAACTCTTCCAACAACTTACACTGTCATTCTGAGCGAAGTCGAAGAATCTCCATCCACATGAATACATTCGGTAATAAATTCAGAGTAAGCATCTTCGGAGAATCACACGGCCCCGTTGTGGGTGTAACCGTAGATGGTGTTCCCGCAGGTCTTCCGCTGTCGGCAGACGATTTCAAGGCCGATATCCTCCGCCGGAAGCCCGGCGCCGTGGGCACTACCCCAAGGGTTGAGGCCGACGTCCCCGATTTCCTTTCCGGCGTTTACGAAGGCCACACCACCGGTACGCCCCTCACCATTATTTTCCGCAACGAAAACACGCGCAGCGCAGACTATGCCGGTTTCCGGGAGAATCCCCGTCCCGGCCACGCCGACCACGTTGCCGATGTGAAATTCTCCGGATTCAACGATCCCCGCGGCGGCGGCCACTTCAGCGGGCGCCTTACTCTTGGCATAGTAGCCGCAGGTGTAATAGCCAAGAAAATGCATCCAGAACTGTCTGTAAAGGCTGTTTTGAAGGAAGTGGGCGGCATTGCCGATGCGTCCCTGTGGAGTGAAGCGGTGAAGGCTGCCGCAGAGGAAGGCGATTCCCTTGGCGGAATAGTCGAATGCCGGGTGCAGGGCCTTCCCATCGGCCTTGGAGAGCCGTTTTGGGACAGCGTGGAATCCCTGATTTCACATGCGGTGTTCGCCATTCCGGGTGTGCGCGGCATTGAATTCGGCGACGGCTTCGGAACCGCACGGATCAAAGGCTCGGAGAATACGCACAAAGGCGGAGTTGTGGGAGGCATCACAAACGGAGAAGAACTGCTCTTCCGCGTTGCCTTCAAACCCACTGCCAGCATAGCCAAGGCCGGAATCCCCGGGCGTCACGACGCCTGTTTCGCCCTGCGTACTCCCGTAATTACAGAGGCAATGACAGCAATCGTCTTTGCCAATCTTTAAAACCGATTTTGCATTCTTGAACCGCTCCCCAGATGCCTGAGGGGCGGTTTTTTGTCGATTACCACCAAACGGATAAACTGTTTCTGAAGGTTTGGGACAAATGGGACGAAAAACCGTAAGAAAATTCGTGCAGATTTATACGTTTCCGAATGTCAGTTCCAAAAATACTCTCCAGCTTTGCGGCAAAAGAACTGACTATGCTGGTTTATATTCATGGAGCTAAATGCATCGGCATAAAAGCCGTCCCCGTTACCGTCGAGGTGGAAATCGGCGGAGGTATAGGAATTCACCTCGTAGGCCTTGCCGACGCCGCAGTGAAGGAAAGTCTCCTCAGGACCGTTACTGCCCTGCAGGCCAAGGGTTTCCATATCCCGGGCAGAAAAATCATAATAAATCTGGCCCCGGCCGACATGCACAAGCAGGGCAGTGGCTACGATATAACCATAGCCCTGGGGATAATCGCGGCTTCCGGGCAGCGGAGCATGCCACATCTGGAAGAGTACCTCATAATGGGAGAAATGGGCCTGGACGGTAGCATACGCTATGTGAGCGGCACCCTGCCCATGGTGGAACTCGCCCGCGAAAAGGGCTACAAGGGCTGCATTTTTCCGGAGCAGTCTGCCCTTGAGGCGGCCGATTTCACCGATATCCTGATTTATGGTGTCCAGACCCTGGACGATGTTCTCCGCATCCTTGCCGACGACTCCTCCGCCACGGACCTTCTCATCTGGAACACAGCCGCTTACAACCGGGCGCTGATGTATGCCCCGGACTGCCGGAAAAACTACATGGACTTTGCCGATATCATGGGCCAGGAAGGCGCCAAGCGCGGCGCCGAAATCGCCTGTGCAGGCGGCCACAACATGCTTCTTATCGGCGCACCCGGCTCCGGGAAGAGTTCCTTGGCGAAGGCCCTGCCCGGCATTCTTCCGCCCATGAGCCTTGAAGAGGCGGTGATTACCTCCAAGATTTATTCGGTTGCGGGGAAATCGTCGGGAGGTCCGGGGCTCAGGCGGCAGAGGCCCTTCAGGGCACCGCATATATCGGCATCGAAAGTGGCGGTGCTGGGCGGCGGCTCCGGAGAAAACATCATGCCCGGGGAAGTTTCACTCGCCAGCGGAGGCGTGCTCTTTCTGGACGAATTCTGCGAGGCGCCAAAAAGCACCCTGGAGGCGCTCAGGGCCCCTTTGGAGGATCACAAGGTGACAATTTCACGCCTCAAGGCGAAGATTGAATACCCGGCGTCATTCATGCTTGTCGCCGCCACGAATCCCTGCCCTTGCGGCTACTGGGGAGAAGAGGGCCGGTGTGTATGCCCGCCGGGAAAAAGGGCGGCCTACCTCTCGAAGCTCAGCGGGCCGGTAATGGACAGAATAGATCTGCAAGTATGGATGCATCCCGTTGATACACAGGCGCTTATTCGTGGGGTAAAGGCAGAGCCTTCATCTGCGGTGGCAGAAAGGGTGGCCGCCGCGCGGGAAATCCAGCTCTGCCGTTTCCGGGGCACAGGGATATTCACCAACGCGGAGATGGGCTCCAAGGAGATGGAGCGCTTCTGCCGCCTCAACGAAGAGAGCACGGACCTCCTCGAAAGCATCATCGACAGGATGGGCCTTTCCGCCCGGGCCTATACCCGCATCATAAAGATAGCAAGGACCATCGCAGACCTTTCCGGGAAGGCCGATATCCTTGCCGAACACATAGCCGAAGCGGCCTCCTACCGCTTCCTGGACCGTAAAAGCCTATTTGTATGAGAGAGAGAAGAAAGCAGAACCGCTGCCCGACATTGCAGCATACAGGGCCCCTTCCTCGTAAAGCTTGTCCTTTATGCCTGCAAGGGCGGGGTACTTCCGGAAAACGGTTGATTCAAAGTCGTTTTTCAACTCATCCTTCCATGTTGCAGGGTCCTGGAGAAGAACCTCCCTGAGGGGCTTTTCCGGAGTGGCCGGAACTATGCCGCGGTAGGCATCGGCAGTGGAGACGGATATTCCTTCCGGGATGTACAGTTTGATGGTGAAACGGCTGATATCCAGCGGGAAAGGCTCAAGAATCTCCCCCCGGCCGCTGCCGAACATGGGGGTGTTGTAAATGAAGAAGGCGCAGTCGCTGCCAAGGCGGGCGGCATATTCGGCAAGGGCGTCGTCGGCAAGGTCCAGTCCGGCAAGGGAGGATATCATCCTGAGGGCGAAGGCGGCATCGGCGGAACCGCCTCCGAGTCCGGCGCCCACGGGCGATTTCTTCTGCAGGTAAATCTTCATCGGCGGGAGGTCAAACTCCTCGGCAAGAAGAAAATACGCCTTTGCCGTGAGGTCCTTCAGAGGGTCCCAGTCTACGCCTTCGGCACGGGAAACCGTTATCATGAGCTTCCCGTCCGGGGAAATGGCCTGCACGGCGGGAATGCCTTCAAAACTGCCGATGGTCCTGGAAAAATCGTCACCGGTTACGATTTCGAGGGTGTCGGAAAAATCGGCTGAAGGGACAAAGAGAGTCTCCAGGTTGTGATACCCGTCCTGGCGGCGGGAAAGGACGTTCAGTCCCAGGTTTATCTTGACGTTAGGATGGGTGATCATGGGTACAAAGCTACTAATTTTTTGACGGAATGAGAAGAATATCGATACTTGCCGTGGCGTTTGCCCTGCTGCCGGCCTGTCAAAAGCCGGACAGGAGCGCCGTGCCGCGTCACATGAGGGAACAGGGGCGCTTCAGCGAATTTGCGTCCACGGGACAGAAGGAAGATGAAAAGGAAGCGGCTCAATCCCTGTATCTTACGGCCGTTTCCAATGAGGAGATCCTGCTTTTCAAAGACGGGGAAATAGTTGCCAGGGCGCCGGCGGGGCCCAATCCGGAAAGCCACAGGGCGCGCGGCGGGCATCTGTATTCAGAAATCATCGACGGTCATGAAACTGTCCTTTTAAAGGATGGAAAGGAACTTTTCCGATATTCCCCGGAAGAAGTGACGGTGGGTTTTACCATAGTGGACGGGGATATTCATACCCTTGGCCAGAGAGCCGGGCAGGGGTTTTCCTACCGTATCAACGGGAAGGAGGTTTACTCGGACCCTGCCGGCAGAATAGTGGGGTCAAACCGGCTTTCCGAATGGGATGGCGGGGCGTTTTCAGAGGGTCTTCACTATGCCTACGGGAAACCGCTGGGGCACAGTTCCTCGGCCTATGAATACCACGTGATGCGAGGTGCGGAGACCGTGGAAATATTCGAGTCTGGCAGCGCGAATCCTGTTTTTGACATAAGGGTAATAGGAGGGAAGGTCTATGTCGCAAAGGAGACAGCATCGGGAAATATAGAGCTCGTCAGCGGCGGGGAGAGTTCGGTTTTCATGTCCACTGCGGTTGAATATCCGCACGGAGTATGGATAGCTCCGTACGGAGATGGGGCGATGGTCAAATGGTGCGGCAGGAATTTCGGAGGGAACAGCACATATTGGATATATGCCGGGAACACGCTGCTGGAGTACTGCGAGATAAAGTCCTGGGGAATCATTCCGGACATGCTTGCGGGCGGGCACTACGTTACGCTCTATGGCGGCAAGGTGATCCGGGTGTTCAGCAATCATTCGAGAATCCCCGTTGAGACGAACCGCTATACGTTCACATCTCCCCTTTGTGCCGCCCTGATCGACGGAGAATACCATGTAGCCCTCTCTGATGCCGATTCCGGAACCCACATCGTCCTGGCCGGCCGCTCCGAACCGTCCGAGTGGCACTTTCCCGGATATTTCACATCCATCCGCCGGGAATGAAGAATAATGACTATCTTTGTGCCGATGAAACACAAGATAGAAATACCCGGCCTGGACAGCCTTGAAACGGCTGCAGCAGAATTCTTGAAGGAGATAGGGCAGAACCGCCTTGTTGCCCTTTACGGGGCAATGGGGGCGGGAAAAACCACCTTCACCACGGCGGTGTGCAAGGCTCTTGGCGTAGAGGAAGACGCCATAAGCTCACCCACCTTCGCCATCGTCAATGAATACCGCGCCCGTGGAGGCGAAAGCATATTCCATTTCGATTTCTACCGCATTGACAGGCCTGCAGAGGCACTTGACATCGGCCTGTATGATTATCTGGATTCCGGCTGCCTGTGCATAATGGAATGGCCGGAGAACATAGAGGAGCTTCTTCCGGAAGAGACCCTGAAGGTTTCGATTTCCGTTTCTCCGTCAGGCGCGCGCATTCTCCAGTGGGAGGACTGATTTTTTTCACTATCTTTGCACTCCTATGTCAGAAGACAAGAAGATAATAAAGGAATTCACCTCGGGGGAGTACAAGGAAGGTTTCGTAACCGACGTACAGCAGGAATTCATCCCCAAAGGACTGAATGAAGATATAATAAGGCTCATTTCCAAGAGGAAAGAAGAGCCTGAGTGGCTGTTGGAATTCAGGCTTGACGCCTTCCGCCGATGGGAGAAAATGCCCATGCCGGACTGGGCGCATCTTGACATGCCGGCCATAGATTTTCAGGACATCATCTATTACGCCGCTCCAAAGCAGGACAAGGACAGGCCTAAGGAGATAGACCCCAAGCTGCAGGCGACCTTCGACAAGCTGGGCATTCCGCTCAACGAGCGTGAGGTCCTTGCCGGCGTGGTTGCCGTAGATGCCGTCTTTGATTCAGTGTCGGTCACCACCACCTTCCGCAAGACCCTTGCAGAGAAGGGAATCATATTCTGCTCCTTCTCCGAGGCCGTAAAAGAGCATCCGGACCTTGTCCGTAAATACCTTGCCAGCGTGGTTCCGCCGGGGGACAATTACTTTGCCGCACTCAACAGCGCAGTGTTTTCCGACGGCTCCTTCTGCTACATTCCCAAGGGCGTAAAATGCCCGATGGAACTCTCCAGCTACTTCCGCATCAACGCCCGCGGCACCGGCCAGTTCGAGCGCACGCTCATTGTTGCTGATGAAGGCTCCTACGTCTCCTACATGGAAGGCTGCACGGCCCCTATCAGGGACGAACAGCAGCTCCATGCCGCCGTGGTAGAAATCGTGGTGGAAAAGGATGCCGATGTCAAGTACAGCACCGTCCAGAACTGGTATCCAGGAGATGCCCAGGGACGCGGAGGCATCCTGAACCTCGTTACAAAGCGCGGCATATGCAAGGGCAGCGGTTCCCACCTTAGCTGGACGCAGGTTGAAACCGGCTCTGCAATTACGTGGAAATATCCTTCAACCATATTGAAGGGGGATTACAGCAGCTCGGAGTTTTATTCCGTAGCGGTTACCAACAATTTCCAGCAGGCCGATACCGGCACCAAGATGATTCATCTTGGCCGGGGCACCAAGAGCCGCATAGTGTCCAAGGGCATATCGGCAGGAAAGAGCCAGAACAGCTACAGGGGGCTTGTGCGCATGGCAAAAGGCGCAGTTGGAGCCCGCAATTACTCACAGTGCGACAGCCTTCTCATCGGCAAGGACTGCGGGGCGCATACCTTCCCGGATATCCAGTCCTTCAATCCTACCGCAGTGGTTGAACACGAGGCTACCACCTCCAAAATATCGGAGGATCAGCTGTTTTACTGCGGCCAGAGGGGTATAGGCCCGGAGGATGCCGTAGGACTTATCGTAGGCGGTTATGCACGCGAAGTGCTGTCCCGCCTTCCCATGGAGTTTGCC
Organism: Bacteroidales bacterium UBA4360; assembly: GCA_002393945.1. GTDB lineage: Bacteria > Bacteroidota > Bacteroidia > Bacteroidales > UBA932 > Cryptobacteroides. The sequence goes on from DGSO01000028.1 coordinate 230,407, forward strand.
GTTGAGGCACGTAAACTCCTGCAGGTTTCACTTGAGGGTTCAGTTGGCTGATGGATACCGTCCTTTTCATACTTGGAGGCCGCCCGGTGCTGCTTCTGGACCTGGTTAGTTCCATACTGGGGTTCACCTGCGTTTTCCTTGCAGGCAGGAATTCGAAGTATAATTTCTGGGTGGGATATCTGTATACGGCGGCGCTGTTTTTCCTGTTTTGGAACCGCAGCCTGTATGCGAGCCTGCTGCTTCAGCCGGTGTCGCTTGCAATTAACATCGTTGGCCACTGGCGCTGGACGCATCCGCGTCCCGAGGAGGAATCGGCAGAGGACCGTTCGGCACTCAAGGTGAGCATGCTATCCTGGCCGGCTCGCGTGATATCGGCTGTCGGCGTCCTGGTGGTTGCAGGTGTCTGGGGCTGGACTTTGGACCGGCTTTTCCCCGCAGACCCTCATCCCTATCTGGACTCCGTGGTGACCGCCCTCATCATCCTGGCACAGTTCCTGAGCGCCCAAAAGAAATGGGACTGCTGGGTGGTCTGGCTCATCGTGAATGTGACGCAGATGGCCCTGCACCTGAGCGTTGGCAACGTATTTATGTGCGCCGTGTCCGGAATCTACCTCATAAACGGACTGTGGTCTCTCAAAACGTGGATTAAATTGTACCGAAATAACGGATAATATGCTTGAAATAAAGAATTTGCACGCCCGTATAGGCGACAAGGAAATACTCAAGGGAATTGACCTTACCATCGGCAAGGGAGAGGTCCATGCAGTGATGGGCCCCAACGGTGCGGGCAAGAGTACGCTCAGCGCGGTCCTCACCGGCAGGCCGGACTATGAGGTCACGGAAGGCACTATTACCTTCATGGGCCGGAACCTTCTGGAAATGAGCCCTGAAGAGCGCTCCTGGGCCGGTATTTTCCTCAGCTTCCAGTACCCGGTAGAGATTCCGGGCGTGTCCATTACTGCCTTCATGAAAGCTGCGCTGGCCGCCCGCCGCAAGGCTCAGGGCCTTCCCGAGCTCAAGGCCGGTGAGTTCCTCAAGCTTCAGAAGGAGAAGATGGCGGCGCTCAGGATGAACCCCGATTTTGCAAAACGCGAAGTTAACGTGGGCTTTTCCGGCGGCGAAAAGAAGCGCAATGAAATCTTCCAGATGGCCATGCTGGAGCCCGTCCTTTCCATCCTGGACGAAACCGACAGCGGCCTCGACGTGGACGCCCTCAAGATAGTTGCCGACGGCGTAAACGCCCTCAGGACCCCCGAACGCTCCTCCATCATCATCACCCACTACCACAAGCTTTTGGAATACGTTCAGCCCGATGTGGTGCACGTCCTCAAGGCCGGCCGCATAGTCACAACCGGCGGCCGCGAGCTCATAGAAGCAATTGAATCCAAGGGCTTTGACCAGTTTTAGCGCATGGGACACGGCAAGTACATAGACCCAATCTGCGGAGAATCTTACAAGGTCGCCGCAGGTGAAACCCTCCGCCTCTCGTACGTCATCCTCCCGGGCGAAAGCCGCAGCATCGACGTTGCCGTAGACCTCACCGGCGAAGGCGCAGCCCTTGAGCTCACGGCCCTCTACCTCTCCGGTGCCGATGAAACGGTCCGCATCCGCACGCTAGTGCACCACCGCGTAAAGAACTGCCATTCCCGTCAGCTCATAAAAGGCATCGCCGGCGGCAGTGCCGACGTCCGCTTTGACGGCGTAATCGTCGTCGCCCCCGGAGCCGACGGCACAGAAGCCCTCCAGGAAAACCACAACATCATCCTCTCCGACACCGCAAAGGTCGAAACCCTTCCACAGCTGGAGATCTATGCCGATGACGTAAAATGCTCCCACGGTGCCACCGTGGGCCGCCTCGGGGAGGAAGAACTCTTCTACATGCGTTCCCGCGGCATCCCTGAGAAGGAAGCCAAGGTGCTGCAGATGCTCTCCTTCATCTCTCCAGTGGTTCCAGAAGGCCGGGAAGAAGAAATCGCCGCCGCACTTACGAAGTTGTAATACTTTTGCTATCTTTGCCTTATGAGGCAGAAGCACGCCACATTGTTAATAGCACTTGCCCTTCTTACGTCATGCCATGTGTATGGCCCTGACCGCCAGACAGAGGCCTTGCTGCAGGAACTTGACGGTTACGTGGGTTCCAGGGAGGTCTATGTCGCAAGGAAGAAAAGCCAGATGGAAACGCTCTCCAAGCTGGCCGGGCAGGTATCCGCTCCCGAGCGTCGGTTCGACCTTGAAATGCGCATCGCCCAGGAGTACTTCGCCTTCAGCTTTGACTCTACCCAGGCATATCTCAAGCACTGCCAGAACCTGGCCAGAGACGTCCTCAGAGACAGGGACAGGTACAACGAGGCCTCAATCCTGCTCGGCCATCTGTATGCCAAGGCCGGCAGCTACATGGAAGCCCAGAATCTTCTCTATAACGGGATAGACACGCTTTCTCTTTCCGACACCCAAAAGATCGACTACCTCCTGACACTGTATGATTTCAGCCGGGACCTCTCCGGCGACTCCGGCATGGTGGAAAAACTTTCTATAATGGATATGGAAAGCATACGGGACAGGCTGTTGCCGATGCTCCCAAAGGATTCAGAAAACTGGCGCGTTCTCACGATGCATGATTATTTCGGCCGTGGGGAATATCAGAAGGCAGACAGCGTCTGCCGTCGCATCATTTCCGGCTACACTACGGAGAACCATTCCTATGCCGTTTATGCCTATGAGCTGTCAACTATCCGGGAATCTATGGGAAAGCCGGAAGAGCAGATGCAGTGGCTCGTAAAATCGGCAGAGAGTGACATCATAAATGCCGTCAAGGACTATGCATCCCTTACGGTTGTGGCCCAGAAGATACTGCCTGTAGACGTGGAGCGGTCTTTCCGATACCTTCAGATAGCGCAGGAAGATGCCATTTTCTATAATGCGAAGCTGCGCCCCTGGCAGATTTCCCGTTTTATGATGCGGGTAGAAGGGGCCTATTCGGACAGGCAGTCCAAAACCTCGAGGATGCTGCAGGTGATGATAGTCCTCATGGCGGTATTGTCCGCAGGCCTTATCATCATCTCCTATTTCCTTTCCCAGCGTTCAAAGAAGCTTGCCAAGGCCAAGGCCGAACTTGAAAGCAGCAACACGCAGCTTGCATCGGCAAATATCACCCTCAACGACCTCAACCGCCAGATTTCCCGTGCCGATGCCGTCAAGGAAGAGTACATCGTCCAGTTCCTGGAAGGCCTTTCCAGCCAGATTTCCACTATCAGGACAGAGGATAACCGCTTCCGCAACCTCCTCAAGCAAGGGAAGGCCGACCAACTCCTGAAGGAGCTCTCCATATCGGGCCGTTCCGAAAAGGCCCGCGACAGTTTCTACCAGACGTTCGATTCTACATTCCTTGGCCTGTATCCCAACTTTGTCGAGCAGTTTAACGCCCTTCTTAAGGAAGAGGCTCGCATTCATCCGCCTAAAGGGCGTCTCACGACGGAGCTTCGCATCTTTGCCCTTATCCGTCTTGGCGTCGACGACTCCAAGGAGATAGCCCGCATTCTGGACTACTCGGTGAGCACTATCTACAATAACAAGGTATCCGTCAAGAACGCCGCTCTGGAAGACCGCGACGGCTTTGAGGATAGGGTCAAAATGATAGGAAAGTAGTAGAATCCGGGTTCCAAATCCACTACTTTTTTACCTTTTTAAATAGTTTTAATTTATTGTTAAACAGGTATTTGTCTACTACCTGTTACTACCAAATTATTATCGTACGCGCGTTGGTATGTGAAAGCGGATAATTTTGCCTATGCCAGAAGCAGAAACACATTTGTAAACCAACCAATAACCAACGCACAACCAACCAAAGCGTATGAAAAAAATTCTCTCACTCATCCTTGCATTAGGATTTGGCTTGATTGCAACGGCACAGAACGTTTCCTTCAAGGGATTCGTCAAGGATGCAGGCAATCAGCCCATCGTCGGAGCTTTCCTGGTTGAGCAGGGAACCAACAATGGCACAATGTCAGACGTGGACGGTTCATTCGCCCTTCGCGTCCGCAAAGGTGCTACCGTCGAGGTTTCCTGCCTGGGCTATGAAAGCACTACAGTTCAGGTTAACAACGACAGTGTCCTGGACATCGTCCTCAAGGACGATTCCCAGATGCTGGAAGAAACCGTCGTTATCGGCTACGGTGTCCAGAAAAAGTCCGTGGTCACCGCATCTATCGCGAAAGTTGATGCCGAAGCCATCGGCGTCACTGCTCCTACGCGTGTGGATAATGCCCTCAAGGGCCTCACTGCCGGTGTTTTGGTAACTTCGTCTTCCGGTCAGCCTGGCGCTTCATCCAGGATCAGGATCCGCGGTATCGGCACAATCAATGACTCAAACCCTCTGTACATCGTTGACGGTATGCCTATGGGCATTGACGGAATCGACTACCTGAACCCTCAGGATATAGAATCCATCGAAGTTCTCAAGGATGCTGCAGCAGGCGCTGTCTACGGAGCCCGTGCAGCAAACGGCGTTATTCTCGTCACCACCAAGAAAGGTACCAAAGGTCAGGCAAAGGTGAATTACGATTTCTCCTATGGCGTATCAAGCCCTTGGCGTGAACGTTCTGTCCTGAACGCAAGCGAGTACGCGCTGATGATCAACGAAGGCCGTCTCAATGCCGGAATGGCTCCCGCTTACAGCGACCCTTGGAGCTATGGTCAGGGAACCGACTGGCAGAAGCAGGTCTTCAATTACAATGCACCTTCCAGAAACCACGAGCTTTCAGTCAGCGGCGCTTCAGATGCCGTTAACTATTATATGTCTCTCGGCTATACCAGCCAGGAAGGTATCGTCGGCGGGCAGTTCGGACGATCCAACTATGACCGCCTCTCACTGCGTTCCAATACCATATATACACTTCTTGACAAGAAGGACGAGCGCAACTGGCTTAACAACGTAACAATCACCTCTCAGCTTTCTTATGCCAACATTCATTCGAAGGGTATTGCAGAGAACTCGCAGTGGGGGTCCCCTCTTGGCTCGGCCCTCGCCCTGTCCCCCATCCTCGGTGTTTATGCAACAGAAAGCCAGATTGCAGAGTATAATACAATTTATGCAGGACAGAAGCTTGTAGAGGACGCTGGCGGCGTTTTCATGATTCCGGGTATGGATTATAATGAGATGGTCAACCCTGTTGCCTCCCTCAATCTCCCTGCAAACAACAACTGGACCCACAAATTCACCGCAAACTTCTCCGGCGAAGTCCAGATATGGGACAACCTGAAGTTCAAGTCTTCAGTCGGCTTTGACCTCGGTTTCTGGGGTAACGAGGGATATACCCCCCTGTTCTACCTTTCCGGTAACAACAAGGCAGAAAACACTAACGCAAATGCCTACAGTGCCCAGAGCCTTTCTTACCAGCTTGAGAACGTCTTATCATACAACAAGACGCTGGGTCTTCACACCTTCTCCGCCATTGTCGGCCAGAGCGCATTCCGCTCAAAGGGACAGCAGGTTGGCGGCTCCCGCATGGACCTTCCCGAAGACAAGTTCTCCAAGCCTTACATCGACAATGCCACAGGTCTTGCAGAAGACGGCCGCATGAGCGTATATGGCGCATATTACACAGAGCATCGCCTTGCTTCCTACTTCGCCCGTGCCGATTACAACTATGACGAGCGTTACATGGCACAGGTAACTGTCCGTCGTGACGGTTCTTCTCGTTTCGGCTCAAACAACAAGTGGGGCGTATTCCCTTCCTTCTCTCTGGGCTGGAATATTCACAAGGAGCACTTCCTTGAAGACAGGCTTCCTGCATGGCTCAACAACGCAAAGCTGCGTTTCTCCTGGGGTAAGAACGGTAATGAAAACATCGGTGATTTCCGTTATACCGTCATGACCTCAAAGGACAATAACTACATATTCGGCGCAGGCGAGTCCATTGCTCAGGGCGTCAAATCAAGCGGCCTTGCCAATCCTACCCTTCGCTGGGAGGAATCGGTCCAGACAAACGTCGGTATCGACCTCGGCTTCTTCGAAAACGCGGTTACCTTCTCTCTGGACTGGTATAATAAGCGCACCGACGGCATGCTCATGGAAACCCCTATCAATGCTTATGTAGGCGAAGCCCGCCCTGTGGGCAATGTGGGTATCATGGACAATACCGGCATTGAGATGGAAGCGTCATACAAGTTCAAGGTGGGGGACATCAACTTCCGTCTTGGCGGAAACGCGACCTACCTGAAGAACACGCTCATCAAGCTTGGTAACGACAGCGGCTTTGCAAACTATGGGAGCTTCCAGGGCGCCGGTGCTGTTACCCGTGCCGAAAACGGCAAGCCCTTCGTATTCTTCTACGGCTACAAGACCGACGGCATCTTCCAGAACAATGAAGAAATTGCCGCTCACGTGAGCCCCACCGGTGCAGTCCTTCAGCCCAATGCTGTTCCCGGCGATGTCCGCTTCGTGAATGTCAACGGTGACGACGTGATTGACGACAACGACCGTACAGATATCGGCAATGGTACTCCTGACTGGTCCTACGGCCTTAATTTTACCGCTTCCTGGAAGGGACTTGACTTCTATATGCTGTGGCAGGGCACTGCCGGAAATGATATACTCGACCTTACCCGCCGTGTAGATATCTCTCAGTCCAATCTCCCTGCATACATGCTCAACCGCTGGACCGGCGAGGGAACTTCGAACAGGATTCCCCGTTTCGTTCGTGGAGACTCCGTTAACTGGAGGCTTTCCGATCTTTATGTCTACGACGGTTCATACGCTCGTCTGAAGAATCTCCAGATTGGCTATACCCTTCCTGCCGAACTCGTGAAGAAGTGTCTCATCTCTTCCCTCAGGGTTTACGTGAGCGCAGAGAATCTCCTTACGCTTACCAAGTACCACGGATATGATCCCGAAATCTCTTCAGGCGGCACATCCCTCGGCCTTGACTATGGCGTTTATCCCCAGCCTCGTACATTCCGTGTGGGCCTTAACCTTAAATTCTAAGCGGGAGGACAAATTATGAAAAACAGTATTATCATCGCTATTTCCGCCGCAGCCATCATGCTTTCTTCCTGCGGCAAGGAGTTCCTCACCGTGGAACACCCTACAGAGTCTCCGCTTGAGGAGTACTTCACCACTCCTGAACATCTCCAGGAGGCGGTCATAGCAGCATACGACCCGCTCGAGTGGTTTGACTGGGCCGCAGACCAGTACAATCCCCTCAACATCATGAGCGACATCATGGCCGACCAGCTCTGGGTTGGCGGTTCAGACCGTTCAGACAATGCTTACTGGCATCTTATGATGAACTATGAGGCTATCCCCACCAGTTGCATGTCAGGTATCTGGTCGGACTGCTACTCCGGTGTAAAGCGCTGCAACGATGTGCTTACCTACATCGGTTGGACGCAGGGGCTTGACAACGAAACAGCCAAGCTTGCAGAGGCACAGGTCCGCGTCCTCAGGGCTTTCTATTACAATATTATCTGGAAGTTCTGGGGCAACGTTCCCTATTTCGAGGAGAACCTGGGCGGCGACTTCACCTGCCCTCAGTACCAGGCCGATGAGGTCTACGCAAAGATCATAGCCGATCTCGAAGGCGCAATCGCCCTCAACGCTCTTCCCATGAAGTGGAGCGGAGATGACCAGGGCCGCGTATCCAAGGCCATGGCATACATGCTTTATGCAGAACTGACCATGTACCAGAATGACGCCGACCGCCTTCCCAAGGCTCTCGACTATATGAAAGAAATCATCGCTGCCGATTATGACCTTGTCTCCGATTACGGCACCATCTTCAAGGAAGAAGGCGAGTGGAGCAAGGAGTCCATCTTCGAAATCAACTACAAGGACGACAATGCAGTCCGCAGTTGGAACTGGGTACGTGGTGCCGGCGGAACTGTCCTTCCCCGTCTTATCAGTCCCAACGGCTGGGCCGGTGATGCAGTCCACGACAACGGCTGGGGCTTTGCTCCCGTCCGCCAGTCTACATATGACATGTATGACGCTGCCGATGCACGCCGCGCCGCAACTTGCTGGAACGTAGGTGCAGGAAACGGCTATAACCCCCGTTACCAGGATACCGGTATCTTCCTTGAGAAGTATGTCGCATACAAGGATAACAACAAGGACCAGCTTGCCGACAGCGACCTTAACTTCAACAACAACCTCCGCATTTACCGCTTCTCCGAAACACTGCTGAATGCCGCAGAACTCGTACTCCGTAATTACGGAACCGGCGATGCCGCTGAATGGCTCAACAGGGTTCACTCCCGTTCGCTCCCCGGCACTACCGTCGCCGCAACGCTTGAAAATGTCAAGAAGGAGAGGGAACTTGAGTTTGTCGGAGAAGGAAAACGCTATTGGGACCTTGTCCGCTGGGAATCCGATTCTGATGATATCAAGGCTTCCAAGGTCCTTGTCCCCGACTCTTTCGGCTATCGTACCAATTCCTGGACGGCAGCAAAGAAGTATCTCCCTATCCCTCAGGGCGAAATTGACTCCGCCAAGGGAAAGACCAATGAATTAACCCAGAACCCCAGCTATTAGTCATGAAAAAGATATTTTCCATACTTCTTGCTGCAGTTACGCTTGCCGCCTGTGTGCAGGAAAAGATCAACCACCCCACAGAGGCCCAGGTTCCGGAGGCTTCCGGATTTGAGCCTGTGATAACTGTGGACCAGGAAATCAATCAGGTAACATTCTCCCTTGACGCCAAGGCCGTAGTGCCAGTCTGGGTATTCCAGGATGACAAGGAAGAGTGGTCAGAATATCATACAGGCTCCGGCTTCAAGAAGATTTTCACCAAGATGGGTGACTATTCCGTGAGAATGTATGTCGCAAATGCCGCCGGACAGTCTCCCGACTATGTCCAGAAGAGCTTCCACATCGACAACACCCTTGCCAATTTCGACCGTTACATCACCTTCCTTGCCGGCGGAACATCAGCCGACAATACCAAGAATTGGCATGTTGACGGAACTGTCGAGAACCATTTGGGTTGCGGCCCTTCCGGTTCAGAGGGACTTGAGTGGTGGCATGCGGTACCCGGAGACAAGGAAGCCTTCGGCGTCTATGGTGACATCCTCACCTTCGGCGGTGACGGTGCCTATACTTACGATCCCGGTGACGATGGTGCAACCTATGTGAACGTCGACGGCGTAACCGTAGAGCCTTTCATCAGTCAGAAGGGTGATGCAACTGCAGACTACAACGTCACAGTTGACAAGCAGACGGCCACCTACCAGTTCGAAATGCACGGAGACGACCTCTATCTAGCCTTCCCTGCCAAGACTCTGTTCCCCTACATCGACAACGACGCATTCTGGGACAATCCTGAATTCAAGGTTCTGAGCGTCACTCGTGAAACCATGGAACTCGTTCATGACAACGGTTCAATCGCATGGCACTTCATCCTTACATCCAAGGCTGCCGCAGTGAAGTTCAACGGCTTCAACTACAATGCCGACTCCAATATCTGGAAACCTGCCGATGCCGCTCATACCTACAGCTTCTACTATGCTCCCGGCTGGAGCCAGATTGCCGATCCCGAGGTTACCCTTGAAGGTGCAGAATACACCCTCAGCCTTCCTACAGCTACTTCAGACCAGTGGCAGGCACAGTTCTTCATCATCCCTGACGCCCCTGTCGTCCTTTCGGCAGACAAGGAGTATGACTTCTCCGTAATCGTCAATTCTACGACGACTATCCCGAATGTTACCTTCAAGCTCACCGATGTAGGCAGCGATGATAACTTCCTCTTCGCAGAACGCCAGACCATCAATGCCGGCGAAGAGTATATCTTCTATCGCAGCGGCCTTAAGGGAATTGATGCTCCGAACGGTGTCAAGATGGTGTTTGACTTCGGCGGCAACCCTGACGGAACCACTGTGTCAGTAGCACGTATCACAATCAAGGACCATGCGATTGACGACGGTACCGTACTTCCTTCCGATGAGCCCGAAGATCCGGAAGGACCCGCTACATATACTTACGGTCCGGAACTTCTGGACGGCCTCTACCTCAAGGAGACCTGGTTCAGCCCTGCCGACTGGAGCGGCGGCCTCGATCCCAAGGCATCCTTCGAAGGCGGAAAACTCACACTCACCGTTCCTGACGGCGTAGGCGGCGGCGAATGGCAGGGCCAGGTAAAGCTGGTTGCCGATATCCCCGCAGACCCTGAAAAGCAGTACGCTTTCTTCGCCAATGTAGAATCTTCGAATGACGGTGTTTTCACCGTTAAGCTCGCAGATGCAAACGCCGACAGCGCCCACGCATTCTTCTATGACAACGCTGCAGCCCTTACGGCTTTTGAAAAGACTGCATACAAGAATGAGCCCGTTGCTCCTGACCAGGCATACGAGGCTGTGATGGTAATCTTCGACTTCGGCCGTCTTCCTGCAGGAACCGAAATCACCGTTGACGGTATCTCCCTCAAGGAAATCACCGGCACCGGCGGTGGAAACGGCGGTTCTCTTGGAGACAACATCCTTGACGGCATTTATCTCAAGGAGACCTGGTTCAGCCCTGCAGACTGGAGCGGTGGCCTTGATCCCAAGGCATCCTTCGAAGACGGAAAGCTCACTCTCACCGTTCCTGACGGCGTAGGTGGCGGCGAATGGCAGGGCCAGGTAAAGCTGGTTGCCGACGTCCCCGCAGATCCCGAGAAGAAATATGCCTTCTTCTCCAAGATTGAATCCTCCACGGACGGCGTCTGCACCGTAAAGGTTGCCGATGCCAACGCCGACAGCGCCCACCAATTTTTCTATGACAATGCGGTGAACCTGACCGCATTCGATGCCCTTTCCTATGAGAAAAAGGATATTGCTCCCGACCAGGCCTACGAAGCCGTCATGGTGATCTTCGATTTTGGGCGTCTGGCTGCAGGAACTGAAATTACCGTGACAGACATTGCCCTCAGGGAAGTTGTCGGCGGAAATGGCGGCGGCGAAGCTGATGGCTACGGAGACAACATCTGGACAGGCGAGACCCTCAAAGAGACCTGGTTCAGCCCTGCAGACTGGAGCGGTGGCCTTGATCCCAAGGCATCCTTCGAAGGCGGAAAGCTCACTCTCACCGTTCCTGACGGCGTAGGTGGCGGTGAATGGCAGGGCCAGGTGAAGCTGGTTGCCGACATTGCTGCAGATCCTGCGAAAAAATATAGGTTTACAGCCAAGATTGAATCCTCCACGGACGGCGTCTGCACCGTAAAAGTTGCCGATGCCAACGCCGACAGCGCCCACCAATTCTTCTATGACAATGCGGTGAACTTGACCGCCTATGACGTTCTTTCCTATGTGCAGGAAGGCGTCTCGCCCGATCAGGCTTATGAAGCTGTAATGGTGATTTTCGATTTTGGCCGCCTGGCTGCCGGAACTGAAATTACAGTTACCGACATTACCCTTTGTCCGGAGAAGTAATGCCATGGGAAAAGCAAAACTTCTTATTGCCTCGTTGTTCGCCATCGCAGCTTGCGGCTGCGGTGGCGGCTCCGAGGACAAGATCGAAAACGCAGAAACTGTAACTGTTACCCCCGCAAGCCTCTCCTGCAATGCCGAGGCCAACGTCCTTACACTTCATGTGAAGGCCTCAAAGGCCTTCCAGGCATATGCGGAAGACGGAATCGAATGGATAACCGTGGAGCCGGCATATAGCTCTGCACCCGAGGCTGACGTAACCGTAAAGGTGAGCGAAAACGCATCCTACAAGGAGCGCAGTTCTGAGATTACGATAAAGTGCGGAACAACGCGAAAGAAGGTTTCCCTCACTCAGGAGGCCATGCAGAAAGGCCAGTTGGAAATAGATGTTCCGGATGGTTACCATCTTGCGTGGCAGGATGAGTTCAACAACGACGGAAAGCCCTCTGCTTCCGAATGGTGGTACGAAACCGGCGGCGGTGGCTGGGGGAACAACGAAATTCAGACATACGTGGCACAGTCCCAGTCCGGGGAAGACCTTGCCTATATATCCGACGGCTCCTTGAAGATAAAAGTCCAAAAGATTGACGGAAAGGTTTATTCCATTCGTATGAATACGAAGAAATACTGGACTTACGGGTGGTTCGAAGCCCGTATCAAGGTATCGGATGTTCCCGGTTCCTGGCCTGCCTTCTGGATGATGCCCCAGAACTTCAAAGCCTGGCCGCAAGACGGCGAGATTGATATTATGGAGTATGCCATCTCTACACAGGGCAAGAACAGGAGTTCTTCCAGCATACACTGCGGCGCCTTCAACTGGCCCAAAGGTACGCAGAAGACACATGCTCAGTCCGTGAATAACGCCGCTTCCGAATACCATGTCTACGCCCTCGAATGGAAGTCCGACAAGATGGTTTTCTACATTGACGGGAAGCAGCATCTTGTCTTCAACAACGACGGCGGCGGCTATGATCACTGGCCGTTCTACAACCCTTTCTACCTTAAGCTCAACATGGCTTGGGGCGGAAATATGGGAGGCACCACTGATGAAACCAAACTTCCCGCTGTATACGAGATAGATTACGTACGAGTATTCCAGGCAGACTGACGTGAAAACCGGCACCGCATCAATACTGATGGCTTTGACGGCCATTGTCGCAATGTCCTGCGCAAGGGAGGACATCGTGCAGCAGCAGACAAGCGAGACCCCTCGCCTCAAGACAATTGAGGTGGGGGTGTCTTCCCTGGACCTTCCCGAGGGTAAAACAGCCGAGCTGCCATTCTCAATAACCGATGCCGAATTCGATTTCTGCACGAATCCGTCGGCATCCGTTTTCCCGCTTGAGATTCATCTTGCGAGCGGCGCTTCGGCATCTTTCTGCAGGATTGCTGCGGTCAACCCCGGAAACCGCGTCGGCAGTTATATTGCGGTGATAGAGAATACAGGCGAGCTGGAGTCTTTCAATGAAATGGTTCACCTGACCTTCGTCGTCGGAAAGGGGAGCGGCAGGGAAAGCTTTGTGGATTCGGGCAGTTTCATGATTTTCAGCACCGGACGGGAGCTGCTTGTGGATACCGGGCTTCCCGTAGTGGTGATAAACACCGCCGGCAACGCCCCGGTCACGTCCAAGACAAACTATGTGAACGCAGAAATCCTGATTCAGGGAGTGGCGGAGGGCCAGAACCTTCCCGTTTCAACCTGCCGAATACGCGGCCGCGGAAATACTACATGGACGTGGCCCAAAAAGCCCTATCTCGTCGCCTTGGATAAGAGACAGAGCCTGCTTGGAATGCCGGAACACAAAAGATGGGTGCTTCTTGCAAACTTCATGGACCGTACGCTCATGCGAAATCTGGTTTCAATGAGAGTTTCATCCATGACAAACCTGGCGTGGACGCCACGCTGCGTTCCGGTAGAACTGGTCCTGAACGGCAAGCATCAAGGCTCCTACCTCCTGATAGAGCAGGTACGGGTGGACGAAAACCGTTTGAACATATCCGAGGATGGAGGGTACCTCTTTGAGCTGGACTTCCATTATGACAATCCCGTCCAGTGGACGGATAAGCACGGCTCCTGCCATGGCATGTCAAGAGGAATACCCTTTTCCGTGAAATATCCTGACAGCGACGATATAACCTCCGACCAGATAAGTTATGCAAAGAACTATATTGCCGAGGTTGCCGATGTCATTTACGGCAGCAATTTCAAGGATCCGGTCAACGGTTATGCCAAATACCTTGACGTAGATTCATTCATCGACTACTGGATAGTATATGAAGTGATGACAAATCACGAGCTCAACAATCCGGGGAGCATCATGTTCCACAAGGACGTCGGCGGAAAGCTCACGGCCGGCCCCTGCTGGGACTTTGACTGGGGTATCCTGTCCTTCTATACCTCCAACGGCGAATACGGTCTTGTGAACAAAGATGCTATATGGTATTCCCGCCTGTTTCAGGACCCGGATTTCAAGGCCAGGGTAAAAGCCCGCTTCCTTGAGCTCAAACCGCAGCTCCAGACCATTCCTTCATACATGGACGAGTGTGAAAAGCTGCTTGAAAAATCTGCCGGGCTCAATTTCAAGATGTGGAATCCGGCTGACGACAAATCTCAAAATGGCGGCAACATTATAAACGGGGATGAAAACCTGACGTTTCACGATGCTGTCAAGCGTCTGAAATCCAATTATAGCAAGCACCTGACAGTGATTGAATCGAAACTGTAAAAACCTAAACCATGAAGCGTACTAAAATCTTGATAATGGCAGTTCTCGCCGCAGTGGTCTCGTGCACCCAGCACCGGACCACTACGGTGGGCACTACCCCCGAAATAGAGAACCGCGTTGAAAAACTGCTGAGTCAAATGACCCTGCAGGAAAAAATCGGCCAGATGAACCAGGTTTCGGCGGGCGGTGACGTGGCAAATTATGCCGATGCCCTCCGCAGCGGACAGATTGGCTCCATCCTTAACGAGGTGGACCCCGTCAAGATAAACGAGTTCCAGCGCATTGCTGTAGAGCAGTCCCGCCTTGGAATCCCCCTGCTGGTTGCGCGTGACGTCATTCATGGTTTTCACACGGAGTTCCCGATTCCCCTTGGCCTTGCCGCAACCTTCGACCCTGAACTGGTGGAAGAAGGCGCCCGTGTGGCAGCCGTCGAGGCTACGGCCCAGGGCGTCCGCTGGACCTTCTCTCCCATGCTCGACATCGCACGCGACCCCCGCTGGGGCCGTATCGCTGAGGGCAGCGGAGAGGACACCTACCTTGACGCCGTGATGGCCCGCGCAATGGTGCTGGGATATCAGGGAAGGAATCTGGATTCCACTTCCATGGCGGCCTGCATCAAGCATTTCGTGGGCTACGGCGCAGCAGAAGGCGGCCGTGACTATAACAGCACCTACCTCACAGAGCGCCAGCTCCGCAACACCTACCTCCCTCCGTTCGAGGAAGCCGTGAAAGCGGGCGCAATGACTCTCATGACCTCCTTCAACGACAACGACGGCGTCCCCTCCACCGGCAACACCTTCGTCCTGAAGGACATCCTCCGCGGCGAATGGGGCTTTGACGGCCTTGTTGTAACGGACTGGAATTCCATGGGCGAGATGATTTCCCACGGATTCGGAACGGACCGCAGGGACGTTGCCGAAAAGGCGGTCAATGCGGGCGTAGACATGGACATGATGACCTTCGGCTTCATCTCCCACATGGAGGATCTCGTGAACAGCGGCGCCGTGAAGGTCTCCACCATCGACAATGCCGTCCGCAACATCCTCAGGATTAAATTCCTCCTTGGCCTTTTCGAAAACCCCTATGTAGACGTTGAGGCCGCCAAGGCCGTCCAATATGCACCGGCGCATCTCGACGCGGCCAGGCGAACGGCGGAAGAATCGGCCATCCTCCTCAAGAATGACGGCATCCTGCCCCTGAAGCCCGGCGCCCGCATCTTTGTCACTGGCCCCCTTGCCGATGCCCCCCACGACCAGCTCGGCACCTGGGCATTCGACGGTGAAAAAGAGCACACCGTAACCCCTCTGAAAGCCCTCCAGGCCCGTTTCCCGGGCAAGGTAAGCTACGTCCCCGGCCTCTCCTACAGCCGCGAGTCAAAGCCCTCCTTTGCCGGTGTCACCGCCGCAGCCCGCCGTGCCGATGCCGTCCTCGTCTTCCTTGGCGAAGAAGCCATCCTCTCCGGCGAAGCCCACTCCCTTGCCGACCTTAACCTCCAGGGCTCCCAAAGCGAGCTTCTGAAGGCCGCAAAGGCATCCGGCAAGCCCGTCGTCGCCGTCGTGATGGCCGGAAGACCCCTCACCATCGAGCGCGACCTTCCCAGCTGCAACGCCCTCCTTTACAGTTTCCATCCCGGAACTATGGGCGGCGAGGCCCTTGCAAACCTTATCTTCGGCGATGTAAATCCCTCCGGCAAGACCCCCGTCACCTTCCTTCGCACCGTGGGCCAGGCACCTCTCTACTACAGCCACAACATGACCGGCCGTCCCTATTCAGGCCAGACCCTCCTTGCCGATATTCCCCTGGAGGCCGGCCAGACCTCCCTTGGCAACACTTCCTACTATCTGGATTACGGTGCCTATCCGCTCTTCCCCTTCGGCTACGGCCTCAGCTACACCACTTTCGAATACTCCGGCATCACCCTGGACAAGGCAGAGTACTCTGCCGACGACACCATCCGCGTGACTTTCACCCTTGCCAACACCGGAAAGTACGACGGCACGGAGGTCGCTCAGATATATGTAAGGGATCTCGTAGGCTCAATCACGCGCCCCGTTAAGGAACTTAAACATTTTGAAAGGGTGGCGCTCAAGGCCGGCGAAAGCCGCACCGTAGAGGCTCAGATTCCCGTTTCCGCCCTTGCCTTCGTGGGACTTGACGGCACGAAGAAAGTCGAAAGCGGCGACTTCCTCCTCTGGGTTTCCGGCGACAGCGCCTCCGGGGAGAGTACAAGATTCAAGGTAAAGTAGGGCTATTTCCGCAGCCAGTTTTCAGGATTCTGCGCCGTATTGCCTTTCCAGAGCTCGAAGTGGAAGAGGTCTTCACCGCCTATGGTGTCTACCGTGCCTATCTCCTGACCCGTAACCACCTTGGTCCCGGACTTTACCGCCACTGTCTTGAGCTTGGTGTAGAGGGTGAAATACTCGCCGTGGTTCACAATCACGCACTGGTTGTATCCAGGAAGAACGAAAATCTGTGATACGGTGCCGTTGAAGACGGCTTTTACGGGGGCGTCGCGGCGCACCGTCAGTGTCACGCCGTTGTTCTGAGGCAGCTCCACGTTGTCGTACACGGGGTGTCTGTGCTTTCCGAATCGGTCTGTCACCACGCCCTCCACCGGCCATGGCAGCAGGCCCTTGTTGGATGCGAACTCTTTCGAAAGTTTGGCGTCTATCTCCGTAGAAACGGTCTTTCCCTTATTGGAGGCCTTCTTTCCGCCCTTGGAAGAATCGGCCATGATCTGAGCAATCTTCCGGTTCAGGGACTCTATCTGGCGGTTCTTTTCCCGGAGCTGCTGCTCGAATTTCTTCCGGTCTTTCTGCAGGCGTTCAGACATCCTGGCGCTTTCGGCCTCCTCGTCCCGGAGCTTCGAACGCTCCTTCACCACCTGGCGGCGCACTTCGTCGGATTCGGCCCGCATCTTCTGCAGCCGCTCCTTCTCCATTTCCAGGCTTGCCGATGTCTCCTGGATCTTCTGCGCCTGTGCGTTCATCTGGGAGGACAGGCTGCGGAAGTAACCCACCCTTCTGAACGCCTGCCCGACAGACTGAGAAGAGAGGATGTACATGTACCATTTCTTGCTGTCCCTGTTCTTGTATGCACCCCGGATGAGGCGGCCGTAGTAGAAGGAGAGGGTGTCGTAGCGCTCCTGCAGCACCGCAATGTCATTCATGCAGGCCGAAATGGAATCGTCCAGGAAGCGCAGCGTCTTGTCGCATTCGCCTATCAGAGCCTCTCTTTTGGCGATTTTGCTTCTTACAAGGGAAAGGTTGCCAAGGACCTCGTCCCTGTTTTTGCTGTTCTCTGCAAGCTTGCGGTTGATGAGCTCGATGTCTTTCTGCAGGCGGGAACGCTGGCTTTCCAGGGACTTCCTGGACGTCTGCGCAGATGCCGCCGGCCCCATAAGGACCAGTGCGGCTATGACTATATGAAGGATGCTCCTCATTTCTTGGCCTTGGCCTGGGTTCGGTATACTTTTGCGAGGTCATTCTCGCCGAGGGCCTCGAGAACATCGGCAAAGTGTTCCAGCATCACGGCGCTGTCCTTGCCGCCGTAGAGCATGGCGTGCTTGAAGAAGGACTTGGCTTCCAGGTCCCTGCCCTGCAGGTGCAGTATCCATGCAAAGGTGTCGAGGTATGTTGCGTTGTCCGGCTCGGCCTCTACGGTCTTCCTGGACATGTTGTATGCCTTCTTGAGCTTCTTTTTCTCCAGGGAGAGGTAGTAGGCATAGTTGTTCAGCACCGGGGCGTAGTCGGGGTTGATCTTCAGGGCTTTCTCGTATGCCTTGTAGGCATCCTTGGAGTTGCCCTTTTCATGGTAGGCATCGCCTATCGAGGACCAGGCTTGGAGGCACAGTTCCTTGTCCTTGGGGTAGTTGGTGAGGATGTATCGGCAGTTGCCGATTATGGCGTCGTAGTCCTTGAGCTGGTAGTTTGCCATGTTGGCATACTCCAGGAAGGCCATCTCGTGGAAACGGTTGAAAGCGGCCACGGAACGGTCTTTCATGGCCTCCCAGGCGCCTTTCGATGCCAGAAACTGGATTGCCGTGGTGGCAAGGCTCTTGCTTTCGGGATAAAGGTCTGCCGCGTCCTGGAACCAGACTCCGGCGGCGTCGGTCCTGCCGGTGGCGTACAGGTAGGTTCCCACTTCGGTGAGGACCGTGCTGTCCGTAGGATGCACCTTTGCGGCGGTGAGCGCAAGGGAGTCGAAGCCGCTGCGGTGGATCTGCAGGATTTTCGGGTCGATGGTGCGGAGCATGTTCCTCAGGTACATCCCCTTCGAAGGCGCGGGAACGTCCGGCGAGGTGAAGAAGGTCTGCAGCGTGGAGAAATACTCCGGGTAATTCCTCTCGTGCCGATACACTTCCGACATTCCCAGCACCGCAGGCACATAGCTGCCGTCAAGCTCCAGCGCCTCCGAGTAGCGGGCGCCGGCAAGGGAATCGGCGAAATCGGCAAGGTAATAGTCTCCGGTGACGGCCAGGATCATGGGGGAGGAGTACTTCTCGTTGAAATCCTCCAGCGTACGGATGGCATCTTCCGACCGCCCCATTTCCTGGTAGATGTCGTATCTGGTGCGGACGGCCTCCTCGGACGTGCCTTTCTCCTTCTCTATTTCGTCCAGGGCGGCAAGGGCCTTGTCGAAGCTGCGCGTCCTCAGATAGATGTCCAGAAGTTCGTAGTTGATTCCGCCCCTGTCCGGGAAGTCCTTCACTATGCTTTCATACATGAGGGTTCCTTCCTCTGTCTTCCCCGTCGCGAAATTGAGCCTGGCGAGGCTTTTCCTGTACCAGAAGTTGCCTCCGTCCAGCTCCACGGCCTTCGTGAAGCAGGTCCTTGCCGATTCGGTATCCCCCGTGGCGAACCTGCACATGCCAAGGTAGTACCATACTGCGTCATTCGACGGAGCGGCGGCCGAAAGGGTCTCCAAAATGCGCCCTGCCCGGGCGTATTCTCCCTGTGAATATAAGGAAACGGCGTCTGCCAGATTGCCTTCTATGTTCTGCGCCTGCGCGGCGAATGCCAGAAGGAAAGCGGTAAGGGCCGATGTCAGAATTCGTTTCATACTTGCAAAAGTAAGGCTTTTTTTGCTAATTTTGTAGTCTAAGGAAACAAATTCCAGACCTCCGTGAAACGTTTTGGGTTCAAATTGCATCTATTGACGTGGACACAGACTGAAGCCGTGCCTTCAGGAGCGTCTGCCCTGGAACGTATGGTTCCCTCTTTAAAGGAAGGAGACCGCAGGGCACAGCGCCGTGTCTTTGATGCACTTGCGCCGAAAATGATGGCTGTATGCCTCCGGTACATGGGCAACAAAGATGACGCGGAAGACGTCCTGCAGGAGGGCTTCGTAACCCTGTTTACAAAAATAGACAGCTATTCGGGAGCAGGCTCCTTTGAAGGCTGGGCAAGAAAGATCTTTGTCAATACTGCACTCATGCATCTCCGCCGCACGGACGCCCTCGGGCTCAGCGATGACATCGAGGAAGCCCGTACCCTCTTCACCGAAGAGGCCACGCCCATAGAGAGGATCGGCTACAAGGAACTACTTAAGATGATAGCCGCCCTGCCGCCGGAATACAGGACCGTTTTCAACCTGTATGTCCTGGAGGGTTATTCCCATAAGGACATCGCGGAAGAGCTGGGATGCACTGAAGCAACCTCCCGCTCAAGGTTACAGAGAGCCAGGTTGAAGTTGCAGGAAATGATAAGAGCACAAAAATGAAAGAGAAAGAATTCGACATATCCGTAAGGAACCTTCTCGAGGACGCAGAAATGCCCGTTTCCCCCAAAGTGTGGAAGGGCGTATCGGCCTCGATTGCGCCGCGCAAGGTGCTTGTCCCGTTTTGGGCATACGCCATGGCGGGCGTGGCTGCAGCCGCAGCCGTTGCGGTGGGGGTATTCCTCCATCGGCCCGCAGACAACGTTATACCCGAAGGCCGTGCGCTCGTTGCAGAGGCGCCTGTCATCAATGCCGCTCCGGTAGAGGCTACGGTGGCCGTTCCAATCACAAAGCAGATTGAAAGGCTGCCTGCATCGGCCATTGCAAAGGCAGAACCCCGCATTGCCGCTGTCCAGGATATCATCCCGGTGAGCTCTGTCATGGAAGAGACCTCGGCAAAGGAGGAAGCGGTACGCAGGGAAGTTACGGCCCCTGTCAAGGGATCCTTCCCGGTAGAAGCGTCCATTGAGGACGACAATGCCGCCATGAACCAGCTCGCTTTCTCCCAGAAGAAAACCAAAAAGGGATTCTCCCTTTCTGCAACCGGCGATATCCAGAACAAGGCCCGCCAGTCCTTTGCCCGTAACGGTTTCATGGTCCCTGCAGTGAAGCAGGTGGCTACCGAACAGGGTATCTATAACGCAACCCCGGAGGTCGCCTTCGGAATGCCCGTAGCCTTCGGCATCGGTCTCAACTATCAGTTCTCGGAACGCGTATACGTAGGCACAGGCATACGTTATTCCTGGTTCAGCCGCACCTTTGTCGGTGACTATTACGACGAAGACCTCTTCCCTTACGAGAACAGGGACATTGACAACTTCCAGCACTGGATAGGAATTCCGCTCAACATCTATTATGACCTCATCTCCAGCAGGTACTGGCACTTCCACACCTTTGCCGGAGCAGGCGCAGAGTTCCTTCTTTCCAACAACTACCGCGTCCATCACACGCCGCAGGACGTTACCTACAAGGACAAGACCACGTATCCTCCGTTGTTCTCTGTTGGCGCCGGCGTGGGCGTGGAATTCAAGATGTCAAACACGGTAGGAGTGTTCTTCGATCCCAGCTTCCGTTATTATCTCAACGCATCCAAGGCCCCGCGTTCCATCCGCACCGTTCAGCCGTTCTGCGTAGATATCGAGGCAGGCCTTCGTTTCTACCTGTAAACCCATTAACCTTTCTATATAAATTACGCCCTCCGGCATTTCTGCAGGAGGGCGTAATTGCTATTCTCAAGGGCTTTATTTCCCAACGACCCACACCAGGACGTGACGGTCAAAGGTCATGTATTCAAGGTCGAATTCGTCCTCGTCTCCGTTCTTGTCGATGAAGGTGGCTTCAAGTTCGCCTTCGCCGCGGGGGTGGAAGCGCTCGATTTCAATCTGCTCGGCAAAATCTACGCTGTAGCGGCTCAGAAGCTTGAAAACGGCCTCTTTTGCGCACCAGTAAATGGCGAGCTGCTCGTTGCGCTTGTCGTCTTCCAGGTCTTCGATTTCATCCTCTGACAGGGCTTTTTTCTCTACGGCCGAGAAATCCCTGTCCAGGGACTCCACGTCTATGCCGCAGTCTTCCTCGTCGTGAAGGATGACGGCTACGTATTTTTCGGTATGGGTGATGGATATGTTCACCGGGTTGTTCTCAAGGTAGGGCTTGCCATTGTCATGATGGCTCAGGTATACCTTTTCGTCCAGGAGGGCGTTCAGGAGGGCCCTCACTGCCAGGCGCTGCTTGCGCTGTGATTCGCTCTGGATGAACGAGATTTCCTCCATCTCGTCCGTGGGGGTGGAGCTGAGTGCTATGAGCTCTGCTTCACTCTCTGTAATCTGCCACACACCGATGGTGGCGTCGTTTTCAAGTTTTTTCTTTAAATAAAGTGCCATTCAGGGTTTTGATTATAACGAAACGACAAAGCCGTCCGAGAGCCGCAGGGGCTTCGGGTTTTTCCTGGAGAGTATGCACAATCGCGACAGAGGGTCGTCTGAAGGGACGCCCGTTAACTGATTAGATTTGACCTGACTGGGAGGCTCCATGGTTTACGTCACAAATTTACGTCACAAAGATAATTCATTTTTTAGAATTGCAACTAATCTTTGCCTTAAAATTAGTATCTTTGCAGTCCCTTAGAGGAAAAATAGTTTAAACTGAACATATACCATGAAATTTCTCACTGATGAAAAGCTCCTTATTGTAGGCGCTGCCGGAATGATCGGTTCCAACATGGTCCAGACAGCTGCAATGCTGGGCCTTACCCCAAACATCTGCCTTTATGATATTTTCGAGCCCGGCAACAACGGTGTCCTCGCAGAAATGAATCACTGCGCTTTCCCCGGAATGAACTTCACCGCCACCGTAGACCCCGCCGTCGCATTCAAGGATGCGAAGTATATCATCTCCTCCGGCGGAGCACCCCGCAAGGAAGGCATGACCAGGGAAGACCTTCTCAAGGGCAACTGCAAGATCGCTGCCGAATTCGGTGACAACATCAAGAAATACTGCCCCGACGTAAAGCACGTAGTGGTTATCTTCAACCCTGCCGATGTTACCGCCCTTACCGCCCTCATCCACTCCGGCCTCAAGCCTTCACAGCTCACCTCCCTCGCCGCTCTTGACAGCACCCGTCTGCAGGAAGCCCTGGCAAAGGAATTCTGCGTACAGCAGTGCAAGGTTACAGGTGCACACACCTACGGCGGCCACGGAGAGGCCATGGCAGTTTTCGCCTCCCAGGTGAAGATTGACGGCAAGCCCCTTGCCGAGTGCGGCCTTTCCGCAGAGCGTTTCGAGGAAATCAAGCACAACACCATCCAGGGTGGATCCAACATCATCAAGCTCCGCGGCCGCAGCTCCTTCCAGAGCCCCGCATACCAGGCTGTAAAGATGATCGAGGCCTCCATGGGCGGCGAAAAGTTCACCTGGCCTGCAGGCACCTATGTGAATGAAGGCAAGTACAGGAACGTGATGATGGCAATGCCCACCACCATCGATGCCACCGGCGTTCATTTCACAGAGCCCGTCGGCACAGCAGACGAGATGGCAGCCCTCGACGCTTCCTATGCACACCTTTGCAAGATGCGTGACGAAATCATCTCCCTTGGCATTGTCCCCGAGATCAAGGACTGGTGCAAGGAGAATCCCAACCTCTAAAATTGCTTTATTTGGAATAACTCCAAATTAACAACTATGTTACAACCCTGTTAATCAACGAATTAACAGGGTTTATTTTGTTTTGTTAATAACTTTTTTTCATATTTGGACAATAAGAATTTATATTTGCTCTCCGGAACCACTCATTCCGCATTTTTTAAACTGATTAACTAAAACCCGAGGCAACCGGCAGAAAAAGCCGGCTCTGCCCTTAACGCCTTATAAAACAGTTACTGTCATGGTAAAACGTGTACTTAAGAGAGACGGCCGTCACGTAGACTTCAACAACCAGAAGATTGTTGCCGCAATCCTCAAAGCAATGGATGTCACCCCCAGCGGTGAAGACATCGTTCTTGCAGCCCAGATAGCCCATTCCATCTCATGCCTTGAGAAGGAAGAGATGAGCGTTGAGGAGATCCAGGATGTAGTCGAAAACGAACTCATGAACAGCCCCCGCAAGGAGGTTGCAAAGGAGTATATCCGTTATCGTAACAAACGTAACCTTGCACGTAAGGCCAAGAGCAACGAAATTTTCCAGACCATCATCGACGCACAGGTAAACGACATTACCCGTGAAAACGCCAACATGAATGCAGACACCCCTGCAGGCATGATGATGAAATTCGCCTCCGAGGCCACCAAGGCATACGTGGATGAAAACCTGCTTTCAGACCCCGTCCGCGAGGCCGTCGCCGGCAACTATATCCACATCCATGACAAGGACTACTATCCTACAAAGTCACTCACCTGCATCCAGCACCCTCTGGACCTCATCCTTGAGCACGGTCTCAAGGCCGGTCACGGTGAGTCCCGTCCCGCCAAGAGGATCGAGACCGCCTCTGTGCTTGCATGTATCTCCATGGAAACAGTCCAGAACGAGATGCACGGCGGCCAGGCCATCCCCGCCTTCGACTTCTATCTTGCTCCTTACGTACGCAAGACCTACGAGGAGGAAATCGACCAGGTGAGCGCCATGGAGAACCAGGACTTCTCCGAACTCAAGAGCGCAAAGATCGACGACTATCTCAAGCGTGACCTCATCGGCCTTCAGGGCAAGGAGAGGGCAAAGCAGCACGCCATCAACCAGACCGTGAGCCGCGTACACCAGGCCATGGAGGCTTTCGTTCACAACATGAACACCATCCACAGCCGTGGCGGCAACCAGGTTGTGTTCTCCTCCATCAACTATGGTACGGACACATCGGCAGAAGGACGCTGCATCATCCGTGAAATCCTGAACACCACCTATCAGGGCGTCGGCAACGGCTCCACCGCAATCTTCCCCATCCAGATCTGGAAGAAGAAGAGGGGCGTGAGCTACCTTCCCGAAGACCCCAACTACGACCTCTACAAGTTCGCCTGCAAGGTTTCGGCCCGCCGTTTCTTCCCCAACTTCCTGAACCTGGATGCCTCCTACAACCAGGACGACGCCTGGAAGGCCGACGACCCTAAGCGCTACATCCACGAGGTTGCAACCATGGGCTGCCGTACCCGTGTTTACAACAACAAGTTCGGCCCCAAGACCTCCATCGGCCGCGGTAACCTCAGCTTCACCACCATCAATATCGTGAAGCTCGCCATCGAAGCCATGAACGAGGAGAAGGACAAGGACAAACGCATCCAGAAGTTCTTCCAGAAGCTCGACTGGGCTCTTGACATATCGGCCCGACAGCTCAACGAGCGCTTCGATTTCCAGAAGACCGCTCTCAAGAAGCAGTTCCCTCTCCTGATGAACGGCCTCTGGCTGGGCAGCGAGAAGCTTGACGATAACGACCCCATCGAGTCCGTCATCAACCAGGGCACCCTGGCAATCGGCTTCATCGGCCTTGCCGAATGCCTCATCGCACTCGTCGGCAAGCACCACGGTGAAAGCGAAGAAGCCCAGGAGCTTGGCCTCCGTATCGTTTCCCACATGGCAGAGAAGATAAACGGCTTCTCGGAGACCTACCAGCACAACTTCTCCTGCTTCGCAACTCCCGCAGAAGGCCTTGCAGGAAAGTTCACCAAGAAGGACAAGAAGACCTTCGGCGTTCTGCCCGGCATTACGGACAAGGACTACTACACCAACTCCAGCCACGTTCCCGTGTACTATCACTGCACACCCGAGCACAAGGCAAAGATCGAAGGCCCTTATCACAAGTACGAAGGCGCCGGCCACATCTTCTATGTGGAAATCGACGGCGACGCCACACACAACCCCGAGGCCATCATGCAGATTGTAGACCTCATGGACAAGTACGACATCGGCTACGGCTCCGTGAACCACAACCGCAACCGCTGCCTTGACTGCGGCTATGAGAATTCCGAAGAAGGCCTCACCGAATGCCCTCACTGCCACGGTCATCACATCGACACCCTCCAGCGAATCACCGGCTACCTCGTAGGTACCACCAACCGCTGGAACTCCGGCAAGCTCGCAGAGCTCCACGACCGCGTGGTTCATAAGTAGGGCGTTTTTCGTAAATACTTGAACAACTGCGTTTTATGAAAATCCCCTGCGTAATTTTACACAGGGGATTTTAGTAATCAAAAGAAAATCAATTAATTACAGAAAACGGTGAAGATAAGAGTTCTTGATATAGCGTACCAGACCATGGCCGACGGCCCGGGCCTCCGCACTTCCATCTACTGCGCGGGCTGCAAGCATGCCTGCAAGGGCTGCCATAACCCCCAGAGCTGGGACTTCAACGCCGGCAAATGGATGGAGGTTGACGAACTTCTGGACATCATAAAGGCCGATTCCATGTCCAACGTCTCCTTCTCCGGCGGGGACCCCATGTACCAGGCTCCGGCCTTCACGGAACTCGCCAGAAGAATCAAGGAAGAGACCGGCAAGACCATCTGGTGCTGGACCGGCTTCACTCTGGAAGAAGTCCAGGCCGATCCCGTCATGTCCGCCATGCTTCCTTACCTTGACGTCCTTGTAGACGGTCCGTTCATCCTCGAACAGCGTGACACTGACCTTCTGTTCCGCGGCAGCCCCAACCAGCGTATCATCTACCTGCACGGCGCCCCGCCGGACGACGACATTCCCGGCACCGTCCCGCTGGAGCCGCTGAGATAAATTATCCCCATAAATGGGGATTGTTTGCACGGGAAGGTTGCAGTAACTTTGTAACCTCCCCGATTGTATTATGATACTGGCAGATTTACAGACAGGCGAAAAAGCGGTGATTGTGCGCGTTCACGGTCATGGCAGTTTTCGTAAACGCCTGATAGAGATGGGCTTTATCCAAGGCAAGGAAGTGAAAGTGGTTCTGAATGCGCCGCTCAAAGACCCCATCGAATATGAAATTATCGGCTACAAGGTGTCCCTGCGCCGCGAGGAAGCGAAGCAGATTGAGGTCGTTACGGAAGAAGAGGCACGCGAGGCCCTCGTGAGCGATGAGCATCTGCAGGCCCTGCCCGGAGACATGGAAGAAAAAGAGCGTCTGGACAAGGCTCTGGCCCACGTTGCAGAGGAGCGCAACCATGTGATTCGCGTGGCGCTGGTAGGTAACCCCAACTGCGGAAAGACATCCCTCTTCAACATCGCTTCCGGAAGCCATGAGCACGTAGGCAATTACTCCGGTGTAACCGTAGACGCGAAGGAAGGGCACTTTGAGCACGGCGGGTACAAAATCACCCTTGTAGACCTGCCTGGCACATATTCACTGAGCGCATATTCCCCGGAAGAGCTCTATGTGAGGAAGAACCTTATAGAAGCCATGCCGGATGTCGTGGTGAATGTGGTAGACGCCTCCAATATCGAACGCAATCTCTATCTTACCACCCAGCTCATCGACATGAACCTTAGGACAGTGATGGCCCTTAACATGTACGACGAACTGGAGCACAAGGGAGACAAGCTGGATACAAAGCAGCTGGGTTACCTGCTGGGCATTCCGGTTTGCCCAACGGTGAGCCGTGACGGACAGGGCATCCCCGAGCTCTTCGACACCGTAATCAAGATTTACGAACAGTCAGATCCCAAGCTCTCCCGTCACATCCACATCAACCATGGAAGGGAGATAGAGGAGAGCATCAAAAAGATACAAAAGCCAATCGGCCTTAACCAGGACATCAAGTCCAGGTATTCCACCCGCTACCTTGCCATCAAGTATCTTGAGACCGACAAGGACGTTGAGGCGACGCTGAAAAAGCTCCCTAACTATGCCGATATAGAGGCTGTGCGAGAAGAGGAGTCGGCACGTATCCAGAGCATCCTCAAGACCTCGCCGGAGAGCGCAATCGTAGACGCCAAGTACGCCTTCATCCAGGGCGCCCTTGCAGAAACTTACGAGAAATACCAGGAAGAAAGGCCACGGCGTACGCTCACGGACAAGATAGACGCCATAGTCACCAACCAGTGGTTGGCTTTCCCTATCTTCATCGTGCTGCTGTGGTTCATTTTCTGGGCAACGTTCACAATCGGCCAGTATCCCATGGACTGGATAGACTGGCTGGTGGCAAAATTCGGGGAATGGGTTGGCTCCATGATGCATGAGGGCTGGGTCAAGGACCTTGTTGTGGACGGCGTAATTGCCGGTGTGGGAAGCGTACTGGTGTTCCTTCCCAACATCATGATCCTGTACTTCTTCATTTCCATAATGGAAGACAGTGGATACATGGCAAGGGCTGCGTTCATCGTTGACAAGCTCATGCACAAAATCGGCCTGCACGGAAAGAGCTTCATTCCCATGGTAATGGGCTTTGGCTGCAACGTCCCGGCAATAATGGCCACCCGCTCCATCGAGAGCCGGAAATCCCGCCTCGTGACCATCGCCATCATCCCCTTCATGTCCTGCGCGGGACGTCTGCCGATATTCGTCCTCTTCTCGGGCGCCTTCTTCCCCAACAACCCCGCTACGGCGCTGCTGGGAATATATCTGCTGGGTGTAATCCTGGCCATCCTTACGGCCATCATAGCCGGTAAGTACGTGAAGGACGACGACCTTCCGTTCGTTATGGAACTGCCGCCTTACCGCATGCCCACGGGAAAGGCAATCTGGCGCCACACCTGGGAAAAGGGCCGTCAGTACCTTGAGAAGATGGCAACAACCATCCTTATCTTCTCGGTAGTGATCTGGTTCCTTGGATATTTCCCGCGCCATGAAGGCCAGAGCACAGGTTATCAGCAGGAGCATTCATACATCGGCACGCTTGGAAAAGCCGTTGAGCCCGCCCTGGAGCCGCTTGGCTTCAACTGGAAGATGGACGTCGGCCTTCTTGCCGGCGTCGGCGCCAAGGAACTGGTCATCAGCACCATGGGCGTAGTCTATGCCCAGGACGGGGAGGAGTATGAAGGCCTTGGAGACGAGAACGACACCGCCCTCCAGAGCGCCCTCAAGGCCACGGTTCCCACCGCCGCCGCTCTCGCATACATGATATTCGTGCTGCTATACTTCCCGTGCATAGCAACCTTCGTTGCCATCAAGAACGAAACGGGAAAATGGCGCTGGGCAATACTGTGTGCTGCCTACACCATACTTGTAGCCTGGATTCTGGGCTTCGCCGCCTACCGCATCGGCCTTCTCATCTGGCCGATGTAATTTACCTCCTGGAGAACTCGCAGCCACAGAAGGTCTGGTTGTAGAAATCCTGTTCGCGTATGATTTCTCCGCGGCGCTCCTGCAGGCCGCCCTTGCGCCAGTTCTGCGGCCACCAGGTTACGCCCTGGACCTGGCTGCAGGCCCACTGCCCGGCCTGATCAACCTGTTCGAGGCTCTTCCAGCGGGAAGATGCCAGCGTGGTCGTGAGCACTTCGAAACCGTTTGCCGATGCATACTCTGCTGCGCGCAAGAGTCTGAACTTGAAGCATTCAAGGCAGCGGGAACCGCGCTCGGGGGCATCTTCATGCCCGTGAATGCAGGACAGCCATGCGGGATGGTCATAGCTGTCGTTCACTACCTCGAGGCCAAACTCATGGGCATATCTGAGCACCTCTGAAAGACGGTGCTCATACTCGTCAAAGGGATAGATGTTGGAATTTGAATAGAACACCACAGGCTTGTAGCCTTTCTGCACCAGATACTCTATGATAGCACCCGAGCAGGGGGCACAACAGGAGTGGAGCAGAATCCTCTCTGCTCCACCCGGTACCTGTATGTCCAAAGATGCCATTTAGCAGTACATGCCGCCATTTACGGCTATCACCTGGCCGCTCACATAGGAGGAGAGGTCCGAGCCCAGGTAGAGGGCTGTGTTGGCGATTTCCTCCACAGTGCCGCCACGCTTCATGGGAATGAGGTGGATGAACTCGTCCTTCACGGCCTGAGGGAGGGATTCGGTCATGTCGGAAATGATATAGCCGGGGGCGATTGCATTGGCCCTGATGCCGCGGGCGCCCATTTCCTTGGCGACGGATTTTGCCATGGCGATGAGGCCGGCCTTGGAGGCGGCGTAGTTCACCTGGCCGGGATTTCCGGTCTGTCCGGCGATGGAGGCCATGTTGATGATGCTTCCGCTCCTCTGACGCGCCATTACGGGAACAACCTCATGGATGAAGTTGAAGGCGCTCTTCATATTCACGTTGATGACGGCGTCCCACTGCTGCTCGCTCATTCTCATCACAAGGCCGTCCTTTGTGATGCCGGCGTTGTTTACGAGGATGTCGATGCGGCCGAAATCGGCAAGAACCTCTGCTACGACCTTCTGCGTCTCCTCGAAGGAGGCGGCGTTGGAGGCGTAACCCTTTACTTTATGGCCGAAAGCTTCTATTTCGCGGATGGTTTCTTCTGCCGCTTCGTTGATTACAAGGTCTGTGAAGGCCACGTCTGCGCCTTCAGATGCATATTTAAGGGCAATGGCTTTGCCGATTCCCCTTGCTGCGCCGGTAATGAGCGCAACTTTTGAATCCAAAAGTCCCATAAAATCAGTTTTATCGGCTGCAAATATACGAAAAACTTGCTAACTTTGCCCTCCCCTAACAAGATACTATGGCACTGATTCCAATATACTGGTGGAACAAGGAAGTCCACAACTTCCGCATTTCTCAAGACAAGTTCACAAAGCAGCCCTGGGCCAACGGAGTAGTCCTTCTTCTCTGTGTGGTGGTTGCCATGCTGCTCGCAAACCTTCCGTTCACAAAGCATATCTACCACTCCTTCCTTCAGACGGAGCTCACCATTCATATTTCCTCGCCGGATTCCGTGATAGACTGGTTCTTCCCCCGCGGAATGACCATGGAGAAGTTCATCAACGATATCCTCATGGTGATTTTCTTCTTTACCGTGGGCCTGGAAATCAAGCGGGAAATAGTCTGCGGAGAGCTCTCTTCGCCGAAGAAGGCCATCCTCCCCGTCATAGCCGCATTCGGTGGCGTGGTGATGCCGGCCTGCATTTTCGCCATCGTCAATCACGGCACCCTGTCGGCCTCAGGCTGGGGCATTCCTACGGCTACGGATATCGCTTTCGCGGTGGGCATCCTCTCAATCCTGGGGGACAAGGTGCCAATTTCCCTCAAGGTCTTCCTTACAGCCCTCGCCATTGCCGATGACCTCATCGCAATCCTTGTCGTCGCCCTCTTCTACGGCGGAAAGATCAACCTGACGCTGCTCTTCTTCGCCTTCATCGTGGTGCTGTTCGTGGCCGTAATGAAGCGCCTTGGAGAAAAGAGAATCGGCTTTTATCTCGTTCCGGCCGTAATAGTGTGGTTCCTGTTCTACTACAGCGGCATCCACGCCACGATGACCGGCGTAGTGATGGCAATGTTCATCCCGATGGAAGCCCGTTACAACAAGGCTAAGTTCCACCGCCGCGCAAAGATACTCTACGAAAGCCTTATCGAGGCGGAGAACACCACGCATACCAACGAAAAGTTCCCCAACGGCCCGGAGCGTCACTACCTCAGGCACCTTTCCAGCCTTACCAAGAAGACCGTTCCGCCCTCCTACAGGCTTGAGCACAAGCTCAATCCCATCGTCAACTACGGCATCATGCCGATATTCGCCCTCGCCAATGCCGGCGTTGAAATCACGGACCCTTCCTTCTTCAACGTCTTCCACTTCGACCCTGCACTGGGCGGTGCCGGAATGGGTATTTTCCTGGGACTGCTCATCGGCAAACCCCTTGGAATCACGGCTGCATCGGCCCTTGCGATCAAGCTCAAGGTGGGAGAAATGCCGGCCAAGGCCTCATGGCCGATGCTCTTTGCGGTGGCCTGCCTTGGCGGTATCGGCTTCACGATGTCCATCTTTGTGGATACGCTCAGCTTCGGCGGAGCAGGCATCGACCCTGCCGTCACCCAGCACCTCAGGGATGCGGGTAAAATCGCCGTCCTCATGGGCTCTGTGTGCGCCGGAATCCTGGGCTCCATCCTCATCACCGTAGTCCACGCTTTTGAGAAGAAGAAATAATTTTCTTATATTTGCCGAAGTATGAAAAGATTAATCGGCATATTCGCTCTCATGCTGGCCTCAATCGCCGGCTTCTCACAGGTAAGGTCATATACCGACAACCAGACAGACACCTTCATCATCGGCCTGGACAGCTATTTCTATGGTGAAAACGGCTCTTTGGGCTTCACCGTCAAGAGCAAGGACGCCCGCGCCGTCATTTCCGGCGACGAGGTCCTCATCGACGGGGCGGTCCTGGAGAAGGGTGCCGGGGCCGTCATCATCGGCACGCATGACTTCACGGGAGACCGTCAGGTAGAACTCGTCGTAGCCAGAAGGGATGCCGAAACCATCTCCGCCAACATCTATCAGTACACAGGCGGTGAATGGGCGGTCATCGGCCGCATCGGCGCTGCCGATTCCGGAGCCCGCGAGATCCGCGTCTTCCGCCAGGCCTTCACCATCCGCAACAAGCGCACCGACGCCCTCTACACCTGGACCTGGCACGCCCCCAAATTCGACTTCAAGTCTTCCGACGGCATCTCGGACCCTACGCCTTAATACAGAGGGCTCTGCCGGCGCTTTCATTTACACAAACCATCTCTTTCACATCAGAAATGGCGGGAAGGTGGTGGTTTTGTCGTGTTTGACGGTGTTTGTCTAGATTTGTCTATATGACAGACAGTTACGCATGTGTATTTTTGCGGCGTGGAAGTTGGGATACCTAAGGAGGAGGCGTTTGTTTTTATTAAGATTTTTTCTGACCTTTGTCATGGGATGAAACTATGTAAATCTTTCATAATTAAAGGCTTCCTCCTTTTTATTCTGGCCGTGGCGGCTGCCTGCGGCGTGAAATCGGCACAGGAGATGGACAGCGATGCGGATGCGGTATGGGAACTCCTGCGCAGCGGCGACGACTCCGTGGCTATGGAGGCCGTCCTCAAGCTTGCCGATGACTATCACAGAAGGGGAGACTACGACAACGAATCCATCGCTTATTTTTACGTAGCGCAGCTGTACCTGCAGCAACTGGACACTTCCGGCATGCAGGGTGTCATTCCCAAGATGGAAAAGCTGGCGAAGGACCATCCGGACCTTCCAAACGTAGTTTACAGTTACCATACGGTCCGGCAGACCCTTTACGCTATCCTTTACCAGGAGGCGGGGCGGGAGAAGGACAGGGATGAGATGTTCTCCGAAGGCGTCAAGGCCATCGCCCTGATGGAAAAGATGAGCCCTGAAGAGATTGCAAAGTACAGGGTGAACCCGGTCTGGAACTACTACAATATGGCCGTCGGTTACGACATGTACTTCGACGAGCCCGTTAGGGATTCCATAGCCTTCTACCTCGAAAAGGCCCGCGAGGCCAATAACCGCGGATTCAACTTTGCCGAAAACATCCACCTCGAAGGGGAGATATCGATAGGTGACGAGCAGGCCTGGCTCTACTACTATGACGGAGAATACGACAAGGCCGAAAAGGAAATGTTCCGGGTCCTCTCCATGATCGATTCCGTAGAGATTAAGACCCCAAATGCGGTCCGCACAGAAAGGATTGAAGCCTACGACTTTCTGGTGGAACTCTATTCAAACACCGGCAGGCTGGATAAGGCCCTTGAATACCAGAAGCTTAAATCCGAGGCGGAGCTTCGGCGAATCGGCGTAGAGCGCAACGAGGCCATTCACAAGGTTGAGG
This sequence comes from Bacteroidales bacterium UBA4360, assembly GCA_002393945.1. Classification (GTDB taxonomy): domain Bacteria; phylum Bacteroidota; class Bacteroidia; order Bacteroidales; family UBA932; genus Cryptobacteroides. The sequence continues at coordinate 263,397 of DGSO01000028.1, forward strand.
CGCAGTACAACGTTGCCAGGGAGCAGGCGAAGGTGGAGAAGATGCGCTGGATGCTGGTCTTGTCCTGCGGTATCATACTCCTTCTTGTCGCCGCGGTTCTGTATCTCCACTTATGGCGCCGTAACCGCCTTGAAATGCAGTACTCCGCTGCCGTGGAGGCCCTTGTGGAGACCGATGACAAAGTCACCGCCCTCGCCGGAAACGTATCGGCCGAAACCGCCGGAAAGATCTTCTCATCGGCCCTGAAGCCGCTTTCCGCCGTTGAGCGCAAGTACATCCTGCTTTTCATGTCCGGCAAAGCCACCGAGGAGATAGCGACCGCCATGCACGTCGCCCCCTCCAGCGTGTACACCATGAAATACCGCATCAAAAAGAAGTACCCTGCCGATTTCCCCCTCCCGTTCTGATATCAGATAATCCGGCATTCCGTCAGTCCGCTCCGTTCTCCCGCCACGTAGCGGGCTTCTTTCACAGACCCGGCCCGGCGGAAGCGGTCCAGATAGAGAAGATGTCCTTTCTGGAACTGGAGGCAGGAGAAGCTGTCCCCGGGCTGCAGGGAAGAGTTTTCGGAAGCCGTGACCTCGAAACGGTTGTCGCCAAGGTATTTGACTGCGATGCGCCGGTCCGGCAGCCATCCAAGCAGGAGTTCTGTCCCGGGAGTGAGGGACGATGAGTCAATCCCCTCGGCCGCGAATTCTTCCGACTCGCGGGGCGTTTCGGCCTTGAGGCGGCTCTTGAAATCGGCCCAGGAGGCGGCGCCTGCGTACCGGGACAGGACATCCAGGGTGCGGAGGGAGACGGCATCGGCCTCACGGGTGGAATAGCCCCAGAGGCGCTCCAGGGTGCTCTCGGAGAGGTGTTCGCGCAGGGCCGAATCGATGGTGTCGACAAGGGCGATGAAGGCATTGTGCGTCTGGAGCGACTGCCCGTACACGGCTTCCACGCGCATTCGCAGGGCCGATATTTCCGGTATGTTAACTGAAACTGACATTGCATGACAAAGTTAAAAAGAATATCTTTGCATTGTAATGTCTTTTTGTGTCATTTATGGTAAGTGAAACTCTCCGGGAAGTGACAGCCAGCCTTGAGGACGGTGAATACCGCGTTGTTTCCACTCTGAAGGAGGGGCGGCTTTACCTTGCCGAAAAGGCAGGGAAGCGGTTTCTCCTCAAAACCGCCTCCGGTGCCAAGGGCATGGAGCAGCTGAAGAGGGAGTATGAACTCTCCATCGGCCTGTCGCATCCTGGACTTGCCTACGTGTTCACTTACGAGGAAGACTCTCCGGTGGGGCCGTGCCTAGTGCAGGAGTACGTGGACGGGGAGACGCTCGCTCTGTGGCTGGCCGGGAATCCTTCTTCACGGGAGCGGCGGCGCGTCTGTTCGGAACTGCTCGCCGTCATGGCCTACCTCCATCAAAAAGGCGTCGTCCACAACGACCTCAAGCCGGATAACATCCTCATCTCCAAGGCTTCCGGGGCCGTCAAGCTCATCGACCTCGGTTTTGCCGATGACGACACCCACCTTGGGAAGGCCCTCGGCGGCACCCGCCGTTACGCCTCTCCGGAGCTGCTTGCCGGCGCCCCCGTCTCCGCCCGGAGCGACGTCTATTCCCTGGGCGTTATTCTGCAGGAACTGTTTCTGGGCCGATATCACCGCATCGTCCGCCGCTGCCTTCGCCCGGAGCCGTCAAGGCGCTATGCATCGGCAGGAGAGCTGGAACGAGCCTGGAAAAACAACGGCAAGGGGCTGAGGTACAGTCTGGTGGCGTTTGTGTCGGCCCTTATCGTCGGAGGCTTCCTGTGGGCGGGCTTGCAGCTGAGGAAAGCGCGCGCAGTGCGAAGCGAACTTGAAGAGCGCGTGGAGGTGGTGGATTCCCTGCAGGGAGTCCTGAACGCCATAGAAGAGGAGAAACGGCAGCAGGAAGCTGCACTTCAGAATGCCAAAGACTACGTGGACGAGTGGTATAAGCGTGAGACGCGTTCGTATAGGGCAGCCCTCCGGAAGGCTCGTTCCCAACAGGACATTACCGCCGCATGGCAAGCCCTCACCGAGCGGTACAACAAATTGTACTCTGACGCCTATGCCATGGCTCCCACGCCCCTCAAAAGTGTCATGTTCGAATTTCTTCAATCCCGCTATAATGACAGTTTTACGCCCCTGTACAACGAATTCATCAAGCGCACGAATGAACTCGTAATCCCCAAAATTGACATTAAATGACAACTTGCCTTATGGAGGCGGGTAGTTATCTTTGTGCCGGGCGAATAGTCGTCCGGTTTTTTGTGTATTATTAATTTCATCATTATGAAAAGAATCGCATTACTGTTTTCTGCTTGTGTTTTAGCGCCTGCTATGGTATCCTGCGGAGGCTCCCAATCGTCACACGAGGCAACTTTTTCTCTCGGTAAACTCGACGACAACTTCACGGTCAAGTCCTATAAGATGGAAACCGATGCCAAGGAGAAGAGCGTCGAGCAAGTGGGCAAAATCAAGGGGACGATTACGCTGGTGGTCAAACGTAACAAAGAGGAATTAAAGTACAAACCCAGCGATGTGGACTATGCGTATATCAAAGGAGAGACATCGGCGTCCAATTACCTGGTTTTCAATGACAAATGCGATGCCGTTGTCAAGAAAATCCTGAAAATGGAGCCCGGAAAAGAAGAGACATTCACCATCGGCTTTTCGTCTAATGATCCTTATATGAGCTACAAAAGCGACGAAGAAAATGCAGAACAGCGGCAGATTATCTATGACGCACTCACCAAGAAAGGCGGCCTGGACCAGATATCCATCGATGTCGAATTTGAGGAGGACGTGGCGGAAACCGTCAAAGCCCTGAAGGCCATCAAGGACTTGGCCGACGAGATGGACGATGATGATTAATCTTTTTCTTCGGGAAGGTCACTTTTAGGAAATAATCGCTATATTTGTCTCTTGCAGGCCTTTGTGGCCGCAAGACATAGACAGATTAGCGTTTGCAATTTGCACTGACCGTGTAGAAACGTAGGAAATTTCTTTTAGCAGGTTCAGCAGCAAGTCGTAAACGCCCGCAATAGATACCTTCGTGGTATTTAGCGGGCGTGACTTGTACCTGCTTTGGTTTCCTACGACCACTACCGGACAAGCCTCGCCCGCGTTTTTTGTATGCACTGAAACTAAATAAATAGTGTTAACCGTTTAATTTACTCATTATGGAACGTAAAACAGTATCGCTTGGCTCTTACACAGTCACAAAAGCTGAAGATGGGAAAATAACCGTCGAAAGATTCGGTGAGGTTTGCCCGAATGCAAAACAGGCTATCCGTGATATTGCGGAAAAGGCAGATTTTGAGATTGATCCTAAATGGAATACTCAAACCGCAGGGGCCAAACTGATAAAACATCTATTGGCCAACCAAGAAGAGGTTGCAGGCGGTTATCTATATCTTCCCGGGTACCAATATGACCATGACAAATTCGCTGAAGATGTCGAAAATGAAGAATTGGAAGGCTACGAGGACGACTGGTGGGGATTGATGAGTGACGTTGAAAGAGGGGAAGAAACAGCCGAAAGGGTTGCCGAAATCAGCCTCGACAAACCCGGTCTTTATATAAAGGATCTTGAGCGTCGTACATATGCCTACGTTTTTGACGGAGAAATTGTAGTAGAATACGATTAAGCAGATAAGTATATGAAGGAAATTGTTATCAACCGGATGTTCTCCGGGAAATATCTTCGTGAGAATATAGGTCACGAAGTTATCAATCTGTTTCAGGCAGACAATGGTAAATTCTACATTTACTTGAATGATGTCGGGGTTATTGGTAAAGAACACTTTGAGAACGGGAAATGCACAATTGACAGCATGCTGCTTGCACATACACTTGAAGGAACCAATACCGTGGAGATTATCGGTCTTGCAACCGGCCTTCATCCTGTTTACAATCCTGAACTTGAAGAGAAAGAGCAGGAATCCTTTCAGCGTAAATATGCAGAAGACAATGCCATTAGTTATGGAGGAGTCAGTATTTACGGTGTCAATTCCATTTTCAGGGGCAGTGAGCAGCAGACAGTAAATATCACCTTTGAGGCTGACGTTGTCAAGAAAGTTGCAGACGGCAAACGCATTTATATCAGGATGGCCGATAAAACTAATCAGGCATGCAAGGAACTTGAAACTTATGAAACAGACATCGTAGTGAATCTCTCTGAGGTAAAACTTGGTCAGGGGCTAAAATCTTATATTGCCGAAGGAGATGCAGACTACTCTATTCTTGCCGGTATTATAAATGATTCTTCATTATGGGGAGATGTTATGCCTCTGGCAACACCTGCTGCCGCTCCATCAGAACTGAGTTATATGGATATCTGCCAGCGCTCATACGACGAACTGGCTTATTCCAATGCAATGGCCTATTTCGCAAAGAAATACCCTGAAATTGCATTTAAGCTTCTGGATCAGTTAACTGGCGTCAAGGACAGCTACCATAGGGATTTTGTTGTTCGCAGAGAAGAAAACCATATTGATCTTTTATTCTTCAACAGTGGGCATCTTGTTATTGTGGAGAATAAGATAAAATCTGAGCTCAACGGTGTTGAAAAGAATGACAACGGAGCGATTGTAAAAACACAATTGGATGATTATTACGATGCGGCAAAAGAAATCAAGGAGAAGTATAAGATTAATTGCCCAAAACCTTATTTCTTTGTTTTTGCTCCAGACTATAGTTCTCTAAAACACTATTCACTTGCCCATCCGAACCCGTTTACAAAGCATCTGCGGATTGGAGAACACTTTGATCTGGTATTCTATAGTGAAATCTATACTTTTCTGCTTCCATATCTTAAGAAGACCCCTTACAGCAAGGATATCCTGTTTGTCCAGTTTATAAAATCTCTGGAGCGTCACACGCATTCTTATGACGATGGTTTGTGGGAGACGACGGTCCGGAAGTTCTTCGAGAGAATAGACACTTGCGCAGCGGCAAAAAAGGTTAAGACAATCTTATAAAACTAACAGGGGAGAATGCCGAAAATCCCATCAAAGAGTAGGCAAAAATAATAATTGATATGATTAATGTTACTTACAAACGCGGTAGTAGCCGTATGGGCGCGCGCGTAGACGGAATCCCTACAGTCAGTGGCGCAATTGAAGGCCTTATCAAGGGACGTTTTATCCGCGAATCTGACGTTAAGGATGTTACAATTCTTGAGATTAGAGATTCCGCAGGAAATCGCGTTTATAAAGCAGACTGATTACTTCTTATACTGATATGATTAAGGTTAAGACATTTGTCACTAATAGTAACAATTGTCTACATCACGAAAGGCTTGATACTTCCATCAATGACTTTTTATCAAAGAATGACATTGAAGTTATAGATATCAAGTACAATTCTTCTTTGGCTGCGGATGGAAAGGGAAGCATCTATTATGACCATTCTGCGCTGCTGATTTATAGGGGAAAATAACAACGATTATCAATTCGGAAGGACGGGAATGTCCTTCCGAATTTCATCTATGAATATACGAGATATCAGAAAAGAACTTGCGCGGGGGTTCGATGACAACCTGCATACCAGACAATAGCATAATTACGTGGATTATGCCATTATCTTCTTGATTCTTCTCAGTACCGCTGAGATATTCATCTCCACCTTCCCCATCTCCCCCACTGCCGAGAAATGGATGAAGGGTATCGACTGGTTTACTCAAATCTTCTTCACCATAGAAGTTTCCTTGCGCATCTGGACGGCCAATCAAGGCGTCATTGGTGTTGACGAAGTGTTGATTGTCGCCTGCTGTGCCATTGATGACGGCGAGAACGGTAAAGCCGTTCCTGTTAGAAAAATAAAGTATCATGAGACAATTCCTTTTATTTGTGCTTTTTTTCGCATCGGCCCAACTCTTCGCCCAGAAGCCGTCGGGACGATGGCTGGTCTATGAGGGTGGCGACGAGGCGGAACTGGTGGTGAGCGTATCGGCCGATGGCATCGGCAAAGCCGAACTTTCGCTGACCAGGCGCCATCAGGCAGTGTCTTACGGGGAGGGGAGTCAGTTCTGGGGGACTTTTCGCGGAACAGGCGGGTACTACTTCCTTGTCAAGGCCGTCAAGACCGTGGGCGTGTCCCTGACGCAGACGGACTCTACGCTCGTTGTCACCAGGCGCGGCGAGCCCGAGACAAAGGTATCGGCCCGGCTGGACGAGGCGTACAGCACGCGGGAACTGTCGGACTACGGGGACTACAAAAAACAGGTGCTGGCGCAGTGGAAGCGGGATTTCCCGCGCAACGAAGACGTGAAGCGGGCCAAAAGGATAATGGCTGGCTATTTCGAAGATTTCTATGCCGATGCCTTTGATGCCCTGCTCTTTGGGGAGTATCGGCTTATAGAGAAAACGGATTCATCGCTCGTCCTGAAAAAGCCTGCTCCCGGCTCCCCTCCGCTCAAGTGGACCCCTTATTTGCGTGAAATGTAACAATTTGTTAGACAGCGAATTCCGCAAAATGCTTTCCGGAAAAAACCGGAAAGCATTTTGGGCTATCCATTGATATTCAGCCACTTGCATTTCACGGGGCGCGCAGTCTTGAAAAAGATACAAAAACGCAACAAGCGCAAAATAAGCGACAGTTGCAAGTACAGCCCAATGTTGAGGTTGGAGAAGTAGCTATATATAACCCTGACGATACTATTCGTCTGGAGGTCCGACTGGCCAAAACAACCCTAACCGTGTCCAAATGCCGCAAAAACACACGGTTGGACACCAAAACCGCCCTAACCGTGTCCGAATGCTGCAAAAACACATGGTTTGACACCAAAACCGCCCTTGCGGTGTCCGAGTGGTGCAAAAACACGCGGTTTGACACCAAAACCACCCTAACGGTGTCAGAGTGGTGCAAAACGAGTGTGTGCGGTTTATCCAGCCGCCTTCAGGCGGCCCGTGGTATTCCCCCTCCGAGATTTCGTCGGGCTTACGCCCTCCGACATCTCGCCCGCCTGCGGCGGGCTTGCCCAAACAAAAAAATATAGACGCTCAAGCAAGCTTGGCGTCTATATTTTTCCGTTTGGCGGAGGGGACGAGATTCGAACTCGTGGTACAGAATAACCCGTACGGCAGTTTAGCAAACTGCTGGTTTCAGCCACTCACCCACCCCTCCGGGAATGATGTTCCTGAAACTCCCGCGAAATAATGCGGGACTGCAAAGATACGAAAAAAGTCTCAATCCGCAAGAGTTTCGGATTTATTTTCTAAATTTGCTGCACTACATAAATACACTGATTATGAAAGCCGCCAAATTCTGGACAGTCCCGGGACTGTTTTTCCTTATTGCTGCAACACTTAACCTCGTGGGTCGTTTCGTGGGAAACGCCGTGCTGGCAAGTGCCGTAAAGCCGCTTCTCATGCCGTTGCTGGCCATTACAGCCATATGCGCAGCGGGGGATATCAATAAGAAAGAAATCCGCATTCTCGTTCTTGCACTCATCCTTGGATGCATCGGGGACGTTTTTCTTATCTATGACGGGTTCCTGATGTTCGTATTCGGAATGGTAGCCTTCCTTGCCGGCCACATCTGCTACATGTGCCTCTTTGGCGGAAAGTCCTGGAAGGGCTTCACGGCAAAGACGTGGATTCCGGCAATCATAGTGATGGCTGCAATCGTGGCCGTCCTTATCATGCTCATCGGCGTAAAGGGCGCCCTGCTGGTTCCCATGTGCGTTTACGGCTTTGCCCTCATGCTCCTGATGTTCAGCGGCCTTTGCGGAGTCATAAGAGAAAGGACCGCCCCCTGGTGGATAATCCTTGCGGGAACGGTCCTGTTCACATTCTCCGATGCGCTTATCGCCATCGGCACCTTTGGCGGAGACTTCGCCGGACGCGAATTCGTGGTGATGCTCACCTATATCGCTGCCCAGACGCTCCTGGCCATCGGCGCTGTACGTCTTGCACGAAATTAGATTTCTCGACTTCGCTCGAAATGACAGTTACACCTCCGTTGCGGTGGCAAATTCGGAGAGGAAGCGCATGTCGTTTTCGAAGTAGTGGCGGAGGTCATTCACCTGCCACTTGAGCATTGCGATGCGCTCTACACCCATGCCGAAGGCAAAGCCGCTGTACTGGGCGGGGTCGATTCCGCTGGCCTTGAGCACGTTGGGGTCTACCATTCCGCAGCCCATGATTTCCAGCCAGCCTGTGCCCTTGCAGATGTTGCAGCCCTTGCCGTGGCAGATGTTGCAGCTTACGTCCACCTCTGCCGACGGCTCCGTGAACGGGAAGTAGCTGGGCCTCATCCTTATCTCAGTCTCCGGGCCGAACATTTCGCGGGCGAACAGCAGGATAGCCTGCTTGAGGTCTGCGAAGGTCACGTCCTTGTCGATATAAAGACCCTCCACCTGGTGGAAGATGCAGTGTGCACGGGCCGATATGGCCTCGTTGCGGAACACCCTGCCGGGGCACACAACGCGGATGGGGAGCGGCTGGCTCTCCATTGTGCGCACCTGTACAGAAGAAGTGTGTGTGCGGAGAAGCAGCGGGTTAAGATGCCCCGTGCTCACGAAGAAAGTGTCCTGCATTTCACGGGCGGGGTGGTTCGGAGGGAAGTTGAGGGCCTCGAACACATGGTAATCGTCCTCGATTTCCGGGCCTTCGGCCACGTCGTAACCGAACTTGCGGAAGATTTCCACAATCTGCTGCCTGACGATTGAAACCGGATGGCGGGAACCAAGCGGCTGGGGGTCTCCCGGCATGGAGAGGTCTTCCTTGGGCATGACCTCTGCCGCAGCCTCCTGAGCCTGCTCCTTGAGTTCTTCAATCTTTGCAAGGGCCTGCTTCTTGAGCTCGTTGAGCTTCTGGCCGTATTCCCTCTTGAGTTCCGGAGCAACTGTGCGGAACTCTTCCATCAGTGCAGTGATTTCACCCTTTTTTCCAAGGAAACGGACGCGGGCCTCCTCGGCCTCTTTCTGTGAACTTGCCTTGAGTTCACCCAGCTCCTTGAAAATTTTGTCAATAGCTTCTTTCATAAGGTATGAATTATTTTTTCCTTTTTTCACGTGCTTTTCTGGCCCTTTCTCCGCCGGCCTTCATGTATCTTTTCCACTGGGCCTCGTTGAAGATGCGCTTGTAGGTTGCGTCGATCTTTTCCATCCACTTGTCCCTTACATCGGCATACAGGTCTGTGTTTTCCACTTTGGATTTCTGCATGATGTCCATCTCCTCGCTCATTGCCCTGAAGTCATGGGTGAGGGTGGAATCCACGTAGAACTCCTGCCAGTATTCGAGGTCCAGAAGCTCTGAGAGCCTCTTTACCTCCTTGTCGATGAATTCCATCATCTGCTTTTCCTGCTGCTCCTTAGTCTGGGGCTGATTCTGGGCTCCAAGGCTTGTACTGCCAATCATTAAGGCAGTAAAAAGACAGAACAAACGATAAAATTTCATATATTTGCACATTATTATAGCTTACAAAATTACGCAATTAATCGAAAAAGCGCAAAAACGATGAGAAAAACCTTCTTCAAGGCCCTTGCTGTTGCAGCCTCCATGGCTCTTTCTCTCCAGGAAGGCAATACTTGTACCAATGTGATTGTTACGTCAGGAGCAAGCAAAGACGGCTCTGTCCTGGTGTCTTATGCGGCAGACTCCCATTATCTTTTCGGGGAGCTGTATTATCATCCGGCCGCAGACTGGCCCGCAGGCACGATGCTCAAGATATACGACTGGGACACAAACCGTTACCTTGGCGAGATAGAGCAGGTTCCCCATACCTACCAGACTGTAGGCAACATGAACGAGCACCAGGTCATAATCACTGAGACCACCTGGGGCGGCCGTCCCGAGCTTGAAGACAAGAAAGGCGGAATCGACTACGGTTCTCTCATCTACATTGCCCTTCAGCGTGCAAAGACCGCCCGCGAGGCCATCGACGTCATCGTGGAGCTTGCAAACCGCTACGGCTACGCTTCCGAAGGCGAAACCTTCTCCATTGCCGACAAGCGCGAAGCCTGGATCATGGAGATCATCGGCAAGGGAATGAACGTGAAGAACGGCGTGAATATGCAGAAGGGTATCGTATGGGTTGCCCGCCGCATCCCCGACGGAGCCATCTGCGCCCACGCAAACCAGGCCCGCATCGGCAAGTTCCCCCTCAACGACCCCGACAACTGCCTCTACTCTCCGGACGTCATCACCTTCGCCCGCCGCAAGGGCTATTTCGACGGCTTGGACAGCGAATTCAGCTTCAAGAAGGCCTACTGCCCCATCGACTTCGGCACCGTCCGCGGCTGTGACGCCCGCGCCTGGAGCGCCTTCAACATCCTCACCGACGGCTGGTTCTCCTTCTACGACGAAAACGGCTCCCCCGTCACCCGCGACGCCTACACCTACCTTGACTACGTCATGGGCGAAAACCTCGAAGGCGACATCCCCCTCTGGGTCTACCCCCGCAAAAAGATAGGCGTAAAGCAGGTTGCCGATGTAATGCGCGACCACTTCGAGGGCACCCCCATGGACATGACCCAGGATATCGGCGCAGGCGGAAACGCCCTCCCTTACCGCTGGAGGCCGATGGAATGGAAGAACTACGACGGCCAGACTTTCATCAACGAAAGGGCCATCGCAACCCAGCAGACCGGCTTCTGGATGGTAGGACAGGCCCGCAACTACGTCCCTGACGTGGTTGGAGGCATCCTCTGGTTCGGAACCGACGATGCGGCCACCTCCTATCTCACCCCTATGTATACCAGCATCTCCAAGGTTCCTGAGTGCTTCCGCGAGGGTAACGGAGACCTTCTCCACTACTCTGCCACGGCATCCTTCTGGATTAACAACCGCGTGTCCAACGCCTGCTACAAGATGTACAATGTCATGGCCGGCTATGTGCGTAAGAAGATAGACGCCTTCGAGATTGACCAGATGGAGCGCAAGACCCATTCCGTAGACAGCGCAGCCGTCGTCATGTACAATGAAGTGGCCATGAAGATTCAGAAGAAAATGCAGTCAAACGGCGGAATGATATCCCGCGCGCCGTTCAAGAACGTCACCAAGTACGTCACGAACTACTGCGTCAAAACCGCCCAGAACCAGTTCCAGGCCTGGACCGACCTTGAAACCGAACTCCTTGTAAAGTTCATGGACGGCAACGTGAAGCCCCAGAACGAGGATGGAACCTTCAAGCATTCCGAATACTCCCAGGGCATTCCCGAGAAGGTAGAATGGCCCGGATATACCGAGCTCTGGAAAGAGACCGTTGCCCAGGAACACGGTGACATCATCCGTGTGAAAGAATAACCTGTCATTTCGAGCGAAGAATAACCTGTCATTTCGAGCGTAGTCGAGAAATCTCAGACGGTTTATTAAAAAAATATTAAAACTTTGAATCAAGGTTAGTAATTTTTTACTAACTTTGATTTTGTTATATGACATTTAACCAATTAACGACCGCATAATTATGAAGAAATTATTCTATTTTGCAGTTCTGCTGCTGTCTTCCGCATTTATAGCAAATGCCCAGGACCAGTACAACCAGTACGGTGTCAAGGTTGACATCGATCCCCTGCAGGCTGAAGCCCAGGACGGCATCCTTGTCCTCCGCTCCAAGAACAATTCCGGCTACAAGATTTGGTTTGACAACCGTGTCCAGACCGACGGCGCCGTGTTTTTCGGTGAACCTTCCTGGGCCGACGGCATCTCCAACGACTTCTCTATCCGCCGTGCCCGTTTTGCCGTGAAGGCCCAGATCAATAAAGACTGGTACGGTGAAGTTGACATGGACATGGCTAATGGCGTATTTGAACTCAAGGACGCAATTATCCGCTACACCGGTCTTGAGAACTGGCAGTTCCAGATGGGCAGTTTCAAGGAAATCTTCTCCCTCCAGAGGAACAACTCTTCCCGTTATCTCCAGTTCATTGAGCGCCCTATGGTTTGCTCTGCCCTGGCGCCTTCCCGTCATCTGGGTTTGAACGCCAATTACTACAATAAGGGTCTGTTCCTGAACCTGGGCATCATGGGTCAGGAAATTGAAGGTGAGGAAACACGCAGCTTTGTAGAGGAATCCAGTAAGGGCAAGGGCCCGGACAACGGCCTCACATATACCTTCAAGGCCGTTTACCAGCCGGGTTGGAACAAGACCGACTGGGGTATGCACATCGGCGCCGCCGCTTCTTACCGCAACCCCAAGACCTCGGATGAAACCTTCGGAAAAATGCGTTACAGCACCCGCAACTCCACAAGTATCAACCGCAAGAAATACATTGATACCGGAGACTTTGACTTTGACCACTATATCCGTTACACAGCAGAACTTGCCGGTTACTGGAAGGGTTTCCGCGGTGAGGCCGTTTACATGGGCAACACCACGGCATATATCCCCGACATTAAAAATGCGCCCACCGTTACTTCTCCCAGGAATTTCTGGGGCTGGTATGTCCAGGGCGGTTACCTCCTCTTTGGCGGACAGCAGCGTTACGATAATGCCGGTGCCAAGTTCACCCGCGTAAAGAGGGGTCAGAAGTGGGGCGATGTAGAGCTCTGCGGCCGAGTTGAGTATTTGAACCTGAATGCCGATGCCGCTCTCAGCGCCAATGACCAGAAGATCATGGGCGGCAAGAGCATGGCATATGCCGTCGGTCTCAATTACTACATCAACGACCATGTGAAAGTCCAGCTCAACTGGCAGTACAACGACAACGACCGTTTTGCCGCCGGAAAGGGCAACAAGTTCTTTGTTGGTCTGGACAAGGACGGCAACCCCACCAAGACGCCTTACAATACCGTTGGAAAAGCAGGCGTAGACTACCACATGGTTGCCATGCGCTTCGAGATAGACTTCTAATTAACCCTTAAAAACATTTAACGATGAAAAAGTATTTCTTTTTTGCTCTGGCTGCTGCATTCGCTTTTGTAGCATGCCAGCAGGATCCTGAGGTAACAAAGGAAGACAAGACCAATCAGAACCAGAACCAGAATCAGGGTAACGAGCAGACCGGTGATGACCTTATCGCCACCCTGTGCATCAATGAGGTATGCGGTGTGGTAGGTTCCAAGGGAATTGAGCTTTACAACCCCACAGCTGCAGAAATATCCCTTGAGGGCGTTACCATCTACAAGAACGAGGCTGCAGATCCCACCTGGACCGGTGATGCCGACGCCAAGATTGCTTCCAAGGGCTACTATGTAATCACTTCCAAGAAGGAGTTTGACAACATCGCCGATGTTGCAAATGCCAAGGCTGCCGACAGCTTCTCCCCCTCCAAGTCCCTCATCCTGGTCCTCAAGGACAAGAGCGGCAACACCCTTGACACCTTTGACCGCGGCTGGACAAAGAACGCCAACACGGAAGTTGCACTTCCTACAGCCGAAGGTTCCTTCGCACGTACAGCAGACGCCAAGAAGGAATGGAAGGTCCTGGATATCACCATGGGCAAGACAAACAATGGCGCCGCACTGGTAGGTGACGGCGTAATCACTGAAGACCCCGCATAATCAGCCATGGCAGAACTCAAGATTGGCGAGCAGTCAAAGCCCCGCTTTGAATTCCGCAGCTTCGGCCAGGATTTCTCCGAAGCCGCAAAGAGAATGGCACGTCTTTCCGCTCCCGTACCCGAGAAGGTATGGGAGAGGGAAAGCGATGAAATCTACATCATCAGCGCCAAGAACGACATCAACAACACCAAAATCCGCAACGGCAAGATGGACATCAAGACCTATGTCCAGACCGTGGACGGCCTCGAGCAGTGGAACCCCCTCATGAAGGGAGAATTCCCCATCGCAAAGGAAGTTCTTGAGAATGAGGTATTTCCTGCCTTCATGGTGGAAATGCCCAAGCTCACCAAGGACACCTACACCTACGAGGAGTTCATCGCAATGGTGAAGGCCAACAAAGACCTTGCAGCCGTGCGCGTGCACAAGCAGCGCTTCGGCTACATGGTCAACGACACCATCTGCGAGGTTGGCAACGTTCTCATCAACGGCGCCAAGGTAGTTACCATCAACTCCGAATCCACCGAGATCGAAGACATCAAGAAAACAATTGCCGACTGCCATCTCGAAGGCGTTGAGAACATCAACTACCTCCAGGCAATCAAGAGGGTTATCGGCATGAGTGACAAACCTTTAGCTAACGAATAAGCCATGGCACAGGAAATAGAGAAAAAATTCCTCGTGAAGGGCGACTTCAAGGCCGATGCCTTCAAGGCCACCCGCATTACCCAGGGCTACCTCTCCAGCGTCCCTGAGCGCACCGTACGTATCCGCGTCAAGGGCGACAAGGGCTTCATCACCGTCAAGGGCATCGGCAACGCCTCCGGCGCCGCCCGCTTTGAATGGGAGAAGGAAATCCCCGTAGAGGACGTAAAGGCCCTCCTGGACCTTGCAGAGCCCGGTGTAATCGACAAGACAAGGTATCTTGTAAAGAACACCGACGGCGTCCACACCTGGGAAGTTGACGAGTTTTACGGAGACAACGACGGCCTCACCGTCGCAGAGGTGGAACTTGCCGACGAGAACGAGCCCTTCGACAAACCTGCCTGGCTTGGAGAAGAAGTGACCGGCGACCCCAAATACTTCAACTCCATGCTAATGAAGAACCCCTACAAGAATTGGAAGTAAAGTATTTATACATAGTTTCCAGTCTGATAATGGTCTCATCCCTGACCTCATGTCTCAGGGATGAGCCCGTTATTAGGGAGGAGGCCAAAGGCGAAACAGGCACTTATGTGATGGGTTCGCCTGTGGAGTTCTCAACCAAATTTGAAGGGCTTTCCGCCATCTGTCTCAATGAGGCTGGTGACGGCGTTTATGTGGCCGAAGACAACGGACACATTTACGAATTCACCCTGGAAGGCGTCCTCAAAAACACCTTCTCCTTCCCTGCGCCCAATGACGCACATGACTGGGAAGGCATCACCAGGGCAAAGGACGGCAGCATCTATCTGTGCGAAGAAAGGGCCCGTGAGGTCTATAAACTAAGTGCCGATCATACAGACGTCACGCTTGTATCCAAGGGTCCTGTTGAGGCTGGCAGTGAAGAGAATCAAGGCTACGAGGGCATTGCTGCCGGCGGCGGCATCCTGTATGTGGCAAACCAGAGCAAGCCCTTCAGGGTATACCGCTATACCGTAAGCGGCAATACCTGGGACACAGCGTTCGATGCTCCGTCAGACTGGGCTGTCCAGAGTTTTTCAGACATCTTCTATGATGAGGAAGACGGCACTCTCTGGATTACGGATGCAAAGACTCAGAAACTCACCCAGCTCTCTGCAAAAGGTACTGTCCTCAAGGAGTATGACATATCCTTCGTGAAAAAGCCGGAAGGCTTCTGCAAGGATGCGGCCAGAAAACAGTTCTGGTTCATTTGTGACAAAACCAGTAAATTATTCCGAGTAAGCTATAAATAATATGGCAGAAGAGAACAAGACAGCGGCATTCGATCCGCTGGACATGAGCAATTACAAGGTAGAGAAACTGCCCAAGATGCAGAAATCCAAATTCGAGGTGTGGCTTGCCCGCCTCGGAGGGCCTCTTGCGATAATTGCCTTTGTCTGGATCTGCTGGTTCTGCCATATAGGTTTCATAGACAATCTGGACACCGGCGTGCTGGCAGCCTCTGCACAGAAGCGGCTGGCCGCTCTGGGCCTGGATGGCTTCATAAGGGCCAATTACGCCATGCTGGCCATCTTCGTTGCCAGCCTCATCCTGTGGATAACGGAGACTATTCCGAACTATCTCACCTCCCTTATCCTCATCCTTGCAACGGTACTATTCGGCGTTACAACGCAGAAGGAAGCCCTTGCGCAGCTCGGCCACCCTGTGATGTGGCTCAATATCCTCAGCTTCGTCCTTGCGTCCATGCTGGTAAAGACGAAGTTTGCAAAACGCCTTGCCCTGGCCTTCGTAATCAAGTTCGGCCGCAGCGCAAAAGGCGTGCTCTGGAGCTTCCTGTTGATTAACCTTGTACTGAGTGCATTCATATCGGCAACCACGGTCAAGGCAACTATAATGCTCCCTATTTTCATGGTTATATGCGCCATTTACGGGGCCTCCAACGGCAATCGCAACAACTTCGGCCGCAATCTCGTCATCCAGAACCTGTTCCAGGTCAATATCGGCGCAAATGCATTTTATACTGGCAGCGGGGCGCACCTTCTGGCCATTTCCCTCATTGCCGGCTTCCTGGGCTCATGTGACTTCGGCTACAAGGAGTGGCTGGTTGCTGTGGGTCCCATGAGCATCATCATCCTGGTGGTCGGCCTTCTCCTTGGCATGTATGTGTTCTTCCCCATGAAGAAGGAAGAGCAGGTGCCGCAGATCCAGGGCGGCATAGACCGCCTGAAGGATGAACTTGCCGCAATGGGCAAGATGTCCAAAGAGGAATGGAAGGCCGTTGCCATCTTCCTCGTGGTCCTTTTCCTCTGGGTTACCAAGGGGACCTTCCACAACATTGACGAAACCATAGTAGCCCTCATCGGCGCCATCCTGGCCCTCCTGCCGGGAATAGGCGTGGTGAAGTGGAACGACGTGGACATTCCCTGGCACCTCATGCTCTTCAGCGCAGGCGCATACGTGCTTGGAAGCGGTCTCAACGCCACAGACCTTCCCAGCACCATGGTGAACGCCGCGTTCGACTCAATGGGTATCACGTCCGGAACGCCGTTCTGGGTGCTTTACGTGATACTTACCTTCCTCATGATGTACTCCGGCCTGGTGTTCCAGTCCAAGACCATCAGGACCATGGTGTTCGTCCCCATCGCCCTTGGCGTGGAGAAACGTTTCGGTTTCCCTCCCATGAGCCTGGCACTTCCGGTGTCGATGCTCATCGAACACTGCTACGTGCTTCCTTTCAACAGCAAGCCGGCGGCTCTTCTCTATACCACTAACCAGTACAGCCTTACCGATGCCTTCAAGTACGGCATCACTATGATGACATTCTCCTGGTTCCTCATACTGCTGTTCGGAGAGACCGTCCTGAAGTGGCTGCACATCACTCCGGGCTTGTTTTAGGCCGAAAATTTCTTATCTTTGTATTTATGACTATTGACTGGGTACTCATATTGCGCCTTTTCTGCGCGGGCCTTTTTGGCGGAATTATCGGCCTCGAGAGGGAAATCCGCGCCAAGGAGGCGGGCCTCAGGACCCACTTCATCGTTGCTCTTGGCAGCGCCCTGTTCATGATAATTTCCCAGTATGCTTTTGACGGACAGCAACATGATGCAGCCCGCGTGGCGGCGCAGGTGGTGTCTGGCATCGGTTTCATCGGCGCTGGCGTTATCATCTTCCAGAAGAATGCCGTTCGCGGTGTAACTACCGCTGCGGGCCTCTGGGTTGCGGCGGCTATCGGCCTTGCTACCGGGGCGGGCATGTATGCGGTGGCCATTGCGGCTACGCTGCTCACCGTAATCTGCCTTGAGGCGATGAACTTCTTCCATTCCAGATACGGGGAAAAAGAGGTTCACCTCACCCTGAATTCAGAGGATGAAGAAGACATCATATCCGTTCTGGACGCATTCAAGAAGGATAAAATCACCGTGGATTCCTATGCCCTTGAAAATGACAAGGTCCATCTGACCCTGAGGATGAAGCAGCGCACCTATCTTGAGTCTATTAAAACCATAATTTCCCGTCTGGAGGGATTCAAAATAGAAGATCTATACTAAAAACATAATTTATGAACACTCTGTTTTATGCGGTTCCGGCAGCCTCGGTCCTGGCGCTTCTGTTCGCCTGGATCTTCTTCCGTCAGATGATGAAGGAAAGCGAGGGTACCGTGACAATGAAGGAAATCGCACAGTATGTGCGTGAGGGCGCAATGGCATACCTCAAACAGCAGTACAAGGTTGTTACCATCGTTTTCATCGTTCTGGCAATCCTGTTCGCAATTCTGGCCTATGGATTCGGCGTGCAGAATCCCTGGGTCCCCTTCGCCTTCCTCACCGGCGGTTTCTTCTCCGGCCTGGCGGGCTTCGTGGGAATGAGAACGGCCACATACGCATCGGCCCGTACGGCAAATGCAACGATGAGAAGCCTCAATTCGGGCCTCAAGATCGCATTCCGCAGCGGCGCCGTGATGGGTCTCACCGTGGTGGGCCTGGGTCTTCTGGACATCTCCATCTGGTGGCTGATCCTCAACGCCTTCGTCCATGAAGCCACTGACGCCCAGACGCTTGTAGTCATCACAACCACCATGCTCACCTTCGGAATGGGAGCCTCTACACAGGCCCTCTTCGCCCGCGTGGGCGGCGGTATCTATACCAAGGCTGCCGATGTAGGCGCAGACATCGTGGGCAAGGTGGAACAGGACATCCCCGAGGATGACCCCCGCAACCCCGCCACCATTGCCGACAACGTAGGCGACAACGTAGGCGACGTAGCCGGTATGGGCGCAGACCTCTACGAGAGCTACTGCGGCTCCATCCTCGCAACCATGGCCCTTGGCGCATCGGCCTTCTTCAACGCAGGTACGGCCGTTCAGCTCAAGGCTATCATGGCTCCCATGCTCATTGCCTCTATCGGCGTAGTCCTTTCGATTTTAGGTATTTACGCAGTGCGCACCAAGGAAGGTGCAAGCCTGAAGGACCTTCTTGGCTCCCTGAGCCTTGGCACCAACCTCAGCGCCGCGCTCATCGCCGTCCTTACCTTCGGCGTGTTCTACATCCTGGGCTTCAACGGTGAAGGCGGCCTTCCCCAGTGGTGGCAGATTTCACTGAGCGTACTCAGCGGCCTTCTTGCCGGCGTAATCATCGGAAAGGTTACGGAATACTACACCTCGCACTCATACAAGCCCACCCAAAAGCTTGCGGAAAGTTCACAGACCGGTCCCGCCACCGTCATTATCAACGGCGTGGGCCTTGGCATGATTTCCACCGCCGTTCCGGTCATCACCATTGCAGTTGCAATCCTTCTGGCCTATGGCTTCGCAACCGGATTCCACTACTCCACCGACACCCTGAGCCTCGGCCTCTACGGCATCTCCATCGCCGCCGTGGGCATGCTCTCCACCCTTGGAATCACCCTTGCCACAGACGCTTACGGCCCCATTGCCGATAACGCCGGCGGCAACGCCCAGATGAGTGAACTGGATCCCTCCGTCCGCGAAAAGACAGATATCCTGGATTCCCTTGGAAACACCACTGCAGCAACCGGAAAGGGCTTTGCAATCGGCTCCGCCGCGCTTACCGCCCTTGCCCTCCTTGCCTCATACATTGAAGAGCTCAAGATAGGCTTTTCTCATATCGGAAAGACCGTTTTGGAAATCGGAGACCGCACGGTCCAGACCGTGTCGGCGTCAATCACGGATATAGTAGAGTACTATGACATCACCCTCATGAACCCCATGGTTCTGGTGGGCGTGTTCATCGGCTCCATGATGGCTTTCCTCTTCTGCGGTCTCACCATGAACGCAGTAGGCCGTGCAGCGCAGAAGATGGTGGTTGAGGTTCGCCGCCAGTTCCGCGAGATTGCCGGTATCCTCGAAGGCAAGCAGCGTCCGGACTACACCTCCTGCGTGCGCATTTCCACAAAGGCCGCACAGCATGAGATGGTATTCCCTTCAATCCTTGCCATCATCGTCCCCATGCTGGTGGGCGTTATTCTTGGCCCTGCGGGTGTCATCGGCCTTCTTGCCGGCGGCCTTGGTGCAGGTTTTGTCCTGGCAGTGTTCCTTGCCAACTCCGGCGGCGCCTGGGACAACGCAAAGAAGTATGTGGAGGAAGGCCACTTCGGCGGCAAGAACTCCTCTTCGCATCATGCAACCGTGGTTGGTGACACCGTTGGTGACCCGTTCAAGGACACCTCAGGTCCTTCCCTGAACATCCTCATCAAGCTCATGAGCATGGTCTCCATCGTCATGGCCGGCCTTACCGTGATGCTGCACTAGTGAGTTTAAATACCGTTTTATGGCGAAGGTCTGTTTTTTATTGACAGGCCTTCGCCATTAATTATGCCCTGTATGGTGGTAAGGTGCAGATTTGGTGGCAAAGGTCTGCTGCATAAAAACAGACCTTCGCCAAAAGGCTCATAAATTTGACTTGTCGCGGAAAAACCGTAAATTTGCAGTCTTATGCGCGCAAGGCAGGTACTCATATTCTTACTGGGCGTTTTCGCACTCATCGGGGTGGGCTGGCTGGCCTTCCCGGCAGACGGAGTGCAGGCCGGTCCTCTTACGCTGCGTTTCCCGTCATACAGGAAAATGGTGGCGGAGGCGTCGGAAACCAAGGTGAACGTAGATTCGGTCCTCACGGCCGTGGAGGAGCGTTTCCGCATGCAGGACGACACCCTGAACTACTACCATGACTTCTTTTACAACAACCCGGACCGCATCTTCCTTCCCGGTGACGATTATACCTTCTTCGATCCCGTTTTCAAGAAGTTTGAAGAGGACAGCAGCATCGTCCGTGTAATCCATTACGGAGACTCGCAGATAGAGATGGACCGCATGTCAAGCGACCTGCGCGACGCCCTCCAGAAGCGCTTCGGCGGCATAGGAACCGGCATGTTCCCGGTCCTTTCCAATGTGCCTTCCGCCAATATCTACCGCAGCGCAAGCGGCGGCTTCACCCAGTACACCATGTACGGCGATTCCACCACCCAGCGTGCCGGTCACAACCGTTACGGCATAATGGCCCAGGTGGTCCAGATGGCCGGTGGCGGCACAATCAGCCTCCGTGGCACCCGTAACAAAACCGCCCCGCAGCGCACCAAGACCTTCCAGACCGTAACCCTCCTCTACGGCAGGGCAAGCGGCGGGTTCAAGGCAAGGGCCGTGAGCGACACCTTGAAGCCCCAGACCTCCATAGAACGCCTCGAAAGCGGTACAACCCTCATGCGCTGGGACTTCGGAAAGCCGGTGGACAGGGTTCGCATAAACCTTAGCGGCAATGCCGAAATCTACGGCATCACCGCCGACGGCGCAGAAGGCGTAGCTGTCGATAATATCCCCCTCAGAGGCTGCTCCGGCACCATTTTCTCCCGCATCTCAAAGCCCCTCATGGCAGACTGCATGCAGCTTGAAAATGCCGGCCTCATCATCCTCCAGTTCGGCGGAAACTACATGCCCGTGGCACATTCCTCCAAGGTGATAAGCAGCTACTGCACCAAGATAGCGGAGCAGATCCAGTACTTCCATGAGGCCGCCCCGGATGCGAAGATACTCTTCATCGGCCCGTCCGACATGGGCACGAGCAGGAACGGACGCATAGTCACGAGGCCCCGCCTTCCGGAGATGGTGGATTCCCTCAAGGCAACCGCCCTCCGCAACGACGCCGCATATTGGGACCTCTTCCGCATGATGGGAGGGGAGAATTCCATGGTTCAGTGGGTAAAGCACGTGCCTCCTTACGCCGGGGCCGATTACACCCACTTCACCCCCGCCGGAGCCCAGAAGGTTGGACAGGCCCTCAGCCGCTCTTTCCTCACCTATTACGATTATTACCGCCTTCGCAAAGAGAAATGAAAAAAGCCCTTCTCCTTGCCATACTCATCCTGACGGTGCTGCCTCTCCAGGGGCGGCGCTACCCGTTTGTGAGGGTGGAGAAGAATGAGCTCCAGTTCCCCGGCGGCCCTTCTGCCGATTATGCCCTCTTCCTGCGCAAGCTGGACTCCCTGGTGATATCCGGCAGTGCCGATGTGCGCATCCTCCACGTGGGCGGCTCCCACGTCCAGGGAGGCACCTGGACAGACCGCCTCCGCCGCAGCTTCCTGGCCCTCAGATACGGCATGGACGGTGGCAGGGGGCTGGTTTTCCCCTTTGCCGCAGCCTCCACGAACACGCCGGTGAGCTACACCACAACCGCTGTCGGGAACTGGGAGACAACCCGCTGCCTCAAGCCCGACAGAACCATCGGCCTTGCGGGAATAGGCGCCACTGCGGCCGATACATCGGCACGGGTGGTCATAGACCTTCTGCCCCGGGAAAACCGCATCATGCAGCAGCATTACTGCTTCAACAGGGTTACGGTGATGGGCTACGGAAACAGGGAGCCCGTGCTGCTCCTTTCAAAGAAAGATACGCTCTGGGGCCGACGGGAAGGCGTCCTGTGGAAGTTCGACCTCCCCGCTTATACAGACTGGATCCAGCTTGGCCTTTCCCAGACCGGTACCGGCAGCTATACCCTCGAAGGCCTGTATCTTGACAAGGCAGTAAAGGGTTTCACCTACAGCGAGGCCGGAATAAACGGCGCCGCCACGTCGTCCTGGCTCAAGTGCGAGGACTGGGAGAGGAACCTGAGGGTGGTAAAGCCGGACATGGTGGTGTTCTCGATAGGCATAAACGACATCCAGGGACCGGATTTTTCCGTGGACCGCTTCAAGAGCAATTACAGGCAGCTGGTGAAGATGGTAAAGAAGGTAAATCCCCGCTGCGCCATTTTCTTCACAGGAATAAACGACAGCTCCTATCGGCACCATGTAAATCCTCATACAGAGGCCGTGGAGACCGCCATGAGCGAGCTTGCAAAGGAGTTCAAGGGCGTTTTCTGGGACATGTACGAGGTGATGGGCGGCTACGGTTCCATGGAAGTCTGGAGGGAAGCCGGCCTTGCCCAGAGCGACCTTGTCCACTTCACACCCGACGGCTACCGCCTCCTTGGGGATCTCTTGTTTGACGCAATAATGAATTCTGCCCGATGAACCTCTGGACCGTCATACAGGATTTCTTCGGGGCGTTGTTCGCGTTTGACCAGGCGCATCCGCTGCTGTTCACCCAGTTCTACTTCTGGGCGTTCTTCGCGATTGTTTTCGCCGTGTTCTCGCTCTTCCATTCCAAGGTGCTCCTGAGAAACGGCTTCCTGTTTGCGGCGTCCCTGTTCTTCTATTACAAGACCAGCGGCGTTTTCCTTGCCCTGCTGCTCTTTGTGATAGTATATAACTTCTTTGCGGCCAAGTGGATATACCGCCTTAAGTCAGAAAGGTGGAAGGGCGTGGTAGTAGGGCTAAGCGCGCTTGTAGACCTCGGGCTCCTGGCATATTTCAAGTATGCATACTTCATCACCGACTTCGTGAACAACCTGTTCGGGCTGTCGATAGAGGTGCATGATGTTCTTGGTGAATTCCTTAACATGCTCACGGGAGCGGCCGTCTTCAGCGTAGACGCCATCATCCTGCCTGTGGGCATATCATTCTTCACCTTCCAGGCGGTGAGCTATGTGGTGGACGTGAAACGCTGCAAGATAGAGCCGGTGCAGAATTTCCTGGACTTCGGTTTCTACCTGAGTTTCTTCCCGCAGCTGGTGGCAGGCCCCATCGTCCGTGCGTCGGAGTTCATAGCCCAGCTTCACAAGCCTTACAACCTGTCCCGCCGCTGGTTCGGCATCGCCATCTTCTGGATAATGAACGGTCTTCTCAAAAAGCTCATCCTGGCCGACTACATGGCCGTGAACTTTGCCGACCGCGTCTTTGCCAACCCCCTCATGTTCAGCGGCTTTGAAAACCTCGCAGCCCTCTTCTGCTATTCCCTCCAGGTCTATGCCGATTTCTCCGGCTACACGGACATAGCAACCGGCGTAGCCATGCTCATGGGCTTCTACCTGCCCAAGAACTTCGATTCTCCCTACAAGGCTGTGAACACCCAGCAGTTCTGGCGCCGCTGGCACATGACGCTTTCCCGCTGGCTCAGGGACTATCTGTACATCCCTCTTGGAGGCAACAGGAATGCGACTCCGGGAACGTATATCATAATTATAGCTGTTGCGGTTATAGGCAGCTTCCTCAGCGGCAGCTGGTGGGTGGCGGTGGCCGTCGCCGCCATAGCCGGCGGAATCGGTCTCTGGGCCTGGAAACACCCGGGAGACCGCAAGCTCATCACCACCAATATCAACTCCATGAACACCATGCTCCTTGGCGGCCTCTGGCACGGAGCAAGCTGGAATTTCATGATCTGGGGCGGTCTCAACGGCCTTGGCCAGGTGATATACAAAGTGTGGACAAGGCGCTCCATGGGAGTGAAGGTCCTTATCATCACGCTTGTCACCGCCCTTTGCGGAACCCTCTCCCTCACGCTCCACTATCCCGTTTGGAACATGTTCTTTGTCTGGACGCTCATTATATGGATAGGCACTGCAGTGAAGGGAATAATCTGTCATTTCGACCGAGCGAAGCGAGTGGAGAAATCTCCTGCTGCAGAGTGGCTGTCACGTGCGTGGGACATTTTCCAGACCTTCGTGTTCATAACCTTCACGCGTCTTTTCTTCAGGAGCGGCTCCAACCTGGATCCCGCCCTTGCAAACGAGGAGGCGTGGAATACGGCAAAGAACATGGTGAACCAGATAGGCGGCCACTGGGACCTCTCGCTGGTACCGTCAATGGCTGCCGCTCACTGGCAGGTGCTTGTACTGTTTGTCGTGGGAATGATAATCCACTGGCTGCCGGAGCGCTTCAAACGCCGCTACCGCATCTGGTTCGCAAAGCTTCCGCTGGCCGTAATGGCCATAGTGGTGGCGCTCATAGTGTTTGTATTCTGCCAGTTCATCACCGCAGACCTTCAGAGCTTCATCTATTTCCAGTTCTAGGAAAGGAGATTGGTAAGTTCTACGAATTCCTCCACTGAAAGCCTTTCCGGGCGCAGGGTGAAGACTTCCTGCGCAAGGAAATCGGCAAGCTGTTCTTCCGACCAGCCTTCGCGGTCTGCCTTGGCGCGCGCAAGGGGCTTCAGGGGATTGCGCATCATTTTCCTGCGCTGCCCGAAGGCCGTTTTCACCACGGTCTTGAAGAGGTTTTCGTCGCAGCCGAGTTCCGTGCGGGAATTGCGCCTGAGGCGTATGACGGCCGATTCCACCTTGGGCGGGGGAGCGAAGCAGCCGGAGCCAACGGTAAAGAGATACTCAATGTCGTACCAGGCCTGCAGCAGCACGCTCAGAATCCCGTAGGTCTTGCTTCCGGGGGCCTCTGCAATGCGTTCGGCCACCTCTTTCTGCACCATTCCCACAACCTCCGGAACGCTGTCCTTGTAGTCCAGCACCTTGAAGAAAATCTGCGAAGAGATGTTGTAAGGGAAATTGCCGATGATATTGAACTTCTCTGGGAACAGCTTCTCCAGCTTCAGGGAGAGGAAATCGGCCTCAAGGAGCTTTCCCTGGATGCCGGGGAAGTGCGTGAGAAGATACTCGACGCTTTCCGTGTCGATTTCCACCAGCTTCAGGTCTACGTCTTCGCGTTCAAGCAGATACTGCGAAAGAACGCCCATTCCGGGGCCCACTTCCAGTACCTGGAAAGGAGTTTTCTCGACTTCGCTCGAAATGACAGTTGGCTGCAGTGCGTCAACGATGGCGCGGGCCACCTTCTGGTCCGTCAGAAAATGCTGTCCGAGTGCTTTTTTTGCCCTTACTTCCATAGAGTGCAAATATACGAAGATTTTACAAACAAGGAGATAGTCAGTATTTTTTGTTAAATTTGTAAGTTAAAACTAAAGATGTGATGAAAAAGCTTGCTTTTTTTCTTGCAATTACGTTTTTAAGCCTTTCGGCAGCCGCCCAGGGCTGGGCTCCTGCGGGGAATGACATCAAGACAAAATGGGCTTCCGAGGTGAATCCCGCCGCTCCGCATCCGGAGTATCCGAGGCCTCAGATGGTGCGTTCCCAGTGGCAGAATCTCAACGGACTTTGGGATTATGCCATCACGGAGGAAGATGCTGCATATGAGGCTCCCGAAGGAAAGATCCTGGTTCCCTTTGCCGTGGAATCCTCCCTTTCCGGAGTGGGTAAGCACGTAGGCCCCGGCAAGGCTCTTTGGTATAATCACACCTTTAAGGTCAAGCCCTCATGGAAGAAGAAAAGAGTGCTCCTCCATTTCGGAGCGGTAGACTGGAAGGCGGTAGTTTCCGTGAACGGAAAGCCGGTAGGAGTACACACGGGTGGCTACACTCCCTTCTGCTTTGACATAACATCGGCCCTCAAGAAAAGCGGGAAGCAGGTTCTTACGGTAAAGGTCCTTGACGTTACGGACCAGGCCTGGCAGCCTCGCGGCAAGCAGGTCATGCACCCGCAGGGCATCTGGTATACGGCCGTCACCGGCATCTGGCAGACGGTATGGCTGGAGGTGGTTCCAGAGACACACATCGGCTCGTATTATGCCGAATCCAATGTCAAGGATTCATCGGTAAAGGTTACTGTAAAGGCCGACGGTCTCCAGGAAGGGGATGTGGTGAAAGTGTACCTGAAGGAGGGCGCAGAGGGCTACAACCCAGAGCAGCCTTCGCAGGCGGTCCTCGCATCGGCAGAGGGGCTTGAAGTGACGCTCCCCGTGGAAAACGCAAAGCTCTGGAGCGCCGAATCCCCTTACCTGTACGGCCTTGAAATAAGCATTTCCCGCAAAGGCAAGGTCCTGGACAAGGTGGAAGGCTATACCGCATTAAGGGCAATCGCCAAGAAAAAATCCAAGGAAGGACTCAACCATAACCGCATTTTTGTAAACGGAGAGGCGGTGTTCCAGTTCGGCCCTCTCGACCAGGGTTGGTGGCCCGACGGCCTCTATACCGCCCCCACCGACGAAGCCCTCAAGTTCGACATCGTCAAGACCAAGGAGTGGGGCTTCAACATGATTCGCAAGCACATCAAGGTGGAGCCTGCCCGTTGGTATTACTGGTGCGACGTCGTGGGCCTGTACGTCTGGCAGGACATGCCCAGCATTGCCGACCATAGCAAGGACGTTCTCAAGACCCGTCCCGAGGAGGTTGCAAAGGCCCAGGGCAACAAGTGGCCCAACGACACCTTCATTGGCGGTACGGAATGCGCCGTTCCCCAGGCATGGAAGGACAATTACTACAAGGAGTGGGGAGAGATAATCGACGCCCTCAAGGGCTTTGCCTGCATATGCGTATGGGTGCCGTTCAACGAGGGCTGGGGCCAGTTCGATACTGCCGAAGCCGTAGCCTTCACCCGTAAGAAAGACCCTACCCGCCTTGTGAACGAGGCCTCCGGCGGCATTTTCAAGATGGTCGGCGACATCCTCGACGCCCACCACTATCCCTACCCGGTGATGAACGTATTCGAGCGTTCTATGATCAACGTACTTGGAGAATACGGCGGCATCGGCTATGTGGTGGACGGCCATATCTGGCGTCCTACAGGCAAGAACTGGGGCTACTCCGGCCTTTGCAAGAGCCCCGAAGAGGTGCTTGAACGCTATCGCAAATATGCATCCTACCTCAAAGTGCTCAAGCAGACCGGCTGCGCCGCCGCAGTCTACACCCAGACTACGGACGTAGAGCTGGAAGTGAACGGACTTATGACTTATGACCGGCTCGAAAAATACGATCCGGCAGTGCTCAGGGAAATAAATGAGAGCGTGATATCCGCTCCAATCGAAATAAAGTAATTATATGTACAGAACACACACTTGCGGGGAACTCCGCATCGAGAACAAAGGACAGAAGGTAACGCTGGCAGGATGGGTACAGAAGGCCCGCAAGCTTGGCGGCATGACATTCATCGACCTCCGCGACCGCTACGGCATCACTCAGCTGGTGGTTGAGGCAGACGCTCCTGAAGCCCTGGTGGAAACCGCCACCTCGCTGGGACGCGAATTCGTCATCCAGGCCATCGGAGAGGTTGTTGAAAGGCAGGCCAAAAACTCCAAAATGCCCACCGGCGACATTGAAATCAAGCTTTCGGAAATCAATATCCTCAACAAGTCGGTCACTCCTCCCTTCACCATCGAGGACGAATCCGACGGTGGGGAAGACCTCCGTGCCAAGTACCGCTACCTTGACCTTCGCCGCGGTCCCCTCAAAAGGGCCCTCCAGCTCAGGCACCGCATTGCGCACGAAACCCGCAACTATCTTGACGCCAACGGCTTCCTCGAGATAGAAACCCCTTACCTTATCAAGTCCACTCCGGAAGGCGCCCGCGACTTCGTGGTCCCTTCCCGCATGAATCCAGGCCAGTTCTACGCCCTGCCGCAGAGCCCCCAGACCTTCAAGCAGCTCCTTATGGTTGCCGGCTATGACCGCTACTTCCAGATTGTCCGCTGTTTCCGTGACGAGGACCTCCGCGCAGACCGCCAGCCCGAATTCACCCAGATCGACTGCGAAATGTCCTTCGTAGAGCAGGAGGATGTCCTGAACATGTTCGAAGGCATGATGCGCACCCTCTTCAAGAACGTTTTGGACGTGGATATCCCCAATCCGCTCCCCCGCATGAGCTGGTACGATGCCATGGACCGCTACGGCTCCGACAAGCCCGACGTCCGCTTCGGCATGGAAATCCACGACCTCACCTCCGCCGCCAAGGGCAAGGGCTTCAGCGTCCTTGACGATGCCGCATACATCGGCTCCATTGCCGTTCCAGGCGCTGCCGAATACACCCGCAAGCAGGTGGACGAGCTTACCGAATGGGTAAAACGCCCCCAGGTCGGCGCCAAAGGCCTCATCTACATCCGCGTAAATGCCGACGGAACCTTCAAGTCCTCCATCGACAAATTCTACGGTGCCGATGACCTCGCCCGCATCGCCGCCGCTGCAGAGGCCAAGCCCGGAGACCTCATCCTGGTGATGAGCGGCCCTGCAAAGCGCAAGGTCCAGACCATGCTCGGCGTCCTTCGCCTTGAGATGGCAAACCGTCTCGGCCTCAGGGATCCCAAGGTCTTTGCACCCCTGTGGATCGTGGACTTCCCGCTCCTCGAGTGGGACGACGAGACCCAGCGCTTCTACGCCATGCACCACCCTTTCACCGCCCCCAAGCCGGAGCACGAAAAGTGGTTCTACAGCAACGCCAAGGAAGACCTTGAGCGCGTCTGCGCAAACGCCTACGACTTCGTCCTCAACGGCACCGAACTTGGCGGCGGCTCCATCCGTATCCACAATGCCGATATGCAGAAACGCATGTTCGAAGTGCTTGGAATCGGCCCTGAAGAGGCAGAGTACAAGTTTGGCTTCATCATCAACGCCTTCAAGTTCGGTGCACCGCCGCACGGAGGTCTCGCCTTCGGTTTCGACCGCGTCTGCGCCCTCTTCGGCGGCCAGGATACCATCCGCGACTACATCGCATTCCCCAAGAACAACCAGGGCCGCGACGTCATGATCGACTCCCCGTCCGAGATTGACCAGTCCCAGCTGGACGAGCTCCAGATAGACGTCCGCCGTCATGATTAGCCGCAAGGCGTCATACGATTTAAGTGCACGGAACACCTTCCGCATGAAGGTGTCCTGTGCGCTTTTCATAGAAGTCACCGAAGAAAAGGACCTGCAGGAACTTGACTGGGACTCGCTGCCAAAGCCGCTCATGGTCATTGGTGGCGGCTCCAACCTCCTCTTCACCAGGGAGTATTTCCCCGGCACCGTACTCCACTATGGCGAGATTTCTCCACGCGCTTCGCTTGGTCGAAATGACAGAAGGGGCGATTTTGTCATTTCGAGCGAAGTCGAGAAATCTCCTCTCCTCATCACCCTTGGCGCCGGCACAGTCTTCGACGACTTCTGCGCCTGGGCCGCCGGCGAGGGCCTCTGGGGCCCAGAGAACCTGTCCCTCATTCCGGGAGAGGTGGGTGCCAGTGCGGTGCAGAACATCGGCGCGTATGGCGTTGAGGCAAAGGACATCATTGCCGGAATACGTGCCTGGGACACCGTGGAAAGGCGTTTTGTGGACATCGACCCCGCAGACTGCGAGTACGGTTACCGCACCTCCCGTTTCAAAACCTCCTGGAAAGGTCGTTTCATCATCGCCGCCGTCACGTACAAGCTCTCTCGCGCCCCCAAGCCCGTCCTTGACTACGGCGGCATCCGCAGGGCTCTGGAAGCCAGAGGTACAGACTGTGCCCCTGAAAACCTCGGACCTTCGGTCCTCGTCCCTCCCATCTCCGATGGGCCCCTCCCACTCATGTGCCGTGGGCGGCAACAGTTTTCAGGGGCACAGTCTGTACCTCTGACACCGCAGATTATAAGAGACACCATCATCGACATTCGTAAAAAGAAGCTGCCTGCGGTGGAGGAGATTGGCAGTGCGGGAAGTTTTTTCTGCAATCCGGTTATCTCCAGGGAGCATTTCGAAAGGATAGTCGCCACGGCAAAGGCAGACAACGGCGCAGACTATGAGGTTCCGCACTATGTGGTGGGGGACATGATTAAGGTGCCGGCAGCATGGATGATAGAGCAGTGCGGCTTCAAGGGCGCAAAACTTGGAGGGGCGCAGGTCTATCAGAACCAGCCGCTGGTTATAGTGAATGCCACAGGCAGCGCC
The DNA here is from genome assembly GCA_002393945.1 of Bacteroidales bacterium UBA4360. GTDB lineage: Bacteria > Bacteroidota > Bacteroidia > Bacteroidales > UBA932 > Cryptobacteroides. Next base: position 293,533 of record DGSO01000028.1, read on the forward strand.
TCTGCCGATGATATCCTGCAGCTGGAGCAGAAGGTCATAGATACGATAAAAGACAAATACGGCATAACTCTCCACCCCGAAGTAGAGCATATATGAGCAAATTCATCATCGAAGGCGGACACAAGCTGTCCGGAACAATTACCCCTCAGGGGGCAAAGAACGAAGCGCTGGAAGTGATCAGCGCCGTACTTCTAACCTCGGAGCCCGTTACCATCACCAATGTCCCGGAGATCCTGGACGTCAAGAACCTCATCGACCTTCTTCAGCAGATGGGCGTGAAGGTAACCCGTCATTCCCTGGGTAACTATACCTTCCAGGCCGATGAAATAGACACCACCTACATCGAAACCGAAGAGTTCGTTGCCAAATGCGCCAAGCTCCGCGGTTCAGTGATGGTCGTGGGACCTCTCCTTACCCGCTTCGGGAGTGCATGGTTCGCAAAGCCTGGCGGAGATAAAATCGGCCGCCGCAGGGTTGACACCCACCTTGACGGCATGATGAAACTGGGCGCCGCAATGGATTACGAGCCCTCCCGCCGCGCCTTCCACCTCACCACTGAAGGCCGCCTTGTGGGCCGATACATGCTCCTTGACGAGGCCTCCGTCACCGGTACGGCCAATATCGTCATGGCCGCCGTCCTTGCAAAGGGAACCACCACCATATACAACGCCGCCTGCGAGCCGTACATCCAGCAGCTTTGCAAGATGCTGGGCCGAATGGGCGCATACATCGACGGCGTGGGCTCCAACCTCCTCCGCATCCACGGAGTCGAGAAGCTGGGAGGCACCACCCACAGGATTCTGCCGGACATGATCGAGGTTGGCTCCTTCATCGGCATGGCGGCAATCTGCCAGAGCGAAATCACCATCAAGGACGTCTCCTGGTACGATCTGGGCATTATTCCGGACGCCTTCCGCCGCCTTGGAATAAAGCTGGAACAGAGGGGAGACGACATCTACGTCCCTGCCCAGGACTGCTACGAGATAGAATCCTTCCTGGACGGCTCCATCATGACCCTTGCCGATGCTCCCTGGCCCGGCCTTACCCCGGACCTTCTCTCCGTCATGCTTGTGGTGGCTACGCAGTGCAAGGGCAGCGTGCTCATCCACCAGAAGATGTTCGAGTCCAGGCTCTTCTTCGTAGACCGCCTCATTGACATGGGTGCGCAGATTATCCTCTGCGACCCTCACCGTGCAGTCGTCATCGGCCATGACCACAGGATTACCCTCAAGGCCGCCCGTCTAGTGAGCCCCGATATCCGTGCTGGTATTGCCATGCTTCTTGCCGCCATGAGTGCCAAGGGGACATCCACCATCGACAACATAGAGCAGATAGACCGCGGTTACCAGGACATCGAGGGCCGCCTCAATGCCCTTGGTGCCTGCATCACCAGAGCATAAGCAAAGTTTGCAACAGGTTTCTAAATTAAATAAACTTAATGAGACGTATAGCATTGTTTTTTACCATGGCTCTAGTCTGCGTAGAACTATGTGCCCAGACATTTGATGAGAGCATGAAATACTGGTCGGAGGGAGCGCTGACTTGGGATGACCTTACATTAAAATCCCCCAAGGATATTTTCCGTACCAACGATCTGTCTTTCCGATGGATTACTGAAAATAAGAAAACAAAGCCATACTGGAATACAGTGCAATATGTATCCATGCCCGCAACGGCACTGGACAAATCGGTATCCTGGCATAATTCCGCGAGGGTGTATGATTATACACTGCTTTATGACCAGACCATTTTTGACATGAATGAACTCTATCACAGGAAGATGATGGGTGAACTCTATGCCAAGGATAATCGGCGCTCTCCCGATGAACTTTATTCCTTTTATTCCAACCAGCTTCGGTCAAGGTGGCAGGAACTTGATGATGATACCGAAGGTGGTATGGATTCACTTGCCGTGGTAACCTTTGCCGAAAAGATAAAAGATGAACTGGCGGAAGTCAAGTATCCGGAGTATGATGAACGTCGATATGTAAACGGTTCCAAACTGATTCAAGCGTATTTGGATTTTGGATTTGGTGCGTCTTGCAATATTATGACAGGAGACTGGGCCAGCACATTCCCTACGGCTTTTGGGATGTATATGGATTTTTCGCTAGGGTATCTCAAGCATATTGTAACTGTGGCGATGAGTCCTTCATCCGGTACCTTGGGAACAGACTTCAGCCATGATGGATACCAATGGTTGCAGGGTGAAGGGTTTAATCACCTAATGATTGGCTTTGCCTATGGCTATATGCTGTATGACGGTCCCTTCTTCGCATTAATACCCCGTGCAGGAATAGGAGGGAGGGAGTTTTCATGGAGCCGAGGCACAGGAAATAATATGTTGAAAGATGATTTCTCAAATACGGTTGCCCTTGCCGGAGCCGAGTTCAGGTTCAAGTTCCATAGAGTACTGTCACAGTACACGAGCCATGAGCATAGCCTTGCTATCAGATGTCTTGCGGCCAGAGATTTCGGAATAATGGATGCTTTTTCGTTCAATATGACCCTTGGCTACGTTTGGAGCATTAAATAAATACCCCCTCTGATGGCTAAGGTCTGCATTCCTTTTGGCAAAGGTCTGTTTTTTTGCTGCATTCCTTCACCGTCCAAACACAACTACAGTTACCTGTAGGCCATTATTGATGGCGAAGGTCTGTCGCTATAAAACAGACCTTCACCACGCAATGACTTCCTTATCCTTAAATTCCGCCATTTTTAAGGACGGCGTCTTTTTTGCAATTAACAATTCCGGCCGGGATGCGTCTTATATGTGGACCGGTCAGAAAACGTTATGAAAAAGATACTGTTTACAATAATTGTTGCACTTGGCGCCATAAGCTGCGCCGCCGCCATAAGGCCAGTTAAGATCAATACGCTTGTGAGTGAATACAAGGGGACGGAGGGGTTCGACGTAGTGAGAATCGGCCCTGTGGGTATGGGTTTTTTAAAACTTGCCGCTACGTTTTCCTCAGACATCGACAAAGAAGAGCTCATGATGCTGAGCTCCCTGAAAGGCCTCAAGGGACTTACGATTGTGGATTTTGAAGACGCCCGCTGCAAGAAAGACTTTACCCGCAAGCTTGAAAAGGCCCTTGATGGAGCTAATCTCTTCCTGGAAGCGAAGGACGGCAGCGAAACCCTCCGGATCTACGGTACGGAAAAGGGCAGATACCTTAGTGACTGCATCCTCTACAGTTCCGACGGAGCCCTTATCTTTGCCAACGGGAAGGTGGACATCGACAAGATTATGGAATTTGCCAAATGACGGAAGCTGCCTTCCATACCGTCTGGATACCCCTCCAGGAGCGTTTTTACCGCATCGCCTTCTACATCCTTGAAGACAGTGCCGATGCCTCCGACGCCGTCCAGGACCTCTACCTGAAGCTCTGGAGTCTGCGGGACAGCCTGGACATCGTGAAGGATCCTGGCGCTTACGGGAACATGCTCATGCGGAATCTCTGCATCGACAGGATAAGGAGGCAGAAGCCATCGGCCCCGCTCACGGAGGTGACGCTGGAAAAGGCTCCTCCCGACGAGGACCTGGAGCAGCGGGAAAGCCTGTCGATGGTCTTCAGGGCGATTGCCAAGCTCCCGCCGGGGCAGCAGAAACTCCTCAAACTGAGAGTCCTCAAGGGGCTGACATACGAAGAAATATCAAAGAAAACCGGCCTCTCAAGCCTCAACATAAGGGTTCAGGTATCCCAGGCCAGAAAAAAACTGAAAAATGAAAAGCTTAGATGAAATATCCCGCCTGAGTGCGGAAGACCTTGAAAGGATCGGGGCCGATGAGTCTATCCCCATCCCCGAAGACCTTCACGCCAGAGTGTACTCCACGGTTTCCGGCCGGAGCCGCAGGATGAGGCTCGGAGGCATTGCCGCCGCTGCAGCGGCCGTAGTTCTTGCCGGCGGATTCTTCCTGAGCCGTGAACCCTCTCCCAAGGATACGTTTGACGATCCTCTTCTTGCATACGCCGCCGTTGAAAAAGCTCTTGCAATGGTGGAAGGAAAAGTCTCCAAGAGCATTGACAAAGTAGAACAGGCCTCAGTGCCGATTGAAAAAGTATATTACTGGAAATGAAACGTTTGTATATTCTTCTTGTGCTCATTACCATGAGCGTCGCGGCCTTCGCCCAAGACGGCAAGACCCTCTACAACAAGTACTCAGACCTCGAAGGCGTAGAGGCCGTGTACATCTCTCCCGCCATGTTCCGCCTCATCGGCAAGCTTCCGGAAATGGAAGTCGGTGACAAGGACGTTGACGTCGCCGCTGCCATCAACTCCATGCGCGGCTTCTACCTGCTCCATGCAGAGAAGTCAAAAACTGCCGACGACCTCTATGCCGATGTAAAAAAGCGCCTTGACCGCGAAGACTTCGAACTCCTGATGGAAGCCAAGGACAGCGGTGAAACCGTACGCTTCTACACCGCCGGAGACGAAAAAATCGTTCGCACCTTCATAATGCTTGCACGCGAACCCGGAGAGACCACATTCATCTCCATTGACGGAGAAATGTCCCGTGAAGAGCTGGAGGCCATGATCGCCAAGGCCGCAGCAAAGGACAGCCCCGAAGACAGCCAGGAGTTATTCTAGATTATTGATACACATTCTGCGGGACCGGTGAGAAAGACATCTTTCGCGCCGGTTCCGTTTTTCGTGAAGTCTACCCGCAGCCAGTCTCCCCTCCTGCACTGCAGGTTGGTGGGGGAACCATACACAATGGCACTTGCCGTGAGGCCAGTGCCGCAGGCCAGGGTTTCGCCTTCCACGCCCTTTTCGAATGTGCGCACATGGAGCCCGTCAGGGGCAATCTGGACGAAGTTCACATTGGTTCCTTCCGGTTGGAAAACGGGGTCCCAGCGCAGCCGTTTGCCTTCTTCTTCCACGTCTACGGCATTCACGTCGTCCACGAATTTCACGAAATGACGCGTTCCTGTATTGAGGAAATACCCATCCTTCACAGGAGTGATCCCTTCTACGTCTATCATTTTAAGGCGTACTGTCCAGAGAGATTTCTCGACTTCGCTCGAAATGACAGAGGACAATATGGTTGCAACATGAAGGCCGTCTGGGGCGAGGAAGCGGTATTCAGAGCCGGTGGCGGGCTTGATGCCGAGCATGTCGGCAAAGGCCACAATGCAGCGGCCGCCGTTGCCGCACATCATGCCGCCGGAGCCGTCGGGGTTGTAGAACTCCATGGAGAAGTCGAAGGAGATTCCTCGACTGCGCTCGGAATGACAGAGGGGGGCGTCGGCAGGACAGAGGGGGCGGGTGTCCAGAATCATGAGGCCGTCGGTGTGGTGTGCGCGGCAGAGTTCGGTTATGCGGGAGGGGTTGCGGTACTCATGCATGTCGCGGCCGCGGCCGTCAAGGACCACAAAGTTGTTCCCGGCGCCGGTAAAAATATATAGCGTATTTTGGATATTACTCATTGTCAATCATTTACAGTAATCCCATGCGCATTTTTACACAGGGGATTTTCACAATCATCTAATTTCCAGGGACTTACGAATTACACTCGAAAGCAGTTGAATGCCGGGCTCCATCTTGGCTTCGTCCACGAAGGAGAAATTGAGGCGCATGGTGTTGCGATGGCTGCCGTCTGTGTAGAAGAAGGAGCCGGCAACGTAGGCGACGCCGCATGAGAGTGCTTCGTCGTACATGGCAACGGTGTCTACGCCCTCAGGCAGGGTGAGCCAGAGGAACAGGCCGCCTTCAGGATATGTCCAGGACACGCCTGCGGGCATGTACTTTTCCAGCAGGGAGACCATGAGGTCCCTGCGGCGGCGATATTCGGCGATGGTTTTCTCGAGATTTGCATCCAGCGCCCCGCTGCCCATGAATTCTGCGGCCATGTACTGGTCCAGCACAGGCGGGCACAGGTCCAGGCACTGCTTGCACACGTATATCTGCTCCAACAGTTCCTCCGGCCCTATAATCCATCCCAGACGGAAACCGGGAGCGAATATCTTGGAGAAACTTCCAAGCTGCAGAGTGCGCTCCGGGGCAAGTTCGCGGATGGTTTTCACGGGCTCTCCGCTATAGCGCAGTTCCCTGTACGGGCTGTCTTCAACTATGAGGATATCCAGTTCACGCGCAATCCTTACCACCTCCTCACGCTCTTTAAGCGTCATTGTCTTGCCGGAAGGGTTGTTGAAGTCCGGGATGACGTAGATGAACTTGGCAGGAGAGCCCGTCTCAGAATGACGGATAGGCAGCACCTCTGCCCTGTACGCTTTGAAGCTCTGCAGGGCACCAAGGTAGACGGGATTATCGGCAAGGACTGCGTCGCCGGGGTCCAGGAATACGCGGGAGCACACGTCAATTCCCTGCTGGGAAGAGGTGGTTATCTGCACCTGGGAAACGGGAACTCCGTAGCGCCGGGCTATGACTTCCCGAAGTTCGGGAACGCCCTGTGTTGCACCGTACTGGAGCGGTTTGGTGCCGTATTTTTCCAGCACCTTGGCAGTCAGGGACGGTATCTGGTCTGTAGGGAATGTAACTGCCGCGGGATATCCTCCTGCAAAGGAGCATATTGCAGAAAGGTCCACCTTCCTGAAGATTTCCCTCACGGGACTCCTCAGGAATGAGGGCACATCGGCAGAAAAAAACTTGCTGTAATCCATTGGCTGGCGTTGCTGTAAAATACAGAAACAAAGATAGTAATATTTTTGCTAATCACCGGTTGTTTGATTATCTTTGCAAAAGTGACGTTATAATGTTACTTTTGCGATATGGAGGATATTTTATTTCATGGCTCAGACAAGATTGTTGACAATCCAGTCAAGTCAGGGGGAAAGGTCCATAATGACTTTGGGCAGGGCTTTTACTGTACACCGGACATTCAACTTGCCAGGGAGTGGTCTTGTACAGAAGCGCCATCGGCCTTTGTGAACCATTACAGCTTTGAGCCAAGTTACAGTTTAAAGGTGTGCAATCTTTCCGGGAAAGATTTCAACATACTCAACTGGCTGGCGGTCCTGATGGCGAACAGGGTTTTCGAAACCAGCCAGAGTACCTCTGCTGTAATCAAAAGATATATAATTGAAGAATTCCTTCCGGATCTGACCGGCTTCGATATCATCAGGGGCTACCGTGCCGACGATTCATATTTCCAGTACACAAGCCTGTTTCTGAACGGCACCATAAGCCTTGAGCAGTTAAATGAAGCCATGCACATTGGAAACCTTGGTGAACAAGTGTTCATTCAGAGCGAAAAGGCTTTTGAAGCGCTGGTATTCACTTCTGCAGAGGTGGTAGACAGATCTGTTTATCTTCCACAGAGACTGGTTCGGGAAAGAAAGGCAAGAGAGGCATTCCAAAGAATAAAGCATGGCCCTTCGGTATTGGACGGCATCTTTGCCATCGATGTTTACAGAAATAAAATGAAAAACGATGACCTGCGCATACGATAAGGACATGATGCTGTCGGCAAGGCAGAATATGGCAGTGATGATTGACTACGCCGTTACCTGGTGCAGATTGCCGCTTCGTGATTTTTATAGCCGCTGGCTGGGAAGCCGCATTCCCGAAATGTTTGCAGCCGGCCACCCTAAATTCACCCTTGGAATGAGTGGTATAGAACTCGCTGCAAGGGTCGTGGAAAACTCCGGAGGCTCACTCCCGCTGGATGACACCTACACCTTCCCGCAGGAAGATTCTTCCTATTTCTGGACGGGTTGGGCTCTTTGCCAGTATCAGTGGTATAAAAACGTCAGTTTTGCCTCCATTGACAAATACGGCTTGTCCATAGAGAGAATCCATTCGCTTTTCAATCCTCTTCACGAGGCCGACATCACCAAAGTCTTCGACGTCTTTGACTCCTGGTACCGTCCCCGGCCCAAATCACTCAAGGAGCAGAGAAAGCTGAACGGACTCACCCAGCAGGAACTGGCAGAGCTTTCCGACGTTTCTCTGAGAATGATTCGCGCTTATGAGCAGGGCCGCCAGGATATCGGCAAGGCCGAAGCCTCCTCGCTCCTGCGTCTTGCTCATGTACTCCACTGTGCTCCGGAAGAATTGGTGTAATTTGCAACTTTTACCTATCTTTGTCCTCACAAATGACAAAGATATGTTAGTAGCAGTTGTAGGAGCCACAGGGCTCGTCGGTTCGAAAATGCTCACAGTGCTGGAAGAGAGGAATTTCCCCGTTACAGAACTCCTCCCGGTTGCATCGGAACGCTCATGGGGCAAGAAGGTTCAGTTCAAAGGCCGGGAATGGACGGTAATCAGTGCCGATGAAGCCATCTCCCGCAAGCCGGCCCTGGCCATTTTCAGCGCCGGAGGCAGCGTATCGGCAGAACTTGCGCCGCGTTTTGCGGCCGTGGGCGCCTACGTCGTAGACAACTCCTCCTACTGGCGCATGGACCCGGAGATTCCCCTCGTAGTCCCGGAAATCAATGCCGATGCCCTCACCCCGGATAAGCACATCATCGCCAACCCCAACTGCTCCACCATCCAGATGGTTCTTCCGCTGGCACCGCTGCACCGCAAATACGGCATAAAGCGCATCGTCGTCTCCACCTACCAGAGCGTCACCGGCGCCGGCCAGAAAGGCAAAGACCAGCTCCTGTCGGAACGCTCGTCGGCCTATGACATCCGCCGCGGCTCCGGCTCCGGCACCAAGTTCCCCCACAGGATAGACCTCAACGTCATCCCCCACATCGACTCCTTCCTCCCCGACGGCAACACCAAGGAAGAGGCCAAGATGATAAACGAAACCCGTAAAATCCTTGCCGATTCCACCATCGCAGTCTCTGCCACCACGGTGCGCGTCCCCGTCATGGGCGGCCACTCTGAAAGCGTAAACGTCGAATTCAGACAGCCTTACGACCTTGAAGAAGCCCACACCACCATGGCCTCGATGCCCGGTGTCACCGTCCTCGACGACCCCGCAAACAACCTCTATCCCATGCCCCTCGACGCCTGGGAAAAGGACGATGTCTTCGTCGGCCGCATCCGCCGCGACAGCTCCATAGAAAACGGCCTGAACCTCTGGTGCGTTTCTGACAACATCCGCAAGGGAGCAGCCACAAACGCCGTCCAGATAGCTCAGGCGCTTCTCGAGAAAGGCTTTATTAAAGCTTAGAATTTCACTGTAACGGTACAGGCTTCATCGGCAGGACCTTCGGGAATGTCGATGTAGGCTTGCTTTGTGTCGCTGTCGTAGCTGCACTGGAGGGGCTGTCCCGCCATGGTGGCTTTGGGGCAGCGGCTCAGGCCGGGCAGGACCAGGCCAAGCTTGCGGGTGCCGCTCATGCCCTTGTATGAGCCCTGGCGTGCGCCCACTTCCACTGTGAGACCGCTTCCGGTGGCCTTTTTGCTGATGACCGTAGTTGCAAACTGGCTGGGATAGGCCTGGCTTACGCCGTCGTCCTCATAGTGGCGGATGCTGTTCTTGCCGGCGCCCGGAGCGATGAGTATCCGGAGCTCGTCCGACGGCTCCTGCAGGTTCTGGATGCCCTTTCCGGCAAGCGGAATTATGGCCCCGGCCTTCACGAACCAGGCATTCTGGTCGATAGTGTACCTTAGCTTGTACACGCCCGGTTTCATCATCTTGTGGTGGGCCATGTCGTACCATGAGTTGCCGGCGGGGAGCCATACGTCGCGGCCGGCGGTGCCGTCCGCCCCTACAGGCTCACAGATGGTTGCAGCCAGGATATTGTCTCCAAAGAAGTACTCCTGTTGCCATGAGTATGCCTTCTCCTCTTCCGGGTACTCGTAGTAGAGAGGGCGGCAAAGGGAGACGCCGGTCTCGTATGCCTCGCGGGCCATGTCGTAGATATATGGAGTAAGGGCGTAACGCAGCTCCAGGGCTTCCTTCATGTACTCATAGTGGTCCGGGAACACCCAGAAGCGGCGCTCCAGCGCGGCAGATGCGGTGCTGTGAGTCTTGAAAATGGGGGAGAACACGCCGTACTGCAGCCAGCGGGTATAGAGTTCCGGATCTGTGGGGTTGTTGCCGCGCTGCATGTGGCCGCCAAGGTCATGGCCCCAGTAGCCGTAGAGCACGTTGGAAGAGGTGGCCGTAAATTCCGGCAGATATCCAAGGACTTCCCATTTGATGTTGGTGTCGCCGGAGAAGCCAAGCTGGTAGCGGTGGCTTCCCAGGCCGCCCCAGCGGTGATAAATCATGGGGCGTTCGGCATCCTCTGGCTTGAGGTCCCTGTCCCTTCGCACCTTGTCGTTGAAGAAGGTATGGTTGAGCCAGAAGGTGTTGCTGAGGCCGGGGATGTATCTGCTTTCCCTGTACTGCTGCCAGTCAAGCCACCAGAAGTCCACGCCCTGTGCCTCCAGCGGATGGATTACGGAGTTGAAGTAGGCATCGGCCCATTCTTTCTGGTCCATGCGGAAGGGCACCGGGGCATGGTAACCCTTGCGTGCAATGCGGCCGTTGGCCATTTTCTCTCCGCCGCTGTAGATGTAGTCCTTGGGGCCGTCGTACTCATCGGTGCGGGAGAGGTAGTCCTTCACGAAGGCGGGATACACCTTCTCACGTGTGACGATGCCAGACGCCGGATGAAGGTTCAGGGCGGTCTTCATGTGCATGGAGTGGATGTCGGCAAGGAGGCCTTCGGGGTCTGAGAAGAGGTCGCTGTTCCAGGTGTAACCGGTCCAGCCCACGCTCTCGCCGAACTCGTCGCGGCCGTTATACCTTTTGCCGGTATTTCTCCAGGTCTCGTGCCAGTCCATGTCGATTACCATCACGTCGATGGGAATCTGCCTCGAGCGGAACTCTTCCGCAAGGGCCACGAACTCATCGTCCGTGTATGCCCAGTAGCGGCTCCACCAGTATCCGAAGACGAATTTCGGGGGCATGGGGATGCTGCCGGCAATCTTTGCATAATCGGCAAGGGCGGCTTTGTAGTCATGCCCGTAGGCGAAGATATACAGGTCCTGACCGTCCTGGACGGGCCTTTCGGCCACCCATTCGCCCCAGTCGGAGCTGTCCTTCACGAAGATATGGCGCTTGCTCTCGTCAATCACCGCCCAGCCGTCGCGGGAGAGGATACCCTGCTCCATGGGGTCTGAAAAGTTGATCTTCTCCGGGCCCTCGCAGCCGTCCAGCGTGCGCGCAGTTCCCATGAGGTTTGCCGATGCATCGGCCCCCGGCTTCCACGTCACCTTCTTCCCGCCCAGCTTGAAAGAGACGCTGAGGTTGTCATCGGAGAACTTTCCATCCCCGCCGTAGGTGAGCGTAAGGGCCGATGTCTTGATAGTCACGGCTGCTCCATTGCGCTTTACGGAGAATTTGGGGACGGGAAGGTTCCTGTTTATGACGGCCAGCGTGGCGTGGTCTTCAAACTGCGCCTCAGGAGCCCATTCCATGCGGATGAGGCGGTGTGTGAGTACTGTGAAGCGGGCGTTCCCCGCCACCACCTGTGCACCTGGTGCGGCAACGGGATTGTTCTCATGGGCAAACAGGGGTGTGCCGATGAGAATCAGGGAGATTAACAGAGCGTGTTTCATACATTATGTGTCTTCAGACAAATATAAACAAAATTGATTAAATTTGCACTTGTATGGCATACGATAAAGAACTATTCAGGAGCATACTGTCCCAAGATTCCACCTCCGGAAAGGAGCGGGAGCTGGGGCTGTGGCTTCATGAGCATCTGGAGGCTCCGGAGAAGGAGCTGATGGAAGTGGGAGACGGCACGCTTAACCTGTTTCTCAGGTGGGGAACGCCGCGTGTGGTGTTCTGCACGCACATGGACACGGTGCCGCCGTATATTGCACCCACGTATGAGGGCGGTATCTGGCGCGGCCGCGGCACCTGCGACGCCAAGGGCCAGCTCATCTCCATGTACACTGCTTGCAGGCAGTTGGAAGCGGCCGGCTGCACCGGTTTCGGCCTTCTCATCCTTGCCGGAGAGGAAACCGGCTCCTGGGGCGCCAAGGCCTTCTCCAAGACCGGCTTCAAGGCCCCGTATCTCATAGTGGGAGAGCCCACGGAGAGCAAGATGGTAAGCGCCTCAAAGGGAACAAAGTCCTACGACCTTACTTTCCGCGGTACTGCCTTTCACAGCGGCTACCCTCAGTACGGAACCAGTGCCATAGACCTCTTTAATGAGTTCTATAACAACCTCAAGGCCACGCAGTTCCCCGTAGATTCCATCCTTGGAGAAACCACCTGGAACGTAGGTCTCCTGCGAAGTGACAATCCCCAGAACATCCTCTCCCCGGAACTCACTTGCCGCATCTACTTCCGCACCACCTTTGCCAGTGACGCCCTGGTGGAAGATTTTATGGCAGCGCTGGTTAAAAGGCGCCATCAGGCGCCCGGCCGGGCCCGGGATTTTGCAAGTGGGCGGTTGGTTTCGGGCAAAATCGTTGAGGGCGAAAAGGCCGCGGGGGTGTATGAGGGGGCAGAGCCCCCTGTATTAACCGTAACACCCCGTGGCGGCGACACGCCCGCGAAGTACTTCACGCTGCCCGGGTTCGAGAGTGCGCCGGTGGCGTTCGGGAGCGACGCGCCGCATCTCAGCGGCTTTGAACACAAAGCCATCTGCGGCCCCGGCACCATCCGCGTCGCCCACAGGGACGACGAATTCATCACGGAAGCGGACATCGACACAGCCGTTTCCCAGTATATCCAAATGTACCGTAAAATACAAGACATTAGCAATCAATAAGTTAGCTGAATTGCTTTCCGGAATTTCTGGAAAGTAATTTAACTAAGTGGTTGTAAAACAAATAGTTACATTTTACACATGAAAGTCATAATAAGCGGCTACGGCAAGATGGGCCACATGGTGGAGGCAGAACTCAAGGCCAGGGGCATTGAACTGGTGGAAGCCAGCGAGGATATAACTGCAACCAAGCCGGAGACGGCGGGAAGGTGCGTGTGCATAGATTTCACCACCCCGGAGGCATTCAGGAACAACTACCCGTTCATTGCGAAGAACTTCAGGGCAGCGGTCATCGGCACCACCGGGTGGAATGACATAAAGGCCGATGTGATAAAGGCCTTCGAAGATGCCGGAACGCCCATGATATACGCCTCAAACTTCTCCCTTGGTGTGAATGCGCTGTTTGCCGCGATAACCAAGGCGTCGGAAATCCTGAAGGGCGCAGGCTATAAGCCGGAGATAGAGGAAATCCATCATATCCACAAGCTGGACGCTCCTTCCGGCACGGCAAAGACCATGGGAGAAATCGTGGAACGCACACTTGGGGAGAAAGCGGAAATCACCTCCATCAGAGAAGGCGAAGTGCCTGGGATTCACACGCTTACGCTTACATCGGCCTGTGACGAGCTCACATTAAAGCACGAAGCCTTCTCGAGGGAAGGCTTCGCAAAAGGTGCTGTTGCTGCCGCCCTCCTTACAGAAGGGCTTGAAGGGGTTCACGAATTCTCTGAACTGTTGTAGAAGGCCGTCCACTCCTTCTTCCACCAGGACATGAGCTTGCGCTTGCGCTCCGGGATAAGGAAGGAGTATTCGATTGAATTGCGGCACAGGTTCCTGAGCTGCTTGAAGGACAGATCCCAACCCACTACCACGGCAAGATAGTCTCCCGTGAGGACGGAGTGTGCCTGGTAGGCGGCATCGTCGGAACATATCACGATGGGAATTCCGGATTCCATGTAACGCTTTGCGGGGTGCTGGGAGAAGTCCCGGCAGTAGCCCAGCATGGCGTTGGAAACGGGGCAGATTTCCATGCAGATGCCCTTTTCCAGAACGGCCTTTTCGGCATCGGGATAGCGGAACAGGTTGAAGCCGTGTCCAAGGCGGTTGATTCCGCAGCGGAGCGCGATGGAAATCTCCTCGTTTTCTCCCCGCAGGCTCTCTCCGGCATGGAGCGTAAGGCGCAGGCCGGGGTTCTCTACCAGTATCTTACGTATCCTGTCCTCATAGCGAGCAAGTGAGTAGGAGCGGTCCTCGTCGTTCACGATATCTATTGCCTTCACAAGGTCATAGTCTCCGTCCTTGACGTTCTTCCAAACCCATACGGCATTGTCCATGAGAAGGTCGAACAGGGGGTCCCAGGCGTCGTTTTTGCCGGCGCAGGCCACTATGGACAGAGTGAACAGGGGAGCCACTTTGCGCACTGCGGCAAGTGCACGGATATATGCCTCTGCACGAGCCTGCGCATCTTCCCGCGTGCCGAAGAAAGGCGAACGCAGTTCCAGATGCTCCACCCCGATGGAGTGGTAATACAGCATCACCCGAGTGTAATAGTCCTGAACCAGGGCCGGGGTTGTACAGATGGCGCCGCACTTGGTGAAAATGCCTTCGAACCAGTCCCACACATAGCCGTTGCGGGGTGCTCCTCCAACGGTCCATACCCTCCTGAAGTCATCCACCGTGAGGCCGTCTTCCAGACATTCCTTCATGTTGCGGCTCCCATAGGGCGCTCCCGGGCCGATGAACCTTATCTGCCAGTCCGGCGTAATCACCAGTTCCGGGTGGTCCTTCAGGAATTCCACCTGGAGGTCCATCGGCAGGATGGCGTCTGCGTGGGCGTGCAGGTCGGCCCCCTTGGGCATGCGCTCAAGGAATTTATACAGAGGCGTTTCGTAAATGCCTGTATCCTTCAGGAAGTCGAAGGATGTTCCGAATTTGGCCTTGAAGTCGGCCTTCATCTGTTCAAAAGTCATCATTCCCATTCAATTGTTGCGGTGGGCTTCGGTGTCAAGTCCCAAAGGACGCGGTTCACGCCGCTAACTTCGGCAGTTATGCGGGCGGTAATGTGCTGCAGGAGGCTGAAGGGCAGTTCGGGAACGGTGGCGGTAACGGCGTCGCGGGTGTTGACGGCACGGATTATTACCGGCCACTCCCAGGTGCGGCGGCCGTCCTTGATACCGGTGGAGCGGTAATCGGGAACGGTGGTGAAGTACTGCCAGACCTTGCCGGCGAGGCCGGCCTTGTCGAATTCTTCCCTGAGGATTGCATCGGACTCACGGACGGCTTCCAGGCGGTCCCTGGTGATGGCGCCGGTGCACCTCACGCCCAGGCCGGGGCCGGGGAAAGGCTGCCTGAACACCATGCTGTCCGGCAGGCCGAGGGCTTTTCCAACCACCCTCACTTCATCCTTGTAGAGGAGCTTCACGGGTTCCACCAGTTCGAAATCCAGCTCCGGCGGGAGGCCGCCAACGTTGTGGTGGGCCTTGATGCCGTCCTTGCTTTCGAGGATGTCGGGATAGATGGTACCCTGTGCGAGGAATTTGATGCCGCTTAGCTTTGCGGCCTCTTCTGCAAATACGTTGATGAACTCTTCGCCGATAATGTGACGTTTCTGTTCGGGATCGGTCACTCCGGCAAGCTTGTCAAGGAAGCGGTCTACGGCGTCTACATAGATAAGTTCGGCCTTCATCTGGTCCCTGAACACCTTGATGACCTGTTCGGGTTCTCCCTTGCGCAGGAGGCCGTGATTGACATGTACGCAAACAAGGCGTGAGCCGATAGCCTTGATTAGGAGGGCCGCCGTAACGGAGGAGTCCACTCCGCCGGAGAGGGCAAGGAGTACCTTGCCGTCTCCTATCTGATTCCTGAGAGCCTGAATCTGCTCTTCGATGAATTGTTTTGCCTGCTGCTCGCCGGTGATGCGCTGCATCTGTGCCGGACGCACGTTGTTGTCGTTCATATTACTGATAATTAGGGGATTTCTTGGTAATTGTCACGTCGTGCGGGTGATTTTCCTTCACTGTGGCGGTGGAGATTTTGACGAAGCGGGCGTTCCAGAGGTCCGGGATGCGGGCGCTTCCCGTATAGCCCATTCCGGAGCGCAGGCCGCCTGCAAGCTGGAAGATGATGTCCTTCACCGAGCCCTTGAACGGAACCGCGGCCACAACGCCTTCCGGAACCAGCTTGCCGCCGCCCTTCTGGAAGTAGCGGTCGGCCGATCCGGCCTGCATCGCGTCGATGGAGCCCATGCCACGGTAGCTCTTCATGCCGTCTACAACCTCGCCGGGGGCCTCTTCCGTGCCGGCGAACATGGAGCCGCACATCACGGACGATGCGCCTGCCGCAAGGGCTTTCACGATGTCGCCGGAGTAGCGGAGACCGCCGTCGGCAATGACGGGGACGTCGCCTGCGCCGGAGACGGCATCGGCAATGGCGGTGAGCTGCGGAACTCCCACGCCTGCAACTATCCGGGTGGTGCAGATGGAACCGGGGCCGATACCCACCTTGATGGCGTCGGCACCTGCCTCAACAAGGGCCTTGGCGGCCTCTGCCGTGGCGATGTTCCCTACAACCACATCCACCTGCGGGAATGCGGCCTTGACGGCCTTCAGGGCGGTGATTACCCCCTTGGAATGGCCGTGGGCGCTGTCCAGGACGATGGCGTCGGCACCGGCTTTAACCAGAAGTTCCACACGCTGGAGGGCGTCGTTGGTGATGCCGGAAGCGGCCGCAACCTTGTATCCCAGGGCCTTCACCTTGGCGACTTCCGCCGCCTGTTTCTCCGGGCTCATGTTCTTGTGGATTACGCCGATTCCGCCGGCCTCTGCCATGGCAATTGCCATAGGGGCCTCTGTAACGGTATCCATTGCGGCAGAGATGAACGGAGCGTCAAGCGTGATGTTCCTGGTGAAATGCGTTCTGAGGTCTACGTCTTTTGGAAGGACCTCCGAATACGAAGGCACAAGAAGGACATCGTCAAAAGTGATTCCTTCCTGGATTATTCTGGTTTTAAGCGAGGACATTGCATTACGGTTTGTAATGCATGCAAAGATACATAATTTTTCCGGAATTTTCATTATTTTTGTGATGTTATGGAAAGCTGTATTCTCAAAGGCCTTGGAACGGCGCTCGTGACGCCTTTCAAGGGAGGCGAGGTAGATTACCCCGCATTTTCTGCCACCGTGGACTGGCAGGTGGAAACCGGCGTGGACTTCCTTGTTCCGCTTGGAACAACGGGAGAAACCCCTACGCTTAGCGAATCGGAAAAGCTTCAGGTTCTGGAGGTTACGCTGCAGCACGCGGCGGGGAAGCCCGTGATGGCGGGCGTGGGCACCAACTCCGTGAGCGGCACGCTTGCGAACCTGCGCCTCCTCCAGGATGCAGATGCGTTCCTGGTGGTAGTCCCCTACTACAACAAGCCTCCGCAGAGGGGTATTTACGAATACTACAAGGCCGTTGCATCGGCAACGGACAAGCCCGTCTACATCTACAACGTGCCCGGCCGCACGGGCTCCAACATCGAGGCCGAAACCACCCTCGCCCTTGCCCGGGACATCCCCAATATCGCCGGCATCAAGGAGGCGTCGGGGAACATCGGCCAGATTGAAAAAATCCTGGAAGGCCGCCCTTCGGGCTTTGCCGTCCTGTCCGGAAACGACGACGACACCTGCACGCTCATGTCCAAGGGGGCCGATGGCGTAATCTCCGTAGTGTCAAATGTTTGTCCGTCGGCAATGGCAGACTTTGTACACACCCTCCAGAAGGGCGATTTCGAGGAAGGCCTTGCCATGCACAAACGCCTTGAGCCCATTTTCAAGGCCCTTTTCGTGGAGCCCAATCCCATCCCGGCAAAGGCCGCGATGTCCATCCTGGGCCTGATGGAAAACAGCCTGCGTCTTCCCCTTGTGAAGGCAACCCCCGAAACAGAAAAACTCCTCAAAGAATTACTTGACCAGCCATGGATTTAGCAGAATTCGGCAAGATAATGGATGCCCTGGAAAAGGGCGAACTGCGCGTTGCAGAAAAGGTAGACGGTGAGTGGAAAGTGAACCGCTGGGTGAAGGAGGCAATCCTGGAGGGATTCCGCCTCGGAGCCATCAAGGACATGTCCCAGGGGCAGTTTTCCTTTTTCGACAAGGACACGTTCCCGGTGCGGGAATTCACTGCTGCAGACGGGGTCCGCATCGTCCCCGGCGGCTCGTCCATAAGGCGCGGCGCATACCTTGCTCCTGGCAGCATCGTCATGCCCCCGGCATACGTGAACGTGGGCGCTTATGTGGATGAGGGCACCATGGTGGATTCGCATGTGACCATCGGCTCATGTGCACAGGTTGGAAAGCATATCCACATATCGGCCTCGACGCAGATCGGAGGGGTGCTGGAACCGGCCGGAGCGCTGCCCACCATCATCGAGGACGGCGCGTTCATCGGCGGCAACTGCGGCATCTATGAAGGCACCATAGTGCAGGAAGGTGCAGTGATTGCGTCCGGTGTCATAATCACCTCATCCACAGCTATTTTCGACGCCACCACGGGAGAGTTCATCCGCCGCAACGCGGACGGCCGCATCGTTGTTCCCCGCAACGCCGTGGTGGTGAGCGGCTCCAAGCCCATCATCCGTAACGGCAAACCCCTGGAGAGCGGCGTGCACCTCTACTGCCCCGTCATCGTCAAATACCGTGACGAGAAAACCGCCGGCAGCATCCATCTGGAAGAAATGCTCCGCTAACCATCCCTGAAAACGGCCGAAAATGACTATCTGGACGTCATCCATGACGCCGATGGGAACAAAATCGGCCGAAAACGTGGACGTGGACGTCGAGCATGATGCGGACGTCGATAACTACTGCGCGGGAGATTATCGGAGGATGTCGCTGAGGATGCTGGAGGCGGCTTCGAGGGCGCCTTCGCCGGGGCCTTTGATGAGAAGGGGATAGGGTTTGAGGGCGCTTCGGACGATGATGGCGTTTTCGGTGCCTTTGAGGTAGTATGCGGGGTGTTCGGGGGCAACGGCCTGCAGGCCGATGGTGGCGTAACCCGGTACGCTTTTGGCCGAGGTCTCGCCGGGGGCGGCGGAGCGCATTGCGTCGGCACCGGCAGCGCGGCCGCCGGCGATGGCGGCGTTGTAACGCGCCACGTAGCGGAGCTTCCGGCCGTTGCGCGCAGCGGCGGATGCGGCTTCGGAGAACGTGGGCTCCATGGCTTCCAGCGCATTCCAGAACTCTTCCGGCGACATGGCGTTCATGGTCTGGGGGATGAGCGGCTGCACGTCGACGTTCTGTACATCTATATGTACTCCTGCTTCACGTACAAGGATGAGGAGCTTCCTGAGGGCATCCCTGCCGCCAAGGTCCAGGGCGGGATTGGTTTCAGTCAGGCCTTCTGTCCAGGCATCGTATACCAGAGAGGCAAAACTCCTGTCACCGGGCACGTATTCGTCCAGGATGCGGTTAAGGGTGCAGGATACTACTGCTTCGAGGGAGAGGATCTCGTCGGAACCGAAGGCGCCGCGTGAGATGGATTCCAGGATGGGGAGTGCTGCGCCCACCGTGGTTTCATAACGGAAGTAAACGCCGTTTTCGCGCGCGGCGGCGTGCATGGCGGCATAATCGGCATAGGGAACGGAGAGGGAGCGCCTGTTGGAGGAGACGATGTTAATGCCACGGGCCATGATGCGCTCGTAGTCTTTCCAGATGGTTTCGCTGGAGGTGGCGTCTACGAATACCGCCCCGCGCGGAGCCACCCTACACACTTCCTCCACGAAGTTGCCAGGATCCGTGGGCTCAAGGACGGGCAGTCCGGAAAGGTTGATGGAGAACCTTCTGGACGATGCGATACCCGCTACCACCAGCTTCTTCCCGGTCTTTTCGGCTATGCTGTCTGCCCCGCGGCCGATGGCGTCGGCAAGCGCCTTGCCAACCGCTCCGTAACCGGCTATGAATACGGGGATTTCCCGGCTTGACGGCTTTACGAAAAACGCGTTGTGGATGGCCCGGAGGGCTTTTTCTTCCACGATGGGCTTCACCTTGAACACGCATTTTCCGGAAGACGGCACTACTTCCAGCGGGCTTATTCCGGCTTCCAGGAGGGCTTCCCGGGCGGCGAGGATATCGTCATCGGCAATGGACCCTACCAGGGCAATACCGTCCGGGGACGAGGCCACGCCCACCTTGCTGCCGGCGCTTTCCTTGCCGATGACCGTGAACGCTCCGGCGGGGGCGAAGGTGTTGCGGATTTCTATGTCGATGCCGGCGGCCATTGCAGGCGCAACGGTGGGTGCGTAGAGCACCTTGGCGCCGCTGTCGGCCATTGTAAACGCCTCTGAGTAGGACATCACGGGGATGGTCCTTGCTGCGGGGACCTGCTTGGGGTTGGCGGTCATGATGCCGGGGACGTCGGTCCAGATCTGGAGGCTGGCGGCATTCACTGCGGCGGCATAAAGCGCGGCGCTGTAGTCCGACCCTCCGCGTCCCAGGGTGCTCACCTTTCCGGAAGCGTCCCTGCAGATGAATCCAGGCGCCACAAACACCTGTGCCGATGAGGCCGAAACCGCCGCGGCGATGCGCCTGAACGTTTCCGGCTCGTTCCCCGAAACTACCAGTTCACGGGAATCCAGCCAGAGGACGTCATATCCTTCTGCACGCAGTTTTTCTTCAAGTATGGTGGTGGAAAGGAGCTCTCCGAAGGTTACTTTTTCATCTGACGGAGCTGCGGCCAGTTCTTCGAAAAGGCTGTCTACGCGCTCCTGCACGCGGGTTCTGAGGTGGCCGGTAAAGAGGCGGCGCACTATGGCGGCGTGGCGCTGCCTGATGGCTTCAAGGGCGTCGGCATTGCCGCCCAGAAGCGCATCCGTGCACCCGCTGATTGCGGAACTCACAAGGATCACCCTGCCAAGGGCGGCTTCCTTTTCCACAATGTCCAGCACTCCGGACATTGCGGTTGCACTTGCTACGGACGAGCCGCCAAACTTCAGGACTCTGTATGCTCTTTTGTCAGACATCCTGCAAAGATAATCAAAATCTAGATAATCCCCATTTCGCCGGCCTTGTGAATCATGTCGGAGACGTTCTTTACGTCCATCTTGGCGTAAATGTGCTGCCTGTGGGTGTTTACGGTATGTACGCTGATGAAGAGCCTTGCGGCTATCTCGGCGGCGCTAAGGCCTTCGGCACTGAGGTGTATGATCTGCAACTCGCGTTCCGTGAGGCCGAAGTCGGAGATTACCCGTTTGCGCATATGCATGGCTTCTTCTACGTATGCGGCCACCTTTTCATTGAGCATGCCGGGGTTCACCGCCAGCTGCTCCAGTTTCGAGGCATATCCGCTCACCGGGCTGTTGAGGTCCTTGGAGATGACGTCGATGATCTGCTCCTTGGTCTCGCTCAGGCGCTGGAGTGCGGCGTTGCGGCTGCGTAAACGGCGTATGTAGCCTACGGCAAGGACGATGATTGCGGCGGAGAGAAGTACTATCAGGAGCAGCAGGGAAATCTGGTATCCACGCAGCTGCAGGGCCCTTTCTTTCTCCTGCACTTCGAAGCGGGTTTCCATCTCCTGAAGCGTTTCATCGGCCTTTTGCTGCATGTAACGGTTTATGTGGTAGACGTAGTCGTCGTGGGTGTCGAGGGCCTTTTCGTAATTGCCGGTGCGGGTGTACAGGCGAACGAGGCGGTCGTCCAGGGAGCTGGCCATGAGGTGGTCCTCGTCGTCCAGGCTTTCACGGACATTGGCGAAATATGCAAGGGCCTCGTCGTTGCGGTCTCCCTGCTGGAACCAGCGGGAACGGAACAGGATGCCGTTGAGGCGCAGGCGGTCCAGCTTGTGTTTATCGGCAATGGCCTGACCCTTGTCCAGGTATTCCCCGGCCGTGCGGTATATCTCCTTGTCGATGGGGTTGTTCCAGCGGTTTTTGTTGATGTAGAGGGAGCCGATTACGTAGCAGGCTTCGGCCTCCTGTTCTGCCGCTTTGATCTCACGGGCTATGTCCAGGGCCTCCTGCGCGTACTGCAGGCCTTCGTCGTTGCGGCCGGTCTCGGGGGAAATCTCGGCATAGGAGCAGAGTTTGGCCTTGGAGATGAGGATGGAGGCGAGCTCTTTCCGGAAGCCTTCCTTGCGTGCGATTCCCTCTGCCTCAAGCGCTTTCTCCCACGCATCGGCATCCCGGCTGGTCATTATGCCGATGCCCACCATCGTGCGCAGCGCCTGCACCTCCTGGAGCCTGTTGCCTTGAGCCCTTGAGACTTCCAGCGCTTGAAGGGCATTTTCCATGGCGGCTTCGAAGTTCTGCCTCTCCACATCCTTTGTAGCCTGCTCAATCAGGACTGCATTCTGAACAGTACATTCATCTTTCTTTTGGAACGGACTGCAGGTCGTCAGAATGAAGACAGGGAGGAAAAGAAATAGTCGGCGGAGTTTCATCGTTTATGAGGCTTTATGTCGATACAAAGGTAGTCAAAAACCCATAACAACGGCAGCATAATTAGAATTTAGGACCCTTCAAAGGCAAAAATACTGAATTTTCATTAATCTCAAAACGGCATAATTCCCCACTTTTGCATTAAGCGCTTATGATGATTTTGCGCTTTTTCGCAGGCGAAAAGTAAATCAAATAAGTAATACTCATGAACACTATGCAAAAGAGCTATTATGAAAGTCCGCAAGTAACCAAGTATTTCTTAATGACTGAAGAGTTTATTTGCGCCAGCAACCCGATTAACAGCGGGGATGCCCTGCAGGAAATGGAAGTGGAAAAATATGTATGGTAGGAGGTAATGTCATGAAAAAAGCATTGATTATTCTGGCCTTCGGTGCATTAGCGGTGGCCTGCTTCAAAAAAGAATCCAATCCTGCGGAAGATATTATTCCGGAGACTGGATATATAACAATTACCGCAACGACGGATGGTTCCGGCGACACAAAGGTCCAGTTAACGACAGGTTCGGCGGCGAACAAGATGCAGCTTATCTGGTCCCCTGCCGACAGGATAGGCGTCTATAAGCCAGATTCAAACGAGCCATTCACCCTGTCTTCCGGAAGCATGAGTACAACCGCACAGTTCACCGGCGCCGGCGCTGATATTTATACACCTTGCACAGACGGGGGATGGTCGGCCCTTTATCCTTACCAGCCGTACGAGGATGCCAGATTAGTGGGCGATAGCGAGAACGGCGACCGTCATGGATGTTACCTGAATGCATACCAGAGGGCGACCGAAGGCTCATTCGACAGGAACAGTTTCCTGATGCTGGCCCATAGCGCCACCCTTGGTAATCTCTCTTTCAAGCCGCTTGTCGCCCTGCTGAAGGTGACACCCCAATTCGACTGCAAACAGATTTATCTGACTGCAAGGCAGCCATCTGGAACTTACGTCAGAATAAGCGGAGGAACTGCTTTTTATTGGAACTCCGGAGATCCTTTAATGGTTGCGGTCCCTACCTTCAATCTAAGCTCCAACTCCACTTCCATAATCCTGTCCGGCAATATCGAAGCGGGGAAAGACTACTATATGTGCGTATATCCCATGGAGATGCCTGAGGGCTTCGACCTCAGTTTCGTGGCTACGGACGGCACCCGTTATGTGAGAGGAACCAGTAAATCATTCACTCCGGCAAGAGGAAGGATATACGACATGGGCGAGTTCTCCATAGCCGGTACCAGCTGGACGCAAACCATTGCTGCACCCGACGCAAACGGCCACACCTGTGTTGATCTCGGGTTTGTGCACGATGGTAAGAAGCTGTATTTTGCCGACCGGAATCTCGGGGCTTCTGATATATACCTGTTGGGAGACACCTATTATTGGGGTGACGTGAACCCGTCTCCTTCCACCAATTCCTACAAACCAGGATCGAATATGGACATCGGTGGAAATGTCAGCTACGACGCTGCAACGAATAACTGGGGCGGAGACTGGAGAATCCCCGGAGTCGACCACCTGAACCTTCTCTGTTACGACTTCCCGTCCACGCGATTTCTTTCCAGAGACTGGGATACCTCCAGGGCAACCAACGGCAACACCTTCACATCATCCATTCCCGGATATGAAGGCGCCACCATCTTCCTCCCCGAAGGACAATACTGGACTTCAGAGTATTATCGCTCCAGCGGCAAGTATTATTGCCTGTCAGCACATTCATCAATCAGCAGTTGGAGTGTTTCTTATTCGACTGTATATCAACCCATACGCCCTGTAATCTTCAAGTAAAAACTAATAATATGGACAAAAAACAATCTTATTTTTCACCAGCAACGGTGGCAATGGTCACCCCTTGACCGCATACCACGGCACCCTTGGCGGCCAGACGGGCTATTACTTCTGGGGTATCCTGGATAGCGGCGCCGGCACTTACGATTTTGACTTCCAGCTGGTGGAGCGCAATGCCGAGTTTCAAGAGATCAACGAGACCAAGGAGCAGAATGCGTAAAAGGCTCCGGTCATTTTCCCCCGGAGCTTTTTACGTGAGCGCCTGAGCGCTAGGTGGTTATATTTCACGGCACAGACTGCGGCTTTACTTCTGCCGAAGATGAATTCAAGAAAGTCTGGGATTAGCGCCGCGTATTGATACATTCAAACCACCGTTTTTGGTCACCAGAGGCCGAAAACGGTGGTT
>DGSO01000028.1:317824-360397 GCA_002393945.1 Bacteroidales bacterium UBA4360
TTTGGCATAGTTTAAACAGCGCCAAACCACCAAAAACGCCCTCCCAAAGCCAAAAGTGGTGGTTTGCGTGTATCCGCCCCGGCCGTCAGAGTCCACGCCCCGGCCGCCAATCCCCCCGGCTACCAATATATGACAAAAAATGCTTACCTTTGCAGACTATGATTAAAGTGCTGGGCATATTCGGGTTCCTGAGTTTCAGTTTCGTAGACCTGCTGGACATTGTGATGGTGGCAGCCATCCTGTTTTTCCTGATCAGAGGTGTGCGGAAAGACACGTCGGTGCTTAATATCCTGCTGGTGCTTGCGGTACTGCTGCTGCTCCAGACAGTTGTTAACGCCCTTGGCATGCGCATGATGACGGCGCTCATGAACGCCCTTCTGGATGTGGGCGTGCTGGCGCTCATCATTATCTTCCAGCCGGAAATCCGCCATCTCCTTAACCGCCTTGCCGTAACTTCAGGCATCACCAGGAGGACGGGAGAGCTATTCAACAGGCTGTTCGGCGTGAAGGAGGAGAAAATGGGGAGCCATTCGGTGGAGGAGCTTGGAGAGGCCGTCCGCGCCATGAGCGCAGAGAAGACAGGTGCGCTCATAGTCCTGCAGCACAAGACGTCAATGGAAGAGTACATTGCTACGGGAGACAAGTTCGAAGCGGAGATCAACCGCCGCCTCATCATGAACATCTTTTTCAAGAACTCCCCGCTGCATGACGGAGCAATGATAATAGTGGGCAACCATATAGCGGCGGCACGCTGCCAGCTGCCCATGACCAACCGCACGGACATTCCCGCACACTACGGAATGCGCCACAGGGCGGCAATCGGCCTTACGGAAGATACCGATGCAGACGTGCTGGTGGTGTCGGAGGAAACGGGTAACGTGAGCTTTGTGCGCGGCGGCGAAATCACCACCGTGCAGGACATGAAGCAGCTCAGGACCCTTCTGGTGAGCATAATGGAGGAGGAATAATGACAGACGCAAGGCTTGAGGCAAAACTTGGATTCGACAGGGTAAGGGCGGCAATCGAGGCCCGGTGCTCTACCGATTACGCATCGGCAAGAGTGGAGGGGGAGGAGTTCTGTACGGACCCTGAAGAGATTCACCGCCGTCACCTCCTTGCCGACGAAATGCGCCTCATCCTCATGTTCGAGGACGCCTTCCCCACGAGCGGCTATATCGACGCGATTCCCTTCCTGAAGCCTATCGCCGAAAGGGGCACCATCGACCTTCTCTCCCTTGGAAAGCTGCGCACCCTGCTGGATACGCTGAAAAAGGCCCTGGGCTTCTTCCACAGCGTGAAGGAAGGCATCTATCCCAACCTTCAGCATCTGGCAAGCGGGCTCATGGTTCCGCAGGCGGTGAAGCTGAGGATAGACTCCATCCTGGACAGGCACGGGGAAATCAAGGATACGGCTTCTGACGAGCTCTACAGCATTCGCCGCAACATCCGCGACAAGGAAACCGGCATGTCCAAGAGGATGAACGCCATCCTCGCGAAGGCCCGCCAGGACGGCCTGGTAGATGCCGATGCAGGCGTCGCCCTACGCGACGGCAAGATGCTCATCCCGGTGCCATCGGCAAAGAAAAAGAGCTTCCCGGGCTTCATTTACGATGAATCGGCAACGGGAAAGACCACCTTCATCGAACCGGCCGAGATTGTCGCCCTGGAGAACGAAATCCAGGAGCTGCGCTTTGCCGAAACCCGCGAAATAGCGAAGATTCTCTACGATTTTTCCGAGTTCCTGCGCCCCTTCGTGCCGGACCTTATCGACGGTGCAACGTTCATCGGCGAACTGGACTTCAACATGGCCAAGGCCTACGTCGCCCTGGACTACATCGCCGGCATGCCGATAGTCTCCGAGTCCGGAGAACTGGCCCTCCGCAAGGCCCGCCATCCGCTTCTGGAGGCATCCCTCCGAAAGGAGCACAAGACCATCGTCCCGCTTACGATAACCCTCACTCCCACAAAGAGGATACTTCTCATCTCCGGCCCCAACGCCGGCGGAAAGAGCGTCTGCCTCAAGACGGCCGGCCTCCTGCAGTACATGTTCCAGTGGGGCATGCTCATTCCCACCTCCGAAACTTCCGAGCTGCCGGTATTCAAGCGGATCATGGTCTCCATCGGCGACGACCAGTCCCTGGAGAACGACCTCTCCACCTACAGCTCCTTCCTTGCCGACATGAAATCCATGCTCGCCGAGGCCGATTCCGAAACCTTCATCCTCATCGACGAATTCGGCTCCGGAACAGAGCCCACGGCCGGCGGCGCCATTGCCGAGGCCATCCTCCACGCCCTTGACGAAAAGGGCGCCTACGGGGTGATCACCACCCACTACTCCAACCTCAAGGTCTACGCCTCCGGTGCCGATACCGGCGTCATCAACGGCGCCATGCAGTTCGATGCCGCCACCGTGACGCCGCTCTTCCGCCTGGAAACCGGCCTCCCCGGCTCATCCTTCGCCTTCGAGATGGCCCGCAAGATGGGTCTCCCGGAAGCCATCGTCCATGATGCCGAAGAACGCGCCGGCGACAGCTTCGTTGGCATGGAGCGCAACCTCCGCAAAATTGCCCGCAGCCGCCGCGCCCTTGACGAAAAGCTCACCCGCATCCGCGCTACTGACAAGACCCTGGAAGGCCTTACCGACAAGTACGAAAAAGAGCTCCAGGACATCAAGGACCAGCGCAAAGCCATTCTTGACGATGCCAGGAAAGAGGCCGAAAAGATAGTGAAAAACGCCAATCGGCAGGTAGAAAGCACCATCCGCACCATACGCGAATCCCAGGCCTCGAAGGAGGAGACCAAAGAGGCCCGTGCCGAACTCCAGGGCTTCCTTGGCGCCCTTGCCGAAGGCCGCACCCGCCGCGACGCCTACATCGAAGGCAAGCTCAAGACCGTTCAGCAGCGCAAGGAACGTGACCTTTCCCGCAAGGTAAAGCGTGCCGATGGAGAAACCCTCCGTCAGATGGCAGAGAAGGAGGAAGCCGCCCGAAAGGAAGCGGCCTTCCGCAGCGCTCCGCTCAAGGTAGGGGAGAAGGTTCGGGTAAAGGACAGCGGCATGGTCGGCGAGGTCTCCAAGGTGAGTACGAAGGCAGTTACCATTATTATAGGAAACATCAGTTCCAAGCTTCCGCTGGACCGCGTGGAACGCATAACCGCAGGGGAATTCAAGGCGGCTGCGCCCAAGGCCGCAGAACGTCCCCGCCAGGTGTATGATGCTGGTCTTCAGGAGCGTAAGGCTCACTTCTCCACAGAGATAGACCTCCGCGGAGAGCGCGTGAACGACGCTCTGGAGGCGGTGATGAAATATGTTGACGATGCCATCATGCTGGGTGTCCCTTCGGTGCGGATTTTGCATGGTAAGGGAACTGGTGCACTACGGGAGGAAATCCAGAAATTCCTCAGGACTGTGCCCGGCGTAGCTTCCGCCCAGGATGAGGACATCCGCTTTGGCGGAAGCGGTGTAACCGTAGTAAAATTTGACTGAAACTAATGAACTTACAACCAACTTCAAAACTGGGCATGCAAGGAGAGCAGATGGCCTGCGACTTCCTTGAAACCCGTGGTCACCACATTCTGGACCGCAACTGGCGGGGTGGCCATCTGGAGATTGACATTGTGTCAGAAGCTCCGGACGGTGTCCATTTTGTAGAAGTCAAGGCGCGTACCGCCCCCGCATCGGCCCCCCTTGACAAACAGGTTACCGCCATCAAGAAGAAGCGCATCTGCGCGGCGGCCCTGCAGTACCTGAACAGCCATTCCCTAAGCGGAAAAGAAGTGTTCTTCGACGTGGTCTCCGTCCTGTTTGACGGGGCTCAGACCATGCTCAAATACTATCCACAGGCTTGGATCCCCATGTTTACATAACCACACACTATGACTATGAACAACCACAGATATTGCGTCATTATGGCAGACGGAACCGGTTCGCCCTATCAGCTGAGGCTTACCTATGACCGTTTCATTGATTTAGTACCATCGGACAACATAATAGTCGTCACCCTGGACAAATTTGCCGAAAGTGCCCGCCGTATCCTTCCGGAACTCCCCGCCGGTAATCTTCTTGTAGAACCGTTTGCACGTAAGACGGCACCCTGTATGGCCCTTGCGGCATATACGCTTCTGAAACGCGACCCCCTGGCCGTTCTCGTTGCAACCCCGTGGGACCTTGTAATCCGTGACCAGGAACTCTTCAACCGCACCGTTTCCGAGGCATTTGATTACGTAGAGCAGAACGACGTCCTCATGACCCTTGGCATCGTGCCCAAGACACCGGATGTGAACTTCGGTTACATCCAGGTCAAGGAAGGCCGCAACGCCCACCTCATGGCCGGTCCTCTTCAGGTAAAGACATTTACGGAAAAGCCCAGCGCAGAGCTTGCAGAGGTCTTCGTGCGCACCGGTGAGTTCTTCTGGAACAGCGGTATCTTCATCTGGAAGGCATCCACCATCGCCAAGGAAATGGAAACTTATGTCCCGGAGGTAACCGAACTCTTCCGCGGCTGGCAGGATCACATCACGGAGCCCGCCTTCGTAGAGCGCGCCTACTCCGAATGCCCCAAGGTCTCCCTCGACTACGGCGTCATGGAGCGCACCGCCCGCGCCTGGCTCTACCCCGCCCGCTTCGGCTGGGCCGACATCGACAGGCTATAGTTTTTTCAGGAGTTCGTTTATGCTCTGGCCGGCCGGCAGGTTGAGTCTTTTGCGAAGACGGTAGCGGGCCAGAGCTCCCTTCAATATTCTGATGAGATGAAAACACTACTGGTATCAGTAATCGGCGCGCTCCTTTTGTGGAGCTGCGCTGAGTCTTTCCAGCGATATGTACCAGAGGGACAGACAGCCCTCGTGAAGTGGGAGTTTTCCAAGGACGGGAAGTCCTGGGAAAAGGTTATCGTGCCGCATTCATACAATGCCATCGACGGCCGCAGCGAATCATATTACCGCGGCAAGGCATGCTATAGGACCGACATCTCTATTGCCGATCCTTCCCGGCCGGCATACATGGTCTTCGAAGGTGCCGCTCAGACGGCAAGGGTGTTCGTGAACGGAAAAGAGGCTTGTTATCACCGTGGCGGTTATACGGCTTTCACTGCCGATATTTCAGGCATGGTGAAGAAAGGAGCCAACGAGGTGATTGTTGAATGTGACAATACCGAAGACCTGGAGCTTATTCCGGTCAGTTCCGACTTCAACAAGAACGGCGGCCTCCACAACCCGGTGTGGCTGTATATACCTGCAGAAGATGCTTATTTTGATCCGGCGGCATTCGGCCCGTACAGGCTGCATGTGACGATGGGAGAGGTGTCGGCAAAAATGGCATCGGCAAGCGTTGAGGCATTCCTTCATGGAAGTGGCGATGTTACCCTAAAGGTCATTGATGCCGCAGGACAAACGGTCCTTGAGAAGGTGTCGGAGGCTGTTTCCGGTGATTATCGGCAGAAATTCACGTTGGAGAATCCACATCTTTGGGACGGTGTCGACGACCCTTATCTATATAAGGTGGAGATATCGGCAGGAAAGGACAAGGCTGTTACGGAGGTGGGATTCCGCTTCTTCTCTTTTGACAGGGATAAGGGCTTCTTCCTCAACGGGAGGTCGTATCCCCTGAGGGGCGTTTCCATGCATCAGGACATGCATCTCAAGGCTACCGCTCTCTCCAATGCCGATTTTGATGCCGATTATGAGACAGTGCGTGAGTTGGGATGCAATTTCCTCCGCCTTGCTCATTACCCTCATAACGACTATGCCTTCCGTCTTTGTGATCGGATGGGAATAATCGTCCAGACTGAAATCCCCTGGGTGAATATCTGCGGTGAAAGGGCCACGGAGGCGTATTTCGACAATATCCACAGCCAGATGAAGGAGATGATTACAAACCTGTACAACCATCCTTCAATTGTGTTCTGGGGCATGTGGAACGAGCTTGACAGCTGGGGAAACAAGGAACAGTTCCAGGGCAAGCTTGACGCCCGTAGGGTAGTGGACGAGACAGCCCGCCTCTATGATTATGCCAAGACCCTGGACTCTACCCGTTTCGTGGGCCTCACGGATGACAGCATCTTCCGTCGGGATTTCTATACAGAACTCAAGGCCGATTATTATTCGGAAAACCGCTACTACGGCTGGTATTACACCTATGGAGATTTCTCTGGAATATCGGACGCGATGAACTGGATCCATGACAACATGGGCCGGGCGAACATATCGGAGTACGGCGTCGGCAACAACCCCTTCTGCCATACCTGGAAGGCCGATGATATCCGCAGATACAAGGACGATGCCCGCCATGTAGAGGAATATGCCAACCGTTCCCACGAGTCACATGCGCAGCAGATTGCCCGCATGCCCTGGCTTGGCTTCACTTCCCTGTGGATACTCTTCGATTTCCCCGTTGCCGACCGCCGCGAAGGCTACCTTGACAGCGCAGACGGCGTGAATTACGTTGAGAACCCGGACCGCATGTTCATGAACGACAAGGGCCTGGTTACCCGCGACCGCAAAACGAAGAAGGATGTCTTCTACCTGTATAAAGCATGGTGGAACCATTCCGAGGAAACCGTTTATATTGCCGGAAAGCGTCTCGAAAAACGGCCCGAGGGTGAGGAATTCACGCTTACGGTATATTCCAACGCTTCATCGCTCAAGCTTTACGACAATGGCGCTTTGATTGCAGAGAAGACAGCTTCCGGTGAAGATACCGGTGTTATCTGGAAATTCTCCGGCCTGAAAGTAGGATCACGGGGAAGTACATTCACCGTGGTATCGGACACTGGCCGTTCTGACAAAGTGACATTCCAGGCGTTGTAACCATATCCCCTTACTGCGTTTTACCTCGTCCGGGCACGGAAACCCCTTGTTTCGTGTCCGGACGGGTGTTTTTTGACCGGTCCGGGCACGAAAATGGGCGTTTTCGTGTCCGGGGAGAGAATTCGCGGGGCGGAGGGAGGTGTTTTGAGGGACGGAAGTTCTGTTTAAAACTTTGTTCATAAGTTTTGGTAAATCAAAGTTTTATTCGTATCTTTGCGGTCCGCAATTGTGCCCAAGAGGCCTACAATGCGTAGTAAAGTATTAAGTAACAATTATTTAACATTCAACCAATGCCTGGTTTAATTGGAAAGAAAGTCGGAATGATTTCCGTCTTCGGTGCTGATGGAAAGAATATTCCATGCACCGTCATCGAGGCTGGTCCGTGTGTTGTCACGCAGGTTCGCACTGTTGAAACCGATGGTTACGAAGCAGTTCAGCTTGCCTATGACGAAAAGAAAGAGAAACGCACCAGCGCGGCCCTCAAGGGTCATTTTGAGAAGGCAGGAACTACCCCTAAGAAGAAGCTTGTGGAATTCCCCGCAGACTTCCAGGGTGAGCTCAAGCTCGGAGACACCGTCACCCTCGCAGACGTCATCACTGACGATGTGAAGTTCGTTGACGTAGTTGGTACCTCCAAGGGTAAGGGCTTCCAGGGCGTAGTGAAGCGCCACGGCTTTGCCGGCGTGGGCGGGGAAACCCACGGCCAGCACAACAGGCTCCGTCACCCTGGTTCCATGGGTGCATCATCCTGGCCGTCACGTGTTTTCCCTGGCATGCGTATGGCAGGCCATATGGGCAACGAGAGAGTTAAGGTCTTCAATCTTGAGGTTCTCAAGGTAGATGCCGAAAACAACATGCTCGTCATCAAGGGTTCCGTTCCCGGAGCCAAGGGTTCTTATGTTATTCTGGAGGCTTAATTATGGAATTATCTGTTTACAAGATTGACGGATCCCTTTCCGGAAAGAAAGTTGTCCTTGACGAGAAGGTCTTCGGTGTAGAGCCCAACGACCACGTTATTTATCTCGACGTTCTTCAGTATCTCGCAGCACAGCGCCAGGGTACCTCCCGTACCAAGGATCGCAGCGAGGTTGCATATTCTACCAAGAAGCTTGGTCGCCAGAAGGGCGGTGGCGGTGCACGTCACGGTTCCCTCAAAGCCGGTATCTTCGTGGGCGGTGGTAACATCCACGGTCCCAAGCCGCGCGACTATCGTTTCAAACTGAACAAGAAAGTGAAGCAGCTCGCCCGTCTCAGCGCCCTCTCTTACAAGGCAAAGAACGAGGCTATCACCATCGTCGAGCCCTTCACAATGGAAGCTCCCAAGACCAAGGAACTCCTCACTATCCTTGCCAACATCAAGGCCGGTGACCGCAAGGTTCTCGTAGTTCTCCCTGAGGGCTCCAACAATATTTTCCTGTCATCCCGCAACCTTCCCGAGGTGAAGGTCATCACCGTTGACGAGATTAACACCTACGCCCTCATGAACGCCCAGTCCCTGGTGCTTGTTGATGGTGTTCAGGATATCCTCGCAGCAAGAGTAAAGTAAAGGAGAAAAGAAAATGGGTATCTTAATTAAGCCAATTGTAACCGAAAAAATGACGGCTCAGGGCGAAAAGTTGAACCGTTACGGTTTCATCGTGGACCGCAAGGCCAACAAGATCCAGATCAAGGCTGCAGTAGAGCAGGCTTACGGCGTTTCCGTTGCAGAGGTCAACACTCTCAACTATCACGGAAAGCGCAAACAGCGCTGGACCAAGGCTGGTCTTCTCAAAGGCCGCACAAATCACTTCAAGAAGGCATATGTAACTCTTGCAGGTGAGGACAAGATTGATTTCTACGCTAACATCTAGTAAGGAGGAAGAGTAATATGGCAATCAAGAAATACAAACCGGTTACTCCCGGACAGCGTAACAAGGCTATCTCCTCATTTGAGGAAATCACCGCCAAGAGGCCTTACAAACCCCTCCTCGAACCCCTTAAGTCCACCGGCGGACGTAACAACACCGGTCAGATGACCGTTCGTTACCGTGGCGGCGGACACAAGAGGATGTATCGTCTTGTGGACTTCGTCCGCAACCGCGATGAGTTCAAGGCAACCGTTCTCACCATCGAGTACGATCCCAACCGTAGCGCCCGCATCGCCCTCATCCAGTATGAGGATGGTCTGAAGAGCTACATCATCGCTCCCAACGGCCTTCAGGTAGGTCAGGTTCTGGAATCCGGCCCCGCCGCTTCCCCGGACCTCGGCAACTGCCTCCCTCTGGCCAACATCCCCGTGGGTACCCTTATCCACGCTATCGAGCTCCGTCCCGGACAGGGCGCCGCAATGGCCCGTTCCGCCGGTACTTACGCTCAGCTCGCTGCACGTGAAGGCAAGTACGCCATCCTCCGTCTCCCTTCGGGTGAGACCCGTATGGTTCCCGTCACCTGCCGTGCAACCGTTGGTACGGTTTCCAACCCGGACCATAATCTTGAATCCTACGGCAAGGCCGGCCGCACCCGTCACCTGGGTCGCCGCCCTCACAACCGTGGTGTTGTTATGAACCCTCACGATCACCCGATGGGTGGTGGTGAAGGACGTGCCTCCGGTGGACATCCCCGTTCACGTAAGGGTCTGCCTGCAAAGGGCTACAAGACTCGCAACCCGAAGGCCGTTTCCAACAAGTTCATCATTGAAAGGAGAAAGAAATAACGGAATAACAAGTTCAGATTATGAGTCGTTCACTTAAAAAAGGACCGTACATCCAGGAAGCCCTGGAAAACAGAATTCTTGCTATGAATGACGGCAGCAAGAAGAAAGAGGTTGTCAAGACTTGGTCCCGCGCCAGCATGATTTCCCCTGACTTTGTCGGCCACACCATCGCAGTTCATAACGGTAACAAGTTCATTCCCGTTTACGTAACTGAGAACATGGTAGGTCACAAGCTGGGCGAATTCGCTCCCACCAGGACTTTCAGAGGCCACGCAGGCAACAATAAGAAGTAATGTTTAAAGAGTTGACATTATGGGAAAGAGAAAAAGACTGATGGCCGAGCGCCTGAAAGAGACCAAGAAGCAGACAGCTGTAGCAAAACTCAACGATGTGCCCACTTCACCCCGCAAGATGCGTCTTGTGGCTGACACCGTCCGCGGCGTCGAGGTGAACCGCGCACTCGATCTTCTCCACTATTCCAAGCGTGACGCTTCCGTCCGTCTGGAGAAACTCCTGAAGAGCGCTATCGCCAACTGGGAAGCCAAGAACCCCGAGAAGGCCAGCGAACTTGAGAGTGGCAACGTTATCGTCAAGACCATCATGGTCGACGAAGGCCGTACGCTGAAGCGTATCCGTCCCTGCCCTCAGGGCCGTGCCGGACGCATCCGCAAGCGTTCCAACCACGTTACCATCGTACTTGATGTTAAAAAAGCAGCAGTGGAGGAATAAACTATGGGTCAGAAAACCAATCCTATCAGCAACCGTATCGGCATCACCCGTGGTTGGGACTCCAACTGGGTAGGCGGTAACTACGCCGAAAAAATCGCCGAAGACTACGAGATTCGTAAGTATCTGGGAAGCCGCCTTGCAAAGGCCAGCCTCTCCCGCATCATCATCGAGCGCACCCTTAAGCTCATCACCGTCACCATTCATGCAGCCCGTCCCGGTGTCATCATCGGCAAGGGTGGCCAGGAAGTTGACCGTCTGAAAGAAGAGCTCAAGAAGGTTACCAAGAAGGATGTCCAGATCAACATCTTCGAGGTAAAGCGCCCCGAGGTTGATGCAACAATCGTTGCCGATTCCATCGCCCGCCAGATTGAAGGCCGCGTGAGCTATCGCCGCGCCATCAAGATGGCTGTCGCCACCGCAATGCGCGTTGGTGCAGAGGGAATCAAGGTCCAGATCAGCGGCCGTGTAGGCGGCGCCGAAATGGCTCGCAGCGAAATGTTCAAGGAAGGCCGTACCCCGCTTCACACCTTCCGTGCAGATATCGACTACGCCCTTGCAGTGGCATCCACCAAGGTTGGTGCCCTGGGTATCAAGGTCTGGATCTGCAACGGTGAGAAGTATGGCAAGCAGGACCTCTCCCCGAATGCTGGTTTCGCCGCCAATTCTGCAGCTCCCGGCGCTGGCCGCAGGGAAGAACGCAGGGGTGGTGACCGTGGTGGCCGCCGTGGTGGCCGCCGTGGTGGTGAAGGCCGCGGCGAACGCCGCTAAGCCCAACCGGCCCACGCTCTTAAAGCGCTGCCCGTCAAGGACAGCGCTTTTTTTGTGCAGATAATTTCTTATCTTTGCAATCGTTAATTAGAATACAATGAAAAAGCTTATCATTTCCGCAGTGGCAATGGCACTTGTAGCTGCCTGCGGCACAAAAGCCACTACACAGGTTTCCGGCTCTGTCCCCGAGGGTGAGGAGACCGTCCAGATTGTAACTGCCGACATCGACACCACACTTACCGTAGCAGACGGCAAGTTCAGCATCGAGGTTCCCACCAAGGTTACGGCTATCTCTTATGCAGTGGCGGCCGGCCGCCAGGTGTCCTTCATCGCAGACGGCAGCAAGATTACCGTAGACTTTGAAGACGGCGCGGCAGAGTCCTCTGCAAAGAACGGCGTCCAGGCCCGTTTTGCCGATTATCAGAACTGGAACGACGACTTCATGGCCGAGTATCGTGAGAATGTATCCAAGGAAGAACTCTCCGACGACGAACGTGAAGAAATCACCGAAAATGCAGTTGAGAAGTACAACGAGCACCTCCTCCAGGTCATCAAGGCCAACAAGGACAACGTGCTTGGCCTCATCGGCATTTCCAATATCGAGATCGATGACGATGCAGAGATGCTCGCACTCATCAACGGCCTTTCCGACGAACTCCAGGCCGAACCCCGCGTCCAGGCCATGAAGAAGTCCCTCGACGCTTCCTCCAAGACCGCAGAAGGCCAGATGTTCACTGACTTCGAGGTTGACGGCGTGAAGTTCTCCGACTTCATCGGCAAGGGAAAATACGTTCTGGTAGACTTCTGGGCAAGCTGGTGCGGTCCCTGCCGCGGCGAAATGCCCAACCTTCGCAGCGTATACGAGAAGTATCACGGCGACAAGTTCGACATGCTTTCCGTAGCCGTGTGGGACAAACCTGAAGATACCGTGAAGGCTGCCGAGGAAGAGAAGATTGTCTGGAACCAGATCATCAACGCCCAGCGCATCCCTACCGACATCTACGGCATCCAGGGCATTCCGCACATCATCCTCTTCGGCCCCGACGGCACCATCCTCAAGAGGAACCTCCGCGGCGAAGCCATCGGCAAGGCTGTTGAAGAAGCCCTTGCAGAATAGATTGAAGGATAATTCTCTATTTCCCCTGGCATTATACTAGTAGATGTCAGGGGTTTTGTTTTTGAGTTTTTTTATATAATTTTGCTGGGGCTATTATTCTGACATATCGCGTTCTCTTATGAAACGAGTATTCATCATACTCTTATCAGTTGTGTTTTTTTCTTCTTGTTCTTCAATTGGGCAGTGGCCGGAAGAAACCACATGTGGAACTTTGCTATTTGATGGCAACGAATATCGTGAGGTCAAACGTTACAGTGGATGGATAACACCACCGCCCTCTTATGGTGGTTTATTCATACAGCATGACTCTTTTTATGGATTAAATGACGCAGAAACAAAAGCTTATCATGTTTGGTATAAGGCCGATTATGTAAACAGGAACAATTCAAAACTATATCTTGAAATAAAAGCCTATATTAGTGAAGACTGTTTTAAAGATAAGAACGACTTTTCCAACAGTGATGGATCTCTTATTATGGTTGACGGACTTGAATCTGTTGTATCAATTAAAACAGAAAACGATTCATATGAGACGTCATTATGGTCTATTCATCTAGAGTATTGTGATCAAGATTCAATGCCATGGTTTTCTAATAGAGGATGGTTTTACGATTTTAATATGGACTTTGAAATACAAGTATCAGATGCAAAAGGCTATATGCATATTGTTAATGGTAGAGCTTTACCGAGAATGTTTTATACTTTTTAAAATAATAGGAAAGATAAGTGCTCCTTTCCATTTCTATTTGAGGAATATGGCGAGAAGCATTACAGGTTGGGCTGACTATTTTGAACAAGATGTATGGTTTTAGTTATGAGTAGAACAATTGTAATAATGAGAACAGTATTATATAAAATAGTTTCATTATTTGCTGTTGTATTGTTTTGCACATCATGTTCACTGTTTAAGTTACAAAGCTGGCCAGAAGAAGTTCAAGGCGGGGTCCTCTATTTTGATGGGGAAGAGTATCGTGAGGTTGGAATGAGTTTTTTTTCTGATAGACGGGCTTGGTTGCTAATGCGTTTTATTGGTGATGAACAGGACATTGTAAAGTGTTCATATTATTCATTTAAAATGAATAGCAAAAAAGATAAATCTTCAAGGTTATACTTTCGTTTGACAATTCCATACGAAGTATTCAGCACAGGGGCTGTTTTTACGTCTGAAGATACATATTATTCTGGCGACATGTTCGTCCAATTTGAAAAATCGGAGGGAGGAGACTATATAACAACTTATTGGAAGATACAAGTTACCGCAGAAGATATCTTATATTCAGAAAGAGACAGAGAATTTTATTCTGGAAGATTTGAGTATGAAATGACCATGGTTGACACTCTCGGAATAAGTCATCAGGTGACAGGTTGGGCAGAATATCTGGAACAATAAAATGAAGCGGGTATCAATACTTATCACATCTTTCTTTCTTGCTATCACATTGTCTGCGCAAGATTTATCGGTAGTTAAAAACCAACTGGACTATATGTTCTCCGGATTGGAAAAGGCCAGAGTGCCCACAGGTTATCTTTGGGACGTGTCTGTCAATTTAATAAATGGCGAAGACTTCAATGGCGCAGAACGGACCGATAGCAACTTTGTGGATTTATCACGTTTTCAAGACATTCTGAAATCATTAAATTCAGCAGCTGTTTCGGTAGACACAATTGATGTTTGCAGTGTGATTAACGGTATACAGACATATTCTTCACGGAAGACGTTGCCGAACTCAATATCCCTGATAGTTTGTATCGTTGGGCGCTGAACTTTGTTGAAAGATTGAATGTAAAATGACAGTCCGCGAAAAAATAGCGTTGTTTCCCCATTCCCCCGGCGTCTACAGATACTATGATGCCGAGGGGAAGGTTATCTATGTGGGTAAGGCCAAGGACCTTCACAAGAGGGTGGCGCAGTATTTCGTGCCGCCGGAGAGGCTCAACACCAAGACCCGCATCCTCGTATCCAAGATTGCCGATGCCCAGTTCTCCGTCGTGGATTCCGAGGCCGATGCCCTCCTCCTGGAGAACAACCTCATCAAGCAGTACAAGCCCAAGTACAACATCCTCCTCAAGGACTCGAAGACCTATCCCTGGATATGCGTCACCAATGAGGAATTCCCCCGGGTGTTCATTACCCGCAGGGTAGAGAAGGGGAACCGCTACTTCGGCCCGTATTCCAGCGTGATGCACGCAAGGACGCTGGTGGATTTCTTCGGCGAAATGTACGCCCTGCGCACCTGCAACCTTAAAATCACCTCCGACGCCATCCTCCGCGGGAAGTTCCGCCCCTGCCTGGAATTCCATATCGGCAAGTGCAAGGCTCCCTGCATCGGCAAGATATCCAAAGAGGAGTACGGCGGCTACATAGATGAAATAGTCCATATCCTTAGTGGCCGGGGGAATGAGGTCATCAGGCATTACAAGGCCCTCATGGCCGATGCCGCCGCCCGCCTGGACTTCGAACAGGCCCAGGTCTACAAGGACAAGCTGCACAATCTCGAGCGCCACTACGCAAAGAGCATCATAACCCAGGCCCAGGACCTGGATGCCGATGTCTTCTCCATGGTCTTCGATGCCGGAGAGGCCTACGGCAACTTCCTCCGCATCAGGGGCGGAGCCATCGTCCAGTCCCTGAACCTTGGTTTCCGCAGCCAGATAGAGGAGGAGCAGGCCACCTTGCTTGCGACCTTCATCGGCGAGATTGAGCAGAAGTTCGGCACCCTCTCGAAGGAGGTCATAGTCCCGTTCATGCCCGACGTGGAAATCCCCGGCGTCGAGTTCAGAATCCCGCAGAGGGGAGATAAACTCGCCCTTCTGGAACTGAGCGCAAAGAACGCCAAGGAGTTCCACTTCAACTCCCTCAAGCAGAAGGAGCACACAGACCCGGACCAGTACAGGCTTTCGGTTATGGAAGACCTCCGCAAGGCTCTTGGAATGAAGGAGCTGCCCCGCCACATGGAATGCTTCGACAACTCTAACATTCAGGGTACCAACCCCGTTGCCTCCTGCGTGGTTTTCCGTAACGCAGAGCCCTCCAAGGCCGATTACCGCCGCTTCAAGATAAAGACGGTCATCGGCGCCAACGACTTCGCCTCAATGAAGGAGGTGGTGAACCGCCGGTACTCCCGCATGCTGGCCGAAAACCCTGACGACCTTCCGCAGCTTATAGTCATCGACGGCGGCAAGGGCCAGTTGGAATTCGCCCACCAGGCGCTTGCCGAACTGGGCATCCTGGACCGCGTTACGGTCGTCGGCCTTGCCAAGCGCCTTGAGGAAGTCATCAGGGTGGGGGACCCTTACCCGCTTTTCATCGACAGGAACTCATCGGCCCTGAAAGTGCTGCAGCAGATACGTGACGAGGCCCACCGCTTCGGTATCACCTTCCACCGCAACCTGCGCTCCAAGGCCGCCATCCAGAGCGCCCTCCGCGAAATCAAGGGCGTGGGTGAAAAGACCGAGCAGCGCCTCATCCTCCACTACGGCTCGGTGGCCCGCATTGCCGATGCCCCTCTGGAGGAACTCTCCTCACTGGTCGGCGCGGAACTGGCCATAAGGATTCATGATTATCTGAACCAATGAACGACAAGAAATTCAACAAGTACTTCAGCGCAGCGCTGATGACGTTGATGGTGATAGCGATTGCCATCACCACGGCATTCAAGCTCCGGGAACCGGAAGCCAGGACGCTGATGATCCTGATTGCAGCCACCGGCTCCGTCATGGGCGTGGCATCGTCCGTGCTGAGCGCCAACGGCATCATCTGGACCTTCCTCTTCGGCCTTCTGGACGTAGCCTGCTGCCTTATAGTAGATGCCGACAACGGTATCTGGGGAGACTTCTCCATGCATCTTTTCTACCTCCTGCCCATGCAGATAGTTGGCATCTGGCAGTGGAGGAAACGCGGCGCATCCGGCAGCAAGCAGGAGGTGAAGGCCCGCCGTCTTACGGGCAGGCAGCGCTGGATTATCACCGGTGCCGTACTCCTTGGCCTTGCCGCCGTGTATGGCATACTCATAGCCATCAAATACGCCACCGTGGCGCCGGAAGAAATCAACCGCGTCCAGGTATTTGCCGATGCCTCCCGCACTACATTCAACATAGTCGGCCAGATTCTCATGTCCCTGGTTTTCTATGAGCAGTGGCATCTCTGGATTCTGGTAAACATAGCCTCCATCATGCTTTGGGGCAGCACTATGCTCTCCAGCGCGGCGTCA
Source organism: Bacteroidales bacterium UBA4360 (assembly GCA_002393945.1). Classification (GTDB taxonomy): domain Bacteria; phylum Bacteroidota; class Bacteroidia; order Bacteroidales; family UBA932; genus Cryptobacteroides. The sequence continues at coordinate 334,146 of DGSO01000028.1, forward strand.
AGCTATACCGTGGTAATGTTCATCAAATACTGCTTTTACCTCATCAACTCCATCAACGGTCTCAGGATATGGTATAACCTGAGCCGTCAGGACAGTGGTTTGGTAAATTGAGAAATAATACTTAACTTTGCGCGTTATTTGACTATAAGAAGAACGTAAATATAAACTTAAAACCTAACATTATGACAAAGGAAGAAATCGTAAAGCAGGTCAAGGAAATTATCGTTGACAAGCTTGGTGTCGAGGAATCTGCAGTTACTGAATCTGCAAGTTTCACCAACGACCTCGGCGCAGATTCTCTGGACACTGTAGAACTTCTCATGGAGTTCGAGCGCGTGTTCGGTATCAAGATTCCCGATGAGGAAACTGCAGGTATCTCCACCGTTGGAGACGCCATCGCCAAAGTAGCTGAAAAGCTCGGCTAATAAATCGAGAAATTAATGAAAAACCGGCTTCTTTCGAGGCCGGTTTTTCTTTAGTCCTTGGAGATGGCGAAGGACACCCTGAAGATGGGCGGGCGGGATGATTCCGGGCCGCATAGAGTGCCTTTGTAGTAACGGTCCTTGTCCAACTCCGTATTGGTGGTATACTGCTGCTGGCTGCTCTGGTTCATCATTGCCGCCAGCATTGCGTATGTATAGTAATTGCTGTAGCTGTTATATCCATAACCGCCATAGCCGCCGTAGCCGCCATAGCCATAACCGCCGCCGTAGATGTTGTTGTAGTACATGGCGTATGCCATCTGCTGGTAGTACTCGTTCATGGAGTTGTCGGTTGCGGTGGCAACCTGTTCGGTGAAGATGGTAAGGAGCCAGATGTCGGCATCCGTGGCGGTGTCCAGGTCTTCCCTTGTGAGGACTTCCTGGAGGTGGTAGCTGATGTCCGGTGAATATACGAGGTTTGAACGGTCGATGTCTCCCTGGTTCTCAGTAGACACGGAAGCATCCGTGAGACCTGCGAACTGGATGGAAGTGTTGCCGTCGCTGTCCTTTGCCGTGAGCCTTACGGTAGGGCTCAGGACAGAGGGGAAGTATTTCATGTCCTTGTAGTCGGCCGTCATCTCGAAGGGGAGGATGACGGAGGCCTTTGTAATGACGGTATTCTCCGGGAGGCCGCCCTTGCCGATAATTGCGGAGATGGTCTTCTCACGCAGTTCCTTGGCGGATATGACGGGCTTGAGTCCGCCGCCGCCTTCCACCATGATTTTCGAGGTGGCTTTGCCTTCGGTGCTTTCATGCGTAGTATGGTTGAAAGCGTACTGGGGGAACCTTGTGCCGTTGTTCATGGGCGTCTCCTCGTCCAGGAAATTCATTTCTCCGGGGATGAAGACTATGGTTTGGGGATTGTCGGCATCGGGATTCTCGTCATTGGTGTACTGGAGAAGGCCGTAGTTGTTGTTGAAGTAGAACTGGCTGTTGGAGACGCTCAGGCAGCTGAGGTCGAAGAGGTTGATGCGGCCGCCGTTTCCGGAAGGGATGTCGGTTGCGATATGAATGCCGGGAAGGGCGTCGGTGTATTTCTCGAAACGCTCTTTGATGGCGTCTTCGTCCCAATCGCGGTTCACCAGGATGCCGTCGGGGGCAAGTGTCTTGATGGCGTCAAGATACTGCTGTGCGAATGACTTGGTGAGGGTGAATGCCAGGGGGCCGCTGCCGTTGTAGACGGGAAGTCCGTCGGTGATGACGTCGGTGCCGTGTGCGAGTGCCGTGGCCGTGGAACTCTTGGCGGAGTTCGGCTTTTCAGTGAGGGCCGTGACGAAGATGTTCTGCATGATCCTTGCCTGTGAATCGTCGGCACAGGATACGGTGTCTCCGGCAAAATAGATGTCAAAGCTTATCGCTTTGGGGTTGGTGCCAAGGTCCAGGGTGTCCAGGAAGGGAACCAGGGTGAAGGCGCTTTCACGCGTTGTGAGCCCGAATTCGTCGTCACGCACTGCGCCGACGGCTATACGGGTCGAAGAAAAGCCGGACAGGTCCGACGACTTCTTCATGGTGATTTCAGTGAGCGGAAACTCTACGGTATATGTATCGTAGATGTGGCTTTTGTCCACAAGGCCTTTCCCAAGGCTGTTGTCTACCTTTATGCACCCTGCCGCAAGAAGCGTGACTGCGGCCAGTGGCAAAAGTAATCTTTTCATTTACAGAATTTTGTCGTAAAATGCGTTGTAGCTGTCCATGTATTCTCCGCTGGCAAGTGAGGCGGCGTCAAAGTCCAGGACAGGGGCGTCCAGGCCTTTGCAGTAAGAGATAAGGCCGTCGCTTACTCCACCGCTTCCGATGATGATGCCGTCGGAATACTGTGCTGCAAGTTTAGCAAGTTCTGTGCCGTCTGCATTCTCCGTGAGAGATATGTCCCTGGGCTTGATGGGGCCGAAGAGGACATTGTCCTTGAAAGCCGCACCGAAGGCCTCCTTGGGAGTGTCGTCGTAAAGGGACAGCACTACCTTTGAATTGGCAAAGATGGGGTCTCCCTTGTAGGCCTTCTTGAGGTACAGGGGGACGAGGTGGGAAATCCAGCCGGAGCAGTGGATGACGTCGGGAGCCCAGCGCAGCTTTTTCACTGTCTCCAGGACTCCGCGGGCGAAGAAGATGGCCCTTTCGCCGTTGTCCTTGAAGAAGGTGCCGTCTTCGTCGCGATACACCTGCTTGCGGCGGAAGTAGTCTTCGTTGTCGATAAAATATACCTGTATGCGGGCCGATGAGATAGAAGCGACCTTGATCACCAGAGGACGGTCTACGTCGGCAATGATGATATTCATTCCCGAGAGGCGGATGACCTCGTGGAGCTGGTTCTTCCTTTCGTTGATGCAGCCATAGCGCGGCATGAACGCACGTATCTCACGTTTTCTTTCCTGAATGCCCTGGGGAAGTTCGCGGCAAATCTTGGCTATGTCCGTTTCCGGAAGGTACGGAAACATCTCTGCATTCACGAACAGGATCTTCTTTGCTGTTTCTGCCATAACAAAAAACATTTAGCTTACAAATTTACTAATTTTTTTTGACTTTTTCTCCCATTGTAGTATCTTTGACTCCGAAATTAGGTGTGTTATGCCTACCGGAAGCAGCTCTACAACGCGCAGGCGCCTTGCAAGCGCATGGATTTCTACGGTGATAAGCCTCTCGCTGGTCCTTCTCCTTGTGGGGATGGGCTCGCTCCTTCTTGTGAATGCGCGTGCCGTGTCGGATTACTTCAAGGAAAACCTCCAGGTGTCTGTCCTTATGAAGGATTACGTGGATGAAGAGGAGGCATCGGCCTATGAAAAGGAAATATCGGCCCTGCCGGGAATAAGGTCTACGCGCTTCATTTCCCGGGAGGAGGGCATGCAGGAGATGTCGGAACTGCTGGGAAGGGATTTTCTGGATGTGTTCGAGAGCGCTCCGGTGCCGGTTTCCATCGACGTGAACCTTGAAGCGGCCTATGTGTCGGCAGACAGCCTCGACGTCATCAAGGAGAAGCTTTCGCAGTCTCCGCTCGTGGACGAGGTGGTGTATCAGACCTCGCTGGTAGATGCCCTGAACCAGAATCTCGGGAAGATTTCGCTGGGACTTGCGGTGCTGGTCCTTCTCCTCCTTTTCATTTCGGTGGTGCTCATCTCCAACACCGTGAGGCTCGATCTCTTCTCCAGGCGGTTTTCAATTCATACCATGCACCTGGTGGGGGCCACGTGCGGTTTCATCCGTGCTCCGTTTGTGGGCAGGGCGGCCGTGCAGGGGCTGTTTTCGGCCCTGGTGGCAATACTCATGTTGCTGGGCGTGATGTTCTTCCTAAAAGGGGAATTCGCGGCGCTGTTCGGGATTTTCTCGCTGGAGAACCTTCTCATCGTGATGGGAATCATGGTGGTTTGCGGCGTGGGTATCTGCGCAATCAGTACTTTCTTCATGGTAACCCGCATGGTAGGGTATAACCGTGACATTGTTTACGCTTATTAGCTTATGGCAAAGAATTCGGATAAAATGGCCACCACGGCCCGTGGAATCAAGCTCATGCTGGCAGGACTGCTGGTGATGGTTGCGGGCTTCATACTGCTTTCCGGCGGTGGCTCGGACGACCCTCAGGTCTTCAACTATGCAATGTTTGATTTCAGGCGCCTTGTGGCGGCTCCCATAGTAATAATCGCCGGCATCGTGCTGGAAGTGGTAGCCATCATGGGCCGTTTCCCGGACAAAGAAATTTAAGTTATGGATTGGTGGCAGGCAATACTCCTTGGAATAGTCCAGGGACTTACTGAATTCCTTCCGGTGTCTTCATCGGGACATCTCATGATATTCAAGGAACTCCTCGGCGCAGACGCAGAGGGCTTCCTGGATTTTACCGTAACCGTGCACTTCGCAACGGTAATGGCGACGATTGTCGTGTTCTGGAGCGCCATCTGGAAGCTCCTCAAGGGCTTTTTCAAGTTCAAGTACAATGACGAGACGGACTACATCTGCAAGATACTCGTTTCCTTGATTCCCGTCGCCATTGTGGGTTTCCTGTTCAAGGACCAGGTAGATGCGCTCTTCAGCGGGTCGCTCAGGCAGGTGGCCGTCGGCCTTTGCGTAACGGCTGTCCTGCTGTGGGTTTCCGACAATGCCGGCAGGCGGTTCAAGGTTCCCGTGGCTAAGGACCAGAGGAATGGCATCTCCTTCTGGCAGGCTGCTGTCGTGGGCCTTGCACAGGCGTTTGCCGTGGTTCCCGGCGTGTCCCGCAGCGGCAGCACCATCGCCACCGGCCTTCTCACCGGCGTCAAGCGTGACGCCATGGCCCAGTTCTCCTTCCTGATGGTTCTGATTCCCATCATCGGCGAACAGTCCCTGGACCTTCTGAAAGTTGCGACGGGAGATGCCGTCTTCGGCTCCGGAGTGGGTCCCCTGACACTTTGCCTTGGCTTTATAGCCGCCTTCGTGAGCGGTCTTTTCGCCTGCAAGGTCATGATTGCCATCGTCCGCAAGGCGAAACTCCTCTGGTTCGCCCTCTACTGCCTCCTCGTCGCCGCCCTGATATTCATTCTTGCATAGGCCGATGCCAAGACGCTACACATATTTCGTCTCCGACGTCCACCTTGGCCTTGACGTGGCAGGCCCGCAGGCAAGGGAGGCGGCATTCGTGAAATTCCTGAAAGAGATTCCGCGTTACGAGACGGATGCCGTATATCTTCTTGGCGATATCTGGGATTTCTGGTACGAATACAAGGATGTGGTTCCAAGGGGTTACGTGCGCGTTTTTGCCGCCCTTCTGGACCTGATGGACGCCGGTGTGAAGGTGTACTTCTTCCGCGGAAACCACGATATCTGGGCCTACAGCTATTTCGGCGAGTTGGGAATGACGGTGCTGAAACAGCCTTATTTTGTGACAATCGGCGGTCGTAAGTTTTGTCTTGGCCATGGCGACGGCCTTGGGCCTGGAGACCACGGCTACAAACTCATGCGCTGGGCCTTCCATAACCGTTTCCTGCAGAAGTGTTTCTCCACTCTCCATCCTCGCATCGCCTTCAAGCTTGGCAACGGCTGGAGCAAGAAGTCCCGTCTCGCAAAGAATATCAGCTACATTTTCCGCGGCGAGGACGAGCCCCTCTACAAGTGGTGCGCGCGTAACGCGAAAAAGGCCGAATTCTTCATCTTCGGCCATTATCATTCGCGGGTCGACGTTCCCGTCAAAAAATCCCGCCTTCTCATCCTTGGGGACTGGATTACGAGCCCGAACTGGATTGTGTACGATGCGGAGGAAAACTACTTGAAGTACCTCTCCGGAACTTCCACCACGGGCGGATCTTCCCAGAACACGGACCAGTAGAGATTCTTGAATTCGCCGGCCTGCCAGATCTGGACAAGCTCTTCCAGGTCACGGTCTTCGCCTTCGGGGTCATAGCTGGATTTGAGGTCGTTTTCGAAAATCTTTGCTACGGCCTGCCAGAAGCCAGCTGCGGCTCCGTTCTTGTATTCCTTGATTACAGAATAGGGGGGCATGCCGGTTTCCCTGTCGATAAGCTTGAGGAGAATAGCCCCCTGGGAGATGGTCATGTGGTGAAGCGCCCCTTCAAAGTCCTTGAAGAGCTGTTTCTGCACCTTATTAATATACTGCTCCCGCTGGAACCTGTTGTAGTGGTTCGCCTCTATGGTGCTGTCCACGATGTGACGCAGGCCGCCGGACGCCTGGGCGTAAGGATATACCCTTGCGAAGCGGTATACCAGCTTATAGTATTTGCGCCACTCCTTTTCGCTTGTGTGCGGCCTTCTGCTGAAAATCCATACCGCGGGGATCTTGTCGATGAACGTGGTGTCTCCGTTCTCCACCTTCATCCGCATGAAAACGCCGCCGGGAACGTTCTCCAGGGCCGCTTTCTGCGCAGCCATGGCCTGCTCCTTCTCGCGGGCTTTTTCCATAGCCTTCCTCACGTGACCCTGCGCTCCTGCCGATATTGGAAGAAGTGCAAGTGCCGCCGCCACTGCGATATGTACGATACGTTTCATCATTGCAAAGTTATGGTTTTGCAAAGACTTTGCCAAATACATAGGCGGAACTCTTATCCCCAAACCCTCGGACTATCGTCCTCGTCCCTCCCAACGCTTCGCGTCGGGCCCCTCCCACTCATGTGCCGTGGGCGGCGACAGGTTTGGGGATAAGAGTTCCGCCTATGTCCAAAAGCGAATGTCGAAAATGAGTGAAAGTTTTTTTAAACAAAGTATGTAAGTGATTGAAAAACCGTGTAGTTAAGTTTCGAAAACTGCGGTCGAAAATGTTGGAATTTTTTGTAAAAAAGTTTGGCTATTCAGAAAAATTTTGTAACTTTGCAATCCCGAAATTGGAGCAAAAAGCACCCAACCAGCTGAGTTTCAATAAGTTAGGGATTAATTAAGGAAATTTTAAAACATTACAGCAATGTTACAGCCTAAAAGAACCAAATTCAGAAGGGAACAGAAAAACCGCATGAAGGGCAATTCCGGTCGTGGAAACCAGCTCGCATTCGGTTCTTTCGGCCTCAAGAACCTTGAAAACTGCTGGCTTACAGCTCAGCAGATCGAGGCAGCCCGTCAGGCAATCTCCCGTCACATGAACCGTGAAGGTCAGATCTGGATCCGTGTCTTCCCTGTGAAGCCGTTCACCGCAAAGCCCCTCGATACCCGTATGGGTAAGGGTAAAGGTGACCCTCAGGGCTTCGTAGCTCCCATCACCCCGGGCCGTATCCTCTTTGAGGCAGAGGGCGTTTCCCTCGAAACTGCAAAAGAGGCAATGCGTCTTGCAGCAAACAAGCTTCCCGTGGCAACCAAGTTCGTTGTCCGTAGGGATTATGTAGAAGAATAATTAGAGGAGGAGTAAAAATGAAAGTATCAGAAGTACGTGAGATGTCCATCGCAGACCTCCGCGACCGCATTGAGGTAGAAAAGAACAACCTCGACACCATGAAGCTCAATCACACTATTTCTCCCCTTGAGGACACTTCCAAGATCAGGAAGACCCGTCAGGATATCGCTCGCATGATCACCATCCTGGCAGAGAAAGAGAAACAGCAGAACTAACTAAGACATCGACCTATGGAAAGAAATCTTCGCAAGGAAAGGGTTGGCATCGTGGTCAGCAACAAGATGGACAAGACCATCGTCGTGGCTGTTGAAACTCACGAAAAGCACCCTATTTACGGCAAGTTCGTAAAGAAGACCACCAAGTTCGTCGCAGAGGATGCCAAGAACGAGTGCTCCGAGGGAGACACCGTCCGCATTATGGAAACCCGCCCCCTCTCTAAGACCAAGAACTGGAGATTAGTTGAAATCGTAGAAAAAGTCAAGTAATATGATACAGCAGGAAACACGTTTACAGGTTGCTGACAACAGCGGTGCAAAGGAAGTCCTCTGCATCCGTGTGCTTGGTGGTACCCGCCACCGTTATGCAACCATCGGTGAGACCATCGTGGTTACCGTCAAGAGCGCCATCCCTGGTGGTGATGTCAAGAAAGGTACCGTTACCAAGGCCGTCATCGTCCGCACCAAGAAGGAAATCCGTCGTCCCGACGGCTCCTATATCCGTTTCGACGAGAACGCTTGCGTCCTTCTCAATGGCGCAGGTGAACTTCGCGGCACCCGTATCTTCGGCCCTGTTGCCCGCGAACTCCGCGAGAACTACATGAAAATCGTTTCACTGGCACCCGAGGTCCTTTAAAAGATTAGAAGAGTATGAAAAAGTTCAACATCAAGAAAGGCGATACCGTGTATGTGAATGCCGGTAACGACAAGGGCAAGACAGGAAAGGTCCTCGAGGTTCTTCGCAGCAAGGACCGCGTCATCGTAGAGGGCGTGAACATGGTATCAAAGCATACCAAACCCAACCCCAAGGCCCCTCAGGGAGGTATTATCAAGCAGGAAGCCGGTATCCACATCTCCAACGTTCAGCTCATGGACGCTGCTGGCAAGCCCACCAGGGTTGCCCATAAGGAGGTTGACGGAAAGAAGGTCCGCATTGCTAAAACAACTGGAGAGGAGATCAAGTAATTATGGCAAAGAAAGCTACAAAAACCGCAGAAGTCCAGGCTCTTCCCGCCGGCTACTGCCCTGACCTCAAGAAGGTCTATAAGGAGGAGATTGTCCCCGCTCTCGTAAAGCAGTTCTCCTATCATACTGTAATGCAGGTTCCCCGCCTGGTGAAAATCACCCTCAATGAAGGTGTAGGCGACGCTACCCAGGACAAGAAACTTGTCGAGGAGGCAGCAGAGGAACTCTCCATCATCGCAGGACAGAAGGCAGTCATCACCGCCTCCCGCAAGGATATCTCCAACTTCAAGCTCCGTAAGGGCATGCCCATCGGCGCAAAGGTTACCCTCCGCGACGTCCGCATGTACGAATTCCTGGAGCGCCTCATCCGCGTTGCTCTTCCCCGTATCCGCGACTTCAACGGTATCTCCGAGAAGATGGACGGCCAGGGCAACTACACCCTTGGTATCAAGGAGCAGATCATCTTCCCCGAAATTGAAATCGACAAGAACCCCCGTATCCACGGCGTCGAGATCACTTTCGTGACCACCGCAAAGACCGACGAAGAGGCTCACGCCCTTCTCAAGGCCTTCGGTCTTCCTTTCAAGAAACATAATAACTAAGATAGCATGGCAAAGGAATCAATGAAAGCCCGCGAAGTAAAGCGCGCGAAATTAGTTGCTAAGTACGCCGCAAAGCGTGCAGCTCTCAAGGAAGCCGGCGATTATGCAGCCCTTGACAAGCTCCCCAAGAACGCCAGCCCCGTACGTCTCCACAACCGCTGCTCCCTTACCGGTCGTCCCAAGGGTTACATGCGTGACTTCGGCCTCAGCCGTATTCAGTTCCGCGAAATGGCCTCCCAGGGTCTCATCCCCGGTGTAAAGAAGGCAAGCTGGTAATAACCTTTTAAAGAAGAAGAAAATGACTGATCCTATTGCAGATTATCTGACCAGAATCCGTAACGCCTACCTCGCAGGAAAGAAGGTAGTCGAGATTCCCTCCTCCACAATGAAGGTGGCTATCACCAAGATTCTGTGCGAAAAGGGTTACATCCTCAGCTACAAGGTGGTTGAAGGAACTCCCTATAACAACATAAAGATCGCCCTCAAGTATCATCCTGAAACAAAGGCCGCTGCCATCAAGAGCATCGTCCGCGTCAGCACCCCTGGTCTCCGCAAGTATGCAGACGTCCAGAGCATGCCCCGCGTCCTCAATGGTCTCGGTATCGCAGTCCTTTCCACTTCCAAGGGCGTCATCACCGACAAGGAAGCCAAGGAACTTGGCGTAGGCGGTGAAGTTATTTGCTACGTATATTAATCATACATAATCATTATGTCAAGAATCGGTAAATTACCTGTAGTCCTTCCCGCCGGTGTCAAGGCTGAGCTCCTTGAAGGCAACGTCGTGAAGGTGAAAGGCCCTCTTGGCGAGATGTGCCAGAAAGTAGATCCGGACATCAAAGTCACCATCGAGGGAAATGAAATCAAGTTCGAGCGCCCCAGCGACCTTCCCCGCTTCCGCTCAATGCACGGCCTTTACCGCGCACTCGTCCACAACATGGTAGTGGGTGTGTCCGAAGGCTTCACAATCAAGCAGGAGTTCGTAGGTGTCGGTTTCCGTGTGGCTGCACAGGGCCAGCTCCTCTCCATGTCACTGGGTTATTCCCACGACATTCAGATCATGCTTCCTGCAGAGGTCACCGCTGAGACCCCCCAGGTCCGCAAAGGCGAGAACCCGCTTCTCATCCTCAAGAGCGCAGACAAGCAGCTTGTCGGACAGATCGCTGCCAAGATCCGCTCATTCCGTCGTCCCGAACCTTACAAGGGCAAGGGTATCAAGTTTGTCGGTGAACAGCTCCGCCGCAAGGCTGGCAAGACCGCATCGGCCAAGTAAAAGGAGGACACAGTTATGGCACTTAACAGAATTGAAAGAAGAAGAAGGATTCACTACAGAATCCGTAAGCATGTCAATGGTACCGCTGAACGTCCCCGTATGGTGGTGTTCCGTTCCAACAAGCAGATTTACGTCCAGGTTATCAACGACCTCGAAGGCAAGACCCTCGTATCAGCTGCCTCCAATGACAAGGCCCTCGCAGCCGAAACCAAAGGCAAGAGCGGCATCGAGGCTGCAGCAATCGTAGGAAAGGCAATCGCAGAGCGCGCCCTCGCAGCAGGCATCAACGCCGTCGCTTTCGACCGCGGAGGATATCTGTTCCACGGCAGAGTTAAAAGTTTGGCAGATGCAGCCCGTGAAGCCGGACTCGCATTCTAATACAGAAGACTACTATGGCAAATTCAAACGTAAAAAGAGTAAAGACCTCTGACCTTGAACTCAAGGACAGACTGGTAGCCATCAACCGCGTTACCAAGGTCACCAAAGGTGGTCGTCACTTCCGCTTTGCAGCTATCGTCGTCGTCGGTGACGAAAACGGTGTCGTGGGTTACGGCCTTGGTAAGGCCAATGAGGTTACTGCAGCCATCGCCAAGGGCGTTGAGGATGCAAAGAAGAACCTCGTAAAGATCCCCGTCATCAATACTACTATCCCTCACGAGCAGGTCGCCCGCTTCGGTGGCGCTGAGGTCTTCATGAAGCCCGCAGCTCCCGGTACCGGTGTAAAGGCCGGTGGTGCTATGCGTGCCGTGTTCGAGAGCGCAGGTGTACAGAACGTTCTTGCAAAGAGCAAGGGTTCATCCAACCCTCACAACCTGGTAAAGGCTACCATCGCAGCTCTCACCGAGATGCGCGACGCCTACACCGTGGCCGGCCTTCGCGGCGTTCCCATGAGTAAAGTTTTTAACGGTTAATACTGAGAAACTATGGCAAAGCTTAAGATTACCCAGGTTCGCTCCAAGAACGGAGAGACCAAGCGTCAGATCGCAAACCTTAAGACTCTCGGTATCCGCAGGATGCACCAGACCGTGATCGTGGAAGACACTCCCATCACCCGCGGCCAGCTGGAGAAAGTTCAGCACCTTGTTACCTGCGAAGTAATTGACTAAGGAGATAAGAGAGATGAAACTTGAAAATCTGAAGCCCGCAAAGGGCGCAACCCATAACACAAAGCGCGTTGGCCGCGGCCAGGGTTCCGGTAAGGGTGGCACTGCTACCCGTGGTACCAAGGGTGCACAGGCCCGTGCCGGTTACGAGCACAAGGTCGGATTCGAAGGTGGCCAGATGCCTATCCAGCGTCGTCTTCCCAAGTTCGGCTTCAAGAACCCTACCCGCGTAGAGTATCGTGCCGTTAACGTTTCCACCCTCCAGGCTCTCAGCGAAAAGCTCGGTGTCAAGGAGTTCACTCCTGAGACCTTCATCGCTGCAGGTGCTGCATCCAAGGGAGAACTCGTAAAGGTTCTCGGAAACGGCGAAATCAATGTCGCCATCGAGGTAAAGGCAAACGCCTTCTCCTCTTCTGCAATTGCAAAGATTGAAGCTGCCGGAGGTAAAGCAACCGTAATTGAATAGTTTGACTGCGATGAAGAAGTTCATTCAGACAATACGCAACATCTACAATATCGAAGAACTGCGCAAGAGGATAGGATACACTATCCTTCTTGTGCTGATCTATCGTCTGGGTAGCTTCATCCTTCTTCCCGGTCTCGATCCCGAGGCTCTGAAGGGTGGTATCAGCGGTACCCAGGAAGGTCTCGTCGGACTGCTTAACATGTTCTCCGGCGGTGCTTTCGGCAACGCTTCGATATTTGCACTTGGCGTGATGCCTTACATTTCGGCATCCATCGTGGTCCAGCTTCTGGGCATGTTTGTTCCCTCCTTCCGCAAAATGCAGATGGAAGGTGAGAGCGGCCGCCGCAAGATGAACCAGATTACCCGCTACCTCACCGTGGCTATCCTTGCCATCCAGGGCCCTGCCTATGTTGCCGGTATGATTCCTGCAGCTGCCCGCACCGTTACCTGGAGCAACTTCATGTTCAACCTGGTATCCACCGTCATCCTGATGGCCGGTTCCATGTTTGTCATGTGGCTTGGCGAGCGCATTACAGACCGCGGTATCGGCAATGGTATTTCCCTGATCATCATGATCGGTATCGTTGCCCGTCTCCCTTACGCCCTCGTTGCTGAAGCAACCCAGAAGTTCACCGGCAACGGCGTGGGCGGTCCCATGTTCTTCATCGTAGAGATGATAGTCTGGGTGTTCGTCATCATTGCAGCCATAGCTCTTGTCCAGGCTGTCAGGAAGGTTCCTGTGCAGTATGCCAAGAGGGTTATCGGCAACAAGCAGTATGGCGGCGTCCGCCAGTACATCCCGCTCAAGATCAACGCTGCGGGTGTTATGCCTATCATCTTTGCTCAGGCTCTTATGATGTTCCCTATGCTGCTCGGCCGCTATGATGCCACCCGTGGTATCGCAGCCGCCTTCTCCAGCTACACCAGCGTCTGGTACAACATTGTATTCGGTCTCCTCGTTATAGTCTTCACATACTTCTACACAGCCGTTACGGTGAACCCCACCATGATGGCAGAAGACATGAAGCGTAACGGTGGCTTCATCCCCGGCGTAAAGCCCGGCAAGAAGACTGCCGAATATCTGGACAGCATCATGACCAAGGTTACCCTCCCGGGTTCAATTTTCCTTGCAATCATCGCATGCCTTCCCGCCCTTGCTAACCTCATGGGCGTTAACAACCAGTTCGCAAGCTTCTTCGGCGGCACCTCGCTGCTGATCCTCGTAGGTGTTGTTCTGGATACCCTCCAGCAGATAGAGAGCTACCTCCTGATGCGTCACTACGACGGACTTATGAAGACCGGCCGTCTTACCGGACGTTCCGGCATGTAATTAATTGAATGTAGAATCGGAAGTCGATATGATCAGACCCAAGACAGAAGAAGAGATAGAGCTGCTCCGCATCAACGGAGACCTCGTGTCACGGACTATTGCAGAGGTTGGTAAACTGGTCGCCCCTGGTGTGACAACTGCGAAGTTGAATGAGGTGGCCGAAACCTTCATCCGCGATCACGGCGCTATTCCTTCCTTCAAGGGTTTTGACGGCTTTCCTGCAGCACTGTGCATGAGCGTAAACGATGTGGTGGTCCACGGTTTTCCGTCAGACCGTCCTCTCGAAGAGGGTGACATTGTTTCCGTAGATTGCGGCACCCTGTACAAGGGTTACAACGGAGATTCAGCATACACCTTCCCGGTCGGGGAGGTGAGCTCTGAAACCCGGAAACTCCTGGATGTCACCAAGGCATCTCTGTACAAGGGAATCGAAGCAGCCGTTGCAGGTAACCGTACCGGCGATATCGGATACGCGGTGCAGTCGTACGCAGAGTCATTCGGTTTTTCCGTTGTCCGCGAACTCGAAGGACACGGAGTGGGCCGTGAAATGCACGAAGAGCCCGGCGTCCCCAATTACGGAAGACGCGGCCACGGTGCAAGGCTTGTAGACGGAATGACCATTTGTATTGAGCCTATGATCTGTGCGGGAGGCCGCGGAGTGTACCTTGCAAAAAATGGTTGGGCAGTACACACGGCAGACCACAAGAACGCAGCCCATTACGAGCTTACGGTTGTTGTCCGAAAAGGCAAAGCAGTTCAGCTTTCGACCTTCGATTACATTGAGAAAGATGGTTCGATTAAATTTTAAAGTGAGTTTTTAACGATGTCCAAGCAAGTATCTATCGAGCAGGATGGAACAGTGATCGAGACCCTTCCCAACGCAATGTTCCGCGTTGAACTGGAGAATGGTCATGTCCTCCTCTGCAACATTTCCGGTAAGATGAGGATGAACTTTATCCATATCCTTCTCGGTGACCGGGTCAAAGTGGAAATATCACCTTACGATTTAACCAAAGGAAGAATTTCTTTCAGATACAAATAAAAATCAGATAACGATGAAAGTCAAGACCTCCATCAAAAAGCGCAGTGAAGACTGCAAAATCGTCCGGCGTAAAGGTCGCCTCTACGTGATCTGCAAGAAGAACCCCAAGTTCAAGATGCGCCAGGGTTAATGTGTAATTATTAAATAGTACAGATAGAATATGGCAAGAATAGCCGGTGTTGATTTACCGAACAACAAACATGGAGTTATAGGCCTCACCTATATCTTCGGTATCGGCCGCAGCAGCGCCAAGAAAATTCTGGACACCTGTGGCATCGACCCCACTGTCAAAGTCGGGGACTGGAACGACGAGCAGATTGCAGCCATCCGTGCACTCATCAACAATGAGTACAAGATCGAAGGCGAGCTCCGCAGCTCAGTCCAGATGGACATCAAGCGCCTCATGGATATCGGTTGCTATCGTGGCATCCGTCACCGTGCAGGTCTCCCCGTCCGTGGTCAGAGCACCAAGAACAACGCCCGTACACGTAAGGGCCGCAAGAAGACCGTTGCCAACAAGAAGAAAGCAACCAAGTAATCCCAGATGAATTATGGCAAAGAAAACTACAACAACAAAGAAGAGAGTTGTCAAGGTTGAGGCTTATGGCGAAGCCCATATTTCATCCACCTTCAACAATGTCATCGTGTCCCTCTGCAACGCTCAGGGTCAGGTGATCAGCTGGTCCTCTGCCGGCAAGTGCGGTTTCCGTGGTTCCAAGAAGAACACTCCCTATGCCGCTCAGATGGCAGCAGAAGACGCCTCCAAGTCTGCATTCGACGCAGGTCTCCGCAAGGTAAAGTGCTATGTTAAGGGTCCCGGTGCAGGACGTGAGTCTGCAATCCGTACCATCAACAACGCAGGTATCGTCGTTACCGAAATCATCGACGTAACACCTATGCCTCACAATGGTTGCCGCCCTAAGGGACGCCGTAAAGTTTAATTTTAAAGGAGAACTAACATGGCAAGATATACTGGTCCTACCACCCGCATCGCCCGTAAATTCGGCGAGCCCATCTATGGCCCTGACAAGACCTTCGAAAAGAGAAATACCCCTCCCGGACAGCACGGCCTTGCTGCAAAGCGCAAAAAGCAGAAAGAGTACGGCACCCAGCTCAAGGAGAAGCAGAAAGTCAAATATATGTACGGTGTACTGGAGCGTCAGTTCCGCAACACCTATGCACGTGCAGCCCGCATGAAGGGCCAGACAGGTGAGAACCTCATTCTCCTCCTTGAAGCACGTCTCGACAACCTGGTGTACCGCCTTGGTTTCGCTCCTTCACGCGCAGCTGCCCGTCAGCTTGTCCTTCACCGCCACATCACCCTGGACGGAGCAATCTGCAACATCCCGTCCTGCCAGGTGAAGCCCGGTCAGGTAATCGCCGTCCGCGAGCGCTCCAAGAGCCTTGAGGTTATCCAGAACAGCATCGCTTCCGCAACGAAGTATTCCTGGCTCGAGCTCGACGCCACCAATCTCTGCGGCAAGTTCCTGAATGTCCCCGCCCGCGAGGAAATTCCCGAGAACATCAACGAGCAGCTTATCGTTGACCTCTACTCCAAGTAACAGACTAAACACCCAAAAGACTATGGCAATCTTAGCATTTCAGAAACCGGACAAGGTGATCATGCTCGAAGGCACCGACACCGTCGGACGTTTCGAGTTCCGTCCTTTGGAACCCGGATACGGCCAGACCATCGGCAATGCCCTCCGTCGTATTCTCCTTGCCTCACTCGAAGGTTTCGCCATCTCCGAAATTCAGGTCAGTGGTGTCCAGGACGAGTTCCAGACCATTCCCGGCGTTATCGAGGGAATGCAGGACATTATCCTCAACCTGAAGCAGGTCCGCTTCCGCCGCATGGTGGAAACCGAGGACAGCGCAGTGGCGAACATCACAATCAGCGGCAAATCCGAATTTACCGCTGAGGACATCTCAGAGGGATTGTCTTCTTTCAAGGTGTTGAATCCGGAACTGCACATCTGCTCACTCGAGCCTTCCGTAAAACTTGAAATCACCCTGACCATCACCAAGGGCCGCGGCTTCGTTCCGGCCGAAGAGGAGAGGGATGAGAACACGCCCATCGGCACAATTCCCGTGGACGCCATCTACACCCCTGTAAAGAAGGTCAACTGGACCGTGGAGAACTACCGCGTTGAACAGAAGACCGACTACGAAAAGCTCCTCCTTGAGATTGTCACCGACGGTTCCATCACCCCGGAGGCCGCACTGCAGGATGCAGCCAACATCCTCATCTATCACTTCAAGCTCTTCACAGACGACAAGAAGATCGCCATCGAGTCTGCCGTAGAGACAGACAGCAAGGAGCTTGACGAGGAGTCCCTGAGGATGCGTCACCTTCTCCTTACCAAACTTTCCGATATGGGCCTCTCCGTGAGGGCATTCAACTGCCTCAAGGCTGCCGATATCGACACCTTCGCAGACCTTGTGTCCTACAACCGCAGTGAACTCATGAAGTTCCGCAACTTCGGCCGCAAGTCCCTCAGCGAAATTGACCTCCTGGTAGAGAAGATGAAGCTTTCCTTCGGTATGGATGTCACCAAGTACAATATTGAACCTAAGAAAAAGATCGTTTAACAATGAGACACAATAGAGCAGTCAATCATCTTGGTCGCAAGAGCGGTCACCGCAAGGCGATGCTCGCCAACATGGCATCCTCCCTCATCCTGAAGAAGAGGATCACCACCACAGAGGCCAAGGCCAAGGCCCTCAAGCCTTACGTAGAGCCCCTCATTACCAAGTCCAAAGAAGACACCACCCACTCACGCCGCGTTGTTTTCAGCTACCTGAAGGACAAGGAGGCAACAGCAGAACTCTTCCGCACAGTGGCTCCCAAGGTTGCAGACCGTCCCGGCGGATACCTCCGTATCCTCCACACCGGTTTCCGCAGCGGTGATGCTACCGAGATGGTTCTCGTAGAGCTTGTGGACTTCAATGAGGCCGCACTCGCACCCAAGAAGGAAGTCAAGAAAAGCACCCGCCGCAGCCGTGCAAAGAAGGCCGAAGCTCCCGCAGCAGAGGCCCCTGCAGCAGAAGCACCCGCAGAGCCCGCAGCAGAAGCACCCGCAGCTGAGTAATTTCAAGACACTCCGATTTAAACGTCCAGCCCTCAAGGTTGGACGTTTTTTGTGTTTTACGGGCTTTTTGGTTAACTTTGTTTACTAAAACCATAAACTATGGAAGCCAACGTCGGTCTTTTTAATGAAAGTTTCCCGCCGGTCATGGACGGTGTTGCAGTGTGTGTGCAGAATTACGCATATTGGCTGCAGCAGAAAGTAGGAGGAGTTTCGGTGATAACCCCGAACAAGATGGGGGCCAATTACGGACAGTATCCATATGAAGTTCTGGACTATCTCTCCGTCCCAGTGCCGTTCCGCCATCCGTACGTGACGGGCATTGCACAGATAGATCCGCTCTTCAGGGCCAAACTCTCAAGGCGCAAGTTCAAGATAGTTCACGCCCATTCTCCGTTTTCATCCGGCCTTATGGCCGCACAGGTGGCAAAGAGCCAGAACATCCCTCTGGTAGCCACTTTCCATTCCAAATTCAAGGACGATTTCAAGAAGGTGGTCCCTTCCGACATGCTCGTAGACCAGGCCATCAAGATAGTGATGGAATTCTTTGACAGGGCCGATGAGGTCTGGGTCCCGCAGGCATCTGTGGAGGATGTTATCCGCGAATACGGCTACAAGGGGCACGTGGAAGTCGTCGACAACGGCAGCGACCTGGTTGCCGACTATCCCGAATCCTATTTCGAGGATTCTCGCCGGGTGCTTGGAATAGCGCCGGACGAGTTCGTTTTCCTCTTTGTGGGCCAGCACATCTGGCAGAAGAACACCCGTTTCATCATCGAGGGCCTGGAGAGAATCAAGGACCTTCCCTTCAGGATGTTCTTCGTGGGCACCGGCTATGCTGCCGATGAGATGAAGCAGCTCGTCCACGATAAGGGCCTCGACAGCAAGGTCACCTTTACCGGCATGCTCACCGAACGCGACCAGATTACGCGCTACTATGCCGCCGCCGACCTTTTCCTCTTCCCTTCGCTTTACGACAACGCCCCGCTCGTAGTGCGCGAGGCGGCAGCGCTGCACACCCCGGCCGTAATGATTGAAGGCTCCACAGCCGCAACCATCCTGAGGGACGGCGAAAACGGTTTCCTGGTGCAGGACAGCCTGGATGATTTCGAGGCCCGCCTCAGGGCTCTTTATGCCGACAGGCCGCAGGTGCGCCGCGTAGGTGCCGCCGCATCCCGGAGCATCGTACGCAGCTGGGAAGATGTGGTGGATGAGGTCCTGGACCGCTATAACCACATTATAGCCAGAAAATCTCAAATACGCCCGCTCAAATAAAATATTTTGATTATATTTGGGGATACAAACTGCAAATTATCAACAATAAAACTTATAGAATAATGTCAAAAAAAGGTGATTCGAATATCATTGCCGTCATTACAATGA
Source organism: Bacteroidales bacterium UBA4360 (assembly GCA_002393945.1). GTDB lineage: Bacteria > Bacteroidota > Bacteroidia > Bacteroidales > UBA932 > Cryptobacteroides. Next base: position 352,893 of record DGSO01000028.1, read on the forward strand.
TATTCCTCTTCGGAATGATTTCCTTCGTGACCAACCTGGCTGCCCCTATCGGCAACATCTGGAAGATGCAGCCCGGTATCGAAGGCTCCAACACCCTGGGTATGATGGGTAACATGATGAACTTCCTGGCTTATGCCTTCATGGGCATTCCTGCCGGTAACCTCCTCAAGAAGAAAGGTTACAAGTTCACCGCCCTCGCCGCCCTTCTCGTAGGTCTTCTGGGCGTATTCGTACAGTTCCTCTCCGGAATCGTGGGCGTCGGCTCAACCATCGGCAACATTCCTGCCAACTTCTTCGTATATCTCCTTGGCGCATTCATTGCCGGTTTCTCCGTGTGCATGCTCAACACCGTTGTGAACCCCATGCTCAAGATCCTCGGCGGCAAGCGTTCCAACCAGTATATCCAGATCGGCGGAAGCTTCAACTCCCTCATGGGCACCCTCACCCCTATGCTGGTGGGCTCCATGATCGGCACCCTTACCCATGATACTCTCATCTCCGATGTGAACACCCTCCTCTTCATGGCAATGGGCGTATTCGCACTGGCATTCATCATCCTCCTCTTCGTCCCCATCCAGAATCCTGAGGTTCAGAAGGTAGAAGGCCAGATTGAGAACCCCATGAAGTACAAACACTTCGTGCTTGGCGTTATCGCAATCTTCGTATATGTTGGCGTAGAGGTCGGTATCCCCGGAACCCTCAATTTCTATCTGTCAGACCCTGTGCGCGGAGCAGGCATGGATCCTTCCACCGCCGTCGCCATCGCCGGATTCGTAGCAGGTACCTACTGGTTCCTCATGCTCATCGGCCGTCTCGTATCCAGCCTCATCAGCGGAAAGGTTTCCTCCAAGACCCAGCTCACCTGCGTATCGGCAGTGGCTCTCGTTCTGCTTGTCCTGGCAATTTTCCTCGGAAACGCATTCTCCGTGAAGATGCCCGTATTCAACGGACACGGCTTTGAAATGGCAGTCGTTCCCATCGCAGCCCTTCTCCTTGTACTCTGCGGTCTCTGCACCTCTGTAATGTGGGGTACCATTTTCGACCTTGCAGTCGAAGGCCTCGGCACCGCAACCGAAAAGGCTTCCGGTATCTTCATGGCAATGGTAGTTGGCGGTGGTATCGTTCCGCTTGTCCAGAACTTCATCGCCGACAAGGTCAGCTACATGGCCAGCTACTGGGTAATCGCACTCTGCGTTGCCTTCATCCTCTATTTCGCAGTCGTTGGCTCCAAGGTAAAAAAAGCATAAGTTATGGATAAAGATCTCGTAATTGGCATTGACGTAGGAGGCCAGACCTCCAAATGCGGCATTGTCGATGCCCGCGGTACCGTCCTCGCACAGACAGTCATCCGTTCCGATGAAACCGACAAGCCCGAAGAATTCGTAGCATCCCTCGCAGAGGCATTGAATCACATCATTGTCGATGCAGGTGCCGAAGGCCGCATCCGCGGTATCGGCGTAGGTGCCCCTAACGGCAACTACTATACCGGAACCATCGAGAGCGCCCCCAACCTGAAATGGGGCCACGACAAGGTTGAACTTGCCAAGATGCTCTCCCAGCAGATGAACGGCATTCCCGTTTCCCTTACAAACGATGCAAACGCAGCTGCAGTGGGTGAAATGACCTACGGCGCCGCAAGGGGTATGAAGAACTTCATCATGATTACCCTCGGCACCGGCGTGGGCTCCGGTATCGTCATCAACGGGGAAGTGGTTTATGGCCATGACGGCTTTGCCGGAGAACTTGGTCACACATGCGCGGTGCGTCACAACGGACGTGTCTGCGGCTGCGGCAAAACCGGCTGTCTGGAAGCTTACTGCTCGGCTACCGGCGTTGCCCGTACCGCCCGCGAATGGCTGGAGATGACAGACGAACCTTCAGAACTCCGCTCCCTTGACAAGATTACGTCCAAGGACGTTTACGATGCTGCAAAAGACGGCGACAAGCTTGCAATCAAGATCTTTGATTACACCGGCCGCATTCTTGGCGAAAAGCTCGCAGACTTCATCGAGTTCTCCGCTCCCGAGGCTATCGTCCTCTTCGGCGGTCTTGCCCGCAGCAAGGAGTTCCTCACGGAACCTATCCTCAATGCAATGAACGCCAATGTCCTTCCTCTGTGGAGGAACAAGGTTAAGCTGGTCTACTCCTCCCTCAAGGAGTCTGACGCCGCGATTCTGGGCGCATCGGCACTGGCTTGGGAGCTATGAGAATAAATCTGTTGACAGCGGTCTCCGCCGTGTGCTGCCTTCTCCAGGCGTGCAGCGGCGGAGATTCCGTATCGGCACCGGACTTTTCCGGCATGAGCCTCAGGGAGAAGGCGTCCCGGCTGTTCATCGTGCGTCCCGAGTCGCTGGTCCCCGGATTTACCTGGGAAACCAATGACGATCTCATCGCGTATGGGCTTACAGAGGTCACGGACTCTATGCGGGCGGTCGCAGAGGAGTATCCGGTGGGCGGGGTTATCATCTTTGCGCACAACATAGTCGACGACCCGCAGCTCCGGCGCTTCGAAAAGGATATTCACGGCCTGTCCGGCAATCCGCTCCTGTGCATCGACGAGGAAGGCGGCCGCGTTGCGAGGCTTGCGAACAACGACGCCTTCGGCCTGCCCCGTTATGAGAGTATGACGGCGCTGGCGAAGGAGGGCCCCCGCGCGGTGAAAAAAGCGGCGAGGAGTATCGGCAGATACCTTCACCGCTACGGCTTCGACGTGGATTTCGCCCCCGTTGCCGATGTGAACACCAACCCGGAGAACATCATCATCGGCCCAAGGGCTTTTTCCGATGACCCTGAAACCGCCGGAAAGATGGTGCAGATCTACCTGAAGGCGCTCCAGAAGCAGGGCGTGAGCGGTTGCCTCAAGCATTTCCCCGGCCACGGAGACACCAAGGCCGATACCCATCTGGGCTATGCCGTGAGCCATAAGACACGCGAGCAGCTGCTCTCCTGCGAGATGATTCCCTTCAAGGCTGGCATCAAGGCCGGTGCGCGCATGATCATGAGCGCCCATGTGTCCCTTCCTGCAGTGACCGGAACGGAAGTGCCCTCCACGCTGTGCCCCGAGGTGCTTCAGGGCATCCTCCGCAGGGATTTGGGGTACGATGGCGTAATCGTCACCGACGCTCTTGAAATGGGCGCCATCACCAACGCCTATCCCGTAAATGAAGCCTGCATCCTGGCCCTTGAGGCCGGTGCCGATGTCCTCCTGTGCGTGAGGGAATACCGGAGCGCCGTAGATGCCATTGTAGCCGCCGTAGAGAGCGGCCGTCTGTCAGAATCCCGCCTGGACGAGTCCCTGGCGCGAATTTATAGATTAAGAGTACATGAAAACTAAGCATATAATACTTGGTGTGCTGGGCGTTGCCGTCATCGGCGGATGCCTTTACCTGAACACACTCATGCCCATTATCACGGGCTATGCGGCGAAAAACCTTGCCTCCGATGTCTTCGTCTCGGGCAGGGAACCTGCCGATGTAGAGTCTCTGGACCTCCACTTCTCCTTCATCAAGTTCAACCGCAACAAGGTTGACTTTGAGAACAAAACCGTCACCAGCCGCTTCCTTTGGGCAAAGTCCACCGCCGTCTATCGCGAGGGCTGGGGCGTAACCCTCCTCCGCGGCAAGAAGGCCGATGAACTAAGGGCCGAAGAGTTTCCGCTGGCTCCGGAAGCCCCCGTGGAAGAAAGGCTGAAGCCCGGTGAGCCGGAACTCGCCGCACGTCTTGAGCCCATCGCCAAGGCCTTTGTGGATGACCATGCTTATAACGGTACGCCCTTCGCGTTCGTCGTCCTGCATGACGGCGCCATTGTGGCCGAACGTTACCGTGAAGGCATATCCGAGAGTACTCAGCTTTTGAGCTGGAGCATGGGAAAAAGCTTTGTAAACGCACTTGCAGGCATCATGTGCAAGGATGGCATGGTGGATATCAACGCCCCCATGGATATCCCTCAGTGGCAGAACGACGGCCGCAAGGCTATCACGCTTAACGACCTCATGCAGATGCAGAGCGGCCTTGAGTGGAACGAAAACTACGGCAACCGTTCAGACGTGAACCTCATGCTCCACAGGGAAAAGGACATGGGTCTCTTTGCCCTTTCCAAACCCCTCGAATACGAGCCGGGCACTCACTGGTACTATTCCAGCGGCAGCACCAATATCGTCATGAGATATCTGCGCGGAAAATTTGCGTCCGACGTTGAGTTCCTTACCTATATGCGTGAACGTCTCTTCGGCCCTCTGGGCATCCGCAACGCCCATTTCGAGCCGGATATGAGCGGCACTCCCGTCGGCTCTTCCTATCTCTATGTCACGGCCCGCGACTTTGCCCGTTTCGGGGAAATGTTCCTGGAAGACGGCTGTGTAGAGGGAGAGCGCATCCTTCCTGAAGGCTGGGTTGAGTATACGGCGACTCCCGCCTCAGACAGTAACGGCGGTTATGGCGCCTTCTTCTGGCTTAACCGTAACGGAGTGTGCCCCGACGCCCCTGCCGACATGTACTCCTGCCAGGGCCACGACGGACAGGAAATCTACATCATTCCCTCCAAGGGCCTTGTCGTGGTCATCCTTGGCTATTCCCCCAAACCGGACCGCTTCATTGACTTCAACGGTCTCCTGCGGGATATCATAGCGCAGTTGTAAAACAAAAAGGCGAAGATCTGATGCAGACCTTCGCCTTTTTAATTCAGTAGAGAATATTACTGAAGATTGCCTTCTTCAGCAGCCTTGATCATGTTCTCGTTGGCGGTGATGTAGATTTCAACGCGGCGGTTCTGGGCGCGGCCTTCGTCGGTGTTGTTGTCTGCTACAGGGAATTCATAGCCGAGGCCCTCGGAGATGATGCGGTCCTTAGCGATGCCCTTGGTTGCGAGATAAGAAGCAACAGCCTTTGCACGCTTTGCAGATACGCTCTTGTTTGCAGCCTCGCTGCCGACGTTGTCGGTGTGGCCGTAAACGTTGATGTTGGTTTCTTTCATGTCAGCCATGTCCTTTGCGAAGAGGTCGAGCTGAGCCTTAGCTGCGTCTGCGAGGGTGGACTTGTTGAAGTCGAAGAGGATACCGCTGTCGAAGGTAACCTTGATGCCGGGGAGGCCGTTGACGTCGGTAACGGTTTCAACCTGGGCGTTCTCGAGCTCTGCAAGCTGCTTTGCTTTCTTGTCCATCTGGTTTCCGATAACAGCACCGGTGCCGCCACCTACTGCAGTGCCAACTGCTGCGCCGATAGCTGCAGCCTGGCCATTGCCGCCGATAAGATAACCGATACCTGCACCAAGAGCAGCACCTGCACCTGAGCCGATGAGAGTGCCCTTACCAGTGTTGGAAATACCGCAGCTTACCAGGATGGCGCCGCAGAGAAGAATAGATGCAAATTTTTTCATGGTACTATAAAATATTAAGTGTAGTCTATATCCATACAAAATTACGATTCTTTTTTGAAAAAAATCACACCCCGGGCTTGTTTTAATAAATTTTCAAGAAAAAATTTGCACTTTCAAAAAAATGCCGTATCTTTGCAATCCCGTTCGCGGAAATAGCTCAGTTGGTAGAGCACGACCTTGCCAAGGTCGGGGTCGCGAGTTCGAGTCTCGTTTTCCGCTCAAAACAAAACAGCAGCCAGAAGGGCTGCTGTTTTGCTTTTGTGAAGAGACCGAACGAAGCGACCCCAGTCCCCCGAGGGGACCGCCGCGAAGCGGCGAGGGGGTAACGTGAGTTTCGCGATGGCCGAAGGCCAAGCCCGCGCCAGCGGGCTCGAGTCTCGTTTTCCGCTCAAAACAAAAACGCCAGCCCTTGTGGTTGGCGTTTTGTTTTATCTATAATTCGGGTCGTCAAGGGGGAAGGTCATGATGAAGCGGCAGCCCTTGCGGTAATCCGGGTCCAGTTCGAGGCTTCCGCCGAGCAGGAAGACGTGGCGTTTGGTGAGAGGAAGTCCCACGCCCAAGCCTTCTGACAGGGAGTTCGGCTTGTAGAAGGGTGTGAAGATGTGCTTCTGATACTCAGGCGATATACCGGATCCGGTATCTTCAAAGATGAAGCGGACAGAATGATTGTTTGCACCCACGCTGAGCGAAATGTTTTTGCCGTCTGAGTATTTTGCCGAATTGTACAGAATTTCACGGAGGCTTCGCATGAGGTAAAGATGGTCGGTAACCATGGTAAACGAATCATCGAGTTCGGACTCGAACTTTACGGAAACTCCCGGGAAATAACGGTTGACATACCCGATACACTCTCTGGCCACTTCGTTGCAGGAAACGTTGTCAAAACTGAGGCTCACCATTTCGTCATGATATCCACGGTCTGAACTGTCATACAGCATCAAGGACATCCTGCAGAGCGTCATTGTGTTGTAGTCCATCACATGAAGGAGAGACTGCTTTTCTTCTGGCGGAATTGTTTCGCCGCTTTCTCGAAGAAGCTGGGAAAAGCCCATGATGAGATTCAGGGGGGTACGTATCTGGTGGGTCATGTTTGAGACGAACTCACTCTGGCGGCGTATGGTGTCTTCAAGGGTGGAATTGGCCGTCAGGAGCTCCTCGTTGCGCTTTGCCGACACTTCAATTGCCGAATTGAGATCATGTATGTGGCTTCGCAGCGTTTCCTGCATTTGTGCAAAACCGTTCTGCAGGTTGCCCACGACGCTGTTTTCGCTGCTGCGGGCTATCACGGTGGAATAGTCGCCATCGGCAATCCGCTGCGTCTGCTCTTCCAGGAGTTTCACCGGAGCGAAAGCCTTGACAATGGTTCGTCGGCAAATGAAGAAAATAATGAGAAGGCCGATGAGGATGATTGGCAGAACGCGTGTGTTGAGGCGTCTGAATCCGTACAGGACATCGCGTTCGGGGCTGATGAGTGCGGCGCTCCAGTTTGTCCCGGGAACGGGCTGATAGCAAATCAGGGAGTGGACGCCGGCAACGTCTGCGTGCATCCTTCCGCTGTGCCCGGCGGTCATCTCGTACCCCAGCGTGAGCTTATCGGAATAGTATCGACCGTTTGTGAGGTCGAAAATGGTCTTATTGACGATTTTAGAGGTGTCCCTGTGTACGTAGTACCTGCCGTCTTGTCCCAGGATAACGAGATATGAATTCGGATAAGGCTTTATGGAAGAAAGGGCCTTCGAGAACTCCGGCAGGGGCATGTCGGCAGAAATTACGCCGATAATCTGGTTCTTCTTGTCATACATGGGGCGGCAGTATGAGACCGTCATCCGTGTGGCCTCATTATCGTCTGCGGAATGATCTTTCCATACTGCATGTTCCATGAACATGTCCGGACTAGTCGAAATGGAGCAGTCAGAGACAAAACTGCTCATCCGGACAACTCTTTCGGAATAGGCCTGCATTGAGTCTGTGCAGAAATTTTCTTCCGCCATCCTCGCAGTTATATTGGTTGCGTTTTCAACGGACCTGATATATCCTTCGGCCCGGGCGACGACGGCATTGAGGGCTTCTGAGGCGTTGTCCATGGCTGCGGAGTGGAAATGACTTCTGGACAGCAGGAGGAAAACACCGT
>DGSO01000008.1:0-15960 GCA_002393945.1 Bacteroidales bacterium UBA4360
GGCAAAATGGAAGCAGGGGAGACACCTGAAGAAGCACTTGTCAGGGAAATAAAAGAAGAACTTTCTGCCGATATCCAAGTCGGAAAATTACTGTATACTATTGATTGGGACTACCCCAAATTTCATTTGACAATGCATTGCTTCATGTGCGCCCTTGTCCACGATGCCTTGCACCTCAATGAACATGAGGCAGCAAAATGGCTGGATGTATCCACGCTGCATTCTGTCAAATGGTTGCCAGCAGACGAGATCCTGCTTCCCATGATCGAGAAGGAGCTGATTTATTTCCAGCAGTTTAAGAATCCTCCGAAGTTCAATGTAGGGAATACAATTTATTGGTACTGCGATGACGACCAACGTGTTCACCACGCAAAGGTGCTGTCCATTGTATATTTCCTGGCAGGAGAATATGTGGAAGAGATCAGCTATGAAGTCCTTGACGAATGCAATGGCCTGGCAGTGCGCCGCTATATCGACCAGTACGATGCCATGGATAAGGATTTAAGCGCATAACGCGTTAAAACACCCTGATAAACTGTCGCGTGCTGTCGAACTGCCCTTTGAGGTCATCGTTCCACTCGTTCTCGAACTCTGAAAGGGTTAATGTTACATGAGGTAATTTGACTATGTCGTCTTCCGTCATAGCCATGATTTCCAGATAACCCGTATCCGGCGGTAGTCCATCTGTCGGTATGATATAGATTCTGGTCATGCGATTTCTTTCTATCCTTCTAGCAGTCTCTTTTCGTCTGTTTCGTCCAGGACGCGCAACTGCTCTATGGCCATCTTGTTCAGTCTTGAGGCGCGGTCGGGGCGGGAGAGCCCCAACTTGATAAGCTCAGCGTTCATGCTTTCCAGGTTGACAAGGACAATCAGTTCGCGCAGGGAGGCCTCGTCCCGGATGTTTCCCTTCGATTCAGGATGCTCGTCTCTCCACATGCGGGCGGTCTTGCCGAACAGAGCCACGTTGAGGACATCGGCTTCGTTGGCATAGATGAAAGACTGGGCGCGGGTCGATATGTCTTCCGGAATCAGGTGTTCCTTGATAGCGTCGGTGTGGATACGGTAGTTAATCTTGGTCAACTCACGGTTGAGGTTCCAGTCAAGCGAGAGGCGGCTGTTTTCTTCGCTCTTGAGCCGCTGGTAATCCTTGACGATGTAAAGTTTGAATTCCGGAGAGATCCAGGAGGCGAATTCAAAGGCTATGTCCTGATGGGCGAAGGTGGCGGCATACCGGCCCTGCTTGGTCACGATACCTTTGGCCCTGGTCTGTTCCACCCATCTCTTGGGCGTGAGCACAAAGCTGTTCAAGCCTGCCTCACGTTCAATTGCCTCGAATTCGAGGTAATTGAACTCTGGGTTGTGGAAATGCTCCCACAGGCCCAGGAAACGGACGGTGTTCCGCGTCCGCATCCAGTTCTGGATAACATATCCTGGATTCTCGGCCGTCCGGTATTTGGCTATGTCTGTCAGGGAAATGAAATCTCCGGCGGCGCCGCCATAGCGCACCTCCACCTGCAGGCCATTTGCATCTATGTTAAATCCTTTCGGCATAAACATTCTTTTTTACAAAATTAAAGAAACTTCCCGATGCAGCCAAATGCCGGTCGCAAAAAAAACACATCCCTGCTTTTTGTTGACCCCCGTCGTCCCCGTTCTGTCCCAGATGTCCCATGCCCTCTCTGGGACGGGACAGATTTCAGCGCATCTTAATTGGTAAATTTGCCAATTAGACAATTGTTTTCTATATTGGCATCAAGTTCAATGCTTAAAGGTGGCGACAACACCTATAAATTCGGCAATACACATATGGATAAAAACTTAAAAAAGTTCATGGACACTCCGACTAAGTCGCGTGCCCAAATTCTCGACAGGTACAATGTCGAGGTTCAAACGTCGGATGGTGAAATCTTCAAAATCGCGTCTGGAATTGACAAGTACAACAGTGAAGAGTACAAGGCCTATGTTCTCCACTTAATTGAATTCATCTTTGATCGGAACTTCTCTGATGATAAAGAGCAAATGGTGAACCGGATATGCCATGAGTTTATTCTCAATGGCGTGCCATCATGGGGTATGGACGAAGGTAATAGACAAAGTGAGCGTGTCAGGATTGGTAAACGTATAAAAGAGTTACGCGAAGCCAAGAAGATGGAAGCTCGTGATTTGGCCATCCTCACTGGCATCGATGCAGCAAATCTTTCCCGTATTGAGCAAGGGAAGTATTCCACAGGCGTAGACATCCTTTCTCGTATTTGCGTCATCTTGGATGCACATCTGGACCTTATACCTAATGAGAAATAGGAGGTCACTATGGCTGGAGTCAAATACAAATATGCTCTCGATGAGAAGAATCGTATAGTGTCCATTAATCAGGCAAACCTTGAACGAAATGAAGGTCACATTTATCATTGTATCAGTTGCGGTGCGAGAATGATTGCCCGCTTCGGAGAAGTCCGCAATCAGCACTTCGCTCACCATGATGATAATCACTGTGGAACAGAGACATATCTTCATATGCTGGCAAAACGTCTTATCAAAGAAAAGTTTGATACAGATGAACAGTTTCTAGTTGGCTATTACCGGGAAGTCAAATGTTCCGAGATTGCGACATGTCCTTTTGCAAAGGAAGAAGAGTGTTTTTCCTACAAACTGGAGACATTTGATCTCAAAGAGTTTTATGATATATGTGAAGAAGAAAAGCCGGTCCGTAACTACATCGCTGATTTACTACTTACCAATTCTTCCAAGCCTGATCGCGAACCAGTACTTATAGAAATCCAGGTTTTACACAAAAGTACATCTCAAAAGATAACATCCGGCCTTCGTATAATTGAAATCCGGATAAAAACCGAGGAGGACATTAACTCTCTCCTGTCTGCGCCCATTGTTGAGAATCCAGACGCCAAGTTTGGACAGGTTCGTGATGTCGAGACCATCGGATTCGCCAAGTTTTACGGCTTCAAGAAGAAGTCTTTAGTTCCGGAGCCTCTTGAGCAACGCAGTATCCAGCGCTTTTATCTTTTCCGAAGCGGAAAAGCCTTTGTGACCAATATGGATGAGTTTAAATCCTGCCGGAAAGTCTCTATAAAAGATAACGACAAAGCGATATTCGAGGCAAGTATCGACAGTTTTTATCTTGGAAGCCCATCCCCTTATGAGTTTGGATATGCTGCCGCCAGACGACATGGCATAGATTTGAAGACTTGCCAGTTCTGCAAATATCACCGCAGTGGATATGAGGTAGGCTTAGGAATCAATCCAATCTTTTGCTGCCTTTATAAAAAATATGGAACACCAGAGAATCCCGAGCCACAATATGCTAATGAATGTGGATACTATCGTGAGGATAGAGAGCTGATGGAGAAAATCAAGAACTCGATGCCGACCATAGTTGTTGCTTCGCTTTGAAGTCCATAAAAAACAAGAGTACTACGAATAGTACTCTGTTTTTGTTGTCATGCCCTTTCTCAAGGGGCCATCTTAAGCTTTTGCAAAAGTAGTATTTATTTTTGATATTTCATACATTAGTCAACAAAAAATGGGAGGAGGTAGAACTAGCAATTGACCACGTTGTCAGCCATATATGCACAGGATGCTTTTTTCGTGCCGACGCGGCGGGGGTTGTGGTGAACAAGCTCTATGGGAATGTGTTTGCGATGGGGAAGGTGGCGTGTGGGCGATATTATTCTCTGCCATAGCATAAGCATTGTAATAAGTCGTCTGAATAGAGGGTTAGGGCGCCTGAATTGACCTAAAGTATGGCATCGTAAATTTTTGCCATAGATCTGTGGGAGTTGTGCCAAGGCGCAGTATTCTGTCATATTTTCAAATAGGGATTGTCCATTAAAAAGATTATATTTGCGTTTGAAATTTCTATCTCATCAAGAAACTCATCGTGCTGTATGGACTCATTATACTGCTGATCATTGCAATCATCCTATGGATGTATTTAATTCTGGGATCAAGGCAGAAAGCTAGACATAGACAGGAAAGGCTGGATGCGATTATACGGCTGACGCAAATTGTTGAGGCAGCATTTGAGGAGATTAGCGTTTACTATAGTTATAACCATTATATCACCGACTCAGAGCGACTGATGTTGGCTGGTAAATACGATGCTCTTGACATTGAGGTCAAACCCCTGCTTGGCACCAAAGAGTTGGAGGAATCTTCGCACAGAGATGTCTTTCAGCGATTTCATACAGCAATGACAGATACCCGGGCGCACAAGAAAACTAACAATGATCACTTCGTCCAGAATGAACTTACACGCTGCGCTCAGTACTTCGATACCATTTTAGCATATCCGCTTGATGCCCAGCAGCGGGAGGCTGTGGTTTCTCTGGAGGACAACGTTTTAGTTATCAGTAGCGCTGGTAGCGGCAAAACCATGACCACAGTCGGAAAAGTGCGTTACCTTATTGATGCACAGCATGTTCCAGCAGAGAAAATCTTACTCATTACATTCACTCGTAAGGCAGCCGAGTCACTTTCTGAGCGCCTGGGAGAGAAGAAACTCAAATGCCGCACTTTCCACAAGTTAGCGCTTGATATTATAGGAGAGGCAACAGGAGAAAAGCCCACCATTACTCCATCAGATTTTCCTGTACAAGTCTATCATAATCTTTCTCTGGAGAATCCTGCCTTTAAGTCTGCCATCGCCGATTACATCATCCGTTCCCGTTACACCATGCGAAACCAGTTTGAGTATTCATCCAGGGAGAATTACATGCAAGACCGCAAGAAACACGGTATTCAGGCTTTCTTCAAGGATATGGATGGTCGGCCAGTGTTCTGCAAATCTGATGAAGAGAGTCAGATATGCGATTTCCTTGGATTGCGAGGAGTCAAATTCCGCTATGAGGAGAAATATGAGGTAAATACTGTAGATGCTGAATACCGTCAGTATTGTCCAGATTTTTCCATATATATTGATGGCAAGGATGGTCAGCTTAAACGTGTGTATTTGGAGCATTTTGCTGTCAATGAGGCAGGACGCTGTCCGGCTTTCTTCTCCGCTGAAGAAGAATTTAAGTACCAACAGGGTATCACATGGAAACGCCAATTACATCAGCTGCATGGCACTATCCTTCTGGAGACTACGAGCGCTGGATTTCACAGGGGAGATGTTTTTCAGAATCTCTCCAGGCAACTCCTGAATCTTGGAGTTGTCTTCACAAAGGCTACTCAGCAGAGTGTTGCTAGGGAACTTGTCCGTCAAGAGGAAAATATCCTAGCGATGCTCACGTCTTTCAATTTCCTCCTCAAGTCACGTGACACATCTATGGAAACTATCCGGAAACAGGTTGTACAAGGACCGGATGCTGTCACCATTAACGATATCGTGGCGCCTTTTGTTGAGGCCTATCGCAGGATGGAGGAAGAGAATAACGAAGTGGATTTCACTGATGCCATTATTCGGGCAACAGAGCTCTGTAACAATGGTCATTGTCCGGACTATGATTATATTCTGGTGGATGAGTTCCAAGATATCTCCATGGACCGTTACCGCTTTCTTCAGTCTCTTAGGCGGAAGGAACCGTTGACGAAACTCTTCTGCGTAGGCGACGACTGGCAGTCTATCTACCGCTTTGCAGGCAGCGACATGGCTCTGTTTAAGTCATTTGAGAAGTTCTTTGGCTATACTAAGAAATGTCTGATGGAAACAACATATCGCTTCGGGGAACCTGCTATCGCTGAGTCATCCAAGTTTATCTTGGCCAATCCTGAGCAGGCCGTCAAGAATGTCCATCCCTTCCGGGAGGATGCTGAGACCAGACTGGATTTCTTATCCACTGAAGGCCGTGAAGGCGTTGTAGAGACCGTTAAATATCTGGCTGACCAGATTCCCGCAGATAAAGAAATCCTCTTATTGGGCCGTTACGGATTCGATGTAAACATATTCAAGAATACAGAGTTGCTTGTCCATGAAGGAAAGGATAGCGTTTATGTAACCTATGGTCAACGTAGGATGAACTTCATGACCGTTCATCAGTCGAAGGGACTGGAGTGCGATTTTATCATCCTTCTAAATTGCAATGGTGGTACCATTGGCTTCCCTTCACAGATTAGCGATAGCCCTGTTCTCAAATATGTTCTCAGTGAACCAGATGCCTATGCCTTCAGTGAAGAGCGTCGTGTCTTTTATGTGGCTATTACCCGTGCTAAGAAACATACTTGGGTGCTCTATGACATCAATAACCCCTCACCATTCGTTAAAGAATTCGTAAAGACGCTGGAACCTCAGTTACAGCCCGGCTGTGACATTCCGGTATCCGAGTTATGCCCGAAATGCCATTGTGGTCGGATCAAGGTCGTTAAGAAAGGCGTCTCCGTGAATGGTAATCCGTACACAACATTCGCCTGTTCAAACGAGAAATATGGATGCGACTATCTTGAGACGAAGTTCGTGAACCTCAATTCCACACATCGGACACCCAGAAAGAAGATGGGATACTAAATGGCAGTTGCAAGTTTATTTAGTCTTCCAACGACTTCGTTAAATATGAGGGCCTTGACTCCAACCATACCCTTCTCGTGTCTAGGCGGGCATGATACACGAAGAGAAGAATGGGTAGAATGCAAAAATGGGAGAATGTGCGTAATTCGTAAGTCTTTTACAGTTAAATAGTTACAAAACCCCTGCGCTGTTTTACGCAGGGGTTTGTAAGGTGCTGATTCATAGCTGTTTACAATTAACACATAAGTGCCTTCGTTAGCGGATGGAGCGGGGAGGTGGGGGCGAATAGGAACGGAGTGAATGCGAGTGCCGGAGGAAGGGCTGGTCCGCGTCAGCGGATGCCGAACATTTGGGAGGGTGGTCTTTCGAAGGATGTCGTTGGGTCAAGACTGGTGGGGTGTTCAGTCGAAGGGGGGACGAGGATTTTGGAGGCAAAGCCCTTTCTCCGGGCACAAAGCATACGGAGTGACGTCAGCCCCCACCTCCCTGTTCCATACGCGACAAAATTATGGATAAATACTGAATGGTGGCGGCATACCGGCCCTGCTTGGTCACGATACCTTTGGCCCCGGTCTGTTCCACCCATCTCTTGGGCGTGAGCACAAAGCTGTTCAAGCCTGCCTCACGTTCAATTGCCTCGAATTCGAGGTAATTGAACTCGGGGTTGTGGAAATGCTCCCACAGGCCCAGGAAACGGACGGTGTTCCGCGTCCGCATCCAGTTCTGGATAACATATCCTGGATTCTCGGCCGTTCGGTATTTGGCTATGTCTGTCAGGGAAATGAAATCTCCGGCGGCAGGGGAGGGAGGACGCAGATATTGGCCCAGATGAAGCGGTTCCTAAGAACCGACGATTGATGCTAACTCTTGCGAGTTAAGCAAGATTATAAAAACAGACCATTGGAAAGATTAGCAGTGCTACATCATCCGATTCTTACTGTCCTGAAAAAACAAGAGTACTACGAATAGTACTCTGTTTTTGTTATCGTGCCCTTTCTCAAGGGGCCCTCATAATACATTGCAAAAGTAGTATTTATTTTTGATATTTCATACATTTAGCCTCTTGTGGAGGATCTGAATATATGAGGCCTTGAGCTCATCAGAAAGGAATGAGCAGTTAATCTCCTCCTCAAACTTGGGAAGAAGCTCCACATACTTCTTTTTGACGCGGTCAAAAACTATTTCGGGAACGCCACAGGTCTGGTATGCAGCCTTGAAATCATCGTCCTTTATCCTTTTCTTTTTCCCATTGAGATTGAGCGCCAATTCTTCGTCATCAGAAGGATTGCTTATGGTCGAATTGAGCAGGTCGTAGGCCGGCGTGAGGGTAGGTGCATCCGTAGGAGAATACAGAGAGAAGTTCTTCAGATGCATATCGTTATTCCCTGTCAGCCAGGAGAAATACACCAGTTCCAGGAAATCCACCATATCCAGTTGGGCGTTCACAGAATACTTTCTGATGGCCTTTCCTATCTGCTCGTAAGAACTGCGATACTTATGTTCGGTCTGGCGCTCGGTAAGTTGGCACATGTCCTCCATCGCAATCTTCTCCCCGTTGGCCTTACGGTCTATTCTTCTGGTAAGGTAACCGATGCTGCCGTCTTTCATTCGGATGAGCGAATGGGGAACAACCTTCAGTTTTGCAATCTCGGCAAGATGCATGGTCAGGTCTTCGTTTTCAGGCAGCATTTCAAAGCGTTCCGTTTGGGGTTTGAAAATATAATCGCCCCAAAGCCCCACTATGGTAAGTTTCTGAGAACCCTTGTGCCTGTCCAGATTCAGGGACAGTTTGGGTTGTACACCGGTGAGCGTAGTCTGTGACTTGATTACCTGGGCGGCAAGTTCATCCATCTGCGCACGCGTGTAATCCAAAGAAGGAACCGTGGTGGTCCCGAAGAACTTCCGGCAACAGGATTTGTGGAAATCCACTTCTCCCGGGCCGAGTTCCTTATAACAATACAAACACTTATTACTCATCACTGTCCTCCTTTATGGGAATCACACTTACAGCGCCAATGCAGTCCTTGCAGCAAAGAAGAAGCAGGGAGAATCTGTCCAGTTCACTGATATCTGTGTTTCGCAGCGCAACATCCAGCAGCCAGCCTTCCGGGATGAGACCGTCAAAAAACGGGAAAAGAACCGGAGATTTGTATGGTTTCTCCGACATTGGAAGCGTAAGGCTGACGGGGGCAGCAGCTGCATCGGCAAGATACTCCCTGTCATACCGGAACTCATAGCCCTCATCCGTTTCTTCAAGGATGCCGGCTGCCTTTCCTTTGTACTCGACCAATGCTTTACTCATCTCACCTTCTTTTGAGGGACCAGTTCGTATCCGAACAAATCAAAAACCTGAGCAACCTTGTCCATACGGACCGTAGCCTTGCCTTGCTCCAATTCGCGGACAAAGTTTAAGCCAACACCCGACTTCATCGCAAGGTCCACCTGCGTGAGGCCATGAACTTTTCGCAGGGATTTCAATGTGGAAGATATGACGTTGCTATTCATAATTACATTCGTTCAGATGCAAATATATGAAATATTTATTAAATTACATCATAACGGATGTATTATATTGAGAAAAGTAGCATATCACATCCTTTCGGCTGTAATACTTGCCTTGAGATTGAGGTTTTAATGATCGGCAGGCTCTAAAATGAAATACTTTCGATTCTGAGGCGAAGGGTTCCGGAAGGGACCCTCGCTTCTGTTATATCCCCAACCTTCTTGTCCATCAGAGCAGCGCCGATTGGTGATTTCAGCGAAATTCTGCCGGCCTCAAGGTCCATCTCGTGCGGGCTCACTATCTGAAAAATCATGCGCGTGCCAGTCTGGAGGTTAGTGAATTCCACGCGGCTCAGAAGACATACCCTGTCCTTGGGGAGAAGGTCCGGGTCGATTACGCGTGAATTCTCCAGGATCTTCTGCAGGAAACGGATGCGGCTGATTGTCTTCGCCTGTATCCGCCTTGCTTCACGGTACCCGGCATTGTCGCTCCGGTCCCCCTGGGCGCTGGCCTCTGCAAGGTCTTCCTGCACAGTGGGGTAAACCTCATAGATGAGATGCTTCAATTCGGCCGATAATTCGTCGAATCTCTGTTTTGACAGGTATTCCATATGGCAAAGTTAGTCAAAATTTTGGCTCTGTGTCGGATATTTTTTACCTTTATGCCCATAATAAGCCGTAACACATGGTACCTGTAAGTTCTATATTGATTATGTCCGTCAATGCCCTTCTTGGCATTGCCGTTCCCGTTTGCCTGTCGCTGTATCTGGTGCGGAGGCACCACGCCAAAGCCTCCACCATCCTTATCGGTGCCGGCACGTTCATTCTCTTCGCCCTGGTTCTGGAAGCCATCATGCACCAGTTGGTGCTGAAAGGCCCTCACGGCGCGGCAATCATCGGCAATACGCTGTGGTACGCCCTATATGGCGGCCTCGCCGCAGGCTTGTTTGAGGAAACGGGCCGATTCCTCGCCATGACCTTCCTCATGAAGAAGGAGCCTTCCACCGGCATACCGGCTCTGGCTTACGGGGTAGGGCACGGAGGCATAGAAATGATAGTCATCTTCGGCATTACCATGATAAGCAATCTGGTCCTGTCCCTTATGATAAACAGCGGCCAGGCCGGTTTCCTTGTCTCGCAGACCCCGGCCGAAGCCGCCGCTCAGGTACAGGCGCAGCTGAATCAGTTGCAGTCGGCGAGTGCCGGGTCTTGGCTTATCGGGCTCTGGGAGCGTCTATCGGCCCTTGTGCTTCACATCGGCCTTTCACTGATGGTCTGGGTGGCGGTGCGAAGACGCGGCAAATGGCTGTGGCTGTTCCCCGCGGCCATTGCCCTGCACGCATTTGTGGATGCCGGCGTCGTGATACTCCAGAAGTCCATCGGCATTGTTCCGATTGAGATTATCATCACGGCCGAAGCCGTCGCCGTCGCCGCCATCGGCTACATGGTCTCAAAGAAAGCCCTGCCTATCTCCCCAGAAAAACAGTTGGGGTGATGCCGGTTACTTTTTTGAAGAGGCGGGTGAAGTGGTGGGGGAATTCGAAGCCGAGGAGGAGGGCGGTTTCGCCTACGTTGTGCCCGTTCATGAGGAGGGTTTTGCCCTGTTCAATCACGAAGGCGTGGATGTAGCCGATGGCCGTGCCGCCGGTGGATCTGTGAATTACGTCGCCGAGGTAGCGTGGGGAATAGGCCAGCTGGGCGGCGCAGTACTGGACGGAGGGAATGCCGGATTCCATCTGTCGACCCTCCAGATAATAGTCCCTGAGCAGGTTGTGGAAGCGTTTAAGGATGTCCGATGAGGCGTTGGCTTCCTTCGAGAGCTGGCGAAGGTAGATGCGCTGGCAGTATTCCAGAATAAGGCGTATATATCCAAGGATGACGTTTCTCAGTGCCGGGGAATCTTCGTTCTCCTGGAGTTCGTGCCTGAGCTGTGTGAGAAGCTGAATGATTCGACCCCATTCCGATGACTCCATTTTCAATGTCTCAACGGCGAAGTAAGAGAAGTAGTGATAGTCTTTCATCCTGTCCTCCAAGTCAGTTCCCCGGATGAGTTCAGGCGAGAACAGCAAAGCCCATCCGTTGATGTAAAGGTCTTCTCCGTCATCTTCCTTCCCGCCTATCTGGCCCGGCTCTGCGGCGAAGATGGAGCCGTCGGCAGCGTCGAACATCTTCATTCCGTAGGTGAGGTTCTTGGGGAAGTTTCTCTGAATGAAAAGCCCGTAGACGCCGTATTGGTTAAGGCTGGTACGGACGGGCGACACCTCGTCGTAGTGGATGACGCTTACCAGGGGATGCAGTTCCGGAGCTCCCACTGAACGGGCATACACATTGGGGTCAGTGATGTGAAGAATGTTCTTCATTGCGCTTGAAAAGGTATTAATTTTTGCAAATATATGGATAAATATGCGATATTGGTAAATATTCGGCTAAAATGGGTAAAATAAATCAGTGCAGACAGGCTACCTTTGCAAAAAAAGAGAAATGATGGTAAAGAATTTCATCACGGTTTTCGCAGCGGCCATGCTGCTGCTTGCATGCAAATCAAATACAGACCAGAATATGAGTACACTGAATCTTACACAGGAGTGGGACAAGACCTTCCCGAAGTCCGAACTTGTAAACCACAGCAAGGTTACCTTCCATAACCGTTATGGAATTGAGCTTGCAGCCGATATGTATGTGCCTAAGGATGCGGCCGGCAGGCTCCCCGCCATTGCGGTGAGCGGCCCCTTCGGTGCGGTGAAGGAGCAGAGCAGCGGCCTGTACGCGCAGCACATGGCAGAAAGGGGCTTTGTGGCAATTGCCTTCGACCCGTCCTTTACCGGTGAATCCGGCGGAGAGCCCCGCAGGATGGCTTCTCCGGATATCAATACGGAGGACTTCCTGGCGGCTGTGGACTTCCTGTCCAACTGCGAACTGGTGGATCCGGAGCGTATCGGCATTATCGGCATATGCGGCTTTGGTGGTATGGCTGTCAATGCTGCGGCGCTTGATCCGCGCATCAAGGCTACGGTGGCCTCGACGATGTACGATATGAGCAAGGTGAACGTGGAGGGTTACTTCGCCAGCGAGGATACGCCCGCACAGCGCATGGAAAAACGCAAGGCCTTGGCTGCGCAGCGTACAAAAGACTATGCCTCAGGAACTTATGAGCGTGCCGGTGGCGTCATTGATCCTCTTCCGGAAGATGCCCCCTGGTTTGTCAAGGACTACCACGCCTACTACAAGACACCCCGCGGCTATCACAAGCGCAGCGGCAACTCCAACGACGGATGGAATATTATCGGCTGCCAGAGTTTCCTGAACCAGCCGCTCCTTGCCTGGGCTCAGGAGATTGAGACTCCCGTGCTCCTTATCCACGGCGAGAAGGCCCACAGCCGCTATTTCAGCGAGTACGCCTTTGAGCGCATGACCGGAAGGCACGTGGTTGGAGAAAGCGCTAAGGAAGGTAACAAGGAACTCCTTATAATCCCCGGCGCCTCCCACGTGGACCTCTACGACGACGTCGCAGGAGTTATTCCTTACGACAAGATAGAGACCTTCTTCAAGGAGAACCTTAAATAGGATGAAGAATTATCTTATAGTACTGCTCATTGCCCTGCTATCCTGCGCTAAGCCTTCTGAGCCAAGTGCAGGGCAATTGAAACATGTTGAGGAACCTAAAGAAGAAATCAAGATGCCGGATAAGATTCAGATTACCATTTCCGGGACCACGCTCCCTGTGATCCTTGTGAAAAACGCTGCTACCGAGGCGCTTGTAAGCGCGCTCCAGGAAGCTCCAATCACCTATACTGCAAGGGATTACGGCGGATTTGAGAAAGTGGGCGCCCTTGGTCGATCCCTTCCTGCCAGCGACAGCCATATCACCACTGAGGCCGGGGATGTCATCCTCTACAGCGGCAACCAGATTGTGCTGTTCTATGGCAGCAACTCCTGGAGCTACACCCGCATCGGCAAAATGGAATACGCATCTTTGGATGCGCTCAAATCCTTCTTGAAAGCAGGTGAGGGCGACATCCGCGTCACGCTGTCGCTTTAAATTCAGTGCCAGCAGGAAGGGGATAGAAAAAATAGTAGAACTGCACCATCGCCTGGTCGGAAAAGGGTTGAAGTGAAATCTCAACTCTTTTTTTATGTATTGTTTCAATCGGCCGGAATTCCTATATTTGTTGTCGGTAGAGCGGTCGTCAGAATCGGCCGGTAATGAAATCAGGAGTATGGTAAGTCTTCCGTGTCTTGGAAGCGGCTCCCTTCACAAATCATATTCTTCAACGGTCTTTATTGAAAAGACTAAACCCGATAGCTTGAATTTCTTCAGGGGCTACCGGGAATCAACATTGCAAATGTACGATTTATTTTTTAAGAAACAAATTATTTATGAATTACTTGAATTTTGAGAGTGCAATGTCCTCCAAAAGGATGAGGAGGTATCTGAATGCCTGTGGCGGAGACAAACGAAAAGCGCAGATGTTATATCGGCTGAATTTGCGTTTGTCGCAAGAGATGTTTACAGTAATCAGCTGCTACGAAGTATCTTTACGTAATGCTATTGATAGAATAATGTCTGAAGCTATGGGAGAAGATTGGTTACGTGATGCGATTTTACCAGGTGGATTTTTTGATAATCCGCTTTTCTCGGGAACCACAAGGATTATGCACAAAGCATATAATGAACTTGTTGAAAATAAAAACTATTCATGTTCAAAAATGCTTTCTGCGATGGAATTCGGCGTGTGGAAGTATATGTTTTCTGCATCTCAATACCGAGCTTCAGGTCGAAGGCTCTTGAAGGTGTTTCCCAATAAGCCTAAATCCTCTGCTCAGATGCAATACAACAATCAGTATGTTTTTAATGAAATGGATGCAATTAACAGGCTAAGAAACAGAATCGCTCATCATGAACCCATTTGTTTTCTTCAGAATCAGGAAACTATTTCAACAAGCCATTTGCTTGATTGCTACTATCGTATATTAGCTCTATTTAAATGGATGGATATAGATTCTAAATCATTGCTTTATGGTTTAGACCACGTCATATCAATCTCACAGCAGATTGAAATTCTCCGCAATCGGGTGTATATAAACCAGCAATAAATCCATCCAGATTTTCAGGAAGTGCTTCAGTAATCTTTCCTTACACGTTTATACTGTTCGTCTGATACGGGTTCCAGCCATTCGTTTGAGGCGCTGGGCTGGACGTCTTTGTGGTAGGTGAGGTGCTGCATCCAGCTGTCGGCGGCGGCGCCGTGCCAATGTTTGGCGCCTTCAGGGATCTCGATAATCGTGCCGGGAACAAGCTGTACGGCAGGTTTGCCCCATTCCTGATACCAGCCGCGGCCGGCAACGCAGATGAGGACCTGGACCTGTTTGTGATGGATGTGCCAGTTGTTGCGGCAGCCGGGCTCGAAGGTGACGTTGGCTACGCCGCCATCCATCGGCGCCAGATAGCTGTTGCCGGTGAAGAACTGTGCATAAGCCGTGTTGGGCTGTCCCTTGGGCCAGACGGAGAAGTCAACAGTCTGCACGGGAGTATGGGCGTCTCCCAGAACGGCGTTCAGGGCACCGCGAAGGCGTTCGGCTTCGGCCAGGCCAACCTTTTCTTCCAGAAGTTCAGGCAAAGCGCGGAGCTCGGCATCGGTTACACCCATGTTGCGGGCGCCGGAGACGTGGGCAACCAGCTGTGGCTCACAGCCGGGCAGTGCCGATATGGCGCTTACCGTGACAATCTCGCGGTCGGCGAAGTTGAGGTTGTTGCGGGCAAAGATATCGCCGAAGAGGTGGGCTTTCAGGTAGTAGTCTGTTGCGGGGACAAAGGTGTAGTCGAAGGGCTTTCCTGTCAGCTGAGTCTGTACGGCCGTTCCCTGTTTCAGGGCATCATAATCGGCAGGAAGCGGAGCGGCATCTTTGCCGGGATTGTCCTTGATTCCTGCAGCCTGGCGGGCGGCCAGAACCCTCTGCAGGGTGCCCAGGGCGTTGAGAGAACGCGGGAAACCGGTGTAGGCATAAAGCTGCGATAGCGCTTCCTTGGCTTCGCTTATAGTCAAACCATTATCAAGTGCTTCGGCGGTTGCTTTTTCGAGGCCGGCCTGGTTGCCTTTTGCTTCAAGCGCAGCGATGACGGCAAGTCCCTGCCGACGGGGTGTAAGTGCATTATTCATAGTTTGTTGTTTGTTGGAGAGCTGGGCATTTAAGGGAATTGCCATAATCATTAAGGCTAAAACAGCGATTGCTTTATGCAGTTTCATTTGAAAAGGAGTTTTGCATTATCAGACAATATGTCCTTCGAGTCCAGACCATCCGCATCCAATGGAAAAGGATTATCTTTCCTCCAGCTGCTTCCGGACTTTGTAGTAGGTGGTACGGGAGCCAAAGCCGGAGTCGGCGATGACTTCGCCGATGGGCATTTCAGGGTGCTTGACCTGCAGGCGGGCGGCGTGGGAGAGCCGGCAGTGGTTGATGTAGGAGAAGAAACCGCCCAGACGTGACTTCATCACCAGGGAGACGTATTTGCTGTTGACGCCGATGCGGCTTGCGACATCGTCCAGCAGCAGGTGGCTTTCCAGATAGGCTTGTTCCTGCTCTACCAGGCGACGGATGGCCTTTTCAATTTCGTCCTGCCGGCCTTCGGAAAGTGCGGATTCTTCCTGCACCGGAGGTTCGGGTGCCTCGGCGGCCTCCAACTGTTCCACCGTCAGGTCCCGGTGCGGGGACAGGATACCGATGAGGAAGGCAAGAGCCAAGGCTGACAGTACCAAAAGGGTAATGGAGAGAGACAGCGGCGAGCCCACAAACGCACCCACCCAGCTGGCCGCCAAATGCAGGAATGGAATCCAAATGACTTTGGCCGCGAATTTCTCCGGGAAGTCGTCCGGATTGGAGTATTTCTCCTCCGCGCTTCGGCGCAGTTGCCGGGTAACCATAAAAATGGCCGATACGAAACAAGCCAGAAATGCCACTGCCAGAAGGCCCCCCAGCGCGAAGTACCAGCGGCAGAA
>DGSO01000008.1:16054-20869 GCA_002393945.1 Bacteroidales bacterium UBA4360
AGCACGGTGGAGGAAAGCGCCATGGTGCCGAAAGGCACGGAGAGGGCATACACCGGGATGCGCCAGACGTTCAGCTTGAGCACATTTCCGAAATAGCTGAACATAAGGACGGCGCAGAAATAGGGCGAAGCCAGGATGAGGAACAGGCGAAGCTGCAGTATGGCGTCCGTGTCCGTGGGCATGAAGATGGCCGGAGCCATCAGAAGGTTGCAGAGGAAGCAGAAGATGACCGTCTTCCAGGCCGGATGGTAGTAGTCCATGTGCTTGCCATAGGGTTGGCAGCGGTGCCCCCAGCGAACAGCCGCCACAAACACGCTCGCGGTGAGGTAAACCGCCAGCGATACGCTGAAAAGGGTGTCCTGAAGGGTAAGCATCATAAACTGTGCAAATTTACCAAATCTATTCCGAATTCGTAAATTTTGTTCATCTAAAAGAAATTTTGCCGATTTTCCACCAGATGGACAAGTGTTTATTCGTTTTTTCCAAACTTTAACTATCAAAAACGCATAATAACCCATGGAAACAATCAAAAAGGAACTTTACGAGACTCCCTCCACGACGATGGTTGTGATGAAGATTGAAGGGATTGTGTGCGGATCGCCATACGGCACGCAAGACTATAATTATGGCAGTTTGGACGAAAATGATTAGGAGGGCCGAAAGATGAGAAACACGTTGAAACACATCATCGCGGCCTTGCTGACCATTGCAGCACTGACGATGGGACAGAGCGCTCGGGCCGCTAGCACGTTCACTGTGACGAGCAGCACCAGTGCTGGTATCACCACCTTCACCATCACTCGCAGCGAGAGCACCTCGGCCGAGACGGTCTATTACCGCACCGTGAGCCTTTCGGCCCTCGAGGGGCAACACTTCACCGCCGTCAGCGGCAGCCTGACCTTCACCGCCGGGCAGACAAGCAAGACTGTCACCGTGACGGAGGGCAATCCCGACGTCGAGGTCTACGGGTACCAGACCGGCTCACGGCGCAGCTACCGCTTTGAAGTGCTCGACATCGACGGCACCGTCATCACCCACCGCGACCAAACCGTCAACACAACCGCCCCTTTCACCTACAGCGGCACCAACGTAAACAACGCCATTCCCAACAACAGCTTTGTGTTCCTTAATGGCGACCCGGCCAATCTGATAGGCATAGGCAACTGCATCGATGTAGCCTACACGCCGCCCACCAGCCAGGTGGAATCCAGCGGCACGTATCAAGGCTATGTGCTCATCGACGACAGCTACGACTACAGCCAGAGAGCCGCCACCGTGAGCACCAACACCCTTATCAGCAGCACGGGTGCTTCTGCCGCCTGTCTGAAGGCTATGGGCTATAAGATCTACGCTACCGTCTGTTTCACCATGAAGGAAAAGAACGACGGCTACTATTACGTGCAGATTGTTCCGGGCACCGCAAGCGCATCCTACGACGGTGCTGACCCCGACGGCAGCGTGAACGCCCCGGCCTACTCCGTCTATAAGGCCTGCTTCGAGCTCAAGGAGGGCAGCGGTGTCTATAGCGGCGAGGGCAAGATGTTCTTCCCCCACCGCTTCGACTATGCCAACCGGGCGGCAGGTGGATTATTTGGGACATCACAGACCAGCAGTTGGACCGAGTTTCCTCTGGCCGAGAGCAAGCTCTGGCAGCAGAAGTTCAAGAGCGGCTACCGCGACAATAACACCGGTTCGGTGGTGCTGGACCCCGACGTAGCGTCCATCACCACCCGCTTCGACTGTGCCGGTTCCGACAACGATACCTGGGGCTTCAAGGACCTCTACGTCCGCATGGGCCTGGTCGATGCCACCGCCCCCACCGTGCTCAACAACTACAAGGTCAGCGGTGGACGCCACCAGAAGGGCAACCTCATCTACGTCAGCGTACCGTTCAGCGAGCTTGTCACCGTGGAGGGCACACCGACGCTCACCACCACGTGGGGCACGCTCAGCTACTGCGCGGGCAGCGGCTCGAACGTGCTTACCTTCAGCGGAGCGATAGGCAGCGATGCTACTGGCACCTTCAGCGTCAGCACCCTGAGCGGCACCGTCAGGGACCTGGCGGGCAACGCCTTCAGCGGCACCGTCAGCAAGGACTTCGGCATTTCACTTGATGCGACCTACGAATGGTCGCTCAGCGACTTCAACCAATTGGCAACCAACACCTACGAGATAGCCACCAAGACCGACCTCTACCGTCTGGCCAACATCGTTAACGTGAGCCGTAACGAGTGCAAAGGCATCACCTTCCTTCAGACGCAGGATATCGTCTGCGATGCCGGCTACACGCCCATCGGCTACCAGGGCGACAACGACCACTCTTACTTCCGCGGTACCTACGACGGGCAGGGCCACACCGTGAGCGGCATCACTGTCACCCGCACTGGCAACACCAGTGCCGACAAATATATCGGCCTCTTCGGCTACATCTATGAGGGCACCGCGCAGAACGTCGTCCTTGCCAACAGTACCTTCACAGGATATAATTATGTCGGTGGCATCGCTGGTGAAATCAGCTGGGGCACCGTGCGCAACTGCCGCGTGGAAAGCAGCGTTACCATCAGGGTCGGAAACAGTCCCGCAGAAAACTTTGGCGGCGTCGTGGGTTATTTTCATGGCTCGGGAGCCCTGATGACTGGTTGCGTCAGTGCCGCAACCATCGAAAATAACGGTCTAACTTGTAACGATTGCGGCGGTATCAGTGGTGACGTGCAATATAATACCCTCAAGGACTGCCTCTATATTGGCACCAGCGTCACCGGCACAGGGTATGTCGGCAGCATTGCGGGTAGCACAATCAGTGCCACCATCAGTAACAACTACTACACGGCCATCAGCCTCGGCGGTATCGGTGGCAGCAGCACAAGCAGCGACCAAGACGGTGCCCGCCGCGCCCGCACCGTCACCCTGAGCGAAGGTATCTCCCTCAGCGGCACCGAGACCACCTATGACGTGAGCGGCATCACCGCCTACGGCAGCACGGCCATCGGCTACGGCGGCAAGATATACAGCGGCGCGGGCCAGACGCTTACGCTCAGCTACACCGTGCCCAGCGGATACACTCTAAGCTATACCGTGACCAAAACGTCTAACGGGAGCAACATCACCGCCGGTGTTCTCAGAGAAACGATGCTCACTATGCCTGCCTACGACATCACTGTCACAGCCACTGTATCGGCTATCCCCGAGGTGGGTCTTACCCTTAACGCCGCCACGGTCTTGGACGAAACCAAGTATGTGGGCTCCTTTTATAGCGGCACACTACACTATCAGCTTCCGGAAGGCGCCCTGGCCTATACGGCCGGGCTGGATGGCACGCAGGTGGTGTTCTACCGGATCGGAGAGGACAGCCGGGTGATTCCGGCAGGGACTGCGGTGATTATCGTGGCTGATGCGGCAGAGGTCACCCTTACCAAACTGGACTCAACCGAGGTCACTGCTCATGCTGGGAACATCCTTGTGGGCTCGGATACGGAGATTGCCAAACCTGCGGGGAATGTGTATGTGCTGGGAATCGTTGAGAGCACGCTAGGCTTTTACAAATATACCGGAAGTGTCATACCGGCTGGAAAGGCTTATTATGTTGTAAGTGAATAGATTATGAAAAAGAATATATATGTTTTGCTGGCCCTTGTGGGCGCAATAGCCTGGACGGGCTGTATGAGAGAAGAACTCGCTCCGGAAGATCCCCGGGAACAACTGACGGCTGCAGCTGATTCCGTGTGGACGGTGTCTTTGCAGGCAGTGAAGAAGGATGCCCCCGATACCAAGGGCCTTGCCATCGAAGGAGAGGAGGCTAATACCACGGTGCTCAAATCCATCTGGAAGACTGGTGAAGAGGTGAAGGTGTTCCTTGAAAGCGCTTGTATCGGCACGCTGACGGCCACTCCGGATGCAGAGGATGCCCATAAGGCTACACTTTCGGGCACGGTGACTACCACAGCCCTGGTGGCGGGTACGTCCACCATTACCCTCTTGACTCCGCGCGAGACTTGGGATTATACCGGTCAGGCAGGAACGCTGCTGGAGGCTGCAGGCTCCATCGAGAAGATGTACCATTACACGGCGGCGACGGGCGTTTTGGTGAAGGCAGTAGATACCGAGAACAACACTATTACTACGGATAATGCCACCTTTGTGAATCAGCAGAGCATTTTCCGGCTGAGTTTCCGGTACAAGAAGCCTGACGAGACCAAAGCGGCGATTGTGGCCAAGAGCGTAACTATTTCCAGCGAGCGCGGCAAGTTGGTGCAGAGCCAGTCGGTTGACGGAACAACGGTTACGGAGGGACCCATCTCCGTGACGCTGGGCACGCCTTCATCCGCTCCATTTTTTGTAGCGCTGCGCAACGGAGATGAGGCCGATGAGGCCGTCACCTTTACCGTGATTGACACGGAGAATGCCACTTACAAGGGCAGCAAACTTATACCGGCCGGGTATAAGGCCGGCGGGTTCGTGAGCGTGAAGAATGCGACGTTGTACCGCCTGGGCGTGAGTAAGAGCGAGACGGTGATTTCAACGGCGGAGGGGGTGATGTAGGAGGTTATTCTCCTTGTCATTATCCTAGCCATCGCCAAATGGTGGCTGATGCCGATGCTCATAAAGGCCGCTATTTGGAGAATTCGATAATTATCCGAGAAAAATCGATAACGGGATGTTCGGCAAAAACAACGACCTTTGCATCAGTAAAATGATTACTACTATGGCAAAGACACTTATCGCATTCTATTCCCGCCGCGGGCAGAACTATGTTGACGGAAGCATCTGCAACCTTGCAAAAGGCAATAATGAAGTTATCGTAGAGAAGATCAAGGC
>DGSO01000008.1:20937-23176 GCA_002393945.1 Bacteroidales bacterium UBA4360
GATGCCGATGTCTTCCAGATAGATACCGTGAAGAAGTATTCTCCGGACTATATGGTCTGCATCGACGAGGCAAAGGAGGAACTCCGCGCAAAGGCCCGTCCGGAACTTACCGCAAAGGTTGAGAACATGGACCAGTACGACACCGTCATCCTGGGCTATCCCAATTGGTGGGGCCTTCCGCCGATGGCTGTGTTTACTTTTCTGGAGAGCTACAACTTTGCCGGAAAGAAGATTGTTCCGTTCTGCTCCCACGAAGGCAGCGGCCTTGGCGGCAGCATCCGCCAGATCAAGATGACCGTTCCCGATGCCAACCTCACCGCCGGCGTAGCCATCCACGGCGCCGCCGCCTCCCATTGTGACCGTGAAGTGAAACTTATCCTTGAACAGGCCAAGTAACACTATGAAACGAATCATCCTATCGGCAATCCTTGCCCTTGCGGCGCTGTCTGCATCGGCCCAGACCCTTGTGGTTTATTATTCCCGCACCGGACAGAATTACACCTCTGACGGCATCGTAGACCTGAAAGTGGGCAATACCGCTGTTATCGCAAAGCAGATACAGAAGCTCACCGGGGCCGATATTTTCCAATTGGAAACTGTCAGGCAGTACGCTGCCGATTACTTTGAGTGCACCCAGGAAGCCAAGGACGAGCTGAATGCCAAGGCCCGTCCCGCACTCAAGGCCGATATCGACATCTCAAAGTATGACACCATTTATCTTGGCTGGCCCTGCTGGTGGGGCACTTACCCCATGTGCGTCGCCACCTTCCTGGAGGCCCACGACTGGACCGGCAAGACCGTGATCCCGTTCACCACACACGAGGGGAGCGGCTTTGGCAGCGGCCTTCGTGACCTTAAGGCGGCTATCCCTTCGGCCAAGGTCACAAAGGGCCTCTCCATCCAAGGCTCCAAGGTGAAAACCGCCGGAAAGCAGATTGAGGAATTTGTAAAAGGACAGAAATAACATGAAATACACAACCCTCGGAAAAACCGGGATTGAGGTTTCCCGCATCTGCGTAGGCTGCATGTCCTACGGAAAAGCCTCGGAAGATTTTCATCAGTGGACCCTGGGGCCTGAAGACACGCAGGCTATGGTGGCACACGCTATCGACCTGGGCGTCAACTTCTTCGACACGGCCAACATCTATTCCTTCGGGACCAGCGAAGAGTACTTGGGGCGGGCGCTTAAGAATATCGGCGCTCCCCGTGACAAAGTAGTGATTGCCTCCAAGGTGTTTTTCAATGAGGGGCAGCTTTCCCGCAAGGCCATTCTGCGCGAGATTGACGGAACGCTCCGGCGCCTTGGAACCGACTATCTGGACCTTTACCAGATCCACCGCTTTGATTATGGTACGCCCATCGAGGAAACGATGGAAGCGCTTGACTCGCTGGTGAAAGCCGGAAAGGTGCGTGCCATCGGCGCATCGGCCATGTATGGTTATCAGTTCCATAACATGCAGATCTGTGCCGAACGCAATGGTTGGACCATGTTCTCCACCATGCAGAACCACTACAACCTGATGTACAGGGAGGATGAACGCGAACTTATCCCCGTATGTGAGCAGTATGGCGTGTCCCTCATCCCGTATTCTCCGCTGGCAGGCGGCCACCTGACTCACCGCGGCTGGGAGAGCGGAACGGCCCGTTCTAATACAGACAAGACCATCCGCAAGAAGTACGACGCATCCAAGGAAAATGACTTGGAAATCATTGAAAGAGTTGCAGTTCTGGCCGAACGCCTTGGCGTGACGATGACTGAAGTCGCCCTGGCCTGGACGCTGGCAAAAGGTGTTGCCGCGCCGATTGTCGGAGCAACCAAGGTGCCTCATTTCGATGCCGCTGTCCGTGCCATAGATTTGACTTTGAGCCGTGAAGACATTGCCTTCCTGGAAGAGCCGTATAAAGCGCATGAGATAGTAGGCGCACTGGCAAGGACGGATTCCAACGGAATCTAAGCCTTCCAGGCGGAGCCGTAGTGCAGAAACCTCCGTTCCGTCCCACCTCGCCCCGAGCTTCACAGAAAGGTAAACATCCGCCGCGTATTCCTGGGGCAAATCTAAAGGGACGACCTCAACAGGCCGTCCCTTCTTTCGTCTCTACACCTCCATTGCTGTAATGCAGTACTGGACCTTCTCGTGCGTGCGTCGTCGGACTGCCACGGTGACGTTGAGGTCCGGAAGTTCGGCATCTTCTTCTGTTCCGTCCCCTAGTGGATGATATGAACCCCAAAAGTTGGACG
>DGSO01000031.1 GCA_002393945.1 Bacteroidales bacterium UBA4360
GTACCACGAGGAGGTCTGTCTCGGGAGACAGATAAGTTTGTTGAAGTTGTGTCATAAAATATAGGATTAAATGACATGGGAACGGGGGCGGAGTATAATTTTGCAGTTTAACCAATCAGCCTTATTTATGAACAGAACACTCAAAACCACGTCGGCGGAGTGGTTGGCGGCAAGGCGCCCTTTTATCCGCCCAAGCTCATACGCCATCTACTCGGTCATCCTGAGAAAGCATATCCTGCCGGCTTTCGGGGAGAGGAAATCGGCCCAGATAGGGGAGGGGGAGGTCCAGGAGTTCATCCTCAGGAAGTTTGCCGATGGGATGAGCCTCAAAAGCGTCCGGGGCCTTGTGACGGTGCTCAAGATGGTGGTGTCCCACGACCTGAAGGCCAAGCCGCAGTGGCTGCTGAACTACCCCGATTCGCCAAGGAGGCCGCTGTCCCTCCTGTCGGCACAGAGTCACCGGGCGCTGATCCGGTATGCGCAGGAGAACTTCAGCCTCAAGAACCTGGGAATCCTCATCTGCCTCACGAGCGGCCTCCGGATAGGCGAGGTCTGCGCCCTTCAATGGCAGGACATCGACCTCCGGGAGGGGACGGTGCGGATAACGAAATCGGCCTCAAGGCTTTATGACCCGGAGAGGCGGACGTCCAGGCTCACGGTGGGCCGCCCCAAAACGCTGTCCTCGCAAAGGGAAGTGCCGCTGCCGGGCTTCGTAATCAAAGCTCTCAGGCCGATGGTGAAAAAGGCCACGCCGGAACATTTCATCCTCAGCAACGCCCCCGTGCCGATAGACCCGCGCGTCTACCGCTACTACTACATCCGCCTCCTTGAGAGGCTGGGAATCCCATACGTGAAGTTCCACGGCATGCGCCACAGCTTCGCCACCCGCTGCATAGAGAGCCGATGTGACTGCAAGACGGTGAGCTCCATCCTCGGGCATTCCTCCGTCACCACCACCTATGACCTTTACGTCCATCCGGGAATCTCCCAGAAGCGCCGATGCGTGGAGCACATGATGGTAAAGGTTCTGGGGAAATAAATATTGGTATTATGGAAAGAAATGGCTAACTTTGAAAGATTTTTGAATGGTCAAAAACTTAAGCAAAACCATAAGTAATTATGTTACAAAAAAATCGTTTTTACACCGCTCCTGAAGCGGAGCTCCTCGTGGTACGATTCGAGGAGAATTTCCTGGATTCCGCAGGAACCAGCATCGACCCCATCACCAACGATGGTGACCCTCTTGGCGTATTTGGCACTCCCGATTTCCTTCCTGACATCTTCTAGCCATGAAAAAGTATTTTAACTATCTGGGCATCATCGCGGCAGCCGCAATGACCCTCGTTTCCTGCGCAAAGGAAGCCGACAATTTCACCGCAGAAGAACCCATCAAGGACGGCGGCGAGTTCTCAATCGTCGCCAACCCTGCGACCAAGACCACCATTGACGGTTACCAGACCAAGTGGGCTGCCGGTGACGCCATCAATCTGTTCCATGCCGTTGCTGGGAGTACTGCCACTGTCTCCGATGCCAAATTTACTATTTCATCAGAAGATTTGGCATCCGGCACATTTAAGGGAACTGTTTCAGAAGCTCTGACAGCCGCAGCATACGATTGGTATGCTATTTATCCCTATAATTTATATCTTGAGAGCGTGAAGAACGACAATGATAATCCTGCCAGAACATACATCGGACGTCGCTCTGACGAGGCTCAGGAGCAGGATGGCAACAGCAGTACAGCACACCTCTCAGGAACCAACTTCCCTCTGTTTGGTAAGGCAACTTCCGTTCCAAAGGATGCCACTCCGGCTATTACCCTCTCGAGCATTGCTTCTTTCGTTGAGGTAAAAGTTACCAATAAGAACGATGATCCTCTTACTGTTACCAGTGTTTCTTTTACCGCTCCTGACGAAAGTGAAATCGTTGGTCAGTACATTATAGACTTCTCTACGGAGCCTTTCACTTTTACCAAGTACAAGACTTATGTGAGTGATGTCGCCAACCTTACTGTAAATAATGGTACCCCCATTGCAAAGGGTGAAACCGCTTCATTCTACATCGGCATCAAGCCCTTCACCGCAGCAGTCGGTTCCGATTTCAAAGTATCCGTCAACGGTTACGAAAAGACCATCCACACTACCAAGGCCAATACTTTCCAGTCCGGCAAGATCAAGACCGTGAACTTTGATTATGACTATGTGGGACCGAAATCATTCACGTGGGATTTGAGCAAGAATCAGACAGTAACCGCGACGGTGAACGAGCTTGGCTGGGCATATAGAGGTGTTACAATGGTCGTTAATAAAGATAATGCGTCAACCTCGGCTAACAACTATTATGGCGGTGATGTGAATAATC
The DNA here is from genome assembly GCA_002393945.1 of Bacteroidales bacterium UBA4360. Taxonomy (GTDB): domain Bacteria; phylum Bacteroidota; class Bacteroidia; order Bacteroidales; family UBA932; genus Cryptobacteroides. The sequence continues at coordinate 2,362 of DGSO01000031.1, forward strand.
GGACGAGTACTCGTTTTTATGCAAAATCAATTCTCACAATAACACCCTATACTACTGCAGAGATTGCAAAGGTGGAGTTCTCTGCTACGACAACTGACTATGCCAGTGCCTTAGCAAACTCTACATGGAGTAATGCTACAGTGAAAGTTGACGGTAAGACCGTAACCGTTACTCCTACCGATGGCGAGGCGGCTTTCTCTGCAACAATTGGTGCTACTTGTGGATTTGATCAAGTTACAGTGCACTATATAGGAAAACTTGCAGATGCGGTGCTTTATGACGTCGTCGTGGTAGACGCTCCTAACGGAACAATTACGGCAAGCGAGGATTCTGCCGAACCCGGAACAGTCATTACACTGACTGCTACCCCTGCCTCAGGATACAAGTTTGGTTCCTGGTCTGTTACCGATGAAGCTGACAATACGATTACCGTAACCGACAACAAGTTTACCATGCCCGCAAGCGATGTGCTTGTAACCGCCACATTCGATGCTATTGTTTATTATGATATCGTAGTGGATGACAGCACCGCCAATGGAACAATTTCTGCAAGTCTCGATTCCGCAGAAGAGGGAACAGTTATCACGCTGACCGCTACCCCGGCATCTGGATACAAGCTTGGTTCCTGGTCTGTTACCGATGAAGCCGAAAATACGATTACCGTAACTGACAACAAGTTCACCATGCCGGCAAGCGACGTGCTTGTAACTGCTACATTTGTTGTTGATTCTGGTGAAAAAACCTATACCATCACATGGAACTCGACCAATAATTCCAAGGGCGTAAGTTCATATACGGATTCGTGGTCTGTGACGGCCAATGGATTTAAATGCAATATGGCCAATTGGAACAATAACAATAATGGCTGGAATTATGTTAAATGCGGTTCTAAAAAAGCTGTTTCTATAGCAACAATTATTACGGCCGCCGCTATCCCTGAGGCTATAAAGACTGTAAAGATAACTATCGATGCAGTAACTGCAGCCAATATTAATTCCATAAAACTGTATGTAAGCGACAGTACAACATTCGGTTCTACAGAAGAAGCCAGTTTCGAAGTAGGAACAGGAGAGAAGTCTGTAACTATTTCCAGTCCAGCGAAAAACAAATATTACAAATTGGCAGTTGATTGCAAGCAGGCGAGTAATGGCTCACTGACACTCTCTAAGCTTGTGTTTACTACTGAATAAATAAAACTCAAGGTAATAGAATAAAGGTAGCGAGAAACCTCGCTACCTTTTTCGTAATAAGAAACTGCTCTATTGAGTGTAAGCGGTCAGAAGTGGTCTAAGGCTTTATTGTAAACGCCCAGCTGTAGGACTGGTTGGTGAAGAGGGAGCGGGAGGGCTCGGGGACGGACCACCAGCTGTCGTAGCCGCCGATACCGGTCATCTTATAGTCTATGCACACTTCGGTGAAGTCCCTTGTGGGAACGTCTCCGAGGTGTGTTTGTTTACGCAAGCGCCTCGATGCCCATGCGGTGTCATGATTCTCGTCAGGGCGGAAATTCTGCCACTGGTAGGGTGCATCCGAGCGCTCGCAGTCCAGGTCTTCTACGGTCTGGCGCAGGGCACTGAACTCGAAGGAGGAGATTCCTCCACTTCGGTCGGAATGACAGGAAGAGACGGTGAGTTTGCCGATTTTCAGCCATGAGGTTTCCGTGTGGTGGCCGGTCTCCTGGGGGCGTACATAGGGGTAGAATTCCTCGCTTGCGCTGGATTTCCAGATGCGCTTGAAGGTGCAGGAGTTGCGGTCCCAGTAGTTCTCTACAGGGCCTCGGCCGAAGTAGGAGAACTCATCGGCAGGAGTGTGGAAGCGGAAGCCGAGGCGGGGGAGTATCTGTCCCTTGCTGCCGCCTGTGAACTGGCTTTCTACATTCAGGGTGCCGTTTTCGTTCAGAGTGTAGACCACCTTCAGGCTGGCATTGTCGGGGAGCTGGTAAAGAGCTGTGATGGAGCCGTCTTCAGCCTTGGCAGTTACGCTCTTCACGGCATCGGCCCAGTCCTTGAGGAGGAAGGGGAGTCCGGCGCCGTAGTCGTTGTCGTTGGGGGCGCGCCAGAAGTTGGGGCGGATGCCGAAGTCGGCATTCACGACGTCTTTTCCCTTGTATTTGTAGCTCAGGATGTTTCCGGAGACCTTGTCGAAGACCAGTTCGGTCTTTTTGCCGCGCATTACTATGCGGGTGTCACCGTCGGTGACGGTGAGATTTCTCGACTTCGCTCGAAATGACAAGGAAGAGGCTTGAATGGACGAGGAGGAATCTTTAGATGCCGATTTCTTGCAGGGAACGATGCCAAGCAGGATTTCATCGGCAGCGATGATGTCGGCCTTGTTCTTCAGATCGAAGGATTCGAAGAAGATGCGGTATTCGCCGGGCTTTTTCATGCGGGGGAGGCGCACCTTCAAGGGTTCTGCACTCTGGGGGGCGGCAGTAAGCTTGGCCTTGCCCCTCTTGATGCGTTTTCCGTTCCTTTCAACCCACCAGCGGATGCCGGTGCCGTCCAGGCTCTTGAAGTAGTTGCGGTTGAAGGCTTCAAAACCTTCGTCGGTCTTCCTTACCGTGATGTCCTGGTAGACGTGTTTGACTTCCCAGAAGCCGGGGTGGGGTTCGCGGTCCGGATTCACTATGCCGTTGCAGAGGAAGTTGGCATCTGAAGGGGTGTCTTTCCCGTAATCTCCGCCGTAGTTCCACACGTTTTCCTTGTCATAGAGACCCTGGTCTACCCAGTCCCATATGAAACCGCCCTGGAGCTGTACGTAGGAGTAAATTGCATCCCATTGGAGATCCAGCGAGCCGGTGGAGTTTCCCATTGCATGGGCATATTCTGAAGGGCATACGGGACGGTCAAAGTAGTGCTCTCCCATCTGCCTGAACCAGTCGGCACCGGGGTACTGGGGCACTATCATGTCCGTGTTCCAGGAGAACTCTGCCCTTTCGTAGCACACGGGCCTTCCCATGCCGTCTTTCTCCAGGGCCTTGAGTTCCTTGTATGCGTTCTGGAAATTGATACCGTTGCCGGCTTCATTGCCGAGGGAAAGGATGGTTACGCAGGGGTAATTAGCCGTGCGGTAATACATGTTGAGGATGCGGTCGATGTGCTTTGCATACCATTCCGGCTTGGCGGCAAGGGTCCTTTCCGGGCTGTAGCCCATGCCGTGGGATTCGATGTTGGCTTCGTCATAGACGTAGAAACCAAGGCTGTCACAGAGCTCGTAGAACTCGCGGGGCTGCGGATAATGGCAGGTCCTTATGGCATTGATGTTGGCCTTCTTCATAAGGAGAAGGTCTTCAAGCAGGTTCTGCTTTGTCAGATAGTGGCCGGTGTAGGGATTGTGCTCATGGTAGTTGACGCCCTTGAACTTAACCGGCTGTCCGTTGACGAGCAGGCATTTTGCGCCCTGAACAGGGGCTATTTCAATGCGGCGGAAGCCCACTTTGAAAGTGGTGTATTCTCCGTTCACCTTTAATAGCAAGGTGTACAGTTCAGGGGTTTCTGCGCTCCAGTGCCTTACTCCGGGGATGACATCCTCTACGGACACAAGCCCGCCCTTGAACTCGTAGACGGCGTCGGCAACGGCGCTTCCGTCCTTGTCAAGCAGTTCATAGAAGACCTTTACGGGCTCTTCCGATCTCATCCTGAGCTTGAAAATGCCGTTCTGCAGGCTTTCGTCCAGGGTAGATACGACGCTGAAGTCAAAGCCGCTGTGGGAAGCCTCGCTGGACAGGTATACGTCGCGCTCGATGCCGGAAATCCTCCAGAAGTCCTGGCATTCGAGGTAAGAGCCGGCAGAGAAGCGGTAAACCTTCAGGAGAAGGTCGTTCTCGCCTTCTTTCAGGGCATCTGTGATATTGAACCTGGCAAGGTCCTTTGAGTCTTCACAGTAGCCGATTTCCTTGCCGTTCACATAGACATAGGTGCCGCTTTTCACTCCGCATAGGTTCAGATAGACCTCGCGGCCCGTCCACGGCACACTGAAAGTCCTGTGGTAGAGGGCTCCGGGGAAGTTGGCGGGAAGCTGCGGCGGTTCTGCTCCGGCGGGGGCGAACTCGTAAGGGTGGTTGACGTAAATGGGCGTTCCCCATCCCTGTACTTCCCAGTTTCCCGGGACATTGATCCTGTCCCACTGGGAAGGAATCGCCATTGAGTGGTAGTCCTCAAAATACTTGAAATCCCACTCTCCGCCAAGGTTCAGGTAGTTTTCGCTTTCGCGGAAACTATTCGAGAGGGCGTCTTCCCGGGAGGCGTAATATATAACTTCTGTGCGGCGTGTTTCGGCGTTGATGCTTGTGGTCTGGACATCCTGCCATAGCGGCAGAAGTGAAAGAAGAAGGCTAATCATTTTCTACCAATTCGTAATCTAATAATTTCTGTTCGAGTGAAGTTCCTTTTACACGTATGCGCAGGGGATCTCCCAGGCGGATTACCCTGCGGCTGCGGCGTCCGCGGGCAAGGTAGTGGTCCTGGTCGTAGTCATAGAAATCGGAGCGGATGGTCCTGTACGGTATCATGCCCTCAATCTTGGTGGGCTCGATTTCCACATAGATGCCCCATTCCGTAATGCCGGAGACATGGCCGTCGAATTCCTGGCCTATCTTGTCCTGCATGAATTCCACCAGCTTGTACTTGATGCTCTCCCGTTCTGCCTCAGCGGCCACAACCTCCCTTTCGGAGGCATGTTTGCACTGCTCGGAGTAATATCCGTAGTCCTGAGAATCGGCCCCGTCCAGGTAAAGGGAAAGCAGGCGGTGGACCATCATGTCGGGGTAGCGGCGGATAGGGGAGGTGAAATGGGTATAGAAGCGGAAGGCAAGGCCGTAGTGGCCGATGTTGTCCGTGCTGTAGCAGGCCTTTGCCATGGCGCGGAGGGCCAGCAGCTGGATGGCCTGGATTTCCGGGGTGCCGGCGGCGTCTTTCATCAGGGCGTTGAGGCTTTTTGCAATGCCGTCCTCAAGGGGTGCCATTTTGTGGCCGAAGTGGCCGGCGAATTCCCTCAGGCCTGAGAGTTTTTCCATGTTCGGCTCGTCGTGCACGCGGTAGACGAAGGTCTTGGCCTTGGAAAGGGCTTTCCCGCCCATCTTGCCGCCTGTTGCCACATATTCGGCAACGTTGCGGTTTGCCAGGAGCATGAATTCCTCGATGAGCCAGTTGGCCTCTTTGGAGAACTTCTGGTGTACGCCAATGGGCTTTCCTTTTTCGTCCACTTCGACCTTCATTTCGGGGCGGTCGAAGTTTACGGCGCCGGCCTTGAAGCGCCTGTCGCGCAGTTTAAGTGCAAGGCCGTTGAGGGTAAGAATGGCCTCCTTGACCGGAGCGGGGACGATGCCGCATTCGCTGCCTTCGCCAAAATCTGTCTCCATAGCGGCCGGACCGGCGTCTATGATGCTCTGGGCGAGCTCGTAGTCAAAGCGGTAGTCCGATATGATATTGGTCCTGCCGAACCAGGGATTGATTACCTTTGCCTGGGGGGTGATTTCGAAAACGGCCGAGAAGGTGAGCTTTTCTTCGCCCGGTCTCAGGGAGCAGAGCTTGTTGGAAAGCTTTTCCGGGAGCATCGGCACCGTCCTGTCTACCAGATATACCGATGTTCCCCTTTCCTGCGCTTCCTTGTCCACGGCTGTGCCCGGCTTGACGTAATATGTGACGTCGGCAATGTGGACGCCGACCTCATAATTGCCGTTTTCCAGTTTGCGGAAGCTGAGCGCGTCGTCGAAGTCCTTGGCGTCGGCAGGGTCGATGGTGAAGGTGAGGACCTTCCTGAAATCCCTCCGGCCCTTGCGGTCGCTTGCCGATATCTTGTCGGGAATCTTGTCGGCGGCATTCTCCACCTCTTTGGTGAAACGGTAGGGGAGTCCGAACTCTGCCAGGATGGCGTGCATCTCGGTTTCGTTTTCTCCGGGGAAGCCCAAAATATCGACCACATGGCCGTGTGGGGCATTTTCGCCTCTTTCCCAGCCGTCTACCACGGCGGCCACTTTCATGCCCTTCTGACCTCCTTCCGGTACGGGGACCTCTATGTCATAGGGCATGGTCTTGGAGCTCATGAGAACCCATGCCTGCCTGCCTACTATGTGGAGGATGCCCACGAAAGGGAGGTTGCTGCGCTCGAGGACGGCGACGATTTCGCCGCTGCGGCGTTTTGCATTTCCGGTCCTCTCCTGCGTTACGACAACCTTTACGGTGTCTCCATGGAGGGCGCCGCGAGTCTTGGACGCCTTGACGTAGATGTCTTCCTCCTGACCTTCAACCTTTACGAAAACGAAGCCCTCTCGGGACATTACTGCTTTGCCGATATACTCCTGCGCCGGCTTTTTTCTTCTGCGGAGTTTCTCCCTTGAACCGCCTCTTCCTCTGTGCTTTCTTGACATAATAAACCTATTTTATACAAAAATAGTCTTTTTATCCGATTTATGAAAAAATGCTTAAATTTGTGAAATAACACTATTGAAAAGTTATGGCTGCTAAATTCTCTGAGAAAATAGGATACGCCCTTGGCGATGCCGCTGCCGGCGGTATCACCTGGAAGGTGATGTCCATTGCATTTCCTCTGTTCTTTACGAATGTTTTCGGACTTACGGTTGCAGATACGGCAACCCTCATGCTTGTCGCGCGTCTTTTCGACGTGATAACAGATCCCATGATGGGCGCCATTGCAGACCGCACCCAGTCCAAATGGGGAACATACAGGCCATGGCTCATCTTCGGAGCGATTCCGCTCGGTCTCGTTTTTGCGCTGCTTCTGTTCACGCCGGACTTCGGCCCCACCGGCAAGCGCATCTGGGCATATTCCCTGTATCTCCTCATGATGGTAGTCTATACGGCGGTCAACGTGCCTTACGGCTCACTCCTGGGTGTCATGACAAGCGACGACAATGAAAAGAACGAGTTCTCCTCCTACCGCATGGTTGGTGCATATGCAATGGGATTCGTGACGCTGCTGTCCTTCCCCTATCTTCAGAAACTCGTCGGCGGAACTCCCCAGCATCAGTATGCAGTCCTTGGCGCCGTCCTTGGCGGCATCGCAGCCCTTGGCACCCTTGCCTGCGGCCTTCTCACAAAAGAGCGCCTCAAACCCGTCCGCGCGGAAAAATTCTCCTTCAAGCCCTTTGCCGACCTTTTCCGCAACAAACCCTGGATTTATCTCACCCTTATCGGCATATGCACCAACTTCTTCAACGGTTTCCGCTATGCCGTCGCCGGTTATCTGCTTGAATACTGCCTGCACGGAGACGTTACCGTGAACGGCCTCATCATCAACTATACCGTGTTCATGACCTTCGGGGAGGTGACCTGCATGATCTTCGGCGGCCTCTCTCCCAAGTTCACCAAATGGGTGGGGTCCAAGCGCAAGGCTTTCGCATGGGCTGCAACCATCTGCGCAGTGGCGTCCGTGGCCTTCTTCTTCATCCCCATGAATCCCGCCTGGATCTGGGTGATGATTGCCGACGTCATCATCGCCTCCATCGGCATCGGCCTGTATTCCCCGCTCCTGTGGTCCATGTATGCCGATGTTGCCGACTACGCAACAGAGAAGAACGGCACCTCCTCCACCGGTCTCATCTTCTCTTCCGGAACCATGGCCCAGAAGTTCGGATCGGCCATTTCCGGTGCCCTCGTGGCCCTTTTCCTTGGCTTCGCAGGTTTTGTTTCGGGTACCGATCCTGCAACGGGAGAGACCATCGTCACCATCACCAACGAGGCTTCCGTATGCCGTATGATATGGATGATATTCTCCATCTTCCCGGCCATCATCGCGGGGCTCATACTCCTTCTGCTCAGGCTTTATCCTATAAAGAAGTAGCTTCAACGCTATGGGAAAACTGCTGCTTGTCGACGGACACGCCCTGGTGTTCAAGATGTATTACGCCTTCCTCAGAAGGCCGATGATAAACTCCAAGGGGGAGGACATGTCCATCCTCTACGGATTTACGAAATATCTGCTGGAGATGTTCCAGAGGGAGAATCCCACCCATGTAGTTGTGGCTTTCGACCCTCCGGGAGGAACGTTCAGGAACGAGATGTTCCCCGAATACAAGGGAACGCGTCCGCCCACTCCTCAGCTTGTTATCGATGCGCTTGAACCGCTGACAGAGCTGGTTCAGGCCATGAACATCCCGGTTCTTACCATCCGCGGTTTCGAGGCCGACGATGTCATCGGTTCCATCGCTGCGCAGTACGGCTCTCCGGAAATGGACGTGTACATGGTTACGCCGGACAAGGATTACGGACAGCTTATCCGTGACCACGTATACCAGCTTAAACCGGGCAAGGGAGGCTCCGAGTCCGAACTGGTTACGTCCAAGGAACTGTGTGAGAAGTGGGGTATAGGCAGTCCGTCCCAGGTTATTGACATGCTGGCAATCTGCGGAGATACCGCAGACAACGTTCCCGGCGTAAAGGGAGTGGGTGAAGTTGGCGCAGCAAAGCTTATCGCAAAATACGGCACCCTTGAGAATATTTACGAGCACATTTCAGAGCTCTCGGATAAGCAGCAGGCTATGTTCCGTGAGGCAGAGCCGCACATGGCCCTGTCCAAGGCGCTCGTAACCATAAAGACAGACATGTCGCTGCCCGTTACGGTAGATGACATGCGCTTTACAGGGGAGTTCCGGCCCGTTATCAAACAGCTGTTTGACCGATATGAGTTCGGCTCCCTGAAAAAGTACATCAGGATAAGCCAGCAGTTACACGATTCGGACGGTTTTTGTGTAACAGGTGGCTCACAGCAGCCACTCGATGCACAAAAAGACCCGAAAATGTGTAACAGGTGGCAAGGCCCCATCGAAGAAGTCCCCGTGAGTGCATTCAAATCCGTCAAAAAGCTTGGCATCGTAACCGTATCCCGCGGCGAAGGCATATTTGCCAATATCGACAGGCTCATTCTCTCCGACGGGAAGAGCGCCGCGGTGGTTTCCCCCGCAGAGGCGAAAGCCCTGCTGGAGGATGAGAGCATCGACAAGTACGGGGCAGACCTCAAAAAGCAGGCAAACCTCCTTGCCCATGCCGGTATAGAACTGAAAGGCCGCTGGCTTGACGTTCAGCTCATGCACTATGTCAAGGATCCGGAGCGCACTCATGACCCGGTGCTTCTTGCGAAGACTCTGCTGGGAATAGACTTGGAGGAGGCCCAGGAAACGGCTTCCACCGGGTCGCTGTTTGACGATGTGGAAGAGGAGGCGGAACCCTCACGCCTGAAAGAGGCTGCAGCCATGGTGCTTCTTGGAGACAAGCTTCTGGAAGACCTTCCGGAGTTCTATTTCAGCATGGAAGAACCCCTTGCCAAGGTGCTTGCAAAGATGGAAAGGGATGGCGTGAAAGTGGATATCGGCCAGATAAGGACTTTTGCGCAGGGCCTTTCGAAGGAGCTCGTAGAGCGCGAGGCCCGTATACGTGAAATGGCAGGTGAGCCTTCGCTGAATATATCTTCGCCAAAGCAGGTGGGAGACCTCCTGTTTGACAAACTGAAACTGGACCCTAAGGCCAAAAAGAGTGCCCGCGGCCAGTATTCGACAGACGAAGCTACTCTCCTTGAAATTGCAGACCGTCATCCCATCGTGAACGAGATTCTGGAATTCAGGGCCGTAAAAAAGCTTCTGTCCACTTATATAGAACCGTTCCCATCATACGTTTCTGCCGTTGACGGCCGTGTGCATACGACGTTCAACCAGGCGCTTACGGCAACTGGAAGGCTTTCCAGTTCCAATCCGAACCTGCAGAATATTCCTATCCGCACAGAGCGCGGCAAGGAAATCCGCAAGGCTTTCATCCCGGGTACTCCGGAGGGTGTGATAGTATCGGCAGACTACTCGCAGATAGAGCTTCGCATCATGGCTCACTTGAGCGGGGATGCGCATCTGACATCGGCCTTCAGAAGCGGTGAGGACGTGCACGCGGCAACGGCGGCGAAGATATTCGGAATCCCGGTGGAAGAGGTGACAAGGGAGCAGCGCGGTCAGGCAAAGACGGCCAACTTCGGCATAATGTACGGCATTTCCTCCTTCGGCCTGGCTCAGAGGCTTGGGATGGGCAGGAAAGAGGCGAAGGCCCTTATCGACGGGTATTTTGAAAGTTTCCCCGCGATAAAGGACTTCATCGGCAGGAATGTGGATTTTGCCCGGAAGAACGGCTATGTTGAGACGCTGTTCGGAAGGCGCAGGTATCTCCCGGACATCAATTCCCGGAACGGCAACGTCCGAGCCCTGGCAGAAAGGAATGCGGTCAATGCCCCCATCCAGGGAACATCGGCCGATATAATAAAGCTTGCAATGATTCGGGTGCAGAAGCGCCTTGAGGAGGAAGGCCTCCGCTCCAGGATGGTCCTCCAGATTCATGACGAACTGGTCTTCGATGCCATCCCCTCTGAAGTTGAGCGCCTGAAGTCCATCGTGGTAGAAGTGATGGAGCATGTAATTGAACTGAGCATCCCCCTCACCGTGGAATGCTCCTCCGGAAAAAACTGGCTGGAAGCCCATTGATATGGAACCAAAAGAAACAGAAATAATCCAGGCCGCAATCGCCGGCGATCAGACTGCCTACAGGGAGATATACCAAATCTACGAAAAGGCCGTCCGGGGCCGCGTGAGCGGTTATTTCAAGTGGAAGGCAGACGTTGACGACGTGGTCATGGAAAGCTTCCAAAAGGCTTTCGTGGCCCTGAAGACCTTTGACACCACGAAGGAATTCCGTCCGTGGCTCCTGACCATTGCAACGCATACTGCCCTGGACCATCTGAGCAGTATCAAGCGGGAGGACCAGAAGAAGGAAGGCATACTTCAGAAGGCTTCCGAAGGTTCCGACGGCGATGCCGAAATCACCGAGACCACGCCGGAGGAGGATGTTATCAAGGACGAGGTCCATACCCGTCTGATGCAGTATATCGACGAACTCCCGTCGCTTTACAAGGATGTCATGATAAAGTACATGATAGACGAGCTGGAGTACGAGGAGATAGCAAAGGAACTGGACCTTGAGCTGAATACGGTGCGCACCCGCATACGCCGCGGCAAGCAGCATCTTTCGGAAATGATGTTAAGGGGGGAAGTGGAATGAATACAGAACAGTTTATATCATTCGTAAGGGAGTCGTTTGTACTTACAGACGAGCAGGTTCGCAGGTTCGAGGCTCTTGACGGCCTCTACCGTGAATGGAACGCGCAGATCAACGTCATCTCAAGAAAGGATATCGACGGCCTTTACGACCATCACGTCCTCCATTCGCTCGCCATTGCAAAGTACCTTGGCGACGAGTCTCTTGACGGCTGCACAGTCCTTGACCTCGGCACCGGCGGCGGTTTCCCAGGCATCCCCCTTGCCATCCTGTACCCCGGCGCAAGGTTCACCCTCTGCGACTCCGTAGGCAAAAAGACCATAGTGGCCGATGCCGTCTCCAAGGCTCTCGGCCTGGAGAACGTACGCGTCGTAAACGCCCGTGCGGAGAGCCTTCCCGAGACCTTCGACTGGGTGGTTTCCCGCGCAGTAGCATCTCTCACGGACTTCTACCCTTGGGTAAAGGGCAAATTCTCCAAGGGCATACTTTATCTCAAGGGTGGCGACGTGAACGAGGAGATATACTCCGTAATGTCCCGCCACCACCTTAGGAAGGGGTCTGTACACACCTGGCCGGTAGATTCATGGCTGCATGATGACTACTATGCCGGGAAACTTGTTATTCATATCGAAAAATAATTTTGTGTTTTGGAAGGTTTTTACTACCTTTGCAGTCCCTTATGCGAAAAATATAAAAAACAAGAGATATGAAAAGAACATTCCAACCCTCCCAGCGCAAGCGTGTGAACAAGCACGGCTTCCGCGCACGCATGGCTTCCGCCAATGGCCGTCGCGTACTTAGCGCCCGTCGTCGTCACGCCCGCAAGAAACTCTCCGTCTCTGACGAAGACCGTTGGTAGTATCCAACCTACAGACATAAAAACCGGCCCCCGAGGGTCGGTTTTTTTGTATCCTAACGTGCTGTCCGTATGGTTACGGCTATTGGGAAATGGTCTGAAAGGTCGGCAGCCCCGGAGGTTACGACCTTGGAAGAAAGAACTTCGGCAGGAGCCGATCCCTTGAGGTGGAAGATGTAGTCTATGCATTTGCGGGGGGCTTCGGTGGAATAGGTGAAATCGGCCCCGGAGAGCTGTTCCCAGTGCTTTTCAAGTTCTGCGACGGTCTCGCTTCCGGGGCGGGAGTTCATGTCTCCGCACAGGATGACCGGCTTCCCATATCCGGAAAAATGTGAGGCGAACCAGTCGTTCAGGACCACGGCCTGCTCTTTAGAGGACGCCTTGAAATCGAGGTGTGTCGATGCAAACACCATTTCTTCCGTCTCAATGACGGCAATGCTCCTGGGTTCGGAGCCTTCGAGTTTCGGAAGCGGGACGGAATAGCTTTTCAGGACTGGTTTGGCAGAGATGGCACCGTTTCCATAAGCCCCGCCGGCAAATGGAAATGCGCTGGCAAAATGCCCGTCATAGCCAAGGGCATCGGCAAGGAGGGAAAGCTGGAATACGTTATGGCGGCGGTTGCAGCTGTCAAGTTCCTGGAGCGCTACATATGAAGCCCCGCTCTCACGAATCAGCTGTGCTACGTCCTGAAGGCTGTCTCTGTATTTGCCGAAAGCGCCCACGTTGTAGGTTAGGAGTTTTATTTCCTCTGAAGTGACCATAGGGGCGTCGGCAACGATGCTTTGCTCGAGTTCCCAGCAGTCCGAGTCGAATGATTCCTTGTCGTATGTCCCGGCAAGCATCCTGTCTATGAACATGCTCCAGCGAGGCTTGTAGTAATGGCTCACCAGGCCGCTCCAGAGACGGTTTGCGTAGTCGTTCAAGCGCTCGGAATCTCCCCATGTCGTAAGAAGGTGCCATGCGTTGTGGCGGTAGTACAGTTTCTCTTCCTCGGTAGATCCAAAGGACTCTGCGGCAGAAAGCCAGCGGTCCAGGCGCAGCTCAGGATGCGTGGCGCAGAGGGCATCGGCCCTGTCCATGAGTTCAAGCATCTCATTGCCGATGGCCCTGGCTTCTTCGGTGCGTCCTGCCCGGCAGGCGTCGACAAACCGTTCCCTAAGGGCAGGGAAGCGGTTCCCAAGGACCTGGGAGCCCATCTGGGCAACATCGGCACGCCAGATTACGCTGTTGCCGCCGTGGTCCATAAGACGCCTGAAGGCTCTTTCCAGGACGGCCGGATCATAGGGCGTATTGTGTGCAACTCTCCAGCTGTGGAGGCCCTGGGTAGTGGGACGGTCACTCATGAGGACACCTTCCGATGCGGCGCCGCGAAGGTAAACGCTGTCTGCCATGGCCTTCCAGAATCCGTCCGGGCTGTGATGCCGACGGTCAAGGCCTGACAGCCACTTGTCGTCGGAAATACCGGTATCCCACGCGCGCGAAAGGGTATATTCGTAGAACCAGCGGTTGAGGCCGAAACCCTCCAGCGTGCATCCTATTCCTGAAGCACCGCCGTTTTCCAATGCGTCCGTAATGCGTTCGCTCTCCCTTCTGAACGGCCCCGAAAGGCGGGTATTCCCGCCGAAGTTCCCAAGGTAGCAGAAGATATAAGGCTGGCCGTAGAAGCCGTCGGTGTTCTTCCAAACCGGTGTGTGCTCGGTGTAGTAGTCCAGGATGGTTACTTTCCCCTCCGGAACGGCCTGCAGATAAGCTTTTACATTCTCGGGCGTCCAGTGCTTGCGGTCGTAATGGAACATCCATCCCATCTGGAGCCACTGGGCATCGGGATCTACGGCAGCGACGCTCCCGTATGCATTCCGGGCAATTCCTGCCAGGGTTTCGGGGTCCCATGAAGGAGAGTCTACTTCGTTGAAAAGGTCAAAGCCGTAGATATGGTCTGTTCCGAATATCTTCGTCTGCTCTTCAAGGAAATCCTTCTGGATGAGGGGGTAGAGGCTGTCGGATGGGCTCAGGAAATAACAGCGGTTCTTCTCTGAAAAGCCGCCCCATAGCGATACAGGCGTGATTTGAGCCTCAGGATACTTTTCTGCCAGAAGGCCGGGGACGTGGCCGGCAAAAGCAGGCAGGACGGGCTTCATCCCAAGTTGCCTTTCCCGGCGCAGAATCTGTTTCTGGAGTTTGGCCTGGGAGTCTATCCAAGCCTGCGGCAGGGGACCGTCAACTCCGTCGATGTTGCACATGCGATGCCATGGCAAATGGGCGGGGCCCGTGAAGAAGCTTCGGATTTCGTCGTCGGTGAGGCCGTACTTTTTCCAGACCTTCTGCCAGACGGCTTCCTGTCCGGTTATTGCAAGCGGCATGTTCACCCCGTGCAGCGCCATCCAGTCAATGAGGCGCTCCCAGTCCTCCCACTTCCACCATACCATGGAATAGCCGAAGGTGCAGTAGTTAAGGAAAAACCGCTGCGGTACAAGTGCTTCCGTGCCGATTGTCTCTTCGGGCACCGGCATCTCTTCCGGACATTCCACTGCCTGCGAAGCATACCAGGAAACGTCGATGCCGGCTTCGTCCAGGTATCGGCCCAGACCCGCCGCCAGCGAATTCGCACTGTTCCCCTTGATCAGAATGCCCCCCTCTTGTGCCGATATCTCATAGAAGTCCTTCCCGCCGGCTACTTCCTTGAACTCAATCCTTGAGGCGTATTCCGGGACTATGCGGCCGGCAAGTTCATTGGCTGCCCGTTCGCCGGGTGTAGAGCATGAAAATGCAAATAGGGCGGCCAGGAAGAGTACTGAAAGGGATTTACGCATAATTGAAAGCTTTTCTCAAATGTAGCAAAAAAACGGCATATACACAAAGAAGGCAGCCTGATAGAGACTGCCTTAAAAAAATATGTGGAAAATTTATTTCATGTAGAGTTTGAAAACACTCAAACCAACATTATGAAGGTGTCCCATGATATAAACTTCTTTATCCTTAACGACAACATCGCAACTTCCGGTGCTCTGGTCAGTATAAGTGGCACCTTCCATTACATTTGTTGAAGGGCCTGTTTCTCCAATCTGAATGGCTTCCTGATAAGCAATGTTGCTGCCGTCTTTTGCATAAGTTTCGAGGTCTGCTTTATAGTCACCGGTAGTCTTGATAATGGTGAGCCATGCACGGGCGGCATTATACATTTTGGTAAATGCCAGGTAGCTCTGACCCTCATATTCAAAGGGCGTAAAGCCAAAATGGTTCTTAAACACGGAATTGTCAAGATTCTGTCCCCAGGTCTGCCCTTCTGCTGAGTTAAGATCATAGAACATTCCGATGTTACTAGTAATAAGAAGGCCAGTCTTTTCTTTCATTGACATCTGATAGAAAGCACCCTTACCCTGAGATGCTCCGTAACCATAGTTGAATCCGTCAGGCGTCTGAGAAGCAAGTGCGCCGTTTACAAGCTTGAAACGGGCAGTAGTTGAAGCACCCTCAGTATTGGTTCTAAACCATACATAACCGTCGTTCCAATCACCTACGACAGTGAAGAAGTCACCAAAACGACGCGATGCCCATGTGGGGAGAGTGTAATCTTTAAGGAGAACGGTAGGGGCTTGATCAATGCCCTTGTCATAGGCATATAAATAAAGATGTACTCCACCTTCAAGTGCCAGGTTGCTCATTAGCAGAATCTTCTTTCCAGTAGTGGGATTTAGAATGGTCTTTACGCAAGACGTGTAGAATGTGCCTTCGTCATTTACGCCGTCCATGCAAACATCTTTCTGTTTTGAAGGGTCAGTGAGGCTTATGGCAGTAACGCCCTTAGCTCCAGCTCCGGCCTTAACAACATAAACATATTCATCATCAATTGCGGCGTTACGGTCCAAATTATTGGTAAATGTGGGCCATTCTGTAGGATACTTGCCCCAGATGCGCTCAAAAGTGAGTTCCTTTACAGGCGCTACGACGTTGGAGATGGATGCTTCTTCGAAGATCTTGATCTGCTTGTCTGTCTTGTAAGGAGTTACAATGCCCACTACATCAAAGGTCGAACCGGCCTCGATGGTATTCTTGAGGTCGTAGGTGTAGAACTTGATTTCGTCTGTGCCCTGCGCTACGGTGTATGTATTCTTCTTCTGGATGTCGGCAGCAGTGGAGAGGCCGGTGACCTTTACGCGCTTGCTGATGATCTTGTCAAAATTGGCAAGAATCTGGGCGACTGTCATGGTCTCGGGTTCGGGTGCTGTACCCTCTGTGACAGTAATTCTGCTGAAGTCAGAGGTGATGGCGCTGATTTCGGGAAGGCCGTAAAAATCCTTTACGGTACCTTCAACTTCGCCGTTGAGGACGCTGCCGGCAGCGAGATTGAGGCCCTTGACATAGATGAGGAGGTTGCTTTCACCGTCGGTCACGAAGGTGTTGGATCCGTTTACATAAGTTACGACAACATCCTTGATTGCACCTGCAAAGGGAGCACCGTCGGCAGTTGCGAGAGCTGCAATTTCAGCGAGGGTTATGGGTGCAAGACCGGTCTTGACAATCTTTGCGAGTTTGGCATTGGGATTTACAGAGAGGGTGTAAACGCCCTTTGCAGCAATGCTGATATTAGGTGAGCCGGGAGCGTCTGTGACGGCGAATTCCGTGTCAAGTTCGGGGGCGCCTGCAGCTGCAAGGCCGTATGCAAGGTCCCATGCTCCGTCGCGGCGGAATTTGAATTCGTCATTGTCCTTTGCTACAAGTCCGGTTGCCTCATACCAGCCGTTGCCGGCTTCTGTCATGGCAATATCGTCATTCCAGTTGCCTCCAAGGCCGATAACTGACCATTTGCCGTTGAGGTCAGGCTTGGTGTAGGTGATGGTGACATTGCCGGTGAGGGCGACGTCGGCAACTGCTGCGCCAAAAACGGCCTTGTACTCCTTGCCGGGTTCAAGGGCGTCGGTGCTGAGCAGCTTTACTTTGGCAGAAGCCTCTTTTGCTCCCTTTGCAATTTTTACCGTGCCGGGGAATTCGAGGACATTCTGGGGGAATGAAGTGGCTTTGTCAAGAGTGATGGTCACCTGGGCGTCTGCGGTTGCGGCTTTGTCTGCAGTGACTTTCACTGTTGCTTCCATGTTTGTGAACGCGTTATCGCCGGAAAGAGTGTACTTTACGGGCTCTTCAACGGGTTCCTGTTTCTTTTCGCAGGCGGCGAATGCAAGAACAGCAACGCCAAGAGCGAAAATGGACTTTGCAAAACGTTTCATAAGCTTTTTTATTAGGTTAATATGTTGTTTCAAGTGTGGTACACTGTGGTATCAATTGCAAATTTAGTAATAATTATATAAAAGGCAATACCTTCACTGGAAAACTTTTACAAAACAGCCTCTCGGGCACGAAAACGGGTGTTTCGGTGTCCTGGCGCATAAAAAACGACGGCTCGGGCACGAAAACGGGGGTTTCGGTGTCCGGGCGCGGGAAACGAGTGGGTGAACTTGTCAGAAGGTATGCCTTCTGGTCATCCTGAAAGGATTGTGGACCTTGGTGAGCTGGCGGGTGAGGATCATGTCGGCGGCGATGCGGCCCATCATGGGGAAGTCTGTAGATACGGTTGTGAGGCCGCCCAGGATGAGTTCGTCGGTGGGGTCTTCGTTATAGGAGATGATGAAGACGTCCTTGCCGGTTTCCAGCCCGGTTTCCGTAATCTTCCTGGACAGGCCCACAAGGCCGTTGTCCAGCTGGGAGTTAAGGATTACGAAGGTGTCTCCGGGAGCGATGTCCTCCGGGACCGAAGACAAGAATTCCAGTTGCAGTCCGTTTCCACCGGCAAAACGTTCGATGCCTTTGCAGATTACGCTACCGTACAGTGAAGTGGGAAGGGTTATAACCCTCAGGCGCTTTGTCTTGAACGGACCGTCAATGCCCTGATACAGGCCGTCGCAGATGTCGTTTTCGAAATCCTGATAGACAGCACCGAAATTGCCGCGGAGCCCCGGCTGGAGGTGGTCGATGAGGATGAGTTTCTTCACCGGAATCCTTGACAGGAGCCTGACAACCCTTTTCTGGGTTTCAGTGTCCATCGGGAAGTGGGGCGCTACTACATAGTAGTCGTATCTGTCAAGATGGTTGTCAAGGAAGTATTCCAGGATGTCCGGATTCTGGTCGTGGTTCAGGATGGTAATCTCTGCCTTCGAGCCAAGATGGTCGGCAAAGGAGTTGTACAGTATCTGCTTGTACAGGGAAAACTTGTCGAAAAGGACCAGAACCTCTGTTCTGGCGCCGCTTGACAGGTCTTTGACGTAGAAACCTTTGCCGTGACGGGCCTCGATGATGCCCTTGCCCACCAGGACGCCATAGGCTTTCTTGACAGTCTCCCTGGAGATTCCGTATTCTGCGGCCATGACATTCATGGACGGGAGTATTTCACCCGCCTTGAGGGAACCGTTCCTGGCACCGTGCTCAATCTGGTCCACTATCTGTTTATAGATGGAATTCTTGAGCTTGTTGTCAATCTTGATAGTCATAGCCTATGCAAAGATAATCAATTATTCTGACCTTGCAATTTGGCTTTTTCAAATGAGTCGAAGGTGCGGTAACCGCTCTGTGCGAGTTCGGATTCCGTATCCATGTCAAAGGTGTTGTAGCCCTTTGACCTGAGAACTCCAACAAGCTTCCTTGCCCTGTTCCTGAACTCCAGGGGATCCCTCACATCCGAAGGACTCCAAGCCCTTTCTGCTATGGCGAATGCACGGGGATAAAGCATATATTCGGCATGCTCCCCAGTGTAAACCAGTTCGCACCAGAGGTTCCCTTGGATACCAAGTACAAGTGATTCATCCATCCCTTCCGCAACAGGTTCATAACTGTACACATGGCGCAGGGAAGTGAGTTCTCCTACCGCGCGGGGCTCCTTGCGGATAAGGTCCTGGTAGTAGTTAAGGTACAGATGGCTGTTTGGGGACATCACCACTTCGTGCCCCATGGCATTGGCTTTTTCCCCTCCGGAAACGCCTCTCCAGCTTTGTACAACGGCATTTTCCGGGACACCGGTTTCCAGAATCTCATCCCAGCCGATGATACGCCTTCCATGACTGCGCACAAAAGCTTCAATTCGGCGCACCAGGTATCCCTGAAGCTGCCGGACGTCCGTGAATCCTTCCTCCTCCATGCGCCTACGGCAGTTTACGCAAAGCGTCCAGGTCTTCATCGTCGCCTCATCCCCGCCGATATGGATGTACGGTGAAGGGAAAATGTCCATGACTTCTTCCAGCACCGCC
The DNA here is from genome assembly GCA_002393945.1 of Bacteroidales bacterium UBA4360. GTDB lineage: Bacteria > Bacteroidota > Bacteroidia > Bacteroidales > UBA932 > Cryptobacteroides. The sequence goes on from DGSO01000031.1 coordinate 21,495, forward strand.
TCAAGCAACTTGAAAGTGGCCTCAGAGCCGGGACATAAATCCCATGCCCCAGTGCAGCGCTTGCCGTTTTCCAGCACGCACAGCACATCCGGATAGGCATAGCCAACCTCCATGCTGTGCCCCGGCATTTCAATTTCGGGTATAATGCTGATATAGCGCTCTGCAGCATAGGCAACCAGCTCCCGGAGGTCTTCAGGGGAATAGCAGCCGCCGTAGCCAGAGGGGTCATCGGCCGATGTGAACTTATACTTCCCGGCCTCCCATTCGTGGTAGGTGCGGCCCACCCTCCAGGCGGTTTTTGCGGTAAGGTCCGGGTATGCCGATGATTCTATCCTCCAGCCTGCACTGTCGTCCAGATGAAGGTGAAGGACGTTGAGCTTGAGCAGCGCCATTGCGTCCATCTGCTTCATGAGGAACTCTTTGCCCTTGAAGCTCCTGGACTCGTCAATCATGATGCCGCGGTGGCGGAATCGCGGATAGTCGAAGATGGTTCCCTGCGGGAGCTCTCCCATCGCCCTGAGCTGCTCCAGGGTGGCCTTTGCCCTGAACTTGCCTTCCTTCGTGAGGGCTTCAACCTTGACCTTCTTCCCTTTGACTGTGATCCTGTAGGCCTCTTTCTGCTGCCAGGGCTCAAGATGGGCGATTTCCTTGCGGAAACACGTCCTGTCCTTCTCCGGGGAGTATCTTACCGGGGCGGGGATAAGATTCAGTGCAAGTGCTATGAGAACGAGAAACTTCATTTGGAGAAAAAGCCGATGGTTGTAAGTATTTTGCGGTTGCCGCCGGTCTGGTCGTTCAGGTGCTGGCCTCCAGCCCACATGCCGGTGGAGCCGCCTCCGTCCAGGTTGATGGCGCCGACGCAGCCGAGGCCTTTCATGATTGCAGCCATCTCCAGGGTTGTTGCTCCCTGTGATGCCGTGATTCTGCCGTCGGCTACGAGAAGGACGATGCGGCCGTCTTCAAGATAGCCGGCTGCGGTGCGGTCTGCACGCTGGTTTACGCCGTAGATGTCATCGGCCCACATTTCGTAATTAGTCTCCCAGTAGCCTTCGGCGGACTTTTTATCATTGATGGGGCATCGTCCATTGATAAGCAGCATTGGGCCGCAGGTTATGGCGTTGTAGGGTTCCCATTCAGAACGCTTGCATGGATATGTGTCCGTGCCACCCTGTTTGACGGACTCTCCGGCGACTGACGGAATCGGCTCTTCATATACATATACCGTCCCGTGTGAAGGGGTATAGGACCAGTAAACTCCGGGCACTCCATCAGCGTCAACGCCCATCATTGCTCGTGAGACTGTGTGAAGTCTGCTGTCCGGTCCCCAGTACTGGCGGTCAACGTCCCAGTTGTCATCCTCTACGCGGAACCATGGAGTCTGGACGCCATCGCATACAGCAAGGCCGTTGGGCTTTCCGCTGCCGCCGAATATGCCTCCGTTAACGAGTACGAGGCAGTTTCCTGCTTCCTGGGCCTGCGTGTCGATGGTCTTGTAGTTCTTGGCCCCTGGATACAGCACCTTGAAATCTACATCTTTGGTAGAAGCTACGGCATACCATGCATTGAAATTGCGGCCGTTCAGTTTGTCCTCGGTCTTGTATACCTTTACGGATGCGGGAAGTCCCAGGCCGGTGACCTCAGTCCATGTAAAAGTGACGGCATCTATCGGATTGGGATCGGGTTCAGGCTCCGGCTCGGGTTCAGGTTCGGGTTCCGGCTCGGGAATGGAGGCCGTCTCGGCCCAAACCAATTTTGAAAAGACCATGTCCCCGTAGGCCTGTACGCCAAAGGTATAGCTCTTTCCGGGGGTGAGATCCCGGAAAGTATATGATTCGGAATTCTCCGGAAGAGTCTGGTATGGGGCGTTGCCGTTGTCCTTGAAGACATAGTAGCCCGTTTCATCCTTGGCATTGTCTTTCCAGGACAGGGTTGCCTCGGCACTTCCGGCATTTACGGTCACGCGGAGTTCCGAAGGGTCCTCAAGGTTCTTTTTTACAGTCTCTTTTGCACTGCTGCCGCAAGCGGCTACGCTAATCGCGGCTAAAAACAAGTACTGTAATTTCATTCTTTCCAAGTTTTACTGATTGAGCCTTGCACCCGGGGACGGTAATCTTTCCCGTCTGACGTTTATCACCGAGATTCGTTACCACTACGGCGATGCGGTTTCCACTGGTGTAGCTGCGGGCGGTAAGGTCCGGATTACTGCAGGTGAATCCGTCCGTGGCGGTATATCGGCCCTTGAGGAGAAGGTCCGGATACTGGTGACGGAGCTTGTTGATTTTGGCAAGATGTTCCTGATATACAGGCGTTTCATCGATGAGTCCGCGGCAGCGGAAGACTTCGATGTCATTGCGAAGCCCCTTGAGAAGGGTGTTGTTCACGCGGCGGGGGACATCGTTGTCATCGCGGACGCAGCGGTCGCTCCAGATTACCTCCGGGAAGGTATAGCGGAACCATTCCGGGAAGCTTTCCGGGAGCGCCGTGAACTCCACTATATGCACAAAGTCGCAGAACTGTGACGTGCAGTCTGAGAGCCATTCGGTTCCAAGTGCGAATTCCGGGTTCTTGGCTTTTACGTGGTCGCGGATCTCCTTCAGGGTTTCGGCCTTATACCTGCCCGTGAAGATGTCCTGGACGGGATATTCGCGGGAAAGGTCCCAGTTGGGGAACTCTTCGGCAACGCCAAGCTGGTCGTAGAAGACGGCATCGGCGCCGTAGTCCATGGCGCGGTCGGCCCACTGCACAAGCTGGTCCCGCCATTCGCGTTTTGACATGTCGGCAATGACAAAGGTGCGTGAGTCGTAGTAGCCAAGGGTGGTGCCTTCGCCGGTGAATTTGTAATGCTCGGTGAATTCGCGGCCGGTGTTGTCCTTGTTGGCAACGCGTGAGCCGCCGCCGGAGCGGTAGAAGTCGCTTTCCACGTCAATGAGGCGTCCGTTATAGTAGAGGAGGAGCCTTCCGCCTTTGTCCCGGTACTCCTTGATGGCAGCCTTCCATGCGGCGTCTCCGCCCTGGGTGTCGTCTACGGTGTAGTTCGGATAGCCGTTGTCCATGCCTTCCTTCCACCAGCCGAATGCAAGGACGGCATTGCAGCCGACGCTCTCGCCGGCCTTGAAGATGCGGCCGGGAAGGTCTGTGTACTTCCTCAGGTATTCGCCGTACTGGTGCTTGAATATGATGCGCTGCCAGCCGGTCATTTCCTGTACCCACTCCGGAACGGCGGCATGATGCCACCAGGTGTCGGCCCAGTGGCGGTAGATGCGAGAAGTGGCCGTCCAGTCTCCCTCGTAGGGGACTACCACGGAGCAGTCGTTGCTCCACCTGTCCCCGTACATGGCGTTTGGATAGCGGTAGAATCCTGCTTCCAGGTGCTTGAAATCCTGAGTCTGGTGGCCGATGGTCCCTTCGTCGGGATATGTCCTGAGGCCGTGCCAGGTCTGCTGCAGGCTTGTGTCGTGGGAGCCGAAGTAGAGTCCGTCTTCCGTACCTACAAAGGCAAAGCAGTTGGAGGCGGCGTTGCGCGGATACTGCAGATCATACTGGCGGAACTTCTGGGCGGGAGTCATGTAGAGCGGTCTCACGTCCACGTTTGAAATCTTCCAGACCGGATTGTCAAATATCTGTCCTCCGGTGTGTGTAGTAAGCAGTTTGTAGTCTTCCGGAATCTGCAGGTTGCCTATTAACGGATACTGCAGCTCGCGTATTATGGTATGCGGCTCATTGTTCTCAAGGGAGGCGCCGAAATGCACCATTGCACCTGTTTTCCAGATCTTCAGGTGCAGTTTGAATTCCTTGCCGCCCACGTTGTCATAGTCAAGATATATGGTGTCGCCCTCGACTTTCACCGCAGGCTTTTCCCCGGCGCCGGAAACTTCTATTTCCTTCTGCTCGGGAGTGTTGTAGTAAAGGCGCCAGAGAGGGTAGCCTCCGGCATAGTTATGTCCTCCGAAGGCCAGTTTTACAAGATTTCCGTCTTCATCCACCTCAATGTCGGTGGCGTGAAGCTCTCCACGGTTACCTATGATGAACTCGCAGAGTTCGTCATACAGCGCGTGGTCGGATGCGTCCGGAGAGGTTGCAAGCTGAGTCAGTGCGTTGGATCCGGAATACAGTGCTATGGAGCCGTTGCCGTAAAGTCCGGCATCTTTGTATTCCTGCATATAGTGCCGTACGCGGTCCTGAAGGGCGGGAACATCGGCGGCTGTGAATGTGAGCTTCCCAAAACTGTCAGGGCCAAGGACCCCGTCTTTCATCTGGTCAGTAACGCAGGAATATTCGAATTCCAGCTCCATGCCCATGCCGTATTCCTTGACGGCGGCGATGGTCTTTGGGAAAGGATGCGCCGCCTCATCGCCCTTGTAATCCCAGTACCAGTTGGGCTGCATCCACGTCTGGTCTATTCCTATCTGTTTCCAGTACTTGTGTCCGGGACCCATGTGATAAGGTATCCAGTAGAGGCCCTCGCCTTTGTAATGGCAGTATCCCGAAAGAGCCGGTGCAATGATGTCCCAGTTCTTGTACTTGCAGTTTACGTCTATGTCCCAGGGAAGGTAAATCTCCTCTGAAGTGATATAGAATCCAGAAAGTTCAAGGTACTTGGGGGCAAGCCTGGCAAACATGGAACGCGCGCTGTCAATATACCAGAACAGGGCCTTGAGACGGTCTTCCACGGAGGCGAAGTCAAGGCCGTCTCCCCAATAGACCGTGGCCGACTGCTTGTTGGAGAAGGTCTCGAACATGATGGCGTCCGGGATGCCGATTACAACGCCTCTTTTGGAAGGCGGCTCTCCGATTCTGGAAGCGGCTGAAGCACATGCCTTCTCGAGTTCTGAAACGCAGCCCTTGGGCCCCAGCCACAGGTCAAGCTGGTATTGCCATTCCGCCTTTGTGGCCGATTTCCCCGGCCCGAGCACGAAGGTGCGCCCGTGCATCCAGTCGCTGCCTTCCAGGAAAAGGAAACCCTCGAACAGCCACCGTTCCTTCCCGTCGGGGGCCTTCCAGCTCACGTGCGGGGCAAAGCGTGCAGCGTCCCACAGGTGCGGTTCCCTGTGCCAGTACCCGACAAGGGTGAGGTCTGAGAACCGGCGGGGTTCCGGACTCTTGTGCCCGGTGTTTTTTGGTGCGCCGCAGCCCAAAAGGGCGGCACAGCAAAATAGCAGGAGGAGTTTTCTCATTTTCTGAGCGGGTTTTGACTGATAAAGTTACAAAGTTCCAGGTACATTTCAATATCCCCGGGCTCTTTTGACGAGGCAAGCTGCCATAGCGCGTTCGAACCGGAATACAGGGCTATCCTTTCCTTCCCGTACAGGCCGCCGGATTTGAATCCGTCCATGTATTCCCTGAAGCGGGAACGCAGTGAGGGGACATCCTTGAGGGTGAATACATAGTTTCCGGCTCCGTCCGGCCCCATGATGCCTGGAGTCTTCATTACGCCTTCAACCATGGAGTACTCGAATTCCAGTTCCATGCCCATTCCAAGCTGCTCTATCTTCTTCACGGATTCTCCCATGGGCTTGTCATTGTTGTAATCCCAGTAGCGGTTCGGCTGCAGCCAGGCGTATGTTATGCCAAGGGATTTCCAGATGTCGGTGCCGTCGGCGTCAAGATATGGTATCCAGTAAAGGCCTTCGTTTCTGGCATCGAGATACTTGCCGATGCGGGGAAGTATGCGGTCCCAGCGCTTGTACTGGTAGTTCCAGCCGCCGGGAGTTGCAACGAGTTCCTCGGACAGGATGTAGAACCCGCCCAGCTCCAGATACTTGCATCCAAGGGCATTGAACTTTTCCCTCACAAGGTCTATATACCACTGCAGCGCCTTTACCTGGTCTTCCGTGCGGGAGAAGTCCAGCAGGTTGCCGTCAAGGGCACCCCAGTAGGACGTTGAGGAGTTCTTGTCGGTAAAGCGCTCGAACATTACCGGGTCCGGCATGACCATCACGGCATAGCGCTTGGAAGGGGCGGAGCCTATGCGGGCTGCGGCATCGGCAATGGCATCGTCAAGGGCCTTGAAAGCGCCGTTTTCGCCTGCCCAGTATTCCGCCAGGCCGGCCCAGGAGTCCTTGTCTGCCGATACCCTTCCGTTGTTGTTTATGCCAAAGTTGTTTCCTTCGGGGTCCACGCCCGTGATGGCAAGGAAGGCTTCGAAGAGCCAGTGCTCGCCGTCGGAATCAGTGTAGCTCACATGCGGGGCGAACCGGGCATTGTCCCAGGTCTCAGGGATGCTGAACCAGTAGTTGCTGTTGGGCACCCCGCCGCCCGTGCAGAGGGTTATATCGGCAAAGAAAGGGGCGCCGTTGCGGCCTTTTTCATATGGATAGAGGTCTCCGGCTTCGATGGCGGTGGTGAAATCCACACTCTCCGTCCTGGAGAGTCGGTCTCCCTTTCTGCCCACACCGTAGGCCGAATACTTCGTGCCGGGAAGAAGGCCGGAAAGGACTGCTTCTCCGTTTACGGCCTTGACTCCGCCGGAGATAATCTCATCGGCCGGGGGAACGGAATCAGGGCTGCCTGCAAGTACGAATACTTCATCGGCAAAGAGGCTTTGGACAGTGATTGCAGCACCGGAATGGCTTACGCTGCCAACCGTAAGTTGGATTGCAGGCTCTCCGACATACTCTTTCTCCTTCCTGCCACACGAAATGGCAAGAAGGAGCATGAGTATTGCCGGAAATCTGCTTTTCATCTATTCCATTTTGAATACGCTCAGGCCTATTCCCTGGACGCCGGCGGCTATGAGGACCTTGTCGTCAAGGACCACCACCGCGCAGTCTCCCTGGGCCGATGCCGGAGGAGCCGCTGCGATGGCTGCAAAATCCTCGCCCTGGAGAGGCGCTTCGAAGAAAATATCCTTGTTGTCTCCGAGGAGCGATGCCTTGAAGCTGCCTTTGTCCCTGACTATCACCAGCCTGGCGCGCTGTTTGGTAGTGTATGTCGTGATGCCGTCTTCCTTGAGATCGTCATCCTTGTCGATAGCCGTGTAGGCGATGTATTTCTCTCCGCGGTAAGTGAAGGTGCGGTATCCCCAGGTCATGTCGGCTCCGGGGAACTCTTCACGGGCGGTTTCCCAGGCCTTCTGGCCGTCACCGGGGTCGACATAGCTGCTTTTCATGGTTATGAAGGCGGATACATCGGAAGTGGTGAACACCATCTGGTCCTGTCCGGGATACTGATGGAAACCGCCGAAACCGGTGTCTCCGGCAGTCATGTTGACAAGTGTCCGCTTGGTACCGTTGAACGAACCGTCTTCCTTGCTCACAAAGGTGCCGTTCTCCACTTTGTAACGTGTTGCGAAACGCCCCTGATATGCATGTACATAGAGTACGCCGTCTTTCCAGGTGCCGTGGTATTCGAATCGGTCTCCGCCGCGGCGCCATGTGCATTCAAGGGAGAAAACGGTCGGGGGATTGTCAATTCCATTTTCCCAGGCATAGAAGGCGAAGCTGTTCTCTGCAGCACCAGAAGCTATGAGCATCCTGGTGCCGTCGCCCTTGTCTATGGTGCGAACGCAGGCAGTCGTAATGGTCCCGGTCACGAAGCCGGTGGTGTTTACTTCCCTGGTGTTTGCCGGGTCATTTACGCTGATGGCGGTAATCTTTGCCACAGCGCCGCCGACGGCATACGGCAGGTAAACCCAGTCCTTGTCAAGGGCAAGGTTGCGGTCTGCCCCCGAAGGAAGGCCGTATGCTGCTCCCCAGTATCCTTCAGTGGAATACCGGCCCCAGACGCGGCTCACTCCTGCTCCTGCGAACGGAGAGTTTACAAGGAGGTAATAGACTTTGTCGGAGATGATTACGCCGGCCTCGTCGGTGGCGCTGATGATGAGCGGAACAACTATGGTCTTGAAGTCCATCATCTGTCCGTTTTCCTTGAACAGGGCAGATGTCTTGAGCGTCAGGTTGCAGAACACGTCGCTGCTTCCCGCCTTGATGGTGGCGCCTTCGGAAGGAATCTGGACATAGCCTTCCGGGCTCTTTATGTAGGAAGTGCCCTTTTCTTCGTTGTACACGCTCACAAGGCTGTTGTCAATCGCAAGTTTTACGTTCAGGTCCTTCGGCATCACGTTGTCGAGCCCTATCTTGACCGACACTTCTCCGTTTTCCGATGCCTGTTCCTTTGCAACCACCGTTGAACCGCTGGAAGCGAGGCTCACGGTGGAGTTCAGGATGTTCAGGAGAACGAGATTCCTGTTCTCATTGATTTCTATTCCGTCGCTCTTTTCGGAAATGACAACCGGGATGACGTTGTTCCCGTCGGTAATGACCTTGGAAACATCGGCCGGGTCCCATGTAAGGGATACGCTCTTGGTGACCTCTGATGGCTGGAAACTCACTGTTGTGCCGGAGAAGCTGTAATGTGCCTGGAGAGCCTTGAACGCGGTCTCTTCAGCCGTGTTGTACTTCTCCATGGCTTCGGGAGAAACTGCCAGCGTTGCAGTCGCGGCCTTGGCCCCCTTTCCGGACTTGAGCACGGTTACCTTCTGGGACCCGGCATAGACTGACACGGGTACCACAACCTCATCGTACACCAGTGAGAGTGAATCGTCCACCATATTGTTGTTTCGGGAGTCCTCGATGCAGGATGTCGCAAGTGCGAGGACTGCAATTATAGCTATACTCTTTTTCATAGGCCTATTCCCAACCGGGGTTTTGAGTGAAGTTCACCATCTCTGCAAGCTGTGTGGAGATGATGGGATAGAAATAGTCACGGTAGTGGAAGTCCGCGTTGTCCATCGGCATGACGTTGTTCACCCTTTCATAGACTCCCTCATAAGTTTCAGAGGCCATGTTGAGGGTCCATGCGGCGGCAGGGTACTCGTCCTCTGCACGCAGCCAGCGGCACATGTCGTAATGGCGCATTGCTTCCATTCCGAATTCGCACCATCTTTCCTGAAGGATGAACCAGCGCAGCCATTCCTTGTTGGTCTTGGTGACACCGGCAATGGTGGTGGTTGCGTCGGCATTGTTGAAATTGATTTCGCTGTATGCGTCGCGGATGCTGTTAAGGCCGCTTCTTGAACGGACTTTGTCAAGATAGGTGATGGCCTCATCGACGTCGCGGTCGGCTTTTTCGTTGCAGGCCTCGGCATAGCTCAGGTAAATCTCGGCAAGGCGGAATGCGGGATATACATAGCGCTGTGCGCCGGTGAAGTCGGCACCCGTAGCAAATGCGGTGTTGGCCTTGTACCAGCGGCGGCAGGCATATCCCACCCAGTTGAGCGCTGCCGATTCAAGTTTCTGCACGGGAACGGTTGCCGAGCTGGATTTGTAGCTCGTCCAGCGCTTCTTGATCTTGTCGCTGGGCCAGTAATAACCGTTGGGGACGATGCTTGAATAGTAGCGGGCATCTCTGCCAACGGTGCTCTTGTGAGCCTTGAAGGCAGGGGCCCAGTCAGCATCCAGAGGCTGAGTGTAATTCTCTTCCCAACCCGTTGCGGAGTAGCCGGAAAGAGGGTCTACAAGGGGCTTGGAGAGGTCGTTGAACCTTCCGCTCTTCTGGTAGCCGATAACGGGATATCGGCCGCTCGCTGCCATGGGATAGGCGTCGACCATCTTGAGCGAAGGGGTATAGGCCTGGAGCGGACGGTAAGAAGTGGTGACCTCCGGGAAGTCAGGAATGGTGCAGTACATGAATGAGCCGGTTGCGCCGATCCATGTCGCAAAACCTCCGTTAGAGTGGCCGATTCCAAGATGCCACCATCCCCAGATGGTCTCACTGTTCCAGCGCTCGAAGAAGACATTCTGGTATGCCGATGCGGCCTTCTGCAGGTCCGTGCTTCCTCCTGTGCTGGAGCAGAGCGAATAGCGGTTCAACTCGATCACATCCTTTGCAGCCTGTGCGGCCTTCTCCCACTTGGAGGCGTCATATGCCGCGAAGATCTGCTTGCCGTCGATGTTGGTCTTTGCAGAGAAGATGCCGGTAAGCCTGCCGCCGTCCTGGCCATTGTAGAGAGGGGAGGCTGCATAAAGGAGCACCCTTGCCTTGAGGGCCATTGCGGCGCCCTTGGTGGCACGTCCGGTCCATGAGTCGTTGGCTCCTATTTCCTTTATTTCATAAGGAAGGTCCTGGGCAGCCTTGTCCAGTTCGCTCACTATGAAGTCTACATTCTCGTCCACGGTGTTGCGGTCAAGCTTGTCGCCTTCAGCGCTTTCCGGTGCCAGGGCGTCTCCCCATACAATCACGGGACCGTACTGGCGGAAAAGGCAGAAGTAGTAGTATGCCCTGAGGAAGCGGGCCTCGGCCTTCATGGCGGCCTTCGCCGTGGGTGTGTCTTCACGGTCAAGGTCTACGTTGTCCATGAAAATGGTGCACTGGCGGATAGCGACGTACATCCTTTTCCACACATTGTACTGGACCACGTCTCCGGTAGCTGCGGTATTGTAGTCTCCGCTGCGCAGCTTGTTGAACGGGCCGTAACCAAGGAAGCCGAAGAGTCCTTCGTCGGAGCGCGGAATCACGTAACCTGTGCCATTGTGAGTGTCCTCGTCGTGGGGAAGGTATGAGTACAGGTGGGCCAGATAGCTCTCCGTGGTGTTCTTCTTGGAGAAGATTTCCTGGAGGTTGGCCTGGTCCTGGAAGTCTATGTCAAAGTAAGAATCGCAGGCACTGAGTGCAAGAAGTGCCGCAAATATGGCAATATACTTTTTCATGGCATCAGAAATTAAGGTTGATACCGATGCTGTAGGACCTTATGTTCGGATATGCACTGCCGTTGGCGGTTGCGAGTTCCGGATCCCACAGCTTGAACTTGGAGAAAGTAAGAAGGTTCACGCCCTGCAGATAGATTCTGGTTGTGGAAAGGCCGATCTTCTTCGTAATGTTCTTGGGAAGGGTATATCCCAGTTCTGCGTTCTTGAGGCGCATGAAGCTCATGTCCTTCTGCCAGTAGGTGGATGCCTGCTGGTTGTTGGTCACGTTCTCAAGCGAGAGACGGGGGTAAGGTGCGTCGGTGTCGGGATTCTGGGGAGTCCAGCGGTTCCTTGCGACATCGGCAAAAATCTGACCCTCATATTTGATGTCGGCGGTGGCGCCGAAGAGGTTGTTGCCGGTGATGATGCGGGTTACATGGCCTACTCCGCTGAAGAAGACGGATGCATCGAAGCCCTTGTATCCAAGGCTCACGCCGAAGCCGTAGTTGATTTCCGGGACTACGGTGTAGCCGATGGCAACCTTGTCGTAGGTGTTCACAACGCCGTCGCCGTTGACGTCACGGTACTTGATGTCTCCGGGACGGACCGATCCGAACTGCTGGGTTGGCCAGGAGACGATGTCTTCCTCGTCCTTGAAGAGGCCTTCTGCAATCAGGCCGAACTGCTGCTGGAAGGCAAAGCCCGCTGTGTTCTGGTATTTCCATACCTGGTCCGGCTGGTCATTATACAGGATCTTGTTACGGTTGAAGGAGTAGTTGCCGCGGGCCGATACGAACAGGCCGTTACTGAAAGTATGGTCATACTCCAGGGTCATGTCAAAGCCCTGGTTCTTCATCCTGCCGATATTGACGTACTGGTTCACGTTCATACCCACGGCCGAAGGGGTGGACTGCCTTTCGATGAAGATGCCGTCGCGCCTGTCGTAGAAGAAGTCCAGGATGTAGCGGATATCCTTCAGGAGGGTCAATTCGAAACCGGCATTGGATTTTGTCGCCTCTTCCCATGAGACGCCGGGGTTGCCGTAATCGCCCGTAGTGATGCCGCCCTTTGATGACGGTGTATCCCCGAACAGGGCTCCGGCGGCGGAGGTGTTTATGGTGGAGTTGTATGCGAAGCGTCGGCTTCCGCCAATCTCATCATTACCCACCTTTCCATAGGAAGCCTTGAACTTGAGGCTGGACACGATGTCCTTCAGGGGTGCCCACCAGGGCTCGTTGCTTATCAGGTAACCCAATGCCAGGGAAGGGAAGAAACCGAAGCGGTGTCCCGGAGCGAAGTTCTCGGAGCCGTTGTAACCGAAGTTGACTTCGGCAAAATAGCGGTCTGCATAAGAGTAAGTCGCACGTCCTGCAACGCCCATGTGCTTGTACGGGAAGGCGCCGATATACGAACCTCCGGGAACATTGTTGGTACGGGTCCTCATATTGTAAAGGAACATGCCGCTCACCCTGTGTACGCTTGCAAATGTGCGCTCGTAGTTGACGGAGGCCTCAAGGTTCATTGTGTTCCAGCCTGAGTTGGAGCTGGAAAGCGTCATGTAGTTGTTGCCGCCGCTGATGGACTCGAAGATGAGGTTTCCGTCGGCATCCCTCCCGGTGGCCTTGGAATAGGCGGGGGAGATGGAACGGTAAACGATTGTCTGGTTCTGGGCGTCCCAGCTGAACTTGATATTGGCCTGGAGACCTTCGGTGATGATTTCAGAGAAGTCTTGGGTAAGGGACATCGTGGCCTGCGCCACGTTGTTCTTGATGGTGCGGTAACCCAGGCTGTTCAGGAGGTTCCAGGGGTTGTATCCCTGCTCCGGAAGAGTGAGGGTTCCATCGGAATAGACCGTCACGATACCTACCGGAGACGCTGCGAGGGTGCGTGCATATATCTCATTGCGGTCGTTCCTCGGGGAGTTGGTGTCCGTAAACTGGTTGGACAGGCTCAGGCCCAGAGTGGTGGACTTGGAGATATTGATGTCCACGTTGGAGCGGAAACTGAACTTGTCAAAACTCATTCCTGCATCGTATCGGTCCTGGTTTGTGTTGAAGATACCGTCTTCCTTATAATAGTTTCCGCCCACATAGTATCTTACGTTCTTGGTACCGCCGGTTACGCTCAGGTTCATCCTGGAAGATGAAGACTTCTCCTTGAAGATGGTGTGAATCCAGTCTACGGAAGGGTAGAAGTCCGGATCGGCCCCGCTGAGGTACATCTGCCTCTGATAGTCTGAGATAGGGGCCTCGCGGCCGAGGTCTGTGTAAAGGCTGTTGTAGTAATCCATCCACTCCGAGGCGTTCGCAAGCTCAGGAAGTTTGGTAGGGGTTACCATGCCGGTTTCGGCCTTGAAATTGATCTTGGGCTTGGATTCGGAACCTCTCTTGGTGGTGATGAGGACGATGCCGTTTGCGCCGCGCACACCGTACAGGGCTGTTGCGGTTGCATCCTTGAGGATGGAGAACGAAGCGATGTCGTCGGCATCCACAAGGTCCATGTCACGCTCTACGCCGTCGACCAGCACCAGAGGTTTGCTGTTGGCTCCGAATGTGTTCATGCCTCGGATCCAGAAGTCAGCCCCTGCGCCCGGTTCACCGGTGTGCTGCATGACCACGATGCCCGCGAGTTTGCCGGCAAGGGTGGAAGACAGCTGTCCCACAGGCACTTTGAGCTGTTCCATGTCTACTGAGGCAATGGAGCCGATGACAGAGGCCTTCCTCTGCGCGCCATAGGCAACCATCACTACTTCTTCCAGCTGGTTCTCCTGAGGGACAAGCTTTACGAGTATGTCCTTTTGGCTGCCTACCGGGACTTCTTCATCTCCGTATCCGAGGAAGCTCACGATAAGGATATCGCTGGATTTTACGCTGATTGAGAAGCGTCCGGCACCGTCTGTCATGGCGCCTCGCGTCTCACCTTTTACCGTCACAAAGGCTCCGGCTACGGGCTGGTCCGTCTCGTCCAGGACGGTGCCCTTGACCTCTCGGCTTTGTGCAAGGGCAGTGAGCGGGAGCAATATCCCCAGGACTGCCGCCAGCAGAAATCTGTTGAAGTTTCTCATATACTTAAGTTATCAGTTTTCAAACAGGCCGGATATGCCTTCGTATACGGCATTGTCCGGTACGATGGTCATCTTGAGAGTTTTCCCGAGATACTTCCTGATAGAGTCTTCCATCAGGACAAGTGAGCGCGAAACCTGTCCGGAGAAGAGCAGTGTCTGTACATTCCAGGGAGCAAGTATTCCCTTCAGCGCCCTTCCAAGATGATCGCCCATGATGCTGAAGGCTTCGAGGGCGTCTCTTTCGCCGCAGAAGGCCTTTATGGCTATGGACGCTGCCGAATCATGGGCATCGCCTCCAACTTCTCCGTAGATGTTCCTAAGGCCTCTGGCGCTCACCCGGTCTTCGAGGATACCGCCTTCCCAGGGCATGTTCCAGATCACGTCGGCAGGGGAGAGAGTGGGGCCGTAACGTACCTTTCCGCCGATTGCAAGGGAGAAGCCAAGTCCGGTTCCCAGGCTCACCAGCGCCGTGTTCTGCCCTTCGAGCCCCATCATCTTGATGGCTCCTTCCAGGACTGAATTCACGTCGTGTATGTACCTTATGCCGATGTTGTCCGGCACGCCGGCAAGAGTGCGGAAATCCTCCCCCTTCACGGCTGCGAACTTGTGGTCCATCCTGAAGACTCCGTCCCGGAAATCGAAGGGACCGGGTATTGCTATGCCGATGCCCTTGAGCCCTTCGGTGCTGCCTACCGCCTTCTTGAAGGCCGACGCAATCTCATCCCTGCTTCCTGCCGAGTTCACAGGAACAGGTTGGAGACTGGGGCGCTTGATAAAGGTGCCGCCAACATCCAGAAGTCGGTATTCCTTAGAGTTCAACATCTTCTTGTGTCTGCGAAGAAAAATAACTGTGGTGTACTGTGGTGCAAATTTATGAAAAATATTGTATTTCCACAATATAATTTCTTTTTTTGTGCATGTATCGTATTTCTACATCAAGTATTGCCCTCTTTCTGCATGATCCGGAAGACGGTTTTTACCGGCAATATCCATGAGTCCGCTGTACCCACACCGTCCTGTGGGCAAATCACAGGATAGCCTGCCTGGAGCCGTACAATGCTTTTGAATCGGCTCCCGGAAAGGAGTGCAGGTGGACAGTCCGTTACGATTTTCAGTAGGTTTCCCGGTATTCCAGGTCCCAGGGAACGATCCGGGTAGGGAACTGGGCTATTCTGAGCGTGGTGCAGCCGTAGGGGATAAGCTCTATGGTGACGTCCTCGCCGCTGTCGTTGCCGTCTTCCGTGAAATATGGTATCTCTCCTACGGAGCCGTTGTGCTCCTTCCATCTGGGAAGTGTTCTTGCGGGAACGGAGATTTTAACAGGAGCAGCATCGAGCGTCCATGGATATGAGGGCATCTTTTCTGCAATTTCAACTTTGCAGTCCTCTGTCTTGAATCGGTCACGCATTATGCAGTAGTTCCAGGGAGTTGGTGAAGTGACCTCCCATGCGCCTTTTCCATAGTACCTGTCACGACCCTCGAAGGCTGTCCATGACCAGTTTTCTTCCATCCTCAGGGCATATACGAGCGGGCCGCGGGTGAATACCCAGGCTCCGTCCCACCATTCTTCCTTGGTCAGAGTCTCATTGAATTCGATTTCCACCACATCACCTTTTTTCCAGAGCCTTTTTATGCCGCCGGATTTCTGCCTTGCAGGAATATCCCGCTTGTTGCCGTTTATGCTGAGAACGGCTCCGTTGCTCCAGGCGGGGACTCTCAGATGAAAAGTGAAGCCGGCTTCCTTTACCTTTTTGTTGGGGAAATCTATCTTGAAACGGACCTTGCCCCGGAAGGGATAATCCGTTGTTTCCGTTATCCTGACGGTGATTCCGCTGGGAAGTTCGGCCGTGACTGTCGACGGGGCATAGACCATGGCGGCGATACCGTCATCGGCAGCATACCAGAGGTTCTGGGTGAATTTGGGCCAGCCCTGATGCATGTTCGACAGGCAGCAGGGGTAGCCGTTCAGCGTGCCGAAGAGGATGTCGGTGTCGTCGTGGGGGGTAGAGAACGGGCGCCATGCGCGGGTCGCTGCAATCTGGTTCGACTGCTGGTAGTACTGCTTGGCGGTGAAATCGGCATTGATTTGAGCCGGAAGGGCGTTGAAGGCGACGCGTTCGAGGTAATCGGCCCAGAAGGGGTCTCCGCTGATACGGAGCATTTCCTCCAGGGAGAACATCATTTCGACGGCGGTGCAGAGTTCGCTGCCGCGGGTGGGGGTGCCGAAGTGGAGCTGCTCGTCGCCGCCCCAGAGGCCGGTAGGAAGGCCTACGGTGGTACGGATAATATCGGCGGCATGCCTTGCGGCAAATAAGTCCCCGTCATAGTGGGAGTACTGCCACCAGATGATCGGCGCCTTGAATCCCTGGGCCAGATTTACGCAGTGGACGCTGTTCTGCTTGCGGAAAATGTCTCCATCGCGGAACATTGAGGCCCAGTCGGTGCTTTGGCTGTGAAGAAGGTCTCCAAGTTCAAGGAGCCAGCTTTCTCCGGTTATGTTGTACAGCCAGTATATGATTTCCAGGTTGTCTGCGCCGCGCCACTGCCCCCAGTCTGTCCAGTGGTTGAGCGGCTGGGTGGGAAGGTGCTTTTCCTGATATCGGAAGTACTTGGTGAAGAAGCCGATGACCCTTTCGTCCCCTGTCGCCATATAGTACTGCTTCATGATTTTGAGGGCAACCATCTTGGGCCACCAGTCATGAGAGCTGCCCCTTTGGAGGCCGTAGACGAAGGGATGGTCCTCTGCAGGGCCGAAATAGCCGTCTTCCTGCTGTGAAGACAGGATGGCTTCCACCCATTTCAGCGCTTTTGCCTTGAGGCCGTTGTCGTTCAGGATGTACGCGAGTGGAAGAAGGCCGTCAATCCAGTAGGGGCCTCTCTCCCAGGCATCGCCGTCTCCGCCCAGCCAGGCGTTGGAATCACCCATGACTTCTGGATATACTTCATCCAGATGCCCCGTGAGGCCGCTTGCCTGCCTGTTGAGCTGTTCAAGGAGCCATCCCTGCGGCTGGATGGCGCCAATCGGCAGCTCTGCATAATGAGTCTGCTGAAGCGGTTCGCGGTTGAATATATGGGCAACAATCAATATGGCGTAAAACGTAAGTGACATAAAATCAGCGGCTTACTTATATTGCTTTCTGCGTTTTCCGGAAAGGTTTTCGCTTAAATTGTTAATAATCAGGTGTATGTGTTTTACGCCATTAGCTTTTTGTACTTGAAGCGTTTGGGCTCCGTGTCGCCAAGGCGCATCTTCCTGTTGGCTTCATACTCCTGATAGTTGCCTTCGAAGAACACTACCTGGCCGTCACCTTCGTATGCAAGTATATGGGTTGCTATGCGGTCAAGGAACCAGCGGTCATGAGAAACCACTACGGCGCAGCCGGCAAAGCCGTCAAGGCCGTCTTCCAGGGCGCGGATTGTGTTCACGTCCACGTCGTTGGTGGGTTCGTCAAGAAGGAGTACATTGCCTTCATCCTTAAGGGTTAGCGCAAGGTGAAGCCTGTTGCGTTCGCCGCCGGAAAGCACACCGCAAAGCTTCTCCTGATCTGCTCCGGAGAAATTGAAGCGGGACACCCAGGCGCGGGCGTTTACGTCACGGCCGCCCATCCTGATCCATTCCGAATTGCCGGCTATGGTCTCATATACCGTCTTGTCCGGATCTATGGTACGGTGCTGCTGGTCTACGTAGGAAATCTTCACGGTTTCTCCTATCTCAATGGTTCCGGTGTCCGGTTTCTCAAGTCCCATGATGAGTCTGAAGAGCGTTGTCTTACCTGCGCCATTTGGACCGATCACACCAACTATGCCTGCCGGGGGTAGCTCGAAACTGAGATGTTCGAAGAGCAGTTTGTCTCCGTATGCCTTGGACACGTCATTGAACCTTATGACCTTGTTTCCAAGGTGCGGACCGTTTGGTATGTAGATTTCAAGGCTGGCTTCCTTCTGCTTTGCATCTGCCGAGGCGAGTTTCTCGTATGCACCAAGACGGGCTTTCTGCTTGGCCTGGCGGGCCTTGGGCGCCATCCGCACCCATTCAAGCTCGCGCTCCAGGGTCTTGCGGCGTTTGGATTCCTGCTTTTCTTCCATGGCAAGGCGTTTGGTCTTCTGGTCCAGCCAGGAGGAGTAGTTGCCCTTCCAGGGGATGCCTTCTCCACGGTCGAGTTCAAGGATCCAGCCGGCAACGTTGTCAAGGAAGTAACGGTCATGGGTGACGGCTATGACGGTGCCCTTGTACTGCTGAAGGTGGGCTTCCAGCCACTGGATACTCTCGGTGTCCAGATGGTTGGTGGGCTCGTCAAGAAGCAAAACGTCCGGTTCCTTCAGAAGCAGGCGGCAGAGCGCCACGCGGCGGCGTTCACCGCCGGACAGCTCCCGGATGGGCTGGTCGGCAGGAGGGCACTGAAGTGCATCCATGGCCCTTTCAAGCTTCGAGTCGATATCCCAGCCGCCAAGGTGCTCTATCTTTTCCGTGAGTTCTCCCTGACGCTCGATGAGGCGGTTCATCTCATCGTCATCCATGGGTTCCATGAACTTCATGGAGATTTCATTGTACTCGTTCAAGACGTCCATAACCTCCTGCACCCCTTCCTGAACTACCTCCAGGACGGTTTTGTCAGGATCCATCTGAGGCTCCTGCTCCAGATATCCCACAGAGTATCCGGGCGCCCAGACCACTTCTCCCTGATAGGATTTCTCCACTCCGGCTATTATCTTGAGCAGCGTTGACTTGCCGCTTCCGTTAAGGCCTATGATACCAATCTTCGCCCCATAGTAGAAGCCCAGCCATATATCCTTAAGTATAACCTTGTTGTTGTGGGGAAGCACTTTGCTCACCCTGTTCATTGAGAAGATAACCTTTTCGTCCATAAGAAGCTGCGGTTGTCGTGAAATGTAAATATCTGTAAATCAGCGTATTATCGGGAAGCCTCCGGGCTAAAACGACCGAAGGTATTTGTGTAATTAATTGGTAATAAGACAGTTGTGTTTCACGGCGTTTTCATGTTTTTCTAATAGTCCCGGCAAACTAAAGCCGGAACGGGACCTCTTCGCGGATGTCTTCAGACGATGTTCCCACAAGGGCGCGGAATTCACCGGGTTCTGCAACCCAGGCGTGGGAACCGGCATCGAAGAAGCTGAGGGCGCGGCGGTCGAGGGTGAACTGCACCTTGCGGGATTCGCCGGGCTGGAGATAGACTTTCTCGAAGCCCTTCAGTTCCTTCACGGGGCGCTCCACAGAGCTTTCGACATCGGAAACATAGAGCTGGACCACCTCCGCTCCGGGAACGGAACCGGTGTTCTTCACTGCCGCCGATACCTTGAAACCGTCGCCTGCGCGTTTCACGGAAACGTCTGATACGTCAAACGTAGTATAGCTGAGGCCATGGCCGAAGGGATACTGCACGGGAATGCTCTTGGAAGAATACCAGCGGTGGCCGATGAAAACGCCTTCGTCATAGTATTCCTGCCACCACTTCTTGCCTTCTTCCTTGATACCGGGGTACTGGCGTTCGGTCTTCAGAGGGCCGTCGGCAAGTGCGATTGGCATGGTGAAAGGAAGTTTGCCGGAAGGGTTCACTACGCCGGTGAGGACGTCTACAAGGGCGTGGCCGCTCTCGGAACCTCCGTACCAGCCCTGCACGATAGCGTTCACCTTGGGAGCCCAGGGCATCGCAACGGGAGAACCGGAGATGTTAACGACCACCATCGGCCTGCCTGTTGCGGCGAGGGCTTCGATGAGGGTGTCCTGCCCGTAAGGAAGGACGATATCGGCACGGTCCGTACCTTCGTTGTCCTGGCCTTTGCTCTTGTTCAGGCCGCCGATATAGAGGATGCAGTCTGCGTCGGAGGCGGATGCAACGGCATCGGCAAGGAGCTGCTCTGCACTGCGGCTTTCGCTGAGGTCCTGGCCGGTTACCACCTTGTTGTAATCCGTCGTGGTGTCGCCCACGTAGCCGCGCTCCCAAACTACGGAAGCCTTGCCGTCAAATGCCTCGTGGAGTGCTTCCAGGGGAATTATTTCGTACTTGGTCTTGAGGTTGGAACTGCCGCCGCCCACGACCATCATCTTGTATGCGTTTTCACCCACAACGAGGAGTTTGCCGCCCTGGGGAATCTGCAGCGGGAGAGTGCCGTCATTCTTGAGAAGTACAAGTCCTTCTGCTGCAATTTTGCGTGCCGCGGCATAGTGTTCGGGGCTGTTGAAACTGCCGAAGTGCTGTTTCCCCATCGACGTGCGGAAAATGGTTCTGAGCACTCTGGAAGCCTTGTCGTCAAGCCCTTCAAGGGAGGCCCTGCCGTCACGCAGTCTCTCAAGATAAGGCTTTGCAAGATGGTAATTTGAGTAGCCGTCGGAAGCGGCGCCGCTGAGACCGTTGGTCCAGGTGCCCATCTCGATGTCAAGGCCGTATGCTGCGGCCTCGTCATCGTCACGGCAGCCACCCCAGTCGCTCACTACAACGCCGTCAAAGCCCCATTCGCCCTTGAGGATGTCGCAGAGAAGGCGCTTGTTATGGCAGTTGAACTGGTTGTTGTAGAGATTGTATGAACCCATGATTGCCCATGCTCCGCCTTCCTTGACGGCGGCCTCGAAGGCCGGGAGATATATCTCATACATGGTCCTGTCGTCCACGTTGGATGACGTTGAGGTGCGTCTTACCTCCTGGTTGTTCATGGCAAAGTGCTTCACGCAGGCTGCCACGCCGTTTGACTGTACGCCCTGGATGTATGGTACCACCAGCTGTCCTGCCAGATATGGATCTTCGCCCATGTACTCGAATGTACGGCCGTTCAGCGGAGTGCGTCCCATGTTGATTCCGGGGCCCAGAAGTATATCCTTCTCGCGGTAACGAGCCTCCTGGCCGATGCAGTCTCCGTACAGGCGGGAAAGCTCCCTGTCCCAGGTGGCGGCAAGGTTGACGAGCGCCGGGAATGCCGTACAGGAGTCGTTGGTCCAGCCGGCCTGGTCCCATTCGTCCCAAAGGACTTCGGGACGGATGCCGTGAGGACCGTCAGTGTGCCACACTTCCGGGATTCCAAGACGCGGAACACCCGCGCTGGAGAATTTTGACTGGGCATGGGTGATGGCAACCTTTTCCTCAAGCGTCATTCGGGAAAGGGCGTCCTGCACCCTCTCCTCCAACGGCTTGGAGGGATCGAGATAAACGTCTGTCTTGACCTTGGGGCTGCATGATGCAACTGCAATGGCAATTGCCAGGGTAAGTCTTAGTTTCATGGGAACTGTTTTATTTTTTCCAGTAGTTTTCAATTTCTTCAAGTGTCTTGCCGGTAGTCTCCGGGATGTGCTTCCACATGATATACAGGTACGGGAGGCACATGAATGCGAAGAGGAAGAAAGTGCCGGCGGGAGTGAGCGTCTGCAGCATCCAGGGTGTAAGCTGGCCTATCAGATAAGTGCCCACCCAGAGTGCAAGTCCCGCAATTGACATTGCAAGGCCGCGGACACGCCCGGGGTACATCTCGCTCAGGAGCACGAACACCACCGCGCTGATGGAAATGGCCGTGCAGAACACATAGAGAAGGAAGAAGGTAAGAAGGAAGCCGGTGCCAAGGTGCAGTGAGCTTCCCCAGGCGAAGTATGTGCCGATGGCAAGAAGGCACACTATCATTCCGCCAACGCCCCACCATACCAGCTGCTTGCGGCCCACTTTGTCGATAATGATGAGCGCAAGAACCGTAGTGAGCATGTTCACGACGCCCACAAGCACGGTGGAGAACATTGAGCCCTCGCTTGAGAGGCCGGCATTCTGGAAGATTTCAGGACCGTAGTACAGCACGGCGTTCACGCCCATGAACTGCCCCAGGATGGCGATCAGGGAACCCCACAGGACGGCCATCAGGATGCCGGGCTCGCGAAGGGCTTTCCACTCCTCGGAGTTGTCCTGTCGCTGCCCGCGGACCTCAAGCCAGCGGGGGCTTTCAGGAATGAAGAAAATGAGGATGAGGAAGAGAAGGTCCGGAATGGTCTCCATTCCCAGCATGCCCCTCCAGTATTCGTTGTTGAACATGCGCGTTCCCAGGGCCGGGTCTGCCGATTCAAGGTCAGCACCCTTGAGGACCAGATAGTTGACAAGATAGGCCAGAAGGAAGCCGATGGTGATTGCGAGCTGATACAGCGACACCAGCGTTCCTCTCTTTTCGGCAGGGGACACCTCCGAAATATAGATGGGGGAAACGATGGAAACGACGCCGATGCCGAATCCGCCGATGATGCGGAAAATCACCAGCTGGGTGAAATCGGCACTTACGGCGCATCCTATTGCCGATATGCTGAACATAAGGGCCGATATGAGCATGGTCTTCTTCCTCCCGAGGAAGTCGCTGAGCATGCCGGCGACGGCAACGCCTATGATGGAGCCGATGAGCGCGCAGCCCACGTACCAGCCCTTGGAGAGTTCCGTGAGGAGAAACTGGTCGGCAACTATTCTGGTGGTTCCGGAAATAACCGCCGTGTCATATCCGAAGAGGATTCCGCCCAGGGCGGCAACTATTGCGATGAACAGGACCCTTCCTGATGTCATCTGTTTTGTGCTGTTCATATTCCGAAGTATTCTTTGTATCTGTCATAGAGGTGCCCCGCCTGGAGATATGCGCTCTGGGGGCTCATGAAATGGCTGAATTCGAAGGTGATGGCCTTGTCGTACCCGCAGCGCTTTGCGGCTTCCAGCTTGAGGCGCAGCTTGTCGAACTTGATGGGGAAGAAGTGGATGGGCATGTCGCGGTCGAAGGTTTCCGCATTGGTCCAGCACTTCATTCCATATTTATCGGCAAGTTTCTTGTTCACGCTGAAGAAGGCGTCCAGTTCGTCATAGTCGATGTGCCCGTCCTGGAAGGCGCAGGCATCGACATATTCGTGTATGCCGTCGAAGATTTCGTTCCATTCCTTTTCGTGCTGGGCCACGGAGACGGCCTGGTCGTTGGTCATCTTGGTGGTTCCCATTACGGCCTTCTTGCCGTCTATCCAGGGAGAAATGAAGGTGGGAAGACCGCCGGAGACCTCCTTGCACTGGCGTCCCATAGTGCGGAAGCTCTCGATGGCGCCCTTGGTGGCACGGGAGATTTCGCCCGAAATGTACCAGCCGCCGAAGCTCTTGTACTTTGAACCGTAGCGCTCCCAGATTTCGTCAATTACATATTTGTTGGACTCAACCTCGTAGCTCATGTCTCCGGTATCCCAATACTTGCCAGAATCGTACAGGCCCAGCATGAACTTCATGTCATACTTCTGGGCCAGGCGGCAGAACATGTCGATAAGGTCCATGGACGGCATGTAGCAGCCCTTTTTCAGGAGATACGGTGAAGGATATGTTATGAATTTCCGGTAACCGCAGCGGATGTCAATCACTGTATCTATGCCGATAGCCTTCATGTACCTGAAATCCCTGTCCCATTCCTTCTCTCCCCAGTTCTGGTGGGGAATGTCGTGGGAAATCTCGTCCAGGAACGTTCCCGTGATGGGGAGGGCGTTTGCCTTTGGAACGATGAGGGTGGATTCCACGGACCGGTCGAGGTCTATTCCGTACTTGTCACCGCCGGACGGCTTGCAAGATGATGCAAGAAGCGGAGCCGCTGCAGCCGCAAGGGCTCCTTTTTTCAAGAATGAACGTCTGTTTTCCATATATGGTTCAATATTGCATTTCAGAGAGAATGAAGTCTTTGGCAAGGAGGCTCGCTCCTATGGCGCCCGCCCTTTTCCCCAGGATGGAGGCCTTTATCAAAGTGTCCTTGTTCACGAGGTTGAGCGAGTACTTGTTGATGGCGCTCCTTAGTGGCGGCATGAGATAATGCTCGGCTACCGAAAGGCGCCCGCCGATGACCACGAGCTCGGGGTTGAAGATGTTGATGAGTCCGGCAACGGCGCGGCCCAGCGTGGCCCCCACTTCCTCCATGCATTCTATGGCCACGATGTCTTCCTTCTTGACGGCGGAAAGGATGTCGTCAAGGGTTATTGCCCGTCCCTCTTTGTGTTCGGGAGTCAGGACCGACTGACGGCCGGCGTCGAGCTGCTCTCCCACCAGGCGGTGAAGCGCAAGGCCGGAAGCGGCTGTTTCAAGGCAGCCGGTTTTTCCGCATCGGCAATAAAGATTGTTGTTGAAGAAGGGAAAGTGGCCGATTTCTCCGGAGAAGCCGGACTTTCCGTAGAAGAGCTTGCCGCCCACGATCATTCCCATTCCAAGACCCCAGCCGAGGTTGAGGAATAGGCTCGTTTCTTCGCCTCCGCCGGCTCCTGCGATGTATTCGCCGTAAGCCATGGCCCGGGAATCGTTCTCCACGATTACAGGACTGCCGAAACCCTCTTCCAGCAGCTTGCGGATGGGTTTTTCCTCGCTTATGAAATAGGAGTAGCTGTATCCTGTGCATTGGTTTACGCGGCCTGTGAGGGAGATGCCGTAGGCTTTTACCCGTGAGCGGTCCACTCCGTGGCGGTCTACTGCATGCATTACGGTCTTGCACAGGGCAGACACCGACTCTTCGGTGTTCGTCAGCGTAAAGGGGATATCGTCGATTACCTGGATTATCTGCCCGGGAAAGTCCGTTACGGCGATGATGAGTCCTTCGTGCCCAACTTCCACGCCGACGAAGCATCCGGCATCGGGATTGAGGCCGTAAACTGCTGCCCTCCGGCCGCCTTCAGAGCGCATTTTCCCCTTTTCCACTATTGTGCCTTCGTTCACCATCTCCGTTACTATCCTGGATACTTTCGGGATGCTGGCTTCGAGCAGGCGGCCTAGTTCTGCAATGGAGTACCCGTCGCGGTTGTTGCAAAGGGAGAGGATGGCTTTTTTGTACGACGCGTAGTGCATGGCGGATGCTTTTTGCAAAGATAAACAAAGGGAATCATTAAAACAAGCAAACTTATTAACGGAGTGTTAAAAAGTTTTTGTTCGGTAAAAAATTTGTTAAAAAGTTTCGCCTTATTTCAAATTTTTTCTATATTTGTTGCGAGGCCATACATCTAATTATTTAACAAATATAACCAATATGCACTTACCGGATTTTGAAAAGATGGCGCTTCGCTATCGTAACGAACTTTATAACAACGTTTTACCCTTCTGGCTTGAGAAGTCCCAGGACCTTGAATATGGTGGATACTTCACCTGCCTGAACCGTGACGGAAGCGTGTTTGACACGGATAAGTTCGTCTGGCTGCAGGGCAGGGAAGTATGGATGTTCGCAATGCTGTACAATAAAGTGGAGAAGAATCCTCAGTGGCTGGAGTGTGCAGAGCAGGGAGCTATCTTCCTTGAAAAATACGGCCACGACGGCAACTTCGATTTCTACTTCTCCCTTACGCGGGAGGGAAAGCCGATTATCCAGCCCTATAACATTTTCTCCAACACTTTCGCCTGCATGGCCTTTGCGCAGATGGCAATCGCGACGGGAGATGAACACTATGCCGAAATAGCCCGCAAGACTTTCCAGCGCATTCTGGAGCGCCGTTCCAATCCCAAGGGTATATGGAGCAAGGGTGTGCCCGGAACGCGTCCCATGAAGGATTTCGCCCTTCCGATGATCATCTGCAACATGGCACTTGAGATTGAACCCATCATAGAGGACAAGTCCCTTCTGGACAAGACCATCGAAGAGGCTCTTCACGAAGTCTTTGACGTATTCTACCAGCCGGATTTGGGCGTCATGGTGGAGAACCTGGCCCCGGACGGCAGCCTGATTGACTGTTTCGAAGGCCGCAAGGTGAATCCCGGACACGATCTGGAATCCCTCTGGTTCATGATGAACCTGGGCATCCGCCTCGGCCGCAAGGATATCATCGACAAGAGCATGGAGATTGCCCTTCGCGTCATCGACTATGGCTGGGACAAGGAGTACGGCGGAATATTCTACTTCATGGACCGCAAGGGTTATCCCACACAGGAACTCGAATGGGACCAGAAACTCTGGTGGGTACACCTCGAGAGCGCAATTGCAATGATAAAGGGCTATCAGCTCACCGGCAATGAAAAGGCCCTGGAGTGGTTCCTGAGGCTTGACGACTATCTCTGGACCCGCTTCAAGGATCCCGAGTACCCCGAGTGGTTCGGATATCTGAACCGCCGCGGCGAGGTGCTGCTGCCCCTGAAGGGCGGCAAGTGGAAGGGCTGCTTCCACGTGCCCAGAGGACTCTATCAGATTGGTACTATCTTACAGGAAATCGCAGATAAAAAATAAACTATGAAGTACATTCTACGTTTAATCATCGGCACTCTGGCAGGGCTTATGCTTCTGCCGGCGGTTGCTTTGGCCCAGGGAAAACTCCGGGGCACGGTGACAGACCAGGGGGGAGCCCCTCTTGGCGGAGTTACCGTCCTGGTAAAGGGAACCACCCACGGCACCATGACCGGAAACGACGGTGCCTATGAACTCACTGCCAAAAGCGGTGACGTGATCGAGTTCTCCTGCCTTGGCCTTGCAACCGAAGAGCGCACCTGGAACGGGCGCTCGCCAATCAATGTGACAATGCAGGAAGACGCCCTGTACCTGGAAGACGTGGTCGTTGTGGGCTACGGTACCGCCAAGAAGGAAACCCTGACTGCGGCCGTGTCGGCAATGAAGGGCGACGAACTCCTTAAATCACCTGCCACCAATGTGTCCCAGGTGCTTGCCGGTAAGCTTTCCGGTATCTCATCCGTGCAGGAATCCGGCGAACCTGGCCTGGACCAGGCGTCGCTCCGTATCCGCGGTTCCGTCTATGGCGTAGCGTACGTCGTGGACGGTTTCCCAGTTGACAACATCAACGACATCGACCCTGCCGACATTGAAAGCATCTCCGTCCTGAAGGACGGTGCGTCTGCAGCAGTTTATGGCCTTAAGGCAGCTGGTGGCGTGATCGTCATTCAGACAAGGAAGGGTGAAAAGGGTGATACCCGTATAACGTACAACGCTTCCATGGGTGCCTCCATGAACGCAAACTTTCCGCGCTTCATGAACGGCCCTCAGTTTGCCTATTATTATAATGTGGCGCAGATGATGGACATGCTGGCCAATGGCGAAATCTCAGCTCCGTCGGAGTATGTTCCCGCATTTACGCAGAAAAACATTCAGGCTATGAGGGACGGGACCGACGGCTGGGACAACGTTGACTATGTAGACAAGGTTTTCGGGACTGGCTTCAATCAGAAGCACAATGTGACCATTCAGGGAGGTACGGAAAAGGCCCGTTTCTTTACTTCATTCGGTATTCTGGACCAGAAGGGAAACATCGACAGGTTCAATTACAGCAGATACAACGTCAGAACCAATATCGAGGGCGAAATCTCCAAGCAGCTCAGCTACAAAGTCGGTATGCAGGGAGTAATCGGCAGGCGCTCCACGCCCGCTTTCCTTTCCGGTGGTACTGACGGCGGTGCAACGGAGGTGGGCTGGTTCTCGATAGCCCGCCAGGTCGTGCAGATGCATCCTTACCTTCCAGAGACTTATGACGGCTATTATACAGGCGCCGTCCAGGACAACCAGAGTTTCCTGGTGAGTCCTCTTGCCGCAATTTATCAGTCGGGTTTCAAGCGTACCCGTTCCTCTGAGATGGAGGTCAATGCATCCTTGATATGGAATGTGCCGTTCGTCAAGGGCCTTACGGCGAAGGTATCCGGCTCGTATGATTACAGCAACAGCTACAACAAGAATCTCTCTACGCCATATACCATGATGCAGAAAGAGAGGACTGACGATGGCTGGGTCTGGAGAGTCAGGACAGACAATCCCCATATTTCCGACAATGTTAACAATCTTGGAGAGGGTGTAACATTCTCACAGAGCATAGTGGGCCAGGCAAGCCTCGGGTACGTTAACGCATTCGGCAAGAATCATGTCGACCTGCTTGCCCTTGCCGAACTTCGCGACTATGAAGGCAACGGACTCAGCGCCTATGCGCAGAATCTTCCCTTTGACTCTCTTCCTGAGCTTTCAAACGGCGTGGCATCCAATTCTCCTGTGGGTGGCTGGTCCAGCGCTTCCCGCTCGCTTGGCTATGTGTTCCGTGCCCGTTACGACTATGACGAAAAGTATCTGGCAGAGGTTACAGGCCGATATGACGGCTCATACAAGTTCGCCGGTATGGCAAAGACCCGTTGGGGATTTTTCCCCTCCGTGTCGCTTGGCTGGCGTCTTTCCAAAGAGAATTTCATGAAAGACCTCTCCTGGCTTGAAGACCTTAAGATCCGTGCCAGTGTGGGCCTTCTCGGAAACGACTCGGTAAGTGAATATGCCTTCCTCAGCACATATTCCAAAGGCGGTAACATCGCAATCGGCCAGAATGGCGGTGCTACATTGGTGCAGCCGTCATACTATACTTCCGGCATTCCGAACACTGACCTTTCCTGGGAAAAAACGCAGAGTTGGAACGTGGGCGTCGACTTTTCCCTGTGGGGCGGTCTCCTTGGTGCCGAAATAGATGCCTTCTACAACTACACTTATGACATGCTCACCTATCAGTCTACCGGATTCCCTTCCTCCATGGGCGGGTATTATCCTACCTGGGTGAACTCCAATGCCATCGATGCCAAGGGTATTGACATACTGATCAGGCATAGAAACCGCTTCACCCTGATGGGGGCGCCTTTCTTCTATGAAGTGACAGGAAGCCTTACAAGGTCCAAGACCCGCTGGCTCAAATACAATGACGATCCCAATATCGTCGAATATAGAAAGCGTACCGGTACGACTGTTGGCAGCATTATGTGCTGGCAGGCGGACGGCCTTTATACCTCCGAAGAAGAAATCGACAATTCCTCCTGGTTCGGAACACGCCCCAGCATCGGCGACATAAAGTATGTAGACCTGAACGGCGACGGCAAGATCGATGAGGATGACAAGGGCCTCTTCGGGCGCAGCAATCGTCCGGAGCTCACATTTGGACTCAACCTCAACGCAAGCTGGAAGAACTTTGACTTCAACGCTCAGTTCACAGGCGGTGCCCTCTTCGATGTCTCTCTGACGGGTACATATTACAATGACAACGATGACAATACCATCTGGACTCAGACCTTCAAGGAGGGCGGCAATTCTCCTCTGTTCCTTGTAGAGAATGCATACAGCGAATTCAACAAGAACGGAACATTCCCGCGCCTGACCCTTGCCAAAACCAACCACGGCGGAGACAACGGCCTCAGTTCCACTTTCTGGATCCGTGACGGCAAATACGTACGTCTAAAGACGGCGCAACTTGGCTACACCCTTCCCAAGGGCATTTCCTCAAAACTGGGACTTCAGGCTTTCAGAATCTTCCTGGAAGGCCAGAACATTTTCACGATTGACGGCCTGCCGGAAGGAATCGACCCGGAATCTCCAGGCGTCAACAACGGTTATTATCCCCAGCAGCGACTCCTGATGGGCGGTATCACTTTAACTTTCTAAAGGAGGCACGAACATGAAAAAGACAGTTATCATACTCTCGACCCTCATTCTCGCAGTATCCTGCAGCGGCCTTCTGGATATGACCCCTACAGACAGGGTATCGGCAAAAACCATGTGGGAGACCACCCGCAACGCCGAGTATTCGGTGAACCACTTGTTCTCATACATCTGGTCGTACAATGCATATCCTACTTCTCTCGGCCTCACTGAAGCATTGACTGATGAACTCAAGTATACATCGTACAACTTCAATGCGATGGCCTATATCCCTTCATATATCTCCTATTTTGAGTCTACGGTGAG
The DNA here is from genome assembly GCA_002393945.1 of Bacteroidales bacterium UBA4360. Lineage (GTDB taxonomy): Bacteria > Bacteroidota > Bacteroidia > Bacteroidales > UBA932 > Cryptobacteroides. The sequence continues at coordinate 50,850 of DGSO01000031.1, forward strand.
CGCCGGTACCATTGACGTCTATCTTGGAATGTGGGGCTCCCTGTACGTCGCGGTAAGGGAAGCAAATGAAGGTTTGAGCTACCTGAAGACTTATGGTCAGATGTCGGATGCGGACAAGACCCGTCTTGAAGGTGAACTGCGTTTCATGAGGGCGTACTTCTACTTTGAGCTGGCCAAACGCTACAAGGATGTAATACTTTACGATGAAGACCTTTCCAAGATAACGAAGGACAAGGCAGTATCTCCTGAAAAGGACGTATGGGATTTTATCCAGCAGGACCTGGATTTCGCGGCAAAGAACCTGCCCACGCAGGCAGCAGCCGGCGGCCGTATAGACCAAGGCATGGCATACGCTCTCATTACCCGTGCAATGCTTTATGCCGAAAGGTATGATGCCGTTATCGCAGCGGCAGACAAAGTAAGGGAACTTGGTTATTCCCTTGAACCAAAGTATGCCGATTCCTATGGAAAGAGCCTTGCTGACGGAAACCGTGAGGCAATTCTGCAGTATACCTTTGACATTTCCAACGGCATAGCCCATGAGTTCAACTTCTATTATACGCCAGGCGGAGATTACGCCGTGAACGATTCCAAGGGCGGAGCGTATGCCGTCCCTACGCAGGAACTGGTAGAAAGCTATGAACTTGCAACAGGCGGGTTCCCCAACTGGACACCTTGGCATGGCACCACCACGAATACTCCTCCATATGAGCAGTTGGAACCTCGTTTCCAGGCCACCATCCTTTATAATGGATCGGCATGGAAGAACCGTACAATCGAGCCTTATATCGGCGGAACAGATGGTTGGGCTCAGTGGAAGGCCGAGAAGGAGCCGAAAGGCAGGACAGTCACCGGCTATTATATGAGAAAACTGGTGGATGAAAACTATGACGTGAATACTTCAGGCAGCAGCCAGCCGTTCACTTTCCTCCGTTACGGTGAAGTCCTGTTGAATAGGGCAGAGGCTTGCTATCGCACGAATGACGATTTGGGAGCGAATGATGCTGTCCGTGCCATACGCACCAGAGTGGGACTCCCGTATTCTGACAAGACCGGAGACAACCTTTGGAAGGCAATAGTTCAGGAAAGGAAGGTTGAACTTGCATTCGAAGGTCTCCGCTACTGGGATCTCAGACGCTGGAAGGCAGCAGCAAAGCCATATCCCGAAGGTCTTACAGGTTATCAGCAGCACGGTCTAAAGATAGAGAAGGATGGCTCCGGCTTCAGATACACTTATGTGTCAGTAGATGAGAAAGACCGAAACTTCCCTGAAAGACTATATCGCTTCCCCATGCCGGAAAGCGAACTCTCCTCCAATGCTTTGGTTGAACAATATGATGAGTGGAAGTAAAATGAAAAAGTACATATACATAATATCCGCCCTTGCAATGCTGAACGCTTGTCATCAGCCGGAATACGTGCTTCCAACGGCGGCAAGGCAGGGCCTCACCAGCCTCACGGCTATAATTACCTCCGGCACCTATGTTGATCAGGAAGTCGGCAGACTTACCGTTACCGACCCCGATGCCACACGGTTCGAGATTCCAATTCCGTACTATTATCCGGAAGCATCTGATGAAGAGACGCTGATTTATATGTTAGGCCTCCGTATTCAGGCCGAGTTGCAGCCGAACTGGAAAATCTCCCCGCGATTGGGAATACTGGACCTGACAGAGGATAATGAGTTTACCCTGACAGACCCCAGCGGAGCTTCCAGGCAAATCGTGATAACCGGGAAGAGGGTGAAACCATCTTCATGCAGTCTGCTTTCATTCATGGTGGAAGACATCAAGACAGGAGGAATAGTATACGAAAATGACAGCAGGCTCTTGATTCCATATCTTGAAGACATGTCATCCGTGCGCGTTTCCGCCCAGGTTTCACCTCATGCTGAGATCTCGGAGATTAACGGCAAGAGATACAATCCGGCTTCGAAGTATAACCTGAATTCCGGTGCTACGGTAAAGGTTCTTGCCGGAGATGGAACCACCAGTAAAGTATATACAGTGGCACAAGGCATTCCCAACCTTCTTTCACAAGGCCTGAGGACAGAATCGATCACGCTGCTCTGCAATGTGGATCCGGTTACTGTTGTAGGACTGCCTGCCTATAATGAAGAGTGTTACGTATCTCTTGCAGGTATTGGATCCACCATGGTTGTAGGGCTTGGTCTGGGACGCAACCCCGTTCTTGTGGATGCCTTTACCGGCAGCCGTCAGGGCGAGCTTTCAGTTGCACCGGCCGTAGCCGACTGCCTCACAAACGATGATTCGGGAAATCTGGTATTTGCCAACTATGCTCTTGGCGGAGACAGCGCAGGAACTGTAAATGTTTACGTTTCTTCTTCCACCACGGAGACACCCACCCTGCTTTACAGCTTTGTCAATCCGCTTGCTTTCCCTATCGGCCACAGGATCAAGGCTGCAGGAAACCTGAAGGGCGACGGCGTAATCGTCTTTACATCCGAAGGAATAGCCGGAGTTTCGGTTTCCTCAGAGGTGGTTGTTCTTACGGTTGAAGGCGGCGCTGTCACTTCAGTAGATGTCAAGGATTTTTCACCTCAGGGTCTTTCCTGGGGGGGAGCGCCCATTAATTTTGCTACAGTTGCTCCTGCGTCTGCGACACCCTTCGAGGATGGCTGGTTCCTTGATTACTATGAAGGAGCAACTGGTAATACGGATCCAAGTGTGGACGATGAGCAGGCAGAACAGTATATCCTCCATCATATTGACAAGAAGGGTAAAGACAACTGGCTGGACCTTGTCGGAAACTGGAGCCTGAATCCTAATTGCCTTGACGCCAAGACATTCAACGGAACTCCTTACCTTGCACTCCTTGCGGTAAGCCACTTCCCCAACTGGGAAATCAAGCCCAAGCTTTGTTTCTATGATGCTTCAGATCCGTCAGCCGTCGTGAGAATTTTGAAGAACAACGGAATCGCCATTTTCCAGAAAGGAGCCTTTGACCCTGCAGTCGGAGCTGCCGGAGATGTCGCCCTGGTTCCCACTACCGACGGATATCGTGTGTATCTCTATTATTATGACCATCATGCACAAGCCATTGGTGCATATGTCGCAGATTGCTTTGAAATATGAAAAAATACGCTGTAATATTTGCGGCAATCGTTGTGGCCGCATGTTCTTCCAAAGGAGGGGATATTCCTTCTGACTGGCCCTGGCTGGACCCGGATGCCGATGACGAGCCATGGACTGAAGTTACTGACGGAAGGTATGGAAGCCTCCCGGATTATGTCAAGGTGTATCATTCCCCGGAAGTCCTCAAAGGGAAGAAGGCAGAGGCATGGATTGCTACTGCAGACCTTTCCAAGGCCGAATTCCATGTGTGGGGACTGAATGATCCTGAACTGGACGGGAGCTCTGACCAGCTCAAGACCCCTACCCAGGTATTCAACGGTTTCGGAGCACCGGTCCTTGTCCTTAACGGCGGATACTTTTATTCGGACAGCGGAATCAACTATCCTGCAAGCCTTGCAGTGGAAAACGGTGTTCTCCTGTCACCGAACATTAACTACGCTTCAGAGGACTGGGTAACCATGTACTATCCCACGAGGGCTGCTTTCATCATGCATGCAAACGGCAAGATTGAGGCCTCTTGGACTTATTTTGCCGGGGAAGACAACCATTTTATCTATCCTGTTCCTGCTGAGAATTCATACGGGAGCAATCCTCAGCCGACACCGTCTGCAACTTTCCCTGCCGGAGCTACGGCTTTCGAGGCCAAAACAGCCATCGGCGCCGGCCCTGTACTCATAAAGAATTCGGAAATCATGAATACATGGCGATATGAGTGCATCCCCGGTGATTATGATGTCAACTGCGCAAATCCTGATCCAAGGTCGGCTATCGGTATCACCGCCGACAACCGCCTTGTCCTCTTTGTCTGTGAGGGCCGTGAAATGACGGAAGGCGTTCTTGGCTATTCCACGGAAAACGTGGCGAAAGTGCTGAAAGAGTTTGGATGTACAGATGCCATCAACCTTGACGGCGGCGGCTCAAGTTGTCTCCTTGTGAACGGCTTTGAAACCATAAAACCTTCGGATGGTAAGCAACGTTCCGTCGGAAGTTGCATCTATATTAAATAGGAAGTGAAACTTTTTCGGTTACATATATTTTCTGTATTAGTTTTGGCTGTTGCCTGTAACAGTAAACCGGTTACAGAGGAGCCTGTTCCGGAACCGGAGCCCGAACCTCAGGTGGAAACGCCTGAGGGGAAGCCTCGTTATGTGTGGATTGATGCATCTGCAAATTTCTATTATTACGCCAACGACAAGACCTTCATTGCCGCTGAACTGTCTAAGGTGGCAGACTGTGGTTTTACAGATATCGTAGTGGATGTCCGTCCCACGGAAGGTACCGTTCTATGGAAGTCGAAGGTGGCCCCGGAAGCCACTCGTCTGGCAGCGTGGATCGGATCATCCTACCGCTTTGTGAACCGTGAAGCGACTTGGGACTATCTGCAGGCGTTCATCGATGCCGGACACTCTGCAGGGCTTAGGGTACATGCCGCTATTAACACATTTGTCGGCGGTTATGGCGGTTATTACGGGCTTGATGACGAGGGGCCGATATTCACCGGTGAAATTCCGGCCGGATGGGCGGCCATGGACAATACATCCAGTGGAATAAGCAGCAGTTATTACAGCGGAGTGAAGGGCACTGTTTTCCTAAACCCCGCAAATGACGATGTGCAGGCGTATATCCTTGCCATGCTGAAAGAACTTGCCGGATATGATGTGGACGGAATCATCCTGGACCGCTGCCGCTATGATGACACGGGCCTTCAGAGTGAATTCTCAGATGTTTCCAGGCAAAAGTTTGCCGAGTACCTTGGAGAAGAGCCCGCATCATGGCCGGTTTTTCCCTCGGGCACATCGTCGCTTCCTGCGATTGTAACTCCTGTCCAGAAGGCCTGGCTGTCATTCCGGGCGAAGACCATTCATGACTTTGTCGAGAAAGCCGCGGATACAGTTCATGAAGTTAATCCTGATGTAAAGTTTGGAGTTTATGTGGGCGCCTGGTACTCGAGTTATTACACATCCGGAGTAAACTGGGCCAGCCCAAGGTTCCTGACGCATGTGAAATATAATAAATGGGCCGATGCTGACTATCACAAATACGGCTTTGCCGACCACTGCGACCAGATGCTCCTGGGTTGTTATGCGGCAACTGAAAGTATATACGGTAGCGGCGAATGGTCTATGCAGGGCTTCTGCAAACTTGCTCAGGGCCTGATTCTGGGTGACGCCCCCTTTGCAGGCGGCCCTGATGTGGGCAATCCTGAGGGTTGGCAGGATGGTGGCAAAAGTGCATATATCCCTAAGACCGTGGATGCCTGTATAAACGAAGCCGACGGCTACTTCGTGTTTGATCTCTGCCACATAAGAATGCACAATTACTGGGCTTCATTCAAAAATGCTTTTACTTATTACCTTAATTCATTAACCAATAATTAAACACAATGAAAAAGTATTATTATCTTCTTGCTGCAGCGCTGATTGCCTTAGCGTCCTGCCAAAAGACTCCTGAAGGCGGCGGTGAAACCCCCGATCCCGTAAAGGTTGAATTTGCCCTTCAGTCAGACGCCGTGGTTAATCTCGGCGCAGAGTCTGCAATTTCTACTGTAAAATTCACTGCTCCCGCAGATTGGACTGCAACAGTGAACTATCCCGGTGAGGAGAAAGACTATGTAGTCATTACTCCCGCTTCCGGCAAAGCCGGAGAAAACGAAGTGAAGGTTACCGTCCAGTCTCTTCCCAAGGAAGAATACGGCCGCTATTTCACCGTGGCAGTCAAGGTGGGCAATGAAGGTGCCGATGTCACTTTCTATCAGGGGAATGTCTTCATCGTCAGCAACTCCAACCTGGAAGTTGGACTTGAAGGCGGCAAGGTCGATTTCTCTGTCGTTACCAATCTGGAGTATGATGTAACCACTTATGAGTCCTTTGACTGGGCCCCGGCAACCTTTGACAAAACTACCGGCAAGGGCAGCTTTACTGTGGCTCCTGCAATGTATGACGCACGTAGAGCCTATGTAAAGTTCACCATTCCTGCTATTCAGGATGTTGATGAGAATGGCGAAGCCAAGGCTCACGTGGAAAGGGTCTATGTCAATCAGGGAGGCAGGCTTCAGGTTGCCTGGACTCAGCAGTTCTTCTGGGGTATGTTCCCTGGTGGTACCCGCGAGTCTATAGCAGAAGTTGGTGACTACATTATTATCAATTGCGGCCTTACAGAAAACGAAACAGGTGGGGCATATATTTTCAATAAATCTGATGGGCAGCAAGTGAAGTACCTTGCCGGTCTTCCTTCTTTCACGGGTGTAACTAACGATGATGCTGGCAACGTAGTTATCTCCTATGGTGGTGACTATCCCCAAAATGAGCAATACGAGCTTATCGCTGAAGATCAGACTCCTCTTGCAATTTATGTTATACCGAAGGACAATGTTTCTGCTATTCTTGCTGCCGAAACGCCTGACTTATCATCCATTAAGCCAATCATTACTTACTCCAACGGCTTTTATGGCTATGGTCTTGACAATATCCGTGTAACCGGCGATGCCACCAAGGACGCTGTAATAACCATGAGTAACTCGGGTGGTTATAGTGTGCAGATCGCCGACTGGGATATTAAAAACGGTGTATTTACTGATTCAGAAGGAAAAGGATATACCAAATACGTGGACGCTCCTCAATATCTTCCTCTTGAAGCTGATAACTGGGCGATGGGTATATGGACATCTCACGATATCGTTGCGAAGCATATTGGCAACTCATCCCAAAGTGGTCTGTTCTACATGGGTTATGACAACAATTATAACCTGCATTATCTTGAATCTCCGACAGCCGAGTGGCAGGAAGTGCTTGTAAGTGGTGCAACTTGGGAGGAGGGTTTCACATGCTTCTCAACGGTTGAATGGAATGGTCACAAGTATCTCGGATTCATTGGTGTCCCTTACTTTGCATGGGCCGACTGGGACGAAGATGGTGAGTATACAGACCACATGCCCGGACATGTATGGCTAGTCAACATAGATGATCCTAAGGCTCCTGTAGTTGTGAGCAAATATGAATATTGGTGTGATCCAAGCAACTGGCAGTATGGCGACAATGCCGACATGAAACTCATTGTGGAAGGCAATGACCTTGCCGCTTATGTAGTTGATGCTGCATCTTCCCAGTACTTCAAGATTATCTACCCCAAGCTCTAATATCTCTTAGTCGCTTAACAGATTCAAGCGCCGGCCCCTGTGACCGGCGCTTTTAAGTAGTTGGAAAATTCCTTATAAATAACTATATTTGCATAACATAATATTTGAACAGGCTTATAATTGGCCTTTTTGCATATTATATTATGGAATATAGACTTGACAATTACACTCGGAATCCCCAGCTGCTCATGGACCGGCTGGCAGCAAACTGCCGGGCGCGGCGGTTGGAAAAAGGGTATAGCCGCAGGGCGCTTTCGGCCATGACGGGCATCCCCGCTCCTACTCTGGAGAGTTTTGAAAAGACGGGGAAGATTTCGTTGGAGTCTTTCTGCCGGCTTGCCATTGAATTCGATTACTTTGAGGAACTGTCGGCCATTATGAGCCGTACAAAATACAGCACGGCTGAAGAACTGGAGTTGATTAACAAGAACCGTAACAGGAAAAACGGAAGATGATTCAGGAAGTTCATCGCTTGGAGGTTATGTATAGGGAGCGGCCCGTCGGCATTTTGCAGATGGACCCATCCGGTGGCGTATGTGTTTTCGAGTACCATAGAGAGTGGTTGGCTTCAGGTTTTTCCATATCCCCGACGGAACTGCCACTTCAAAGCGGGCTGTTCTTAGGAAGAAAAGATTTTTTTGACGGCTCCTTTGCTGTGTTTGAAGACAGTCTTCCTGACGGATATGGACTGTTCCTTCTTGACAGGATGCTTAGAAAAGAGGGACTGTCGCTACGTGGGCTTACCCCGCTTCAGAGACTTTCCATAATTGGAAATTCCGGTATGGGAGCCTTGTCATATATGCCCGTAATGCCAGGTTTCGACCATCAAAGCGAAACGGAAAATGAACTGGAATTGGATATTCTTCAGGAAGAAGCATTGAAACTGTTCTCTGAAAAAGAATCCGGGGATGCCTCTTTGCTTTATTATAATAGCGCAAATTCAGGCGGGGCCAGGCCGAAGACCGCATTCAGGACGAAGGATGGCGCACACTGGCTTGTCAAGTTCAGGCATACATATGACCCTCAGGAAATTGGCAAGACAGAACTCCGATATATGACGGCTGCGAGCGAATGTGGGATCAGTATCCCCAAGGTGGGACTTCTTAGGGATAGATATTTCTGCATAGAGCGTTTTGACATTGATTCTTCCGGGAAGAGACTTCATATGCTTTCTGCCGCAGCTCTCCTTAAAACGGATTTCAGAAATCAAGATGCCGACTATACAAATCTTCTTGCCCTTACAGGATATCTGACTCAGGATCCCCGCCAGGTGGAGGAGATGTTTCGTCGCATGGTGTTTAATATAGTGGCTGTCAATAAGGATGACCACGCCAAGAACTTCTCGTTCATTTGCCGTGACTCCAAATGGGAATTGGCTCCGGCATATGACCTTACATACTCTCCGGAGGGAACAAACGGACAACACGCAACATCCCTTTTCTATGATGGCAATCCCGGGCTTGACTTGGTTTTGAAAGCCGGGACCGGAATCCGTATTCCCCATGAACGATGCATGGAGATAGTTAATACCGTCCAGTCTGTTTGTGAAAACAGACTGGACCATATTGAGAAACTGAAATGAAAAGAAGATCTTTCCTGAAGAATGCAGCAGTACTTACCGGGGCGGCGGCCGTGGCGCCGCACGTGCTGCAGGCATGTGCTCCAGTGGCAAAGGATATAAACCCTGCTGCGTCACGTGATTTCCATTATCGGCAGGATGGAAGTTTTACCGTACTGCAATTTACGGACACCCACTATATAGCCGGGGATCCGAGGTCCGAACGTGCGCTGAACTGTGTGAAAGAGGCCCTTGAGAGTGTCAGGCCGGACCTCGTGATACATACCGGAGACATCGTGTTCGGGCGCCCTGACATTCAGAGTGCCAGGGAGATACTCCAGCCCCTTGCCGAAAGCGGAATTCCGTGGGCGGTGGCGCTTGGAAACCATGACTCGCAGTTCGGCAGTTCAAGGGAAGAGATGTTTGCCGCCATACGTGCGCTGCCTGGCTGCGTGAACCTTTCTCCGAAAGAAGGAGTTTACGGCTGTTCCAACGATGCCTTGACCCTTTCGGGATCGAGGGGTGTCGAGCACGTCTTTTATCTCTTTGACTCCATGGACGAAGTGGTCCTCAAGGGCGAGGAGGATATTCATTGTTACGATTATATCCGGCACAGCCAGATTGCCTGGTACCGCGCTCTTAGCGAAAAGTTCAAGGCATCAAACGGAGGAGTCCCGGTTCCCTCCATGGCATTTTTTCACATCCCGCTTTGTGAACTCAAGGAGGCCCTGGCGGCGGGAATTGAACCCGTCTGCGGCAATAACGGAGAGCCCCCGTGCCCGTCCAGGCTCAATTCGGGCCTGTTCGCCCAGTTCCGTGAAATGGGAGACGTGAAGGCCATAGTAACCGGCCACGACCATGACTGTGACTACGTGCTGCCATACGGCGGCATCCACTTCATTTATGGCCGGTTCAGCGGAGGAGACACCATCTACAACCACCTTGGTCCTGACGGATACATCCCTTCCGACGGGCCCACCGCCCCCGGAACGGTCTCCGGCTGCCGAATCTTCCGCTTCCTTGAAGGCAATCCGGGCTTCAGCACCTGGGTACGCCTCTACGGCGGCACTGAAAAAGAGTTATTAAACATAGAATAATATGAAGAGACTGTCAGTTTTAGTTTTTCTGCTATCCTTATTGTCGTGTGCCTCGGAGAAGGTTCAGAAACCCAGCATAGTATGGGTGGAAGTTGGGGCGAATTTTGCCGAGTATGGCAATTCCAGGCAGAACATTGAGGCCGACTGCAAACGTATCGCAGATATGGGCTTTACACATGTCGTGGTAGAGGTGAGGCCCACAAGCGGAAACGTGCTTTTCAAGTCCGATGTGGCTCCGGCGCTTACGCAGGTTGCCCGTTGGACCCCGGAAGGCATGCGCTATTTCCCCCGCACAGAGGACTTCGACTACCTTGAAGCATGGATAGAATCCGGCCATGCGGCAGGTCTCAAGGTGCTTGCCGGTGTGAATATGATGGTGGGTGGTTTCAAGTGCGAGGCCGGTGATATCGGCATGGTGTATGACCGCCCGGAGCGGAAAAACTGGTGTGCGGTGGACCTTCTTCCTGACGGCTCTCTTGTGAATCAGGCCGACAATTCAGCTACCGTCGGCGGCCGGTTCCTGGACCCGGCGAACAAGGAGGTTCAGGCCTTCCTTCTGGAACTGCTAAAGGAAGTATCGGCCTACGAGGGGCTGGACGGCATTGTGATGGACCGGTGCCGATATGATGACTATGCGATGGATGCCGGTTATACCGACGCGGCAAAGGAACAGTTTGCGCAGTACATCGGCAGACAGCCTGAACGCTGGCCCGTCTTTACGGAGCCCGGTCACATCTTCCTTGACAAGACTCCCGACGCGCTTGAAACGCAGTGGCTCACCTTCCGCTGCAAGGTCATTCACGACTTTGTCTCAGAATGTGCCGATGCCGTACATTCCGTGAGGAAAGACCTCCCTCTTGGCATCTACGTGGGCGCCTGGTTCTCTGAATACTACCGCAGCGGCGTAAACTGGACGAGCCCCAAATACAACCTTGCCAAGGAGGAGCCCACCTTCAGCTGGGCCACCCCTGAATACCAGGCCACAGGTTTTGCCGATCTGGTGGACTTCATGATCCTTGGAGCATACTGCCCTGCAGCAAACATCCACGGGGATACGGAAAAGACAATGGAGGGCTACGCCAAACTCGGCCGCAAGCGCCTTTGCGGAGACGTACCATTTGCGGCAGGGCCAGACATCGGCAATGAAAAGGGCTTTGAGACAGGAGACAAGGCAGGCATCCTCCCGGAAATCAAGGAGACTATCCTGAAGGAGGCCGACGGCTTCTTCCTCTTCGACCTCTGCCACATCCGCGCCTTTGACTACTGGGACGCTTTCGTCAAACCTTGAGCTTGATTCCGGCTTTTGTGAGCCCCCATGCGCAGCAGATGTAGACTGCTGCCATCAGGACGCATTTGCCTACTCCCACCCAGCCGGTGAGCCAGGGGGCCGGAGTGGGATTCACGGCCACCCATAAGGCGATGAACAGGTAGGGTATCATATAGACGGTGAGAGTTGCCGTTCCTGCAGGCGCGAGCGGCTTGAACCAGCCGGTCCAGCCCTTCCTCTCGAGGAAGCGGAGGAAGGTATAAAGAGCAACGGATATCGCCATTACAAACAGGCACCAGGGGAGTGTCCCAAGGTTCTTGGACACTATCCAGCCGGTGTGGGCGGCCATCCCGAGAACGGCAAGAACTGCAGCGGCTGCCAGTCCGATGCCCATTCTTTGCGAGGCCTTTCGGCCGGAAAGATTCCAGTCTGCAAGGGTGAGCATCATGCCGCCCAGTCCCATTATGGCGCCGTAGCATTTACCAAGCTGGAGGGCTCCGGCAAGGTCTGCGATGAAATTGGACCCTATCCAGATGCTTCCGTCACGCATTTGAACGGTGCTTAGGTTCACAAAGCACAGGACAATCCACAGCAGCGGGATAATCCACTTGCGCTCGTGGCAGAGGAGATAGGCCATGGCGCAGAAAAGGTACATCCATCCAATCTGGCCCAGGATTCCCCACCAGAGCCCCTGGAAGGGCTCTCCGTCGGCAGAACGGTATACCAGGGCGAGTACGAGCAGAAGCAGGACCCCGGCAGTCTTCAGCCAGCGTGCGGGCTTCCAGTCCTTTGGATACTGGTTCCAGGTGAGGAAGAAACCGACAACCATGAGAAACACCCACAGGGCCCTGTTCCCGGCCATCCCCCTGGATTCCTGGTTGCAGATGAAAGCACCCATGACCAGAAGTGCGAAAGTACGGGAGATGATGTGCCTGACGGTACTTTCCGTGCTGTATCCTTTGGCTATGCGGCGTTCAAGGGCATAGGGGACGGACATTCCCATTGCAAAGAGGAACATCGGAAAAACGATGTCCGACAGTCCCATTCCGTCCTCCAGGGTGGCAAAGTGCTCCAGCCAGTGAGGCACGTTGAAAACTTTCCAGAATTCGTTTACGAATACCATCAGGGTCATGGTGAGGCCCCTGAAAATGTCAATGGCGAGGTTCCTGTTATTCATCTTGTGGTACATTTACCCATGTTTCATTTGCCCAGCCTACGCTGCGGCCGGTGCCCTTTACTTCCCCTCTGATGCCTTTCTCCTGAAGCTCCCTGAATCCGGAGTCTCCGGGCTTGAGGTCAAGGAAGGGGAGGAGATAACATCCATGGTCCAGAAGTAGGCTTTGAACTTCCCGGACAGGGACTTCCGAGGGGTGCTTTCCGCTTTTGACGGCAATTGCCGCCAGGGCTCCTGCCGCCTGGCCAAGGCCAAGGATTACCGGCTGCAGGCGCACTCCGCCGTTCATTTCCCAGCTCACGGAGACGGCTTTGTCGGCAACCAGGAAGTCCTCGGGGCCGTTTGCAGGAATGGTTACGCCAAGAGGAACGCTGAATGAGGGAATCTTGCCGTACCAGAGGTGCGAGAGCTCTTCCCTTCTCGGGTGCTGGTTGTGGTGGTGGTCCACAGGGTAGTCTCCAACCGCTACAGCCCTGGTATACAGGTCGTGTGCGTATGGATTCTTGGCCGCGTCAACTGTCATTGTATCTTTTCCTGCAATGCGGCGGGCTTCACGGTAGTACGGATAGAAGGGGAGTCCGTCGGCAGAAGGAAAGACATCATCGGCAATGCCGAGGTTCTTGAAGCCCAGTTCGTTCTGGAGATAGTATATGTATCCGAGCGTGCGGTTTTTCGCCTGCCGGTACACCTGTTCACGCGGCATGTCAAGGTACTCCAGGTAGATGTCGTTTCCGCCCTGGGGCCAGTTCAGCATCATATATCCGTCTGGAAGGCGTCCGTAGGAGAGCATCATGTCCGGGCTCCAGGTGTCGCAGCAGGTGCGGTAGTGCTCCGGATCATAGTCCTCGGGTTTCTCCATGGGCACCGGATGGTCATGGAACTTGACGGTGGCGGCATAAGTCATGTCCTGCAGGGCGCGGCTGTCTTCAAGTGCAGGAACTCCCGCTTCCCGGGCAACGTCTCCCAGTTCCGTTCCGTCGATGAGGATGCGGGCCTTGACTCGGCTCCCGTCCGACAGCTTCAGCTTCCATCCCTTTTCAAAGGACGTTACGGTGGTGTTGAATTTGACTTCCACTCCGGATTCGGCGGCGATGTTGCTGAAGATTTCGGCCCCTACCCTGGGGTTGAACATAATCTTGGACACCCAGCCTGAAAACAGGGTGTCTACGGAGCCGTATCTGGCGGCGAGGGAGTCTGTGAACTCGGCAAAAATGCCGCCACGGAGGCGAAAATTGCCGTCTACGGCGCTTACGCCGGCGCTGGTGAGCATTCCTCCCAGCCAGGGAGATTCCTCTACGACCAGGACTTTGGAACCGTTTCTTGCGGCTTCAATGGCTGCAGCCGTTCCGCCGGTTCCGCTGCCCACAACAACTACGTCGTAGGTTTTTGCACAGGAAGAAATGGCAGCGCAGGCAGCCATGATGTACAGTAATCTTTTCATAGTTCCGTGCTTTGCTCAAACATGTCACGCCTTGGCAGAAGATGAGAGAATCGGCCGCGGAGTTTCTTGCAGAGGTATGCGGTGTTCTTGGAGAATCGGGAACCCCTCCAGGCCGATGTGTTGGAGATCAGCACCCAGCATTCGCCGTCTGGATAGACCTTCACCAGGGCCGATGTTCCGGAGAAAGACCCCGTCCTTGTCCATTCCCCGTCCGGCTTGGTATCCACCCAGCCAAGGGAGAAGGTGTTCTCATCGTACCAGGTGGTCATCTGCCGCACGGAATCTTCCGTCAGAATGTCCTTCATGGGGCCGCGGCCGTCTATGCAGGAAACCAGGCGTGCCATCTCTACGGCCGAACCTATCCACGCTCCGGCGCCCTTGAGGGAGGTGATGTCATTTCCTCCGTAGCACTTCTCTACGGCCGCAAGCTTGCCGTCATAGGAAGGCACAAGCTCGCTGTCCGGCTGCATGAAATACATCGATTCGCCGGGCTGCCTGTCCTTCAGGTAGTTGCCTGCAATACTGAATCCCGTGCATCCCGCCGGCTTGAACACATGCTCCTGCATGTACTCTTCATAGGGCATCCCGCTCACTTCCTCTATAATCAGTGACAGAAGGAGATAACCGAAGTTGGAATAGTCCTGCCATGTGCCCGGTTCAAAGCCGAGCCTCCTGGCAAGCTGTTTCTGTACAAGCGTTTCTGCGTCAGGCGCTTCCGATAGGCCGTGATTTCTCATGAACGTGAGGGTGGAGAACATTACATCGCCCCCGCGGGTGGTAAAACCGCCCTGGTGACGGAGCAGATGCTCCACTGTCATGGAGTAATAATTGCTGTCCTTGATGTAGGGGTCGAAGCGCTTCAGTACGCCGAAGGGCCCGAAGACAGGGGTGTCCATGAACACCTTGCCCTCTTCCTGGAGTTTCATTATTCCCACGGCCGTAAGAAGCTTTGAAACCGATGCCAGCCGCATGGTGGTGCCGGGAGTCATAGGCGTGGAAGCATCGGCCTTGCCGTAGCCCTTTGCATAGACCAGGGAGTCGTTCCTCACAACGGCGAGCGCCATGCCTTTCAGCGCCCAGTAGTTCATGAAGGAATCCACGGAGTGGTCCATGGCCTTGAGTTCGGGGATGTCGGAAAGGTCGTTTGTGATTGCCTCGTTGAGGTTCTCCAGATATGTGGGAGCAGGAGTTTCCGGCTCTGAAGACGCGCCCTTGAGTATGAAAGGCAGAGCCACTGCGCAGGCGGCGGCTATCCCTGTTATGATGGGCGCTATCCTCACTTTATCTTACCGCAGCGTCGGCCGAAGTCTATGATGAAATCGGCAGTTCCGTCTATTCCAAGGATGGAACTGTCTATGCAGAGGTCGTAATTGTCGGCCTTGCCCCAGGCTCCGAAGGTGTAGTAGTTGTAGTACGTTTCGCGGGTGCGGTCCTTGCGGCGCATCAGGTTTTCGGCCTCGTCGGCACTGAGTCCTTCGTTCTCCATGAGCCTTTTGATGCGGAATTCCATGGGGGCGCAGACGAAGACGTCAAGGCAGTCCATGTCCCGGAGGATGTAATCGGCACAGCGGCCGATGAAGATGGCATCGCCCTCGCCGGCGATGGAACGGATTACCTCGCTCTGGATCTTGAAGAGGACATTGTCGTTCACGTATCCGCTGTCCAGGTATCCCAGCCTCCCGGAAGAGAAGAAACTGGAAACGGAGAAAAGGCTGCGCTTCTCCTCGCCGGCAAAGATGCTTTTGGAGAAGCCTTTTTCCTCTGCGGCTTTGGAAATCAGTTCGTTGTCATAGAAAGGAATGCCCAGTTTTTTGCCGATAGCCTGCCCCACATAGCCTCCTCCGCTTCCGAAGCTGCGGCCGATGTTGATGATAGTGTTCATTTTATCTGTCCTCCTAAGATGGACGGATCGTCTCCGTCCTTAAGTTTGGAAAGCTTTACGATAAGGCTCCACCCCATGATGGCCGTGATTACGGACGCGATGGTGTCGGAGATGGGGAAACTGTACCATACACCGGCCTCGGACTGAAGGATGTCCGGAAGGATATAGATGCACGGCAGCAGGAAGAGAAGCTGTCTGGAAAGAGAGAGGAAGATACTCTTTCTCACCATTCCAAGGCATTGGAAGAGGTTGGTCGTAACCATCTGGAAACCTATGATGGGGAATGCCAGATTCATCATCCTGAGGCCCTTCGCGGCCATGTCCTCCAGTGCGGGATCGTTGGTGAAAACGCTCACGACCGGCTTGGAAAGGAATTCGGACACGAGGAAGCCGGCAATGACGACGATGGTTGCCCACATGGCGGTTTTGAGATATACCTCCTTGACGCGCCCGTACTGCCTGGCGCCGAAGTTATAGCCCGCGATGGGCTGCATTCCCTGGTTGAATCCCATTATGACCATCACGAAGAGGAAGGAAATCCTGTTCACGATGCCGTATGCACCCAGGGCGAGGTCTCCTCCCCATTTGACGAGCTGCTGGTTGATGAACATGACCACAACGCAGCTTGCTATATTCATGAGGAACGGTCCCATGCCTATCGCAAGGGAGTCCTTTGCAATCTTCCAGTCTACACGGAAAATCTTCCTGGAACGGGGCAGGTGCAGGAACTTCTTCTGGTCCAGGAAATACCACAGGGTATATCCAAGGGCCATGCACTGGCAGAGTACTGTGGCAAGTGCGGCTCCTCGTATGCCAAGGCCGAAGGCGAAGATGAACAGCGGGTCCAGGATGGCATTGGAAGTGACCGTGAAAAGGGTCAGCCCCATCGCCAGCTTCGGATTGCCTGACGACCTTATTATTGAGTTGAGGCCGAAATACAGGTGCGTCACCGCGTTGCCGATGGCTATGTAGAACATGTAGTCCCTGGCGTAGGGCAGCGAGGTCTCAGTGGCTCCGAAAAACATCAGGATGGGGTCCATCCAGATGAGCATCACTGCTGTGAACAGGACGCCCGTGATGATGTTCAGGGTTACGTCGTTGCACAGGACCTTGTTTGCCGCAGCGTAGTTTTTCTGCCCCAGAAGCAGGGATATCATCGTTGCCGCACCGACGCCCACCAGGGTGCCGAATGCGGTTGAAATGTTCATGAGGGGGAACGTCACGGCAAGACCGGCCATGGACAGAGAGCCTACCATCGGTATATGGCCGATGTAGATGCTGTCCACCATGTTGTACAGGGAAGATGCAGTCATGGCGATGATGCCCGGAACTGCATATTGCCTGAGGAGTGCTCCTACCGGTTTGGTTCCAAGTTCAGTGGGAATTGCTGTTCCTGCCATTACTTCTCCTCCGCCTCCAGAAGTTCAAGTTCAAACACCAGAGGGCAGTAGGCGGGGATATAAGAGCCCTTGCCGCTTGAAGCGTAACCGTGATCCGATGTGAATGCTACGACCGCTTTCTGTCCGGCATACTTCATCCTCCACACGCCGGCCTTGAAACCGTCTATCATCGAGGTGGTTCCGCCGATGGACATATCGGCCCAGTTGGTCGTGAAGTTGACGCTCATAGGGGAATAGGAGCTCGAGGCCGAGTCTATTCCGGCATCTATCGCGGTCTTTTTGTCTGTTGAGTCGAATATCTGTCCGTCAAGCCTGAGGCCGGTGTAGTTGAGCCTCATGGAAGCGGTTTCTTCGCGCTCGGCGGCGTCCGCGGGGGTGTAGGTGCTGACGAACCAGAAACTGCCGTTGTCGGTGGCGTCTTCGCTGATGGCCTCACTTGCAGCACCGGGATAGAACGCGTTCATGAAATCTGCGATTCTTGCCGACTGGTGGCGTATGACGTCAGATGTCTGGTCTACGAGAGTTACGGTATAATCAAGGTGCGTGGAACTGGTGCAGGCGTCCAGATAGGACTGCTGCGTGGAGTAGCGCGACGTTGTGAGCAGCCATGAAGGAACGATCGCCCTGCGGGTGCCGCCGAGTTTCATTCCGTTCATAAGCGCTTCTACGCCTGCGTAGTTGACACCTTCTCCGGTAGCTGCATACTTGGGACCGTACCATGCTCCTTCAACGTAGGTTCCCAGCTGTTTTGCAAGGTCTTCATCGTCAGTAGAGGAGATGGTGCCGCCCAGGGTGCGTATCGTGAACAGGGCATAGACCCATGTAGAGTCATTGTCCCTGACATCGCCCGTGCCGGGAGTGTCTTCGATGATGTACATGCCCAGGTCCGTGGGCTTGACGTCTTTTCCGTTCTGTTTGTTCCAGTTGTCCATCCAGAGGCCGAGGTATTCCTTTGCGGCTTCTCCGGTAGAGACGGTGTTGTTTTCAATGCAGCCTGCAAGAGCCATGCAGGCGAGGATAGGTATGATATACTTTTTCATTATTATTCGATCGATTCAATCCATACGTGATAGGCAAGGGCACTTCTTGCAGGAATCATGCCTTGCTCCTTGGATCCGTAACCATATTTTCCGGTGAAGAGGATGAAAGCTTCGTCTTCCGGCTGCACTCCGTAGAGGCCCATCTTGAGGCCTTCGAGCAGGTCGTCCTGCATGTCAAGGGTTACAGGTCCGAACTGGGTTTTGTCCGTAAGGTCCCATGATGCAGCCGTTGCAATCTCTTCGCTGTTGGTGGCGACGAGGTTGGATGCAGACAGGCTGGAGCCCGACAGGATATACATTGCATAATAGAGCGTGACCTTCCCGTTCCAGCCAAGAGAGTCGCGTGCGGGGTCCAGCGTGTCGTGGAGCGTCACCCTGTAGGCACCGCCTGTGCGCGTCAGGGTTGCGGTCTCGTCGGCTTTCATCTGGGCGGTGACGAAACTTTCGATGGTGGTGGTCTGCTTGTCGTATGTGGTCTGCAGCGCCTGCTGGGTGCAGGCGGCAAAAACGAGTGCGAGTGATATCAGGACGGCTTTTTTCATAGGGCAAAAAAGGTCTTGACGGAGTTTTCGATGTAGGTTGGTACATCGGCAGGGGAGGGGACGTCCTCTCCGATGAGGATTTTGCCTCCGGCTGCATTTTCGTGGCCGCCGCCGCGGAAGAACTGAACTGCGAGGTTCTGGGCCGATGTGCCCTTCTTCGACCGGACCGAAACTCGGAACAGGCCGTCCTTTTCGGTTGCCAGGATGCTCATCCTCACGGTGCCGATGGAGAGGGGGACGTTGACAAGTCCTTCCGTCTCTCCTTCGCGGTAGCCGAATTTCTCCTGTATTTCCTTTGTGAGGACCATGTATGCAACGCCCTCCGGGAGGATTTTCATCTCGCTGCACTGCATGTAGCCCATGAGGCGGATGCGGTTTTCCCTGTAGCAGTTGTATATGAGGTTGAGGATTTTGTCCCGGTCGGTTCCGTCGGCAATGAGTTCTGATGCCATCTTCATGGTGGACGGGAAGACGGAGTTCGCGAAATTGTTCGTGTCGGTGGTCATCCCCGTCAGGATGGCCTCGCGGGCCTTTTCCGGCAGGTTCCTTCCGAAGATTCCGGTGAGTATCCAGTACAGGAGCTCAGAGGCCGATGATATGTCCGGCGTGGAGAAGACCAGGTCGAATTCGTCCTCCTGCGGGTCCAGGTGGTGGTCGATGAGGATTTTCCTTGCCGATGCCTTCCTGCACGGGTCTCCAAGCTGTTCCGTCCTTGAAAAGCTGCGGCAGTCCAGAAGGATGACGGTGTCGCTCCCTTCTATGGCCGACAAGGCCTCTGCTGGGGATTTGTCGGCAAAGATGCAGGGGATGCCGGCGTCGGGGATGAAGAGGAGATTGTCGGCAGGGGTATCCGGATAAATTACATAAGGAGCTTTGCCCAGAAGGTCCCTCAGGCATACGCAGAGTGCGGTGGTTGAACCGATTGCGTCGCCGTCCGGATGCGTGTGTCCCAGGACGGCAACCTTTGATGCGCTATCCAGCATTCCTTTGAACTGTGCGAGTTTACTGTCTGTGATGCAGGGGACCATATTCCTCTTTTTTCCAGTCGCAAATTTACAAAAAGATATTGCTTTTGAGAAATCATTTTTTTAACTTTGTCGGAAGTTTTGAAATATAATACACTAAAATAATGAACAAAACAGTTAAAATCCTTTTAGAGGTAGTACTTGGCCTTATCATCGTAGGCGGGGCATGGCTCTTCATCTCCAGCATCCAGAAGCCTGTGCGCTTCAATGACGAAGTGGCATCCCGTTCAAAGGTCGGAATCCAGCGTCTCAAGGATATCCGTACTCTCCAGGAAGCATTCAAGAGCGTTAACGGCCGTTTCAGCCCCACTGTAGACTCCCTCAAGCTTTTCTACGAGCAGGGCCAGATGGACATCGTCATGCAGATTGGTTCCAACGATGACTCCCTCGCCGTTGTCAACACAGAGGCCATCAAGAAGGCCAACAGGCGTCTTAAGGGAGACCAGCTCACCGCGAAGCTCCAGGAAGCATACGAAAAAGGCATGAAGGTGGTATTCTCCACCGTTACCAAGATCCCCGTAAAGGATACTTTGTTCACCAGAAGGGCAGACTTCTGCATTGATTCCCTCAAGTACATTCCCTTCTCCGGCGGAATGGAGGTGGAGATGGAATCCACCATCAAGAAGGTATCCGGCGTCCAGGTTCCCCTGTTCGAAGCCCGCATGCCTTACAAGGCTCTCCTCAAGGGCATGGACAACCAGCTCCGCATCAACCTCGATGCAGACCGCAAGGCCCAGAACAAGTACGAAGGCCTTCAGGTTGGCAGCATTACCGCACCTAACAACAACGCAGGTAACTGGGAATAGTACCTATGTCTGCTTTCAATACAGACCCTTCAGGAATATCCATTCAAGTTTCCTTGAGTGGATTTTCTTTTAAATTGCTGCCGGGAGGCGAATCCTCCCAGTGGCTTGGCTCGGAGCAGCTTTTCACCATGCCGGAGCTACAGAAGAGATACTCCTCCGTGGAGATTTCCCTCCTTACTCCCAAGGTGGCCCTTGTCCCCGAATCGTTTTTTGACGCATCCACCGCATCGGACTCGCTTTCGGAAGTAATCGCCCTGGAAGAAGGAGACCATGTGGAGTGGGTCAGGATGCCAGAATTCGGCGCTGTCCTGGTGTATTCCAATACCATCGGCGAATCCCTGTCAAGGGTAATGGCCCAGACGGTTCTTCCCACGTCGGGAGAACCCGTCCGCGTACTGCCGGAAATGTATTACATCCTCAGGAGCATGTCCTCCGTGGATGAATACAACAAGATCGTGGCCTCTTTCCGTGACGGCTGGCTGCATCTTGCGGTGGCTCAGGGCAAAAGCCTCCGCCTTGCCAATGTGTTCAAGGCCCCGGACTTCACCACCGCGCAGTACTTCATATTCCTTGCGCTCAAACAGCTCCAGCTGAATCCTGAAATCTCCACCATGTGCCTCCGCACTCCCGTAGACATGGATTCCAAAATGTCCCTTTACCGTTACTTCAAAGCGGTCGTCCAGGTTTAACTGTCATTCTGAGCGAAGTCGAAGAATCTATGCGTATCATCGGAGGGAAACTCAAAGGCAAGGTAATCATGCCGCCGGCAGGTTACAAGGCGCGTCCCACTACGGACTTCGCCAAGGAAGGCCTTTTCAATATCCTGGACAATGAATACGAGTTCCAGGACCTGAAGGTGCTCGACCTCTTCGGCGGAACCGGTTCCATCGCTTTCGAGTTCGCCTCCAGGGGGGCTTCCAGGGTCTATTCCGTGGAGATGACACGTGAAAATGCGTCGTTCATCAAGACTGAGGCTCAACGACTGGGGCTTTCCAATGTGACCATGGTGCGTGACAATGTGTTCGATTTTCTCCCCATCTGCAGGGAAAAGTTCGACATAATCTTTGCCGATCCGCCCTACGCCCTGGAAGGCCTTGAGGGCATTCCGGACCTCATCTTCTCATTGGACCTCCTGCATCCCGAGTGCTACTTCATCCTCGAGCATGGAGGAGAGCATTCATTCAAGGAACATCCTCATTTTGTAAAAGAGCGCTGCTACGGCCGCGTGCATTTCAGCTTTTTCGTATGATATCCTTTCTTTTGAGCATCGCAGCCCTGGTTCTGGGCTACATCATTTACGGCGCATTTGTGGACAAGGTCTTCGGCCCGGATCCCAAGAGGGTAACGCCTGCCGTTTCCAAAGCCGACGGAGTGGACTTCATTGCCATGCCCACATGGAAGGTGTTCATGATACAGTTCCTGAACATTGCTGGAACCGGACCCATCTTCGGTGCCATCATGGGTGCTAAGTTCGGCCCTGCAAGCTATCTTTGGATAGTTCTCGGCTGCATTTTTGCCGGGGCGGTTCACGACTATATGTGTGGCATGCTCTCGGTGCGGCATGACGGTGCCGGTTTCCCCGAACTTGTCGGCCAGTATCTTGGCGGCGGGGCGAAGAAAGTGATGCTGGTGTTCTCCATTATACTGCTTCTTCTGGTTGGCACCGTGTTTGTGTACAGCCCTGCCCTCATACTTGGCGACATTGCCGGTGACGGCAGCCGCGGGGCCATCATGATATGGGTGGGCGTCATATTCGTATATTATATAGTAGCAACGCTGCTCCCTATAGACAAGCTTATCGGCAGGATATATCCCCTGTTTGCATTTGCGCTGCTTTTCATGGCCGCGGCCCTAATGGTATGTCTGTTCGTCAAGTGGCCGTCCCTGCCCGAAATCTGGGATGGACTAGGCGGCTGGTCAGACAAGGCCGGACTCAAGGGGCAGCCCATCTTCCCGTGCCTGTTCATTACCATAGCCTGCGGTGCGATTTCCGGCTTCCATGCCACTCAGAGCCCTCTTATGGCACGCTGCATCAAGAATGAAAAGCTGGGCCGCCCGGTATTCTACGGCTCCATGATAACCGAAGGTCTGGTGGCTCTCATCTGGGCAGCCGTGTCCTCCTGGTTCTTCTTTGACGGAGGAGCTGCAGAGGTGGGCTCAACTATGTCTGCATCGGCCCCGCAGGTTGTTACGAAGGTCTCTGAAGGCTGGCTGGGACTTCTGGGAGGAATACTGGCAATCATCGGAGTGGTCGCTGCGCCTATCACTTCCGGAGACACCGCTTTCAGAAGCGCCAGGCTCATCGTGGCAGACTTTATCAAGGCCCCTCAGAAGAATATCGGCAAGCGTCTCATGATAGCCGTTCCCCTCTTCGCCGTCAGTGCGCTCCTTCTCTGGTATAACATTGCCGATGAGAACGGCTTCAACACCATCTGGCGCTACTTTGGCTGGAGCAACCAGACCCTGGCCACCATCATGCTCTGGACAGCAACCGCTTACTTTGTGAAACGTGGAGGCCTCAACTATCTGCTCACCCTTCTTCCGGCCATGTTCATGACAGCCGTCTGTGTCACGTTCATCTGCGTGGACAAGATCGGCTTCCGCATGCCCGAGGGAATCGCCCCATGGCTGGGACTTGGCACCTTCGTGGTGTCAGGTGTTGTTTTCTACCTGCTCAAGGGAAGTAAGAAGAAGTGAGCGGCCTTAATTTCATATCGGCCGGTGAGGCTGTGCAGTGTGTCAGGAGCGGTGATCATATTCATCTTTCCAGCATTGCGAGTGTACCTTATATATTGTTGGAGGCGCTTGAAAGGCGTGCGGGCGAACTGACGGATGTCCATTTCCATCATTTTCATACTGAGGGGGCTGCTCCATATGCTGCACCGGGAAACCGCAAAAGCTTCTTTGATCAGGGGTTTTTTATCGGCCCTAATGTAAGAGCTGTGGTTGAGCAAGGAATTGCAGATTATATTCCGGTTAACCTTTTTGAGTCCCAGGCGTTGTACCGGAGCGGAACGCTTCGGTGCGATGTTGCTATGGTGCAAGTCTCTGAGCCTGTGGATGGTATGGTCTCACTCGGGACGTCAGTGGATTGTTCTGTCGCCGCTGTTGAGGTGGCCAGAGAGAGGATTGCAGTCGTTAATCCCCATGTGCCTTTTGCGTATGGGAATCTTATCCCTGTTGACAGGTTTACCGCCCTGGTTCATGACGACAGACCTCTGTTTGAAAAGGAATATGCATCTCCTTCCGGGACGGATATGCT
This sequence comes from Bacteroidales bacterium UBA4360, assembly GCA_002393945.1. Lineage (GTDB taxonomy): Bacteria > Bacteroidota > Bacteroidia > Bacteroidales > UBA932 > Cryptobacteroides. Next base: position 74,574 of record DGSO01000031.1, read on the forward strand.
GATCGGCGCCAACTGTGCGGAATTGATTCCGGACGGGGCATGCCTGCAGATGGGGATAGGCTCACTTCCCAATGCAATCTGTAAGGCACTTGTGAATCACAGGCATCTGGGACTTCATACTGAGATGTTCTCCGACGGTGCTTTGGCGCTTGTTGAGAGCGGAGTCATAGACGGCAGTTGCAAGGAAATAGACAGAGGCCTTATTGTGGCATCCTTCCTTCTGGGTTCAAAGAAGGTATATGATTTCATCGACGGGAACAAGGATGTCTTGATGAAAGATATCGCATATACCAATGATCCGCGCATAATTTCACGCAATTCAAATGTTATTTCCATAAACTCTGCAATAGAGATAGACCTTACCGGGCAGGTATGTGCCGATTCAATTGGCGAGAGCATATATTCCGGAACCGGTGGCCAGTTGGATTTTGTAAGGGGGGCAAAGCTCTCCAAAGGCGGCAAGGCCATAATAGCAATGTCGTCCAGGACCAGGAAAGGATTAGCCAAGATAGTGCCGATGCTAAGGCCCGGTGCCGGAGTTGTCACTCCAAGGGCCGACGTGCAGTGGGTAGTCACAGAATGGGGCGCCGTTAACCTAAGCGGGCGTTCTCTGCAAGAAAGAGCCGCACTGTTGACATCCGTGGCTCATCCTGACGATCGTCAGCTATTGGAAAAAGCAGCTTATAGCAGGTATCGCCGATAGTTTTGTACAAGGTGTAGTTTTAGAGTGTGGACCTTGTGCAATGTATTGCGTTAATTGATGATTCTTGTACAAGGTCCCGGCAACAATCTTCCACCTTGCGCAAGAGTGGTTCATTCATGCGAGGCAAAGCGCTGCTCTGCCAGTTTTTCCCACTTGGTGCCGGGACGGCCGTAGTTGGCGTAAGGGTAGATGGAGATGCCGCCGCGGGGAGTGAAGAATCCGGTAACCTCAATGTATTTGGGGTCCATGAGCTTTACAAGGTCTTTCATGATGGTGTTCACGACGTCCTCGTGGAAGTCTCCGTGGCTCCTGAAGCTGAAAAGGTACAGCTTGAGGGACTTGGACTCAACCATCTTCACGTCGGGAATGTAGCTGATGCGGATTTCTGCAAAGTCCGGCTGGCCTGTGATGGGGCACAGCGTGGTAAACTCGGGGCAGTTGAACCTTACCCAGTAGTCGTTGTCCGGGTGCTGGTTCTCGAAGGTCTCGAGAACTTCGGGTGCATAGTCCTGGCTGTAGACGGTCTTGTGGCCGAGTGATTTGAGGTCCTGAGGATTGCGTGCCATGGTATTATTCCTCCGATGCTTCTTTGAGGCGTTCTGCGTTCTCTGCAATCTGGAGCTGGTCTATGCACTCCTGGATGTCGCCGTCCATGAAAACGGGAAGGTTGTACATGCTCCAGCCGATGCGGTGGTCTGTCACGCGGCCCTGAGGATAGTTGTATGTGCGGATCTTGGCGCTGCGGTCACCGGTAGAAACCATGGTCTTGCGCTTTGCTGCGATGCCGTCCAGATACTTCTGGTGCTCCATGTTGTAGAGACGGGTACGGAGCTCTTCCATCGCCCTGTCAAGGTTCTTGAGCTGGGAACGCTCTTCCTGGCACTGGACCACGATTCCGGAAGGAATGTGGGTGAGACGTACTGCAGAGTATGTGGTGTTAACGCCCTGGCCGCCGGGACCGGATGCGCAGAAGAGGTCCTTGCGGATATCGGCAGGGTTGAGCTCGACGTCGAATTCGCCGGCTTCCGGGAATACTGCAACGGATGCTGCCGATGTCTGGATTCGGCCCTGGGTTTCTGTCTGGGGAACCCTCTGGACGCGGTGTACGCCGGATTCGTATTTCATTACGCCGTAAACGCCGTCCTGTGAGGATGAGAGCTTGAATACAATTTGCTTGTAACCGCCGGAAGTGCCGGGAGCCTGGTCTGTGACCTCCAGCTTCCAGCCGCGTCTTTCGGCAAAGTGCTGATACATGCGGAAGAGGTCTCCTGCAAAGATTGCCGCCTCGTCGCCGCCGGTGCCGCCGCGGATTTCCACCATGGCGTTCTTGCTGTCGTCGGGGTCGGCAGGGATGAGCAGGAGCTTGATGTTCTGCTCCATCTCGGGAAGTTTGGGCTCAATCTCTGCAATCTCTTCCTTGGCCATCTCCTTGAGGTCGTCATCCTTTTCGTTGATGAGGATGTCCTTGGCCTGTGCGAGTTCATCCACAAGCCTCTTGTATTCAAGGCCTGCGGCAATGATGGGCTGGAGTTCCTTGTAGTCTTTGTTCAGCTGAACGAATTTTTTCATGTCGGCAATGACCTCAGGGTCTGCCAGTTGTTCTTCCAGTCTCTTGTATTTATCCTGAAGGCTGAGAACCTTCTCAAGGAGGGTGTTGTCTGCCATATTATATCGGTTTAGCCTGCAAAGATACAAAAATATTTTGTCATCAACGCTTAGTGGCCTTCCCTGACAAGCAGATAAGGGTAGTAATTATGGAGCCGATAGGGCACCACCATGTCCATGCGATATAATTTGCACCGAAAAGTTCCTTTTGGAACATCAGGGGTATCACTATCAGTACACCGGCTATCAAGGCAGCCAGCACGCTACGGTTGTTCCCCCGTTTTGTGAATATGGCTGTCAGAAATACACCAAGCATTCCAACGTAAGCGAAACACATTACTCCGGTTGCAAAATCAACCAGATTAAGGCCGCTGCTCTGTTGCATGACGCAAGTGAGGATTGCAAATCCTGTAAGCAGTACTCCCATGAGAATCACCATCCAGCGGGAGGATGCGATTTGTTCGTTGTCGCCTTTGGGCGCCTTCCCACGGCGGGCCATGAACGGAAGATACAGGTCTGCGACAAAACTCGATGCCATTGAATTGATGGCGGAATTGAAACTGGAGAGAGCTGCGGCCAGAAGACCTGTAATCATAAGGCCCCTGACTCCTGCGGGGATGTGGTTCTTGATATACTGCGGGAATACGTCGCGGGCATCGGCAAAGAAACCTTCGCTAAGGGCCCCGTCGGTGCTGGGAGCATGAATGTACTTTACCCACAGGAGAAGGCCGATACTGAGGAAAATGAGCACAGTCGGGAGGCTGAGAAGCTGTGATGCCACAAGCGAGCGTCCGGCCTTCTTCACGTCTTTGCAGGCAAGCTGCCTCTGGACGAACTCCTGGTCCGTGGTAAACTGCGCTATCTTGAATACGGCAACGCCTATGAGGCCTCCGATGATAGTATATGGCTTGCTGAAATCAATCGAAGGGTCGAACATCTGCACCTTGCTGCCTGAAACCCATCCCTGGAGAGTGCCGTCCGCTGCAAGTCCCGGAGCAACACCGGTCGCTGCCGGAGATTTTACCATGCCTCCGGCCGTAAGCGTATGCCATACTTCGGAAAGGCTCAAGCCACCGAGATTGCAGGCTATCAGGACAAGGGCCACTATTCCCGTGAATATCATGAGAAGGGTCTGGAAAGTGTCGATGTACAGCAGTCCCTTGATGCCTCCCATCATTGTGTAGAAAGTTGAAACCAGGCCCAGTATGAGTATGCTCCATACCATGAACTGGAATTGTATGCTTCCGAATGCAATGACGCTGATAGCGATGGCTGCGATGAACAGACGGCTTCCGGATGTGAAAAGCTGGCCAAGAAGGAACATGACGGAAGTGGCTTTCTTTGAAGGCTCTCCGAACCTGTCCCCGATAAATCCGTAGATTGTTATAGTCTTGGCATTATATAGCTTGGGCAGGATCAGCGCCGCAACGAGGCAACCTCCAAAAATGGCTCCAATCAGGTTCATCACATACGTGAGATTGGTGTTGAAACCAAGCTCCGGCGAGCCCACAAATGTTCCTGCGCTGATTGAAGTTCCTGTTGCCGCAATGGCCACAAGCCATCCGGGCATGGACCGCCCGGCCACAAAGTAGTCCTCTATATTGCGGTTTTTTCTGGAAAAGGAATAACCTATGCCGATTAGCGCCCCCAGAAACAGAGCTACTATAATCCAGTCAATTACAGCCATACTCTATTTCTCAAGATCGATGATGACTTTCATTGAAGTCATGCGGTTGGCAGCAATGAATTTATAGGCCTCGTCATACTCCTCGAATGAGAACCTGTTCGTGATGAGAGGCTCGAGTTTGACGGTTCCGGCAGCAATGTTCTCCACGGTCCTGACAAAATCCTCGTGACGGTACATCATGGTTCCCACAAGGGTAAGCTCGTGCTCTCCAAGATAGAACATGCTCAGGGCCGGATCCTTTGCGAAAACGGCTACCACAACTATCGTACTGCCCTTTTCTATAGTCTCCATGAGACTTCTGATGCTGCTTTCCACTCCGGCAACCTCAAAACCCACCTGGTAACCTTCGTTGCCGAAAACTTCCTTGATCCCTTCTGCAAGCGGTGTTTTCATGACATTCAGCGTATTACTGATGCCGCACTGTCTGGCTTTTTCCAGCCGGACGTCGCTAACATCCGTAATCAAGACTTTCTTTGCCCCTGCCGATATGACAGCCTGTGCCACAAGATTGCCGATGGCTCCGGCTCCCGAAACCACTACATTCTTGCCTCTGAGGTCTCCGGCACGTGATACTGCATGGGTCCCCACTGATGCAGGCTCCACCATAGCGCCATAGTCGAGCGGCATGTCGTCAGGAAGCCGCACCACGCGGTCGTCATCCACTATGAAGTAATCTTGTGCGGCACCGTCGGCCTGGAATGCCTGGACGCGAAGATGCTCACATACATTGTACTGTCCGCGGCGGCAGGGCGCACACTTGCCGCATACGAGCTGGGGCCTTGCCGTAATTTTGTCTCCTGCCTTGCATACAGTGACGGCGCTTCCAACGGCCGTTACGATGCCGGAGTATTCATGTCCCTGTACAACAGGATAGAAAGTGGCAGGATGCTGGCCGTGGTAGGAGTGTATTTCGCTGCCGCAAATGCCTATACGTTTGATATTCACCAATACCTGATGCTCTCCAAGCTGCCCGGCCGTAGGAGCGGGAACTTGACGGAACTCAAGATGTTCCGGTTCAAGAAGTACTACTTGTCTCATATTCTTATTCATCATAACTTACCAGTTCAACGGACACATCTGTTATGCAGTAGCGTCTGTGAGTGAATTTACCGCCTTTCTTGCCCTGGGTCTGGTCCGGACGGATGCCGACGAAGATACGTGAAGAGTTGCTGACGCCGCTTACGGTAAAAGTCCTGTAGCCGTTGGCACTGCCCATGGTTATGTCGGCGGTGGAGATGAACTGCGGATTCTCCGAGTCATAAGTGACCTCTCCGTCAAGTGCGGCCATGCTGTTCTCGCTTCCCCAATAGCGAATGCCCTCAACCTTTCCGGCGAAGACTTTAAGGTCTGCATCGGAGGCTGCATACTTCTGGCTTCGGAAGGTTACTCTAACCGTGGCCTTCTTCCCTTTTTGAAGAGAACTGAGCTCCGGCGTAAGCAGGATGGCATTCCGGTTTCCGGCTCCGTCCTTGCCTGCCGTCGTGCCGCAGACAAGGTAACCAGGATGGGCGTAAACCTGATTCTCATCCACCCTTTTTCCGGCGTTGTTTATGACTATGACGCCCCATTTTTCAAGGCGGGTCCCGGATAGCATTTCCGGCTTGAGTGCATACTGGTACTGCCCGTAATATGCCGCCCTTCCGTCAACGATGGGATATCCTTGGGCCTGGGCATCATAGCTGTACTTCTTTCCAAGACGGAACTGGTATTTGTCCGTCCTTTCTGCCGATATCGGACAGTTACCTACGGCGTATTTTCCGCTGAGCCACCATCCTCCGGTTGTTATTTCAGAGAAATTTTCGGCAAGGAGCACATCTCCGGGCTTGGCCGATCCTTTCTTCCCCAGCGTGACGACCTTGAATTCGGAAGTGGTCCCTCTGACGGGAGCGCTTCCGCCTCCGGTAGAAAGGTCTGTCACCTTGCACCAATAGCGGGTAGAGGGTTCCAGGCCGCTGAAACAGAAACGGGGAGGGTTCTTGTCCGTATCGAATCCGCGGAATACACTTTGGTTGGGGTTGTTCTGCTGGCGAACGAGGTCCCACGACTGAACGAGATTCCTACAGGCGGGGTCGGAATACAGGGCAATGCGCCAGTCTCTTTCAGTGTCGGTCTTCAAATCCTGGAAGCCGGTGGCCGAGAATTCCCATACCAGGGCCGATGAAAGCCTCTGCACGAGCCTTGTCTGACACTCTTCTCCAAGGGAGGGAATGTCCGATTTTATTGCAGAACCATCAGAGGTCATTGCCGGAGAAAAGCCTATCGGCCTTCTCATCATGCGGCTTTGGACTACACTGCCCTTGTCGTCCTTGAGCCATACTGCGATGACGCCGTCGGCCGTGGATGCCTTTGCCCTGTACAGATGTACGCAGGTGTGGCTTTTGGGACCATCGGCAAAGAAAGGGCCGGCAAGGCGGGGAATGAAGTGGTTCACGAAATACAGTGGATCTTCGTCCGTGGTCTGTTCCACTTCAAGTGGAGAGCCGTTTTCATAGACTTCAAGCGTATATCCGGGCCTCATGCCCCAGCAGTTGATATAGATGTAATTTGTATATAGGGAATCGGCATAATTGATGGCATTGTTCTTTTTCTTGAAATATGCCTTCACCGCCGGATCCGTCCTATAATACTCTCCGACAGCGTTCATGTCATAGACGCGGAGATAGTTTTCTCCGTATCGGCGGGTACGGTATGCGTAGGTGACTGTGTCACGGTTGTATGAGCCCACTATCACCCCCATGTCTTCACCTGCCTCTCCAAGGTCCTTGTTCGGAGCGGTGGTCCACATATTCCCTGAGAGAGCGCAGACAGCGATATTGTCAAGGCCGTAACGTTCGCTCCTCAGCCATCTTTGCCGATGGACATGGCCCGAATAAGCCTCAAAATGGCGGAACCTTTTGAACATTGAGGCTACGGTGTCCATCTGCTCTTTGTCGCGCCAGAAGGTGCCCTGAGGTCCCGTAATAAGCGGAGCATGGGTGCAGAGGAAGACACGCGCATCATCGGGTACGGCCTTGAGGTCTGCCTTCAGAAAGGTCATTTCGTCAGGGGTGAATCCGGTGTAGAAATTGCGCTTTCCCTTTATGCCTGGGCTCTTTTTGCCTTCTCCGGGAGTGTTCAAGTAGATGATGTTGTCCATCATCACGTAGTGGTCGCCACCCACGTTGAAAGAGTAGTATTCCGGTCCCAGGACTTTCCTGTAGAGATGGCCGGCGTCAAAGTCGGTATTGTCTCCGGTTGTAACGGCGCCGTCGTTGTCATGGTTTCCCGGGACGCTGTACATGGGCGCTTTCATCCCGGAGGATTTGAGCGTGTTGTAAGCGTCTTTCAGGTCATAGTCCATAAGATACCAGTAAACCTCATGGGAAAGGTCTCCAAGCTGGAGAGAGTACACGGGCCCGTCAGCGGCGAGTTCTTCGCTCAGGCTCTTGAGGAACGGCCCCGTATGGTTTCTGAAATGATATTGGTCGCCTTTGCCGGGGTCATTGGTCAGATGGACATCGGTAAATACAATCATGGAATACTTATCCTGCTTCTGGGGCTCAAGCACAAAGTCTGTATTACCGCCAAGGTGCTTGAAAAAGGCAGGAGTGAGCCCGTCGCGGCTCTCGGCAACATATCCTGAAGGCGTAATTACAAACACGTACCCGTATTTTCCTTCAGTGGACAGCTTGTATTCACCATTCGCGTTGGTGTACACAATCTGGATTCCGTCAGATACGCCGACATTTTCCAGCGGTTTTCCGGATGTGTCCTTAACGCTGCCGCTTACTATGGTCTGTGAGAAGGCCATGGCAGATGAGAGCAGTATGCCAAGTATTGTAATAAACTTTTTCATTTTTTCAGAGGATTGATGGCTCCGGGGAGAGTGCATAACCATGCAGACATGGTAACGGCTTTTGCATGAGCTGCCGATGCGCTTTCACCTCCCAGGAGGGATGTGACAAAAGCGGCAGTGAAACAGTCGCCGGCACCAACCGTATCTGCAACTTTTACCGTGGGTGTTTCTATATGGGAGACAACGCCTTCCGGAGAATATATTTCACTGAAGGATGCTCCGGATGTAAAGATTAGATAATCAAGAGAATAACGTTTTATAATGGTGTCAATATCTTTTGCGCCGATTAGTTTAAGTACAAGCGGTAGTTCGTCTTCGTTAAGCTTAAGGATAGTAGCTTTTTCAAGTGATTCTTCTACAACTTCACGGCTATAGTAATCCTGACGGATATTTATGTCAAAAACACGGATGGCATCTTTTGGGATGGCATCCAGAATCTTCATTATGGCGCTGCGGGAATCGGAATTCCTCTGGGCCAGGCTTCCCCAGCATACGGCTGCGGCCCCGGCGGCAAGAGATAGAATCTTGGGATCGGCCTTCAGGGCATCCCAGGCCACGTTCTGGACAATCTCATAAGAAGGAACGCCCGCTGCATCGAGCGTTACAAGCACCCGGCTGGTGGGGAGGGAATTCCTGCCGATGTAATCTGTGCACAGGCCATAGCTCCTGCACTGACTCAGAGTCTCGTCTCCGAGAGCGTCGTTACCTACAGCGCTCACCGGATAGCTTTCCGCTCCCAGTTCTTTGCAGTGATATGCAAAATTAACCGGAGCACCTCCGAGCTTCCTGCCGCCGGGCAGGCAGTCCCAAACTATTTCTCCTATTCCAAGAACAATCTTATTCATAACGCTCTTTGAAGTCTTTCCATTTGTAGAATACGTTACTTACGGGCTCAAACGGCAGCTTGACGGGCTCTTCATTAAGAAGCGGAAGTACAAGGATGCTGCCTTCCGAATTGCGGTAGAATACCAGTTGAAGGTTGGCGGCGAAGGGTATTCTCCACTCCTGCCAGACTTCCTTTACGGAATGCAGGTCCTCTGTATGCCCGGTGAACTCCGGTACACCCATATATGCAAGCAGGCTCATCAGATTGGCATCGTGCCCGAAGCGGAGCCTGACAGTCTGTTTTCCGGATTCAATGTCGGCCTTCGCATTGTCAAGGATGTCCTGCATTATGGCGCTTGCGGCATTTACGCCCACAGAATCACGGTAATACCCGTAATTAAGATAATACTTCAGATTGTCGCCTTCCCATACTTTGGAGCGTTCTTCCGTAGTGAATACTTCCGGTGCCGTTGGCAATTCTACATCCATTGCAGGAGCCTGGCACAGCAGATAATGTACGTTGCGCATGAAACTTACGTTGGAAGGATAAGACTCTACACGATAATCCGGATCTCCGAAGATGCGTTCTATAAATGCTCTCGGGTCGATGGTATCGGCACAGAACTCCCTGGCGACTCTCCATGCGTCTTTTTCTTTGTCCGTGAAGCCCGGGATCAGTTTCTGGGGCTGCAGGAAGCTGTCATAAGACTTGCTGGAACTCTGTTTTATCCATAGAGACGGCTTCATGTCTTTTAATCCGTCACAGAATGCCCCCATGCTGAGGATGCACCTGGGGGCTGTTGTGGAAACAGCCGTTATTTCAGGATTATGCCTGAACAGGGAAGGATAGGCATTCCACATCCTGTGGGCAAGTACCCGCTGTTCAAGACGGCCTTTCTCCGTAAGGTCAGAAACATGGCCGGCAAATCTGTCATAATATAGGCCGATGAAATCCCGAAGTTCTTTCCCCAGTTCAGTCAGCGGGCTGGAGCAAAGAGCCTCGTACACCTTTTTCCCTTGCGTATCATCTCCATGGAAGCGGGCTCCGTGGCGGCCGTAGTAGCTTATCATGAACGGCTCATAGCCCCTTGGTGGCTTCACAGGGTCAATATCCCTGAAAGGGTACATCCTGAGCGTGCCGGCGTAATAGTCGGCAGGGAGAGAGGCCTCCGGGATGGCAGACTCATTTGTCGAGCATGCGCATATCAGGAGAACAGCCGCAAGTATGATGTTCCGTCTCATTCCCCTATGATAACTGTTGTCATAGATGCTGTCCCCAGGGGCAGGCTGAGTCCAAGATATTGTCCTTTGTATTTTATCTGGAACTTGCGTCTTCCGGGGTCCTTGTCTGCAACCACCACAACCACAAGGGTGCCGTCCGGGTTGCGGAAGGCGATGCTTGCCATGGATGCGTCCGGATGGTTCACTTCCAGAATTTCCGCGCCGTTTTCCACATAAGGGCAGAACTGGCGGAACAGCTGGGCCTGGCGGGAGTCGGTAATCTCTCCTGTTTCTGAATTAATTTCACGAAGGCCGCCACAGGGGTACTTCCCCGTTATAGGCTGGCCGTCTTCATCCAGGATAAGATTCCAGCTGGAGTAGGACTGGCAGCCATTGTTGAGGGCGCCAAAGACAACGTCGGCAAACCATTTGAATGTCTGAATGTCTTTTTTCTGGAGGTTGGGGCCTCTCTCCGTAAGGTGCATTTCCTTGTCGGGATACTTTGAGAGCACGTCCCTGACCACGGTAGGAGAGCCGCTGTACGGGTGCCAGGCCACGCCCTTTACGTGTTTTTGGACGTTTTTGTCGGCCAGTTCCTTGAATACGCGCTCATATCCTGCATAGTCATAGTCCCAAATCCAGATTGCAGTGTTTTGCACACCGGCTTTCTTGAAAGCCTGCGGTACAAGCTTCCCTGCAAGTTTAATCTCCTGGTCTGCAGTGACTATCGATGCGGGGCAGCCGCCGGCCTGGTCGGTTTCAGGTTCGTTGTGGATGCTCATGGCATCAATCTTTACACCTCGTTTCTTATACTCTTTTACGTATGCCGCCAGATAGTTGGCATAGGCTTGTAGGTACTCATCCTTAAGGGCACCGCCGCACATTGCTCCGCTGGTCTTCATCCAGCCCGGCTCGCTCCATACGGCGCTGTAGGTATAAATGTCCGGTCTCAGGGCCTGAACCTCCTTGATGACTGGAATCATATAGAGTTCGTCCCTTGATACTGAAAAATGCTCCATGTTCACATCGCCGGCCACATCGTCATAATTGTACAACTCTGTGGCGTAGTCGCTTGCGCCGCAGTTGAGGCGGATGAGGGAAAGGTTCATCCCTTCTTTTGTGAACGCGTCTTTCAGAAACGCCGCCCTCTTCCCGGCGGGCATCCGGGATATCCACCAGCAGGAGGCATCGGTAAGAGACACGCCTACTCCTTTATAAGGGTGGCTGCCTTTGATGTCGTCAAGGTCCAGTGAGCCGATGGAATTGTATCCATGGATTGTGAAAGGTGTGGTATAAATCTCATGGATGGGTTTGGCGTCCGTAGTTTGCAGGACTCTTACCGGTATCTGGCCATCCTGCGGAACATAAACACCCTGTGCCGTGGCAGTTACTGCAAGACCCATTGTTACAAATAGCAGATAGAACTTTCTCATAATCAGTAAAGCATGTCTTTAACGTTGGAGCCGGAAGCCTGCACTGTCACGGTGGAGGAGCCAAGGTCTATGACATTCCGCTCTACAACGAGTACCGGGCAGTCCCAAAGAGGGAAGTCGTGGAATTTGATATAGTCAGGACCCTTGCAGCCGCGAAGGACCGGGATTTCATAGACACGACCGGTAACAGGCTCCACGAAAACAGGGTCCTCCATGGCAAGGCCGTGGATGGTGAGGTTCAGGCTGTCCCACTCAAGCGAGGAAGAAGGGACATCGGCCCCATACCAGAGCATGGCGCCAACGGTTTTTCCGTCCCTGGAAAGGCCCACGCAGGAAATCTTCCGGGCCGATGAGGCCGATACCGTGAGTGTGGTGTCGGCAAAGGTATCTGCTGTAAGGACGGATGCCAGGTTCTGGACGCCGTGGTAGGACGGCCGCTTGTAAACGGGCTGTTTCAGGAGGTTTCCGCGAAGAAGGCCGAAGCTCTGCTGCATGTTCGGATACACCAGGTCGATTATGGTGAATATGGATGATGGAATATCCAGGGAAAAATCGCAGGCCATGCGCCTGAGGTCCCATTTTACCTGGGTGTATTCCGTCCATTCCCTGTAATTGATGGCATGTGCCCATTCCAGGTTGGAAGGTGCGCCGCATTCTCCCTGGAGGAGTTTAAGTTTCGGGTTGTACGATTGAACAAGTTTTTCCAACGCCTTGATTCCGTCCGTGGCGTCGTCCGGGTTCTGGTAATACGGGTGAAAACTCACATAGTCAATCAGGTTAAGGGCATTTTGCTTTTTGAGCCCTTCCATTACGGTTCCAGGAAAATCGAGTGGCAGGCCGGAGAGTGAAATGCCTGCAATTACGGCATCCTTTTTAACCTTTCTGATTTCTTTGCATGTATTGATAAGCAAATTGATGTAAAGGTCCGGCCGTTTGCCGTTTTCTCCAAGATTGGGTTCGTTCCATACTTCCCATCTGGCCACCTTGTCTTTGTAGCGTTTGACTGTGGCATTCACGTACTTTAGCCATGCTTTCATGGTGGTATCATCGTCAAAGATGACAGACCCAAGGTTCTTTGTGGCGCCATACACGGGGTTTCCGTAGCACAGCGTCATAACGGGCTTTACCCCCTCTTCAAGGAGGCCGTCTACAATGGCGTCCAGCCAGGAAAAGTCATACTTTCCTTTTTCAGTTTCGGTCTTAGCCCACCCGCTCTGGATACGAGCGTATCCAACGCCCAGTTCTCCCACGTACTTCTTGTAAGCCGCAAAATCACCGTAATCCCGGTCCAGGGTCTCGCAGCCTATACACCAACGCGAATTCCCTGTGCCGTCTGACGGCTTGGTCACCATCGTGCCGATGTAATCCAGTTGTGGCTGATGCTTATGGAATTCTTTCCATGTTACGGACCAGTGCTGTCCCCATGAAGACAGGGCAGTGGCCGCCATCAGAAGTGAAAGTAAAAGTTTTCTTACCATGCGAATCCAGTATAATCCTTTTGTATCGTTGAACTTTCGTACCAGCGGCTTCCCTCGGGCTCTTTGAACTCTACTTCAACTTTCCAGCCACTGCCTGAAGGAGAGGCGTCATAATACCAGAATCCCTGGGTTTTTCCGCCATTGTATGCAGTTGCGTATGCGCTGTTAAGGGTAACGCCGCCGTTCCAGAAAAAGGAGAATGTACACTGGTCGCGGTGGGCGTTCGCAAGATGCGTCATTTTATAGCGTATGCCCTCCTTGTTGTAATAGACATTGCAATTGAGTCCGCGGGTGCCGGCGTCGAATACCCTCACGAGTATTTTGTCCGTAGGATCGAATCCTTCGCTTCCTTCAAGGATGGTTTTCCAGTCAAAGCAGATTTTGCCGTCGGCATCGGCATAATCATATTTACCGTTTACGGGAGCGTGGTATGAGGCCCCTCCGTCGTAGATACGGAATTGATAGGAGGCGTCCTCGGAGCCTACCGCCTTGAAGGTCTGCCGGACAATGGCATTGCCGTTTATCCGGAATTCATGATAGCCGTTGGGAGAGCCGTCATTCCCCAGGCTGCTGCGCCACAGGCCGCCCAGCGGCGCCATGTTGTGTTCCTCGGACAGCCGTCCGGAAAGGCCTTTCCAGGTGTCGGCAAACTGCCGGTGCACATTGTAATGGTTGTGTCCGGAGAAAATATGGGATTCTCCAAAAGTTTTCAGGAGGTTCCGGATATCACCAGCATGGGCAAAATCATTGGCAAAGATGGGGCAGTGCACGCAAATCAGGAGCAGCGTTCCTGCCTTGTCGGAGACGGTATTAAGGTCGGCCTGCAACCATGCCCACTGCGCATCCGTAAGGCCTTTTTCAAAGCCGATGGCCTTTCCGTAACCCCCGTCATTGTTGTAACTGAACTGAACATCGTTAAGGCACACGATGTGCGCATTGCCGATGTTTACGGAATAGTCCAGCGGCCCATAGACCTTGAACCAGTCCTCAGAGCATTTCAGGGTCGAAGAATAAGAGTTGTTGAAGTCGTGGTTGCCGATAGTTGGAAACATCGGCACGGTAATTCCGCCTTTCTTTATCTTGGCGAATTCCGCCCTGGAAGAGGCAAGCTTTCCCGTTACATTGGTGACAAGGTCTCCGGTGTTCAGGATTATGACCTTGTCAAGTCCTGACACATAGGCGTTTATGTCTTTAAGAGTCCTGGAGTTGTACCTTTCGGTCTCCACTGTGGAGCTCGCTCCTTTGTCGTAAAAATGAACGTCGGTGAATGCAAGGACGGAGTACTCTGTCCAGTCTTCTGTGCGGGGAGTGAGAGAGAAGTCGTTCCTGTAGTCTCCGGTTTTCCAGAAAAGGGGCTCTCCGTCCTTGGCGAGCGGGATTTCATAGGCCGACGGAAGCGAAATGTACACGCACCTCGCATCTTCGTGGGCAGCGAACTGATAGACGCCGTTGGCATCTGTAAGAGTGTACTTGTACCCGTCCGTAACTGGTACGCCGGGGATTCCGGCGCCTGTGACTGAATCCGTAATGAGACCCACACGGGTGCTCCCGGAAAGGATTTTCGTCCCGTTGATGGTCTCCTGCGTCGTCTCGGGCACAGTCCCGCCGCCCTGCTCTTCTCCTGAGGGATGATTATCCTTTCCGCAGGAGAATGCAATACAAAGCAGTATGACAGGTACAAGTTTTCTCATCAGTCGTTAAAGCTCAAATCTACAAGTACCGGGTTGTGGTCAGATTCCCAGAGCTCAGTGCTCTGCTGGGAATTGTCCACCCGGTAGCTTTCCACATTGAACTTGTCGTTTACAAATACAAAATCTATGCGACGGCTTGTTGCACTGGTGCTTAAATAGTGCAGCGTTCCGGTGGAACCATGCGGCTGCAGGGTAAGCGAATATGCATCGCGGAGGGTTCCTTCAGCAAGGATGGTCTGGATGATATCTCCATCGTCGGCTGTGGTATTGTTGAAGTCTCCGGTGAGGATTACCGGGAAGTCATCGGCCACAGCGTCAATGCGGGGCTTCAATATGCTCCACTGGTATAGTCTGATTTCTTTATACACAGGGTCATAACCCGTTTTGAGACCGTCTTCGTTCACCTGCAGGTGTACATTGAAATGGTAGAAGGGCTTGCCGTTATAGTCCAGTTTTGCCCAGTTGCAGGCCAAAAGCTTGGGCTTGACAGAATTACCACCGATGTCTGTGAATCCGGTTGTCTTCCGGCTGCTCTGAGAAGGCGTGTCGCTGTACCAGAACGTGCCGCTTTCCAGCAGCGTAACACCGCTTTTCCTGAAGATGGCCGTCACAGAGTAGTCTGATGAGCTCCCCAGCGTGGCAAGGGGATAGCCACCGTGGGAAGTGCCTGAGACGGAGTATCCTGAGACAGCCGTCTGAATGTCGGCAATCTGCTGCGTGGTAGATTCCTGGCTGCCCATTACGTCATAATAACGATAAGGCAGCGCGGCAATCATATTGGCTTTGCGGACGGTTGTCCAAGGCTGTTTTTCATCCGTTGTACCGGAATCCAGCAGCCAGTTGTAACTCATCACCCGCATAAGTTCGGGCATCTCCCGGACAAACATGTCCCCGGCATTGACCGTAACGTCTTTAAGTACCTGCCATTCGCGGATTTTGTTACCTCCAGCATCTGTGAAGTAGGCATAAATGCTGGCATATTCCCCGGTAGGGACAGGGACGTTGAAGGTTTTGGCTTCGTCGGCCACGGCGTCAAAGTTAATCCGGCACTTGGTGTTGTCGGCGGAACTGGACGACGCCACTTCCATGTCGGTAGCAACCGTGGTTGTGAAATTCCCTACAATTCGCATGTCCTTGCACACCAGATGGAAGGCGGTTGCCTCGGCGGGAACAGGGCTGCACACCACCTGGATGAGACCTCCCATATGACGGAAGTCAAGGGTTCCGGAAGAGGGAATGGCCGCCATGGGCGAAGGCATGGCATTGGCACTGTAGGTGTAGGTGGCGGGGTAATTTACGGTCACGGAACCTCCGGAAAGGCTCTTGAAGCTGTTTTTAGGGTATATTGCCACATCGGACGGAACCTCCCCAGCCGGCAGGTCGGCCTGGAAGGTGGCGCTCGCCGTCCCGGCTCCGGAACTGAGGCCAAACGTCCTTATGTTTCCGGCCGATGTATAAACGCCAATCTGGTCTCCGGCCGTCCATGTGACCACACCTGCCGATGTGACAGCGGCCTTGCTCTCTCCGGCAAACTCCGCCTGGAGAGTTACAGGGACGGTCCCCACCGCCGCTTCTTCTCCTGCGGGAGAAGTTTTCCCGCAGGAGAGTACAAGAAGCGGAAATGCTATCGCTAAAAAGCTCTTTCTCATGTTGCTACTTTAAAGTAAACGCCGGTGCCGATGCCACGCCGCTTGCCTGCTCATAAGAGCCCGGCCACATGGCGGAAGTATTGCGTGCCACGCCGCGGATGTCTTTTACGAGGTTTTCTCCAAGCCATGTCGCAAATTCAGAATTTGCTGTGCTTACAACAGATGAAAGTGATGTCGAGTTAGTCTTGGAAAAGTCACCGATAGCTGCGGGTATTGTACCATCCCAAGAGTAGAAATGAATATTTTCACGGCAATCTGATACGGTAACAGTGGATGACTGGTCATTGGCGTACATCGTGTCAGCATTTGTCTTGTACCATGCGGTCACCCCTGTTCCAGGGAAATTACCGCTCAGACCTACTTTAACACCGCCCAAACTGCTATTATCGGTACTTATTGTTCCGGAGCTTAACTTGTTGTACAGAGAATGGTCAACAGTCAGAAAACCTCCATCAACATTTGTAAATGAGTTGCCATTGCCGCTGGATGCGCCGTTTACAACGATACTGTTGGCAATAACGAGAGTAGCTGATGCCGCATTGGTAATGTTTGGAGACGAGCACTGCTCAAACAGCGTTGAGTTTACAATAATACCGTTGCCCAAGTTCTGAATCTGAGCCTTTGCCGTGCCACCCCAGCCACCGGACATCAAGGTGTTGTTCATTCCCCAGACGGTTTCTGCATGGTTCATTGAGATTATCTGTCCTGTACCGGTCTTGTTACTATTGGTATAGTTGATATAACAGCCGTCCATGAAAACTTTTGCTCCACTTCCTGTGGCACCTTGTCCATAAATTACACCACCATTTGTCGATGAGTAATTATTTATGAAAGTTACATCCTTAAGCTTTGCAGTGCCAGCTGATGTGACGAAGATTGCTCCTCCTGAACCGGCAGCAGTATTATCTTCGAAATAGCATTTCTCGAGATTTATGGTTCCGGCATTGTATATGGCTCCGCCATATTTGGTAGAAGATACGGAGTTCCCGCTGAAATAGCAGTTGGTGGCGTTGAAGGTGCCCCCGCTCACTACTGCAACTGCTCCGGCGCTTCCTATGACAGAATTATTGTTGATGAATTTGCAATTTGTGAATGTCGCTGTACAGGCAACTCGTATTGCACCTCCTACTGAAATTGTTTTTCCGGCAGCACCGTGAATTGAGTCCTTGAAAGTACAATTATTTAATGTCACTGACTCGATACCTGGCATTAGAAGGAGTGCACATCCTACAGCATCGTTAGGATATCCTTGGCTTGTGAAGGTGAGACCATCCAATATCCAGTTCCCCTTATTCATTCTTAACGAGCGTTTCCCTTCGTCAGAAATAATTCTGCTGATGTTGTTTACGACATCTCTTCCAGCGAGTGATTTGCCCGTTGCGCTTGCTGGATATCCACCGTAAACACTGAATTTGCATCCCGCTACAGTGGGACTGACGTCTGTATCAGTAATGTTATAGTCGCCTGCTGCAAGATAGAGATTCTTGGTTACAACTGAAGCGGATTTCATCGTACTCTTGAGGAGAGTAACACCTCCGGCATTATCCCAGCTGGAGCCGTCTCCTGTTCCGTCGGCCTTGAAATAAAGCCTGTCACTCAGACCCGTGGCAAGGGTGCCAATGTTGCGGATCTGTTTACGGGCGATGACGAGGGGATTGGCGGAGCCTTTGTCGCCGATGAGGTTGTCAGACTCGTCAAGAAGCTCGACATAGATGTTGTTGATGCCTATGCCTTTTTCTGCATTAGTAGGGAGTACTGCAATGTAGTATGTTCCGGCGCCGGGGACGTTGACGGTAATGGCTTTTTCTCCGGTTTCGACACCCTTCACGGCCGGACCGGTAAAGCTGATATCCATCTTCCCGGCAATGTAGTCGTCAGAGTGGAGGACTACCTTACGGACGGCATCATCGGCAATTGTGAATTTAAGAAGGCCGCAGAGGTTCTTGAACTCAAGCGTTGCGGAGGGGGCGGTTTTGTCCCACTTTGCAAGGGCGATGCTGGCATTCGCAAATGAACCGTCCTGGACTGTAGGAACGGTAAGGTAGAATGAGCTTGCAGTCTCGTAGTCAATGTCAATAGATTTGGGGGAGACGGCATAAAGATGCAGGCTGGAACCGCCTGCGGCCTTATACTCCTCCTCTGTCATTGCGAAAGCCGGAGGAATGCTGGCGGTGAAGGTTGCTACGCCTTCTCCGTCGATGTCTTCGGCCTCAAGGGCATCGGAAGTTATATATCCTGTCGTCTTCTTGTCCAGTTCATAAACGAACTTGACGGCATCGCCTTCCGCCCATGCCACAGCGCCGGTTTCCGGGGTGAGAGTGGTCTTGGAGGGAGAGTCCTCGGTGGCGGCCCTGAACTGCATCTTGACAGTCTCAATGACCGGATCGGTAACTTGCTCCTTGTTGAAGTCTTCTTCTTTTGGGTTGCATGCTGCAAAGACGGTCAATGCAGCGGCCGGGAGAAATAAATACTTTTTCATGCTCATTCCTCCTTATTACCAATTATAGTCACCACCGTTCTCATATCCCTCAGGATTTCCACCTTTCGGGGACATGATAGACTCTCCCGGGACCATACACAGCTGTATGGCTTCTACCTTTGGCGAAACATAGGTTTCGCATTTTTTAGTTTCTGTTTTCATGATATATTGTCCGTTTATTAATTTTCGTATGAGCCAGGCCACATGGCAGTTGTATTGCGGGCATTTCCGCGAATGTCAACGGCAAGGGCCTCTTTACCGTTCACCTTAAGGTCTTCGCTCTCAAGCCACTCCAGGAATCCAGTGCCTACACCGGATGTCCCGCTAATGAGAGTCTTGATATCAGAAAGGGTCGCGTTTGTGAACCCTGCACAAACTCCATCCCAGACATAAGCCTTGATGGCGCCTCCGGATGGAAGTTTCACGGCAGAGCCAAGGGACTTCTGTGCCCATGGATTGTTGTCAGGGAATGCATTCTCGTCATGTGTCGCGGCGTTGTATTTACCTGTTACGCAATCTGTAGGGGTTAACGTGCCCTCGCCGGTTGTAAGGCCGTAAACTGTATTGTAAGCCTGGAGATTTCTCTCGGACTCAACATTAAACGCGTACTTGCTTGAACTGTTATTGAGAACCACGCAGTTTATCACGCGGCAGCCGTCAGCATCCGAGGATCCACCTTGAATATCGGCGCCTCCCACCTGAGAATATAGCGTAGTGTTTACCAGGATACTGTTTCCGCGCAGCTGTGTCAGCTGATTGGTCTTTCCAAACGGTCCGCTTATCACGCAATTGTTAAAACCGACATTGGCGGAATTACCGGAGAGAATACGGTGCGGTACATTCGAGCCCGTGGCAATGGTGGCTCCGGCATCGCTCTGGCCGAAATAACAAGCATTGGCATACAATGTGGTGGTTCCTCCGATGTATAAATCAGACGTGGACTTAGTTGCAACGTTGTCCAATAATATACACTGGTTCAGTTTGATTGTTGAAGCGCCGGCTGTAACAATTGAAGCGCCGTCTGTGGTGGAAGTGTTGCCCTTGAAAGTGCAGCCTGTTGCATTGAATGTTCCGGCGTTGGATTCGATTGCTCCGCCCATTGTTGCGGCAGAATTATATGCAAATGCGCAATTAGTGGCGGTCAAGGTTCCATTTGAGTTTATGTAGATGGCTCCGCCCTGTGCAGAAGTGGTTTTGTTTGGATGCCCTTCTTCTCCGAAGGTGCAGTCATCGGCAATGACAGTTCCGTTTGTCCTTATTACAATGGCCCCTCCGTTGCGTTTTGCAGTGTTGTCCGTGAAAGTACATCCATTAAGCGTCAGCGTTGTGCCTCCGTTTACATATACAGCTCCACCATCGTTCGTGGTTTCTTCATTTGCCGAGAATGTGCAGTCCGTAGCGGTTACGTTTGCCGTGCCGTTCATATACAAGGCGCCGCCAAAATAGCAGGACTTGTTACCGATAAATGTACAGCGTGTGAAGTTTGCATGAGCGTTACTTACTCGCACTGCGCCACCGCCGGAAGTTGATTTGGTCCCTAAATTCTGGTTTGAAGAGAAAGTACAGTCCTTGACAGTGAAAGAGGAGGAGGCGTCGCCTTCGATAACAAGGGCGCTTCCGGTGTCTGAGGTCCCGGAAGCCCTGCAGGCATTTTGGAAAGTTATGCCGCTGATAGACCATGTTCCCCTTTGAAGAATCCATATACGTTTGTCTCCACCGCCGTCAATAATGGTAGCGTTGGAGGTAATGTCACGGCCGGTAAGGGCATATCCTGTGGCATCTGCCGGGAATCCTCCCTGAATGATTACCCTGGCTTCTGTGTTGGCAGTGCCCATTGCCTGTTGAGCAGTGGGATTGTATGTGCCTGCGGCCATGAAAACATTCAAAGTGGAATTGTTTGATGCGAGTTTCGCATTAAGAGCCGTTATGTCTGCTGCGTTGTCCCATGAAGAGCCGTCTTTGGTTCCGGAGCCACCGACCTTGACAAAGTAGCGGTCTCCGAATCCGGGTGAAAGCGTTCCCAGTTTCCTTATCTGGCGGCGGGCTACGATGACGTCTGCATCGGCAATCCTGTCTCCAAGGAGGTTGTCGCTCCCGTCATAAAGGGCCACGTAGAGGCTTGAAAGCGTGTTGGGCAGAACTCCAATGTAGTAGGTGCCTGCGCCTGGAACGTTTACGGTGATTGTGCTCTCTCCGGAACCAGCAGCTATGACTACAGGTGCGCCATCCTTGAATGTGATTTGCATTTTTCCTGCAATGTCCTCGTTGGAAGAAAGGACAATTTTGCGTACGCTGTCATCGGCAATGGTGAACTGGAGGAGGCCGCAGAGGTTCTTGAATTCAAGAGCTGCCGTGGGGTTCTCCTTGTCCCATTTTGCTAGGGCGATGGCTGCGTTCTCAAAACTTCCGTCCTGCGTTGAGGAAACTGTTACATACAAGTTGGTGCCGTACTCATGAGAGACGGTTGAAGGATATACTGCATATAGGTGGCGGCTGCTGCCGGTAAACTCCTTCTCGCCGAATGTCGCGGGAACAGAAGCGGTAATGGATGCGTGGCTCCCGTTCAGTGTAATGCCGTATGAAACCGCCTCTCCCGGCGTTTTGTCAACCTCATAGATGAATTTGACCTTGTCTCCGGCGACCCAGGAGACGTCGCCAGTTTCGGCATCGAGGCTGGTTTTTGTTCCGGCTTCTGCTATGCCTGTGAATGTCATCTGAACTGTGGCAGGCTGAGCCTCATTCCCTGAAGCTGACGGGGCGTCGGTCTCTGCCTTGTTGCAGGACATGACTGCAATCCCTGCAAGGATAATGTAGTGCAAATACTTTTTCATAGGTTTCCTCCTGCTTTTAAAGTATCCAGTCAATGGTGGTGTCGTCAATGATAAACCCTTCGGGTTCAAGTCCGTCAGATGCGGTAAGAAGGGCAGATTCAATCTGCGTCCGGAAGATTTCCGTGCGGGGCGGAATGTAGTTTTGTGCTTTCATATATGCTGTTATTTGATTTCTATGCAGATGTCATCGATAAGGGCTGCGCCTTCCTTGTCGGAAGCGAATGCTATGCGGTCTCCCTCAGACAAGGTTAATTCAACGGAATGGTCATACCATTTGTGGGTGTCGGAAGAACCAGACCAGGTGGTTACGGGTTCAGTGCTGCCGGCAGAATTGTACATCGCTACTGTACCTGCCTTGCTCCAGGACTTTGAAGAGCCGTCGTACTTCCAGACCTCAAGAGCGCAGGAGCGTCCCTGAAGGACGAGTCCCTTGAATGATACAGTGCAGGTCTTTGCGCTGGCGGATAGGTTTGCATGCAGCTCAGGAGTCACAATCATTCCCAGGACCTGGGCCTTGCTGTCGGAGGCATTGTAATATGCTCCAAGCTCCAGGTAACCCTGTCCGGCGAACGTGTTGTTGGTGGAATACCAGCCGGAAAGGGAACCGCAGGTGTCTTTGAACTTGTATATCTTTGCGCCTGCGCCCGGTGCGTTGCCCTTGATGAGACCGTTGCCGTTCTGGGCGCTCAGTGTAAACATTTCGTCATCCTTCGTCTGCTGGGTGCCCCATGCATAATGAGGAGCAAACTGGGAGCTGGCAAATGCGGTTCTCATTCCGTAGAAACTCCAGTCTCCGTCCCAGTTCTTTATGGTGTCCAGTGACATGTTTCCGACCTTCTTGCCGGCTTTCTTGAATGCAGGGACGCTGCCCACCGCAAGGTTGACATAGTCGGCCTGGATCATGACGTCGTCAAAGCCTTCGAAGAGGACTTCTGATGCGCCGGCCGTATGCTTTGCGGGCGTTGTGGCCTTAAGCGGCAGGGAGAATTCCGATGTTCCGTTGGAAGACGTGCATACCTGGGTGTTTGGAGTCGAAGGCTGGTAGTTAGTGAATTCCAGGCTTGCAACGCTCCTTACGCGGAACCAGTAGTCTGTCTCCGGCTCAAGGCAGCCGATAGCTACGTTTAGCGGAGCCCTTGATTTTGACTGGTCAACTATAAGGCCAACGAAGAACGGCGATGCGGGAGACTGTGCCTGTGCGTCCAGTACATAGGCGCGGAATACAGACTTGGCTGTGGCCGGGTCCGGCCCGTCGAGGAGTTCCACCTCAATCAGAGGATTGTTGTTGGTGGTGTTGTCGCCGGCCCTGTTTTCAATGCCGAACGCAAGTGACGTAGGGCTCAGGTTCTTGGTGAGGCGCTCTACCGTGCCGGTTGTGAAATACTGTGCTGCCGATGCGCCCTCGTCCTGGGCACCATTGTATATGGCGGCAATGCTCACGGAGTGGCGGCTTCCTGATTCCAGGCCCGTAAGGTGGTAGGAGAGGACATCGGCCCCGAGGGTTTCCCTGACTTCTCCGTCAACGTAAACCTTGTAGGCCTCAGGCTCTCCGGAGCAGGTCCATGTGAGCTGGACGTCGGACCAGAAAACATTGCCAAGGGTGAGTTCCGGCGCAATGACTGCAGCCCTTTGTTCATATTTCACGGCTGTGAGGGTAATATCGTCAAGGTAGATGCGGCCGTACTGCTTTCCTCCGGAGGTCTTGGTCTTCTCTCCGTAAGCACCGCCTATGGCAATGCGCGAAGTGGGAAGAACATTATATGCTTCAACGGAGCAGGAACTCCAATGGGTGGGGTCGTCGGTGAGTTCAACAATTCCTGCCGACAGCCACTGCTCTCCGTTCACTACCCAAACCTCGGCATAGCATTCCCCAAGGCGCGAAGTTCCGTTCCCTACACCATAATCCGATGAGAATGGAGCAGCCTTGAATTCCACCTTGACCGTGGCGCTCTCCCTCAGATTTGACAGCACGGGGGTCATGACGGCGTCTTTCTGCGAAGAGGAATCGCCAACCCTGATGTATCCAGGACCGACATACTCGGCGCCGGGCGTCTTTTCGGCCCAGGATGCGAGGCGGGTCGATGAAAGGTCTGTCTCGCTCCATTCGGGTAGGGTGGAAGGAGCGGCCGAAAGCTCTTCGCCGATTATTCCCCAGGCCTTGTTCACCGGGTCTCCGCCTTCCTTAAGTTCAGAGAAATCCTCCATGATGACGATTCCTCCTTCTGCCACAGTGTTGCCGATGGTTTTTGCCGATGAAGGCTCCGTGGTGATTCTCACGGGCTGGCATGATGCCTGAGTCTGGACATCGAGTACCCGGAACCAATAATCTGTAGACGGCTCAAGCCCTGTGAAACAGAATGCGGGGGAAGCTATATTGCTTATTGCGGCAACCTGCCAGTCAATTTCTTTTATCGGATCTTCGCAGGCGCTGTCTTTGTAAAGACCTATTGAGAAATGTCCGGCAAAGTCCTTTTCCGGGTCACTATATGCGTTTTCCGTGAAGCGGAAGGCAGCTGTGGATGAGCTTACTGAAAGTGCTTCTGCTACAGGTGCTTCGCGCCATACCGGGTCAGAGAAGCTGAGTGTGAAGTGGTTTACCTTGTCCCTTCTGAATTCAATGGCCGATATAACATCGTTCTCATCCTTGGCTATTACCTTGTGAATGGCCGTCCTCCCATCAGACGTCCTGAGGGTAACCTCCAGACCTTCGCTTAGCGTAACCGGCAGCAGCGGTATCACATAGACTCCGTTCATGGGCTTCGAAGATGAGAAATCTATCTGATTGGTGCCGTCGATGACTTCAAAAGTCGGGATCCCCTTTTCGAATTTCACGTCAATTTTACCTGCAAGATACTCCTCTTCTCCGCCTTTCAACGTTATTGAAACGACATTGTCGGAGGAGGGGACTGTAAACTTGAAGTATGAGCAGATGCTACGGAAAAGAAGGGGAGTCTTTATGCCGGGATTGTCGGCACAGGCTACTAACGGCGCTGCGGAAAGATCCATTCCAGGAGCATCCACTCGTTGGGCCGAAGGTATGGTGAGCACGATTCCCGATGTGCTCCTGTGAGCATCGGCAGAGATGGGAAATGCGGCGAATACCTGTTTCACGCCGTCTGCAATTCCTTTATCGCTGGTAAAGAGTACCTGTGCGCCGGATTCCTTGGTACTATACTCTACGGCAGAAAATCCGTCAAGAACGGTGATCCTGTCTCCGGCTTCCCATTTGAAAGCAGAAAAATCATCGGCAACGCTGGCCTTGGTTTCCTCAATGCTTGTGAGGAACGTGACGCTGGCTCCGGGCACCTGGACTTCCTCTTCCTGTGGAGTTCCTGTACAGGCGGCAATCAGTATTAGTGTGGATATTATATGTGGAAGGTATTTCATCGCTTATCTGTATCTAATGAAAATATCCTGGAAAGAAACGTAGTCCGAAGCCCTTGTCTGGGCGGTAATCGAAGACGACTCAATCTCGTCGGTAAACAGTGACGGGATTGCGCTCATTACAGTGTCGTAAGGGCGTATCCTGACTTTTACATTGTCCTTGCCAAGGGCTTCTGCCGGCAGGCAGAATGCATGGGAACTTGCGCCAAGACCGGCGTTGACAGAGGTTGGAATCTTGTATGAGCCATACTGGAGAGTGTATGTTGCAATGCTTCTGAGATGAACGTAAGGATTGCCGGAAAGGTCTGCATTGGCGGCAGGGATGTAAGGTGCTCCGTCAATGCTGTATTCAACAAACCAGTGGCTTGGGAAGGCCTGGAAAGTGGTTGCGGTGCCCGTTCTTCCTGCATAAAAGCGGAATGCGACCATTATTTCTTTACCTGCGAGGTCTTTTGTCGAGAAATCCATGGTGAGTCCGTTATTACCGGTTATTTCTCCTTCTTCATTCCAGTTCCACCAGCCGGTTATGGGGCCGAACAAATGGATTGAACGGTATGTGTCAGAGATGCCGCAGGTGCGCTTTGTTCCGGCTATGAGGCTCTTGTAGCTGTGCTGGTCGGTCATGGATGCTCCGGCTTTTTCGCTTGCAAGGCTTGCTTCGCCGTATGAAGGTTCGGCTTTCCCCAGGTCCCACCCCGCGATGATTTTCCAGGGCGATTCTCCCGTGAGGCCGGCATAACCTGTCTCATCGACCACTCTTATCTGGTAGCGGCCTGCATCCCCGTAGCGTTTGATTGTATTATGGACTATAATACCATTTACGTTGCCTGCCCCTTGCGGGATGCCGCCTTCGGGTTTTCTCCAGCGGCAAAGCATGTTTACAGGAGCGCAAATGGCCTTGCCTTCGCCGTCAACCATAAGGTTCGCAAAGGAATCCATGTAAAAATACCGTTTGGTGTCAGTCTGTGAGACGGAGTTGTCGTTTACGGCCGAGTACAGTGCATGATTCTCGCGGATGTCGGTATAGGAACCTTCCTTCACCGGGAATTCAAGACCTCGAAGGCTTGTGAAGGTGTAGATGTCGTTATCGGTAAGTTCGGAGATATTCTTTTCCTTGACGGGAACTGCAGATCCGGTCTCGCTTTCAAGCATGTTGTCTGAAGTGAGGGCGCCAAGGGTATATCTGTCAGGGTCATTTTCCTTTGTTATGACGGCCCCGTCCAGTGAAACTGTGAGGCGTGTTCCGAATACCAGGCGGTTTTCTTCGGCATTTTTGAATACGAGCCTGAGCCCGAGCGTGCCGTCCTCATTTTCAAGATATGCGGTTCTTCTGGAAGCCGTTGTGTCAACTACCTGCTGAACGGTTTCTGCAACGGTTGCGCTCACGCCGAAATTCCTGAATTCTCCGGCGGCGTCAAGGGTGAGGACAGGGTTTTCTTCCATGTTGGCGCTGCGCCAGTCGCTCACAACAATTCCAGTCAGGGAGTAGTCTCCTTCAATCCTCTTTCCTTCAGTTGTCGCCATTGAACGCAATGCGGGGAAATCGAGTAGGGTTCCAAAAACATCGTTTACCGCTGCCTGGGTTATATGCAGGGTTTCGGTGAGCGTCTCGTTCCATCCGTCAGTATAGGAGAGCGTAATGGTGGCTTTCCTGGATGCATTGAGAGTGCTTTTTGAAATGCTGGCGGTAACTACATTTGCTGTTGCAGACGGAGTGCCGATCCAGTCTTCGGATGCATTTATGGATATTTCCCCAAACGGAATATTCGTGTCAAGAGGGAAGGAAACGGATGAATCTGAACTTCCCTTGGCACTCTTGTAAGGACTGTCGCAGTGAATGTATGCAACAGTACCAGCCTGTTTTGCAATTATCTGAAGAGGCTGCATGCCGTCCATGCTGGCAGTAAGGATTACAGCACGGCGAAAGCCGGTATTGGGGCCGAAGTTAAAGACCAGCGTCTGGTCTCCGCTAAAAGCCGTTTTCCCCTCCATGGAAGCCCAGGAAGGTATTTCTCCCGTACTGACTGTTACATCTCCGCTTGAGAGTATGCGGATGCTCAGGCTGCCGCCTTCTGCCGGAACTACGCCTGCGGCTTCTTCCTTGGTGTATGTGCCGCCTTCTGTCACAAATGCATAATCCAGTTCCTGAACCTCTACGTACATGGCGTCATCCAGGTTGCAGGAAACGGCTGCCAGCAGCAGTGCGCTTAAGAATAATGTCTTTTTCATAATACTTCCAGCCGCGTTGAATTATACTTTTGGGTAATATGTACAGTTTGGGTGAATGTCCCGCTTTTGAGCACAAGATTTACTTCCCTTTCAGCTACATCATTGTCTTTATATGACAGTCTCACGACGCCGTTTCCACTGCCGGATTCTGTGCCCGGGGCTATTGTAATCCAGGTCTGTTCAGCGTCAAATTCTGCTGTCCAGTCTCCCGAGCAATACACATACAGCGGGAACGTGTCACCTGTATAAGGAAGAGTGTAGGCAACCGCGTCAACTGAGAGGTCGTAATGCTTCTCGTAAGGTTTTGCGCATCCTGTCAGAAGGATAATGGCAAAAACGATATTGCAGATATGTCTATTCATTGTATGCATCGTTTGTAAGGACTCCGCCTGAAAGGGCACATTCGGTGTCTGGAATAGGATAGAACTGGTGGCAGCGGCGGATATTGGCAACCACACGTGGTTCTTCATTGAAAGACTTGGTCATGTCGTACCAGATGCCCCAGCGCACGAGGTCGAAC
This sequence comes from Bacteroidales bacterium UBA4360, assembly GCA_002393945.1. GTDB lineage: Bacteria > Bacteroidota > Bacteroidia > Bacteroidales > UBA932 > Cryptobacteroides. The sequence goes on from DGSO01000031.1 coordinate 102,144, forward strand.
TTGCGGTGGAACTCTCCGCCAAGTTCGCGGGCGCGTTCATTCTGGATTTCACGCATGAGGTCAATATCGGTAGAATACTGGTAAGGGGCAAGTCCGGCGCGGGCGCGGGTCTTGTCAAGATAGCTGATGGCTTTGTCGGAAAGGCCAAGTTCGCAGTAGCATTCGGCCTGCATGAGGACGGCGTCGGCATATCGGAATATGCGGTAATTGTTGCTGTCATATGTCGCCGTCATTGCCGGACACCAGAACTGCGGGCCTCCATAGAAGAATCCACCCGTCTTGATTGTCTCGAAGGTGTTCCCGTTTTCAAGATTGCCCATACCTACCTTATACAGGATTCGGCGGTCAAGTGCTTTGCCGTTTGCGGTAACTCCGCTTTCAATGGCGTTGAGGTCAATAATTGACTTGTAGCGCTTTACCGATGCAGAGAAATCGTAAGTCTCGTTGTTGAAGGTCATGGGCAAAGCCTCGAAGATGCCCTGGGCGTTTGCAGAGTTCTCTGCCTTGGAATTGTTGGCGCTGCGGTAAAGGGCGAAATGCTTTCCGATCTTGACAGGAGAAGAATTGGTGCCTGTGCGTGCAAGCTCCGGCATATAGACTCCGTCGTATATCCATTCACCGGCGCATCGGGGAGACATGACGCTTGCAACCTGGCCGTAGAACTTGACGCCGTCGGCACTCCAGGCGTGCTGAATCTCGAAAATGCTTTCGGCGGTGTTCTTGTAGCGCCACTGGATTTGATCAAGCGGGAAGTTGTTCTCAGAGAACTCTCCGTAGGTCTGCTCCAACAGATCCAAGGCATACAGGGCATCGTTCCATTCGCTGTTCCACATGGCGAATTTGGCCATGAGCATGAGCGTAAGGGCATAGCCGGCATGTTGGTTCTTGACCTCGTTTGCGCGGCACCTGAGGCCGTTTTCATCTGTAAAGAACGGCAGGGCGTTGTTTTTCAGGTCATCGTACAGGACGCTCCTTATCTCAGAAGCCGATGTCCTTGGCAGTCTCCTTATCACTTCCATCGTCTCAATGTCCTTTACGGGCATTGTATAGAAGGGAACCTCTCCCATGAAAGAAGTGAGGATATAATAGTACAGCGCCCTGAGGGCACGTGCTTCGGCAACCATCGGCCCTTTCACTGAATCTTCGATGGGACTGTCTGCTATGCAGGCTATGCATTCGTTGGCACGTGCAATGCCTTTATATGCATAGAGCCATACGTTGGCGGCAGCACCGGGTCTGGCGGGGGTTATGGCAAGTATGCCGTCCTCTGCCGATACATTGCAGAAGTACAGGTCCGTGCAGGCCTCGGTGGCAAGGAGGAATGGCCGGTTGTAGATGTAGTGAACCGGAGTGTAGCAGGCTCTGAGGGCAGAATAGCACTGCTCCTCAGTCTTATAGAAGCTGTCTTTTGTCACGTAGCCGTCGGCGGTTTCCTTGAGGGAGCAGGAAACTGCGGCTACCGTCAGAGTCAGCACTGTCAATAGTTTCTGGATGCTCATCTTAGAAATTCATTTGAAGGTTAAGGACAAAGGTTCTGGCCTTTGGATAGGCTCCGATGTCGGCCCTGCGGATTGTGGAAGTCTCACTGGATGTGGAGACGTCAGGGTCAAAGCCGTTATATGAAGTGAGAAGGAAGAGATTCTCTCCGGTTATGCCCACGGTGAGGCTGCGCATGAAGGATTTTCTCTTCTTGGTAAAATCGAAGGTGTAAGCAAGGTTCACGGTCTTGAGCCTGAGGTAGGATGCGTCGTGTACTTGCAGAGAACTTGGGACATGGCGTTCGCCGATGCCGGCGCGAGGATAGTTCGACTCCGGATTCCTTACGGGATGCCAGGCGTCTGTCATGTAGCGGTACTGGTTTGTATAGTAACCGCCGGCCATTGTGAACTCTGACCAGTTATAGATCTTTCCTCCAAGAGAATAGGCAAGATATACACCAAGTTTGAGCCTTTTGTAATTGAAAGTGTTCTGAAGGCCTCCGTAGAGGACAGGGTCTGCGCTGCCAAGGTAGCGGAGGTCGTCGGTGGAAAGGTTTCCGTCATGGTTGACATCGGCATATTTGGCCCTTCCAAGCATGACGTAATAATTGGGATTGTCCGATGAAAGTGCGGTCTGGCCCACATAGCTGTGGGTTATCTGATTCTTCATCACCTCATCTACGTTATGGAAGACGCCTTCATACTGGAATCCCCAAAGAGCATTCAGCGGATAACCGGACTTGTATCCGTAAATCATGAATCCGCTGCCTTCCATTACGGAAACATACTCTTCGTGGCCGATGTCTTCAACCATCTGCGAGTTGTGCGACAAAGTGAATTCCGTTGACCATCCCCAGTTGCGGGTTACTATGTTCTTCGTTCCCAGAGTGAGTTCGATTCCGCGGTTGGAGGTGCGTCCAAGATTGGTATAACGGTCAGAGAACCCGGTGGACTGGATGGTCTTGAGAGTGAGAAGCAAATCAGTAGTGTAAGAACTGTAAGCTTCCAGAGTGAGATTGATTCTTTCTTTGAACAGGGAAATGTCGATGCCTGCATTGAAGAGAGTGGTCTTCTCCCATGTGAGGTTAGGGTTCTCTACCCTGGAAGGATAGAATCCTGCGCTCTGTGTTCCTTCGAAAACGGCCCCCGATGTGGATGATGCATATACGCCCAGTGAACGGTATGCTGCAATGGCATCATTGCCCGTGCGTCCGGCACTGAGCCTGAGGGACAGGTTGTCAATCTGGGGTACGGCTTTCATGAAACGCTCCTTGGAGACATTCCATTTCAGTGCGGCTGAGGGGAAGAATCCCCATTTGTTGTTTGCTGCAAAGTTGGAAGAGCCGTCGGCCCTGGCGGTGAATGTGAGATAGTACTTGCCTTTATAGTTGTAATTGAGGCGTGTGTAGAGGGACTCCCTGACTATTCTTTCAGTGTTGGAATTATTCGTGTATCCCTCTTTAGTGCTCACTGCATTCAGGTTGTTCCATTTAAGGTTGTCATCCAGGATGCCGTCTGCCGCGATTATCATCTGGTCCACGTCCTTCGAGCTTGCAGAGAAACCGGCCATGCCTTCGAAGTGATGACCTTTCCCGAACTTCTTTGTCCAGGTAAGCGTGTTTTCGCTCATCAGCTGAATGGCGTTGTATTCAGTGCGGTTCACAAGGCCGCCCTGTCCGTCATAACGGGCAGGCAGAGTTGAAGGGCTGTACTTGAAAACATGAACGTGGTGGGGCGTGTACGTATTCTGGCTTTTTATGACAAGACCTGCTATCGGCTTAAGTGTAATCTCGCCGGAAATGGAACTGTTTTGACGCTCCTTGTGGAAATCTATGAGGTTGATGGCGTTCCTTGGCGTATTGATTTTGGTGCCGTTCTCATAAAGGGGGTTCACCTCGTCAGTTGCGCCGATGAAAGGAGCGAGGTACACGACGCCCGTATAAACGTTCGTTCCGCCGATATTTGCTTTGTTTGGATTCTCCTTGGCGTATGTGAGAGTTGCCTTGAGCCCAAGGCTGAGCCACTTTGCGAACTCGTGAGTGATGTTGAAACGGCCGGTGGCACGGCTGAAACCGCTGCCGTCCACGATACCCTGTGTGTCGTTGACGCCTGCCGATGCAAAATAGGAAGTTCCGTTTCCTTTCCCGGAAACGGAGACATTCGCCGTTTTTGTAAAAGCGGTGCGGGTGACTTCCTCGAGCCAGTCGGTGTCGTTCTTGAAGTCTGCAACATCGTATGCCGCCGTCGGGGCCGATGCGTCAGGATGGTAGATGTAATAATCCAGATAGGTGTAATCGTTGCGGTAGCGAATAAGCTCTTCCGTGTTCATGACGTCCAGTTTGCGGGCCAGTCTGGATACTCCGAACGTGGCTTTTGCCGTTACTCTGGGGCGGGCGGTAACGCCTTTCTTTGTGGTTATGATTACTACGCCGTTTGCTCCTCTTGAGCCGTAGATGGCAGTCGATGATGCATCTTTGAGGATGCTTATGGATTCAATATCATCTGGATTTATTTCATTGAGATCCATGACTGCATCCATAACGCCGTCAATGACTATGAGCGGCTCATTCGATGCTTCAATTGAACGTGTTCCCCTCAGGCGGATGGATGTCCCTGCTCCAGGTTCGCCGGTTGTTGACATTACATCCATGCCTGCGACTTTACCCTGCAGTGCCTGGTCTATGCTGGTTGTGGGAGCTTCGATTATTTCATCCATCTTTACCAGCGAAACGCTTCCGGTGAGGTCTGTCTTCTTGGCCTGGCCATATCCGATGACCACCACGTCGTTCAGGGTGGTGGATGCATCCGGCTTCATGGTGACATCAATTGTACGTCGCCCTTCTACTACCACTGTCATGGTTTCATAGCCCAGAAAGTCGAACTGGAGGACAGTGTCGTCCTTCTTGAGCGTGATGGAATACTTACCATCCGGCCCTGCCATGGATCCTTGCCTGGAGTTTGGGGCGATGACGCTTGCTCCGGGGAGGGGGAGCCCTTCCTCGTCAAGCACTGTTCCCGTAACCGTGAAGCCCTGTGCCCACGAAACTGCGGAAAGAAGCATCAAAGCAAGCAGTGTTAGGAGTTTTCGCATAAAACTATAGATTAGCGGTCTTCTGCCTGATGTCCGGTACGATCTACCTGATGGTAGAACTGTGTGTAGGGTACGTCAGTTCTTCCGGCGCCTTTTTTCATCAGGGCCACAAGATCCTGGAAATATGTTGTGTAAATGTCGCGGGGAAGAGCATCTTTCTCCCGGCATACATTTGCCGCCATGCCTACTACTTCACCCATCATGGCGCAGGTGCGCATGACTCTTACAGAGCCAAGTGCAATGTGAGTTACGGAAATGTCTCGTCCCGCCATGAACATGTTCGCTATATCTGCGCTGTACAGGCAGCGGTATGGAATTGCATAAGGGTCGATTGGGACCAGTTTCCCTATGGACATCCATTCGGCGCCGGGGTATTTGTAGGCGTTTCTCGGGTCCGGATAATGCTGGTCTATGCGCCATGTTGTTGTACATGTGCCGTCCTCGTGAGGGATGGGACGGGTAAGGTCCTGTTCACGCAGGATGTAGTCGCCTACGATGCGGCGGCTCTCACGTTTTCCGCTTACGTGGCTCACCCATGTAAGGTGGGTGCACTGCCAGTCTTCCTTCTTCGCCAGGCGGTTCTTGCAATATGAGAATGTGCTGTATGCCACGTACATGCCATAGTCGCGGATTTTTTCGGCATCGGCAATCTGGTCGTCATTCATGCCCACTTCCCAGTACCAGTTTGCGCGGTGAACGGGTTCTACGGTCTCTTCATCGAGTTTAAGGCCCCAGTCAAGGCTGTCGGGGAATGAGCAAGGTGTGTTCCAGTCTTCGCAGTACCATTCGATGGAAACGCCCATTGTGTAGCCGTCGGCCTTTTCGGGGGCGAGGCTTTCGCCGAATTCGCTGCGGGCTTCACGGCCCATCATGGTGCGGGCTCCGGCAAGCGTTGCAAGGTGAGCGTCCCCGGTGCAGTCTGAGAAGAGTTTGCCGCTGATTCTGATTCGGTTCTGCCTTGTGGCTTCAACCGCTTCCACTGCCGATATCTTGTTGCCGTTCATTTCGGCTTTGTCAACGGTGTATCCGGCAAAGAGGGTGATGTTTGGTTCTGCCGCAATCACGTCCCACTTTTTCCAGTCCTGATAGTGGTGGGCTCCACGGGCATTTCCAATGCGGTCCGGGCCTATTTCATTGAGGATATAGCCAAGGGACGGGTAAGGGGCCATGTTGATCTGACCGCCAAGGCCGACTCGGACCTCGGAAGAGTTGTTGCCTCCGAGAATATAACGGTCCTGGATGAGGGCGACTTTGCTTCCGAACCTGGCTGCGGCGATTGCTGCGCAGAGGCCGCTCATGCCGGCACCAACGATGACGAAGTCAAAGTCCCCCTTGTCTTCCGTCTTCTCAGGAAGGAGGGCTGCCCTGAGTTTCCTGTAGTCTTCAAGGCTGTTTCCGGGAACCTCGTCAGTTGTGGTGAGAAGGATGGCATCGCAGCGTCCGTCAAGGCCGGTGAGGTCTTTAAGCTCCAGAGTGTGCTCTCCTTTGTCCAGATGGTACACGCCGCCTTTGTGCCAGTACCAGGAGGCTTTCTCTTCAGGAGTGTCGCCTCCGCAACCTGTGCCGAATTCTTCCGGATCTGCTTTTGAATCCACCAGGACGCTGAAGATGCCAGGTGTCTTTCCGTCACTCCAGAATGCAGTCCAGTTCTTGGTGCGCACCCACAGTGTGTAGTCTCCACTTTCTTTTATTGTCAGTGTTGTCCTGGGGTTCTTCTTGAGAGCCTCTCCAATGCCATGGGCCAGCAGGTAGCTGGAGCCCATCTGAAGTACGAACTGCTGCTCTACAGTCCAGTCTCCAAGGTCGTCGAAACGGGTGCAGAGTGCAAGCAGTGAGTTTGAAGTATTCATGCCTTGTCTTTAAGTTAAAAATCTTAACAGCATCAAAGATATGCAGAAAACTTCAAAAATGCAAACTAAATCGTTAAAGTAATAGTTTTTTTAGTGTGGCGCCGATATAAAAAAAGAGGCCTGGGCAGCCTCATTTTCTTCTTGTGGAATCTCCAAAAAACAGTTTTGGAGCTATCAGAATCTGTTCTCCGGGACTCCCTCCCATCATTCTTCTGAGCATGCGGTATGCCTCGGTGCCCACCTGGTCTGAACACTGTGATACATACGATATACTTGGAGAGTGGGTTGTCCATGCGGGACTTTCATCGTGGCAGAACAGGGCCATGTCTTCTGGAATTGAAAGACCGGCATCCATAATTGCCTTGAGACTGTTCAGGGAAAGCCTTATTCGTGGGGTAATGAGCGCTTCTGTACCTTTTCGGGCTGCTTCCAGAACGGCATCCCTGGTCTGCGTTTCCTGAGTATCGCTGTCTACCATATAAATGTATGGTTCAAGCCCGAAGGAACGCATGGTTTCGCGATAACTGTTTTCGCGGTCTCTCAGGGATAGGACATCCATGTTTTCTGAAATCATCTCAATCTTTCGGTATCCACCTTTCACGAGATGCTCCACAACCTGCCTCATACTGCCGATATTGTCCAAAAACACCCTTCCGACGCCATCCAGGGCCGGGACATCCCTGTTGATGAGGACCAGCGGAATGTTCTGCCTGACGATTTTCCTGAGGATTTCTTCGCTGCCGGCGCACGGCGTGACAATTATACCGTCAACTTCATGACCTGCAAAGATGTCCAAAAGCTCTTCCATCCGTTTGGGGCTTTCGGCCGAACTGCCGAACATTACACTGTAACCGTCGTTGTGGGCGAGCTCTTCAATGTAGCGTCCGGCCTCGGAGAAAGCATAATTGGATATGTCCGGCGTAATGACTCCAAGGAGATAGCGTTTACCGCTTCTGAGGCCTGCAGCAATGCGGCTTGGCTTGTAATTAAGACGCTGGGCAAGTTCCAGCACCTTCATGGCTGTGTCTTTGCCGATATCGCAGTCCGGGGTGCCGTCTTCCCTTCTTGGCGCATTGAGGACACGGGATATCAAAGTGGTTGATACCCCGAGCTCCTTTGCCAAATCTTTTAGCGTAACTTTCCCCATAGATGGAATTTTCGCGCAAAGATAGCAAACTTTATCGATAAAGCCGCACCCTGGCGTCATCAATTACGCCTTTCCAGTTGAGGCCGAAGGCAAAGTCGTAGGTGTTTCCTTCAGAATCCTTGTAGCATTCCATGTCGCGGGGAACGTCCTCGCACTGGGCTTCCACGGTTTCCATGCCTGCGGGAAGCTGGCAGGGGAGAAGGCCGTAAGGCTCTGCTGCACCGCTCACTATGTCAAGGATGGCATTGTTGGAAACGCCGCAGAAGATGAGGAGGGCATCGGCCCATGGCTCGATTTCCGCAGGGACGAACGGGCGCTCGGTGGCCACGGCGACAACCACCGGCTTGTCTCCCATGGCAAGTTTGGTTTCTTTCACAAGGATGGCGTCGGGGGCATTGGAGGAGAGCTCCTCATAGCCTTTGTAACTGCGGTTCACCCATGTTTCGGCAGGGTCTCCGCCAATGCTTTCAGCGCGGGCGCTGTCGGCCTTGTAAGGGCCCCACTGGAGGCTGATGGGATTGTAGTGGCCCTCGGGATAATCGGCATTGGGCTGGATGTATCCCCAGTGGCCAACAGGGCTCTTGATGCTCACTATGGCGAAGTCGGCTTCCTCCGGGGTGTCTACTACATCATAATACCTGCCCAAAAGCTCCTTGGAGATGGGATACTCATCGTATTCGGCAGTGGGTTTCTGCCAGTGGGTAAGGCCTGCGGGAACGTGGCGGAGCGGCTCGTAAACCTTTAGGCGTCCGGTCTTGGGAAGCACTCCCGAGGCGTTTTTAATCATGACGATACTCTTAAGCTGCGCGTCATATCCGGCTGCTACGAACTCTTTGCACCCAACTATCTCAGAGGCTTTTTCCGGGCTCACGTAAGGATTCTCGAATACGCCCACGTTGAAGATGTTCACAAGGATTCTTCTGGCACTCAGTTCAAATCTTTCACGGGCGCTTTCCTCTCCGTATTTCTGCGCCCAGAGCTCGTATGCATCCATGCTCACGGCATTGTCCTTGGCGCCGCCAAGCTGGTCAACGCCAGCCTCGAAGCACTTCAGGCGCTTTTCTGCCGGGGAGAGTGTCTCAACGCCCCAGGGAGTGCCTTTGTGCACCCACGGAACGGTATAATCTCCAACGATGCCCCAGTCTGTACACACTACGCCTTCGTAATTGTACTTGTCTCTCAAAAGGTCCTGTATGATGTATTTTGAGAAGCCGTTGCCAACGTTCTCCCCGCCGGGGTCCTGTCCGTAAGAAATAGTATAGTAAGGCATTACTGCCGATGCCATCTTGGTCTTTCCCGGAAGCTTGAAGGCGCCGTCGGTAAAAGGAATAAGCCCCTCTGCAAAGTTGTTTCCGGGATACACTGCATACTTGCCGATGCCGAAATGAGCATCCCTGCCGCCTTCACCGGTACCGCCGCCGGGCCAGTGCTTGACCATGCAGTTTACGGACTGGTCTCCCCAGCCGGTCTTGCTGCCCGGTGTGGTCTGGAAGGCCTCGCAGTAGGTTTGGGCTATGTCCCGGCAAAGGATTGGGTCTTCGCTGAATGTGCCGTAGAAACGGCGCCAGCGAGGGTCTGATGCCATATCGGCCTGCGGTGAAAGGGCGGTTGTAATGCCAAGGGCGCGGTATTCTGCCGATGCAATCTCTCCGTGCTTCCTTATAACGTCCATGTCGAAGGTCGCGGCAAGACCCATTTCACGCGGCCACTTGGATATGTTGCTCTCTCCGGAAGGGTCGTATTCACCGTCAGGCTCCGGCTTGTAGTTGTTTACGTTTGCAGTACCGTTGGTGTAGTTGCGGGGATCTGACGAATTGTTGGACGGAATTCCAAGGCGCGCCTCCTCGCAGAAGGCCTGGACTGAATTGGACCAGGCTGCTCCGATGGCAGGAGTCGCCACATTGCGGATGAGCATGTGGCGGATGTGGTCATCGGCAAGAAGGGATTTCTGTGCCGTGGTAAGCTCCGGGGTATCGGCATCCACGGCGCTGGAATAGAGCATCAGGCCGCAAATTTCTTCAAGGGTTAGTTTGGATGCCAGGTCGGCCGCCCTTGTCTTTGCATCCTTCCTCCAGTCCTCGTATACATCGAGGCTTCCGCTGCGGTTCAAATCCTTGAAAGCGAATCCGTCCACCGTCAGAATCGGTGCCGATGTATATCCAAGGGTTGGCCCTTTTGTCTGATGGATGAGCGTGTAGCCGTCCATCGGCTCGGTCGTTATTTCGTTGGACCTGCAAGCAAAAACCATTGTGCAGGCAGCGAGGAGGAAAAACGTTTTTTTCATGGCTATAGTTCCTTAAGTCCGTTGAAAGTGGCGTTGTCTATGTCTGAGACTACGCTTACGGTAATGTCTTTGGGGAGTCGCGCCTTGAGGGCGGGGAGGAAGAGCTCTGCGCTGCGGGAAATCTGACCGCCAAGGAGCAGGGCGCTTATTCCGTATTCTTTCAAGACAGGCGCCACATTCTCGCCTATCATGTCTCCGGTTTCGGCAAAGACGGCCTTTGCCTTCTCGTCCCCGGAGAACGCACGGCGTGCTATCTCCTTGACGGAGATTGCAGGATCTCCGTATCGGCCCACAATGCCACGCTTGGATACGTAGTCTTCGAGGATGCCGTCCCGGTACGGAAGTTTCCAGATGCTCACGAGTGGAGAGCCTGTCTCATTGGTGAGGACCTTGCCGTCTACGTACATTGAAAAGCCGAGTCCGGTCCCAAGGGCAATCAGAGCCGCCCTTTTGTAGCCCTTCCCGGCTCCGCTTGCAACCTCTCCAAGAAGCATGCAGTTCACATCGTGAATGAAACATGCCTTGCCGTTGAATCCCGCAAGCCGCGTAAAGGATTCTCCATACACCGCAGAGAACTTGTGCTTCATCAGAAAGACGCCGTTCTTGTAGTCGAATGGACCGGGAATGGCTACACGGATTCCGGCCTTTGGGGGCTCTCCCTCACCGAAAACAGCACTCCGGAGGGCGGAGGCTATCTCGTCGTTAGTGCCGTCGGAATCTATCGGAATGGTCCGGCCGTCGGAGCACTTTATGAAAGTGCCCCCGACGTCCAGTAGAAGTTTATCTCGGATCATTTTCGAAGCCCTCCCTGAGGGTGGTCTTGTGAACTCTGATAGGCTCCTTGCCAAGGTTGACTATCTCGTAACGGCCCATGTCTGCAGGGACGCATACGATGTCCATGAAGTCCATTTTGAAGCTGCGCTCCGGGTGGTCTATGCTGCGCACGAGGACGGCATCTCCGTCAACGAGGGTAAGGACATGGAATTTCTCTCCCTTGGTGTCCTGCTGGCAGGCCTTCTCGAATTCCAGGCGGCGCAGGGAGATGTACATCTGGGGATTCTCTCCAAGGATGTATTCCTCCCAGCCGTCACCCTTGCAGTCAAGACGGGGCTTCTGGACTATATAGTCTTTGCTGGAGGGATCATGAATGACGGAAGTGCGGCGCTCCTGGTTCACGTTCTCTTCCCCGAGTTTGGTGTGAATGGGGCGCTGCTTTCCGTCAAAGTCAAGTCTCAAGTAGTCATACATCTTATAGGTGTATGAACCTATGGTGAGGGAACCGATTTCGAGGATAACCTGGTTGCGGCCGCTGGAGTGGATGGTTCCGGCGGGAAGCATCACCTGCAGGCCCGGCTTGGACTCTTCGTAGCTCACGTATTTCATATAGTCGCATTCCTTGTGTTCGGTATCGGCAGCCTCGATTTCCTTGAAGAAGGCGGGGATGTCGGCATCGTCGCGGAAGCCGATGAAGGTCTTGGCCTCGTGGCCTGTCACCACAACGTAGTAGCTCTCGTCCTGGCGGCCGAACTCGTTGTAGTTCTCAATGTTGAACTTGCCACCCGAGTGGCACTGGATGGACATGTTTCCGGTTGAGTGGTAACTGTCGTCGTAGTTGAAGCGGATGGGAAAATAGCCCTGGAAGTGATCTACGGCCTTCTGTCCCATCAGGTTAACCCCCTCCTTGTGAACGAAGGAGCAGTAGTTGATATCCAGTTTCTGGTCTCCGGCTTCTACAAGCACACTTACCTCCATTGGAATGAAGTCGAATATCCAGGCGCAGTTGCGCATCTCCTTCGGGAGGTTACGGAGGCGTTTCATGTAGCTTCCGCCCCATACGCCCTCAAGGTAGCAGGGCTTTGCGCGGAAAGGATACTTCACGAGCTGTGAGCAGATGTCGGCAAAAGTGCTGAACGGCATCATCTGGAGGTTGGTCCTGTCGTTGTCGAGGAAGTACCAGTCCAGCTCTCCGGTCTGGAAGAGCTGTTTACGCAGCTGGACGGCGTTTTCGAAGTCGCAGTAGTAGCAGCGGCGGATTGTGCGGTTGATGATACCCGTGTGCTTTTTGCCAAGGTTGGCATATTCCCCGGCGCGGATGCGCAGCATGCTGTTCATAGGGGTGATGTCAAACCAGCACTTGACATCGTACAAGGGACGGAATTCCTTGATCAGGGAGCCGTAACCATATACGATTACAAGTGTGCCGGGAGTCTTGAGGGCAGGGATATCCTTCTTGAAGGATTCTACCTTGTCCGGGTCCATGAGGCCCAGGTATCCGCCGTGATAGACCTTGCCGTAAAGGAGCGTGGGGTCGATTTTCTTGTCCCAGATGAGGAGAGGATCGATGATGGCGTCTATCTCCTCTCCGCTCTTGAAGGTGCGCTTGTAACTGTCTACAAACTCTGCCTTGAAACCAAGGACGTCACACTCGCGGGCGAGAAGGCTCACGAGGAGGTCCCACTTGGTTGTGGTGTAGCCGTCAAAGGCCACTATGACACCTTCTTTCTCCACCTTGGGAGCGATGGCCTGCATGAAGCGCTTGGCAACGGTCTGGTTGCCGCCAGCAACGATTGATTCAACAGTTTTTTTACTGAGTTCCGGCCTGTTCACGGGCTTGGGGTCGTGAAAGGGGAACGGGTTGTACATGAATGACATATTACTTGATGCTATAGAATTCAAATCCCATCATTTCTGCAAGGGCCTCCAGCTGGGGACGCCAGTCGCCGTCGGCGATGGCGTAGTGCTGGGTTACGCCCACCTTGAGAACCTGCTCGAAGAGCTGCTTTACCGGAACTTCCGGTTTGAAGATGGTATGGGTGTATGTTGCAAGAAGGTGCTTCTTGCTGCTCTGGGGGGCCTCCTTCTCAGAGAGGCTGTTGGCCATGAAGGTGACCAGCTTGTAACGGCCGTTCTGCTCGAAGAGGCCGGCCACGGTCTTCTTGCCGGGGCTGATGCGGTACCATGCAAACGGGGCTCCTGCGTACTTCCAGGAGGTCTTTGCAAAGCGTACGTCGCGGGAAATTATGACGTTCTGCTGCCAGGCGGGGTCGTTGTGGTCGTTGGGACCGGCATGGCCGCCTGCGAAGGTCCCGAAGTCATCCTCGATGTGGAAAGGCTCGATGAAGTTCACGTTCTTTCCGCTGATGAGCTTGAGGATGTAGGTGATAAGACCTGCGCCGATATCGGCCTCCGGGACGAGCACGGAGACGTTCTCGTTGAACCACTGCGGGTAGAAGCCCGCACGGCAGCCGGCGGTGCGGAAGGTGGCCTGGTCGATGTCGTTGTAGACGTAGCAGTCGATGTCGTTCTTCTGGGCCATTATCTTGATGGCGAGGGTGGCCTTCACGCAGCCGATGAACTTGTCATACTCCACGTCGTCCATCATCTTGTACTTGGAGGTGAGCTCGTCGGCATAGGCCTTCACCTCTTCGTCGGTGAGGCTGTCGATTTCCGTGCCGTAGTCGCTGTAGGGCAGGTAGTGGATTTCAGGGCCTATCTTGGTGAAGAGGTCGTAATTGTCGATGTAGGTGCTCCACATGGCCTCGTTCATGTTTGCCATGAGGCCCACATTGGAGCGGCGGAGGATGCTGCGGGTGCGGGCGGCATCGGCATAGATGCGGACCTTCTCCGTAATCTCCTCACGGGTGCCCATGACGGTGCGGACGTTCTTCCTGGGAATGCGCTTGAGGCTGCCGGAGCCTTCGAGGGAGCCCACCAGGGTGCCGGCGCAGAGGTAATCGACGAAATCGTCCTCGTCAAGGGTGGTTTCGAAACTCATGCGGGGTTTTGCCACGTTGCAGAAGAGGATCGGCATCTCCGGGCAGTCCCTGAGGAAGCGGATCCAGGCGAAATCCTCGCTCCAGGAGAGGAATTCGGCATATACGAAGTCTACCTTCTCTGCGAAGAAGAGGTTGAGGGCCTTCTCGGCGTCTTCCCTTTCGTAGACGATGCCGGGGTCCACCAGGTCGAGGAAGTCCATCGTGGCCTTGATTTCCTTCACGGCTTTGTCCTTGCGCTCGCCGTAAGTGCCGCGCTTGGGGCCATAGAGGTTCTTGAAACGGGGGGAGGCGATAAGGAGAAGTCCGGCTTTTGCCTTTCTGGTTTTTAGTTCAGCTTTCATATTGTGTTAATTTTGTCATTTCGAGTTTTCCTTCTGTCATTTCGAGCGAAGTCGAGAAATCTCTTTAATGCATTTTATCGTAATCTTTCTGGTATGAAGTCTTGGCCACAATGAACATCAGAGCGCTGCATACGACCCAGATGACTGCCAGTATGGGGAAGGTTGCGCTGAGGCTTCCCATGCTCTCCTTGAGCGCGCCAAGGATGACCGGGGCGAGGGCTCCCACAGCGAATCCCGTCATAATCATTGCCGATGAGCAGCTGGCATGAAGGTGCTCCGGTGTAACGTCATAGAGCACCGCATAGGTGTTGGCGTCGAAGAATGCCCTGAAGAAGCCCCAGCCTGCGAAGCTGATGTAAAGGAGCCAGAGTGCGGGGTGGCCGCCCATGAGGAAGAGGAACACGGCACCGCCAAGAAGGCCTGCCGCCTGAAGGGTCATCCTTACCTTGTGGTTCTTTGCGGCAAGCTTGTCAGAGAGCGTTCCCGCAAGGAGAACACCCGCGAACGCCGCCACGTAGGTCCAGAACATGGAATTGAACCCTGCCGATGCCTGGCTCTGCCCGAACTCTTCCTGCAAGTATGCGGGAACCCAGGTCATGTATCCGGTAATCACGAAAATAAGTCCGCTGAACCCGATTGTGAGCATAAGCGCCGTGGGTGTTGTGAACACTGTCTTGAATCCGTCAAAGAATCCCGGTTTTTTCACGCTCTTGTCATTCTGAGGGAGCGTAGCGACCGAAGAATCTTCACTCTTGGGATAGTCCTTGAGCCTTATAATCATGAGGATACCCCAGATGATGCCGGCTGCACCGAAGATGATGAAAGAGTACTTCCATCCCATCTTATCTGCTATGAGACCGGCCAGCCAGCCGGCAAGGATTACCCCCACATAATAGGCCGTCTGATGTATGGACATTGCCCTGGCCCTGGTATCTGTATGATACTGTCCAAGGAGCGAGTAGTTGGCCGGGCCGAAGAAGGCCTCGCCGCCGCCGGTTGCGACGGAACGCAGTACTACCAGCCAAATGAAACTTGTGGCAAGCCCGGTGAACATGGTGGCGACGCTCCAGAACAGGATGCTGATGGTGGTCACCCACTTCCTGGAGAAGCGGTCTCCCGCCCAGCCGCCAACCGGTACCATGATGGCATAGAACAGGTTGAATATAGTGGCGATAAGGCCAACTGAAGTGTCAGTGAGGTTAAGTGCGTCCCTTATGGCTGGGAGAACCGTATTGAACACCTGACGGTCTCCCTGGTTCAGCAGATATGCCATCCACAGAAGCAGGAGGACTTCCCATTTGTACCAGCTTTTATTGGTTTTCATAGTCTCAGCTTTTTGCAAAAATATATATTTTTTCAACAAGCGCACCACACCGCACCACAGTTATTGAAAAATTATTATCTTTGTTGCATGAATATAAGTATAGACAAAGCCGGAAACACTCCCATTTTCGTACAGATCTGCAATCAGATACGGCAGCAGATAAAAGGCGGGATCCTGATTCCGGGGGAACGTCTTCCCTCCATGAACCAGCTTGCCATCATGCTGGATATTTCCCGCGAAACGGCAAAAAAGGCCTACAATGCCCTTGTGAGGGACAATCTTCTCACAGCTTGGCAGGGCAAGGGCGTTTTCGTGGCTGCCAAGGACGGCTCCCGCCTCAGGGAAATCCTGGTCCTCCTTGACAAACAGAGCGTTTACAACCAGATAATACTCAGAAACTTTCAGGAAACGCTGGAAGGGAACGCCCATATTACCATACTCCAGCACAATCAGGATGTAGATCTTCTGGAATACTATCTTAACCACAACCTGGACCTGTACGACTACTACGTCGTCAGCCCCCATTTCCCCTTGGACTCAAATACGCAGGCGCGGGCTGCTAAGCTGATATGCCGCATTCCTCCGCGTAAGCTCATAATGCTGGACAATTGGCTGAAGGATGTTCCCGGAGACTATGGCGTAGTGTATCAGGATTTCAGAAGTGATGCAGCCCAAGGCCTTGCCGACGGCCGCGAAGACATCATCCGGCGCGGCGGAAACTTCAAGGTGATAGTCCTTCCCCGGAGCCTGTACGGGAACATTATCCTGGAATCCGTGAAGGAATTTGCCCGTGAAGCAGGGATCAAACTGTCGGTTTTTCGCAGTATTCCCGATTCCTGGAATGCCGGTGACGTGGCTCTTGTCCTTAACAGTCAGCTGGATTCCGGCCTTGTAAAGCTGGACGCCGGTATCCGCGGAGCCGGACTCATCCCCGGCGAGGATGTTAAAATAATCTCCTATAACGAAATGCCCCTGAATGAACTGGTCATGGGCGGGCTCACCGTACTCTCGACGGACTTCCCCGCCATGGGACGCACCGCCGCCGAAATGATACTCAGCGGTTCCCGCTCCAAGGTTCACAACCCCTTCAGGCTCATTCGGAGAAAGTCTTTCTGACGCTCAGGCAGTATTGAATCGTCCATTCAAAGCTTGCTCCAGGTTCCACTGAGGCCGATATGAACGGCTCGAAGCACGCCACTTTGTGATTGGCCCAGTACTGGGCGTGGTGAAGCGGAGCATCGGAAGATACTTCCACACAGAGTCCGTTCTCTCCTTCGAGCGTGAAGCCGTAGGGCCCGTGTATGTCAAGCATGCAGGATTTTTCCCCTTCAACGATGTCTGCCGTGGTGAGGATGCTGTTTCCTTCCTTTCCGGCTTTCAGGGAATCCTCCCTCCATGTCCCGGTAAATACACCGGGCAGGGTTATTCGGCGCCCCTTGCCCACTCCGGGCAGTCCCAGGGTAAAGAAATTATGGTTATAGTTGAGGATGTCCAGCCGCCTGTCCCAAAGATTCAGAATCCTGTGATTTATGGAAAACATGCCCTCGCCGTCGACCCTTATCATTTTTTGCCTGCGGTAGAATCCGGGCATCTCATCCAGAAACAGAACCTCTTCCCCCGAGACTTTAACATTCCTGCTCTCACTTTTGACTACGGGATAAGTATGGAACCAGTCGTAGTTGCCGTCGCCGATGTCATCGGCAAGCGTGCCCACACCAATCTTGAGCCATCCTTCTGCCGTGGGAATTACTCCAAGGAACTCTTCGGAAGTCCCCCGCACGTTGTCATGCCGGAGGGGATCTTCAGGGGAGTCGTACCATTTGTCGGCAAAGGAGCGCCCGGCATATTCAATGCGGTGAAATACTCCTGAGTGGTCGAAACGTGTCCCGCGGTATGTCTCTTCCGGCTCCGAAAGCTCGATAAGAAGACTGTCTTTTACGATTTTTATCATTTTCCAAACACCTTGGTCTTTTGCCTTTGAGAACCCCTGCAAAGATACTAAAAATACCAGGGTAGTGCTACTGATGGAAAACTTTCTTTACCTGCTCCAGGTATCCATATCCGTTTAACCTGTCAGGGAGGAGGTAACTGCCTTCCACCCATTCGTTCCAGGCGTTTATCATTACAAAAGGAGGCTGGCTTTCAAGGTGGGCATCGGCATACTCTTTTGCAGTCTGGAGATATGTGCCGAATACTTCCGGGGTATTATGGAAGCGGGTAACATGCTGCGCCCCTTTTGCAGGAAAGCGGGGTGTATCGTCCCAGCCGATGGAAACGGTGGGGAACAGGGGAATGTCATAGGCGGCATCCGTATTGTTTCTCATGCGGACGGCATTCTCATTGTGGGTGATGTAGTTACAGTTGAATCCGCCCATGTTGTAAAAGGCTATGCTGTTTATTCCCAGAAGCTTAATGTTGGCATTTGTCTTTTCCTGCCTGGCTGAGGAAGGGTCACTGCCTCCGCCTGGCGTTAGCTGGAGATGCAGCCCGGGGAACCCGGCCTTGCGCACTTCGCTTCTGAAATACTCCATGGCCTCTGCGGCTTCCTCGTCAGATGAAAAACCCTGTTTGAAGATGTCTGCATTGAACATTGCAAACACCGGACATCCGTCAATCTTGACGTAGTTTGGAAGGTGGAAATACTTGGTGATAACCCTTTCCACAATCTTCTTCCAGTCCTCCATGCCAACACGCGGGTTAAAGAGAAGTTCCGTATTGTCTTCCCATTTATGAGGATTCCAATAATTGTATTTTACGTCATGGTTCGCATACATCAGGTAGAAGTTCATCTTCCTGTTGGATGGTGCTCCCAGGAAGCCCTTGTCAAGGGCGTCTTCCAGAAAAGGGCCATGATATCCGTCCGGGGCATTGAACCAGTACCAGTCATATATAAAAGTGTTTACACCGTATTTCAGTGCGGTCTGGATCCACTGTTCCACAACCTTCGGGTCATCGTCAAGGCCGTAGCCAAGAAGCGGCTGACGTGGCTGGTAATGCCCTTCAAAGCGAGGGGTGCCCTTTTTGATGACTTCCCATTCGCCGATGCCTTCAGGCCAAATCCATTTGTGCGCCAACGAATCGTCATGACAGGACGGCCATACGTATGCACAAACATAGTAATCCGGCCTAGTCTGCGTACAGGCAGCAAGAATCAAGGCGGCCGAAAGCAAAGTTAGTGTTTTCCGTAACATTTTCATAATCAGGTTTTTATGAAAATCCCATGCGTAAAAATGGGCTCACCGGAGATTTTCCGTGG
>DGSO01000014.1:0-1657 GCA_002393945.1 Bacteroidales bacterium UBA4360
TAAGATTGGAAATCAAACGATAAAGACTATATGGAACAGAAATTTTGCCAGAGCTGCGGAATGCCGCTCACAGATGAAGTCCTCGGCACCAATGCCGACGGCACGAAGAATGAGGATTACTGCATGTACTGCTACAAGGACGGGAAGTTTTTGCAGGACTGCACGATGGATGAAATGATCGAGCACTGCGCCCAATTTGTGGACGAAGTGAACAAAGGGCTGCCGCAGCCGATTACTAAGGAGGAATACATCGGCCAGATGAAGATGTATTTCCCGCATCTGAAACGTTGGCGCAAGGAACTTAAGGTCTCGGATGGAGCCCCTGAAAATCCCGCTTTGGTCGGTGTAAAGGAACTCATCGGCAAGATGGCCGACACGCTGCCCGTTGCCTTCATTTCATCAGTGGATGAGGAGGGCTATCCCTGCACCAAGGCGATGCTTTCGCCGCGCGTCCGCGACGGCGTTAAAGTATTCTATTTTACCACCAATACCTTCTCCCTGCGTGTAGCCCACTATAAGGCCAACCCAAAAGCCTGTATCTATTTCTGTGACGCTGAGGGCTTCAAGGGCATGATGCTGCGCGGCACGATGGAGGTGTTGACAGGTGCCGCCTCAAAGGAGATGATTTGGCGTGACGGTGACGAGCAGTATTACCCCGGCGGCGTCACCGATCCCAACTACTGTGTCCTTAAATTCACCGCCACCGACGGCCGTTTCTACAGCGATTTCTATCCCCGTAGTTTTGTGATTGAGTAAACAATGAGCAGCAAGGCACTTGTCGTTATCGACATTCAGAACGACATCACCAAACACTATCGAGACATTATCGACAACATCAATGCTGCCATCGAATGGGCTGTAGCCGAGGAGATGCCGGTTGTCTATATCAAGCACAATAATGTCACGGCTGGCACGCGGACTTTCAAGCCCGGAACTAAGGGCGAGGAACTGGTGCCAGAGATGAAGGTCGTGTCGGACAACATCTTCGTGAAGACGAAGAGCAATGCCCTTACAAGTGAGGCGTTTACCGCTTTCATTGCAGCGAATGGCATCAATGAGTTCTACGTAGTTGGCGCGGATGCTACAGGCTGCGTGAAATCGACGTGTTTCAATATGTCCAAGGCTGGCTTCACGGTGTATGTCCTCTCCGACTGTATTACCAGCTACGACCTGAAGAAACTGCCCGAAATGCTGGCCTATTACGAAAGCAAAGGTTGTGAGGTGAAAACACTTGATGAAATAATTGAAGTCAGATGAAACAGGAAATCGATCCCGAGGATACCAGTCGGGCGCAGGCATTCGAGCTGTGGATGAAATCGCCCATGCCGATGGTGACGCTCACGAAGACCTTCGACGTAACGAGGCTCTTTAAGGTAAGTCGGCGGCGAGGATTAAAGTTCAATATGCTTTTTTGTTGGTGCATCAGCAAGGCTTCCACTCAGATGGAAGAATTCTATTTGCTGCCGGAACAAGGAAAACTATATAAGTATGACCGCCTTGCAATCAACGTAATAGTAAACAACAGGGCTGGTGGTATCAACTCTTGCGATATTCCCTATAGCGATGACTTGGATAAGTTTTGTGCCGACTACATGATCCTGACGCAATCTGCAAGTATTTCCTGCCAGAGCAGTTTTGTAGATGGTGCGATGGTGAT